>NZ_KL591006.1:89329-279062 GCF_000716335.1 Streptomyces sp. NRRL S-118 | reverse complement strand
GCAGGGCGAAGACGGTGCCGCGCTCGACGCGCAGGTCGATGCCGTCGAGCACGGGAACGTTCCGGTAGGTCTTGCGCAGGCCGGTGGCCTCGACGGCCGGTGGTGCGTGCATGGGTGGCTCCCCCTTCTGCGTATGCCATACGCGTTACTGCGTAAGGGTTACGCATTACTAGGATGTGCGTCAAGCAGAAGGAGGCGCCGGCTCATGACGACCGACGACGGCACGGGACTGCCGGCGAGCATCGAGGCCGCCTGGGGCCTGCGCGAACGCCCCGCCAAGGGGCCGCGGCCCGGCCTGACCCTCCGGCGCATCGTGGACGCGGCCGTGGCCGTCGCCGGCGCCGAAGGGCTCGCGGCCGTCTCCATGGGCCGCGTCGCCAAGGAGCTCGGGGCTTCGACGATGTCCCTGTACCGGTACGTCGGCGCCAAGGACGAGCTGTACCTGCTGATGTTCGACACGGCCATCGGTGCCCCGCCGCCCCCGCCCCCGCCCGGCACCGGCTGGCGCGAGGCGCTCGCCGGGTGGGCCGGGGCGCAACGGGAGGCGTTCCAGCGCCACCTGTGGGCGCTCCACGTGCCGATCTCGGGGCCGCCCGCGACCCCGAACTCGGTGGCCTGGTGGGACCGGGGCCTGGCCGCCCTCGCCGGCACGGGGCTCGACGAGGGCAGCAAGACGTCGGTGATCCTGCTGGTCAGCGGCTTCGTGCGCAGCGAGGCCGGGCTGCGGGCCGACCTCGACGCGGCGATGCGGGCGACCGGCGAGGCCCCCGGCGACCTCATGGGCCGCTACGCCCGCACGCTGCGGCGGCTCGCCGACCCCGAGCGCTTCCCGGCCCTTGCGAAGACGCTGGACGCGGGGGTCATCGACCACGTGGACGGCCCCGACGACGAGTTCCGCTTCGGGCTGGAGCGGCTGCTGGACGGGATCGAGGTCCTGGTGGACCGCACGGGGCGGTGAACCCGGGGCCTGAACCGGGGCGGGGAGCCTGGGGGCGTGAACCTGGCCGTGCGGTGAGCCCGCGGGAAGCGTGAATCCAGGCGGGGGCCGCGGGTCCGGGCCGGTCAGCGGCGGTCGGGCCGGCGCGGCGGGCTGCGAACCCGGCCGCCGCACCGTCCGAGCGGGCCGGTCGCGGTGGCGGTCGACCGGGGTCAGACCGTGAGCACCACCTTGCCGAGCAGATTCCGCGCCTCGATCGCCGCGTGGGCCTCCGCGGCCCGCTCCAGCGGGAAGGTCGCGCCGATCACCGGGCGCAGACGCCCGGCCGCCGCCTCCGCCAGCGCCCGCCCCGCCAGCCGGGCGTGCGCGTCATCCGTCAGCTGGACGTCACCGATGCCCAGCAGCCGTATCCCGCGCCGCTCCGCCGCGGCCGGGTCGACCTGGGCGAAGCCGCCGGTCGGGGCGCCGTGCGCGGAGAACCGGCCACCGTCCGCGACGAGCGGATACGCCGCCGCGCCGACCTGGCCGCCCACGCCGTCCAGTACGACGTCCGCGCCGCCGGGGCCGATCGCCTCGCGGGCACGCTCCGGCCAGTCGGGCGTGCTCGCGTCCACCACCGCGTCGGCCCCCAGCTCCCGTACGAGCGCCGCCTTGGCCTCCCCGCGGGCGGTGCCGACGACACGGGCGCCGGCCGCCTTGGCCAGCTGCACCAGGACGGTGCCCATCCCGCCGGACGCGCCGACGATCAGCACCGTCTCGCCGGGCTTGAGCTCCGTGGCGTCCAGCAGCGCGATCGCCGTGACGCCGTCGTGGACGAGGGCCGCGGCGTCCGTGAGCGCGAGGCCGTCCGGTACGAGCGCCAGCGCCGGGACCCCGGCGACGGCGCGTTCGGCGTATCCGCCGGTGAAGCCGAGGGAGGCGATCACCCTCCGCCCGGCCCACGCCGCCTCGTCGACGCCCGCGCCCACGGCCCGGACCGTACCGGCCACGCCTGCCCCCGGGACGTACGGCGGCTCGACCGGGAAGTACTCCCCGCCCCACCCGGACCGCACCTGGGTCTCCACGAAGATCGTGTCCACCGCGGCGACGTCCAGGAGCACCTGCCCGGGACCCGCCACCGGATCCGGAGCCTCGCCCGGGACCAGGACCTCCGGACCGCCGAAGCTCATCGCCCGCGTCACGCGCATCGCGCTCACACCCCTCCGTTCGCGGGCGTTGTCCGGCCCCTCCGGCGCCCGCGGGTCCGAGTCTGGAACGTCAAGCCGACTTGAGGTCAACAGGTGCGTAGGCTCGGCGGCATGAGCGGGTTGCGCGAACGCAAGAAGCGGCAGACGTACGAGGCGATCTCGGAGGCCGCGATCGCCCTCTTCCTGGACAAGGGCTTCGACCGGGTGTCGGTGGCGGAGGTCGCGGCGGCGGCCGACGTCTCCAAGCCGACGCTGTTCCGGTACTTCCCCGCCAAGGAGGACCTCGTCCTGCACCGGTTCGCCGACCACCGGGACGAGGCGGCGCGCGTCGTCCTGGGCCGGCCGGCGGGCACCGCCCCGCTCGACGCCCTGCACCGCCACTTCCGTGACGGGCTCGCGCGCCGCGACCCGGTGACCGGACTGTGCGACGAGCCGCCGGTGCTCGCCTTCCACCGGCTGCTGTACGGGACGCCGAGCCTGGTGGCGCGGTTGTACGCGTACCAGGGCGCGTCCGAGGGCGCGTTGGGCCGGGCGCTCGGGGACGGGGTGGCGGCGCGGCTCGCGGCGGGCCAGATCGTCGCCGTCCAGCGGATCCTGGCCGAGGAGAACTGGCGGCGGATCGAGGTGGGCGAGGCGGCGGACGCGGTCGAGCCGGACGCGGTGGCCGCCGCGGATCTGGCGTTCCGGCAGCTCGCGGACGGGCTGGCCGGGGCCCTGACATGACCCGACCGCCGCCCCGGACGGAGGGCGGCGGTCAGGTGGCCTTGCCGGGTGGCCTTCCACGGGCCGGGGCCGGCTTCCCCGGGCCCCGGGGCGGTTACCAGAGGACGGGCAGCCGCTCGGGGATGCGCTTCATGAACCCGGTCCGCCAGACCAGCTGCGCGACGGGCACGGCCAGGTCCAGGCCGGGCATCCGGTCGAGCAGGGTCTCCAGGGCGATCTCCGCGTGCTTCCTGCCCAGCGCGGTCGCCGGGCAGTAGTGCTGCCCGCCGCCGAAGGACAGGTGCGCGGTGTTGTTCTCGCGCGTCAGATCCACGGTGTGCGGGTCGCGGAACGCCTCGGGGTCGAAGTTGGCGCCCTCGACCAGCACCAGCACGAGCTCGCCCTTCTTCACCTCCACGTCGCCGAGGGCGACGTCCTCCAGCGCGAGGCGCGGCAGCCCGTCGCCGATGGAGAGGTTGATGCGCAGCAGTTCGTCGACGGCCGCGGGGATCTTCCCGCGGTCGGCGAGGAGTTCGGCCTTCAGCTCCGGGTGCTGGATGAGCGCGAACAGGGCCATCGTGAGGAAGCCGGCGGTGGAGATGACACCCGCGCCGAACATGGTCACGCCGACGGTCGCCAGCATCTCGTCGGTGAGGTGGTCGTACTCCGGGTCCCCGCGCAGCGCCGCGAGTTCGGCCATCAGCCCGGTGGTGGACGGATCGTCCAGGCGGTCGACCATGTACGCGATGTCCCGGTCCCAGTTGAGCTTGGCGCCGGTGACGGGGCACGCGGAGTTCATGAACGCGATGTCCAGGCTCCTCATCAGGCGGGGTGCGTCCGCCTGCGGGATGCCGAGGATGTGGCAGTGCATGGCCGCCGAGTACGGGTCGGCGAACTGCCCGCGCAGGTCCGCCGGGGCGCCGTCGGCGAGGATGCGGTCGACCAGGTCGGCGGCGGCCGACCGCATCCACTCCACGAGCCCCGGCGCCTTGGGGTTCAGTGCCTTGAGCACCGCCTTGCGCAGGCCGGCGCCGGTGATGTTGCCCATGTTGTTGACGACCTCCGGCGGGATCGTCAGGGCGTACTGCCGGGGCACACCGGGTGCCGAGGTGTCCTTCAGGCTGAACCTGCGGTCCTCCAGAACCTGCTTGCACAGGGCGTGGGAGGACACCAGCCACGCGGGGTCGCCGGCGATGGTGCGCACCCGCTTGACCGGCTCCTTGCGCAGGTCCTCGATCTCCGCGGGGAGCTGGTCGCCGCGCCAGGAGAAGGGGAAGGCCGGCAGCTCGTCGGAGAGGGTCCGGGGCGTCTCGGCGGTCCGAAGCGTCGGAAGAGTCGGAAGCGTCTCAGTGGACATCGGTCTCTCCTTCGGCGCGTTCCGCGCCCGGTGCGTGTTCCGCGCGCGTGGCGCGTGCTGCGGGGGTCACGACGGCGTGGCCCTGGTTGCGGGAGGCGCGCAGGCCGGAGCCGCGCGAGTAGAGCAGCTCGGCCATCGGCAGCAGCTGGTGGTAGCAGTTGAGGGACGACGGCACGCCGAGGATGGCAGGGGTGTCCAGGAACAGCGGGGCCTCGGCGCAGACGTACTCCACGCACACCTCGCGCTGCCGGGCCGTGGGGGCCTTCCCGTCCAGGACCTTGGAGGAGAGGAAGGTGTCCACGAGCGCGTTGCAGGTCGCGCGGAAGTCCGCGTCCGTCTCCAGCCGGTCCCGCAGGTGGCGGTGGATGTCCCGGTACGCCGGGTTGTCCAGGAACGCCGACATGGGGTGGGCGCGCAGGCGCCGCCCCTCGGGGTCGACGGCCGCGACGGCACCGGTGACCTTGGCGCGCACGCCGCGCAGGTTCTTGACGGCTTTGCGGCGGGCGTCGTCGGCGGTGTAGCCGGACGCCTCGTACATCTCGGCCACGTGGAGGTCGGTGTAGACGAAGTCCACCTGGTCGAAGTGGGCGACGCCCCAGCGGGCCAGATCGGTGACGCGCTGGGCGGAGAAGTAGCTGTTGCCGGGTGACACGCCGATGACGGCGTGGGCGCCCTCGGCGTGGATCACCCGGCAGTGGGCGGTGTAGGGCCGGACGGTGAAGAGTCCGGCAGCGGTGTCCGTGCCCGTGTCCGGAGGGGTGAAGGGCTGAATCTCGAAGACGGTCTCAGTCGTCAACTGGAAGGAAGTCCTTCGCGTCGCTAGTCCCGGAGGAGCCTCGTGCTCCTGGTGTGGCGACGACGCCGTGAAGTTAGCTTCCGAACACGGAGAGTGTCAACGATGGTCCGTTCGTGTTGATCGCCGGTTGCCCGGAGTTCATCGTTCCGACATCCTTTGCCTCGGTTAAAAACGTAACTCGGTTACGTTATACTCGGTGGAATGACGACACTCGACCATGAACTGAGCTCGGAACGGACCTACCACGACACCTGCCGCGCGGCCCTGACCCGCATGATCGAGGGCGCCGCCCACCACGTCGTCACCGGCGAGGACGTCTCCGCGTCCGGCGCCGACGCCGAGGTCCTCGGGCACCGGCTGCGCAGCCGCGCCAAGGAGCTGCGCGAGGAGCGGCCGGGCCCCCTCTTCTTCGGCCGGCTCGAACTGGCGGACGGCCGGCGCCACTACATCGGCCGCCGCCGCATCGGCGAACACCCCGCGGCCCCACCGCTCGTCGTCGACTGGCGCGCCCCCGTCGCCCGCACCTTCTACCAGGCGAGCACCCGCGACCCCCAGGGCGTGCGTGTACGGCGGCGATTCGGCTGGGCACCGCACAGCGACGGCGATCCGGCGGACCTGACGGGCCTGGAGGACGAGCACCTGGCCACGGCCGAACCGGGACCGGCCGGCCCGGGGGCTCCCGGCGCGAGCGCCATCCTCGCCGGAGAGATCGAGCGGCCCCGCGTGGGGCCCATGCGGGACATCGCCGCCACCCTCCAGCCCGAGCAGGACGACCTCGTACGGGCCGACCCGGCCGACTCCGTCTGCGTACAGGGAGCGCCCGGCACCGGCAAGACGGCCGTCGGACTGCACCGGGCCGCCTACCTGCTCTACACCTATCCGCAGCGCCTGCGGCGCGGCGGGCTGCTGGTCCTCGGGCCGAACCGCGCCTTCCTGTCGTACATCGCCGAAGTGCTCCCCGCGCTCGGCGAGTCGGAGGTCCGGCAGTCGACGGTCGAGGACGAGGTGGCGCGCGGGCACGCGGTGCGGGCGCACGACTCCGCGGAGGCCGCGGCCGTCAAGCACGACGCCCGCATGGCGGGCGTCCTGCGCCGGGCGCTGCACCGGCGCGTCACCGGCCCCACCGAGCCGCTGGCCGTGCCGGACGGCTCGTACCGGTGGCGGGTGCCGGTGGCCGAGCTGGAACGTGTCGTCGCGGACGTGCGGGCCGAGGCGCCGCCCTATGCGGTGGGGCGTGAGCGGGTGCGCAGCCGGGTGGTGCGGGCGGTTCAGGCGCAGGCCGAGCGCCGCGCCGGGCCGCGGAGCGACGCATGGGTGCGCAGGATCGGGCGGAGCCGGGCGGTGTCGGCGTTCGTCGACGCGTGCTGGCCCAAGGTGACGCCCGAGGAGGTGCTGGCGGAAGTGCTGGCCGATCCGCGCGACGAGGCGCTGACCCCGGCCGAGCGGGCCGCCGTCCGCTGGGCCGAGCCGCCCCGCTCGTACCGCTCGGCACGGTGGACGGCGGCCGACCTGGTGCTGCTGGACGAGCTCGCGGGGCTCGTCGAACGCCCCGGCGGCTATGGTCACATCGTCGTCGACGAGGCGCAGGACCTGTCGCCGATGCAGTGCCGCGCCATCGCCCGCCGCGCCCGCTCCGGGTCCCTCACCGTGCTGGGCGACCTCGCGCAGGGCACCACGCCGTGGGCCGCCCGCAGCTGGGCCGCGCAACTGGCCCACCTGGGCAAGCCGTCGGCGCCCGTGATCCCCCTGACCGCCGGGTACCGCGTCCCGGCGAACGTCGTGGAGCTCGCCGGCCGGCTGCTCGCCACCCTGGACGTCGACGTGCCGCGGCCCCGGTCGCTGCGGGCCGGGGGCGAGGTGACCGTCCGCCGGGTGCCGTCCGCCGGTCTCGCGGCGGCGACGGTCGGGGCGGTACGGGCCGCCCTCGCCCGCGAGGGCTCGATCGGTGTGATCGCCACCGCGCCGACGGCCGCGCTGCTGCGCGACGCGCTCACCCGGGCGGGGATCGGCACGGGCGCACCGGGCGAGGAGCCGGCCGGGCCGGACGCCCGGGTCACCGTCCTGCCGGCGGCCCTCGCCACCGGACTGGAGTACGACCACGTCGTGGTCGCCGAGCCCGCCGCCATCGTGGATGCCGAACCGCGCGGCGGGCACCGCCTCTACGTCGTGCTCACCCGGGCGGTCTCCCGCCTGGACGTCCTGCACACCGGCGAGCTGCCGCGGGGACTCGTCCCGCCCGCCCTCAGAAGCGCCCGGTGACCCTGGCCGGGGTCACCCGCACGACGACGCGGTCGCCGTCCGCCCTCCCCTGCAGATACGAGGCGAAGTCCTGACCCGTGTACTTGTACGACAGTTCGTCCGCGAGCTCCCCGGCCGGGTCCGGCGTGAGAGTGGCGGCGCCGCGGACGGCCGCGTACGTGTACGGGTCGTCGGGCGGATTGATCATCACGGTGATCCGCGGGTCGCGGGCGAGGTTCCTGCCCTGCATGCGCTGCGCGGTGGTGGAGAACAGCAGGTCCTCGCCGTCGCGCTTGATCCAGACGACCGTCAGGTGCGGCTGCCCGTCGGGCAGGAGCGTCGCCACGGTCGCGAACGCCCTGGCCTCGTCGATGAACTTCTTGAGCTGCTCCGGGAGGGTGGCTGTCACGGTCGCGTTCTCCGTTCGGGTCGCGGTGCACGGTACTCCGTACGCCCCAACACCCCCTCCCGGCACGGGAATTCCCGGCGCGCGTACCGACCGGGACATGGCTGCGCCCGGCCGGCCCCGCGGGCTGCGGCCCGGACGGGGCAGGCGGGGGTGCTTCCCCGCGGCGCGCGGCCTACCGTGTGCCCATGGCCGACATACCGCAGGCGCACGCCGCACCCGGCGGACCGGTACCGAACCCGCTGCGCGTGCTCTCCCTCGACCAGCTCCGCCGGCGCACCAGCGTCAAGTGGCGCACGCATCCCGAGGACGTGCTGCCGCTGTGGGTCGCCGAGATGGACGTACCCCTGGCGGAGCCCGTCGCGCGGGCGCTCCACGACGCGATCGCGCTCGGCGACACCGGCTACCCGGCCGGCACGGGATACGCCGAGGCGCTCGCGGAGTTCGCCGGCAAGCGCTGGGGCTGGGACGGCGTGGCCGTGGAGCGCACGGCCCTGGTCCCCGATGTGATGCTCGGCGCCGTGGAACTGCTGAAGCTCGTCACCGGCCCGGGCGACGCGGTCATCGTCAACAACCCCGTCTACCCGCCTTTCTACCAGTTCGTGACCCACCTGGACCGGCGCGTCGTCGAGGTGCCCCTCGGCGAGGACCTGCGCATCGACCTCGCCGCGCTGGAGGAGGCGTTCCACCGCGCCGCGGCGGGCGGGCGGCGGGCCGCGTACCTGCTGTGCAGCCCGCACAACCCGACCGGCACCCTGCACACCGCCGAGGAGCTCACCGCGGTCGCCGCCCTGGCCGGCCGCCACGGCGTGCGCGTCGTGGCGGACGAGATCCACGCCCCGATCGTGGCCGGCGGGTCCGCCTTCGTGCCGTACCTGAGCGTGCCGGGCGCGGAGGACGGCATGTCCCTGATGTCGGCGTCCAAGGCGTGGAACCTCGCCGGGCTCAAGGCGGCCCTCGCGGTCTTCGGCCCCGCGGCCGCCGGCGACCTGGCACGCCTGCCGGAGGAGGTGAGCCACGGCCCGAGCCACCTGGGCGTGATGGCGCACACCGTGGCCCTGCGCGAGGGGACCGCCTGGCTCGACGCCCTGCTCGCGGGGCTCGACGCCAACCGGCGCCTGTTCGGGGACCTGTTGGCGCGGCACCTGCCCGGCGTCTCCCACCGCCCGGGCGAGGCGACGTACCTCGCCTGGCTGGACTGCCGCGCCCTCGACCTCGGCGGTGCCGACCCCGCCGCCTTCTTCCTCGAGCGCGGCCGGGTGGCGCTGGTCTCCGGCGCGGCGTTCGGCACGGGCGGCGCCGGGCACGTACGGCTCAACCTGGCGGCCTCGCCGGAGCTGCTCACGGAGGCGGTGCGGCGCATGGCGGCGGCGCTGACCCGGCGGGGCGCGGAATAGGCGGGCCGGGCAAAGGAGTTGGAAGCCGGTACCTCACCGATTGCCCCGGGAGACCCGGGGCCGAGACCGGAGCACACATGACCAGCGACACCACCCCCGGCCCGGACCGCTCCTTCCTCTTCGTCCTCGGCAGCTCCCGCAGCGACGGCAACACGGAGATGCTCGCCCGGGCCGCCGCCGAGCAGTTGCCGGCGGACGTCCCGCAGCGCTGGATCGACCTGACCCGGGTACCGCTGCCCGACTTCCAGGACGGACGCCACGAGAGCGAGGCCTGGCAGGCGGCCGAGCCCGAGGAGACGCTGCGGCAGGCCACCCTGGAGGCCACCGACATCGTCATCGCCTCGCCCCTGTACTGGTACAGCCTGTCCGCGCACACCAAGCGCTACCTCGACTACTGGTCGGGCTGGCTGGCGGTCCCCGGCTCCGACTTCAAGCGGCGCATGGCGGGCCGCACGCTGTGGGGCGTGACGGTCATGGCGGACCGCGGCGAGGCCCGGGCCGACGGACTGGTCACCACCCTGAACCACACGGCGGCCTACCTGGGGATGAACTTCGGCGGCGTGCTCCTCGGCAACGGTTCCCGTCCGGGCCAGGTCCGCGCCGACGAGCGGGCGATGATCCGCGCGAAGACCTTCTTCCAGCGCGAGGCACCGCTCGCGCGCTTCCCGCAGGCGGAGGCGGCGTGAGGCGCCGGCGGCGGGGAAGGGGCGGAGCGGGGCCCACCGGGCGGCATGCGAGGTGTGACACACCAGCAAGCATTTGCTTGCAATAGTTAGCAGGGTGGTGCAGCATCGGTGGCATGGCATCACTCAACGTCGGCAATCTCGGTGAGTACCTCCGCGAGCAGCGGCGCACCGCGCAGCTGTCCCTGCGGCAGCTCGCCGATGCCGCCGGGGTGTCCAATCCGTATCTGAGCCAGATCGAGCGCGGGCTGCGCAAGCCCAGCGCGGAGGTGCTGCAGCAGGTCGCCAAGGCGCTGCGGATCTCCGCCGAGACGCTGTACGTACGGGCCGGGATCCTCGAGGAGCGGGAGCGCGAGGAACTGGAGACGCGTGCCGTGATCCTCGCCGATCCCTCGATCAACGAGCGGCAGAAGCAGGTGCTGCTCCAGATCTACGACTCGTTCCGCAAGGAGAACGGGCTCGATGCGGAGACCAGAGGCGCCGATGACATCACCGAGGACGGCACCTCAACCGACGACTGACATCCGCGACCCCTCCCGGAGGACCCACAGTGGCCATCATCGAAGAACTGCGTACGCCCCTCTACTTCGCCGCCGGTACGGCGGACCTCGCCGTGCAGCAGGCCAAGAAGGTGCCCGGTCTGATCGAGCAGCTCAGGACGGAGGCGCCGGCGCGGATCGACGCGGTGCGCAACACCGACCCCAAGGTCGTGCAGGAGAAGGTGACCGCGCAGGCCAAGGAGGCGCAGGCCAAGGTCACCGAGGTGCTCGGGTCGCTGGACACGGACCTGAAGAAGCTGGGCGAGACCGCCCAGGACTTCGCGCTGCGGAGCGTCGGCGTGGCCGCCGAGTACGCGGTCAGGGCGCGTGAGACCTACGAGCGGGTCGCCGAGCACGGCGAGCAGGCCGTGCGGCAGTGGCGCGGCGAGGCCGCCGAGGAGCTGACCGAGATCGCGGTGGCGGTCGAGCCGGACTCCCCGGCCACCCCGTCGTCCACGACCGCGTCCACGCCCGCTTCCCCGGCGGGGGACCGCGCCGAGTCCGCGGCGAAGAAGCCCGCCCCGGCGAAGAAGGCGCCGGTGGCCCGCAAGCCCGCGGCGAAGAAGACCACCACGCCGGCCGACCAGTAGTCCCCGCCCCCGCACACGCTCGCCCCGGGCACCTTCGGCGCGGGGCAGGCGTTGTGGGGGTACCTTGGCCGCGAGGGGCCCTCAGCGGCCTACGTCACTGGTGAGGCGGTGCTCAGCATGTTGCTCGAGGGATTCAGCTCCTTCATGTCCCTGCTCTACCTGGCCATGCTCGCGATCGCGGTGGTCGCCTTCGTCATCGCCATGACGGCCCGCGAGGACGCGTACCGCGCCGCCGACAAGCAGACCAAGACGTTCTGGCTGATCATCCTGGGCGTCACGGTCGCGGTGAACCTGCTCGTCCCGATGCTGTTCCTCCAGCTCGCCGGGCTGGTCGCGTCGATCGTGTTCATGGTCGACGTCCGTCCGGCGCTGCGGCACGTGTCGGGCGGCCGCCGCGGCGGCTCGAGCAGCGACGGCCCGTACGGCCCCTACAACGGCGGGCGCTGACCCGAGAACCGCCCGGCGGCGGGCTGATCGACGAGACCTGGTTCTTCTAGGTGCCGCGCGGGGCGCGGGGTGCGCGGTCCAGCAGGAGGACCGCCACGTCGTCGGTCAGCTCGCCGCCGTTCAGCTCCCGCACCTGCGTCACCGCGGCCTCCAGCAGCTCCTCGCCGTGCAGGCCCTGCGCCAGCTGGTGGTTGATCATCTCGACCATGCCGTCCTGGCCGAGCCGCAGCGAACCCGGGCCGGCCGAGCGGCCCTCGATCAGGCCGTCCGTGTACATCATCAGGCTCCACGAGCCACCCAGCTCCACCTGCCGGCGCGGCCAGCGGGCGTGCGGCAGCAGACCCAGCGCCGGGCCGCCGTCCTCGTACGGGAGCAGCTGCGCCGCCCGGCCCCGGCGGGCGATCAGGGGGGACGGGTGGCCCGCCAGGCACAGCCCGGCACGGCGTCCGTCCGGGGCGATGTCCACCGTGCACAGGGTCGCGAAGATCTCGTCGTTGGCGCGCTCGTGCTCCAGGACCTGCTGGAGGGTGGAGAGCAGCTCGTCCCCGCACAGCCCGGCGAACGTCAGCGCGCGCCACGCGATCCGCAGCTCCACGCCCAGCGCCGCCTCGTCCGGGCCGTGCCCGCACACGTCGCCGATCATGGCGTGGACGGTGCCGTCCGGGGTGCGCACCGTGTCGTAGAAGTCGCCGCCGAGCAGCGCACGCGAGCGCCCGGGCCGGTAGCGGGCCGCGAAGCGCAGGTCGGAGCCCTGGAGCAGCGGCGTCGGCAGCAGTCCCCGCTCCAGGCGGGCGTTCTCCTGTGCGCGCAGCCGTGACTCGGCCAGCTTCACCTGCACCGAGTCGGCGCGCTTGCGCTCCACGGCGTACCGGATGGCCCGGCTGAGCAGCGGACCGTCGAGTTCCTCGCGGAAGAGGTGGTCCTGGGCCCCGGAGCGGACCGCCTCGGCGGCCAGCTCGGGTTCGCCGGAGCCGGCCAGCACCAGGACGGCGTGGCGCGGCGCGATGCGCAGCACGTGGCGCAGCGCGGCGAGCGGGTCGTCGCCGCCGGACGGGCCGGTGGGCAGCGCGAGGTCGACGAGGACGCAGTGGACGTCGTCGGTGAGCAGCCGCTCGGCCTCGGTGAGGTTCCGCGCGGTACGGATGCGGACCCGGCAGCCGGAGGCGTCCACCAGCTCCGGGACGGTGAAGGTGCCCGCCGGGTCGTCCTCGATCACCAGGAGCACGAGGTCCGTGGTCCCGGCGGAGTCCGCGACGGTGGTGGCGGCGGCCGGTGCGGGACTGCTCACCCTCTGTCGCGGTACGGGTACGGGCATCGGTCTGTTTCCTTCCCTCCCCCCGAGGGCGCGGTGGCGCGTCGGGCGACGCACCACCAGACGGGGACCATAGCGGTCCTCGGTGGCCCAGCGGAATGGTGATCGGTGAAGAGCCGATGGCATATGCCGCGCAGTGGGAGGTAGTTGGGCAACGGCCCATGACGAACGTCACGCGCTGTGTGTCGCCCGGGTCACACCGGCCCGGGGCCGGGGGCGGCGGCGGTGCGGGTTGCGATCGGCGCCGGTGACCTTTGCCCGGGATGCGTTACTTGTCCGGGCGGACGACGCCGAGGATCCGCATCGAACCGGCCCCCGCGATCGTCACGTTCCGTCCCGGCCGCGGGGCGTGCACGATCGCCCCGTCCCCGATGTACATCCCCACGTGACTGGCGTCGGCGTGGTAGATGATCAGGTCGCCGGGGCGCATGTCCCTGATGTCGATCCGGGGCAGCAGCCGCCACTGCTCCTGCGAGGTGCGCGGGATGGCCTTCCCTGCCGCGCCCCACGAACGCTGCGTCAGCCCCGAGCAGTCGTACGACCCGGGACCCTCAGCGCCCCACACGTACGGCTTGCCGATTTGCGCGGTGGCGAACTCGATGGCCTTGCGGCCCTCCTCGCTCGCGCTGCCGGCGATCTCCTTCAGCACGCCCGAGCCGATCCAGGCCGTCTGGGCCTGGGCCTGCTCCTGCTGCTCGAGCTGGAGCAGCCGTTCGCGCTCCTCGGCCTCCAGCTGCGACTCCAGCTTCTCGGCTGCGGCGATCTTGGCCTCTATCTCCTTCTTGGCCTTGGCCTGCCGGACGCGGCTGGTCTCCAGCCGGGTCCACTCGCTGCTGGCGTCCTGGGTGTACGCCTCCAGGTCCGCCTGGGTGCGGTTCATCTCGCCGAGGAGGTCCCTCGTGGCCTTGTGGCCCTGCAGGAGCCGCCCGGCGCCGTCGAGAAAGCGGCGGGGGTCGTCGGTGAGGACGAACTTGGCTTCGTCCGGTACGCCGCCGTTGCGGTACTGCGCGCGGGCGGCCGCACCGGCCCGCTTCTTCAGGTCGTCGATGCGGGCCCGGCCGTCGACGATGGCCTGCGCGAGCCGCACGATCTCGGCCGACTGCTTCTCGGCCCGCTCCTCGGCGAGGTTGTACGCGTCGGTGGCGGACGCGGCCTGCCGGTACAGGCCGTCGATCTCCTTGCGTACTTCCTCGAGGCTCTTCTCCGGCCGCGGGGGTGCCGGGGGAGCGGGAGCGGCGTACGCGGGTGAGGTGAGCACCGTCAGGGCGCAGACCACCGTGATCGCGGCAGTGGCACAACGGCGTCGGGTCACGAGCTCCCCCTCAACGGTCCAACCTCTTCACTCGACCTGATTTACCGTCAGTAACTTCCGGCCGACTCCGAGATGGTGCCATGCCGAACCGCAAAGTAACAGGGGTGGGGAAACGCGTTGGGCGCACCCGGGGCGCGAGCGCCGCGCGCACTCCTCGGAAGCACCCCGGCACGGGCCCCGCGTACCGCTCGGAAGCCGACCGACGCGAGGGGCGCCTGCCCCAGGAGCCCGCCGGCCGAGGGACGCGTACCTCTTCAGGAGCCCGCCGGCGCGAGGGCAGGCCACGCCACCGTGAGCTCGCCCTGCCGCCATCGCCGCCGCCCGTCCACCAGCGGCCAGTCGGCCGCCAGCGCCGTCGCCGCCGCGATCCACCGCTGCCGGGCCCCCAGCGACGCGTACGGGGACGCCGCCGCCCACGCCCGGTCGAAGTCCCGCAGGAAGGAGTGCACCGGCTCCCCCGGCACATTGCGGTGGATCAGCGCCTTCGGCAGCCGCTCCGCCAGGTCCGAGGGACGCTCCAGCGACCCCAGCCGGGTGGCGAACGTCACGGTGCGCGGACCCTCCGGCCCCAGCGTCACCCAGACGTGCCGCCGCCCGATCTCGTCGCAGGTCCCCTCCACCAGCAGCCCGTCCGGGGCGAGCCGCGCGCACAGCCGCTCCCACACGGCGGCGACCTCGCCCTCGTCGTACTGGCGCAGCACGTTCGCCGCCCGGATCAGCGCGGGCGCGCCCTCCACCGGTACCTCGAAGCCGCCGTGGAGGAAGCGGAGGCCCTCGCGCTCGTACGGGCGGGCGGCCTCGACCCGCGCGGGCTCGATCTCCACGCCGACGACCCGGGTGCGGGGGTCGGCCGTGCGCAGCCGCGCCAGGAGCTCGACCGCGGTCCACGGGGCGGCGCCGTACCCGAGGTCCACCGCGACCGGGGCGGTGGCGCTGCGGCGCAGGGCCGGCCCGTGGACGGCGGCGATCCAGCGGTCCATGCGGCGCAGCCGGTTCGGGTTGGTGGTCCCGCGTGTCGTGGTGCCCACGGGGCGGGTGATGCGCGGGGCCATGCGGACGAGGGTAAATGATTTGGCAAAACGGAAATGAAGGGGCGCATTCCGCTGTTGTGGAGCGCTGGAGAGGATCGGCCAGCGCATCCTCCCTTCGGCATGCCGAGAGCGTCATGCCTGCCACGAGGACCCATGAAGGACTGCGGAAGGACGCCGACGTGAGCCAGTACGTGTCCCGGTTCGCCGGCACCCTGGCGGCCACGCCGTCCCGGCTCCGGCTTCCCGGCCGGCCCCGGACGCCCCGCCGGGTCGCCATGCTCAGCGTCCACACCTCCCCGCTGCACCAGCCCGGCACCGGGGACGCGGGCGGTATGAACGTCTACATCGTCGAGCTCGCCAAGCGCCTCGCCGCGATCAACATCGACGTCGAGATCTTCACCCGGGCCACCGCGGGCGGCCTGCCCCCGGCTGTCGAGCTCGCCCCGGGCGTCCTCGTGCGCCACGTGGACGCCGGCCCCTACGAAGGGCTCGCCAAGGAGGAGCTCCCGGCCCAGCTGTGCGCCTTCACGCACGGCGTCATGCAGGCCTGGGCGCGCCACCGGCCCGGCCACTACGACCTGGTCCACTCCCACTACTGGCTGTCCGGCCACGTCGGCTGGCTCGCCGCCGAGCGCTGGGGCGTACCGCTCGTGCACGCCATGCACACCATGGCCAAGGTCAAGAACGCCTCCCTGGCCGAGGGGGACACCCCCGAGCCCGCGGCCCGCGTGATCGGCGAGACCCAGATCGTGCGCGCCGCAGACCGGCTGATCGCCAACACCGCGGAGGAGGCCGACGAGCTCGCCCGCTTCTACGAGGCCGACCCGGCGAAGGTCGCCGTCGTGCACCCCGGCGTGAACCTCGACCGCTTCCGCCCCGCCGACGGCCGCGCCGCCGCCCGTGCCCGGCTCGGCCTGCCCGCCGACGCCTTCGTCCCCGTCTTCGCCGGCCGCATACAGCCCCTGAAGGCCCCGGACATCCTGCTGCGCGCCGCCGCCCTGCTGCTGGAGCGGGACCCCTCGCTGCGCTCCCGCATGGTCGTCCCGGTCGTCGGCGGGCCGAGCGGCAGCGGTCTCGCCAAGCCGGAGGGGCTGCAGAAGCTGGCCGCGCGCCTCGGCATCGCCGACATCGTGCGGTTCCACCCGCCGGTGGGGCAGGAGCGGCTCGCGGACTGGTTCCGTGCGGCCTCGGTGCTCGTCATGCCCTCGTACAGCGAGTCCTTCGGGCTGGTCGCCATCGAGGCGCAGGCGGCCGGCACCCCGGTCGTCGCGGCGGCCGTCGGCGGACTGCCGGTGGCGGTGCGGGACGGCGAGACCGGCTTCCTGGTACGGGGCCACGACCCGGCCGCGTACGCGGCCGTACTGCACCGCTTCGCCGGCGATCCCGCGCTCACGGCCCGCATGGGGGACGCGGCGGCGCTCCACGCCGGGTCCTTCGGATGGGACGCGGCGGCATCGGCGACGGCGGACGTCTACACCGCCGCGATGCACGAGCGACGGCGTCACGTACGCTCCCACCATGGCTGACGCAGGGCACGCAGAAGCACGGCAGATCATCGAATCGACGCTGGACGACGCCGAACTGGCCTGGGAGTCCCCGTCCCCCGGGACGTACGTCGTCACGCTCCCCGGCACCCGCAAGCTCTCGACCGCCGTCTCGCTGAAGCTCGGCAACCACTCGCTCTCCCTCAACGCCTTCGTGATCCGGCACCCCGACGAGAACGAGGCAGGCGTCCACCGCTGGCTGCTGGAGCGCAACCTCAAGCTGTACGGGGTCGGGTACGCGATCGACGGACTCGGCGACATCTACCTGACCGGCAAGCTGCCTCTCTCCGCGGTCACCCCGCAGGAGCTGGACCGGCTGCTCGGATCGGTCCTGGAGGCGGCGGACGGCGCGTTCAACACGCTGCTGGAGCTGGGTTTCGCGACGGCGATCCGCAAGGAGTACGAGTGGCGCGTCGCGCGCGGCGAGTCCACCCGGAACCTCGACGCGTTCACCCACCTGACCGCTCCGAAGCGCTGATATGCCGGTAGGCGACCACCTGTGAGTGCGGCGGCAGCGGCGCGACCGTGATGTCGCTGCCCGTGCGGGGCGCGTGGATCACCGTGCCGCCGCCCGCGTACATCTGCACGTGGCCGCCCTTCGCCGTGATCAGCAGGTCACCCGGCACCAGGGCGGAGCGGGTCGTGGCCCGTCCCGAACGGACCTGGTCCCACGTGGTGCGCGGCAGGTGGACGCCGGCCGCCTCCCACGCACGCATCACCAGGCCCGAGCAGTCGTAGCCGCGCGGTCCCGTGCCACCCCAGACGTACGGCTTGCCGAGCTGCGCCCGGGCATAGGCCACCGCCTTCGCGGCGCCGGCGGACCCGCCCCCGCCCCCGCTCCCCTCCGGCCCTGCGGCGCCCGGGACGCGGAAGGTCTCGCCGGCGCGGATCAGGGTCGAGGCGCCGAGGCCGTTGAGCCGCTGGAGCTCGCCCACGGTGGTGCGGTGGCGGGCGGCGAGCTCCCAGAGGGTGTCGCCGGGTACGAGGACGATGCTGCGCGTCGCCGGCGCGGGCGTACCCGGCTGCTGCGTCCCGGGCTTCCCGGGTTTCGCCGGCTGCCCTGGCTTCTGCGGGTGCCCGGGCGTCGGGGGCTTCCCGGGGGTCTGTGACGGCTGCGGCTGCTGCGTGCCGGGCGCCGCCGGCGGCGCGGCCGGGGGCCGGAGGACCGTCGGCGCGTCCGACGAGGGGCCGTGCACGGCCAGGACCGCGCCCAGCACGACGGCGAGCATGGCGAGCACCGCGACGGCGGCGGTGCGCAGGGCGGTCGTCGCCACCGCCGCCGTACCCGGCCGCTGCCACCACGCGTGCGGCCGCGGCGCCCGGTGCACCCCGCGCGCACGCCACACATCGAGCCGTATCTGACCGAACATCGAAGCCTCCTTCACTCGCCCGGGAGCGGGCTCCCAAGGAGGCTTCTGCGGCCCGCGGGTGTCCGGCAAGATCACTGGCCGTCTGGGACAGTCCGAGACGTTTCCGCAGGTCAGGAGGGTTTCTTCGGACTGTCCCGGCCGCCCGGAAACCTTGCCGGACGGTCCGCGGGCCCGGCACGCTCATGCCATCGACCGGCCCACCCGCCGCCTCGCAACCGTCGAATGCGAGCGGTGGTGTCCGCCGGGGCGTTCCTCGCCGTCCGCCGGTGTCGACGACCGGGGCGAGCCCTCGCTTCCTTCCTTCCACGAGAAGAGGACCCTGATGAGCAACGCCCGTTCAGCCCGCCGTCCCCGCAAGAACCGCGCCCTCGTGGCCGCCGCGGCCGCCGGCGCCCTCCTGGCCGGCGGAGCCCTCGCGCTCCCCGGTGACCCGGACGCGCCGGCGTCCACGACCACCCTGGCCGGCTCGGCCCAGCGGAGCCTCGCCTGCCCCGACGCGGGACAGACCTTCTACAAGTTCGGCAGGCCGACCACCAAGTGGCTGGCCACCGAGGTGCGCAGCGACTGGGCCAAGCCCAAGGTGACCATCAACTACACCAAGAGCAGGAGCGCGGCCGTCAGCGCGACCGTGAGCGCTTCGGCGTCGGCCGAGGCGGGGGTGATCTTCGCCAAGGCGAGCGTCGAGATCGGCGTCTCGGTGGGCTCGCAGTGGACCTGGACGGACCAGTGGTCCTACCAGGCCACCGTGCCCACCAAGGCGGGCGGCAAGAAGGTCAAGAAGGCGCGGCTGGTGATGTTCCACGAGGCGAAGAAGTTCAACGTCACCAAGAAGCGCTTCGCCACGGGGCCGCGCGGCGGCTGCGTGACCCGGACCGTCTGGAAGGCCACGGCCACGGCCCCGGTGAAGAAGAACAGCAACACGTGGGGCCTGCAGTACCAGTACAAGTAGGCGGCCCGGGCGGCCCTCCCGCCGTCACACGCAGTCGTTGGTGACGTCCCAGCACGTCTCCTCCGGGAACGGGTCGCCACCGCCACCGCCACCGCTGCCGCCGCCGGACGGGCCCTCCGGCGTCGGCGACGGTGTCCAGGGCGGCGGCTCGTACGGCGTGGGGTCGGGTTCGTACGGGGGCGGCGTCGTGCGGCCGGGCCGTTCGGGCGCGGGCCGCTTGCTGCTCACGGCCGGCGTGGGCTTCGGGGACGGGGCCGTGGACACCTCGGGGGTCCGGGCGGCGGGCCGCGGGGAGCTCTCGCCCGCGGACGGCCGGGACACCGGCCGCGGGCCGGCGCCGGACGGGCTCGCGCCCGCCGGGGTCCGGGCGGCCGGGCTCCCGCCGGGTGTCGCGGGGGGCGTATGGCCCTCGCCGTCGGGCAGCAGCGCCACCCCGGTCACCCCGGCCGCGAGCACCACCAGCACCGCGGCCGCCCCCGCCACGACCCGTCCGCGTCCCCGCTGCTCCCTTTGCCGCTGCCCTTCGCCCGCGCGTCGTCGCCCCTTGCGGTGCGCCGCCCGGCTCCGGCTGCCCGCCGGCGGGACGGTGCGCGCGGGCGTTGCGGGTTCGGGTGCTTTCCGGGACTCGGTGGCCTTCTCGGGCGGCTGGTGCCGCGGGGGCTCTTCGGGGGCGGGCGCCGCGGCCCGCGGCGGGGTGACGCCAACCGCGTGGCCGGGCCCGTCCGGTGCGGTGTCCGGCCGGGGCGGCCGGTCGTGGTCCGTGGAGCCGTCCGGCCCGGGAGGGCCGCTCGCGTCCGGTGGGGTGTCCGACCGGGGCGGTCGGGTCACGCCGAACCGGTGCTGCTCCAGCACGGGTTCGGCCCCGCCCGGAGACGCGTCCGCCACCGCCGGACGGGTTTCCTCGAACGGGGCGTCCGGCGCGGTGGGCCGGGCCTCTCCGAACGGGGCGTCCGGCGCGGTCGGTTCGGTTCCGTCCAGGCGACGGTCCTGTTGGGCTGACGGGGTTTCGTCCGACCGGGGCTCCGCCTCCGCCGGCCGGTATCCGTCGAACGGGGTGCCGGGCTGCACCGGCCGGGACCGGGCGGACCGGGCGTCCGGCTCGGTCGGCCTGGCTCCGTCGACCCTGTTGTCGGCCTCCGCCCGCCGGAGTCGGTCGGCACCCGTGCCGCCCGGGCCCGTGCCACCTGGACCCGCGCCCCCCGGGCCGGCGGGGGGCGCACCCTCGGGACCGGGACCAGCCTCGGGCTGCGGTGCGGGCGGATCCGCCTCGGACGGTCCGGCCGGCGGCTCCTCCGGGGCAGCCGCTGCTTCCCCGCCGCTCACCGGCACGGCCGCGCGCCCTGCTCCCGGCTCGTCCGCCGGGGCCACCACGGGCGGGGCCTCCACGCCACCGCCCACGCCACCGTCCACGGTGGCGCCCGTCTCCGAGAGGCCCGTCGCGCACGGGTCCTCGGCGTTCGCGCCCGCCGGGGTGGCGAGGTCGCCGCTTCCGGCCGGTGCCTCGGTGACGGCCCCGGGGCGGGGCGGGGGAGGCCCCTCCAGCGCGGCCGCGAGGCGCTTGCGCGTACGGATCCAGGTCGCGACGGCCGCGTCGTCGCCACCGCACGCGCGGACGAACGCCGCGAGGAGCTCCTCCCTGGGGAGCTCGTCGCGGTTCAGCGCTCCCGCGAGCGTCGCGCGGGGCAGCACGTCGCCGGCCTCCTGCGCGCGGCGTTCCAGCGCGCGGTAACTCAGGTGCGCCCATTGGCGCAGCGCGCGCATCGTGGCCACGAACTCCCCCGGAGTCGCGGCCGCGTCCGGCAGTGGTGCCCCGCTGTCCACTTCTCGCCCCCGTGCGGTTGTCGGTGCTCAGCCATGCTCATCGGCAGCTTAGGAAGGTCCCGGCCCACGCGGGGCCGGAACCGGCCGATTCCCCGGGCACCGCGCCGGGCCGGTCGAGGTCGACGGGATCGCGCCGTGCGGCGCCACCGCCGGCATCAGCGAGGCCGGCGGGATCGGCGAGATCGGACCGACCGACGTCACCGACTTCGCCGGCCCGCTCCCCACACGACTGGAGGCGTACGGCACCCCCGTGGCCGTACGCCTCCAGAACCCGTACGAGGTCGGCGCGCCCTCAGGCGGCGGTGACCTTCTCCCCCTCGGTGGGGGCCCGCGCGGCCGCGATCTCTCCGGTCACGACCTCCGTGACGGGGGCGTCGTCCTCGGGCAGCGCACGCATCAGCAGCCAGTAGCCGAGCGCGGCCACCGTGCCCAGCACCGCGCACGTCCCCCACAGCCACGGCGCGCCGAACCGGTCGATCACCCAGCCCGACATCAGCGGGGCGACGAGCGCGGCGACGGACCAGGACATCGTGTAGACGCCCTGGTAGCGCCCGCGCCCGTGCACCGGGGACAGCCGCACCACCAGTCCCGTCTGGGTCGGGGCGTTGATCATCTCGCCGACCGTCCAGACGCAGACGGTCAGCGCGTACACGGCGATCGAACCGGCGAAGGCGGTGAGCCCGAAGCCGTACCCGGCGAGCAGCGCGGAGACGATCAGCAGCGCACGCGGGTCGCGGCGCTCGATGTACCGGGTCAGCGGGATCTGGAGGGCCACGATCAGCACGCCGTTCACGGCGATGGCCGCACCGAAGTCCGCGCTGGTGAAGCCGTCCGCGCCCATGGCGACCGGGAGGCCCACGTACCCCTGCTGGAAGATCAGCGAGATCAGGAAGGACAGGCCGACCACCCCCATGAACCGTCCGTCGCGCAGGACGGTCCCCAGGCCGACCTCCGGCTCGGCGGTCTCCTTCCCCGCCGTCGCCGGGGCCTGCTCGGGCCGCGACTCGGGGACCTTGACGAAGATCAGCACCGCACAGGCCAGTGTCATCGCGGCCTCGGCCAGGAAGCCGGCGCGGTAGCTGTACTCGGCGAGGAAGCCGGCGCCGGCGGACGAGACGGCGAAGCCCAGGTTGATCGCCCAGTAGTTGAGCGAGAAGGCCCGAAGGCGGTCCTCGGGCGGTACGAGGTCGGCCATCATCGCCTGCACCGCCGGGCGGGAGGCGTTCGACGCGGCCCCGACCAGGAACGCCACGGCGGCGATGGCGACGGGGTGCTCCATGAAGCCGAGGAGGGCGACGGAGAGCGCGGTCGACAGCTGGGCGATCAGCATGGTGGGCCGCCGGCCCAGCCGGTCGGTCATGACGCCCGCGCCGAGCGACGAGATGACGCCGCCGAGGCCGTGCAGGGCGGCGACGAGCCCGGCGTACGTCGCCGAGTACCCACGGTCCAGGGTCAGGTAGAGCGCCATGAAGGTGGCGACGAACCCCCCGAGCCGGTTGACCAGCGTGCTGGTCCACAGCCACCAGAACTCCCGGGGCAGCCCCGAGACGCTCTCCCTCGCCGCGCGCCTGAGCGTGGCCATCGACATGAACCCATCCCCCTGTAAGTGGCGTTGCCAGCATGGGGAACTTACAAGGGCGATGCTCCCGGAGGCCAGTCAATTGACGGGAGCCGTCAACCGTCAGCGGCGTCCATTAATCTCGTACGCATGGCCGACGCACCGTACAAGCTGATCCTCCTCCGCCACGGCGAGAGCGAATGGAACGCGAAGAACCTGTTCACCGGCTGGGTGGACGTCAACCTCACCGAGAAGGGCGAGAAGGAGGCGGTCCGCGGCGGTGAGCTGCTCAAGGACGCCGGTCTGCTCCCCGATGTCCTGCACACCTCCCTCCAGAAGCGCGCCATCCGCACCGCGCAGCTGGCCCTGGAGGCCGCCGACCGCCACTGGATCCCGGTCCACCGCTCCTGGCGCCTGAACGAGCGCCACTACGGCGCGCTGCAGGGCAAGGACAAGGCGCAGACGCTCGCCGAGTACGGCGAGGAGCAGTTCATGCTGTGGCGCCGCTCGTACGACACCCCGCCGCCGGTCCTCGCCGACGACAACGAGTTCTCGCAGGCCAACGACGCGCGCTACGCCACCATCCCGCCGGAGCTGCGCCCCCGCACGGAGTGCCTGAAGGACGTCGTCGTCCGCATGCTGCCGTACTGGTACGACGGCATCGTCCCGGACCTCCTGGCCGGCCGCACGGTCCTGGTCGCCGCCCACGGCAACAGCCTGCGCGCCCTGGTGAAGCACCTGGACGGCATCTCCGACGCCGACATCGCGGGCCTCAACATCCCGACGGGCATCCCGCTGGTGTACGAGCTCGACGCCGACTTCAAGCCGCTGACCAAGGGCGGCACGTACCTCGACCCCGAGGCGGCCAAGGCGGCCATCGAGGCGGTCAAGAACCAGGGCAAGAAGAAGTAACACATGTGATCATGCCCTCTACCTGCGGTTTCTCCGCCGGTAGGGGGCTGATTCATTCGGGCCGTCTGCGGGTCGTCACACGTTGCGCCGGACCGCGCCGTAGACGGTCGTGATGGCCTTCCGGGTGCTTCCCGGCTGCTCGACATGAGGTGGGCGTAGGCCCGGAGCGTCAGCCCTGGGTCGCCGTTGCCAGGTACTCCCTCACGGCCGTGATGTTCTGGCCGCCGCCCAGCAGCGCCGACGCGTAGAAGGCGTTCAGCCTGTTCGGCCACCTGCCCCATGAAGCAGCGTCTGAGCGTGCAGGAGATGGTGTGCCCGCCGGGCCGCGAACGGTCGGCTCAGTTCATCCCAGCGACGAGTACAGCCGGTCGGCACCCAACAGTCCCAGCGCGGTCCCGATGGCGTTGGCGCACAGGAAGAGGACGTTCTGGCCCGTGGACAACGGTTCCGCCTCGAGATCATTCGTCAGCGCCCTGAGGCGGTGCTGGCTCAGCCCCCACACCATTCCCCGCACACCGACCGGCTTACGGAAGGCCAGGAGAACCCCGACGGCGGCGAGGAGCGCGGCTGCGCCGCCAAGGGGAACATCTGCTGTGAACAACTCCACGGCGCCCGCCGCCAGGAGAAGTGGGATGACGAGGCGGTATGCCTCGTGGCCCCGGCGGTACGGGCGGAAGACAACCCAGTTCAGGAACACGAGGCACGCCACGGCGGCGGGCATCACCACGAGCGCCGCGAAGATGTGTGCGGACTGTTTCCCGGAACATGCGCCGCCGTACCGCGATCCGCAGCCTCCCGTGATCGCCATGTCCCGGTAGATCAGGTACAGCGTCCCTAGCAGGACGGCCGCGACACCGGTGCACGCCGCCATGACCACGTACGTGCCGAGCGTCGGTCGCGTAGGCACTGTCTGGACTGGCATACCGGTTCCCCCACTCCAGCACGGGCTGACCCAGCCCCTCCCACCCCAAGCTGTCGATCATTAAGCCAGTCGAACGACGCCGTGTCGACAACCGGTCCTTCTCCCGCGTCACCAACCTGTGGGGCGAACAGCTTCGGAGCCTTTGGAGCAGACTCCAGCCGCACACGACGCGAGGCTTCCGGAACCCCCTGACTGCAAAAGCGGGACAGCCCTTACTCACACCCGAAGGCCCGCAAGCGATGACCGGTGCCAGGTCGTCTGTGGGCCGTCGGAGGGCCGCCGGGGCTCACCAGCAGCCACCGGCAAGAAGTCGTACGCATCCCCCCTCGCACGCCGCGAGAAAAAGGGCCCCGCCCGGTATGCCCGGTCGGGGCCCTTCCGCGTACGTGGAGCGCCGGTCAGCCGCAGCAGCCGCCGCACTGGCAAGGGGCGCCCGACTGGCACCCGCAGCCGCAGCCCGAGCCGCATCCGCAGGCGCCCAGGACGGGCAGGTGGACCACTTCGACCGGTGCTGCTTCCTGCTGGACGTCGGTCACGGGGGAATCTGCCATGGGGTCCCTCCTCAAAGGCGTACGTTCGAAGGCGTACGTCATCTCTCCCCATTGCATGCCCGGCCGACATGGCGCATCAACGGCGCACAGAGGCCCGTCCCACCGGCCCCGCGCCGCCGCCCGGGGGCGCGACCAGCCGGGGCCCGGCCGTCAGGCGCCCTCGACCGGGGACTCCGCCTGCTGGAGCTCGTCGGCGACCCCTCTTCCCGGCGTCCCTCGCACTGCTGCGCAGGCTTCGGTCCGCGAGCCGGGTTCCGTCCGCCGCCGTCAGGCGCCCTCGACCGGGGACTCCGCCTGCTGGAGCTCGTCGGCGTGCTCGCCCGTCACCAGGTAGACCACGCGCTTGGCCACCGACACCGCGTGGTCGGCGAAGCGCTCGTAGTAGCGGCCCAGCAGTGTCACGTCGACGGCCGTCTCGATGCCGTGCTTCCAGCGGTCGTCCATCAGGTGCTGGAAGAGCGTGCGGTGCAGGCGGTCCATCTCGTCGTCGTCGTGCTCCAGCTGCAGCGCCAGGTCGACGTCCTTCGTGATGATGACCTCCGCCGCCTTCGCCATCAGGCGCTGCGCCAGCTGCCCCATCTCCAGGATCGTCGCGTGCAGGTCCCGCGGCACCGCGCGGTCCGGGAAGCGCAGCCGGGCCAGCTTGGCGACGTGCTGCGCCAGGTCGCCCGAGCGCTCCAGGTCGGCGCTCATCCGCAGCGAGGTCACCACGATCCGCAGGTCCGTCGCGACGGGCTGCTGGCGTGCCAGCAGGGCTATCGCCCGCGCCTCCAGGTCGTGCTGAAGGTCGTCGACCTTCTGGTCGGCCGCGATCACGGCCTCCGCCAGCTTCAGATCCGCGTCGAGCATCGCCGTCGTGGCGCGCCCGATCGCCGACCCGACCAGACGGGCCATCTCGACCAGGCCCTCGCCGATCGAGTCCAGTTCCTCGTGGTACGCGTCCCGCATGGATGTCCCTCTCTCAGTACGACCAACAGGGGTCCGGGTGGGGCTCGGACCCCCACGCTCCCACGGTCCGAGTCCAAAAAGTCCGGGGCCTCCCTCACAAGTGAACCGTCACTATCCCCTCGGTGAACTCTGGGCGACGACTGTTCGAGCACCCACTCGGATGGCTGGGAGAGTGTCGGACACCCCGCATAACCTGGATGCATGGACGTGAACGCGGCGGTCGCCGCATTGGCAGCGATCGCCGGGGCGTGCACCGGCGTGATCGCCATGCTGGCGTTCCGCTGGAGCGAGCGCGACCAGGCCAGGCCCACCCGTACCTCGCTCCACACGGACGCGGTGCTGCCGCCGGGCGTGGACACGGTCCTGTCGGTCCTGCGCTCCTCCGCCGTCGTGCTCGACGAGAGCGACTCCGTCGTCAAGGCCAGCTCCGCGGCGTACGCGCTCGGCCTGGTCCGCGGCGGCAAGCTCGCCGTCGAGCCGATGCTCCACATGGCCCGCGACACCCGCCGCGACGGGGAGATACGCCAGGTCGAGCTCGATCTGCCCCGGCGCGGCACCGGCCGCGGCGAAGCCCTCGCCGTCTCCGCCCGCGTCGCCCCGCTCGGCTCCCGCCTCGTCCTGCTCCTCGTGGAGGACCTGACGGAGGCGCGCCGCATAGAGGCCGTACGCCGCGACTTCGTCGCCAACGTCAGCCACGAGCTCAAGACGCCCGTCGGCGCGCTCTCGCTGCTCTCCGAAGCCGTCATGGACGCCTCCGACGACCCCGAGGCGGTCACCCGCTTCGCCGGCCGCATGCAGATCGAGGCGACCCGGCTCACCAACCTCGTCCAGGAGCTCATCGACCTCTCCCGGGTGCAGAACGACGACCCGCTGGACGACGCCGAGCCGGTGCGGGTCGACGAGCTGGTCGCCGAGGCCGTCGACCGCTCCCGGCACACGGCCGGCACCAAGCAGATCACCATGGCCTCGGGAGGCACCCACGATCTGTACGTATGGGGCCACCGCGGCCAGCTCGCCGCCGCCCTCGGCAACCTCGTCGAGAACGCCGTCAACTACTCACCCGCCCACACCCGCGTCGGCATCGCCGCCCGCCGCGTCTCCGCGCCCGGCGGCGACCTCATAGAGATCGCCGTCACCGACCAGGGCATAGGCATCCCCGACAAGGACAAGGAGCGCATCTTCGAGCGCTTCTACCGCGTCGATCCGGCGCGCTCCCGCGCCACCGGTGGTACGGGCCTGGGCCTGGCCATCGTCAAGCACGTGGCCGCCTCGCACGGCGGGGAGGTCACGGTGTGGAGCACCGAGGGTCAGGGCTCCACCTTCACGCTGCGGCTGCCCGAGGCCGGCGCAGTACGGGACCGCTCCGCCGGGTCCCGCCCGCGGCACCACGACTCAGAGACCACCACAGAACCGCTCACCGCCCCGGAGGTCCTTCCGTGACCCGAGTCCTTGTCGTCGAGGATGAGGAATCCTTCAGCGACGCCCTGTCCTACATGCTCCGCAAGGAGGGCTTCGAAGTCGCCGTCGCGACGACCGGGCCCGAGGGGCTGGACGAGTTCGAGCGCAACGGCGCCGACCTGGTCCTGCTCGACCTCATGCTGCCCGGCCTGCCCGGCACGGAGGTCTGCCGCCAGCTGCGCGGCCGCTCGAACGTGCCCGTCATCATGGTCACGGCCAAGGACAGCGAGATCGACAAGGTGGTCGGGCTGGAAATAGGAGCCGACGACTACGTCACCAAGCCGTTCTCCTCCCGCGAGCTGGTCGCCCGCATCCGCGCGGTGCTGCGCCGCCGCGGCGAGCCGGAGGAGGTCACGCCGGCGGCCCTGGAGGCCGGCCCGGTGCGGATGGACGTGGACCGCCACGTGGTCACGGTCTCGGGCGCCAAGGTCGACCTGCCGCTGAAGGAGTTCGACCTGCTGGAGATGCTCCTGCGCAACGCGGGCCGCGTCCTCACGCGCATGCAGCTCATCGACCGGGTGTGGGGCGCGGACTACGTCGGCGACACCAAGACCCTCGACGTCCACGTCAAGCGTCTGCGCGCCAAGATCGAGCCGGATCCGGGCGCGCCGCGCTACCTGGTGACGGTCCGGGGCCTCGGGTACAAGTTCGAGCCCTAGGCCGGCCGGCACGGGACGTGCGGACGAACGCGAGGGCGCCCCGCCGGAAAGCTCCGGTGGGGCGCCCTCGCGCTGGTGCGGGTCAGTGACCGGCGGCGTGCGACTGCTCGCCGCCCGTCGCCGGGGTGTCGCCCTCCTGGCCGTGCGTACCGGCCGGAGAGCCCGAGGGGGAGCCGGTCGGGGAGCCGGTGGGCGACGCGGTCGGGGAGCCCGACGGCGTGGCGGCGGGCGCCTCGGGCGCGCCGGTGGGACCGAAGTCCGCGTAGTAGCCGCGCGCCGTGACGACGAACGCGTCGAGCTTCACGTCACCGGTCTCGCTGAGCTGGAAGACGACCTCGCGGGCGCTGCCGAGCTCGGCCTTGTCCACGCCCTGGTCCAGCACGGCCGAGGCGTTGCCCTTGCCGCCGATGACGACCGAGCCGAACGCCGGGACGGTGATGGCGCCGGAGCCGCCCGCGGGCGTGAGCTTCACGGTGGCGTCGGAGCCCGGGAGCTGGATGGCCTCCAGCTTCTCCTCCTTGTCGCCGGCGTTGAAGAGTGTCGCCGAGACGACGGCCGGGCCCTCGGCGCCAGGCTTCTCCTGCGCGATCACCGTGGCGTTCTGGATCTTGATGTCGCCGACGGTGGTGGCCGCGTTGTCCGGCCTGATCTGGAGCGTCTGGGCGTCGTTGCCCGCGCCGCAGGCGGAGAGCGAGGCGATCGAGAACACGATGGCGGTGGCGGCGAGGACGCCGCGTCGAAGGCTGCGGCTCACGGCGGCGGCAACTCCTAGGACGTACGGACGGACGGCCGACGGACGACCGTTGACCGAAGACGGACGGCTAAGACCGAGCTAAGGATCACTCAGCGGGCTCAGGTTACCGACCCCTCGACCCGCTCCCGCACCCGACCCGCCCCCTGCCACGTGTCGGCGCGCGCGGCGCGCCTCCGGCGTGCGGCTTCGTACGCCGTTCACATAACACCCCTTGATCAATTCCGCGGGCGTCACGCATTCCTTACCGAAAACGCCCCGGTGATCATCGGCGGGTCAATTCGGGAATCCTCGGGGGCGTGCGTCCGAGCGGGTGACCGACGTCCGAACGGAGTACGGGAACTTCACCGCTTCGAACCAGACATAACGGGACGTTTCACCCGCGTCGCGCTGTCGCCGGATGGGTGTAACGGGCCCGTTTCTCCCCGCCCGCGCAGTGGCTCCCACCTGCGAATACCTCGTTCCGCAAGCCCTCCGCAGCACGTTCCTGTCCGTGTTGTCAAGCCCCGAGATATGCCCTGACCTGCGAAAACGCCATTCAGAAGAAGCCGTTCTCGTGTTACCCTGGATAGCCACGGAAGGGGTACCTGTCACATGACGTTCAAGGTTGGCGACACCGTGGTCTATCCCCATCACGGGGCCGCGCTGATCGAGGCCATCGAAACTCGCCAGATCAAAGGCGTGGACAAGACCTACTTGGTGCTCAAGGTCGCCCAGGGCGACTTGACGGTTCGTGTGCCAGCGGACAATGCGGAGTTCGTCGGCGTGCGCGATGTGGTCGGACAGGACGGGCTGGACCGGGTCTTCGAGGTGCTTCGTGCACCGTACGCCGAAGAGCCGACGAACTGGTCCCGTCGCTACAAGGCAAATCTCGAGAAGCTCGCCTCCGGCGATGTCATCAAGGTCGCCGAAGTAGTGCGCGACCTGTGGCGCCGCGAGCGCGAGCGCGGTCTCTCCGCCGGAGAGAAGCGCATGCTGGCCAAGGCGCGCCAGATCCTGGTGAGCGAACTCGCACTCGCCGAGAACACGAACGAGGACAAGGCCGAGGCCCTGCTCGACGAGGTCCTCGCGTCCTGACGCTGACGCCAAGCGATGCCGCGGTGCCCGCTGACCTGCTGTGATCCACCTGATCCACAGCTTCGTCGCCGGGCGCTGCGGCATGTCCGGCCCCCGGATCCGTCCCGGGTACACCCGTACCCCACCGCGCATGTCTCATGCCGGGGGCACCACACCACGCGGGCGACACCGGGGAAGCCGCGCGGCCCGGCCCGCTCGACCAGGGTCACGGAAGGGTCCGGTCAAGGCGTCGCCGTCGCTTGAGGCCATACCCAGATCGGCCGAGTCAACAAACCTGCCGGAGTGCAACCGATGTCAGACGAAGCAGGCCCCGCACCCGTAACCCGCACCGCCGCCGTGATCCCCGCGGCGGGCCGGGGCGTACGGCTCGGCCCCGGCGCGCCCAAAGCGCTGCGCGCGCTGAACGGCACGCCCATGCTCATCCACGCGGTCCGCGCCATGGCGGCCTCCCGCGCGGTCTCCCTGGTCGTCGTGGTCGCCCCGCCCGACGGGGCCGGCGAGGTCAAGAACCTCCTCGACACGCACGCGCTGCCCGAGCGGACCGACTACCTCGTCGTGCCCGGCGGCGAGACCCGCCAGGAATCCGTCCGCCTCGGCCTGGACGCCCTGCCCGCAGGCATCACCACCGTCCTCGTCCACGACGCCGCCCGCCCCCTCGTGCCCGTCGACACCGTCGACGCGGTCGTCGAGGCCGTACGGGACGGTGCCGTCGCCGTCGTGCCCGCGCTCCCGCTCGCCGACACCGTCAAGCAGGTCGAGCCGCGCGAGAAGGGCGAGCCGGAACCGGTCGTCGCCACCCCCGAGCGAGCCACGCTCCGCGCCGTGCAGACCCCGCAGGGCTTCGACCGCGACACGCTCCTGCGCGCGCACGGGACCGCCACCGGTGACGTCACCGACGACGCCGGCCTGGTCGAGCAGCTCGGCCTGCCCGTCGTGGTCGTCCCCGGTCACGAGGAGGCGTTCAAGGTGACCCGCCCGCTCGACCTCGTCCTCGCCGAGGCCGTACTCGCCCGCAGGAGGGCCACCGATGGCTTCTAGCCTCCCCAGCGTCGGTATCGGCACCGACGTCCACGCCTTCGAGAAGGGCCGCGAGCTGTGGTGCGCGGGCCTGCTCTGGGAGGACTCCGACGGTTACGGGCTCGCCGGGCACTCCGACGGCGACGTCGCCGCCCACGCCGCCTGCGACGCCCTGTTCTCCGCGGCCGGCATCGGCGACCTCGGCGCGCACTTCGGCACCTCGCGCCCCGAGTGGTCCGGCGCCTCCGGCGTCACGCTGCTCGCCGAGGCCGCCAGGATCGTCCGCGCCGAGGGCTTCGAGATCGGCAACATCGCCGTCCAGGTCATCGGCGTACGCCCGAAGATCGGCAAGCGGCGCGACGAGGCGCAGAAGGCACTGAGCGCGGCGGCCGGCGCCCCCGTGGCCGTGTCCGGCACGACGACCGACGGTCTCGGGCTGACCGGCCGCGCCGAGGGGCTCGCCGCCATCGCCACGGCACTCCTCGTCCGCAACGCCTGAGCCACTGTTCGCCGTACGGGCACAGGGCACTGGCCCCGGCCCACTACCCTGGAGGGGTGACTATTCGTCTGTACGACACCAGCGCCCGGCAGATCCGCGACTTCACCCCGCTCACGCCGGGCCACGTCTCGATCTACCTCTGTGGCGCCACCGTGCAGGCGGCACCCCACATCGGGCACATCCGGTCCGGGCTGAACTTCGACATCCTGCGCCGCTGGTTCGAGTACCGCGGCCACCAGGTCACGTTCGTCCGCAACGTCACGGACATCGACGACAAGATCATCACCAAGTCCGCCGACCAGGGCCGCCCCTGGTGGGCGATCGGGTACGAGAACGAGCGCGCGTTCAACGACGGGTACGAGGCGCTCGGCTGCCTCCCGCCCACCTACGAGCCGCGCGCCACCGGACACGTCCCCGAGATGGTCGAGATGATGCGCGGTCTCATCGAGCGCGGTCACGCCTACGTCGCCGACGGCAGCGTCTACTTCGACGTCCGCTCCTTCCCCGCGTACCTGTCGCTGTCCAACCAGGACATCGACGATCTGCGCCAGCCCGACGAAGGCGTCTCCGGCAAGCGCGACCCCCGCGACTTCGCCATGTGGAAGGCCACCAAGCCCGGCGAGCCCGACTGGGAGACGCCGTGGGGCCGCGGCCGCCCCGGCTGGCACCTGGAGTGCTCGGCCATGGCGCACAAGTACCTCGGCTCCGCCTTCGACATCCACGGCGGCGGACTCGACCTGGTCTTCCCGCACCACGAGAACGAGATCGCCCAGGCCAAGGCGTACGGCGACGACTTCGCCCGCTACTGGGTGCACAACGCCTGGGTGACCATGAGCGGCGAGAAGATGTCGAAGTCGCTCGGCAACTCCGTCCTCGTCAGCGAGATGGTCAAGCAGTGGCGCCCCATCGTCCTGCGCTACTACCTCGGCACCCCGCACTACCGGTCGATGATCGAGTACAGCGAGGAGGCGCTGCGCGAGGCGGAGTCCGCCTTCGCGCGCATCGAGGGCTTCATCCAGCGCGTGGTGGAGAAGACCGGCAAGACCGTCGAGCCCGCCGCCGAGGTCCCGCCCGCCTTCGCCGAGGCGATGGACGACGACCTGGGCGTCCCGCAGGCGCTCGCGGTCATCCACACCACCGTCCGCCAGGGCAACAGCGCCCTGGCCGCCGACGACAAGGAAGCCGCCGTGGAGCGCCTCGCCGAGGTCCGCGCCATGCTCGGCGTCCTCGGTCTCGACCCGCTCGACCCGCAGTGGGCCGTCGAGTCCGACCGCGGCGAGGACCTCCACGGCGTGGTCGACAGCCTCGTCCGCATGGTCCTCGACCAGCGCGAGTCCGCCCGGGCCCGCAAGGACTGGGCGACGGCCGACGCGATCCGCGACCAGCTCGGCCAGTCCGGCCTCGCCATCGAGGACGGCCCCGACGGCCCGCGGTGGACGCTCGGCACCCGCTGAGCCCACGCGGCACACTTCATAGAGACGTACGTACGCACCACCCGCAATCCGCGGACACACGAAGTAGGTAGCTCATGGCCGGGAACAGCCAGCGCAGGAACCGCCGCACGTCCAACAAGAAGGGCGCGACGGTCGGCAGCGGTGGCCAGCGGCGCCGGGGCCTGGAAGGCAAGGGCCCCACGCCGCCCGCGTCCGCCCGCAAGGGCCATGTGAAGAACCGCGTCGCCAACGCCAAGGCCAAGCAGGCGCACCGCCGCCAGGTCGCCCGCCGCGGCGGCAAGGGCCTGTCCGAGATGGTCGTCGGCCGCAACCCCGTCTTCGAGGCCCTGCGCGACGGCGTCCCCGCGACGACCCTGTACGTCCAGCAGTTCATCGACAACGACGAGCGGGTGCGCGACGCGCTCAAGCTCGCGGCCGACCGCGGCGGGATCAACCTCATGGAGGCCCCCCGCGCCGAGCTCGACCGGATGACGAACGGCCTCAACCACCAGGGCCTCGTCCTCCAGGTCCCGCCGTACGAGTACGCCCACCCCGAGGACCTGGCCGCCGCCGCCTTCGACGACGGCGAGGACCCGCTGATCGTCGCCCTCGACGGCGTCACCGACCCGCGCAACCTCGGCGCCGTCGTCCGCTCCGTCTCCGCCTTCGGCGGCCACGGCGTGGTCGTCCCCGAGCGCCGCGCGGCCGGCATGACCGCCGGCGCCTGGAAGACCGCCGCGGGCACCGCCGCCCGCACCCCGGTCGCCCGCGCCACCAACCTCACCCGCGCCCTGGAGGCGTACCAGAAGGCCGGCATCACCGTCGTCGGCCTGGCCGCGGACGGCGACACCGAGGTCGGCGAGCTGGAGGCCCTCGGCGGCCCGGTCGTCATCGTCGTCGGCAGCGAGGGCAAGGGCCTGTCCCGACTGGTCGGCGAGACCTGCGACTTCCTCGTGCGCATCCCGATGCCCGGCGGCGCCGAGTCCCTCAACGCGGGCGTCGCGGCCGGCGTCGTGCTCTACGAGGCGGCCCGCCGCCGCGCCTGATCCGCGCCACCTTCCGGGACCCGTCATGATCTTGACGGGTCTCGGACATTTCTCCTGCGTCAAGGCAGTGTCCTAACCCCGCATCACTCGGTTAGATGAGTGTGGACACCAGAACGCCCCGGCCCGGGTTCGACGATCAGCCTGCGTTGAGCATGGTCAAGGTGGATTGCGATCCCGCGCAGGTCATCGTGAACCACGCCAGTTTCCGGGTGCAGCTCGCCCCGGTGAAGAAGCCTCGGTTCGCCGAAACCAGCCGCGTACCCGCCATGAGCACGGGCGGCGCGGGGGGACGACGGCGGGCGCCCGTCGTGTGGAGCGGCAAGTCCTCGCCCGGGGACCCCGGAGCGACCGGCCTGCTCCAAGCCGTACGCGAATCCGCCATCGTGGACACCCTCGACCCGTCGCGCGACGCCGGCGCCACCCAGGTCATCCCGCGCCTCGACCTCACCGACGACACCATGCCCACGCCGCTCCTGCCGCCCATGCGGCGCGCCGAGAGCGCCTACGACGAGTACCAGCGCGTCCCCTACGGCCGGCGTGACGAGGACGGCACCCCGCCCCACGGCTACGCGCCCCGGCCCGAGCGCGACGTCGCGCCTCCCGCCGCACGCGCCGCGGCCCGCGCCGCCGAGTACGCCGACAGCGCCGCCGCCCAGCGGCACGCGTACTACCCCGGCCGCCGCATGAACCTCGGCGTCGTCCTGCTGCCCCTGCGCGTCTTCCTCGGCTTCATCTCCATCTACGCCGGCATGGGCAAGCTCTGCGACCCCGTCTACTTCGACGGCGGCGAGCGCGGCTCCATGGTCAGCTGGCTCACCTCCCTCCACCCCTGGCCGGCCGCCGAACCGCTGCGCGACTTCGCCCTCGCCCACCCCGTCGGCGCCGGACTGACCGTCGCCTTCGCCCAGGTCGTCGTCGGCGTGCTGACCGTCCTCGGCCTCTGGCAGCGGGTGGCCGCCGTCTTCGGCGCGCTCCTGTCCGCCGCGCTCATCCTCACCGTCAGCTGGCGCACCGTCCCCGCGTACGACGCGCCCGACATCGTCTACCTCGCCGCCTGGTCGCCGCTGATCATCGCCGGTGCGCCCGTCTACTCCATCGACGGCCGCCTCGCGGGCGAGGCATGGCGCACGCTCGGCCCCCGCTCCGCCCTGTGGGACCTGCGCCGCCGCGTCCTGCGGCGCGGCGCCGTCGTGGCGGCCGTCGTGGTCGGCCTGACCCTCCTCATCGGCTCGGTGCTCGGCGGAGCCGTCCGCTCCACGGAGATGGTCACCGTGCCCGGGCCGAACGACGACCCGACCAACCACCTCCCCGGCCAGCCCCTCCCGCAGGAGCCCGGCACCCGGTCCCCCGCCTCCCGTGAGAGCTCGAGCCGCCGGCCCGAGCCGTCGGCGTCGACCTCCACGAGCCCGTCGGCCGACGAGTCGTCACCGGCCGGGAGCGTCCAGGAGACCGAGCGCATGGAGGAGCAGCGGCCGACCGCCACGCAGGGCATCGGTCAGCAGCCCCCGGAGCAGCCCCAGCCCGTGGACCCGCCGTCCAGCAGCGCCGGCCCGTCCTCCAGCGGCAGCACCGGCAGTTCCGGCGGCGGTGGCACCGGCGGCTCCGACAACAACGGCTCGGGCGGCTCCGACGACGGCGGCAGCTCGACCGGCGGGAACCGCAACCCGATCGGCGGCCTGCTCGGCTGAGCCGTACGCCCCCAGCAGGAGGGCCGGTCACCCCCGGGTGACCGGCCCTCCTGCTGCGCTGTGCCGTGTTGTGTTGTGCGCCTGTGCGAGGAGCGGCTCTCACGAGCCGTACGAGGCCAGCTCCTTCGCCGCCTCCGCGAGGTCCTTCGCCGTATCGATGGCACGCCAGTACGCGCCCTGCGGCAGCGGAAAGCCCGCCAGGCGCCGGTCGCGCGCCAGCCACGGGAACGTGGTGCGCTCGTGGTCGCCCACCTCCGGCAACAGGCCGGTGAAGGCGGGGGAGAAGACGTACACCCCCGCATTGATCAGATACGGGGACGGCGGCGACTCGATGAAGTCGGTGATGTGCCCGAAGGCGTCGGTCTCGACGGCTCCCCAGGGGATACGGGGCCGTGCCAGCGCCAGCGTGGCGGTGGCGTCCCGCTCGGTGTGGAACGCGGCCATCTCACGCAGCGAGAAGCGCGTCCAGATGTCCCCGTTCGTCGCGTACCACGGCTCGTCGGGCAGCGGCAGGTGCGCGGCCGCGTACTTCAGGCCGCCGCCCCGGCCCAGCGGCTCGGGTTCGACGACCGTGGTGACGCGCAACGGCAGTTCGGCCGTCTCCAGCCACTGCTGGAGGACGGCCGCGAGATGGCCGCAGGAGACGACGGCGTGCGTGACGCCCTCCGCGGCCAGCCAGGAAAGCTGATGGCCGATGATCGGGGTCCCGGTTCCCGGGATCTCGACCATCGGCTTGGGGCGGTCATCGGTGTACGGGCGCAGGCGCGAGCCCTGGCCTCCGGCCAGGATCACGGCCTGCGTCGGAGGAGCGTGGTCCATCAGCTCTCGCGCGCGACACCGGACGCGTACGACGTGTCACAGACGGGGCGGGAGAACGACTGGGCGCGTACGGGCCCGTAGTGCAGGACGGCGGCGCGGCCGAGCGCGCGGGCGATCGACATGCAGTGACGGGCGAGCGACGGACGCTCCTCCACCGCGCGCTGCAGGCCGGTCAGCGCGGCCCCGGGGCTTTCCTCCTGAAGCTGTGCGAGGAGGCGGTCACGCAGAATATCCTGCGGGGCACGGGACTTGGCCCGTACCGAGACGTTCTCCGAGGACGCGGTGAGCAACTGCGACTCGGGACGGCTGCCGGCCCACGGGACACTGGTGACCGCGAGAGTTCCGGAGAGCACCAGGACGACGGGCAGGACGAGGGCGAGAGTGCGGCCGATGCGGCGTGCTGTGTGGGTCACGGACGTGAGCGTAGCGGCCGGTGATGATTTGGAGACATTTAGTCACCCTCTCGAGGGATGGTTCGATGCTCCTTTTCGAATCAGCAGTTGACGAACGCGTCCGAATTGACCGGAGTGCCGGGGTATTTGTCGACAACCGTGATCAAGGTACGCACACGGCCCCGCACCGAAGTGCGGGGCCGTGTACGAGTTTTACCGCGGTCGGTACCGCGGCGCGGCGTCAGTCGCTGAGGCGCTCGCCCGTCGAGGTCGAGAAGACGTGCATCTCGGTCGGACGCGGCACGACGTGCAGCGTGGCGCCCTTCTGCGGGACGGAGCGGCCACCGACGCGGACGACCAGGTCCTTGTCGTCCGCACCGCCGACGCGCGCCGAGCCGTACACGTAGCCATCGGCGCCGAGCTCCTCGACGACGTTGACGAGGACGGCGACACCCTGGTCGCTGTCGGCGCCGGACACGTCGAAGTGCTCGGGCCGGATGCCGACCGTCACGGTCTTGTCGCCCCGGGCGGTGGCGGCGGCCAGCGCGTCGCGGGACACCGGGACCACGCTGTTGCCGAACTTCACACCGCCGTCGGTGATCGGCACCTCGACCAGGTTCATGGCGGGGGAGCCGATGAACCCGGCGACGAAGACGTTCGCCGGCCGGTCGTACATGTTGCGCGGGCTGTCGACCTGCTGGAGCAGACCGTCCTTGAGCACGGCGACGCGGTCACCCATGGTCAGCGCCTCGACCTGGTCGTGCGTGACGTACACCGTAGTGATGCCCAGACGGCGCTGGAGGCTCGCGATCTGCGTCCGGGTGGACACACGGAGCTTGGCGTCGAGGTTCGACAGCGGCTCGTCCATGAGGAACACCTGCGGCTCGCGCACGATGGCGCGGCCCATCGCGACACGCTGCCGCTGACCGCCGGAGAGCGCCTTCGGCTTGCGGTCCAGGTACTCGGTCAGGTCGAGGATCTTCGCGGCCTCCTCGACCTTCTTGCGGATCTCCGCCTTGTTGACGCCGGCGATCTTGAGCGCGAAGCCCATGTTGTCGGCGACGGTCATGTGCGGGTACAGCGCGTAGTTCTGGAACACCATGGCGATGTCCCGGTCCTTCGGCGGCAGGTGCGTGACGTCCCGCTCCCCGATGCGGATGGCGCCGCCGTTGACGTCCTCCAGACCGGCGAGCATGCGCAGCGAGGTGGACTTGCCGCAGCCGGACGGACCGACGAGGACGAGGAACTCGCCGTCCGCGATCTCGATCTCGAGCTGGTCGACGGCGGGCTTGGTGGACCCCGGGTAGATCCGGGTCGCCTTGTCGAACGTGACAGTGGCCATGGTGATGCGGTCCCTTCACCGGCAGGAACGTGCCGGACGATCCGAGTGGAAGGAATGGATGGGTCTAGTCCACGCGAGTGAACTCCGGGTGACGCTACCTGGCGGAATGCCGTCTGTCAGTAGTTCGAGGACGGCGAATTTCCGACCCGAAGGGACCCGGTGTCCGGCTACACTCGTGCGGAGTGCCTCCTTAGCTCAGCTGGCCAGAGCACCGCTCTTGTAAAGCGGGGGTCGTCGGTTCGAACCCGACAGGGGGCTCCAAGGTGAAGACCCCTCGCCGATCACGGCGGGGGGGTCTTCGGCTTTCCCCGTGGTGCTCCCTGCCGATCACTACGCTGCTCCCATGGCTGGGGACGAGGGCATCGCGGTGGTGGACAGCGCGGCGGACGGCCGCAGTTGGGACAGCACCCGGGCATGGGTGGAGCGGAGACTGCCCCCCGGGGACCGCATACGCGCGGTCGCGGAGCTGCGGGGCGGGTGGACGTCCTGGATGCGGCGTCTCGACATCGAGGGGCGAGGGGCGCCGTACTCGCTGGTGCTGCGGTCGTTCGTCAAGCCCTTCTACGTGAAGCACGCGGTCGGGCTCCTCACCCGCGAGGCCGGCGTCCTCGGTCTGCTCGCCGGTACGGACGTGCCGGCGGCGTCCCTGTGGGGCGTGGACGCCGCGGCGGAGCACTGTGATCATCCTTCGCTGCTGATGTCGCTGCTTCCCGGGAGTGTGCGGCTCGACGAGGACGACGTCGAGCGGAGGACCGGGCTCCTGGCCCGGCAGCTGGCGGCGCTGCACGCGATGCCCGTACCGGAGCGCGACCGGCCGCGTGCGTACCAGGCGTGGACGAGTCCCGAGCGGGTGCAGGTCCCGGTCGGGACGGTAGGGCCGGAGTTGTGGTCGCGTGCCGTGGAGGTCATCCGGCGTGATCCGCCCGCCCACCGGCCCTGCTTCCTGCACCGCGACTTCCACCCCGGCAACGTGCTGTTCGGCGGGCACGGTGCCGATCTGGTGATCACCGGTGTCGTCGACTGGGTCGAGACATCCTGGGGGCCCGCCGACCTGGACGTGGCCCACTGTTCCACCGCGCTGGCGCTGCTGCACGGGGTCCCTGCCGGTATGCGGCTGGTGGACCACTACCTGGCGGCCGGGGGCGCGATCAGCGACGATCCGGCCGATCACCTGTACTGGCGCCTTCTGGACGCACTCGCTTTCGCGCCGGACGCGGAGAAGGTGGCCGGGCCGTGGCGGGATCTGGGGCGGGTGGACCTGACCCCGGCCGTGCTCGCCCACCGCCTGGAGGAGTATCTGCAGGCGCTGTTCAGCCGGTACGGCTGAGGGCCGCCTGCCAGGGGCGAGGCCCCGGACCTGTCGCGGTCCGGGGCCTTTCACGTGTCCGGCGGGGGTCAGTGGCGGCCCGAGACGCGGTCGGCGAGGGCGGCCAGGCGGTGGGTGGCGGGGGTGTGGGCGGTCGCCTCGCGGTGGTCGGCGGTGCGGTAGGCGGCGTAGAGGGCCTGGACGCCGAGCCAGCGCAGCGGTTCGGGTTCCCAGGCGCGGACCTTGTGGTTCACCCAGGGGAGGGTGGTCAGGTCGGTGGGGCCCGACTGGCCGGAGTCCTGCTGGATCAGGTCGCGCAGGGTACGGGCGGCGAGGTTGGCGGTGGCGACGCCCGAGCCGACGTAGCCGCCGGCCCAGCCGAGGCCGGTGGAACGGTCGAGGGTGACGGTGGCGCACCAGTCGCGGGGGACGCCGAGGACGCCGGACCAGGCGTGGGCGATCCCGACGCCTGCGAGCCGGGGGAAGAAGCGGATCAGGATGTCGCGCAGGGCTTCGACGGTGGCGGGCTGGGTGCGGCCGTCGTTGTCGGTCTTGGATCCGTAGCGGTAGGGGATGCCGCGGCCGCCGAGGGCGATGCGGTCGTCGGCGGTGCGCTGGGCGTACATGTAGGCGTGGGCCATGTCGCCGAGGGTCTCGCGGCCGCTCCAGCCGATCTCGTCCCAGACGGCGGCGGGGAGGGGCTCGGTGGCGATCATGGAGGAGTTCATGGGGAGCCAGGTGCGCTTGTGGCCCTTGAGGTTCGCGGTGAAGCCTTCGGTGCAGCGCAGGACGTAGGGGGCGCGCACGGTGCCGTAGGGGGTGATGGCGTGCTTGGGCTTGATCTCGGTGACGGGCGTCGATTCGTGGACGGTGACGCCGAGGGCTTCCACGGCCGCGGCGAGGCCCTTGATCAGCTTCACGGGGTGGATGCGGGCGCCGTGCGGGGTCCAGCTGGAGCCGACGGCGCCGGTGACGCGGACGCGTTCGGCGGTTTCGCGGGCGCCGAGCAGTCGGCGGTCGGTCTCGCCGAAGGCCACCTCGACCGAGTGGTGGTCCTTGAGCCGGGCCAGCTGGGCGGGGGTGTACGCGATCTCGAGGACGCCGCCCTGGTGGATGTCGGCGTCGATGCGTTCGTCGGCGGCGACCTTGACGACTTCGGTGACGGTGTCGTTCATGGCCTGCTGGAGGCGTACGGCGGCGTCGTGGCCGTGGCGCCGGGCGTAGCGGGCGCGGCCGGCGATGCCGTTGTACAGCCAGCCGCCGTTGCGGCCCGAAGCGCCGTAGCCGCAGAACTTCCCTTCCAGGACGACGATGTTGAGGAAGGGGACGGCCTTCTTCAGGTAGTACGCGGTCCACAGGCCGGTGTATCCGCCGCCGACGATGCAGACGTCGGCTGTGGTGTCACCGGGCAGCGGCTCGCGCGGGGCGGGGGTGCCCTCCTGTGCGTACCAGAACGATATGCCGCCGTTGACGGTGTTCATGTGGTTCCTTGGGTGCTTCCGGGGGGTGTGGACGCGTGTGGCGGGACGTTACTGGATGGCGCGCGGAGTGATCGAGGTGCCCGCGGGGCCTGCGTGCATCCGAACGCTCCGCCGGAGCTGCCACGACCTAGGCTGCGCTCATGATTCGTGCAGCTGTTGTCGACGACGTCCCCGTCATTCATGCGATGGTCCGCGAGCTCGCCGAGTACGAGAAGGCGCTCGACGAGGTGCGGGCGAGTGAGGAGCACCTGAGGGAGGCGCTGTTCGGCGAGCGGCCGGCGGCGTACGCGCACATCGCCGAGAACGAGGAGGGCGAGGTCGTCGGCTTCGCGCTGTGGTTCCTCAACTTCTCGACGTGGCGCGGGGTGCACGGCATCTACCTGGAGGACCTGTACGTGCGGCCGGAGGCGCGGGGCGGCGGGCACGGGAAGGCGTTGCTGCGGGAGCTGGCGCGGATCTGTGTGGAGCGCGGGTACGAGCGGCTGGAGTGGGCCGTACTGAACTGGAACGCGCCGTCGATCGCCTTCTACGAGTCGCTGGGCGCGCGGCCGCAGGACGAGTGGACGGTGTACCGGCTGACCGACGGCGCGCTGGCGCGGCTGGGTGCCGCGTAGTCGCCGGCGGCTCCGCCGGTCGTCGTGGGCGGTCGTCCTTCTCGGTGGGTGGTCCGGCGGGGCCGGTGGGTGGTCCGGCCGACGGTGGTGGTCCGGCCGGTCTGGCCGGCTGTCGGCCGGGCCGTGGGGCGGGTGCCGTCCCGGTGGTCAGGGGACGAGGACGACCTTGCCCATCGTCGCCCTGGTCTCCAGGGCGCGGTGGGCGGCCGCCGCTTCCGCGAGCGGGAAGCGCTGGACGGCGGGGCGCAGCCGGCCCGCGGCGGCCTCGGCGAGGGAGCGCAGCTCCAGGGTGCGGATGTCGCCGCCGGCCTTGGCGAGCATCGGGGGACCGAGCACGGACTCGGAGGTGATGCCGCGTTCGGCGAGCTCGTCGGCGGTGAAGGTGAGCGGCTCGCCGTCGTGCGGGCCCCGGCCGGCCCAGCCGTACACGAGGTGCTGTCCGCCCTTGCCGAGGAGGCCGACGGCGGCGCGGCCTGTCTCGCCGCCCACGGCGTCGAAGACGACCGTGGCCCTGCGGTCCCCGAGATGGGCGCGAACCTGCTCCGGCCAGTCGGGGAGCGTGTAGTCGACGGCGAGGTCGGCGCCCTCGGCCGTGACGCGGGCGGTCTTCCGCGGGCCGCCGGCGAGGCCGATGGTGGTGGCGCCGGCGTTCTTGGCGTACTGGACGAGGAGCGTGCCGATGCCTCCCGCGGCCGCGGTGATCAGGGCGACGCTGTCCGGGCCCAGGTCGGTGAACTGGAGGATGCCCAGGGCGGTGCGGCCCGTGCCGATCATGGCGACCGCCGCGGCGTCGTCGAGGGCGGGGGGTATCTCGTGGAGCCGGGCGGCGTCGGTGACGGCGAGTTCGGCGTAGCCCCCGGGGGCCATGCCGAGGTGGGCCACGACGCGCTTGCCGAGCCAGGCGGGGTCGGTGCCCTCGCCGAGGGCGTCCACGGTGCCGGCGACCTCGCGGCCGGGGATGGTCGGCAGGTCGGGGGGCGCGGGGAAGGGGCCGGGCATCCCCCGGCGCAGCGCGGTGTCGAGGAGGTGCACGCCGGCCGCCGTGACGGCGATCCGGACCTGCCCGGGTGCGGGGGCGGGGTCGCCGGTCTCCTCGTGGATGAGGTTCTCGGCGGGGCCGAACGTGTGGAGGCGGATGGCGTGCATGACTCTCTCCCGTGTCTCCTGCGGTGTGGTGACACGGTGATGCTTCAGCCTCAAGCGTGCTTGAGGTCAAGGCCGGGAGACGGGGCCGGGGCGGAAGCGGGGGCGGTGGTGCGGGCGGGCCCGGCGGCCCCGCTGTGCCGGAGCGCGAGGGTCGCGGCTTCGATGCCGCTGGTGAACGCCACCTCGGCGAGCACACCGGGCGCGGCGACCTGGTCGCCCGCCAGGTAGATGCCGTCCCCGCGGTCGATGGCGGGGCGGTCGCGCCAGGTGGTGCCGGGGTGGTCGACCGCGCCCGTACGCCCGTGGGCGAGGGCCTCGCGGCGCCACGTCGTGCGCTCGCGCCAGTCCGGGAAGCCGGCGTCGAGGAGGCGTTCGGCGTGGGCGATGCCGTCGGCCTTCGGGCGGTGCGGGGCGAGGGGGAACTGGCCCTGGAGGAGCTGCTCGCCGGCGGGGGCGAGGGAGGGGTCCTGCGCGGTGAAGCGTTCCAGCCAGCCGGGTGCGTCGAGGTCGGAGACGATGAACGGGTCCTTGCGGTGGGTGCGCAGGGCCAGGTCGAGCAGGACCGTGCGGCCGCTGGGCCAGGTGAGGGCCGGGTCCTTCAGGAGGCGGCGGGCCGCGTCGAGGGAGGTGGCGACGATGACGGGACCGGTGCGGTGCGGGAGGGCGTCGACGCGGGCGGAGGTCTCGATGCGTACGCCGAGGTTCCAGGCGTGGGCGACCATGCGGTCGATGACCTCGCCCCAGCCGCCGCGCGGGTAGTGCGCCTCGGGCGGCAGGGCGGTGGCCCGGTGCAGCCGCTCCTGCACGAACCGGGCGGACAGGGAGCCGGGGTCGTGGTGGAAGAGCGCGACGGCCGCGTAGTGGGCTGCGGCGCGGGCGGCGGCGGGTCCGGCGTGGGCGGTCGCCCAGGTGGTGAAGTCGCTGTCGACGGGGGCCTGTTCCGGGGCCCGGCGGGCCAGGCGCAGCAGGGCCGCCGGCGGGGTACGGCGCAGGGCGCCGCCTCGGTGGAACCGGAACCGGGCCGCTTCCCGGAGGGGGACGGCGGCCATCGGCCCGAGCAGGCCCCGCTGCTTCAGCCAGGCCCAGTGGGGCCCACGGCAGTACAGCGCGTGGGGGCCTTCGTTGGTCCGGTACGGCCCTCCGGCGGTCCGGGCGCGACCGCCGGGGGCGCGGTGCGCCTCGTACAGGGTGACCCGGGCGCCGGACTCGGCGGCGGTGATGGCGGCGGTGAGTCCGGCGAATCCGCCGCCGATGACGGTGATGGTCCTGGTGCTGGGCATGTACGCGTCCCTCCGGGCATCGGGTGCTTTCGGAAGGACGACGGACGGGGGCTGCCGATGTGTGACATCGGTGCGGTGCGGCAGCGGGGGTGCGATGCGGTGCGGCCGGTTCGGGCGCCGTGTGGATGCGCCGGCGTTCGGGCCCGCCCCGTCAGGGCAGGCGGGGGAATCGGGACTGGAGCGTCCAGATCGCGGGGTTGTCCGCCAGGCCCTCGTGCATGTCCGCGAGGTCGGCGATCAGGTCGTGGAGGAAGTCGCGGGCCTCGCGGCGCAGGGTGGCGTGGCTGAAGGTCAGCGGGGGTTCGTCGGCCGGCATCCAGTCGGCCTCGACGTCCACCCAGCCGAAGCGGCGCTCGAAGAGCATGCGGTCCGAGGACTCGGTGAAGTCGAGCTCCGCCTGTTGCGGCCGTGCGGAGCGGCTGCCGAGCGGGTCGCGGTCGAGCTGCTCGACGATGTCGCACAGCGCCCACGCGAAGTCGAGCACCGGGACCCACCCCCAGGCTGTGGACACCTCCCGGTCGGTCTTGGTGTCCGCGAGGTAGACGTCGCCGCAGAACAGGTCGTGCCGCAGGGCGTGGACGTCCGCGCGGCGGTAGTCCGTCTGCGGGGGGTCGGGGAAGCGGCGGGAGAGGGAGTAGCCGATGTCGAGCACGTGGTCGATGGTGTCACGGCCCGGGCGTGCGCTCACACGTGCGACGGAACGACTCCCGGTTCCCCGTCGGCACCGGCCGGGTCCGGCCAGCGGTTCGACCGGCCGGTTACGACCGCCGCGCAGGCGATCAGGGCAGCAGCCGCTGCTCCTTCGCCACCGCCACCGCGCCCGCACGCGTGTCGACGCCGAGCTTGGTGTAGATGCGGCCCAGGTGCGTCTTGACCGTCGCCTCGCTGATGAACAGCGCCCGCGCGATCTCCCGGTTGCTCAGCCCGCGGGCCAGTTGACCGAGGATGTCCAGCTCGCGGTCGGTCAGGGCGGGTGCCCGTCTCCGGTGGACGACACGGCTGAGGGCCGTGCGGCCCTCGGCGGCCGCGTGGATGGCGGCGAACAGCTCCTCCGGGCGCTCGGCCTTCAGCAGGTAGCCGGCGGCGCCCGCGTCGATGGCCCGGGTGATGTCGGCGTCCGTGTCGTACGTCGTGAGGACCAGCACCCGTACCCCGGGCGCGGCGATCCGCCGCGTCGCCTCGGCGCCGTCGATGCCCGCGCCGAGCTGGAGGTCCATCAGGACGACGTCGGGACGCAGCTTGGCGGCCATCGCGACCGCCTCCTCGCCGCTGCCCGCCTCGCCGACGACCTCGATGCCGGGGGCGCTGCCGAGCAGTGCGCGCAGCCCGGCGCGTACGACGGCGTGGTCGTCGCACAGCAGGAGGCGTACGGTCACGGCTGTTCCAGGGGGATCGACACGGACAGGACGGTGCCCTCGCCGGGCGTGGATTCGACGGTCAGGGTGCCGCCGAGTTGCTCGGCGCGGGCCCGGACGGCGCGCAGGCCGTGGCCGCGGCCGTCGCCGGGCGGCGGCGGGGCGGCCGGGTCGAAGCCGCGGCCGTCGTCGGCGATGTCCAGGACGACCTGGTCGTCCAGATAGGTGAGGGTCAGCGCGGCCGAGGAGGCGTCCGCGTGCTCCCGTACGTTCGCCAGCGCGCCCTGCGCGATCCGCAGCAGCGCCGAGCGCACCCGGTCGGGCAGGGCGACCGGTGTGCCGTCGACCCGGAAGCCCACGGGCAGCCGGCCCGGTTCGCGGGCGGCGAGGGCGGCGAGCGCCTCCCCGAGTCCCGCGCCCTCCGCGAGGTCCGCCGGCGCCAGGTCGTGGACGAAGCGGCGCGCCTCGGCGAGGTTGCGCTCGGCGATCGACGCGGCCGTACGGACATGACGGCGCGCGGTGGCCGGGTCGGCGTCCCAGGTGCGGTCGGCGGCCTGCAGCAGCATGCGCTGGCTCGACAGGCCCTGCGCGAGGGTGTCGTGGATCTCCATGGACAGCCGCTGCCGCTCCGCCAGGGTGCCCTCGCGCCGCTCGGTGGCGGCGAGCCGGTCCGCCTGGCGCTGCGCGTGGACGAACACGGCGGTGGCGACGGCCGCGACGGCGGGCGGCGCGACCAGCAGGTTCGGGTCGATGCCGCCGTCCGCGAGCCGGAGCTGCGCGGCCATGACGAACGCGGTGAGCAGGGCCACCAGCACCAGCGCGGCGCGGGGCGGCAGCGTCCGCAGCCCCGTGTAGAACAGCGGCACCGCGCACCACGCGAAGCTCGGTGCCAGCACCACGAGCACCACCCACACCGCGACGACGGTGCACAGCCAGGCCAGGCGGCGCGGTACGGGCGCCACGTACAGCGCGGCGAGCGCCACCGACAGTGCCACGACCCACGGGCCGAGCTCCGCCCACGGGTGGCGCAGCAGGAACCGCACCAGCGAGGCGCCGAGCAGCGCGAAGAAAGCGGCGTGCATCACCCGGGCCAGCCAGCGGGCGTCGGGGTCGTGGTCCACGGCGCTCCTCTCGACCGTCGTACTGGTCGTACTCCGTCGTACTCCGTACGCACCCGTGTCCGTACGCCTTCGGCAGGCGCACCCGCGCCCGTACCTCGCCATCCTCGCCCCGGCGGGGCGGCGCGAGCATCAACCGATCGGCTGACACCGGGACCCGGACCGCGGCCCCAGGATCGAAAGCCCAAGCCCCTTCGCCCAGGAGTCCCCGTGAAGAAGATGTCGCTGCGCGCCCGTGTCCTGACCGGTGGCGTGGCCGCCGCCGCCCTGTCCGCCGGTACGTTCGGCGCGATGTCGGCCACCGCCGCTCCGGCCGCCGCCCCCGAGGCCGCCCCCGCGCGGACGGCCGACGCCTCCGGGCACCACCTGCGCACCACCTCCCACCTCACCGTCGACGCGGCCACCCGGGCCGCGCAGGCCGCCCTCAAGGCCGCCGAGAAGGACAACCAGCGCGTCACGGTCGCCGTCGTGGACCGCAACGGGACCCCGCTCGTCACGCTGCGCGGCGACGGCGCCGGCCCGCAGTCGTACGAGTCGGCCATCCGCAAGGGCTTCACCGCCGTGTCCTGGAACGCCCCGACGTCCGAGCTGGTCAAGCGCCTCCAGAACGCGCCGAACCTGAAGGACATCCCCGGCACGCTGTTCCTCGGCGGCGGCGCCCCGGTCGCGGCCGACGGCGCGCCGATCGCGGGCATCGGCGTGGCGGGTGCGCCCAGCGGCGACCTCGACGAGAAGTACGCGCAGGCGGGCGTCGCCTCCCTCGGCCACTGACCGCCCCCGGGCCCCGCCCCCCTCGCCCACTGCCACACCCCGGACGCACGTCCCCGTCCCACCGGCCGTCCCCGGACGGCACGTCCCCGCGCACCGGCCGTCCCCGGGCCATCGGCAGTCCCTAGGATCGGTGCGTGGACCACCGACCAGTTCGGCACCGCCTGCGTGCCGTCGCCGCCCCGTTGCTCGCCTGCGTCCTCGCCGCGGGGTGCACGGGCGGCGGCCGTTCCGCACCCGGTGGGGCCGGGGCGGCGGGGCTGGACGACCCGTACTTCCCGCAGCTGGGCAACGGCGGCTACGACGTGCGCCACTACGACCTCTCCCTGGACTACGACCCGGCCAGCGGGCGCCTCACCGGCACCGCCGCCCTCACCGCCCGCGCCACCCAGGCGCTCAGCGCCTTCAACCTGGACCTCGCCGGGCTGACGGTCGACGCCGCGAGCGTGGACGGCGAGCCGGCGGCGGTGCACCGCGCGGGCCAGGAGCTGACCGTGCGGCCCGCGGCCGGCGTCGCCGACGGCGCCACCTTCCGGACCGTCATCCGCTACTCGGGCACCCCGCTGACCCTGACCGGTGACGACGGCGCGCAGGAGGGCTGGCTGAAGACCTCCGACGGCGCGCTGGCGCTCGGCCAGCCGACCGGCTCGACGGCCTGGTTCCCGGGCAACCACCACCCGGCCGACAAGGCCTCGTACACGGTGGCGGTCTCCGTGCCGGAGGGCCTGCAGGCCGTGTCGAACGGCGAGTTGCGGGAGCAGCGCACCCGCGGCGGCCGCACGACCTTCGTGTGGCGGTCCGCCGAGCCGATGGCGAGCTACCTCGCGACGGTCGCGATCGGCCGGTACGACACGAAGGTCTCGCGCACGCCCTCCGGGCTGCCCGTGCACACCGCCACCAAGGGCGCGGAGGCCGACCCGGAGCTGCTGGCCCGCATCCCGGAGCTGCTGGCGTGGGAGGTGGAGAACTTCGGCCCGTACCCCTTCTCCTCCGTCGGCGCGATCGTCGACCCGACCGCCGACGTGCAGTACGCGCTGGAGACGCAGACCAGGCCGTTCTTCGCGAAGGACACCTTCACCGTGGAGTTCGTGGTCCACGAGCTGGCGCACCAGTGGTACGGCAACTCGGTGTCGCCGGAGTCCTGGCGCGACATGTGGCTGAACGAGAGCTTCGCGCAGTACGCCGAGTGGCTGTACGCGGAGGACTTCGAGGACACGCCGGCGCAGAAGAGCTTCGAGGACGCCTTCGCCGACCCGGACAACTGGGCGTTCGCGCCGGCCGAGCCGCCGTCGGCGGCGGAGATCTCCGGCGATCCCGTCTACTACCGGGGCGCGATGGTCCTCCACAAGGTCCGTCAGGCCGTCGGTGACGACACCTTCTGGGAGATCCTGCGGGGCTGGCCGGCGAAGTACCGGCACGCCAACGCCTCGACGGAGGACTTCACGCGGTACGTGGAGGAGGTGGCGGGGGAGGACCTGGACGCGCTGTGGGACACCTGGCTGTACGGCGAGGAGCGGCCCGCGGGTCCTTCCGCGTGAGGACCGGCCGGCCGGGCGGCCGCCGCGGGATGACGTCCGGCCCCGGCCCGCGGCCCTACAGGTCCTTGCGCATCACGACGCAGTCGCGGCCGAGCCGCTGGTCGGGGCGCCGGTCGATCTCCTCGTAGCCGAGGGCGCTCCAGAAGGAGAGGGCGTTGGTGTTGTTCTCCAGGACGGCGAGCCTGATGCCGCGCCGGCCCAGCGCCCTGAACCGCTTCTCGATGATCTCGGCGAGCTCGCGGCCGAAGCCGACCCGGTGGTCGCGGGCGTGCACCATCAGCAGCCCGATCCAGGGGTCCGGGTCGTCCGGGTCGGTGGGGTGGTGCGCCCGCGTCACCGAGATGCCGATGACGTGACCCGCCGAACGGGCCAGCAGCACCTCGGCGTCCGGGTGCGCCAGCTCCTCGGCGAGCGACGCGGCCACCTGCTCGGGCCGGATGTCGTCGGGGTCCGGGAAGTCCCCGCTGAGCTGCTGGAATTCCCGGTTCGACGCGTACAGCTCGGTCAGCTCGGTGAGGAGCGGCCCGGGCAGGGCCGCTTCCCCGCCCACTTCCAGGGGTTCGACGATCATGCGCAGAACAGTAGGGCCCCGGCGCGAGGTTCGCCGCCGGGGCCGCCACGGTGCGCGGAGGTCAGATGTTGACGCCGAAGTCGCGGGCGATGCCCTCCAGGCCCGCGGCGTAGCCCTGGCCGACCGCGCGGAACTTCCACTCGGCGCCGTGGCGGTACAGCTCGCCGAAGACCATGGCGGTCTCGGTGGCGGCGTCCTCGCTGAGGTCGTAGCGGGCGATCTCCGCGCCGCCGGCCTGGTTCACGATGCGGATGTACGCGTTGCGGACCTGGCCGAAGTTCTGCGAGCGGTTGACCGCGTCGTAGATGGAGACCGGGAAGACGATCTTGTCCACGCCGGCGGGGAGGCCCGCGAGGTTGACGTTGATCTGCTCGTCGTCCCCGCCGCCCTCGCCGGTGCGGTTGTCACCGGTGTGGACGATGGTCTGGTCCGGCGTCGACTTGTTGTTGAAGAAGACGAAGTGGCCGTCGGAGACCACCTTGCCGGAGGCGTCGACGCCGATGGCGGAGGCGTCGAGGTCGAAGTCGGTGCCGGTGGTCGTGCGGACGTCCCAGCCGAGGCCCACCGTCACGGCGGCCAGGCCCGGAGCCTCCTTGGTCAGCGAGACGTTGCCGCCCTTGGACAGGCTTACAGCCATGGGAAGTACCCTTCGTCGATCCACGTCGTGTGACGTCATGGTGTCACTGCAGATAACGCGCCGCGCGGGGCGCTGGTTCCATGCCCCGAAAAGCGGGTGACGTGAGCGCGCCAGGCGCGCGACCATGGAGGCATGTCCGGTCCCTATGTCATCCGTGGTGCGGTCTCCCTGCCGGAGGCCGAGCTCATGTGGCGTTTCTCCAGGTCGTCCGGGCCGGGCGGGCAGCACGTCAACACCAGCGACTCGCAGGTGGAGCTGCGTTTCGACCTGGCGCGGACGGAGGCGCTGCCGCCGGTGTGGAAGGAGCGGGCGCTGCAGCGGCTGGCGGGGCGGCTGGTGGGCGGTGTGATCACCGTTCGCGCGTCGGAGCACCGCTCCCAGTGGCGCAACCGCGAGACGGCGGCGGTCCGCCTGGCGTCCCTGCTGGCCGAGGCGACGGCTCCGCCGCCGAAGCCGCGGCGCCCGACGAAGATCCCCCGCGGGATCAACGAGCGCCGCCTCCGGGAGAAGAAGCACCGCGCCGAGACCAAGCGCGGCCGCTCGCCCCGCGACTGGGCGTAGCGCCGCGCGACTCCGCACGGCTCCGCACCGCGGGCCGTGCCGGGTGACGCCGCGGGGGGTACGGGGGTACCTCCGCGGCGTCGCCGGACACCTCCGGCAGCGATACGGCATGGGGCCTGCGGCCTGCGGCCGCGGGGCTGCGGTCCGCGCCCGAGGCGGCAGCGGCCGGCGTCAGCCGGCCCGCCATCGGCTCGCGCCCCCGGGCGCGGCGTGGCCCGCGCCCAGGAGCCGCAGCAGGCAACCTGCGCGCGCACGCGGCGGCAGCGGGAGACCCGCGCGCGTGCGGCGGGTGCAGGCAATCTGCGTGCACTCGCGGCGGCAGCGGGAGACCCGCGCGCGTGCGGCGGCAGCCGGCGCGGGCTATGCCAGGTGGTGGTAGCGGCAGCGGGCCATCTGCGCGCGCATGCGGCGGGTGCGGCGGCAGCGGGCGCGGGCTATGCCAGGTGGTGGTAGCGGCCGCGGAAGTACGTCAGGGGTCCGCCCTGCGGGCTGGGGAAGTCCGCCGTCAGGACGCGGCCGATCACCAGCGTGTGGTCGCCCGCCTCCACGCGCTGCTCCGTGCGGCACTCCAGGACCGCCAGGGCCCCGCCCACCAGCGGCGCGCCGCTCGTACCGCCGCGCGTGTACGGGATGTCCGCGAACAGCAGACGGTCGCTGATCCGGCCCTTCATCGCGAAGCGGCCCGCGATGTGCCGCTGGCTCTCGGCCAGCACCGACACCGCCCACAGCGGCTGCTCGGCCAGCAGGTCGTCCATGCGGGAGCCGTTGCGCAGGCTCACCAGGACCAGGGGCGGGTCCAGCGAGACGGACATGAAGGCGGTCGCCGTCATGCCGACGTCCTCGCTGCGCGGTCCGCCCGCGCCCAGCGGCGGTTCGACGGCCGTCACCAGCACCACGCCCGCGGCCAGCCGGGACATGGCGGCGCGGAACTCGTCGTTGCTCACCCCCTCAGGATGGGGGACGGCAGGGGCTGAGGGCTGGGTCGTCGGCAACACACCGGGAACGCTAACCTTCCCGCCTACCGCCCACATCGGGCCAGGGGACCAGCCGGGTCCTAGGACCATCCGCCCACCCGTCCGCCCACCGCCCGGGCCGGCCGGACACCTCCGGACCCCGGTCCGGACCCTCTCGGGACCCGGTCCGTACCCCCTCGGGACCTCGGTCCGGACCCGCACGGGCCCCTACGGCCCTCGACACCATCGGTTTGCTGCACGTTGCCGGAAGCAAAGGGATACGGCCCTGCGGAGCCCTCCGCGGGACCCACCATCATCTGTTGTGACTTGAGTCACAGAGCCGGGGAATTGTTGACCCTGTGTACCGAGTGCGCAGCTCGCTGTGATTCAGTGGCCGGTGACAGTGCAACACGAGCGCCGATGAGAACCCTGGAGTTGCTGTCGAGGTCTCGGGGAGAGCGAGCAATGGAGACCGAGTCGGAGCCGTACGTCCGTCTTGCGACCCTGCGGCAGCTGCATCAGGTCGTCGCCAACCTCAATACGGCCCGCAGTCTGGCCGACACGCTGCAGACCGTCGCCGACGGAGTCGTCCAAGGCCTCGGCTACGAGCTGGCCTGCGTCAACCTCGTACGTCCCGACGGTGACCTGGTCGTCGCCGCCTTCGCCGGCAGCCCCGCCGCCGAAGCCCTGATCACCGGCCGTGTCGGCTCCCGCGCCTCCTGGGAGCGCCGGCTGTCCATGGGCGAGGCGTGGGGCGACCTGCGCTTCATCCCGCACACCGAGGGCTGGGTCCTCATCGAGGACGACGTACCGCAGTGGCACACCGAGGGGCCCGAGCCGCGCTTCGAGGACGAGTGGCACCCCCGCGACCGGCTCTACGCCCCGATGTACGCCTCAGGCAGCGGCCGGGAGCTCCTCGGTGTCATCTCCGTGGACCGGCCCCGCAACGGCCGCCGGCCCGGCCCGTGGGGCCAGGAGGCGCTCCAGATGTACGCGTCGCAGGCCGCGATTGCTATCAGCAACGCCCGGCTGCGAGCAAACATGCAGCGGGCGCTGGTGCGTCTGGAGCGCGAACAGCAGGCGCTGCGGGCCAGTGAAGAGTCGTTCCGCCAGGCCTTCGAGTACGCGCCCTCCGGCATGGCCATCGCCGAGATGGGCGGCGACCAGCACGGCCGGCTGCTGCGCGCCAACGACGCGCTGTGCCGGCTGCTCAACCGCCCGGCCTCCGTCATGCGCCGCTACTCCTTCGCCGACCTCGTCCACCCCGAGGACATCGGCACCCTGCTGCGCACCTCGGCGGAGGGAGGCCGCGCCGAGCTGCGCCTCGGCCGCCGCGACGGCACGTACGTGTGGGTGTCGCTGCGGAACTCGGTGGTGGCCGACACCGCCGACGGGCCGCGCTTCCTGCTCACCCACGTCGAGGACATCGAGGAGCGCAAGCGCCACGAGCTGCAGCTGGCGCACCGGGCCTCGCACGACGCGCTGACCGGCCTGCCCAACAGCGCCGAGCTGCGGGCCCGCCTCAGCGCCCGGCTCTGCGCCCGCCCGCACGCGGTGCGCACCGCCGGGGGCCCCGACGCGTACGAGCCGGAAGCCGCCCCCTACGAGTACGAGTACGAGCAGGGGCATGCGCACGCCCACCCGCCCGGGCACGGCTTCGACTTCGGCGCGGACGCCGCCGGGCCGTACGACCACCACGTCCACACCGTCGCGCCGCCGGCCGAGGGGGAGGCGGACGACGGCACGAAGGGGCTCGCCGTCCTCTTCTGCGACCTCGACGGCTTCAAGTCGATCAACGACCGGTTCGGGCACCACACCGGGGACGCCGTGCTCATCGAGGTGGCCCGCCGCCTGACCGCCGGCGTGCGGGACGGGGACACGGTCGCCCGCCTCGGCGGTGACGAGTTCGTCGTCCTCGCCGACGGACTGGGCGCGGCCGACGCCGCCGACCTCGCCGTACGGCTGCGCAACGCGATCATCCCGCCGATCCGGGTGGACGGGCGCGCGGTGCGTGTGGGGGCCAGTTTCGGCATCGGCTGGGCCGAATGCGGGATGTCCGTCGAAGAGGTCCTGAACTCCGCTGACCAGCGCATGTACATCGAGAAGCGCTCCCGCTCCAAGGTTCACCGCCGGGCGGGCTAGTCCGTTCGGGGTAGGCTCGCCGGGGTCGGTGACCGCTGGCGAGCAGGGATGAGGAGTGACCAGGGATGGCTGCCGGTAACCACGGCAACGGCGCGGGCACGCCCGAGGACGACGATCCGTTCGGCTACCTGTACGCGGACGGGCAGGCGACGGGCGCGCAGGCACCCCGCCAGGGCGGCGGCTACGGCTATCCGGGTCCGGCCGGCGCGGCGCAGCCCGGCGTGCCGAGAACGTCGTACAACCAGGTCCGCGCGGTCGGCGAGCGCCAGTACGGCGGCGGCCAGCTCCCGCCGCAGCGCCCGGCCCCGCAGTACGCGGCCCCCGAGACGTACGGTCCGCCGCCCCAGGCGCACCCCACCGCCCCGCACCAGGCACCGCAGCGCGGCGGCCGTGGTGGCGGGCCCAACACCAAGGGTCTGCTGATCGGGGCGATCGCGGTCGTGCTGGTCGTGGTGACCGGCATCACCGTCGCCCTGCTGACGAACAAGGACGACAAGGACAAGAACACCGGAGCGGTCCCGTCGGGCGCCGCCTCCCAGGCCCAGGGGTCCCCGGACCCCGGCGCCTCCGAGGACGACGGCGAGGGCAAGGAGCCGGCCGCGCTGCCCAAGCAGGACGCGGCGACGCTCCAGCTGGGCGCGCCCGCCGTCCTGGCCAAGGACGTGAAGGGCGCCGAGGGCGCCGACGGCGCGTACGTGACCGGCTTCAACACCGTGGGTGCCTCCGTGACGTGGAAGGCGGACGTGCAGGAGGCGGGCGAGTACAAGCTGTACGTGCGCTACGCCATCCCGGCGCAGGACGCCAACGCCACGCTGACCGTGAACGGCAAGGCCAACTCCAACCCCATCGGTCTGAAGAACTTCATCCACTCCACGGACCCGAACTGGGAGAAGAACTGGCAGACCACGTGGGCGCCCATCACGCTGCAGAAGGGCGCGAACGAGATCAAGATCTCGTGCGAGCAGGGCAACCAGTGCAACGCCATCCTGGACTGGCTGGAGGTCAAACCCGCCTGACCGGCGCGTGAGCGCCGGTGGCCCCCGGGCTGCGGTCCCGCCCTGTCAGGTGTGCCGGCCGGCGGACACCGCCCGCAGGAACCGCACCACCGTCCCCGTCATCGCCTCGCGAGCGGGGGCGAGGTATTTCCGGGGGTCCACCACGTCCGGGTGCGCGGCCAGGAAGTCCCGTACGGCGGCGGTGAAGGCCGCGTTCAGGGCCGTACCGATGTTGATCTTGGTCATGCCGGCGGCGATGGCGGAGCGCAGCTCGGCGTCCGGGACGCCCGAGGAGCCGTGCAGGACCAGCGGGACCGGGACGGCGTCGCGCAGGGCGGCGATCAGGGCGTGGTCGAGGGCCGCCGTGCGTTCGGTCATCGCGTGCGTGGAACCGACCGCGACGGCCAGCGCGTCCACGCCGGTGTCCCCGACGTACGCGGCCGCCTCGGCCGGGTCGGTGCGCACGCCCGGGGCGTGCGCGTCCGGCGGCGGTTCGCCGTCCTTGCCGCCGACCCTCCCCAGCTCGGCCTCCACCCACATGCCGCGCTCGTGGCCCCACCGGACGGCCTCGGCGGTCGCCTTGACGTTGTCGCCGTAGGGCAGCTTCGACGCGTCGTACATCACCGAGCCGAAGCCCGCGGCGTACGCGGCGTGCAGCAGGCCGGGGGTGACCACGTGGTCGAGGTGGAGGGCGAGAGGGGCGGTCGAGGCACGGGCGACGGCCGACGCGGCGGCGGCGACGGCGGACAGGTCGCCGCCGTGGAACCGTACGGCGTTCTCCGAGATCTGGAGGATCGCGGGGGTCCCGGCCCGCTCCGCCCCGGCCGCGATGGCCTCGGCGTGCTCCAGGGTGATGACGTTGAACGCGGCGACCGCCTGCCGCTCCGTCCTCGCCTGGGTGATCAGGTCTCCGGTGGGGACGAGCGGCATGTGCACTACCTCCGTTGCGGGGCCGGGCTATGCGGCAGGTGCGAGCTCCGTCACCGTGATGCGGTCCAGGAGTTCCCGGTACGTGCGGTCGTCGAACTCGCCGGCCGTGGGCGCCGGCACGGTCGCCGCCGACAGGGCGGCGGCGCGGCGCAGGCGCTCCGGCCAGTCCAGGCCCTCGACCAGCCCGGACAGCAGGCCGGCCACCGCGGAGTCGCCGGCGCCCGTGGGGTTGCCCCGGACCGGCGCGGGCAGTGCGGCCCGCCACGTGCCGTCGGGGGTGACGGCGAGCAGCCCCTCCGGGCCGAGGGAGGCGGCCACGGCGCGGGCGCCGCGGCGGCGGGCGTCGAGGGCGGCGCGCAGCGGCTCGCGGGAGCCGGTGAGGTGGGCGAGCTCGTCGGCGTTGGGCTTGACCAGGTCGGGGCGGGCGGCGATGCCCCGGCGCAGCGCCTCGCCGCTGGTGTCCAGCAGGACGGGCACGCCCGCGGCGCGGGCGCGGCGGATCAGCTCGGCGTACGTGCCGACGCGGATGCCCGGCGGCAGGCTGCCGCACAGGGCGACGGCGCGGGCCTGGTGCACGAGGGTGTCGTACGCGGTGAGGAAGGCCGCCCACTCGGCGGGGGTGACCACGGGGCCGGGCTCGTTGAGCTGGGTGGTGTCGCCGGTCGAGGCGTCGACGACGGCGACCGTGCGGCGGGTGGGGCCGCCGACCGGGACGAGCGCGTCGCGCACCGGCAGCGGGGCGAGCAGGCGGCGCAGCACGTCGCCGGTGGCGCCGCCCGCGAAGCCGGTCACCACGGTCTCGTGGCCGAGGGCGGCGAGCACGCGGGCGACGTTGAGTCCCTTGCCGCCGGGGCGTTCGGCGACGTCGGTGACGCGGTGCGAGGTGTGCGGCACCAGAGCGCCGACCTGGTACGTGAGGTCGAGGGCGGTGTTCAGCGTGACCGTCAGGATCACTCTCCACCACCCCCGTCAGGTGCCGCTCGTTCCGGTTGCCCGCGGGTTCTGATCATGCCAAACGGAAGGCGGTTGGCCCAGACCCCGTCGGGCAATCGGCGGACTCAGTGCACGGGGGGCTCGATCACCCATTCACCCTTGCGCATCACGCCCTTGAGGGTGAAGCCGGCGTCGAGGACCACCAGGTCGGCGTCCTTGCCCGGTTCCAGCGAGCCGACCTTGTCGTACACCCCGAGGAGCTTGGCCGGGTTGGCGGAGATGGCCTGGACGATCGCCTCGACGGGGAGCTTGTCCACGGTCGCGGCGCGCTGGAACGCGGTGTCGAGGGTGAGGGTGGAGCCGGCGATCGAGCCGCCCTCCACCAGTCGCGCGACGCCCTCACGCACCTCGACCTCCAGCGGCCCGAGGCGGTACACCCCGTCGCCGAAGCCGGCCGCGTCCATCGCGTCCGTGATGAACGCGACGCGTTCCGGGCCGGCGTGATGGAACGCCAGCTCCAGGGCGGCCGGGTGCAGATGGGTGCCGTCGTTGATCAGCTCGACGGTGATCCGCTCGTCCTCCAGCAGCGCGGCGATCGGGCCGGGGGCGCGGTGGCCGAGCGGGGGCATGGCGTTGAACAGGTGCGTGGCCACGGTGGCGCCCGCCTCGATGGCCTCGACCGTCTGCTCGTACGTGGCGTCGGTGTGCCCGATCGCGGCGATGACGCCGTGCTCGGCGAGCAGCCGTACGGAGTCGATGCCGCCGGGCAGTTCGGTGGCGAGGGTGACCATGCTGGCGTGGCCGCGGGCCGCGTCGATGAGCTTGCGCACCTCGGCCGGGTCCGGGTCGCGCAGCAGCTCCTCGCTGTGGGCGCCCTTGCGGCACGGCGAGATGAAGGGGCCCTCGAAGTGGATGCCCGCGATGTCGCCCTGTTCGGCCAGTTCCGACAGCTCCCCGGCGCGGCGCGCGAGGAAGTCCATGTCGCCGGTGACGGTGGAGGCGACGACGGTGGTGGTCCCGTGGAGCCGGTGGGTGTGGACGCCCTGGAGGACCTCCTCGACGGTGCCGGAGGTGAAGGAGGCCCCGCCGCCGCCGTGGTTGTGCATGTCGACGAAGCCGGGGACGACCCAGTGCCCGGTCAGGTCCATCTCCAGCGCGGGCGCCTCGGAGGTGGTGCGGCCGGCGATCCGGCCGTCCTCGACGGTCACCCGCCCGCTGTCGACGATCCCGGTCGGCAGCACCACGCGGGCGCCGGCGAGAACCTTGCGATCGGCCATCAGGCGGATACCTCCGAACTGGCGAGTAGGTCCCAGGCGAGGAGGCCCGCGCCCAGGCATCCGGCGGTGTCCCCGAGGGCCGCCGGCACGATGGCGGGCAGCTTTTGGAACGTCACCCGCTCCTCGACGGCCGCCCGCAAAGGTGTGAACAACGTTTCCCCCGCCTCGGCGAGACCGCCACCGATGATGAGCGTGCGGGGGTCCAGCAGGGTGAGCGCGGTGACCAGCCCGTCGGCGAGCGCGTCGACGGCGTCCTGCCACACCCGTGCGGCGCGTTCGTCGCCCGAGACGACGGCCTCGGCGCAGTCCGCCGCGTCCGCGTCCGGGTCGCCGCTCGCCTCCGCCCAGGCGCGGCTGACGGCGGCGGCCGAGGCGAGGGTCTCCAGGCAGCCGCGCTGCCCGCAGCCGCAGGCGGGGCCGCCGGGACGGACCACGATGTGGCCGATCTCGCCGGCGCAGCCGTGCGCGCCGGCCTCGATGGTGCCGCCGATGCCGATGGCGCCCGCGATGCCGGTGCCCAGCGGCACGAAGAGGAACCGGTCCGCGCCGCGGCCGGCCCCGACGCGGCCCTCGGCGAGCCCGCCGGTGCGCACGTCGTGTCCGAGGGCGACCGGCAGGCCGCCGAGGCGCTCGCCCAGCAGGGCGCGCAGCGGGACGTCGCGCCAGCCGAGGTTGGCGGCGTAGACGGCGATGCCGTCGCCGGGCTCGACGATTCCGGGCACGGCGACACCGGCGGCGACGGCTCCGGTGCCGTACCGCGCGCGGCCGTGGGCGTGCAGCTCGGCGGCGAAGCCGAGGATGGTCTCCACGACCGCGTCCGGTCCGCGCTCCCGGCCGGTGGGGCGGCGCGCCTCGTGCAGCAGCGCGCCGTCCTCCGCGACCAGGGCGGCTTTCATCCCGGTGCCGCCCACATCGAGGGCGATGACGTGTCTCACGGGAGACAGTGTGGCTTGTGCACCCGTGAAAGGTCTAGTCCACTTTCGTGGATTGTTGCCCGCGCATACAAAATGCTTTTCCCGTCCGCGCCGGGGGTGCTTCCCCGGCCCCTACGACGACAGGATCACGCTCCGCGTCAGGTTGCGCGGCCGGTCCGGGTCGTACCCCTTCGCCTCCGCCAGGGCCACCGCGAGCCGCTGGGCCCGCACCAGGTCCGCCATCGGGTCCGCCGTCGCGTGCGCGTGCAGCGTGCCGCCGACCCGCGCCACATCGGCCGCCAGACCCTCCGGCAGCCCGCCGAAGACCCAGGCGACCCGACCCGGACCGGTGATCGAGATCGGCCCGTGGCGGTACTCCATCGCCGGGTACGCCTCCGTCCAGGCACCCGCCGCCTCGCGCATCTTCAGACCCGCCTCCAGCGCCAGCCCGTACGTCCAGCCCCGGCCGAGGAACGTCCACTGCTCCGCCCCCACCACCGCCTCCGGCAGCGGCTCGGTCACCGCCAGCTCCGCGTCGACCGCCGCCGCGCCGACCGGCTTCACGCCCTCGACGTCACCCAGTCCCGCCCGCAGGAACGCGAGCGCGGTCGTGGCGAACCGGGTCTGCACCACCGACTCCTCGTCGGCCCAGTCCAGCACCGCCACCGTGTCCGCAGCAGCCTTCACCGGCGTCGCCGGGTCGGCCGTCAGCGCCAGCGTCGGCACCCGGCCCCGCAGGGCCCCCAGCAGCCGCAGCACCTCCGTCGTCGTCCCGGACCGGGTGATCGCCACCACGCGGTCGTACGGGCGCGCCGGCGGGAACTCCGACGAGGCGAAGGCGTCGGTCTCGCCCTGCCCCGCCGCCTCGCGCAGCGCGGCGTACGCGATCGCCATGAACCACGACGTGCCGCACCCGGTCACGGCGACCCGCTCCCCGGGCGCGGGCAGCCCCCCGAATCCGGCGGCGGCCTCGGCGGCACGGCGCCAGCAGGCCGGCTGGGTGGCGATCTCTGCTGCGGTACGGGACATGCGAGGAACTCCTACGGCGTCGTACGCGGACAGGACCAGGCCGGTCTAGCAGACCCGAGTTGGCGAAGCGAGGCCAAGTGGTGTAGACCTCATTGCCTCCGTAGGAAGCGAAAGTGGGACGAGGCCGTGCAGCGACGCCGCACTCTGGGAACGACCGCGGCGGTGGCCGCACTGGGCATGCTGGCGACCCTGACCGCCTGCGGCAGCGGCGGCTCGGGGGACGTGACCCTCAAGCTGGTCGCCGCCGACTACGGCAACTCCGGGACCAACACGTCCAAAACGTACTGGGACAACGTTGCCAGAGCCTTCGAGAAGAGCCACCCCGGCGTCAGGGTCGACGTCCGGGTGCTGTCCTGGAAGGACGTCGACCGCGAGGTCGCCGAGATGGTCGCCCGCGACGAGGCCCCCGACCTGGCCCAGATCGGCGCCTACGCCGACTACGCCAAGGCCGACAAGCTCTACGACGTCGACAGCCTGCTGTCCGTCCCCACCCAGGCCAACTTCCTGCCCCTGCTCAGCCGGGCCGGCGAGATGAACCGGGTCCAGTACGGGATGCCGTTCGCCGCCAGCACCCGGCTGCTCTTCTTCAACGAGGAGCTGTTCGACAAGGCCGGCGTGGAGCCGCCCCGGACGTGGGCCGACCTCAAGAAGGCCGCCCAGGCGCTGAGGGCCGAGGGCGTGAAGTACCCCTTCGCGCTGCCCCTCGGCTCCGAGGAGGCCCAGGCCGAGACCATGCAGTGGCTGCTCAGCGGGGGTGGCGGCTACCGCGACGCCGGCGGCTCCTCGTACGAGATCGACTCGGCCGCGAACGTCCGGACCTTCCAGTGGCTCAAGGACGAACTGGTCACCCCGGGGCTGACCGGCCCCGTCGCGCCCGGCAAGCTCGACCGGCAGCAGGCGTTCGACGCCTTCACGCGCGGTGAGGTCGGCATGCTCAACGGCCACCCGACGCTGATGGAGACCGCGGAGAAGGCGGGCGTGAAGGTCGGCAAGGTGCCGCTGCCCGGCATCGAGGGCAAGGCCAAGTCGGCGATGGGCGTCGCCGACTGGATGATGGCGTTCAAGCAGAACGGCCACCGCAAGGAGGCCGGCGCCTTCCTGGACTTCGTGTACCAGGACAAGAACGTCCTGGACTTCTCCGACCGGTACGACATCCTCCCGGTCACCGTCACCGCGAGCAGCGCCATGGCGGAGGACCGCAAGCACGCCGACCTGAAGGAGTTCCTGGAGGCGCTGCCCTCGACCGAGCTGTACCCGGTGGGCGAGACGTCGTGGGCGAAGGTCAGCGAGAGCATCAAGAAGAACATCGGCAAGGCCGTCGCCCCCGAGACCGACCCCGAGTCCGTGCTCCAGCAGATAGCGAAGGACGCCCGGGACGCCGAAGCGGCCGAATAGCTATGTTCTTCGTATGACCGCCGACCTCACTGCCCGGGACAGGGCCGTCCTCGCCATGGAGCGCCGCTCGTGGCCGGGGCCCGGCGCCAAGGAACGCGCGATCAGGGAACAGCTCGCCATGTCGCCGACGCGCTACTACCAGCTGCTCAACGCCCTGCTCGACGATCCCAGGGCGCTGGAGCACGACCCCGTGACGGTCAACCGCCTGCGCCGCGTGCGCGCGTCGCGGGAGGCGCGCCGGTAGCGGTGTGGGCGCGTCGCGGGAAGCGCGCCGGTGGAGGTGTGGGCGCCGAGCGGCCGGGATAGTGAGAACCCCATGGGTACCGAACCGAACGCACTGCCGTATCCGAGTACGCCCGCCGGCCGCGAGGGCCTGGACGCCTTCCTGGCCCACCCCGAGCGGGCGGTCGTCGGCCTCGACTTCGACGGCACCCTCGCCGAGATCGTCGACGACCCCGAGCAGGCCCGCGCCCACCGCGGCGCCGTCGCCGCCCTCGCCGCGCTCGCGCCGCGCGTCGCCTCCATCGCCGTGATCACCGGCCGCCCGGCCGGCGTGGCGGTGCGGTACGGCGGCTTCGCGGGCGTGCCCGGCCTGGAACACCTCGTGGTCCTCGGCCACTACGGCGCCGAACGCTGGGACGCCGTCACCGGCACGGTCCGCGCCGCCCCCGAGCACCCCGGCGTCGCCGCCGTCCGTGCGGAGCTGCCCGGGGTCCTGGACCGCGCGGGCGCCTGGCCCGGCACGTGGATCGAGGAGAAGGGCCGCGCGGTGGCCGTCCACACCCGCCGCGCCGAGGATCCGCAGGCCGCGTTCGACGCGCTGCGCGCCCCGCTGGCCGACCTCGCCACCCGGCACGGCCTGGTCCTGGAGCCCGGCCGCATGGTCCTCGAACTGCGTCCCCCGGGCATCGACAAGGGCGTCGCCCTCACCGACCACGTCCGCGAAACCGGCGCCGGCACGGTGGTCTACGCGGGCGACGACCTCGGCGACCTGCCCGCCTTCGCGGCCGTCGACAAACTCCGCTCCGACGGCACACCGGGCCTGCTGATCTGCAGCGCCAGCGCCGAGGTCCCCGACCTCGCCACCCGCGCCGACCTCGCCCTCCCGGGCCCGGCCGCGGTGGTGGACTTCCTCACGCGGCTGGCGGAGCGGGTGGGAACGGCCTGAGCCCCGGCCGCCGGACGGGCCGGGGCCCGGCTCCACACCGGGGCCTCGGAGAGGGGCTAGCTCTCCCGCAGGGCGTTCAGCTGGTCCAGGAACCAGCGCTGTGGCGGCAGGGACGTGGCCGCCGCGGCCAGGCGCTTGGTGCGTTCGGCGCGCTCCGCGGGCGGCATGGTCAGGGCCTCGTGGAGCGCGGCGGCCGTGCCCGTGACGTCGTACGGGTTGACCGTCACGGCCTCGTCGCGCAGTTCTTCGTACGCGCCCGCCTCCCGTGACAGCACCAGCGCGCAGCCGTCGTCGGAGACCACCGGGACCTCCTTGGCGACCAGGTTCATGCCGTCGCGGATGGGGTTGACCAGCGCCACGTCCGCGAGCCGGTACGCCGCCAGCGAGCGGGCGAAGTCGTCCTCGACGTGGAGGATCACCGGGGTCCAGCCGTCGGTGGCGAACTCCGCGTTGATCTCGTCGGCGAGCTGCGACACCCGCGCCGTGTACTCCCGGTACACCGGCAGGTCCTGCCGCGAGGGGTAGGCGAACGCCAGGTGCACCACCCGCTCGCGCCACTCCGGCCGCTCCTCCAGCAGCGCCCGGTACGCCAGCAGACCGCGCACGATGTTCTTCGACAGCTCCGTGCGGTCCACCCGGACGATGATCTTCCGGTCCATCCCGCCGATCTGCTCGCGCAGCGCCGCCATCCGGTCGTCCACGTCCGCACGCCGCGACCGCTCCCGCAGGAAGTCCGCGTCGGCGCCCAGCCCGTGCACGCCCAGGAACGTCCGCCGCCGCTGGTGGCCCGGGATGCGGTACTCGAAGCTCGGCTCCTGGTCGCGCGGCCAGTACGCCATCCCGTCGAAGTGCCCCAGCACCGACTGGCAGCAGTTCTGGAAGGCGCGCAGCCAGCGCTGCGTGAGGAACCCCAGGCGGTCCGCGCCCAGCATTCCCAGCAGCAGCTCCTCCGCGATGTCGTCCGGCAGCATCCGGAAGTACTCCGGCGGTGCCCACGGCGTGTGCGAGAAGTGCCCGATCCGCAGGTCCGGCCGCAGCTCCCGCAGCATGCCCGGCGCCAGCGCCAGGTGGTAGTCCTGGATCAGCACCGTCGCGTTCCGGTCCGCCTCGTCCGCCAGCGCCGCCGCGAACGCCCGGTTGTACAGCCGGTAGGCGTCCCACTGCCGGCGGAACTCCGCGTCGTAGACCGGCTCGAGCGGCGTCTGGTACAGCATGTGGTGCACGAACCACAGCACCGAGTTGGCGATCCCGTTGTACGCCGCCGAGTAGGTCGCCGCGTCGATGTCGAGCATCCGCACGCCCGGCTCGGCGATCCCGCGCCGCACGGCCTCGCGGTCGCCGTCGCCCAGCGCCGCGCACACCCACAGCGCTCCCGCGTCCGGCCCGATCGCGGAGAGGCCGGAGACCAGACCGCCGCCTCCCCTGCGGGCGTCGAGCGTGCCGTCCGCACGGGGCACGTAGCTGACCGGACCTCTGTTCGAAGCAACGAGAATCTGGGGCGCCATGGAGACGAACCTAGCCCGTACCGGAAACGCTCAAACGTACGGCCCTCACGCCACGCGCCGACGCCGCGCGTACTCGGCCACACTCACCATCGGCGGCCGCTCCTCGGTGTCCACCGCGTGCGTACGCGGGACGAAGCCCTCCTCGCCCCGGTCGAACTGGGTCAGCCGCGGCCGCACCAGGTGCCCCCGCGACAGCCGCAGCTGCGCCGTCCGGTAGATCGCCGCCGCCATCCGGCCCAGCGCCCGGTCGTCCTGGTGCCGGTGCTTGCGCACCCCCACGTCCACCTGTGCCAGCGCGTCCAGCCCGACCAGGTGCAGCGCGTCCACGAGCAGTCCCAGCTCCACCCCGTACCCGACCGGGAACGGCAGCCGCTCCAGCAAGGAACGGCGCGCCGCGTACTCCCCGCCCAGCGGCTGCACGAACCCGGCGAGCTGCGGCCAGTGCAGGTTCAGCAGCGGCCGGGCCACCAGCTCGGTCACCCGCCCGCCCTGGCCGGCCGAGTCCGCCATCGGCCGGTCGTACATCGCCTTGACGAACTGCACGGACGGATCGGTCAGCAGCGGCCCCACGATCCCCGACACGAAGTCCGCCGAGAACTCCCGCAGGTCCGCGTCGACGAAGCACACCACGTCCCCGCCGGTCACCAGCAGCGACCGCCACAGCACTTCCCCCTTGCCGGGCAGCGCGGGTATCCGGGGCAGGATCGCGTCCCGGTGCACCACCCGCGCCCCGGCCGCGGCCGCCACCCGCGCCGTACGGTCCGTCGACCCCGAGTCGACGACCACCAGCTCGTCCACGAGCGGCACGGCCGGCGACATCAGCTCGCGGCGGATCACGGTGACGATCTCGCCGACCGTCGCCTCCTCGTTCAGCGCGGGAAGCACCACGCTCACGGTCGTACCGTGCTTCGCCGCGAGCAGCTGGTCGAGCGGTCGCTCCGTCACGGACCAGGACCGCCGGTCCAGCCAGCGCTCCACCTCTTCCAGCACGTGATCTCCATCTCGCGTATCGGACGACCATCTCAAGCGTCCGGGGGTTCGGTTACAGTCTTGAGCAACGCGGATGACCGTCGCATGTCGGGTCCCCCCGCGATCACAATCGAATACCGCTCATCCAGAGGGGCAGAGGGACACGGCCCGTTGAAGCCCCGGCAACCCTCCAGTCGGCACTCGCAGACGCATGCGCGCGAGGCCCCGGCTAGGGAAGGTGCCAAATCCGTCTCATGGCGAAGTGCGCCATGAGGAAGATGAGGAGAAAGGGCCTCGCCTCCATGGCTGTACAGACTGTCGCCACCGCCAAGAACGTCGATCTCGGTCCCGCCGCCGCCCTCTCCTGTCGCGAGTGCGGCGAGCGCTTCCCGCTCGGCCCGATCTTCGCCTGTGAGCTGTGTTTCGGCCCGCTCGAGATCGCCTACGACCTGCCGGCCGGTGACCCCGAGGCCCTGCGCAAGCAGATCGAGGCCGGGCCCGCCAACATCTGGCGCTACGCGCCGCTCCTGCCCGTCCCCGCGGACGTCGCCGACAAGCCGAACCTGAACCCGGGCTGGACCAAGCTCGTCCAGGCCGACAACCTCGCCCGCGAGCTCGGTGTCGAGCCGGGCAAGCTGTTCGTCAAGGACGACTCCGGCAACCCGACGCACTCCTTCAAGGACCGCGTCGTCGCCCAGGCCCTGGAGGCCGCCCGCGCCTTCGGCTTCACCACCCTGTCCTGCTCCTCCACCGGCAACCTGGCCGGCGCGGTCGGCGCCGCCGCCGCCCGGGCCGGCTTCCGCTCCTGCGTGTTCATCCCGCACGACCTGGAGCAGGGCAAGGTCGTCATGGCCGCGGTCTACGGCGGTGACCTCGTCGGCATCGAGGGCACGTACGACGACGTCAACCGCTTCTGCTCCGAGCTCATCGGCGACCCGCTCGGCGAGGGCTGGGGCTTCGTCAACGTCAACCTCCGCCCCTACTACGCGGAGGGCTCCAAGACCCTCGCGTACGAGATCTGCGAGCAGCTCGGCTGGCGGCTGCCCGACCAGCTCGTCATCCCGATCGCGTCCGGCTCGCAGCTGACGAAGATCGACAAGGGGCTCCAGGAGCTCATCAAGCTGGGCCTGGTCGAGGACAAGCCGTACAAGATCTTCGGCGCCCAGGCGGAGGGCTGCTCCCCGGTGTCGGCCGCCTTCAAGGCCGGTCACGACGTCGTACGGCCCCAGAAGCCGAACACCATCGCCAAGTCGCTCGCCATCGGCAACCCGGCCGACGGCCCCTACGTCCTGGACATCGCCCGCCGCACGGGCGGCGTGGTGGAGGACGTCGACGACGAGCGGATCGTCGACGCGATCAAGCTGCTGGCCCGTACGGAGGGCATCTTCGCCGAGACGGCGGGCGGTGTGACCGTCGGCGTGACCAGGAAGCTGATCGAGGCGGGCCTCCTCGACCCGGCCCTCACCACCGTCGTGCTCAACACGGGCGACGGCCTGAAGACCCTCGACGCCGTCGCGCCGACGACCGGCCCGACCGCGACGATCCGCCCGAGCCTGGACGCGTTCCGCGACGCCGGCCTGGCCTGACCCGTACCGGCTGTACCGAAAGGCATCACGACATGAGCGTCAACGTGCGCATCCCGACCATCCTCCGCACGTACACCGGCGGCAAGGCCGAGGTCACGGCCGAGGGCGCGACCCTCTCCGAGGTCATCGAGTCACTGGAGAAGAACCACCCGGGCATCGCCGCGCGCGTCCTGGACGACCAGGGCAAGCTGCGCCGTTTCGTGAACGTCTACGTCAACGACGACGACGTGCGCTTCGAGCAGGGCCTGCAGACCGCCACGCCGGACGGCGCGGGCGTCTCGATCATTCCGGCCGTCGCCGGCGGCTGACACCGTTTCCTGGAATTGCCCCCTCCGCAGCACAAAGCGGAGGGGGCAATTCTGCATGGTTGAGCGCGGTAGAGTTGGGGAAGTCCCCACCGCTGCCCGTGCCACGCGCATATGAATTCGCGCCCCCGCACGACGAGATGCAGTCAAAGTGTCCGTGCATGTTGCGCCGAATGCGCGCTTTGCCGGGCCCGACTTGCCCCGGATTCTGGCCAATTCGGCCAAATTTTCCGTTCACGCCTGCTCGGAATTCTCGTCCGATTGACCTGTTGCAGACGGCAGTTGGACAGATACATTCAGCGGCGGTCGACGCGTTCCGGCGCACGCCCGCACCTGTCAGCGGGTGAGGTCTGACCCGGGTCCGCGAAGTGCGGTCTCGTGCAAGGGCCAGTAATAGGGGAGTTAGGCATGGCTCAGGGCACCGTCAAGTGGTTCAACGCGGAGAAGGGGTACGGCTTCATCGCGGTCGACGGTGGTGCGGATGTTTTCGTCCACTACAGCGCGATCCAGATGGACGGCTACCGCACCCTGGAGGAAGGTCAGCGAGTCGAGTTCGAGATCTCGCAGGGCCAGAAGGGTCCGCAGGCGGACATGGTCAAGCTCGCCGGCTAGCACTGAGCGGAACAGCCAGAGCGGCACGGCGCGATCCGGCCAGTGACTTCTGTGTGCCGAGGGGCTCGCATCCGAGGAGGGTGCGGGCCCCTCGCGCATGCCCAGCGCCCGTGTCCCCGCACGCATCTCCGTACCTCGCACGCATGCCCCCGCGCACGCGCCGCGCGTGCCCCCGGAGCCTGCCGCGCCCGGTATCGGGACCCGTGGCCCGAACCCCGAGAGGCGCTTGCACTCTCGGGGGTCGAGTGCTAATCATTGGCGTTAGCACTCTGCAGGTGAGAGTGACAACGTAGGACCGGGTCGGTGAGGTCTGCAGGCCGTGTGGGGCAAGGAACCACAAGGCTGCGGGCCGTCCGTCGCGGGCGCCAGCGCGGTCCGGCTTTTCCACCCCGTCCGGGAGGACCACTTCACATGGCCAAGATCATCGCGTTCGACGAGGAGGCACGGCGCGGCCTCGAGCGCGGCATGAACCAGCTCGCCGACGCCGTCAAGGTGACCCTGGGCCCCAAGGGTCGCAACGTCGTCCTCGAGAAGAAGTGGGGCGCCCCCACGATCACCAACGACGGTGTTTCCATCGCCAAGGAGATCGAGCTCGAGGACCCGTACGAGAAGATCGGCGCCGAGCTGGTCAAGGAAGTCGCCAAGAAGACGGACGACGTCGCCGGTGACGGTACGACCACCGCGACCGTCCTCGCCCAGGCGCTCGTCCGCGAGGGTCTGCGCAACGTCGCCGCCGGCGCCAACCCGATGGCCCTGAAGCGCGGCATCGAGAAGGCCGTCGAGGCCGTCTCCGGTGCGCTGCTCGACCAGGCGAAGGAGGTCGAGACCAAGGAGCAGATCGCCTCGACCGCCTCCATCTCCGCCGCCGACACCCAGATCGGCGAGCTCATCGCCGAGGCCATGGACAAGGTCGGCAAGGAAGGCGTCATCACCGTCGAGGAGTCCCAGACCTTCGGTCTGGAGCTGGAGCTCACCGAGGGTATGCGCTTCGACAAGGGCTACATCTCGGCGTACTTCGCGACCGACATGGAGCGTATGGAGGCCTCCCTGGAGGACCCGTACATCCTGATCGTGAACTCCAAGATCTCCTCGGTGAAGGACCTCCTCCCGCTGCTGGAGAAGGTCATGCAGTCCGGCAAGCCGCTGCTGATCATCGCCGAGGACGTCGAGGGCGAGGCCCTGTCGACCCTGGTGGTCAACAAGATCCGCGGCACCTTCAAGTCCGTCGCCGTCAAGGCCCCGGGCTTCGGCGACCGCCGCAAGGCCATGCTGAACGACATCGCCATCCTCACCGGTGGCCAGGTCATCTCCGAGGAGGTCGGCCTCAAGCTCGAGAACGCCGGCCTGGACCTCCTGGGCCGCGCCCGCAAGGTCGTCATCACCAAGGACGAGACCACGATCGTCGACGGTGCCGGTGAGAGCGACCAGGTCCAGGGCCGCGTCAACCAGATCCGCGCCGAGATCGAGAACTCCGACTCGGACTACGACCGCGAGAAGCTCCAGGAGCGTCTGGCGAAGCTGGCGGGCGGCGTGGCCGTCATCAAGGCCGGTGCCGCCACCGAGGTGGAGCTCAAGGAGCGCAAGCACCGCATCGAGGACGCGGTGCGCAACGCCAAGGCCGCCGTCGAGGAGGGCATCGTCGCCGGTGGTGGCGTGGCCCTGCTCCAGGCCTCCCAGGTCTTCGAGAAGCTGGAGCTCGAGGGTGACGAGGCCACCGGCGCCAACGCCGTGCGCCTGGCCCTGGAGGCCCCGCTGAAGCAGATCGCCGCCAACGGTGGTCTCGAGGGTGGCGTCATCGTCGAGAAGGTGCGCAACCTGCCCGTGGGTCACGGCCTGAACGCCGCGACCGGCGAGTACGTCGACATGATCGCCGAGGGCATCATCGACCCCGCCAAGGTGACCCGTTCCGCCCTGCAGAACGCGGCCTCCATCGCGGCGCTGTTCCTCACCACCGAGGCCGTCATCGCCGACAAGCCGGAGAAGGCGTCCGCGCCGGCCGGCGGCGGCATGCCGGGCGGTGACATGGACTTCTGATCCCCCGCGGATCGGTAAGCCCGGTTACGGAACCGAGGGCGGCACCCCCATTGACGGGGGTGCCGCCCTCGGGCGTTCCCGGCCGCCCGCCGGTCGGCCGGCGCAGCCCTCTCGCGGTGCGAGCGGCGGGCCTACGCTGGGGTCATGGCCGTCGATGTGCTCACCGAGATCGTGATCGACGCCCCCTCCGACGAGGTCGCCGCGTACGCCGCCGATCCGTCGAACGCGCCCGAGTGGTACGTCAACATCGTCTCCGTCGAATGGCGGACCCCGCCGGTGGTCGAGGTCGGTGCGCGGGCGGACTTCGTGGCGCGGTTCCTCGGGCGGCGGCTGGTCTACACGTACGAGATCACCGAGTACGAGCCCGGGCGGCGCCTGGTCATGCGCGCGACCGGGGGGCCGTACCCGATGGAGACCACCTACACCTGGGAGCCCTACGGCACGGACGCGTCCCGGACGCGGATGACTCTGAGGAATCGCGGCGGGGCTGGGCACCGGTTCGCCACGCCCGCGGTGCGGCGCGCGAATCGCAAGGACCTGGCCATGCTGAAGTCCCTCATGGAGAAGCGGGCCCGCCCCGAGGCGTGAGCCCCGGGGGCGGGTTCGGGTCGGATCCGGACCCTTCCGATCGGCCGTGTGTCAACTCCCGTTACCACAGATGGGGTTGTTGGTCCCCATATCTGTCCAGGCAGGCCACACGTCGACCACGCTGTGTGCAGAGGTCGAGCACTCAGTGTGGAGGTGCCAGGTCATGGGGTTGCGCTCGGAGGAACGGCTGCGGGCGGCCGAGGAAGCGGTCGCCCGGTTGCGGGGGGAACTGCGTCGGGCGGGTGTGACCCTGCCGTCCCTGCGGGTGGATCCGGTGACGGCCACGAGCGAGATGGCCGTTCACCCGCTGGTGGAGCTGGGGCGCTGCAACCTCGACACCGCCCTGCGGCTCGCCGCCGTCCTGCACGAGGTGCGCCGGTGAGGGCCGGGGAGTACGTGATCGACGGACGCGACGGGCGGGTCGGCGAGGTGAGGGGGCGCTCCGGGGGTGCCGTACGGCTGCGCCCGCCCGACGGGGGCCGGGAGTGGGAGTGTCCGGCTCAGCTGCTGAGACCGGCGACGCCGGGCGAGGTCCTGCGGGCGCGGGTGCGGCAGCTCAACCGGCAGGTGCGGCTGGGGCCTTGGGGCTAGGGAGTCCCCGCAGGGCGGGCCGACGGCGTCCGGTGCGTGCGATCGCGAGGCGGAGGGAGCCGCTGCGGTGGGGGCACCTCCCGTGCCCGGAGGCGACGGCGGCCGGCGGCGACCGACGACCACGCGGCGGGCGCGCGTGCCGGGGACCGACGGGCGGACGGGACTCGGCGGACACGGCTAGGACCGGCCGCGGGCCGCGGCGGCCCGGGAGCGGCGGCGCAGGGTGCGGCGTTCGGCCTCGCCCAGGCCGCCCCACACGCCCGTGTCCTGGTTGTTCTCCAGGGCCCACTCCAGGCACTGCTGCCGTACGGGGCAGCGGCGGCAGACGGTCTTGGCGGCCTCGGTCTGGAGCATGGCGGGCCCGCCGGTTCCGATCGGGAAGAACAGGTCGGGGTCCTCGGTCCGGCATGCCGCGGCGTTGCGCCAGTTCTGCATGGGGGATTCCTCCTTTTCGTCTCCACTTCGGGTGACCGTCACTTCTCCTCCCAAACGGACCATCACCTTTCCTCCTCATCCGCCCTCATCGCGACCCCGGCCCGACGTCGCCTCGACTGCCCGCGCGGCGCGGCGCTCTCCGCACCTGCCGTCGGCGTGAGTTGACGCCGGCCGGGGCACCCGCGAGCTCACGGAGCAGGCGGTGGGGTGGCGGCGGGCTCGTTCAGGGCCGCTTCACCGAGGCCGAAGAACCAGGTGGCGAGGAAGCCGGCGACGTACCCGGTGAGCAGCCCGCCCGCGTAGACGGCGACGGTGGTGAGGGCCGGCCCGCCGTCGCCGCCGTGGAGCAGCGGGAACAGCGCCCAGCCGGACGGGCCGATCGCCGTGGAGCCGACGGTGTCGCCCAGCATGCCGAGCAGCCCGATGAACCCGCCGCCGAAGGCTCCGCCGACGCAGGCGGTGACGAAGGGGCGGCCGAGGGGCAGCGAGACGCCGTAGATGAGCGGTTCGCCCACGCCGAGGAGGCCGGCGGGCATCGCGGACCTGATCGTGCGGCGCAGGTCGGTGCGGTGGCGGAGCCGTACGTACACGGCGGCGGCCGCGCCGACCTGGCCCGCGCCCGCCATGGCGAGGATCGGGAGGAGGACGGTGGAGCCCTGCTGCTCGATGAGGGTGGTGTGGATGGGGATCAGGGCCTGGTGCAGACCGAGCATGACGAGGGGGAGGAACAGGCCGCCGAGGACGAATCCGGCGGCGGCCCCGGCGTTGCCCAGGAGCCAGTCGGCGGCGTCGCCGATGGCGGTGGAGACCGCGCCGGCGACCAGCATCAGGCCGAAGAGGGTGACCAGGCCGGGGACGAGCACCGTCACGGTCGGCGTGACCAGCACGTCGAGCGCCTCCGGCACACGGCGGCGGCACCACTTCTCCACCCGGGTGGCGAGCGCGGCGGCGGCGAGCGCCCCGAGGACGCCGCCCTGGCCGGGGGCGAGCTGGTGGCCGAGGACGTGCACGTTCGTCACGCCCGCGTAGACGATGACCGCGGCGACCGCGCCGCCGAGGATCGGCGTGCCGCCGAACTCCTTGGCGGTGTTGTGACCGACGAAGACGGCGATCAGCGCCATGAAGCCGGAGGCGACGGCGGTGAGGGCGGGGGTCAGGCCGGGCAGCCAGCGGAGGTTGACGAGCAGTCCGTTGAGGCCCGCGATGATGCCGCAGCCGATGAGGGCGGGGATCAGCGGGACGAAGACGTTCGCGACGCGGCGCAGGAACAGCTTGCCGGGCGTGGCGTTCCGCGCCTTCTGCGCCGCTCTGACGGCCTCGCCGCGGGCGGTGACGAGGAGGGCCTCGAACTCCGGGGTGACGCGGGCGACGGTGCCGGGGCCGAGGACGATCTGGTACGTCTCCTCGTCCTGGACCACGCCCAGGACGGCGGGGTGCGCCCGGACCTCGGCGTCCCGGACGAGCGTGCGGTCGCGCAGGCCGACGCGCAGGCGGGTCATGCAGTGGGCGACGGAGGTGACGTTGTCGGCGCCGCCGAGGAGGGGGAGGAGCGCGGCGGCGGTCGTGCCGGGGTCGGTCGGTGCGGTCATGGCGCGGATGGTGCCAGGGGGCGGGCGCCGTGCGGCGGCCGCACGCCGGTGGGCGGGCCGTGCCCACCCGTTCCGCCCCCCCCCGGTGGCGCCGTCCCGGGGCGGGCCCCCTGCTGACGTCTCGTCAGCGCGCGGTGTCGAGGGCGGCGCGGAGGTGGCCGCCGCTGCGCGCCAGCAGCCGGGTGGCCGTGGGGGCGTCCACGCCGGCCAGGAGCATGAGGACCGCGGGCTTCACCTCGCCGTCCGCGGCCCTGAGCGCCGCCTCGATCGCGTCGTCGGGCGCGCCGGTGGCCAGGGCGACGATCCGGTGCGAGCGGGCCCGCAGCTTGTCGTTGGTGGCGCGCACGTCGACCATGAGGTTCCCGAACGTCTTGCCCAGGCGGATCATCGTGATCGTCGAGATCATGTTGAGGACGAGCTTCTGCGCCGTGCCCGCCTTCAGCCGCGTGGAGCCCGTGACCAGTTCGGGGCCGACCACGACCTCGATGGCGTGGTCCGCGGCGGCGACCAGCGCGCTGCCCGGGTTGCAGGCGAGGCCGACCGTCAGCGCGCCCGCCTTCCGCGCGTGCTCGACCGCACCGACGGCGTAGGGCGTGCGGCCGGAGGCGGAGACGCCCACCACCGTGTCGTCGGGGGTGAGCTCCAGCGCCGCCAGGTCCTCGGCCGCCAGCTCCGCGGAGTCCTCGGCGCCCTCGACGGCCTCCACCAGCGCCGCGCGGCCGCCCGCGATCAGGCCGACGACCTGGCCGGGGGCGGTGTTGAAGGTGGGCGGGCATTCGCTGGCGTCGAGCACGCCGAGCCGGCCCGCCGTGCCGGCGCCCGCGTAGATCAGCCGGCCACCGCGGGCCATCCGCTCGGCGGTGGCGTCGATCACGGCGGCGATCCGCGGGAGCTGGCCGGTGACGGCGGTGGGGACGGACCGGTCCTCGGCGTTCATCAGGCGTGCGATCTCGGCGGTGGGCAGCCGGTCGACGTCCGCCAGCTCCGGGCGGAACGCTTCGGTGGTGAGGGCGGACAGTTCGGCAGGCTTCATCGTGCAGCGCTCTTTCGGCCGGTCAGCGGGTGCGGGTGCGGGTGCGGGGGGAGTGGCGGTGGGCGAGGGCCTCGTACGACGCGGCGAGCGCGGGTGCGGCCGTGTCGTACGTGCGCTGGGTGACCCCGGTGAACAGGCAGTCGACGACCAGGAGCTGGCTCGTACGGGACGACATGGCGGCGGGGCGCAGCTCGCTCTCGCGGGCGACGGACGTCGTCAGTATGTGGTCGGCGTACTGCGTGACCGGGCCGTCCGGGCGGCCGGTGATGGCGACGGTCGTCGCGCCCCGGTCGAAGGCGACCCGCAGCGGTTCTATGACGTCGCCGGTGGAGCCCGAGTGGGTGATGGCGATGGCGACGTCGCCGGAGCGCAGCTGCACGGCGTTGGTGACGGCGAGGTGGGGGTCGCTGTGCGCGTGCGCGACCAGGCCGATGCGGAGCAGCTTCTGGGCGAGGTCCTGGGCGACGAGCCCGGAGGCGCCGACGCCGTAGATGTCGGTGCGGCGGGCGGCGGCCAGTGCGGTGACGGCGGCGCCGAGCTGGGCGGTGTCGAGGTTGGCGGCCGTGTCGGCGAGGGTCTGCTGCTCGTCGTGGGCGAGCTTGGCGACGACGTCCGCGAGGGGGTCGTCGACCGCGATGTCGGCGGTGACGGACGGGGCCCGGCCGGACTGCTGCTGGGCGGCGAGCCCGGCGAGCGCGAGGCGCAGGTCGCGGTAGCCGGGGTAGCCGAGCAGGCGCGCGGTGCGTACGACGGTGGCCTCGCTGGTGCCGGTGAGCTCGGCCAGTCCGGTGACCGTGAGGGCGGCGCAGCCGGCCGGGTCGGAGGCGACGGCTTCGGCGACCCGCTGCATCGAGCGGGTCATGGAGGGCGCGAGGGTACGTACCTTGGCGGCGAGGGCGGCCGGGGCGGGTGGGGTGTCTCCGGCCGGGTCCGGGGTGAAACTTTCCTTCACTTCGTTGGTCACACCGTGAAAGGTATTTTCAGCCCGGAAGGTCGTCAACCCCTGGTCCTCCCCGGGGCCATGGGCCGCGGGACCGGTGGGGGGACAATGGCTGCATGAACGCCGTGGACCCCCTGGAGCAGTCCCTGCACGCCGCCCGTGCGCTGGTCCTCGCCGACCTGGTCGCGCGGGACGTCGCGCAGGCCGAGGTCGTCTCGCTGGTCGAGGACGCGGTGACGCACCGCCGCTGGTGGGTCGAGCAGTGGCCGGAGGGCGTCTCGTACCTCGCCGGGCTCGTCGCCCAGGACGTCCAGGACGCGCTGCTGGAGCGGTACGGGCGCTGGCCGCTGTGCCCGGTGTGCGACGCGGGCGACCCGCACGCGCTGGACGTGGAGCCGGAGTTGGGCCCCGACCCGCACTGGGTGTGCGGCAGGGCGGGGGTCGTGGTCGCCCCCGTGGGCGGCCTCACGTGACGCTCTACATCGACCCGCCGAACTGGCCCGGCCACGGCCGGATGTGGTCGCACCTGATCAGCGACGTGTCCTTCGAGGAGCTCCACGCCTTCGCCGAGCGGCTCGGCGCACCGCCCCGCGCCTTCGACGGCGACCACTACGACCTGCCGTCGCGCCGGTACGAGGACGCGGTGGCGGCCGGGGCGGTCGAGGTGTCCTCCAAGGAGATCGTCCGCCTTCTCAGGGCGGCGGGCCTGCGCCGCCCGAAGCGCCGCCGGGCGGCGGGCTGAGGGCGGGGCCGTCAGACCGGGGTGATCCGGTCGTGGTCACGATCCCGGCGGTCCTGCCGGGTGTCCTTCGCGCCCGCGACCACCCGGGAGGCCGGCGCGCGGCCGTGCAGGCGCAGGGCCAGGGCCGCGGTCGCCAGAGCCACGAGGGTCATCGCCGCGCCCGCCCAGGCCGGGGACCGGAAGCCGAGGTGCAGGTCGATGACCGTGCCGCCGAGCCAGGGGCCGCCCGTGTTGCCCAGGTTGAAGGCGGCGGTCGTCGTGGCGCCCGCCAGGGTCGGGGCCGCACCGGCGACGTTGAACATGCGGGCGTTGAGTGCCGGAGCCGTGTAGAACGCCGAGACGCCGAGCAGGAACGAGAGTGCGATCACGGCGGCCGGGCTGGACGCGGACACGGCGAGTGCGACCAGGAACAGCGTCGACGCCGCGATGCCGCTCAGCAGGACCCCGAACAGGTGTGCGTCCGCGACCCGTCCGCCGATCGTCGTACCGATCAGCGCGCCGAGGCCGAAGAGCGCGAGCACCGTCGGGACCCAGCCCGCGTCGAGGCCGGCGACGTCCGTGAGCAGCGGGGCCAGGTAGGAGAAGGCGCAGAAGACGCCGCCGGCGGCTAGCGCGGTGACGGCGACGGCCAGCCGGACGTGCCGGTCGCGGTAGATGGACAGCTCGCGCCGCAGCCGCGGCTTCTCCTCCGGCAGCGGGATGCGGGGGATCAGCGTCATCACCCCGGCCAGCGCGACCGCCGAGGCCGCGCCGACCGCCCAGAAGGCCGACCGCCACCCCAGGCGCTCGCCGAGGAAGGCGCCCGCCGGGACGCCGAGGACGTTCGCGATGGACAGCCCGCCGATCATCACGGCCATCGCGCGGGCCCGCGCCCCGAAGGGCACCATGGCGATCGCGACCGCCGCGCCCACGGCCCAGAACCCGGCGCAGGCGAGCGCGCTGACCACGCGGGACACGAAGAGCACGCCGTACGAGGGGGCCAGCGCGCCCGCGACCTGCCCGGCGCCGAACACCGTGATCAGGGTGATGAGCGTCGTCCGGCGGGGCAGCCGCAGTGTCGCCACCGCCAGCAGCGGGGCGCCGACCACCATGCCGATCGCGAACGCCGAGATCAGCAGCCCGGCGCGCGGGATCGAGACGTTCATGTCGTCGGCGATCGGCGGCAGCAGCCCCGACAGCATGAACTCGCTCGTGCCGAGCGCGAAGACGGACAGGCCGAGTACGTAGACGGCCAAGGGCATGCGGGTGCGTTCGGTCTGCGGCGGCATGACAGGGGTCAACGCCCCCCGTGCGGCTTACATTCCCGTCTCCAGCAGTTTCAGCTCCGTCGTGAGGTTCTGCCGGGCCCGCTCCTCCCACTCCCGGCGCCCGTGCGGTGTGCGGAACAGGCACGGCAGACCGAGCAGATGGCGCAGCACCGCGGCGCGGCCCTCGCGGAACGCGTCGTCGGGGACGAAGGCGTACTCCTCCCGTACCGACGCCGCGTACGCCGCGTACCGCTCCGGCGCGGCCGCCAGGATCGCGAGGTCCGCGTCGCACAGGACCTCGCCGTTGCGGTCGCCGTCCGCCGGGTCGTGGGTGACGGTCAGCCGGACGAGCCGGGCGACCTCCGCCGTACGGGCCTCGTCGAAGCCGAGCTCGGGCAGTGCGCGCTCCGCGAGGCGGGCGCTGCGGTCCTCGTTGGTGGAGCGCTCCGGGAGGTAGACCGCGTCGTGGAACCACGCGGCCAGGCGTACCAGGTCGGGATCCTCGGCGTACCGCGCGAGTTCGTCGACGCGGTCGAGGACGGCGACCAGATGATCGGTGGTGTGGTAGCGGCGCTGCGGTTCGGCCCAGCGGGCGAGCAGGTCGTCCGCGTACCGCTCGGTGCGGGGCGCGGGCGCGATGGCTGCCCAGCGGCGGCGCAGGTCGTCGTGGGCGGGGTGCTCCGGGAGTGCGGCCATGGCCTCATTGTGCCGCCGCGGGTCCCCGGGGCCGGCGGGAGGCTCCTCGCGCCGCCGCGCCGCGGCCGGAGCGTTGCCAGGGGCGGCGGTGGCCGCTTTGCTGGGGGACCATGACGGATGTACGTGACGCGACGGACGGACGAGACCCCGAACTGCCCGGGCGGCTGCTGCGCACCGAGCGCGACGCCCTGGTCCCCCTGCTCCGCACACTGCCTGACGAGGCGTTCGCGATGCGGACGTGCTGCCCCGGCTGGACCGTGCGGCACGTCCTGGCGCACTGCTCGGCCGCGCTGACGCGGCTGGTGGAGGACCGTTTCGAGGACGGCGTCTTCAGTGCCGAGGCCAACGACCGGGACATCGCCGAGCGCGCCGAGTGGACGAACGCGGCGGTCGTCGACGAACTGGAGCGCGGCCTGACCGAGGCCGGCCCGGTCGTCGCCGCGGCCCCGGACGGGCGGCACGACGGCCTCGCGCTCGGGGAGTGGGTGCACGCGGGCGACGTACGGGAGGCCCTCGGCGAGCCGGGAGCGTACGCGGGACCGGCCCTCGCCCCCGCGCTGGAGCTGCTCGCCTCGGTGACCCGGTCCCGCGGCACGCTGCCGCTCCACGCGGACCTCGACGACCGGGACGACCCGCTGCTGCTGGGCGCGGCGACGGGCGAGCACCCGCCCGCCCGGTACCTGGGGCCCGCCTCGACGCTGGTCCGCCTGTACGCGGCCCGCCCCCTGACCGGCACGCGCTACGACCTGGCGGGCGTGAAGGAGGCGGAGCTGGTGCTGTTCGGCTAGGCCTGTCTTCAGGATCAGGCCGCGCGAGCCCGGCAGGATCCGGAGGACAGGCCCCTGGAGGCGACGGACGGGGCGGGCGTTCCGCGGGTGCCGGCGAGCGGCCGCTGCGTTCGCGGGGGCCGCGCATTAGGCTGTTCATTGGACTAGACCTGTAGCGAATGGAGCCCCAGTGAGCAACCGTGCAGTCCTGGAGGTGATCGCCCTCGACGCGGAGGACGCGATCGCCGCACAGGCCGGAGGAGCGGACCGCCTCGAACTGGTCACCGACATGGCGGCCGACGGGCTCACCCCGTCCCGCGAGACCTACGGGCGGATCCGCGCCGCCGTGGACATCCCGCTGCGCGTGATGCTCCGGCTGGCCGACGGGTTCGCCGCGGGTGACATCGACGCGCTCGTACGGGTGGCGCGGGAGATGCGCGCGGAGGGCGCGGACGAGTTCGTCCTGGGGTTCCTGGACGAGGCCGGCCACGTGGACCTCGTCGCGGTCGAGCGGCTGGTCGCCGAACTCGACGGCTGCCGCTGGACGTTCCACCGTGCGCTCGACCGCGCCGCGGACCGGGACGCGGCGCGCAAGCAGCTCGCGGACCTGCCGGGCCTCGACACCTACCTGACGGCCGGCTCGCCGGCGGGCGTCGACGAGGGGCTCGCGACGCTGCTCGCCGAGGCCGCGGCGGGGCGGCGCGGCGAACCCGGTTACGCCCCGCGGCTGCTGGTGGGCGGCGGGCTCCGGCTCGACCACGTGCCCGCGCTGCTGGAGGGCGGTGTGGCGGGCTTCCACATCGGCGGCGCGGCACGCCCGGCGGGCTGGTCGGCGCCGGTCTCGCCGACGGCGGTCCGCGCGTGGCGCACGGCCCTGGACGAGGGCGGCCGCTGACCCGGCCGGAGGCCGTGGGGTGAGGTGGTGGCCGGTGTCCTGCCGGGCGTAGGCAGTCGCCGGCCCGGCCGGTGGCCGGATGCGCCGTGACCGCGGCCGCTGGCCCGGCCGGTGGCCGTGGGCCCTCCCGGGCGCCCCGCCCCGGGCCGCCGGAGGCGGCGCCCCCGGAGCGTCAGGCCAGCGGGGCGGGCAGCGGCGCCGCGTGGAGGAGGGTGAGGCCCGAGACCGCTCGGGTCAGGCAGACGTAGAGGCGGCGCAGGCCGGTGCGCTCGTCGGGCTCGCCGTCGACGATCGCCGACGGCTCGTCGAGGACCACGTAGTCGTACTCCAGGCCCTTCGCCAGCGAGGCCGGGACCAGGGTCAGGCGGGACTCGGACGTCGTCTCCTCGCCCGGGGCGAGGTACGGCAGACCCGCCGAGGCCAGCGCCCGTGCCAGCACTTCGACGCGCGCGTCCGCCACGATCAGGCCGATCGAGCCCTCCCGCCGCAGGGACGCGCGGCACGCCGACACCACGGAAGCGGTCAGACCGTCCACCGGGCACGGCACGATCTCCAGCGAACCCGGCGCCTCACGCACCGATCGCACCTCCGCCAGGCCCGGCGCGATGTGCGGCAGCAGCCGCGAGGCGTACGCGATCACCTCGCGCGGCACGCGGAAGCCCGCCGTCAGCTCCTCCACCAGCGCGTCCGGCTTGCCCAGGTGCCGCAGCGCCTCCGCCCAGCCCGCCGTCGCCCACGGCGTCGTGCCCTGCGCCAGGTCGCCCAGGACCGTCGCCGAGCCGGTCGTGCAGCGGCGCCCCACCGCCCGGTACTGCATCGGCGACAGGTCCTGCGCCTCGTCCAGCACCACGTGGCCCAGCGAGTGCGTGCGCTCCACCAGGTCCGACGCCTCGTCGATCAGCACCGCGTCCGCCGCCGACCACTTCGCCGACTTCACGGAGCGCGGCGGCTTCGGCCACAGCACGGCCTTCTGCTCCTCCGCGGAGAGCAGGCCCCCGGCGTGCGCCACGAGGAAGTCCGCGTCGGACAGCAGCCGGTGCACCAGCTTCGCCGGGTCGACCGGCGGCCACACCTCCTTGACCACCGCCTTCACCGCCGCGTTGCGCGCCACCGCGTTCTGCACGCGGTCGTCGGGCGCCTCGCCCGCCTGCTCCATGCGGACCAGCACCGCGTGCGCGATCCGCTGCGGCAGGGCCTCGCGCGCCGCGCCGTACCGGATGTCCCGGTCCAGCAACTCCCGCACCATCTCCTCGAGTTCGTGAGCGGGCACCCGCCACCGCCGCGAGCCGCGCACCACCATCAGCGGCTCCGTGGGCAGCGTGACGTGGGCGTACAGCGCCCGCCGCAGCACCTCGGCCATCCGGGCGTCGCCCTTCACCAGGGCCGCCGCGGCGTCGTCCACGCCGCGCACCTCGACGTGCGCCACCAGGTCGTCCACCGTCGCCTGCCGGACCTCCAGCTCGCCCAGCGCCGGCAGCACCTGCTCGATGTAGTGGAGGAAGGAGCGGTTCGGCCCGATGACGAGTGTTCCGGTGCGCGCCAGCCGCTCCCGGTGCGCGTACAGCAGGTACGCCACCCGGTGCAGGCCCACCGCCGTCTTGCCCGTCCCCGGGCCGCCCTGGACGCACACGGTGCCGGCCAGCCCCGACCGTACGATCGCGTCCTGCTCCGGCTGGATCGTCGCGACGATGTCCCGCATCGGGCCGACGCGCGGCCGCTCGATCTCCGCCTGGAGCAGCCTCGACGTCCGCTCCGCCTCACCGGGGTCGGACAGGTGCTCGTCCTCGTACGCCGTGAGCTCGCCGCCGGTGTAACCGAAGCGGCGCCGCAGCGCCACGTCCTGCGGGTCCTTCTTCGACGCCCGGTAGAACGGCTGCGACACCGGCGCACGCCAGTCGATCACCATCGGGTCGCCGTCCCCGTCGTGGACGTGCCGCCGCCCGATGTAGAAGCGCTGTCCCTCCTGCGTGGTGTGCAGGTAGTCCAGCCGCCCGAAGAACAGCGGGGTGTGGGACAGGTCGGCCAGCGCCTTGATGCGCTGCTCGATCTGCCCCTCCAGGACGGCGGCGTTGACCCAGTTCGCGGTGACGTCGCGGATGTCGAGCGCCTCGACGTCCTCCCTCATCGCGCGCAGGGCGGCGCGCGAGGCGGCGAGGTGGGCCCTTTCGTGAGCCAGGGGGTCTGGGGCGGGCGCGGGCACGGCGGAGCCTCCGTCGGTCGTACGGGCGGGGTGGCGGGGCCGTCCGGTTTCCGACCGGGCGGCGGCGCTCCACGGACGGGAGGCGGGCAAGGCGGGGGAGTCTAGCCACCCGCCCCACCTACGGGCCACCGGATTACGACCCGTAGGGGATGCCCCGCCCGCCGTATGCCCGGAGTCGTACGCGGACGGCGGCCCGGTTCCGTCCGAGGACCGATGTACCGCTCCCGGACGCGAACCATCATGGAGACATGACCACAGCCGCCTTCACCCCCGACAGCTCGGGCGCCACGGCCCTGGGCCCCGACCAGCACCCCTCCCACCGCCTCGGCAACACCCTGCGTGCGATCAAGGTGTTCGCCGAAGCGGCGTTCGGGGTCGTCGTCCTCGGCGAGTACGGCCCGGAAGCGGGCGTCAGGCGCCGCTGAGACCCACGTCCGGATCGGCGGCCAGCAGCTGGTCCGCGTCCATGATCCGGTACGCGTACCCCTGCTCGGCCAGGAACCGCTGCCGGTGCGCCGCGAAGTCCTGGTCGATGGTGTCCCGCGCGACCACCGAGTAGAACATCGCCTTGTGCCCGTCCGCCTTGGGCCGCAGCACCCGGCCCAGCCGCTGTGCCTCCTCCTGGCGCGAACCGAACGTGCCCGACACCTGGATGGCGACCGTCGCCTCCGGCAGGTCGATCGAGAAGTTCGCGACCTTCGACACCACCAGCACACCGAGTTCGCCGTTGCGGAACGCGTCGAAGAGCTTCTCGCGCTGCGCGTTCGACGTCTCACCCTTGATGACCGGGGCGTCCAGGTGCTCGCCCAGCTCGTCGAGCTGGTCGATGTACTGGCCGATCACCAGCGTCTGCTGGCCCCGGTGCTTCTCGACCAGCGCCTCCGTCACCTTCCGCTTCGTCGCGGTCGTCGCGCAGAAGCGGTACTTCTCCTCCGTCTCGGCCGTCGCGTACGCGAGCCGCTCCGAGTCGGTCAGGTTCACGCGGACCTCGACGCAGTCGGCGGGCGCGATGTAGCCCTGCGCCTCGATCTCCTTCCACGGCGCGTCGAACCGCTTCGGCCCGATCAGCGAGAACACGTCCGACTCGCGGCCGTCCTCGCGCACCAGCGTCGCGGTCAGCCCGAGGCGCCGCCGGGCCTGGAGGTCGGCGGTGAACTTGAACACCGGCGCCGGCAGCAGGTGGACCTCGTCGTAGACGATCAGGCCCCAGTCGCGGGAGTCGAAGAGCTCCAGGTGCGGGTAGACGCCCTTCCGCTTGGTCGTCAGCACCTGGTAGGTGGCGATGGTGACCGGGCGGATCTCCTTCTTCGTACCGCTGTACTCGCCGATCTCGTCCTCGGTGAGCGAGGTCCGCTTCACCAGCTCGTGCTTCCACTGGCGGGCCGAGACGGTGTTGGTGACGAGGATGAGCGTGGTGGCCTTGGCCTGCGCCATGGCCCCCGCCCCGACGAGCGTCTTGCCGGCGCCGCAGGGCAGCACGACCACGCCGGAACCGCCGTGCCAGAAGCCCTCGACGGCCTGCTTCTGGTACGGGCGCAGCGCCCAGCCGTTCTCGTCCAGGTCGATGCGGTGCGCCTCGCCGTCCACGTAACCGGCGTGGTCCTCGGCCGGCCAGCCCAGCTTCAGCAGAGTCTGCTTGATCTGCCCGCGCTCGGAGGGGTGCACGGCGACCGTGTCGGGGTCGATGCGCTGCCCGACCAGCGGCTGCACCTTCTTGGAGCGGAGGATCTCCTCCAGGACGGGCCGGTCGGTGGTGGTGAGCACCAGGCCGTGCGTGGGGTGCTTGGAGAGCGTGAGCCGCCCGTAGCGGGCCATCGTCTCGGCGACGTCGACGAGCAGCGCGTGCGGCACCGGGTAGCGCGAGAACTCGACGAGCGCGTCCACGACCTGCTCGGCGTCGTGCCCGGCGGCCCGGGCGTTCCACAGGCCGAGCGGGGTGACGCGGTAGGTGTGGATGTGCTCGGGAGCCCGCTCCAGCTCCGCGAACGGAGCGATGGCGCGACGGCACGCGTCGGCCTGCTCGTGGTCGACTTCGAGCAGGAGTGTCTTGTCGCTCTGGACGATCAGTGGTCCGTTCACGCCTCACCCTTTCCTGGCGTTCCTGGTGTGGCCTCGGGACTCGGCCAAACATCCAGTGTTACGCATCGGCGGGGCGAGTGGCGGAGCCATGGGGGACCCCGGGGTCCGCGGGGGCGGGTGGCGATGGTCACAGCGGGGGCAGCGTGATGGTCTGGATCAAGGGGCCCTCGATCTGGAGGTCGCTCAGCGGGCCGCTGATCGGAGGCAGCCCGATCGCGGCGGCGGGCGTGGCGAGGGTGGTGAAGAAGATCGTGACGGCGGTCAGGACGAGGGCGAGGCGACGGCTCATGGGTGGGTCCTTCCACGCGGCGCGGGGACGGCGGACGGGCCCGCGCCGCGTGCGGCGGGACGGGCCCGGTCACCTCTTTCCGTGCGGTGCCCGAGGTGGCGGGCCGGACGCCTTGTGGCTGCCCGTGGCGCGCCGCGGGGATGCGGACCGTCCCCCGGGAGTGGGGACTTGCTCACTCCGGGGAGGGAAATCCCGGCAGCGGGCGCATGACGGGGACGCGCCCCGTCACAACTGGTCGTCCGCCACTTCCGCCACACCCGTGATGCGGTGCAGCGGGTAGGTGCGGACCTCGTCCGCGGTGTGGTCGTACGCCGTGACGAAGCCGCCCTCGACGCGCACGGGGGCGATGACGCGCTGGCTCGCGGCGCCGTCGGCGTTGACGTAGCCGATCCAGACGGCCGAGCCGGTCATGGCGGCGGCCTGGACGGTGGCGAGGGTCTCGGCGGCGGAGGTGCGGGGCAGGTCGCCGCCGCCCTGCCCGCTGCTCTCCTCCTTGCGCACGACCGCCGCGGCCTGGTCCCCGGCGCGGATCGCGCGGACGGCCGCGTTGAGGAGCGTCGCGTCGGGCACGGGCGGCCCGTCCGGTACGGGGGCGGGCGGTGTACGCGGCGGGGTGCGGCGGGCGTGGGCCCGGGTGACGAGGACGTCGCCCTCGGCGGATTCGGCGGCCGGCGCGAAGCCCATGGCCCGCAGCCCCTCCAGCAGCGCCGCGGGGTCGGCCTGGGCGGCCAGCACGGTGGGCGCGAGGCGGCGCAGCCGCAGGGACGCCGACCGCTTGTCGGCGAGGATCTCGCCGAGCACCGCGTCGTCGTCGCACCGCACGTAGGCGGAGGCCGCCCCGACGCGCAGGTGGCCGTGTCTGCGGGCGACGTCGTCGATGAGGTACGCGAGGGGCTGGGGGACCGGCGTGCGCGAGTGCGCCGCGAGGAAGGCGTGCAGGTCGGCCGCGGTCTGCCCGGCGTCGAGGGCGCGGCGCACGGAGGCGGGCGTGAACCGGTACACGGTGGCGCCGCCCTTGGACTCGACGTCCGCGAGCACGGAGAGCGTCTCGGCGAGCGGCCGCCGGAGGGGGCCGGGGGCCACGGCGGTGAGGTCGGCCTGGAGCAGGACGTGGTCGACGGGGTCGGGCAGCAGCGGCGCGAGCAGCGCGGCGGCCCGCGCGGCGCCTTCGGCCGCCTCGGCGACGGAGATCCCGCCGTCGGCGCCGGGGCCCCGCGGGTCCGCCCCCGCGGCGGGCCCGCCGGCCGGAGCCGCGCCGGCGGCCGGAGCGGCCCCGGTGGTCCGGGCGGTCCCGGCCGGGCTCGAAGCGGCGGTGGCCCCCGCGGTCGTCGCCGGCCCGGCGGCCGGGGTCGCGTGGGGCGTTCCGGTGCCGGGGGCCGGCGCGTCCTCGTACGCCTGCGCGGGCGTGAGCAGGGCGCGGCCGGGGGAGGAGAGGGCGCCCCGGCCCGTGATGCCGAGGAGCTCCGCCTCCGCGAGGGCCCAGGTGGCGAGGCGCGCCCGCAGGTCGGTGCCCGCCGCCGCGGCGGAGCCGCGCAGGGGGCGCTCCCAGCGCAGGCGGGCCAGCAGCGTGTCCGGGTCGGGGGACGCCCCGGCGGGCAGTCCGGCGAGCAGGGTCAGCACGCGGCGGCGTACCTCCGGGGCCGCGCCGCGGTCCAGGTCGGGGCCGAGCGCCGAGAGCGTACGGCCCTTGGTGTCCTGGCCGCCGACCAGGCCCGGCGTCCGCGACGCGGGCAGCCAGGCGGCGACCAGCCGGGCCCACCGCTCGGCCGTCGGCAGGTCGAGCCACTCGTCGTAGGCGGGCGTCGGGGCGTACCGCTCGTCGGCCTCGCCGTCCGGGGCGACCAGCCCGGCCGCGTACGCGAGCTCCACCCAGAACGCCGCCACCGGCTCCGGCACGTCCAGGGCGGCCGCGGTGCGCTTCAGGTCCCGTACCGCCAGGCCGCCGGACCGCAGGACCGGCGGCCCGCCCTCGTGCCACTCCCTGAGGAGCTCCTCGACGGTCGCCAGAGCCGTGTACGCCTGACCCGCCGCCGCGCTGTCCACAACCTGTGGACGGCCTTCGGCCGTCGCCACGGACCTCGCCGGGGCGACCACGGGCGGCACCGGCTCTGGCACCCGGTGCGCCCGCCCGCCGCGCAGGTGCAGCGCCGCCTCCCGCGGCAGCACCACCGTGCGGGCCGTCGCCGGCAGCAGCAGGCCCCGGTCCCGCAGCCAGCGCACCGGCGGGGCCGGGTTCGGCGTCACCTCGCCGTACGGCGGGCCCCACACCAGGCGGTCCAGCACCCCCAGCGCCTCCGTCGGCGCGTCGTCGAGGAGCGCGGCCATCCGCTCCCGGTCGGTGAACAGCTCCGTCAGCGCCGCCACCGCCGACACCGGGTCGTGCGTGGTGGGCAGACCGACCGCCGCGAGGATCTCCTGGATCCGCGTCGGGGACATGCCCGACGTCGCCTCCGCGACCGTCGGGCCGAGGCCCGTCGGCGACGGGTGCTGCGGCGACGGTGCGAGCAGCTCGCGCGCCGTGCGCACCAGCCGCAGCCGTTCGTCGTCGCCCCACACCAGCGCCTGGTCGCGCAGGAGCGCCACCGCGCCGGGCAGCGCCGCCTCGATGGCGGGGTCGCCCTCGTCACCGGCCATCAGGGCGAGGAGCACGGGGTACGGCGCCGGGTCCGGCGCCACCGCGAGCGCCTCCGCCGTCTGCAACGAGAAGCGGTCGAGCCGCTCCAGGGCCCGCACCACCGAGGCGCGCGTACCGGCGCGCGTGGCGAGCTGGGTCAGATCGCCCGGTACGGGTACGAGGAGGTCCGGCCGCGCCCGCAGCAGCACGGCCAGGCCCTCGTCGCCGCGCGCGCGGAGCGCCTCCGCGAGGGTGCGGGGAGCGGACGTACCGCCCTTGCCTTCGTTGCCTTCGGTCCCCATCCGCCCCACGTTAGCCCCTGCGCGCACGCTAACGTCGGGACGTGGGGATCGAGAGCGACCAACTGGTCTTCGACTACCTGAGCCGGGTCGGCGACCTGGCCCAGCAGCAACAGCTGCCCTCCCAGGCGCGGATGAGGCTCGTCGCCTCGCTGCGCGGCGAGATCGAGCGGCGGCGCGGGAAGAGCGACAGCCCGGAATCGGTGCGGCGGATCCTGACGCGTCTCGGCACGCCGGACGAGGTGGTGTCGGCGGCCTCGTCGGGCGGCGGCCTGGCGGTGCCGTCGCAGCGGACGGCGGCGTCACCGGAGTCCCCGGCGGATGCCCCCGCCGCGCACCCCGTGGAGGCCGGCGGCAGCCCGCACCTGGCGGGCATGGACGAGGTCGGCTCCGGGGACTTCCAGCCGGACTGGTGGCGTGTCGAGGACGTGCCGGCGGGCTTCCACGGCGGCGTGGAGATCCCGGAGATGCTCAAGCCCCCTCCGAAGGAGGAGGCGAAGCCGGCGGAGGCCGGTCCTCCGGCGGACGCGGCCCCCGCCGGGGCGCGCCGCCTGCTGCGGCTCCGTCCGCGCCGCGGGCGCAAGGCCGCGGCGGAGGCGGCACCCGCGGCTCCGCCCGCGCCCCCGGCACCGGTGCGGTCCCGGGTGTCGCACCCGATGCTGCTGTTCGCGGCCGTGCTGCTGGTCGCCGGTGCCGTCCTCGGCTCCTGGCTGCCGCTCGCGGGCGGCTGGCTCCTCGCGTACGGCTCGCGCCGCCTCAGCCCCCGGGAGGCGAAGTGGGTGGTCATGGGTCTGCCGGGCCTGGTCGCGGCGGCCGCGGTGGTCTGGCTGTGGGGCCGGGCGGACGGCCGCTGGGGCGAGCCGCTCCCCGCGGGCGGCGGCGCCATGAGCGAGGCGCTGGCCGGAACCTGGCCCTGGGTCGTCCGCGGCGCGGCGGTGGCCTCGGCGCTCTACCTGGCCTGGCGCGCCCGCCGCTCCTGAGACACCCGCCCGGGAGGGGCGCCGGTCGCGGTGGCCCGGCGTGCCGCCCGGACCACCCGGGAGGGTCGCCGGTCACGCCCGGTGCCTTCCGCGCCGGACCGGCGCGTGAACCCCCCGGTCGCGCCGCCAGGCGTGCCCCCCGGTTCCGCCCGGACGATCCGCCACCGTCACCGGGCCGGGACGAGCCCGGCAGCCGGGCGGACGAGCCCGCCCCCGTCGCCGGGGCGGCGACCCGGACCCGGTGCGCAGAGTGGCCGGCCCATTTCGGGATCCCGGCAGCCGGGAGGGCGACCGCTGCCACCGCTGCCGGGGCGCGGGCCGAGGGCAGGGGTGCCCGACCGGAAGGCGTACCGGGGGTGGCCCGGAGTGGCCGGCGGGCACAATGGCGCCCATGGCCTCGTACGCGTCCGCCGCGCCCACCGTCGGCTTCGACCTCGACATGACCCTCATCGACTCGCGCCCCGGCATCCGTGCCGCCTTCCGCGCGCTCTCCGCCGAGACCGGTGTGCGGATCGACGCCGACCTGGTCGTCACCCGGCTCGGGCCGCCGCTCGAACAGGAGCTCGCGCACTGGTTCCCGGCGCACCGGATCCCGGAGATGGGCGACCGCTACCGCGAGATCTACCCCGCGTACGCGATCGAACCGACGCTCGCGATGCCCGGTGCGAGGGATGCGATTCAAGCCGTTCGCGCGGCGGGCGGCCGGGCCGTCGTCGTGACCGCCAAGCACGAGCCCAACGCCCGGCTGCACCTCGCCCACCTGGGCATGGAGCCCGACGCCGTGATCGGCTCGCTCTGGGCCGAGGCCAAGGCGGAGGCCCTGCACGAACACGGCGCGAGCGTGTACGTCGGCGACCACATCGGCGATGTGCGCGGCGCCCGCACGGCGGGTGCCCTCGCCGTCTCCGTACCGACGGGCCCGTGCGCCGCGGACGAGCTGCGGGCGGCCGGCGCCGATGTCGTGCTGGACGACCTGACAGCCTTTCCTGCCTGGTGGGACGCCTACCGGGCGTCGCCGGCGGCCGCCTTGGCCTGACGGCGCTGCGCCGCGATCGACCGCAGCACACCCGCGGCGGCGACGGCGAACCCGACGCCCATCAGCATGCACACGGCGTACGCGACCGGCGGGAACGGATCCGTGCCCAGGAACAGCGGGGCCACGGTGACGAGCGTGGCGACGGCGCCGATGACGAAGACGATCCCGCCGGCGCGGACGAGACCGTCACCTGGGGCGGAGCCGGCGGCGGCCCCGCCGGTGGGGGTTTCACTATGCATTCGGCCAGGGTAGTTCCCAGGCCGGAGGAACAGACCGGCGACGTCTTGTCACGAGCCCCTGGACCATTAGCCTTGCTGGGGGTACCCCCTGCTCGAGCAAAGCGAGAGCTTGGGGGGAGGGTCCGGGCGACCCGCTGCAGTGCCATCCAGAGCCGTTTTTCGGCGTCATACAACGAGTACGAGGACGAGGACAGACGTGCCTACCGGCAAGGTCAAGTGGTTCAACAGCGAGAAGGGCTTCGGCTTTCTCTCCCGCGACGACGGCGGCGACGTCTTCGTGCACTCGTCGGTGCTCCCTGCCGGGGTGGACGCCCTCAAGCCCGGCCAGCGCGTGGAGTTCGGCGTCGTCGCCGGCCAGCGCGGTGACCAGGCGCTGTCCGTGACGGTCCTCGACCCGACCCCCTCGGTGGCGGCGGCACAGCGCCGCAAGCCGGACGAGCTGGCGTCGATCGTGCAGGACCTGACGACCCTCCTGGAGAACATCACGCCCATGCTGGAGCGGGGCCGCTACCCCGACAAGGTCCACGGCAAGAAGATCGCGGGCTTGCTGCGGGCGGTCGCCGACCAACTGGACGTGTAGTCCGGGCCGGACACCGCTCCCCGTCCGGGAGTCGTCGCGGCCTGGGGCCGTCCCGGCCGGAAGGCGTCCCGGCCGGGGGGCGTCCGAAAACGTCACGGGAACGACAGCGCGTCGGGCTTCAGGGGCGGAACCAGCCCCTCGGCCGCCGCACGCGTCAGCAGCCCGCGCACCGCCGCGTAGCCGTCCTCCCCGAGGTCGGCCGTGAACTCGTTGACGTACAGGCCGATGTGCTGATCGGCCACCCCCGGGTCCATCTCCTGCGCGTGGGCGCGTACGTACCCGCGTGACGCCTCCGGGTCGTCCCACGCCTTCCGCACCGAGGCGCGGGCCGACTCGGCGAGCAGCTTCAGCGTGTCCGCGCCCAGGGAGCGCTTCGCGATGATCGCGCCGAGGGGGATCGGCAGGCCCGTCGTCGACTCCCAGTGCTCGCCCATGTCGGCGAGCCGGTGCAACCCGTAGTCCTGGTACGTGAAACGGGCCTCGTGGATGACGAGCCCCGCGTCGACCCTGCCGTCCCGCACCGCCGGCATGATCTCGTGGAACGGCAGCACCATGACCTCGCCGACGCCGCCCGGAACGACGTCCGCCGCCCACAGGCGGAAGAGGAGGTACGCGGTCGACCGCTCGCTCGGCACCGCGACCGTACGGCCCGTCAGGTCCAGGCCCGGCTCGCGGGTGAGGACCAGGGGGCCGCAGCCCCGGCCCAGCGCGCCGCCGCAGGGCAGCAGCGCGTACTCGTCCAGCACCCACGGCAGCGCGGCGTACGACACCTTCAGGACGTCCAGCTCGCCGCGCTCCGCCATGCCGTTCGTGACGTCGATGTCCGCGAAGGTCACGTCCAGCACGGGCGCGCCGGGCACCTCGCCGTGCGCCCAGGCGTGGAAGACGAACGTGTCGTTGGGGCACGGCGAGTACGCGATCCGCACCGGGCCGGGGACGGGGCTCGTGCTCGCGGACGTCTCGGACGTCATAGCTCCTCCAGGAAGACGGTGGTGCTGAGCAGCTGGACGGCGTACCGCAGCGAGTCCATCGCCTGCCCGATCCGCCAGGCGGCGCGGTCGCGCGGGCCCACCGTGTTGGAGACGGCGCGGATCTCGACAGCGGGCACACCGTGCGCGGCGGCCGCCTCCGCGACGCCGAAGCCCTCCATCGCCTCCGCGGCGGCCCGCGGGTGCCGGGCGCCGAGCTCGGCCGTACGGGCGGCGGTGCCGGTGACCGTCGACACCGTGAGGACCGGCGCGACGACGTGCCGCTGCCCGCCCTCGTGCAGGGCCTTCGCGATCCGGTCCGTCAGCGCGGGAGGCGGCAGGTGGACGGAGCGGCCGAAGCCGAGCTCCTCGACGGCGAGGTAGCCGTCGGGTGTGTCGGCCCCCAGGTCGGCGGCGATGATCGCGTCGGATACGACGACCGCCCCGAGGGGTGCGTGGGCGGCGAAACCACCGCCGATACCGGCCGACACGATCAGGTCGTACGGGTACGGCGACGAGGCCAGCGCGCCGGTGGTCGCCACGGCGGCGGCAGCGGGGCCGACACCGCCGACGACCACGTCGACCAGCCCGTCGGGGGAACCGGGCGCGGGCGCGGCACCGGGCCAGGGTACGGCGGGCGGGGCCCGCGTACCCGACGAGGCCGGCGGCGACGGCGTCCGCTTCGGCCGCCACCGCCGTCACCACCAGGACGCGCAGGGTCAGGACGCCTTCTTCAGCTCGAAGTGCCAGATGCCCGTCAGCTTCTTGCCGCTCGTCTCGACGATGCTGATCTGGGCCGTGTTCGACATCTCACCGGTCTGGCTCGACAGGAACGCGCTGGCCGGGATCGTCCGGTACGTCTTCTTGTACGGCTCCTGCTCGGCCTGCTGGCCGCCGATGAACAGCGTCCAGCCGTGCTCGGCGATCTCCGGGTCCACACCGAAGTGGATCTTGTCGTCGAGGGAGACCTCGATGGTCTTGCCGGACTTCGTGTCCAGGCACTTCTTGATCTCCGACTCCTTGATCGCCTCGCCGTCGTTGTAGCAGGTCGCTTCGGCGTTGACGGAGTCGGACCCGACCGTCACGGTCGCGAGCGGGGTCGGCTTGTCGCCGCAGGCGGAGAGTACGAGGAGTCCCGCGGAGACGGCACCCAGAGCGACGCCGGCCCGGCGGGCCTTACCGGAATTGAACGCAACGGTCATGGCTCGAAGGCTATACGCCGCCCGGCATCACGCCACGCGGGGGTGCGGCGTGCCGCCGCGCCGGGCCGCCGTGAGCAGGCCCCGGACCGTCAGCATCGCCCCGGTGGCCAGTATCGACGCCGCGACCCACATGCCCAGCGAGCCGTTCAGCGGCAGCGCGATCCCGATCGCCCCGCCCACCACCCACGCCATCTGCAGCAGCGTCTCGGAGCGGGCGAACGCCGAGGTGCGCACCACCTCCGGCACGTCCCGCTGGATCATCGCGTCCAGCGACAGCTTCGCCAGGGCCTGCGTCAGGCCGGCCACCGCGCCCAGGACCGCCACCGCGATCCCGCCGAAGAACAGCGCCGCGACGATCACCGCCGACAGCGCCAGCGCCAGCATCGTCACCACGATCAGTTCGGGCGCCCGTGACCGCAGCCACGCGCCGACCGCCGTACCGCAGGCGTTCCCGACCCCGGCGGCCACGCCGACGATGCCGAGCGAGACCGCCGCGCTCTGCCCGGGCAGCGGGTGCTCGCGCAGGAGGAAGGCGAGGAAGAAGATCAGGAACCCGGAGAGCGCCCGGTGCGCGGCGTTCGCCTGGAGGCCGTGCAGGACGGACGGCCCGACCGTGCGCAGGCTCGGCTTCTTCTCGCCGTGCGTCAGCATGTGCGCCTTGCGCTCACCCCGCGCCGAGTCCACTTTCGGTGGCATCGACAGCGCCAGGAGCGTTCCGCCGACGAAGAGCACGCACGCGCCGTACAACGGCCACTGCGGCCCGATGAGCTGCAGTCCGGCGCCGATGGGCGCGGCGGCGCCCGTGGCCAGCAGCCCTGCCAGGGTCACGCGCGAGTTCGCCTTCACGAGCGAGAAGCGGGGCGGCAGCAGCCGCGGCACGACGGCACTGCGGACGACGCCGTACGCCTTGGACGCGACGAGCACGCCGAGCGCCGCCGGGTACAGCTCCAGTCCGCCGGTGGCCACCGCCCCCGACAGGGCGACGGCGAGGAGCGCACGCGTGAGCATGGCACCCGCCATCGCGGCGCGCCGGCCGTGCGGGATGTGGTCCAGGAGCGGCCCGATGACGGGGGCGAGGAGCGTGAACGGGGCCATGGTGATCGCGAGGTAGAGCGCGACGCGGCCACGGGCCTCGTCCGTCGGCACGGAGAAGAACACCGTGGAGGCGAGCGCCACGGTGATCATCACGTCACCGGCGCCGTTGACGGCGTGCAGTTCGATCAGCTTGCCGAGGCCGGACTCGCCCGCGCCGTGCGCGTGCGTGGCACGGCGGATGCCCCGGGCCGGGCCGGTGATCGGCAGGTGCAGGACACGGCCGATCCGCCCGGCCGCCCTGCGGAGCGGCCCGGCGTCGTCGGACGACCTCGCGGCTGCCACCCCGTCATAGTGCCCCACGTGCCACTTCGATGAACCGCTGTGACGGCTACTTGGGGCGGGCAGGTGGGCGGCGGGCTGCGGAAGGGGTAGCGTGCGTAGCGCGCCACCGGCGGTAGTTCTCGGCCGCGCGCCTCTTCGGCATCCCGCAGAATGGATGACGATAGGTGTGCCCGGGAAACGGAAACGTCGGGCGCGGACGTCGATGCGGCCCTCTGGTCCGCTCCGCCCGCCGCCCGTACATCGCGACTCGGCCGGCGCATCTGTGAGACGGCGTAGGAGAGAAGCGAGACCTGTGAGTGCTGCGACGACGCGAAGCCGTACTGCGCGTACCCCCGCCCCCGACCGTCTGTGCGCCGAGGCGGTAGACCTCGCCCGGGAGGCGGCCGCGGAGGCCGCGGCGCCCGGTGTCGTCGGAGAGCACGTGGGGCTGGTCGCCGAGGGCGACCGGGTCGTCACGCACTTCTTCGAATGCCGGGAGTTCGGGTACCGGGGCTGGCGGTGGGCGGTCACCGTGGCCCGCGCGTCCCGCGCCAAGAACGTCACGCTCGACGAGGCCGTGCTGCTGCCGGGCCCCGACGCGCTCCTGGCACCCGAGTGGGTGCCGTGGAGCGAGCGGCTGCGGCCCGGGGACCTCGGGCCCGGCGACCTGCTGCCGACCGAGCAGGACGACCTGCGGCTGGAACCGGGGTACTCCGGCGAGGACGAGCCGCCGCCGAACTCCGCGGTCTCCGAGGACATGGCGGACCACCTGGACGCCGAGGACGCCGACCTCGTCTCCCGCACGCCTTCGCGCGGCGCCATCGCGGCGGTCGCCGAGGAGCTCGGCATGCGCCGGGCGCGGGTGCTGTCCCGGTACGGGCTCCACGTCGCGGCGGACCGCTGGGAGGAGTCCTTCGGGGCCAAGACCCCGATGGCGCAGGCGGCGCCCGCGTCGTGTGTGAGCTGCGCGTTCCTCGTGCCGCTGGCGGGTTCGCTGCGGCAGGCCTTCGGGGTGTGCGCGAACGAGTTCTCCCCGGCGGACGGCCGGGTGGTGTCGCTGGCGTACGGCTGCGGCGGTCACTCGGAGGCCGCGGTCATGCCGAAGCCGCCGCGTCCGGCGCCGCCGGTCCTCGACTCGATGGGCGCCGACGAGTTCCCGCTGCGTCCCGCCCGCGACCAGGGCTCGGTTCCTCCGACCTCCCCGGACGCGGCCTCCGAGGACCTGGGCCACAGCTGACGCTCCCCCCGCGCGGGGGTTCCCTCCGGGGCGGCACCGCGCCGGCGGGAGCCGCCCCAGGGCGTCTCGCGGGCGGCGCGTCCCGGGCGTAAGCCGCCCGCGCGCGCCGCGCCGCGCGCCGGGATGCGCGATTCCTGCCGCTTCGCGGCAGTAGGCGGGCTGCGCGGGGCTTCGCCCCGAGGCCGGGGCCGGCTGCTCGCTCGAAGGTGTTGGTGCGCCGGGGCGTGGCGTGCGCGAGTGTGTTTTCTGCCGCTTCGCAGCAAGCCCTGGGGCCGCCGGGGCTTCGCCCCGGATGCCGGACACCGGATGCCGGACACCGGACCCCGGACCCCGGACACCCGGACCCGAGGCGCTCCGCGCCCGGAGGCGTGATTCCCTGCCGCTTCGCGGCGGTATGCGGGCTGCGCGAGGGCTTCGCCCCCGCGAGCTGTGGGCCCCGGGCCCGGGGCGCTGCGCGCCCCGGGGTGTGATCCTTGCCGCTTCGCGGCGGTACGCGGGTCGGGGCTTCGGCCCTTCGGCCGCCGTGCGCCGGGCCCCGGGTGACGGCTGCGGGGACGGGCGGAGGCATGGTGGCGGGGAGCGCGGGGTGGGGGAAAAGGCTCCGGTGCGGCACGCGGTACCTTCGGGCGTCGTACAGGCAGAGCCGAGAGAGCGGAGCACGACGTGAGCGTGAGGGCTACGGCGACCGAGGGGGCGGCCGACCCGTTCGGGACCGCACGGCTGCGGCGCGGAGTGCTCGACGCGTGGGGCGCCGGACCCGCGCGGTTCCGGGAGGACGCGAACGCCGAGGAGGACCTGGCGCTCGGGGGCTACCGCGACCGGCTGGTCGTGGAGCTCGCGCAGAACGCCGCCGACGCCGCCGCCCGCGCCGGGGTCCCGGGACGCCTGCGGCTGACGCTGCACCCGGCGGAGGCGACGGGTGACGGCCGGGCCGTGCTCGCCGCCGCCAACACCGGCGCGCCCCTGGACGCCGCGGGCGTCGAGTCGTTGAGCACGCTGCGCGCCTCGGCCAAGCGGGAGGGCCACGAGGGCGCGGTCGGCCGCTTCGGCGTCGGCTTCGCCGCGGTGCTCGCGGTGAGCGACGAGCCGGCGGTCGTGGGCCGGCACGGCGGCGTCCGCTGGTCGCTGCGCGAGGCGCGGGAGATGGCCGCCGACGCCTCGCTGGGCAGCCCGGGCCTCGGTGACGAACTGCGCCGCCGTGAGGGCCACGTACCGCTGCTGCGGCTCCCGCTGCCCGCGGAGGGCACCGCTCCGGAGGGGTACGACACCGTCGTCATCCTGCCGTTGCGGGATGCCGCCGCCGAGGACCTGGTCGGGCGGCTGCTCGACGCCGTGGACGACGCGCTGCTGCTGACCCTGCCGGGGCTGAGCGAGATCGTCGTGGACGGGCCGAAGGGCACCCGGACGCTCGTGCGCCGCGAGCAGGACGGGTACGTGCACATCGAGGACAGCGGGAGCGGGACGCACCGCTGGCGGACGGTCAGCCGCGGTGGTGGCATCGACGCCGGTCTGCTGAAGGACCGGCCCGTCGAGGAGCGGCTGCGGCCGCACTGGTCGGTGACGTGGGCGGTGCCCGTGGACGGGGAGGGCGCGCCGGTCCGGCCGCGTACCGCGCCCGTCGTGCACGCCCCGACGCCCACGGACGAGCCGCTGGGCATCCCGGCGCTGCTGATCGCGACGTTCCCGCTGGACACCACCCGCAGGCACCCGGCGCCGGGGCCGCTGACCGACTTCCTGGTGGAGCGCGCGGCCGACGCGTACGCCGAACTGCTCGCGGACTGGCGGCCGGTGACGGCCGGCACGATCGATCTCGTGCCGGGCCCGCTCGGCAAGGGTGTCCTGGACGGGGCGATCCGCGGCGCCGTCCTGGAGCGGCTGCCGCGGGTGGCGTTCCTGGCTCCCGCGGCCGAGCCGTCCGGGGACGAGGAGCCGCACGCCCTGCGGCCGTTCGAGGCGGAGGTCGTCGAGGGGGCGGGCGCCGACACCGTGCGCGTGCTGGCGGAGGTCCTGCCGACGTTGCTGCCCGCCGGTCTGGAGCGCCGCACCGAGCTGCGCGCGCTGGGTGTGGCGCGGTTGTCGCTGGGGGAGGCGATCGACCGGCTCGCGGGCGCGGAGCGGGCGCCGGAGTGGTGGTACCGGCTGTACGACTCGCTCGCGGGGGTGGATCCGGACCGGCTGACCGGTCTGCCGGTGCCGCTGGCCGGCGGCCGGACCGCGATCGGGCCGCGCCAGGTGCTGCTGCCGTTGCCGGACACGCCGGCGGAGCTGTCCCGCCTGGGCCTGAAGGTGGCGCATCCGGATGCCGCGCACCCGGTGCTGGAGAAGCTGGGCGCCCTCCCGGCGACGCCGCGGGCGGTCCTGACGACCCCGCAGGTGCGGGCGGCGGTGGCGGCGTCGCTGGATGCCGAGGACGTGTGGGACGACGACGCCCCGGACGCGGAGGAGCTCGCCGACACGGTGCTGGCGCTGGTGCGCGACGCCGGTCTGGAGCCGGGTGACGAGCCGTGGCTGGGTGCGCTGGCGCTGCCCGACGAGGACGGCGAGCCGGCGCCGGCCGCGGAACTGGTCCTGCCGGGCAGCCCGTTCGCCGCAGTGATGCGCGAGGGCGAACTGGCCCTGGTGGACGCGGAGACGGCCGAGCGCTGGGGCGAGCAGCCGCTGGCGGCCTGCGGGGTGCTCGCCGGCTTCGCTCTCGTACGGGCCACGGACGTCGTCCTCGACCCGGACGAACTGGAGCCGCGCGACGGGGACTTCCCCGAGCCGGACGACGTGGGCGTGCTCGACGCCGTCGACGTGTGGTGCGAGGACGTCCTGGACCGGTTGCCCGACACACCGGTGCCGCCGGTCGCGACGGAGATCGTCGCGGTGCGGGACCTGGAGCTGGTGGACGACGACGCCTGGCCGCGGGCGCTCGCGCTGCTCGCGCAGCCGCCGCTGCGGGACGCGCTCACCCAGCCGGTACGGATCCTGATGCCCGACGGCACGACCGAGACGGTCCGCTCGTACACGGCCTGGTGGCTGCGCGGTCATCCGGTGCTGGACGGCCGCCGCCCGGCCGGTCTGCGTGCCGCGGGCGCCGATCCGCTGCTGGAGGGCCTGTACGACCCGGCGGACACGACGGGGTTCGCGGACGCACAGGTGCTGCGGGCGCTGGGCGTGCGGACGTCGGTCGCCGCGCTGCTGGACGAGCCGGGCGGGGCGGCCGAGCTGCTGGCGCGGCTCGCGGATCCGGAGCGGGAGGTGACGGCCGCGCAGTTGCACGGCCTGTACACCGCGCTCGCCGACCTGGACCCGGAGCAGGTGACGCTGCCGGACGAGTTGCGCGCGGTCGTCGACGGCGAGGTGCGGGTGGTGGACGCGGCGGACGCGCTGGTCGCCGACGCGCCTGACCTGCTGCCGCTCACCGCGGGCCGTCCGCTGCTGCCGGTGGCGCCGGCGCGGGCGGCGGACCTGGCGGAGCTGTTCCAGGTGCCGCGGCTGAGCGAGGAGGTCGACGCCGAGGTCACCACGGACGGGGAGGAGCACGACGTACCGGAGTCCGTGCACGCCCTGCTCGGTCCCGCGACGCCCGCCACGTACGTGGAGCACGAGGAGCTGCGGGCCGGGGGCGTCGAGCTGGACTGGCGGCGCACCCCGGACGGCACGCTGCACGCGGCGACGCTGGAGGGCGTGGCGGCGGGTCTGGCGTGGGCGGCGGGCCAGTGGCCGCGCCGCTTCGAGGTGGCGGCGCTGCTGGAGGACCCGTCGCGTACGGAGGAGCTGGCCCGGGACCGCTGGTTCGACTGAAGGGCCCGGTCGGTCGGTCCGGAGCCGCGGGCGCGGGCGCGGCACCGGGCCGCGCGAGCCCCTGCGCGACGGGCCGTCATGTGCTGGCCGTGGCTCCGGGACGAACTTCACTCGTAGATGCGGTTTACATCCTTAATGGCCCACTTCGCTCCTGATCTGTGGTGCTCTGGTAAGCGTTCCATCCCCCACGAGAAGGAGCGAACATGCCTGCCGCAGTAGTCGACTTCATGGAAGAACTGGTCACCCAGCCACGCCGGCAGCACGCCTACCGCCGCTCGGCGGAGGCGTACGTCGCCGACAGCGCCCTGACCGCCTCGGAACGCGAGGCGGTCGTCTCCGGCGACGTGGACCGCATGCGCGCCGTGCTGGCGGAGCACAGCGGGGTCAAGGAAGAGTGCCACGCGGTGCTCGTCGTCATCATCTTCGACCCCGACGAGGTTCCGTCCGGCGCGTGATCCAGCAAACGCACGAGGGAGTCGGTGGTCCGATGCAGGAAACCACGGGCAATGCGCAACTCGTCGTCGTGGGGACCGGCTTCCGGGCCATCGGCGACCTCACCGTCGAAGCACGGGCCTGTCTGGAACAGGCCGACAAGGTGCTGTGCCTGATCGGGGACCCTCTGGTCACCCGTCATATCGAGAAGCTGAACGCCTCGGTCGAGACGCTCGACGTCCACTACGCCGTCGGCAAGCCGCGTTCCGCCTCGTACGAGGACATGGTCGAACACATCATGTCCGAGCTGCACCGCGACCAGTTCGTCTGCGTGGCCCTGTACGGGCACCCCGGGGTGTTCGCCTACACCGGGCACGAAGCGATCCGGAGGGCGCGCGAGGAGGGCATCGCGGCGCGGATGCTGCCGGCGTGCTCGGCGGAGGACTGGCTCTTCGCCGACCTGGGCCTGGACCCGGGAGAGCGGGGGTGCCAGAGCTTCGAGGCGACCGATTTCCTGATCCGCCACCGCGTCTTCGATCCCACCGGCCTCCTGATCCTGTGGCAGGTAGGTGTGATCGGCATGATCGACCGCGATCCCGGGTACGACGCGCGTCCCGGCGTCACGACTCTGACCGACGCCCTGGTCGCCTCCTACGGTTCCGGTCACCCGGTCACGGTCTACGAGGCTTCGCCGTACGTGACGGCGGAGCCGCGCACGACGACCGTTCCCCTGGCCGAGCTCCCCGACACCCCACTGTCGGCGGCCTCCACGCTGGTGGTGCCGCCCCTGCCGCCGCGGCCCGTCGACCGGGAGCTGCTGGCCCGCCTCGCCGCCCGCCGTTGACGGGCGAGGGACACGTGCCGGGCGTCGCCGGGCGCCCGGCGTGTGCCGGGCGCCGGCGACGCTCTCAGTCAGCCACCAGTGCCGGCGCGGCATCGCCGCGCACCACGGCCAGCACCTCGATGTCGCGCCAGCCGCCCCCGCGCCAGACCGCACCGCGGGCCGTGCCCTCATAGACCATCCCCGCCTGCTCGGCGCAGAGGCGCGCGGCCTTGTTGCCGGCCTCCACATGCGCCTCGATGCGGTGGGCCTGGGTGTGCGCGAAGAGGTAGTCCACGAGTGCGCGGCCCGCCTTCGACATCACGCCGCGCCCACGTGCCTCCGGCAGGAGGTAGGCCCCGACGTTCCAGCACTGCGACACCCCGTTGTAGGCCACCGGGCGCCAGGTCACCGCGCCCACGGCCGTGTCCTCCCGTACCACGGCCAGCATGCTGATCTCCGGTGACAGCAGCCGGTTCGCCTCCCACTGCTGGCGGAGCGTCGATGTGTGGCCGGACCACCCGGTCCACGCGTACTGGCCCATCACCTCGGGGTCGTTCAGCGCCCGGTCCAGCATCGCGAGTTCGCTGTCCTGGAAAGGACGGAAGGGAACACCACTCCCCATGCCCGGTACCTCGCTCATCTCTCGCCTCACCCTTCGGAAATCCTCACCGGAGCCGGTGTCCGGAGTGTCGAAAGCCGCCCTCGTCTGGACCCTGGCGGGCGCCACGGCGGCGCTGGAGTACGGACTCGAAGCCAGGTGGGCGCTGCGCCGGCGGCGCACGGACCGCCGCCGCCCGCCCCAGCCGCTCGCCGCGGACCGGCGCAGCACGTACGTCCTGTTCGGTGCCATCGCCCTCGGTGAGGCCGGCGCGGCGGTCCTGCTGCGCCGCGCCCCCTCCGCACGGATGACCGGGGACCGGGCGACCAGCACGCTGATCGCCCTGCCCGGTGTCTGGGCCGGGATGGCGCTGCGCCACTGGGCGGTGGCCACCCTGGGCGAGTACTTCCGCGGCACCGTCGACGTCCGCCCCGGCCAGCCGGTGATCCGCACCGGCCCCTACCGCCACCTGCGGCACCCCTCCTACGCCGGAGGACTGCTCATGGTCGCCTGTGCAGGGTTCGCCCTGGACCATCCCCGGGCCCACCTCGTGTTCTTCGGCTGCACCCTGGCCGGGATGCTCCACCGCATCCGTGCCGAGGACGTCGTCCTCATCTCGGCGCTGGGCCCCCGCTACGCGGAGTACGCCGCCCGCACCGCACGTCTCGTCCCCGGTGTGTGGTGAACCGTCGGACCCGGGGAGGGAGCGGGGTGCGGAGCTCATGACCGGTTACCTGGGCCGCACGACCGCCCCTCATGCGACGGCAGGACGCACACCGCCCGATGGAGTGAACGGACGCGTCGACGCGTTCTCCTGGCGGTCGCCGGGCTCTGTTCCGCGCCGGGCCTATGCGGCCGCCGGGCTCTGTTCGGCCGCCGGCACCTTCCGCGCCACCCACCGCCACGCCAGCTCCAGCACCGCCGCGCCCACGGCGGCGATGGCGACGGCGGTCCACGGCATCGTCGTGCCCACCAGCCGCAGCGCGAAGAAGTCCTGGAGCCAGGGCACGACGAGGACGACCAGGAACGCCCCGCCCATGACCGCGACCAGTGCGATGCGCCACCAGGTGTAGGGGCGGGCGATGATCGCCAGGACCCAGAGGGAGACCAGGAACAGCGTCAGGGTCGCCGCGCTGGTCTCGGCCGCGAGGGCGCCGGGCCCGCTGTAGTGGTGGGCGGCCAGCAGGTACGTGGTGAAGGTCGCCGCCGCGGCGATGATCCCGCCGGGGACCGCGTACCGCATGACGCGGCGGACGAAGTGCGGCTTGGCGCGCTCCTTGTTGGGCGCGAGCGCCAGGAAGAAGGCCGGGACGCCGATGGTCAGCGTGGAGAGCAGGGTCAGGTGCCGGGGCAGGAAGGGGTACTCCATCCCGAAGCACACCACGAGAATCGCCAGCAGCACCGAGTAGACCGTCTTGGTCAGGAACAGGGTGGCGACGCGGGTGATGTTGCCGATGACGCGGCGTCCCTCGGCGACCACCGACGGCAGGGTCGCGAAGCTGTTGTTGAGCAGCACGATCTGGGCGACGGCTTTCGTCGCCTCCGATCCGGACCCCATGGACACGCCGATGTCGGCGTCCTTGAGCGCCAGGACGTCGTTGACGCCGTCGCCGGTCATGGCGACGGTGTGCCCGTGCGCCTGCAGCGCGCCGACCATGTCGCGTTTCTGCTGCGGGGTGACGCGCCCGAAGACGGCCCCCTGGTCGAGGACCGCCGCCATCTCGTCGCGGTCGGCGGGCAGGCGGCGGGCGTCGACGGTCCGGTCGGCGCCCGGCAGGCCGAGCTTGCTCGCCACCGCGCCGACCGAGACGGCGTTGTCGCCGGAGAGGACCTTGGCGTCGACGTTCTGGTCGGCGAAGTAGGCGAGCGTGTCGGCGGCGTCGGGCCGCAGGCGCTGCTCCAGGACGACGAGCGCGGTGGCGCGGGCGTTCCCGGCGGCGTCCGGGTCGTCCAGCTCGCCGCGGACGCGGGAGAGCAGCAGCACGCGCAGGCCCCGCTGGTTCAGGTCCTCGATCTCGTCGAGGACCGGGTCGCCGTCCGGGAGGAGCACGTCGGGCGCTCCCAGCAGCCAGGTGCTGCTCTGCCCGTCGCCCTCGCTGAAGGTGGCGCCGCTGTACTTGCGCGCCGACGAGAACGGCAGTGCCTGTGTGCACCGCCAGTCGCCGCCGTCGGGGTAGGTGTCGATGATCGCCTGGAGGGAGGCGTTGGGCCGCGGGTCGGATTCGCCGAGCGCGCCCAGCACGGTGCGCACGTACGTCTCGTCGGCCCCGTCGAGGGTGCGCAGCTCGGTGACGTCCATGCCGCCCTCGGTGAGGGTGCCGGTCTTGTCGAGGCAGACGACGTCGACGCGGGCGAGGCCCTCGATGGCGGGCAGCTCCTGCACCAGGCACTGCTTGCGGCCGAGCCGGATGACGCCGATGGCGAAGGCGACGGACGTCAGCAGGACCAGCCCTTCGGGGATCATCGGCACGATCCCGCCGACCGTGCGGGCGACGGACCGTTTGAAGTCGGTGTCCTTGACGACGAGCTGGCTGATGATGAGCGCGATCGACGTCGGCACCATCATCCACGTCACGTACTTGAGGATCATGGAGATGCCGGACCGCAGCTCGGAGTGGACGAGCGTGAAGCGGGACGCCTCCTCGGCGAGCTGCGCGGCGTACGCCTCGCGCCCCACTTTCGTGGCGGTGAACGCGCCGGTGCCCGCGACGACGAAGCTGCCGGACATGACCTGGTCGCCACGTTTCTTCACGACGGGATCGGCCTCGCCGGTGAGCAGCGACTCGTCGACCTCCAGGCTGTCGGACTCGGCGACCTCGCCGTCCACGACGACCTTGTCGCCGGGGCCGAGTTCGATGCAGTCGCCGAGGACGATCTCCGAGGTGTGGACCTCGGCCGCGGTGCCGTCGCGGCGGACCGTGGGTTTCGTCTCGCCGATGACGGCGAGCCCGTCGAGGGTCTTCTTGGCGCGCAGCTCCTGGATGATGCCGATGCCGGTGTTGGCGACGATGACGAACCCGAACAGGCTGTCCTGGATCGGCGCGACGATCAGCATGATCACCCACAGGACGCCGATGATGGCGTTGAAGCGGGTGAAGACGTTGCCGCGGATGATGTCGACGGCGGAGCGGGAGCTGCGGACGGGTACGTCGTTGACCTCGCCGCGTGCGACCCGTTCGGCCACCTCGGCCGCGGTCAGCCCGCCGGGCCGGTGCTGGAGGGGCGGCGGTACGGGGTGGACGGGGTCGAGCTCGGCCCCGGCGTCGATGAGCGGCCCGCCCCGGCCGCCGCCGCCCGGCGGCTCGGGCCCATCGGTGTCGATCTTCGCCCGCTGCGTCATGTCTCCGACGGTACGACCCGGAGCGCGGGCGCACCCGGTGAGCGGCGGGAAGATCCGACCAGAGGAGGACGTGGACCGTCCCTGCGTCGTACGGGCGCCCCCGGGGGTGTCCCGTCGATCATGCCGGGCGCGGTCCCGCCGGCCCCCCGGTCAGTGGTGCGCGGTGTCCGGGTGCTCGTCCGGCTGCTTGTCCGGCTGCTCGTCCGGGCCGGCCGCGGCCCCGGCACGGGCGCGCTCGATCGCGGCCTCGCGCTTGCGGACGTACCAGATGCCGATCAGCCCGAGGCCGCCGCCGGCGAGGCAGGTCCACACCCACCAGGTGAGGTCGCGGTCGGCGAACCAGCCGTAGAAGGGGACCTGCACGAGGAAGAGCACGAACCAGATGATCGTGCCGCCGGTGATCGTGGCGACGACGGGCCCCTCCAGGGGCTCGGGTGCCTCGTGCTTGGGGGTCCACTTCGCCATGCGGCGAGTCTATGCCGGACGTGCCGGTGGTCTCCCGGGCCCCGGTCGCCCGGCTATCTACGCGCGGAGATACCGATCTTCGCATGATGCGTTCATACTGAAACGTCTTGTGCCTGACCGGTTTCTTTCGTGTGAATGAACGAAAATGACAGGTCGCGCCCCCATCCCACCCCCGCACCCTGAGGTTTCGCATGCCCTCCTCGGTCACCGCCGTGGACCCCGGCACCACGCCGCCGTCCCCGCAGCAGCCGATCAGCGGCCTGGACCGCTTCTTCAAGATCTCCGAGCGCGGCTCCACGGTCGCCCGGGAGGTACGCGGCGGATTCGCGACCTTCTTCGCGATGGCCTACATCATCGTGCTGAATCCGATCATCCTCGGCAGCGCCAAGGACATGTACGGTCACCAGCTCGACAGCGGCCAGCTCGTCACCGCGACCGTCCTCACCGCCGCCTTCACGACGCTCCTCATGGGTGTCATCGGCAACGTCCCCATCGCCCTCGCCGCGGGCCTGGGCGTCAACACGGTGGTCGCCCTCCAGCTCGCGCCGCGCATGTCGTGGCCCGACGCCATGGGCATGGTGGTGCTCGCCGGCTTCGTCGTGATGCTCCTCGTCGCGTCCGGCCTGCGCGAGCGGGTGATGAACGCCGTGCCCGTCGGCCTGCGCAAGGGCATCGCCATCGGCATCGGCCTGTTCATCATGCTGATCGGCCTGGTGGACTCGGGCTTCGTCTCCCGCATCCCGGACGCCGCCCACACCACCGTCCCGCTCCAGCTCGGCGCCGACGGCCACCTCACCGGCTGGCCGGTCCTGATCTTCGCCCTGGGTGTCCTGCTCACCCTCGCGCTGATCATCCGCAAGGTGCCCGGCGCCATCCTCATCTCGATCGTCGTCATGACGGTCGTCGCGATGGCCGTCAACGCGGTGGCCACCGTCCCGTCCTGGGGCCTGACCACCCCGGAGTGGCCCGGCAACCCGGTCGCCACCCCCGACTTCGGGCTCGTCGGCCAGGTCAGCCTCTTCGGCGGCTTCGAGAAGGTGGGCCTGCTCACCGGCTGCCTCTTCGTCTTCACCGTGCTGCTGTCCTGCTTCTTCGACGCGATGGGCACCATCCTCGGCGTGGGTGACGAGGCCAAGCTGATGGACAAGGACGGCAACTTCCCCGGCATCAACAAGGTGCTCCTGGTCGACGGCCTCGCCGTCGCCTCCGGCGGCGCCACCTCGTCCTCCGCCACCACCTGCTTCGTGGAGTCCACGGCGGGTGTCGGCGAGGGCGCGCGCACCGGTCTGGCGTCCGTCGTCACGGGCGGGCTGTTCTCGGTGGCGCTGTTCCTCACGCCGCTCGCGACGATGGTGCCCTCCCAGGCGGCCACGCCCGCGCTGCTCGCGGTCGGCTTCCTGATCCTGGCCGGCTCCGTCAGGGACATCGACTGGAGCGACTTCACCATCGCCGTGCCCGCGTTCCTCGCGATGGTGATGATGCCGTTCACGTACTCGATCACCAACGGCATCGGCATCGGCTTCATCGCCTTCAGCGTCCTGCGGCTGGCGGCCGGGCGGGGCCGCGAGGTGCCGGTGGCGATGTACGTCGTCTCGGCGGTCTTCGTCTTCTACTACGCGATGCCCGCGCTCGGGCTGACCTGAGCCGAACGGCGGCCCTGAGCCGAGCGTGCCGGGCCGGTCCGCGCCGAGTGCGCCGGGCCGGCCCGCGCCGTCAGGGGCGCCGGACCGCCTGCGCCGCGCGCGTCAGGGGCGCCGGGTACGCCGGACCGCCTGCGCCGCGCGCGTCAGGTGAGGCCGTAGAACCTCTCCGTCTCGTCGACCGCCGCCTCGAAGCGCTGGTCGAAATCCTCGCGAATGAGCGTCCGGACCACATAGTCCTGGACGCTCATTCCGCTTCTCGCCGCATGCTGCCTGACCCGGTCGAGCAGCTCCCCGTCCATCCGCAGGCTGAGCACTGTCGATGCCATGCGGGTCAGGGTGACCGGGCCCCGGTGCCGTGCGCGGGGCTTTCCCCGCATCTCTCACCCCTTCGGGTGAAGCGCTGGTCTTTAGTCAGGGTAATGAGTTACGCTAAAGAACATGCCTGACCTCTCCCACGGCGACCCGGCTGACGCAGCCGCCGTGAATGCGCTCCGCTCGGCCGTCATGCGGCTGGGCCGACGCCTGAAGCACCAGCGCGTCGACGAATCGCTGAGTCCGACCGAGATGTCGGTCCTCGGCACCCTCGCCACCTGCGGCTCCGCCACCCCCGGTGAGCTGGCCCGCAAGGAGCACGTCCAGCCGCCCTCGATGACCCGCATCGTGGCGCTGCTCGAAGCCAAGGGACTGGTCCGGCTGGAGCCGCACCCCGACGACCGCCGGCAGAAGGTGGTCAGCCGGACCGAGACGGCCGAGGTCATGCTGGAGGAGTCCCGCCGCAAGCGGAACGCCTGGCTGGCCTCGCTCGCCGAAGGTCTGGACGAGGAGGAGTGGGCCAAGCTGCGTGCCGCGGCTCCCGTGCTGGAGAAGCTCGCGCACCTGTAAGCACACGAGGAGGAGGGGAACCCTTTTGAGTACGGGAAACGGAGCAGACTCCGCACCCGCACGCATATCCGATACCACTGACACCACCACCGACACGTCGACCTTCGCCTCCCTGAAGGTCCGCAACTACCGGCTGTTCTTCACCGGCGCCATCGTGTCCAACACGGGCACCTGGATGGCCCGCATCACCCAGGACTGGCTGGTCCTCAGCCTCACCGGTTCCGCCGCCGCCGTCGGCATCACCACGGCGCTGCAGTTCCTGCCGATGCTGCTCTTCGCCCTGTACGGCGGGGTGATCGCCGACCGTTACCCCAAGCGGCGCCTGCTGCTCCTCAGCCAGGGAGCGCTCGGCCTGTGCGGCCTGGCCCTCGCCGTCCTCACGCTCTCCGGGCACGTCCAGGTCTGGCACGTGTACCTGATCGCGTTCCTGCTGGGCATGGTCACGGTCGTCGACAATCCGGCCCGCCAGTCCTTCGTCTCCGAGATGGTCGGCCCCGCGCAGCTGCGCAACGCCGTCAGCCTGAACTCCGCGAACTTCCAGTCGGCGCGGCTCGTCGGCCCCGCGGCCGCGGGTCTGCTGATCGCCTCGGTCGGCAGCGGCTGGGCCTTCCTCGTCAACGGCCTGTCCTTCCTCGCGCCGGTGGCCGCCCTGCTGATGATGCGCACGAGCGAGCTGCACCGGGTCGACCGCGCCCCGCGCGGCAAGGGGCAGCTGCGGGAGGGCCTGCGGTACGTCGCCGGGCGTCCGGAGCTGATCTGGCCGATCACCCTCGTCGGGTTCATCGGCACCTTCGGCTTCAACTTCCCGATCTGGCTGACCGCCTTCGCGGACGACGTCTTCCACGTCGGCCCGGGGGCGTACGGCTTCCTCAACACCCTGATGGCCGTCGGCTCGCTCGTCGGCGCGCTGCTCTCCGCCCGCCGCGGCACGTCGCGGCTGCGGATGCTGGTCGGCGCGGCGGTGGCCTTCGGCGTCCTGGAGATCGCCGCGGCGTTCTCCCCGGCGTTCTGGCTGTTCGCCCTGCTGCTGGTGCCCATCGGCATGCTCGGCCTGACGGTGAACGTGACCGCGAACTCGTCGGTCCAGATGGCGACGGACCCGGTGATGCGGGGCCGTGTGATGAGCCTGTACATGATGGTGTTCGTCGGCGGTACGCCGCTGGGCGCGCCCCTCGTCGGCTGGATCACCGACACGTACGGCGCGCGCGTGGGCTTCGCCGCCGGTGGCGCGGTCTCGCTGGCCGCGGCGGTGCTGATCGGCCTGGTGCTGGCCCGGGTGGGCGGGCTGCGCCTGCGCGTGGACCTGCGCCGCGGGCACCCGCACGTGCGGTTCGTGCCGCGCGAGCAGCTCACCACGGCCGCGTAGCCGGTGACGGGGGCCGGTGGGGCGGCCGGCCGTGCCAGACTCGCGCCATGAGGCTTTTCGCTGCCGTGCTGCCGCCTCCCGCGGCCATCGACGAACTGGCCGGTGAGGTCGACCGGTTGAGGGCCCTGCCGGGTGCGGACGCACTGCGCTGGACCGGGCGGCCCGGCTGGCACTTCACCCTCGCGTTCATGGGTGAGGTCGACGAGCGGCTCCTGCCGGAGCTGCGCGAGCGACTGGCCCGCGCCGCGCACCGTACGCCGTCCTTCCCCCTGCGCCTCCACGGGGGCGGCCGGTTCGCCCACCGCGCCCTGTGGGCGGGCGCGGCGGGCGCCCTCGACGACCTGCGGCTGCTCGCCGAGCGGGCGGACGCGGCGGCGCGCCGCGCCGGTGTCGCGATGGAGGACCACCGCCGCTACACGCCTCACCTGACGCTGGCCCGCAGCCGGAGCGGGGACGCGGACCTGCGCCCGTTCGTCGACGAGCTCCAGCACTTCGAGGGCGCGCGGTGGCAGGTCGCCGAGCTGCACCTGGTGCGCAGCAACCTGGCCGCTCGCGGCGAGCCGGGCGGCGCGCCGCGCTACGAGACCGTCGGCTCCTGGGTCCTCGGCGAGTGAGCCGCGCGGCGGCCGGGGCGGTGAACCGGGTTCCGGCCGGTCCCGGGGCCGCGGGTGTGAGCACCCGCACGGCCCCCGCACCGCGGGCCGGCTCCGGCGGCGGTTAATCTCGAAGCGTGGACCCGAAGACCCGTAACCGGATCATGGCCGGTGCCCTCGTGCTGATGTTCGTGATCATCGCAGTGGCCTCGGTGGTCTGACCCGTACCCGCCCGCCGGCGACGCACCGGCCTACCAGGCGAACGCCTCCGGCGACGGCCCCGGTCCCGGGAAGACCGCGTCCAGCTCGCTCAGCAGCTCGTCCGACAGCCGCAGCTCCACCGCCCGCAGCGCGGAGCCGAGCTGCTCGGCCGTGCGCGGCCCCACGATCGGCGCCGTCACGCCGGGCCGGGTGAGCAGCCAGGCCAGGGCGACCTCGCCGGGCGCCAGCCCGTGCTTGTCCAGGAGGTCCTCGTACGCCTGGACCTGCCGGCGTACGGAGGTGTCGGCGAGCGCGTCCGCCGAGCGGCCCTGCGCGCGGCGGACCCCCTCCGCCTCCTTCTTCAGCACGCCTCCGAGCAGTCCGCCGTGGAGCGGGGACCACGGGATGACGCCGAGGCCGTACTCCTGCGCGGCCGGGACGACCTCCATCTCCGCGCGGCGCTCGGCGAGGTTGTAGAGGCACTGCTCGCTGACGAGCCCGAGCGTGCCGCGCCGGGCGGCGGTCTCGTTCGCCTGGGCGATCTTGTAACCGGGGAAGTTGCTCGACCCGGTGTAGAGGATCTTGCCTTGCTGGACGAGTACGTCGATGGCCTGCCAGATCTCCTCGAAGGGGGTGCGGCGGTCGACGTGGTGGAACTGGTACAGATCGATGTGGTCGGTGTTGAGCCTCTTGAGGCTCGCCTCGACGGCCCGGCGGATGTTCACGGCCGAGAGCCGGTCGTGGTTGGGCCACACGTTCCCGTCGGGTGCCATGTTCGCGTACACCTTGGTGGCCAGGACGACCTTGTCGCGCCGGGCGCTGTTCCGGCCGAACCAGGATCCGATGATCTTTTCGGTGCGGCCCTTGTTCTCGCCCCAGCCGTAGACGTTGGCGGTGTCGAAGAAGTTGATGCCCGCGTCGAGCGCGGCGTCCATGATGGCGTGGCTGCCGGCTTCGTCGGTCTGGGGCCCGAAGTTCATGGTGCCGAGGACGATGCGGCTGACCTTGAGTCCGGTGCGTCCGAGCTGCGTGTACTTCATGGACGTACAGCCAACGCCTTGGAGCGCGCTCGAAGCAAGGGGGCGCGGGGCGGGGCGGGGGTGCGCGTCAGTCGCGGGGGAACGCGGAGGTGTCGAGCTGGATCCCGGCGGGCGTCCCGGTCAGGTCGACCGTCTCCCCGAAGTCGAACCTGGCCTCCACGGTGTACTCCTCGCCCTTGGGCTGCGTGTGCAGGACGCACCTGCCGATGTACGGGTCCACGATCAGGTAGGCGGCCACCTCGGCGGCGGCGTAGGCGGCCTTCTTGGGCCCGTAGTCGTTCATGCCGGTGCTGCGGGAGATGACCTCGGCGACGAACTCGACGTCCTGGTGGCGCCACTGCCCCTTGGCGTTCTTCCCGGCGTCGGCGCGGAGCATGGCGACGTCCGGTGCGAACCCGTTCAGGTCGCCGGGGAAATCGATCCGGATGTCGGACTTGATCCGCGTCCTCGGGTGCTCGGTCCGCAGCTGCTCGACGATGTCGAGAATGATTTCCCAGTGGGTGTCCCGTTGCGGCGACATGAAGATGTGCCCCCCGACGATCTCGGCCTTGTAACCCTCGGGGACGGGCATCCGCTCAAGCCCCTCGAACATGTCGTCCAGGGTGCGCTCGTCGTCGCTCTCGGCCATGTGGATCCTGTCGCTCTCTACGACGGTCATCGTGGCGCTCCTCCCCGCTGCCGCGTGAGTGCATGCAGCCGCGCGCCTCAACGATAGGCGGGCAAGGGCCGACACGCGGGTGGCGAGAACTCGCCAGGGCGGTCGGTGGGGCTACGCGCCGCCCAGCCAGCTCGCCGCGTCCAGGCGGAAAGCCGTCCCTGCCGGCACGGCGGTGCGCAGGGCGTCCTCCAGGTCGTGGAGGCGTTGCGTCCCGAGGGCCGTCGCCCATTCGGAGCGCAGCTCCTCGAAGACCGCGGCCGACAGGGCGAGGCAGTCCAGGCCGCGGGGGGTGAGGCGGACGAGTTTGCGGCGGGCGTCCGTGGGGTCGTCGGCGCGTTCGGCATACCCGAGGGTGACGAGCCGGTCGACGGTCTTGCCGGCCGCCTGCTTCGAGACGCCGAGGCGCCGCCCGACCTCGCTGGCGGTGGCGCCGCCCGCGCCGATGGCCTGCAGGGCGAAGCCGTACGCGGGGCGGACGTCCGGGTGGCCCCGCAGGGCGAGTTCGGCGTGGAGCCGGTCGATGAGGGTGCGGAACCCCGCGAACAGGAGCAGCGGCAGTTCGTACCCCGGCGTGCCGTCGCCCTTGCCGCTTTCGACAACCTGGTTTACCTTCTTGTCGTCAACCACGTTGTCTATTTTACGGAGCCCGCCGCCGTGTTCGTCGACCACACCCTTGAAACCGCTCCTCCCGAGGCGCGTCCCACGATGGAGGCCGTCGCCCGCCGGGCGGGCCACCTTCCGCCCGCCGTGGCACGCCTCGCCACCTCGCCGCATCTGCTGAACGGCTTCATGCATCTCACGGCCCTGTTCGACCGCACGACGCTGGATCCCGTCGCCCGCGAGGTGGTCGTGATGGCCGTCGCCACCCGCAACACCTGCCACGTCTGCATCGACCTGCACTCGGCGAAACTCCGCGCCCTCGGGGCCGCCGAGCCCCTGATCGCCGCCCTCACCGACGGCACACCCCTCCCCGACGAACGCCTCGAAGCGGTACGGCGGTTCGTCGCCTGCGTCTACGCGACGTCGGGTGCCGTGCCGGACGACGACCTGCGCGCCTTCCTCGCCCACGGGTTCACCCCCCAGCACGCCCTGGAGGTGGTGATGGGCATCGGCACCTACACGATCTCCACCTTCGCCAACCGCCTCACCCGCGCGGCCTGAACCGGTCACCTCCGACGGCCGTCACCGCCACGGGCGACCTAGGATCGGTGATCATGGACATAGCACTCATCGCGCTGCTCATCGTCGGCGTCGCCCTCGCCGTCTCCGGCCTCGAACAGAAGCTCAGGCGCACCGATCGCCGCCTCGCCCGCCTCGAGACGAAGGTCGATCTCATCCTCGACCACCTGGGGATCGAGCACGCCGACCCTCGGCTCGGCCGGGTCGGAGAACTGCTGCGGCAGGGGAAGAAGATCGAAGCGATCAAGGAGTACCGCGAGATCACGGGCGCGGGCCTGAAGGAGGCCAAGGACGCGGTCGACGCGATGGGCTCCTGAGGCGCGCTCCACTCCCACGGATCCGTCCGTCTCCCCCGGCAGGCGGCAGGATCCGGACCGCGGGCGGCCTCCTCGGCGGCGGGCAACGGCATCACGGCGAGCCGTCCACACCGGCCGCCCTCCCCGCCGGACGCCTGCCGCCGCCCCCGGGCGGGCAGCGCTGCCGCACCTCAGCCGGCCGCGTGCCGCCCCCGGGCGGGGCACCGGCCGCCGCGCCTCAGCCGGACATCTGCCGCCGCACCTCCCGCGTGAACGCCTCCGCGGCCGGTCCGACCCAGCGCCTGCGGTGCCGGGCCAGGTGGAGCGGCACGTCGGCGAGGTGCGGGCCGCGGATCCGCGCCAGGCGACCCGACCTCAGGTGCTCCTCCACCGTCGTCAGCGGCAGCACGGTCAGCCCGAGCCCGGCGGCGACGCAGTTGCGCGCCGCGTCCACGCTCCCGAAACGCGTCAGCCGCGGCCGGCCGCCGGGCACGGCGAGCAGCCGCCGCTCCAGCTCGTCGCTGTAGGAGCAGCCCTGCTCCAGCAGGAAGAAGCTCTCCGTCGCGAGGTCCTCCCAGGACACCGCCTCCGTCCGGGAGGCGAGCGGATGGCCGGCGGCGCACAGCAGCGCCAGCGGTTCGCGGGTGACCGGCTCGGCCGTCACCTCGGGGAAGCCGGCCTCGTGCTCCAGCAGCAGTGCCAGGTCGAGGCGTCCGGACCGCAGGCCGTCGACGCACTCCGCGGTACCGGCGGCGTGGAGGTGGACGTCGACCTCGGGGTGGTGCGTCCGCAGGGCCGCGATGACGCCGGGCAGCCGGGTGGCGCACAGCGACTCGGGGGTGCCCACCACCACCCGTCCCCGTACGGCGCCGCCGCTGTCGCAGCCGGCGCGCAGGCGGGCCACGGCGTCGAGGACGTTCTCGGCCTCGGCCAGCAGGTGCCTCCCGGTCTCGGTGAGGAGCGCGCCGGTGGGGACGCGGTCGAAGAGCCGGGTCCCGAGCTCCCGTTCCAGGGCGCGGATGTGCACGGTGACGGTGGATTGCGCCAGGTGCAGTTCCGCGGCCGCGGCGGTGAAGCTGCCCGTCCGGGCGAGGGTGGTGAAGGTGTTCAGCAGGCGGGTGTCCACGTTTCCCAGGGTATGCGGGAGCCCGATGGATGGGATCGGTTTTCATCGTTGGACGCGATGGCCCGGCCCGCGGAACCATGGGCCCATGACCACCGAAGCGAGCCAGGCCCTCCGATACTCCGCCTTCACCACCGACCCCGACGGCGGCAACCCCGCCGGGATCGTCCTCGACGCCTCCGGGCTCGACGACGCCGCGATGCTCGCGATCGCCGGGGAGATCGGGTACTCGGAGACCGCGTTCGTGACGCGCCGCGACGAAGCGGCGCGACGCTTCCAGGTCCGCTACTTCAGCCCCCTCGCGGAGGTCGCCTTCTGCGGGCACGCCACCATCGCCCTGTCCGTCGCGCTCGCGGAGCGCCTCGGCGCCGGTGACCTCCTCCTCGACACTCCGGCGGGCGAGATCCCGGTGATCACGACGGAGGACGCCGAGGGCGCGGTCCTGGCCACGCTCACCAGCGTCCCGACCCGCAGCCGGCCCGCCGCGAGCAGCGAACTCGACGCCACTCTGCACTCCTTGGGATGGCCGGCCGCCGACCTCGACCCTGCCCTGCCCCCGCACGTGGCCTTCGGCGGCAACGACCACCTCATCCTGGCCGCCGCCTCCCGCGAGCGCCTCGCCGGCCTGGACTACGACGTCGACGCCCTGGCCGCGGTGATGCGGCAGTATGGCTGGACGACCGTGAACCTGGTGTGGCGCGAGTCCCCGGAGCGCTTCCACGCCCGCAACCCCTTCCCGGTGGGCGGGGTGGTGGAGGACCCGGCCACCGGAGCGGCGGCCGCGGCGCTCGGCGGCTACCTCCGCGCGCTGGGCCTGGTCACCGGCCCCATGACGATCGCGATCCGGCAGGGCGAGGACATGGGCCGCCCGAGCGACCTGCTGATCGGCGTCTCCCCGGAGGACGACCGCACGCGCGTCACGGGACGGGCCGTACGTATGGGATAAGGACGAGCACTTGTTGATCTTGCTCGCGTAAGGTGTGCGTGTCCTTCAACCCCCATCAAAGGAACAGCACATGCGCTCTCGGCGTGCCCGCAACCTGACGGCCACCGCGGTGGCGGCCATATCCTTCGTCTTCGCCGGGGCCATCCCGGCGCACGCCGCACCGGACTGGCAGACCTACAAGGCCACCTCCAACTGGGAGTGCGGGGACGACAAGCCCCACAAGGTCTCCCGGGACCTCATCTTCCAGACGTGCATCGTCAAGGGGAACCGCAAGGCGCAGGCCGTCCTGGTCGTGTCCAACCGCAGCACGAAGGACGTCGTCCTTCCCATGGCCAGGGTCCACTCCAACGGTCTGTACGGGTCCGGTGTCGAGAACGAGGTCCAGTGCGGCGGCATGTTCGGCGGCGCCTACACGCTCCGGGGCGGCCAGGCCCGCGCGTGCTTCGCCCCGACCGTCCCCGTGCACTGCGCCGAGATCATCGCCTACGGCAGACTGTGGGCCAACAGCGTCGGCGAGGACGCGACGCACAACGCCGTCGCCAGGCCCGGCTGCTGATCCACCCGCTGCGCGGGCGGGCCGGCCCGTAGCATCCTCCGCATGACGACCGGGGGCGGCGCAGCAGCGGTGCACACTGTTCTCGTCGGCCGGGGCATCACGACCCGGATCGACGGGACGGAACTGATGGACTTCGTCACCGTGGACGGGCGGCCCATGAGGGGCGTCCCCTCCGTGGTGACGAAGTGGGCCTTCTCCGCCGGCACCCTGCCCGGCAGCCCGGTCACCCTCGTCCACGATCCCGAGCACCCCGAGCGGGCGAGCCGTCCGCCGACGGCCGGGTTCCTCGCGCGTACGGCGGTGCTGGCCTGCGTCGGGGCCGTGCCGTTCGTGGCGGGGGCGGCCATGGTCGTGACGGCCCTCACGGGCTGACCCCGGCCGCCGGCCGCGGGCGCCGGCCCCCTTCCTCCTCAGCGCCCCTCACGGTCGAGGGCGGCGACCTCGCGTACGGCCCCGGCGATGGCCGGGTGGTCCTTGCGCAGCAGGGCACCGTGGTTGCTGGGGACCTTCGCGCTCACCTCGATGTGCGGGTTGCGGGCGGTCACCGCGTCCAGACCGGCGCGGATCCGTTCCTGCTCGTCGCCGCGGCTTCCGAAGGACGTCCCCGAGGCGACCACGTACCGCACCGGCACGGTGATGCCGTCCAGCACGGGGCCCAGCTCGCTCTCGCGGCTGAGCCTGCCGAGCTCGATGTTGCTCTCGGCCTGCTGTGCGGCGGTCATGCGCGGGGCCAGGCCCGTCGGGCGCGCCAGCGCCATGACCCAGCTCAGCCGCCGGAACAGCGTCCGGATCCGCTTCTCCATGGCCTCGTCGAGCCAGTCGTACGGGAAGGCGCCGTCGACCAGGACCGCGCCCACGGCGCGGTCAGGGTTGCGGTCGGCCCAGTGCGCCGCGACGACCGCTCCGTAGGACCAGCCCACCACCAGCGCCCGGTCCACGCCCCGGGCCGCGAGGACCGCGTCGACGTCGCGGACGGCGGCCTCGAAGGAGTAGTCCGCCGAACGCTTCGACTTCCTGCCGCGGGCGCGCTCGTCGTAGGTGATGTGCCGCCATCCCGCCCCCAGGTCGGCGATGACCCGCCGCCAGTACCCCTGGGTGGCGAACTGGCCGTTCAGGTAGACCACGGGGATACCGGGACCGCCCGTGTCGGTGACCGCGAGGGCCGTGTCCTCGACCGGCACCATGCCGGTCCACGCCGAACCGGCCGAGGACGTGCTGTTCTTCGTCATGTGTTCCCCCTGGTGATGTGTGGTGTCGGTCGTGCTGGTCCGGGAGGTGGGCTCCGGTCCGGGAGGTGGGCTCAGAGGCTGCGGGCGGTGATGTCGCCGTGGGAGGTGGTGGCGCGGATGTCGAGTTCCGCTGTGCCGTCGTTCTTGAGGGCGTTGCTGATGCGGCCGTGGCCGGTGCCCGCGTCCAGGGCGGCCGAGGTGCCGGCGGCGGCGCCGACCGAGATGTCACCGGACTGGGTGCTGAGCACCACCGTGCCGCGCACGGCCTCGCTGATCCGGATGTCGCCCCGCGCGGTGCTGATCTCCGCGGGGCCGCCCAGCCGGCCGACCTCGACGTCGCCGTCGATCGCGGTGAGGCGGACGCTCGCCGCCTCGTCGATCTTGATCCGGCGGTACGCGCCCTCGAATGCGACGTCACCGACGCGGCCGACGACGCGGAGCTCCGAGCTGGCGGTCTTCCCCTCGACGTGGGAGCCGGCGGGCAGCTTGACGGTGACCTCCAGGGATCCGGAGGGGCCGAGGAGCCGGCTCTCGGGGCTCGTCGTCCGGATCCGCAGGACGCCGTCCGCGTAGCTCACGGTGGTCTGCTCGGCGGACCGGACGTCGCGGCTCTTGCCCGGGTCGGCCGGCCGGACCTCGACGGTGGTGTCGGCGCGGTCGGCGGCGATGATCTGGACGCGTCCGGCGGGGATGTCCACGACGGTGGAGATCGGGGCCGGGGTGTCGAACTGCTGCATGGTGTTCTCCAGTGCTTGCCGGTTTGTTTCTGACACCGGAAACGCTACGTAGCTTTCCATGGGAGTGCAACAAGCTCATTGCATCTGTGAGGAATAACAGCAGGTCAAATGCAGGAAAACGTTGCAACGGATTGAAGGAGCAATGCAACGCCCCGCGCTGTGTGTTGCAATGGGATGGGAGTGAACGCTATGGAGCGGGGGTGGAGGGCCGGCGAGGGTGATGTGCCGGAGCGGTCGACGTGCGGCACGTCCATCGGCGAGGAGGAGCATGCAGAAACAGGCCGACGCCCCGGCGGTGGTCGCCGGGGCGTCGGCCTGTGGACCGGGGGTGGCTCAGGTGGTGTCGTCCGAGGCCGCTGCGGAGCTCGTGTGGAGGATTTCGCGGGCCTGGTCCGCGGCGCGGGCGATGCTCTCGGACACGAAGTCGATGAAGCGGGCGATGTTCTCCAGTCGGGTGGCGGCCGGGGTGCCGGCCCCGAGGATGCTCACACCCTGCCGGGCGATCTCGCCGAGATGGGCGGTGGACCGGGCGCTGGCCATCGTGGACTGGTACATGACGTCGTCGTCGACGACATAGCGTTCGCGACGGCGTTCGTCGCGTTCCCGGCGGATGAGGCCCTGGCTTTCGAGGAACGTGATCGCCTTGGAGACGGATGCCGGGCTCACCTGGAGGTGCCCGGCGAGTTCGGAGGCGGTGAGGCTGCCGGCGTCCGTGGTGAAGAGGCTGGCCAGCACGCGGGCCGTCATCTTCGGCAGGCCCGATTGCATGAACACGGTGGTGAACGTCTCCTCGTACTCGCGTACGGCTTCGGCGTCGCGTCCGTGCGCCTGCGGGGGGGTGTTGTGATCCCGCGACGCGACCTTCCTGCGCCGGTGGGCGCGGCGTTCGGTGGCGCGGTGGGCCAGGTCCGCGCGGTAAGCGGTGGGGCCGCCGTTGCGCATGACCTCACGCGTGACCGTCGAGGTCGGGCGGTCAAGGCGCCGGGCGATCTCCGCGTACGCGAGGCCGTCGGCCAGTCCCAGCGCGATCTGCTGGCGTTCCTGCTGGGTGAGCCTGCCTCCCGGCATCGTGGTCTCCTTCGTGCTCCGTGGTGCCCCCACCATAGCTTTCCCTTCCAACCATTGCAATGATCGGCCTCATGGCTGTTGCGTTGCTGATGAGACCATTGCAATGAAAAGTGGCAAATGAGCTGCACATGCGTCGGCACGACGCAACAACTGTCTTGCTGAGTCAATAAAGGCAACGTAGCGTTTCCGGTGTCAGAAACGACGGGCGGACATGGCGACATCGCCGCCCACAGCCTGTGAGGGGCACTTCCCATGACCAACCCGACCATGTCCGGTTCGGACCGCCCGGAACTGCAGAAGGCCATCGAGGCGTTCGTCGACGCCGGCTTCGCCGGCATACAGATGCGTGTGCACGACGAGCGGGGTGAGTGGGTCGGCAGCGCCGGTGTGCGCAAGCTGGGCGAGACCGCCGAACCGCCGACGGACGGACGGTTCTGGGCGGGCAGCGTCGCCAAGACCTTCACCGCGACCGCAGTGCTGCAACTGGTGCACGAGGGAAGGATCGGGCTGGACGGCCCGGTGGCCGACCACCTGCCCGAGCTCGGGCTGGACCCGCGGATCACCGTGCGGATGCTGCTCCAGCACACCAGCGGACTGTTCAACTACACCGGCGAGTACGGCGAGGACGGGACGTTCGCGCCGGGGATCCCCGCCACGGGGAAGGAGTGGGTGGACAACCGGCTGCGCGCCTACCGGCCGCAGGAGCTGGTACGGCTGGCACTGTCCAGGCCGGCGCGGTTCGAGCCGGGCACGGGCTTCAGCTACTCCAACACCAACTACACCCTGGCCGCGCTGCTGATCGAGCAACTGACCGGCAGCACCTACGGCGAGGAGATGCAGCGGCGGATCCTGCAACCGCTGGGGCTGCGGGACACCGTGCTGGCGGGCGACACCACGGAGCTCCCCGAGCCGCACGCCCACGGCTACTACCGCTACCAGGACGGGGACGACTGGAAGGTGGTCGACGTCTCCCGCCAGAACCTCTCCATGCTGCTCGCGGCCGGCGGCATGATCTCCACCACCCGGGATCTCCACACGTTCTTCTCCGCACTGAACGGCGGCAAGCTCCTGCCGGCCCCGCTGCTGGCCGAGATGTGCACGCCGCACGGGCCGCTCGGATACGGCCTCGGGCTGTTCGTGCAGGACCTCGGCCCGGACTGCGGCGGCACCGTCCACCACCACAACGGCGGTGCTCCCGGGGGCTACGGGGCGCTGATGTACAGCACGCCGGACGGCCGCAGGACCCTGACCGCGGGGCTGACCACCGGCGACGCAGCGGTGAACCCGGCCGAGGTGTTCCCGGCGGCACTGGACAGGCTCGTCAGGGAGGTGTTCCGCGGCGGGCAGGCCGGGAGCTGAAGCGCGCGTCAGCAACCGCTCCAGCATGTCCCACCGTCCGTCCGGCGGCCCGGGGGAATGTGAGGCGGTGCGCCGATCTCACATTCCGGGGCGCTGCCTCGTCATGGAGGTGAGGGAAGATCCGACCGAGGGAGCCTCAGGACCATGACGCCCAGTTCGACCGCGCCGCAGGACGGCCGACTCGACCCGACGCCGAGCGCGCTCACGGGTGAACGCCGCCGGCTGATCAACCTCGCCTACCGGATGCTGGGTTCCCTGGCCGAGGCCGAGGACGTCGTTCAGGAGACGTACGCCCGCTGGTACGCGATGTCCCGGCGGCAGCAGGAGGCGGTGGCGTCCCCCGGGGGGTGGCTGACCAAGGTCGCCGGCCGTATCTGCCTCGACGTGCTCCGCTCGGCAAGGGTGCGGCGGGAGCGTTACGTGGGGGAATGGGTCCCCGAGCCGCTGCCCGCGCGCACCGATCGGCCCGCCGGCGCGATGGACGACAGCACGGCCGATCCGGCCGATCGCGTCACGCTCGACGAGTCGGTCAGTATGGCCTTCCTCGTCGTGCTGGAGGCGATGACCCCGGCGGAGCGCGTGGCGTTCGTCCTCCACGACGTCTTCCGCTACCCCTTCTCCGAAGTGGCCGACATCGTCGGCCGCACCCCGGCGGCCTGCCGCCAGCTGGCGACCTCGGCCCGCCGCCGCGTCAGCGCCTCGCGGGCTCCCTTGTCGCCGACGGCCCAGCGGGCCCGTGTCGTCAAGGAGTTCAGGCTGGCGTGGCAGGCCAAGGACATCAACGCCCTCATCGGCCTGCTCGACCCGGACGCCACCGCCGTCGGGGACGGTGGCGGGCTCGTCACGGCACTGCCCCACCCGATCGAGGGTGCCGAGCGGATCGCCCGCTTCTTCGCCGGCCGGACCCGCCCGGGTCGGCTGGCGGTCAGGGAGTGCACGGTCAACGGTGAGCCTGGTCTGGCCGCCCACCTGGACGGAGCCGTCGTGTCGGTGTACGCGTTCGACATCGCGGACGGCAGGATCCGGCGGATCTGGGCCGTGCTCAACCCGGAGAAGCTCCGGCCATGGAAGAGGGAATGACGCCCGCCTCGCCGGTGGGCCGGCGCGCATGCCCAGGGTGTGCGGCTTCTTGAACACCGCCTGGAAGGGTGTCAGTGAGGCGTGGCAGCATCCGCCGCATGACGAGCATCGATGCGCACCGCGGCCTGGACGTGCTCCGGGAGGGGGACTTTCCCTTCTACACGCTGACCTTCGTGCGGGATCTGCGTCCTGAGGAGCTGCTGACCCGCATGGGGGTGGATCCGACGACCCTGGCGCTTCGCGACGACATGGATTTGTCGGAGGACTTCGACGACGACCTCTACGACGACGAGGAACCCGTCGTCACCACGGGTGTCGACGGGCCCTGGACGTGGGCCTGGGAGCAGGGCGGGACGCATGGACTCGACGAGCGGATCCTCGGCGCTGTCTCCGCGGGGACCGAAGCGGTCGTGCTGCACTACAACGAGAAGCCGATGCACTGGTTCAAGTATGCGGTGGGCGGCGGGATCATCGTCGACTTCCATACGCTCCAGGCGATCGAACCGGTGGGGCAGGACCCGGCAAGGCTCGACGACATCATGGGACCCCTCGGGCTCGTGCCTGGCCGGGTGGCACCCCTGCACAGCGTCCTGGGGCTGGTGGAGAACGCCTTCGGCGTCCGCTTGACGAAGCCCGCCGAGACCGACGCCGGGCGTTGGAGCGGCCGGCTGCGTCCCCTGTCGGACTGAACGTGTGAGGTCGTTGCACCGGCGGGCGCTTCAGCGGGCCCGGCGAAGGGGGACGACGCGTCTGCGAGACCCGTCTCACCTGGGGACTCAGGACCCTCATGGCCAGGCGTTCGACCCGGAAAACCCTTCTCAGTCCACCAGGGAGAAGTGTTCAACGACAACAGGTGTGTCATCGGTGACGGTCCAGTCGGGGAAGGTCGTCTTCGATCACGCCGGCAGGTACCGACCCACGAGTGCCGCCTCTGGCCCTTCGGCGTGGTGAGGGCTCGTGCCGGGTGGCGGAGCCCTCACCGGGAGCAGGGTCGGCTCACCCTGCGGTGCTCATGCGGTCAGCCGCGGCCGTCGCATGCCTTGCAGTCGCCGCTCCCGCGGCAGCTGTCGCACTTCCACACACCCCGGTAACCGGATCCGTCGCAGGTGGTGCACTTTCCGTTGCCGTTGCAGCGCTGGCACTTGTTCCACATGGTGAGTCCTCTTTCGTCACTGGTCGTCGGCGGGGAGGGGCGTCGCGGGCCGGGCCCGTCACAGGTTGACGGTGCCGCTCCACCCGGCCTTGGGCAGGAGCTTGTTGTAGTAGTGGTTGGGGGTCAGGGACACGCCGTACGGCTTGGGGTCGGGCAGACGGCGGCTGTTGTTGAGCCAGGGGCTGTAGGCGTGGAAGATGTCGACGCTCTTGGTCAGGCAGTTGTTGCGGGCCAGGTTGTAGCCGTTGGTCGCGCTGGTACGGGCCGCCCGCTGTGCCTTGGCCGCGTTGGCGGACGGCGTGCCGAGGCACCGGTACTTCACGTAGCGCTTCTTGCCGGTGTGCCTGGCCTTGAAGTTCTGGAGCATCCGGTTCCAGGAGCCGGTCGCGATGAAGGTGTTCTTGCGCTCACCGGTGTCGCCTTCGGTGGCGCCGTAGGTCCAGGTCTTGCTGCTGTTGCGGAAGGCCCAGCCGATGTGGCCGAGCGGCCGGAGCTTCCCGCCCCCGTCCACGTCGACGGAGTTGGGCGCCAGTACGAGGCACACCCGGCCACCCGCGGCCGCCTCGGCGGGCGTGGACAGCGTGGTGAGGGTCCCGGTGGCGAGCACGGCCGCGGCCGCGGTCGTCGCGAGGGCGCTCTTGATCCTGCTCATGGTGGTGGTTCCCCTGTTCTCCTCGGGCCCCGGCGAGGGGGCGGCGGCCGGGGGTCCGTGCCGCTGCAACCGAATGTGGCGCAGCCGGAACGGGAGATCACCAGTGCAAGTGGAGCGAGGATTTGCAGCGCAACTCGCACCCTCCGTAGCCTGCTGCTTCCCGGTTGCACCGCAAGGAAATGGCCCTCGGAAGGGAGCCGTTGATGGGGGATCAGGCGGAGTCGTTCGCCGATCTGGCACACCGTCTCGCGCAGGCGCTCGACGCGTGGCAGGCGTGCGTGGGGGAGCCGACCGCCCAGGGCAGGCCGACGCGCAAGGCACTGGTGGCCGCGCTGGAGGCGGAGCGGCGGACGTCCGGCCGCCAGTCCCGCAAGAAGATCGACGAGGCGCTGCTGTCGTACTGGCTGAAGGGCCGTGAGCAGCTGCTGCCCGGCACCAAGCACAACCGGCTGCCCAGCGAGGAGGACTGCGATGCCCTCGCTCGGGCGCTGGCGGAGAAGGCGCCCCGGAGTGCCCGGCAGCTTCCGCGGATCGGCCGGGAGATCGCCCACCTGGCGCGCGACCTGAGGGACGTCGGCGGGCCGGGATGGCGGAACCGCGTCCTGACGAGCATCACCGTGCCGCCCGTCGAACGGGCGGAACCCCCGGGGCAGCCCGGCCCCACCGATCAGGCCGCGCCCGTCGAGACCGCCGAGCCGGTGACCGGGCGGCGACGGTACCGGAATCACCGGTGGCTCTGGGCCGGAGCGGCGTCGGCCGTGGTGGCGGCCGGGTCGGCAGGGGCATTCATGTGGCCGGACGGCGGCGAGTCCGCCTCCGCCGGGAAGCCCCCGGACGCACGGGCCGCGCCGAGCGCGCAGGGCCCGGGCGTCTCCGTCCCGGGTCGTACGGCTTCCCGCGGGCCGGGCGGCGTGCAGGGCGACCACCGGTGCGGAAAGGCCCGCAGCGCGGGTGCGGTGTCGTGGACGCCGTGCACTTTGGCCGCCGAGGACGGGACCATGTCCTTCCTGGTGCAGCTCACGAACACCTCGGCCCGACCGGTCACCGTCAGGGCGAAGCTCGCTTACGTCCAGGCCGCGGTGGAGCAGACCTGTCCCGGGCCGTGGGGCACGTCGGCGACGGTCACCGTCGGCGCCGGGGCGACCAGAACCAGCCCACTGGACGCGTGCGCCGTCGCGCCGGCACCGGCGCAGGCGTACCAGGCCCGGGTCTGGGTGGTGCCCGACGGCTCACCTCGGTGGGGATACCGCGAACACTCGCCGACCCTGCACGTGCAGGCCGACGGTACGCCTGTGTGGGCCGACGAGGCGTGACGAGGCGACCGGCAGCTCCTTCTTCGCGACCTACCGGAGGTTCTCCAGGAGTGCGGTCCAGGCGGCGGGGGAGAGGGTGAGGGCGGGGCGGGTGATGTCCTTGGAGTCCCGGACGTGGACGGTGTGGGGGCAGGCGGCGACCTCGACGCAGTCGCCGCCCTGGTCGCCGCTGTACGAGGACTTCGTCCAGGCGAAGGCTACTTCGACGCAGTCGCCGCCTTGGCTGCCGCTGTAGCTGCTCTTGAACCAGTCGAGGTTGGTGCTCATAGCTCGCATGCCACCTGTTCGATGAGTTTGGCGGAGTCCTCCGGGCTGAGTGCCTGTGCCCGCAGAATGCCATAGCGTGCGAACACGTCACCGAGGTCCGGTTGTTCGCTGAGAAAGTAGCGCCCGCTCTGTCCCTCGATGTAGGCCAGTTGGCCGCGCCGCTCGGCCGTTTCCAGCAGGGCGAAGGAACCGTCGAGTCCCGCGTGGGTCTTCCGGTTGGTCGGCATCACCTGAATCTCGATGTTTCGTAGTCGTCCGACTTCGAGGATGTGCAGCAGGTTGTCCTTGAGGACCGCCACGCCGCCCAGTGGCCGTGTGAGCACGCTTTGCTCCATCACGAAGCTGACCAGGGCGGTGGGCTTGCGGTGGAGGAGTTTCTGGCGGGCCAGCCGAGCGGCGACCATCGCGTCGATCTCGTCATCGTCCAGCGCCGGGCAGTGGGAGCCGAAGACTGCCCGCGCATACGGCTCTGTCTGCAGCAAGCCGGGAATCACGTGGTTCTCGTACTTATGGATGGCCGCCGCCTTGGCCTCCTCCTCCAGGTAATCCTCGAACCACGCCGCCACACCGCTCGCCTTCAGCTCCTTCGCCACCTCCAGCAGTGCACCTTGTGCACCCACGAGATCATCCGCGAGCTCCACGAAGGTGCCCCGCGGGCGGCGCTCGCCGCGCTCGATCATGGCCACCTGGGACTTGGAATAACCCGTATGCCTGCCCAGCGACTCCTGTGAGACCTTCGCTCGTTCGCGGTGGAAGCGGAGCAGTCTGCCGAACGCCTTCGCGGCGCCCGGAGTGCCGTTGTTCCCGATGTTCACGCCCGTCCTCCCCAGGTGCACAGCGCGGCACAAACAGCTTGTGGCGCTGGTCACAGTAGAGCCGGACCGCAAAGCTGGCCGCATGAATCCGCGCAATTCACTTGACACGGTGCCGTCCTGGGTTCCGGCGGCCGGGCATGCCCTGCGGCATGCGGGCATCCACTTCGACGCCGTCCGCATCGGCGGGATGCTCGGGGAGGAAGTGGCCTACGAGCTCATGCAGTTCACGCACTTCGAGGCCGGGCCGATCGTCCGGGAGCTGGCCGGGGAGCAGAACCTCTACTTCCTGCTGCCGCCGCAGACCGCCGCCGCCTACTCCTGGCCGGCGGGAGCGCGGGCGCTGAGCCGCAGCGGGCGCAGTGCCGCGTTCGTGGGAGTGCCCGCGCTGGACGGGCTGACGTGGCCGCTGGACTGGAGATCGCGGCCCACCGAGGAAAGCCCCTTCGTGGAACCGGACTTGTTGTACGAAACGGTGCTCCGTGCTGTACGGTGACCGCGTCATCACGCTCCGTGTGTACACATGGGGCGGTCCCCGGCGGTGCGCCAACACCGTCCGAGGACCTTCATCACCAGTGGAGAGGCAGTCCACCAGAAATGCTTCGGCATGCTATCGCGCCGCTTCGGCGCTTCACCAAGGTCTCGCACGACCTCGTACGGCATCCGCGTCTGAACAGCGACGCGAAGCTGCTGCTCATCCACGTCCAGGGGCTCCCGGACCACAAGGCCGGCAAGCCGCTCGGTGAGCACGCCACCGACCTCGGGATGAAGCCCCGCGCGTACCAGAGGGCCAAGCAACTGCTGGTGGAGTGCGGGTACTTCCACGAATGGCAGTGGCAGGACCGGCGGGGCCGCTGGAACACCGACCAGCTCTGCTCGAACGTCACCCTCACGAGGGAGGAGGCGAGCAGGGTGCGGCACGGTGTCCCGCCCGAGGGGCCACCGAGTGCGCCGGAACCGGCGGTCGGTGAAGCGGCTTCCCGGAGCCTCGGCGGCCCCCCTCCGGTAGAAGAAGACCAGGAGAAGAACGCTCCCCACCCCCCACCCCAGGACCCCGACGCGGCTGACGCGCCCGGGCGGCCCGAAGGACCCGGGGCCTCCCGGGCGCCGGAGGTCGCCCAGGCGGAACGCGTGCTGCTCTCCCTGCGGCACACGCACCCCGGCCTGCTGCTGGGCGTCCGGGAGGCACGCGGCCTCGCCGATGCCGCGGCGGAGTGGCTGCGGCGCGGCCTGACGGCGAAGGACCTGCACCGGGCGCTGACGCAGGGCCTCCCGGCCGACGGGGTCCGCTCGGCGGTGGGCTTCGTACGCCACCGTCTCGTCGCCAAGCTCCCGGCGCCCGCGGAGACGTCCCCGCCGCTGCCTGTCAGGGGTCCGGTGGCGTGCGCGGGTCCGGGCGACGAGCACTACTTCCGGCCCCTCGGCGACGAGACGCACTGCGGCCGCTGCCGCACGGCCGCCGCTGCCGCGCCGCCCGCACGCCGCAGGGCCATCCCCTGGCGCGCCCTCGTCGAGCAGGAGGCCGCCGCCCGCGGGTAGGGAGCGCCTCACGGCCCGCCCCCGCCGCACCCCCCGCCACCGCCACCGCTCCCGCCGCAGGCGGCCCCGCCTCCGCCGCCCGCGCCGCAGCCCGCCGGGCCCGCGCAGGAGGTGCCGCCCCAGTCCGCAGTGGTGCCGCACCAGTAGGCGGCGCCGAAGCCGGGGGAGCCGCTGCCGGAGCCGAAGGGGCTCTGGCGGCCGGACCAGGTCTCGGGGGTGACGAGGGCCGTGAACTCCGGTTCGCGCGAGGCGGCGAGGCCGTCGAGGGCGACGGCCCCGACGGGGGTGGCCGCCAGTGCGGTCAGGGTGTCGGCCGACCGGGACGTGGGCGGGCGTTTCCGCTCGGCCCGCAGGGTGCTCAGCTTCCGGCGGACCTCGTCCGGCACGCGGGCGTGCACCGGCCGCGGCAGCCACGCCGGTACGGCGGCGATCGCGGACAGCAGCAGCCCGGCCCACCAGCGGTGCGGCGAGCCGAGCGCGAGCTCGCCCGCCGTGAGGGCGGGCGACAGGACGGCCGCGATCCGCAGGAGGCGCCGTGCCCGGTGCTGGCGGCGCAGCAGGGCCGGGCTGACCAGCACCGACTCGGTTTGCAGGCGGTCGCCGACCGACTGCACCGCGCGGGTCGAGGCCGCCCGGGCCACCAGCTTCCCGAGGTTCTCGGAGCGGTGGATGCCCGCGGCCTGGACGAGTGCCTTCTCGACGGCGTCCGCGGTGCCGGAGGCGCCGGCGCCGTCGTGGAAGGTGACCGTGCCGTCCTCCGCGACGGCTAGCAGTCCCCGCCGCTTCATCCGGTACAGCGCGATGGTCACCACGCGTCGCGGTCCGCCCGCCAGGAAGGCCAGCTCGTGGGCCGTCAGGTCCTCGCGGACCCGCACCGCGCGCCGCGTCTCCCGCCGGATCGCCGCCGCCACGACCAGGCGGTGGGCGAGCGCGCCGGCCACCACCACCAGTGCCGCGCCATAGAGCACACCAGGCCACATGGCCGTACCCCCGTTGTTCCCCCGTATCCCCGTCCCCTGCGTTGTCCCCGCGGGGCGAGATCGCCAAGCGTGCGCCGGAGCGCAGGCGTGATCAGGTGCGCGGAGAGCACCCGGTGTCCGCGCGGGCGTGTTCCGGTCCGCCGGGTGGCAGTAGGCGCAGCTCATCGCACTAGTGGCGTGGCCCTGTCAATACCGCTTCGTCGTGTGCTCCTCGGGGACATTCACGGTGGGGTTGCTCGATCCCTCCGCCGGCAGCTCCGTACGAGCAGCGGACTGCCGCCAGGTCGCGACGCCGTGTGCCGCGAACCACCAAGCCCCTTCCCCGGACGGTCCGGTGACCGGCTGAGGGCAGCCGTGCTCTCGGCGCACCGGCCGGCCGACACGTCTCCCGGAGAGCCGGGGGATCTCGTACCGGCAACGACGAAAAGGAACAGTGATATGGCCGACATCACGAAGATCTCCGCGTACCTCTACACCGCCGACGTTCCCGCAGCCGACACCGACGGAATCGTCTACCTCGGCATCGCGGGACGGGAGTTCAACCTCGACAGCGACAGTGACGACTTCGAGCGCGGGGCCCAGTTCACGTACGTCCTCGGCGAGGGTTCGAACGTCAAGAACTCCGAGTACAACGACCCGCGCAAGCCGCAGCTCGACACCGATGACCTGGACCGCTACCCGGCCTACATCCGGTTCGTATCCGCGGGTCAGTACCCCGGCTGGTGCCTGGAGCGCGTCACCGTCACGGTGAACCCCGACTCCACCACCCCGCACCGGTTCGACAACCCCCGGCTCATCGGCCTCGGCGAGAACCACCGGATCTGGCTGTACAACGAGGGCGGCAACCAGCTGTACCTCAAGCGGTACGACGGCTGACCCGTCATATCCGGCGAGGGCGGCCGGAACCACCGCCACTGGTTCCGGCCGGCCCCCTGTCCCCGGCCCACACCACGGCGACGGCGGATGAGGCACGGGCGGGCCGGTGACTCCTTCCGGCGCCGGTGCGCACGGCCCGGAGCCCGTGCACGGGTTCCGGGCTTCTCCCCGTGGGCGTCCCAAGGCGCTTGACATCAAGCGTGGTTGAGGTCGGAGGCTGTGGTCACCACGAGGGAAGGTCAAAGGGAGGGATCATGGGTTTCCAGGTCACAGGCGTCACGGTTCCGCAGGCCGACGTGGACGCCATCGTCGCGCTGGTGGGGCAGGTCCAGGAGGCGCAGCAGAAGGCGCTGCCGGAGGACTTCCTGAGCGTCTTCCGCGAGGACGCCATCTGGACAACCGGCCACGGCAAGCGGCTGTTCGGCCTGGAGGAGATCGGCGCCTTCACCCGCACGGTGCTGCCGGGGTCGGCCGCGCACGACGTGACGGCCACCTTCGAGGTGGAGTACATCCTGTTCGTCCGCCCGGACATCGCGGCGGTCAAGGTGCGCCAGCGGCCGGTCACCAGGGGCGGGCAGCGGCTCGACGAGGTGTTCCTGAGCAGCGAGGACCCGGCGGCCCTGGTGGCGGACCACCCCGACGCCGTGCCGGGTACGCCGATGTACGTCCTGGCGAAGGACGACGGCGTGTGGCGCATCGCCGCCGCTCAGAACACCAAGGTCATCGACCCCGGGAGCCTCGTCCGGTGAGCCCCGCGTAGGGGCCGCCCATGTCCCACGCCTGGTGCATGGCCGTCGCGAAGGCAGAGGCCAGCTTGTGCTCGCCCGACGGGCCGGGGTGGGTGCCGTCGTAGGTGTCGGTGTGGAGGTCGTACGACTCGGGGGGCGTCGCCAGCAGCAGGGGGGAGGCGGGCTCGTCGAGGTCGGCGACCGCCTTCGCCAGCAGTTCGTTGAAGCGGGCGCACTCGGCGGCGAAGGCGGGCTCGTCGCGGGCGCGGACGTTGGGTATGACGGGCAGCAGCACGGCGCGGACGTGCGGATTGGCGGCGCGGGCCTCGCGGATGAAGGCGCGGGCGTTCTCGGCGGTCTGGTCGCTGTTGGTGTAGAAGCCGAGGTCGATCAGCCCGAGGGCGACCAGGAGGACGTCGGCCTTCGTCGCGGCGACCGTCTCGCGGATCAGCGGCGCCATGTGCAGCCAGCCCTCGCCCCAGCCGGCGAGGTGGCGGCGCGCCCTGTCGGGGAAGTCCGGGTCGCCGTAGTCGTGGGAGACGGGCGCGTCGGCGGTGGTGTCGTACAGCTCGGTGCGGGGGCCGACGATGCGGTACGGGCCGCCGTACGTCGCGTTGAGGTGCTGCCACATGCGGTAGCGCCAGGTGTAGTCGCCGGCGCGCCCGATGGTTTGGCTGTCGCCGACGAACATGAAGCGCATGGGGGCCATCATCCCCGACCGGGACGGTGGTGTGCGATGTGACCATGGACACTGGGGGCATGGCTTCGTGGCGTACGGCTCTGGGGGCGGCGGCCCTGGTGGTGGCGGGTGTGGTGTCCGCGGCGGCTCCGGCGGCGGCCGAGGACGGCGGGTTCACCCTGGAGGACGGCAGGATCACCGAGTCCAGCGGTCTCGCCGCCAGCCGCGCCCACCCGGGCGTCTACTGGACGCACAACGACCAGGACGGGCCGCGGGTGTTCGCGGTCGACTCGCGCACCGGAAGGACGGTGGCGACGGTAACCCTGCGCGGGGTCGGCACGCCGCGCGACATGGAGGCGATCTCGGTCGGGCCGGACGGCGCGGTGTACGTCGGGGACATCGGGGACAACCTCGACGGGTCGTGGGACCACGTGTGGATCTACCGCTTCCGCGAGCCGGAGCGGCTGCGCGACCAGACGGTGGACGCCACCCAGCACGTGGTGCGGTACGCGGACGGGCCGCGCAACGCCGAGGCGCTGATGGTGCACCCGAGGACGGGCCGGGTGTACATCGCGTCGAAGAACGAGGACGGGGGCGGGCTGTACGAGGGGCCCGCGCGGCTGTCGGCGGGCGGCGCGAACGTGTTCCGGCGCGTCGGCGAGGTGCCGTGGGTGACGGACGGCGCGTTCTCGCCCGACGGGACGCGGCTGGTGCTGCGCGGCTACTTCAGCGCCCGGGTGTACGCGTGGGAGGACGGGCGGCTCGGCCGGCACGAGCCGGTGAACGCGCCGTTCCAGGGGCAGTCGGAGTCGGTGACGTACACACCGGACGGCTCGGCGATGCTGTTCGGCTCGGAGGGGGAGCGCAGCGGGGTCGTGAGCGTGGCGGTCGAGGACGCGCCCGCCCGGTCGCGGACGCCGTCCCCGGCGGGCGGCGAGCCCGGCGGAGGTGACACCGCGGGCCGCGGGGGCAAGGGTGACGGCGGCGACGGGGGTGGCGGGAACGCGACGGTCGGGGCGCTGGTGCTGGGCGGCGCGGCGGTGCTGTACCTGGGGTGGAAGCGGCTGAGGCGGGGCGCGCGGAGCGGTTGAGGAGCGCAATAAGCGCGTGCGGTGCGGTGGTGGCGCGTGATACTCCTCCCTGCCATGGGCGATCTGGTGACCACGCGGCTCGTGCTGCATCCGATGACCGTCGGCGAAGCCGGGCGGGTGGTGGCCGGCGCGCCGGGCGACGGTGACCGGTGGGCGCCGGGATATCCCACCGACGGTGACGTGTCCGCCGCCGGGCGCTTCCTGAGCACCTGCGCGAGCACCGGCGATCCGCGGCCGTTCGGCAATTACGAGATCCGCCGCCGCGAGGACGGGCTGGCGATCGGTGGCATCGGTTTCCACGGGCCCCCGGACGAGGAGGGCGGTGTCACGATCGGCTACGGCCTCATCCCGTCGGTGCGGGGGCGGGGGTACGCCTCCGAAGCCCTGCGGGAACTGCTGCTGTTCGCGCGGGCACGCGGTGTCACCCGGGTGAAGGGCGACGCCGACCTCGACAACGTCGCGTCGCAGCGCGTCATGACGGCGGCCGGCATGCGGCCGGCCGGGCAGGACGACCGCGTCCGGTACTTCGAGGCCACGTGGACCGACGAGGCCGCGTGGACCGACGAGACGGCGGGCACCGGGCGTTCCTGACGCGCCGGGCAGGGCGAGCCGGTCCGCGCACTCCCGGTTCCGCCTCCCCGGGGTGAGGCACCTCCGCCGGCACACCTGCGGCTGAATACCGGTCACAAGCCTCTGCACGGCTTCCGGCGCCGCGACCCGGGACCCGGGGCCGAGCCTCCGACGGTTCAGGATTTCCTGGATTCAGGTTTGCCTGTACTCTCGTGGAGTGCTGACTGCTGCCTCCGACATCGAGGTGCTGGCCCGGTTCGGCCGCGCGCTCGCCGATCCGATCCGCTGCCGGATCCTGCTCGCGCTGCGCGACGCCCCCGCCTACCCCGCCGACCTCGCCGACGTACTCGGCGTCTCCCGTACCCGGCTCTCCAACCACCTGGCATGTCTGCGCGACTGCGGGCTGGTCGTCACCGTGCCCGACGGCCGCCGCACCCGCTACGAACTCGCCGACGAACGCCTCGGCCGCGCCCTCGACGACCTGCGCACCGCCGTCGTCGCCGTGGAGACCGACCGCACCTGTCCGGACGCCGGCGGGATGGGATGTTGCTGATGACCGCCGGGAACCCCATGCCCCTCGGCCCCTCCCCGGCCCGCCGCGAGGCACTCATCCGCCGGATACGCCTGCTCGTGGCGGCCACCATCACCTACAACGTCATCGAGGCGATCGTCGCCCTCGTCGCCGGCACCCGCGCCTCCTCCACCGCCCTCATCGGCTTCGGCCTCGACTCCGTCATCGAGGTCTCCTCCGCCGCCGCGGTCGCCTGGCAGTTCTCCGCGCGCGACCACGCCGTCCGCGAGGCGCGCGAGCGGCGCGCACTGCGGATCATCGCCGTCTCCTTCCTCGCGCTCGCCGCGTACGTCGCCACCGACGCCGTCCGGGCGCTGACCGGCACCGGCGAGGCCGAACGATCCGTTCCCGGCATCGTCATCGCCGCCCTCTCCCTCGCCGTCATGCCGTTCCTGTCCGCCGCCCAGCGCCGCGCCGGCAGTGAACTGGGCTCGGCCAGTGCCGTCGCCGACTCCCAGCAGACCCTGCTGTGCACGTACCTGTCGGCCGTGCTCCTGCTCGGCCTGGTTCTCAACGCCACTCTCGGCTGGTCCTGGGCCGACCCCCTCGCCGCCCTCGTCATCGCCGCGATCGCCGTCAAGGAAGGCCGCGACGCCTGGCAGGGCAAAGGGTGCTGCGCGCCCCCGGCCGTTGCGGCCGCGGCCGGCGCGGCCTCGGCCGCCGGCACCGGGACGGACGCCTGTGGCTGCCGCCCCGGCTGCGACTGCTGCACCTGACCGCGTGTCCGGCGCCGGGTCCCGGCGTCACGCCGGGACCCGCTGCGCGTTCCGGATCACGCGCCGAGCGCTATCGGCCGCCGCGTCGTCCCCCGGGGCCGTCCCGTTCCGTGTCTGCGGGCGTGCCCGGGGTTCGGGGCGCGGGGGCCTGCGCGGCGGTCGCGCCGGCGCGCCGGGCGACCAGGGTCTCGAAGCCGCCGATCAGGGCGCGCAGGCCGAAGGCGAAGTGGTCGAAGTCGGCCGTGAAGGTGTCCTCGGCGAGCCCCGCCATCAGGGGGTAGTCGCCGGTCTCCAGGGCGCGGACGAGGAAGGGCTCCTGCCGCTTCCAGAACTCCGCGTCGCTGACGCCCGTCTCCTTCGCGGCCTCGACCGCCTCGGCCTCCATGCGCGCGATGCCGGTGACGAAGCTCTGGACGGCGATGAGCACCGAGATGGTCTCGGGATCGCTCAGGCCCATCCCCCTGAGTCCCGCCAGGGCCAGCTCCAGGCCGCGCAGGGCGCTCGGGCCGAGGACCGTGCGGGTCTGGTTGACCTTGAGCAGCCAGGGGTGGCGGCGGTACTGGTCGAGCTGGGCGCGGGCGATGGCCTCCACGGCCGTGTGCCAGTCGCACGGGAGGGGCGCGCCCGGTTCGAGCGGCGGCCGCTGGACGTGGTCGAGCATCAGGTCGAGCAGCTCGGCCTTGCCGGGGACGTACCGGTAGAGCGACATCGTGCCCACGCCCAGTTCGGTGGAGAGGCGGCGCATCGAGACGGCGCCCAGGCCTTCGGCGTCGGCGACCTCGACCGCGGCGGTGACGATCCGGGCGAGGGTGAGGCCGCGTTTCGGGCCCCGGGAAGGCGGCTCGCCGGTCCCCCACAGCAGCTCCAGGCTGCGCACGATGTCGCCGCTGCCGGTGTTCACCGTCGTCTTGTCGCTGCTGGCCATGGCGTCAGCGTAGTCGTCGCCGTAATCCGCTGGACAAAAACTGAGTACGCTGTACGCTCACTTGGGTACGGTGTACTCAGTTTCAGTGGGAGGGCGGCATGGACGACTGGGCGGTACGGGCCGAGGGCCTGGAGAAGCGGTACGGGGAGAAGCGGGCGCTGGACGGGTTCGACCTCGCCGTCCGCGCCGGGACCGTCCACGGGCTGCTCGGCCCCAACGGAGCCGGCAAGACCACCGCCGTGCGGGTGCTGGCCACGCTCCGCCGGTTCGACGGCGGCCGCGCCGAGGTCGCGGGGGTCGACGTGGCGCGCGAGCCGCGCCGGGTCCGGGGGCTGATCGGTCTCACCGGGCAGTACGCCGCGGTCGACGAGGTCCTCACCGGCCGGCAGAACCTGGAGATGTTCGGGCGGCTGTTCCACCTGGGCGGCCGGCGGGCGCGCCTGCGCGCCGACGAACTGCTGGAGCGGTTCGGCCTGGTGGAGGCCGCCGACAAGGGCGTCGAGGGGTACAGCGGCGGCATGCGCCGGCGCCTGGACCTGGCCGCCTCCATGATCCTGGCACCCCGGGTGCTGTTCCTGGACGAACCGACGACCGGACTCGACCCGCGCGGGCGGGGCGAGGTGTGGGACGCGGTGCGGGACCTGGTCGCGGGCGGTACGACCGTCCTGCTGACCACGCAGTACCTGGAGGAGGCCGACCGGCTGGCCTCGCACGTCACCGTCATCGACCGCGGCCGGGCCATCGCCGACGACACCCCCGAGGCGCTGAAGGACCGCGTCGGCGGGGACCGTATCGAGGTCGTCGCCGCCGAGGCCGGCGACCTGCCGCGCGTCGCCCGGACCGTCGCCCGCGTGTGCAACGGCGAGCCGCGGGTCGCCGCTGCCGAGCGCCGCGTCCACGCGCCGGTCAGCGACCGGGTCGCGGCGCTCACGGAGGTGGCCAGGACGCTCCAGGACGAGGGGATCGCCGTCGAGGACATCGGACTGCGCCGGCCGAGCCTGGACGACGTGTTCCTGCGCCTGACCGGTCACGCGACCGAGGGCGACGGCAGCGGCGGCACGGAGCCGGACGCGGCGGAGAAGGAGACCAAGGAGAAGGAGGTGGCGGCGGCATGAGCGCGGACGCGCTGAGCCCGGGCGCCCTGGGCGGGGAGACCCTGGAACCGATCGCGGGCCGCGGGCGGGCCTACTGGGCGGTGGCCGACTGCTGGAACATCGTCCGTCGCCAACTGACGCACTACCGGCGCAAACCCGTCTACATCGCCTGGCAGCTCGGCTTCCCGATCCTGTCGGTGCTGCTGTACGGGTACGTCTTCGGTGGCGCGATGAAGCCGCCGGGCGGCGGCGGGGCCTCGGACTACCGGGACTTCCTCATGCCGGGCATGTTCGTGATGACGATGGCGTTCGGCTTCATCAACACGGCGACGGCCGTGGTCACCGACGCCAACAAGGGTGTCATCGACCGGTTCCGCTCGATGCCCATGGCGCCGTCCGCGGTGGTCACCGGGCGCGGGGTGACCGATGTGATCGTGGCCTGCGCCGAGCTGACGATCCTCGCGGGGACGGCGTTCGCGATGGGCTGGCGCTCCGACGGCGGGTTCCTCGCGACGGCGGGCGCCTTCGGGCTGCTGCTGCTCCTGCGCTACTGCCTGACCTGGGTGGGCATCTGGCTCGGGCTGCTGGTGCCGGACCCCGAGGCGGCCGGCGGGCTCTTCGCGGTGGCGTTCCCGCTGACCATGATCTCCAGCGTCTTCGTCCAGCCCGGCACGATGCCCGGCTGGCTGGGCACGCTCGCCGCGTGGAACCCGATCTCCTCGACGGCGGCGGCGACCCGCGAGCTGTTCGGCAATCCGGTGGGGAGTGACGGGAGCTGGATCCAGGAGCACGCGCTGCTGATGGCGGTGGTGTGGCCGCTCGTGCTCACGGCGGTGTTCGTGCCGCTGGCGGTGCGGCGGTTCCAGCGGCTGAGCCGGTAGGGCCGCGAGGGCGGGCCCGCGGAGGGGGCGCGGGCCCGCCCGGTCACGGGACGGCCTACGCCGGGCACTCCTTCCAGGCCAGGCGGTACACCGTCTTGATGTCACCGTCGGTGGAGTCCATCGCGATGAAGCTGTTGGTCTTCGAGGTGTCCGAGGTGCCCGCGTTGACCCGCAGCTCGGTGTTGATGTTGAAGTTGCGCTTCACGCCGCAGGGCGCCCAGACGAGCTGCCCCCAGTCGGTGGAGTCGGTCGCCTGCCAGTTGTTGTCGTACGGGCCCTTGTAGGGGTGGGTCCTGGTGGCGGTGTCGGGCGAGCCCTGGAAGTAGTACGACGCCCGCTGGACCGCCGAGGCGCCCGGCTCCAGGTGGGCGTAGCCGCGGTAGTCGGCGCTGGCGACGGCGTAGGTGAAGCCTTGCGGGACGTGCACGACCAGGTTGAGCTGGCAGTTCTTGCGGAAGTCGGTCGGCTCGGCGCCCACGCCCACCTGGGCGAGGTAGTCGCTGTAGGTGACGGTGAAGGCCGTGTTGTCGGGGGCGACGGCGACGGCGGCGGTGCCCAGCGGGCAGCCGGATCCGTTGACGGTCGCGATCTCGATGACGATCTTGTCGGGCGGGGCGACGATGCCGCCGGTGGTGGCCGCGGAGGCGCCGGGGGACAGGGCGATCGAGGCGACTAACGCCGCGGCCGCGCCGATGACGGCGCCGGTACGGGTTGCTCTGGGCATGGGTCTCCGATCGGTTGCCTGGCGGTCGAAGTGGGGGGTCCAACCGTGGATGGTGTGCGCATGCCGGCTGCGCGCTACGGATGGTAAGGACGGGTACCGGGGGCCGATAGAGCGGTTATCGGCCGCGTGTGCCGGGCGGTGGGGACGTATACGAAAGGGCCCGGCGCCTGCGCGCCGGGCCCTGGTCGTGCCTCATGCCTGCGGGGCACGCCCCGGACCGTGCGTCCGGGCCGTGCGGGGGGTCAGAGCTTCTCGATGACGTGGTCGATGCACTTGGTCAGCGCCTCGACGTCGGACGGCTCGACCGCCGGGAACATCGCGATCCGCAGCTGGTTGCGGCCGAGCTTGCGGTACGGCTCGGTGTCCACGATCCCGTTGGCGCGCAGCACCTTGGCGACGGCCGCCGCGTCGACCTCGTCCGAGAAGTCGATGGTGCCGATGACCTGCGAACGCTTCGCCGGGTCGGAGACGAACGGCGTGGCGTACTTGGACTCCTCGGCCCAGCCGTACAGCGTGCGCGCGGAGGTGGCGGTGCGGCGCACCGACCAGTCCAGGCCGCCCTGGCCGTTGATCCACTTCAGCTGCTCGTTGAGCAGGAAGAGGGTGGCGAGGGCCGGGGTGTTGTACGTCTGGTTCTTCAGCGAGTTGTCGATCGCCGTCGGCAGGGAGAAGAACTCCGGGATGTGGCGGCCCGAGGCGTGCACCCGCTGTGCGCGCTCCAGCGCCGCCGGGGAGAACACGCCGATCCACAGGCCGCCGTCCGAGGCGAAGGACTTCTGCGGGGCGAAGTAGTAGACGTCGGACTCGGTGACGTCGACCGGCAGGCCGCCCGCGCCGGAGGTCGCGTCGACCAGGACCAGCGCGCCCTCGTCCGCGCCCTCGACGCGCTTGACCGGGGCGGCGACACCGGTGGAGGTCTCGTTGTGGGTGAAGGCGTAGACGTCGGTGCCGGCCTCCGCGCGCGGCTCCGGGTGCGTGCCCGGGTCGGAGGAGATCACGGTCGGCTCCTCCAGCCACGGGGCCAGCTTGGCCGCCTTCGCGAACTTGGACGAGAACTCGCCGAAGGTCAGGTGCTGCGACTTCGACTCGATGAGCCCGTGGGTCGCGATGTCCCAGAAGGCGGTGGAGCCGCCGTTGCCCAGGATCACCTCGTACCCGTCGGGCAGCGAGAAGAGCGCGCGTACGCCCTCGCGGACCTCGCCGACCAGGTTCTTGACCGGTGCCTGGCGGTGCGACGTACCGAGAAGGGACGTGCCGGTGGCGGCCAGGGCGTCCAGCGCCTCCGTACGCACCTTGGAGGGGCCCGCGCCGAAACGGCCGTCGGCGGGCTTGATGTCGGTGGGAATCTGGATCTCAGCCACGGGCCGGAGCCTAGCCGCTCGGGGGCCGGACCGAAGGGCGTGTCCGTCGGGTGAGACGTCGCGATGAGACGCCGCCGGCCCCGCCGCGGGCGGTCCGGCAGGCGGTCCGGTGGTCGGCGGCGGCGGGGCGGAGGAGCCGGTCACGGCGTTGACGGCGGCCGGGGCGGGGCACTCGTGGGCGGCGGGCGGCGCGCCTACGGTGGAGGTGCGGGCCACGGTGCGGCCGTCTGGAAGGCACCGGCCACGGTGCAGTACATTTGACTTCAAGTTCAATGCAATGCACTCGCTGCTCACGGAAGTCATGAGGGTCGCCCGGTGAACGACACCGCCCGTACGGACGCCGCCGCCCGGGGCGCGGACGCCGCCGCCGTCGCGCTGCCCGAGACCGCCGCCGCGCATCCCGCCGCCGCGCCCCCGCGGGGCGGTGTCCTGCGGCGCGGGGCGCTCGGGCCCGTGGCGCTGGTCGTCGCGGGCGGGATGTCCGTGCAGTTCGGGGCGGCCATCGCGGTCATGCTCATGCCCCGGGCGGGGGCGCTCGGCGTCGTCACGCTGCGGCTGGTCCTCTCCGCCGTCGTGCTGCTGGCGGTCTGCCGGCCCCGGCTGCGCGGGCACACGCGCGCCGACTGGGGCACGGTCGCCGCCTTCGGCGCCGTGATGGCCGCGATGAACGTGCTCTTCTACCAGGCCGCCGACCGCATTCCGCTCGGCGTGGCCGTCACCCTGGAGGTGCTCGGACCGCTCACCCTGTCGGTGATCGCCTCGCGCCGGCTGGTCAGCCTGGTCTGGGCCGGGCTCGCGCTGGCCGGCGTGGCGCTGCTCGGCGGGGGCGGGTTCGACCGGCTCGATCCGGTGGGCGCGGCCTTCGCGCTGTCGGCCGGTGCGATGTGGGCCGGGTACATCGTCTTCAGCGCGCGCACCGGGCGGCGCTTCCCGCAGGCCGACGGGCTGGCGCTGGCGATGGCCGTGGGCGCGGTCCTCACGCTGCCGCTGGGCATCGCGGAGGCCGGGTCCAAGCTGCTCGTGCCCTCGACGCTCGGACTCGCCCTCGGGGTCGCCCTGCTGTCGTCCGTCCTGCCGTACACCCTCGAACTGCTCGCGCTGCGCCGGCTGCCCGCGCCCACCTTCGCGATCCTGATGAGCCTGGAGCCGGCGATCGCGGCGGCGGCCGGCTTCTTCCTGCTGCGCCAAGCCCTGTCCTTCGTCGATGCGTTGGCGATCGCGCTGGTCATCGCGGCGAGCATGGGCGCGGTGCGCTCGCAGGCGGCCCCGGGGGCCGCGCCGGACGCCAAAAAGTAAAGCAAGCACGCTTGCTTGTTTCTCCGGGCGCTGCCATGCTCCGGGGCACGCACTGCCGTGTCCGTGCCCCGGAGGGAGCGCTCCGTGTCCGATGCCCTGCTGGATGATCTGCGCGACGAGAGCGAGGAGCTCGACCGGCTGGTCGCGGACCTGAGCCCGGAGCGGTGGGCCACGCCCACTCCCGCGCCCGGCTGGACGGTCGCCCACCAGATCGCCCACCTCGCATGGACCGACGACGCGGCCCTGCTCGCCGCCACCGACCCGGAGGGCTTCGCCGCCCACGTCACCGAAGCGCTGGACGCCCCCGGCACCTTCGTCGACGAAGGAGCCGCAAAGGTCGCCGCCGCACCGCCCGGCGAACTCCTCGCACGCTGGCGCGACGGCCGCGAGCGCCTGCGGCAGGCCCTGGCCGCCGCCCCCGCCGGGGCCCGCCTCCCCTGGTACGGGCCACCCATGAGCGCCGCCTCCATGGCGACCGCCCGGCTGATGGAGACCTGGGCACACGGCCAGGACGTCGCCGACGCCCTCGGAGCCGTACGCACCCCGACCGCCCGGCTGCGGCACGTCGCCTGGATCGGCATCCGGGCGCGGGACCACGCCCACGCGGTGCGCGGCCTGACGGCACCCGCCGAACCCTTCCGCGTGGAGCTCACCGCGCCCGACGGGACCCCGTGGGCGTACGGGCCCGAGGACGCGGCGCAGCGCGTGACCGGACCGGCCCTGGACTTCTGCCTGCTCGTCACCCAGCGGGCGCACCGCGCCGACCTGGCGGTGCGGGCCGAGGGCGCCGACGCGGACCGGTGGCTGGACATCGCCCAGGCGTTCGCCGGACCGCCCGGCCCGGGCCGCGCGCCGCGGGGGGCCGCGTGAGGCGGCCGCTGCGCATCGGCAACGCCTCCGGCTTCTACGGCGACCGCTTCGACGCCGTGCGGGAGATGCTCACCGGAGGCGAACTCGACGTCCTGACCGGCGACTACCTCGCCGAGCTCACCATGCTGATCCTCGCCCGCGACCGGATGAAGGACCCGCGACTGGGGTACGCCAGGACCTTCCTGCGCCAGATGGAGGAGGGCCTCGGCCTCGCCCGTGAACGCGGGGTGAGGATCGTGACCAACGCCGGGGGCCTCGACCCGGCCGGTCTCGCCGACGCCCTGCGCGCGCTGGCAGGACGGCTCGGCCTGCCGGTGCGCGTCGCGCACGTCGAGGGCGACCGGCTGCCCGCCCGCGAGGGTGTGCTGGCCGCCCACGCCTACCTGGGCGGCGCCGGCATCACCGCCTGCCTGCGCGCCGGCGCCGACGTGGTGGTGACCGGGCGCGTCACGGACGCGGCGCTCGTCAGCGGCCCGGCGGCGTGGTGGTTCGGGTGGGGCCCCGAGGAGTACGACCGGCTCGCGGGCGCGGTCGTCACCGGACACGTCCTGGAGTGCGGGACGCAGGCGACCGGCGGCAACTACGCCTTCTTCACCCGCCACGACGTCCGCAGGCCCGGCTTCCCCCTGGCCGAACTGCACGAGGACGGTTCGTGCGTCATCACCAAGCACCCCGGCACCGGCGGCGTCGTGGACACCGGCACGGTCACCGCGCAGCTGCTGTACGAGACGGCCGGCGCGCGGTACGCCGGGCCCGACGTGACCGCGCGGCTGGACACCGCCGCCCTGGCGCCGGACGGACCGGACCGGGTGCGGATCTCCGGCGTACGGGGCGAGGCGCCGCCCCCCACGCTGAAGGCCGGGCTCAACCGGCTCGGCGGCTGGCGCAACGAGGTCGTCTTCGTCCTGACCGGACTCGACATCGAGGCCAAGGCGGCACTCGTGCGCGAACAGCTGGACGACGCCTTCGCCCGCGCGGGCCGCCGCCCGGCGCACGTGCGCTGGGAGCTCGCCCGCACCGACCGGCCCGACGCCGCCACCGAGGAGACCGCCAGCGCGCTGCTGCGGCTCGTGGTGCGCGACCCGGACCCGGAGGTGGTGGGCCGGGCGGTCAGCGGCGCCGCGATCGAGCTGGCCCTCGGCAGTTACCCCGGCTTCCACGTCACCGCGCCGCCGGGCAAGGGCACGCCGTACGGCGTCTTCGAGGCGGAGTACGTCGACGCGGGCGCGGTCACGCACACCGCGGTGCTCCCCGACGGCGAGCCGGTGGTGCTCGCCCCGCCCGCGCGGACCCGCGCCCTGCACCCCGTACCGCAGCCGCCGCTGCCCGAGCCGCTGCCCGAGGGGCCGGTACGCGGCGCGCCGCTCGGCCTGGTCGCCGGGGCCCGCAGCGGCGACAAGGGCGGCGACGCCAACGTGGGCGTGTGGGCCCGGTCCGAGGAGGCGTGGCGCTGGCTCGCCCACGCGCTGACCACCGACCGGCTGCGCGAGCTGCTGCCCGAGACCCGGGACCTGCCGGTCGTCCGGCACGTCCTGCCGAACCTGCGCGCGCTGAACTTCGTGGTGACCGGCCTGCTCGGCGAGGGCGTCGCGGCCCAGGCCCGCTTCGACCCCCAGGCCAAGGCCCTCGGCGAATGGCTGCGCGCCCGCCACCTCGACATCCCGGAGGTCCTGCTGTGACCGTGCTCGCCTCGGCCCTCGACACCGCCGGCGCCGACTACGCGGCCCACCGCGAGGCCATGCTCGCCAAGCTCGCCGCGCTCGACGCCGAACACGCCAAGGCCCTGGCGGGCGGTGGCGCGAAGTACACCGACCGCCACCGCGGGCGCGGCAAGCTGCTCGCCCGCGAGCGCATCGAACTGCTCCTCGACCCCGACGCGCCGTTCCTGGAGCTGTCGCCGCTCGCCGCCTGGGGCAGCGACTACCCGGTCGGCGCGTCGCTCGTCACCGGCATCGGCGTCGTCGAGGGCGTCGAATGCCTGATCACCGCCAACGACCCCACCGTGCGCGGCGGCGCCTCCAACCCCTGGACGCTGAAGAAGGCCCTGCGCGCCAACGAGATCGCGTACGCCAACCGGCTGCCCTGCATCAGCCTGGTCGAGTCCGGCGGTGCCGACCTGCCCTCGCAGAAGGAGATCTTCATCCCCGGCGGGGCGCTGTTCCGCGACCTCACCCGGCTGTCCGCCGCCGGGATCCCCACGATCGCCGTGGTCTTCGGCAACTCCACGGCGGGCGGGGCGTACGTCCCGGGCATGTCCGACCACACCGTGATGATCAAGGAGCGGTCGAAGGTCTTCCTCGGCGGACCGCCGCTGGTGAGGATGGCCACCGGCGAGGAGAGCGACGACGAGTCGCTCGGCGGCGCCGAGATGCACGCGCGCGTGTCCGGGCTCGCCGACCACTACGCGCTCGACGAGGCCGACGCGCTGCGCCAGGCCCGGAGGATCGTCGCCCGCCTCAACCACCGCAAGGCGCACCCTGATCCGGGCCCCGCCGAACCACCGAAGTACGACCCGGAGGAGCTCCTCGGGATCGTCCCCGGTGACCTGCGGACCCCCTTCGACCCGCGCGAGGTCGTCGCCCGGATCGTCGACGGCTCGGACTTCGACGAGTTCAAGCCGCTGTACGGGCCGTCCCTCGCGACGGGCTGGGCGCGCCTGCACGGCTATCCGGTCGGGATCCTCGCCAACGCCCAAGGGGTGCTGTTCTCCGCCGAGTCGCAGAAGGCCGCCCAGTTCATCCAGCTGGCGAACCAGCGGGACATCCCGCTGCTGTTCCTGCACAACACCACCGGCTACATGGTCGGCAGGGAGTACGAACAGGGCGGCATCATCAAGCACGGCGCGATGATGATCAACGCGGTGTCCAACTCGAAGGTGCCGCACCTGTCCGTGCTCATGGGCGCCTCGTACGGCGCCGGCCACTACGGCATGTGCGGCCGGGCCTACGACCCGCGCTTCCTGTTCGCCTGGCCCGGCGCCAAGTCCGCCGTCATGGGCCCGCAGCAGCTCGCCGGCGTCCTGTCGATCGTCGCCCGCGCCTCGGCCGCCGCCAAGGGGCAGCCGTACGACGAGGAGGGCGACGCCGCGCTGCGCGCCATGGTCGAGCAGCAGATCGAGGCCGAGTCGCTGCCGGTGTTCCTGTCGGGGCGGCTGTACGACGACGGGGTCATCGACCCGCGCGACACCCGCACCGTCCTCGGCCTGTGCCTCTCGGCGATCCACACCGCCCCGGTCGAAGGCGCGCGCGGCGGCTTCGGCGTCTTCCGGATGTGAGGACCCTTCCATGATCACTTCCGTCCTTGTCGCCAACCGGGCCGAGATCGCCTGCCGCGTCTTCCGCACCTGCCGGTCGCTCGGCATCGACACGGTGGCGGTGCACTCCGACCCCGACGCGGGCGCCCTGCACGTCCGCGAGGCCGACGCGGCCGTACGGCTCCCGGGCGCCGCGCCCGCCGACACCTACCTGCGCGGCGACCTGATCGTGCGGGCCGCGCTCGCCGCGGGCGCGGACGCGGTGCACCCCGGGTACGGCTTCCTGTCCGAGAACGCCGACTTCGCGCGGGCCGTCACCGACGCCGGGCTCACCTGGATCGGGCCACCGCCCAAGGCGATCGAGGCGATGGCGTCCAAGACGCGGGCCAAGGAGCTGATGGCGGCGGCGGGCGTCCCCCTGCTGGACCCCGTCGACCCCGCCACGGCCACCCCGTCCGACCTGCCCCTGCTGCTGAAGGCGGCGGCGGGCGGCGGCGGGCGGGGCATGCGGGTCGTACGGGACCTGGCCGCGCTGCCCGGCGAACTGGCGGCGGCGACGGCCGAGGCGCGCTCCGCGTTCGGCGACGGCGAGGTGTTCGCGGAGCCGTACGTCGAGCGGGGCCGCCACGTCGAGGTCCAGGTCCTCGCCGACGCGCACGGCACGGTGTGGGCGCTGGGCACCCGGGACTGCTCGCTCCAGCGGCGCCACCAGAAGGTCGTCGAGGAGGCCCCGGCCCCCGGCCTGGCCCCGGCCCTGCGCGAGACGCTGCACACCGCGGCCGTGGCCGCCGCCACGGCGGTGGGATACGTGGGCGCGGGCACCGTCGAGTTCCTGGTCGCCGGCGACCGGGCGTACTTCCTGGAGATGAACACCCGCCTCCAGGTGGAGCACCCCGTCACCGAAGCGGTCTTCGGGCTGGACCTGGTGGCCCTCCAGCTCCGGGTCGCCGAGGGCGCCGCACTGCCGCCCGCACCCCCGGCCGCCTCCGGCCACGCCGTGGAGGCACGCCTCTACGCGGAGGACCCGGCCCGCGACTGGTCACCCCAGACGGGGGTCCTGCACGCCCTGGAGCTGCCCGCCGGGCTCCGGGTCGACGCCGGGTACGCCGCCGGCGACACCATCGGCGTCCACTACGACGCCATGCTCGCCAAGGTGATCGCCCACGCGCCCACCCGGGACGAAGCCGTACGGAAACTGGCGCACGCCCTCGCGCGGGCACGGGTGCACGGGCCCGTCACCAACCGGGAGCTGCTCGTACGGTCGCTGCGGCACCCCGACTTCACCGCCGGGCGGCTCGACACCGGCTTCTACGAGCGGAACCTCGACGGGCTGACCGCGCCCGCACCCGGCGAGGCCGAGGCGGCCGTCGCCGCCGCGCTCGCGGCCGCCGCACGCCGCGGCGGCCGCTTCGGCGGTTTCCGCAACGTGCCGTCGCAGCCGCAGAGCGCCCGGTACGGCGGGCACGAGGTCCGCTACCGGTCCACCCGCGGCGGCGGGTGGACCGTCGTGTCCCACCCGCACCTGCACGTGGTCGACGTGACGCCCGAGCTCGTCCGCCTCGCCGACGACGGCGTCGTACGGGCCTGGGAGGTCGCCGCGTACGGCGACGGCACCGTCCACGTGACCACGCCGGGCACCGCACACCGGCTGGCCGAACACCCCCGGTTCACCGACCCCGCCGAGCGCACCGCGCCCGGCTCGCTGCTCGCGCCCATGCCCGGCACCGTCGTCCGCGTCGCGGACGTGGCGCCCGGCGACCGGGTCGCCGCCGGGCAGCCGCTCGTCTGGCTGGAGGCGATGAAGATGGAGCACCGGGTCACCGCTCCCGCCTCCGGCACGCTCGCCGCGCTCCACGCCGCCCCCGGCCACCAGGTCGAGGTCGGTGCCCTGCTCGCCGTCGTGGAAGAGGAGACAGAGGAATGAGCACCGTCATCGAGAGCGAAGAGCAGTCCGCCCTGCGCACCGCCGTCGCCGCCCTCGGCCGGCGCCACGGCCGCCCCCACGACACCGCCTCCCGCGACGCCCTGTGGGCCGAGGCCGGCAAGCTCGGCTACCTCGGCGTGAACCTCCCCGAGGAGTACGGCGGCGGGGGCGGCGGCATGGCCGAACTGTCCATCGTGCTGGAGGAGCTGGGCGCGGCCGGCTGCCCGCTGCTGATGATGGTGGTCTCACCGGCGATCTGCGGCACGGTCATCGCCCGGTTCGGCACCACCGAGCAGCGGGACCGCTGGCTGCCGGGCCTGGCCGACGGCACCCGCACGATGGCCTTCGGCATCACCGAACCCGACGCCGGCTCCAACTCCCACCGCATCACCACCACGGCCCGCAGGACGGACGACGGCTGGACCCTGACCGGCCGGAAGGTCTTCGTCTCCGGCGTCGACATCGCCGACGCCACCCTCGTCGTCGGCCGCACGGAGGACGCCCGCACCGGCAAGCTCAAGCCGTGCCTGTTCGTCGTCCCCCGCGACGCCCCGGGCTTCGGACGGCGCCCGATCGAGATGGAACTGCACGCCCACGAGAAGCAGTTCGAGCTGACGCTGGACGACGTACGGCTCCCCGCCGACGCGCTCGTGGGCGAGGAGGACGCGGGGCTGCTGCAGCTGTTCGCCGGGCTCAACCCCGAACGCATCATGACCGCCGCCTTCGCCGTCGGCATGGGCCGGTACGCGCTCGGGCAGGCCGTCGCCTACGCCAGGGACCGCCAGGTCTGGAAGGCCCCGATCGGCGCCCACCAGGCCATCGCCCACCCCCTCGCCCAGGCGCACATCGAGCTGGAGCTGGCCCGCCTGATGATGCAGAAGGCGGCCCACCTGTACGACGCGGGTGACGACACGGGCGCGGGCGAGGCCGCCAACATGGCCAAGTACGCCGCCGCCGAGGCGTGCGTGAAGGCCGTCGACCGGTCCGTCCACACGCTCGGCGGCAACGGCCTCACGCGCGAGTTCGGCCTCGCCTCGCTCATCACCGCGTCCCGGGTGGCACGCATCGCTCCGGTCAGCCGGGAAATGATTCTGAACTACGTGTCCCACCAAACGCTCGGCCTGCCCAAGTCGTACTGAGTACGCCCGTACTCGGTACCGCCGTACCGACAGGAGCCGTCAATGGTGTTCCACAGCGAGTACGCGGACGTCCCGGCCCTCTCCCTGCCCATCCACGACGCCGTACTGGGCCGTGCGGCCGACACCTACGGCGACGCCGTCGCCCTCGTGGACGGGGCCGGCGAGCTGACCGTCACGTACACCCAGCTCGACACCTACCACCGCCGCATCGCCGGCGCGCTCGCCGGGGCGGGGCTGCGCAAGGGGGACGTGCTGGCGCTGCACAGCCCGAACACCGTGGTCTACCCGGCCGTCTTCTACGCGGCGACGCGCGCCGGCGCCGCCGTCACCACCGTCCACCCGCTGTCCACGGCGGAGGAGTTCGCCAAGCAGCTGCGCGACTCCTCCGCCCGCTGGATCGTCACCGTCTCGCCGCTGCTGGAGGTGGCGCGAAGGGCCGCCGAACTGGTCGGCGGAGTGCGGGAGATCTTCGTCTGCGACCAGGCCGACGGCCACCGCTCGATCCTCGACATGCTCGGCCCGGCCGCGCCCGGGCCTGCCGTCGCCATCGACCCGGACGAGGACGTCGCGGTCCTGCCGTACTCCTCCGGCACCACCGGCGTCCCCAAGGGCGTCATGCTCACGCACCGCTCCATCGCCACCAACCTGGCCCAGCTCGAACCGCTGATCCGGATGGGGCCGGGCGACCGGATCCTCGCCGTGCTGCCGTTCTTCCACATCTACGGCCTCACCGCGCTGATGAACGCCCCGCTGCGGCTGGGGGCCACCGTCGTCGTGCTGCCGCGCTTCGAACTCGACCAGTTCCTCGGGGCCATCGAGAAGCACCGCATCAACGGCCTGTTCGTCGCCCCGCCGATCGTGCTGGCCCTCGCCAAACACCCGGCGGTCGCCCGTTACGACCTGTCGTCGCTGGAGTACATCGTCAGCGCCGCCGCCCCGCTCGACGCGCACCTCGCCCGCGCGTGCTCGGCGCGGCTCGGCCTGCCCCCGGTGCGGCAGGCGTACGGGATGACGGAGCTGTCACCCGGCACGCACGTGGTGCCGCTGTCCGCCGAGGACCCCCCGGCGGGCACGGTCGGCAAGCTGCTGCCGGGCACGGACATGCGGATCGTCTCCCTCGACCAGCCCGGCAAGGACCTCGGCGTGGGGCAGGAGGGCGAGATCCTCATCCGGGGGCCGCAGATGATGAAGGGCTACCTGGGGCGCCCCTCGGAGACCGCCGCGATGATCGACCCGGACGGCTGGCTGCACACCGGGGACATCGGGTACACCGACGCCGACGGCTGGCTGTTCGTCGTCGACCGGGTCAAGGAACTGATCAAGTACAAGGGGTTCCAGGTGGCCCCCGCCGAACTGGAGGCCGTGCTGCTGACCCACGACGGCATCGCCGACGCGGCGGTGATCGGCGTGTACGACGAGGACGGCAACGAGGTCCCCAAGGCGTACGTCGTACGGCAGCCCGACGCGACCGGCCTGAGCGGCGACGACATCATGGCCTTCGTGGCCGGGAAGGTCGCCCCGTACAAGAAGATCCGGCGCGTGGAGTTCATCGGCGGTGTGCCCAGGGCAGCCTCGGGGAAGATCCTCCGGCGGGAACTGAGGGAGCGGGAGGGCGCATGACCGGCCTCGTCACCACCGCGCACGAGCGCGGCATCACCACCCTGACGCTGGATTCCCCCGACAACCGCAACGCCCTGTCGGCGCGGCTCGTCGGGGAGCTGGCCGAGGCGCTGGACGGCTGCGGCAAGGACCCGGCGGTGCGCGCCGTGGTGCTCACGCACACCGGGCCGACGTTCAGCGCGGGGGCGGACCTGAAGGCACCGCCCAGCCCGTACACCTTCGTGGCGCTGCTGCGGGCCGTCGTGGAACTGCCCAAGCCGGTGGTGGCGCGGGTGACCGGGCAGGTCCGGGCCGGCGGCCTGGGGCTCGTCGGGGCGTGCGACATCGTGGCGGCCCAGGAGGGCGCGGACTTCGCGCTCACCGAGGCCCGGATCGGCGTGGCCCCCTCGGTGATCTCGCTGACCCTGCTGCCGCGCCTCGACGCGCGCGGGGCGGGCCGCTACTACCTGACCGGTGAGCGGTTCGACGCGGCGGAGGCGGCCCGGATCGGGCTGGTCACGGTGGTCGGCGACGACGTCGACACGGCTCTGGCGCCCGTGCTGGACGGGCTGCGCAAGGGGTCGCCCCAGGGGCTGGCGGAGGCCAAGCGGCTGGTCACGGCTAGGGTGCTGGAAACCTTCGAGCGCGACGCGGAGGACCTCGTCCAGCGCTCGGCCTCGCTCTTCGCCTCGGCGGAGGCCCGCGAGGGGATGACCGCCTTTCTGGAGCGACGGGACGCTGCATGGGTGTTGTGACCTCGACGGCCGCGGCGCGGGCCGCGGCCGCGAAGGCGCCGAAGCAGGACCGCAGCCGGGCCACCCGGCAGCGGCTGCTGGAGGCGGCCGTGGCCTGCCTCGCGGAACGCGGCTGGGCGGGCTCGACGGTCTCGGTCGTCGCCGAGCGCGCCGGGGTGTCGCGCGGCGCCGCGCAGCACCACTTCCCGACCCGGGAGGACCTGTTCACGGCGGCGGTCGAGTACGTCGCCGAGGAACGCTCCCAGGCCCTGCGCGCCCTGCCCGTGCAGAGCCGCGCGGCGGTCGTCGCGGCCCTGGTCGACCTCTACACGGGCCCGCTGTTCCGGGCGGCGCTGCACCTGTGGGTGGCCGCGTCGAACGAGGAGCAGCTGCGGCCCCGGGTGACCGAGCTGGAGGCGCGCGTCGGCCGGGAGACCCACCGCATCGCGGTGGAGCTGCTCGGCGCCGACGAGTCCCGTCCGGGCGTCCGTGAAACCGTGCAGGGCCTGCTGGACATGGCCCGCGGCCTCGGCCTGGCGAACCTGCTCACCGACGACCGCACCCGGCGCGACCGGGTGGTGGCGCAGTGGGCGGCGCTGCTGGACGAGTCGCTGGGCTGAGCCGTCACCCCCGCCGCCGGACACGGGAACGGCGCCGCACCCCGCGCGGGGTGCGGCGCCGTTCCCGTGTCCGGCGGTCCGGGCGTCAGCCGGCGATGTCCTCGTAGCCGGCGATCTCGCGCGGGCTGCGCGAGCCGGGGCCCACGTAGCGGGCCGAGGGGCGGACCAGGCGGCCGGTGCGCTTCTGCTCCAGGATGTGGGCGCTCCAGCCGGCCGTGCGGGCGCAGGTGAACATGGAGGTGAACATGTGTGCCGGGACCTCCGCGAAGTCCAGCACGATCGCCGCCCAGAACTCGACGTTCGTCGCCAGGACGCGGTCCGGGCGACGGGCGTGCAGCTCCTCCAGGGCGGCCTTCTCCAGGGCCTCCGCCACCTCGAAGCGCGGCGCGCCGAGCTCCTTGGCGGTGCGGCGCAGGACGCGGGCGCGCGGGTCCTCGGCGCGGTAGACGCGGTGGCCGAAGCCCATCAGGCGCTCGCCCTTGTCCAGGGCCTGCTTGACGTACGCGGTGGCGTCACCGGTGCGCTCGATCTCCTCGATCATGCCCAGCACGCGGGACGGCGCGCCGCCGTGCAGCGGGCCCGACATGGCGCCGACCGCGCCGGACAGCGCGGCGGCGACGTCGGCGCCCGTGGAGGCGATGACGCGGGCGGTGAAGGTGGAGGCGTTCATGCCGTGCTCGGCGGCGGACGTCCAGTACGCGTCGACGGCCTTGACGTGCTTGGGGTCCGGCTCGCCGCGCCAGCGGATCATGAACCGCTCGACGACGGACTGGGCCTTGTCGATCTCGCTCTGCGGCACCATCGGCAGGCCCTGCCCGCGCGCCGACTGGGCGACGTACGACAGCGCCATCACCGCGGCGCGGGCCAGGTCGTCGCGGGCCTGCTCGACGTCGATGTCGAGCAGCGGCCGCAGGCCCCACACCGGGGCGAGCATGGCCAGCGCGGACTGGACGTCGACGCGGATGTCACCGGAGTGCACCGGGATCGGGAACGGCTCGGCGGGCGGCAGTCCGGGGTTGAACGCGCCGTCGACCAGCAGGCCCCACACGTTGCCGAAGGAGACGTGACCGACCAGTTCCTCGATGTCGACGCCGCGGTACCGCAGCGCGCCGCCTTCCTTGTCCGGTTCGGCGATCTCCGTCTCGAACGCGACGACTCCTTCGAGTCCGGGTACGAAGTCGGACATCAGGCGGCTCCTCGTGAGGTGTGCGACAGGTCGGGTGTCTTCCGGTGTCGTTCCGGTACTTCGGGTGGTGCGGTGATGCCCCGTACGGCCGGTGGTCATCCCGCCACCGTCGTAGGGAGGGAACAGTGACCCAGCGCATGAGTCTGTCGGGTTCCCCCGATGCGGGGAAGCGTGACATCCGGCACACTGCGCCGAACCGGTCAGGGAGGATTAGTGGCACTCCGTGCCGGGAAAACTGGGGTGCTACGGCAGGATGGCCCTCGTGACAGACGCTCTCGACCCAGCAGCTCTCGATCCCGCCGACATGCGCGAGCAGTACCGCACGCCGTTGTTCCGGAAGGCGGACCTCGCGGCCGAGCCGATGGAGCAGTTCGCGCGCTGGTTCAAGGAAGTCGCGGCCGGCGGCGTGATCCACGAGCCGAACGCCATGGTCGTCTCGACGGCCTCCCCCGACGGCCGGCCCTCCTCGCGCACGGTGCTGCTGAAGCACTACGACGAGCGGGGATTCGTCTTCTTCACCAATTACGGCTCCCGCAAGGGCATGGAGCTGGAGACCAACCCGTACGTCTCGCTGCTCTTCCCGTGGCACCCGGTGGCGCGCCAGGTCATCGTCACGGGCCTCGCCGAGCGCGTCGGCCGCGACGAGACCGCGGCGTACTTCCGCACCCGCCCGCACGGCTCGCAGCTGGGCGCCTGGGCCAGCGAACAGTCGTCGGTGATCGCCTCGCGGGCGGAGCTGCTGGCCCGGTACGAGGAGCTCGCGGCGCGCTACCCGGAGGGCGAGCAGGTCCCGGTGCCGCCGCACTGGGGCGGGTTCCGGGTCGTCCCGGAGACGGTCGAGTTCTGGCAGGGCCACGAGAACCGGCTGCACGACCGGCTCCGGTACACCGGGGAGGGCGGCGCCTGGCGGATCGAGCGCCTGTCGCCCTGAGCCGGCGCGGGGCGTGAGGGCCCGCCCGCGGTCAGGCGAAGTCGACGGCGGCCAGGAGCGGGCAGGCGAGGGCCAGCGCGTACTGGACGCACACGGCTCCGCGGCGCACGGCGTGGCGGACGGCGTCCTGGGGGAGGGACAGCGCCCACAGGCCCAGGAGGCCGGAGAAGCCCAGGGACCAGAGGGCCAGTTCGCCCAGGGGGCCGCTCGCTCCGTCCCCGGAGTAGGCCTGCTCGAGCACGATGACGCCCCAGGCGACGAGGGCGACGGGGAGGAGCAGCAGCCCGGCCCCGGCGAAGATCCGTACGGGTCGTGTCGAGGGGGTGGGGGTCGTCCCGGGTGCGGTCATGCCCCCATGCTGCGGGCCGGACCGGGCCGGCGGCACCGTGCCGCGTACTCAGGCCGCCCCCGGCCGGGTACTCAGATGCGGGCCGGCCGCGCACCCGCCCGGTGTGCGGGGAGACGGGCCCGGACATGCGGAAACCCGCGGGCTCTGGTCCCTCCTGACGGAGAGGTCGGCCGGATGTGCCGACGAGCCCGCGGGCCGGTGACTGCTTGGGATTGCGGCAGGAGGCCTGCCGCCTTTGCACAGAGTGCGACGGCAGGCGTCAGCCCGCAGTCACCTCACGCATCCGAAAAGAAACCACTTCCGGATCACCTCCTTTCCTGTGTGCCCACAGATTAGGAAGACGGCCCGCGGCGGCACAACGCATTTTCCGGAACCGGCTGTGTCCTGGGTCACGTTCCAGTTGAATGACCGGTACGTGAACACACGTGAGTACACGTCCTGCAGGGGGTGCGGGGATGAGTGCGTCCAGGAGCGAGACCGCGAGCGAACGCGGTTCGGATCTGCTCGCCGCGTTGCTGGACGGGATGGACGCGGCGCTCTGCGCGTTCGACGCCGACGGGGTGGTGACCCACTGGAACCGTGAGGCGGAGCGGATCCTCGGCTGGGCCCCCGAGGAGGCCGTCGGGCGGCGCGGGCTCGGCGGGTGGGCCGCGCGGGCCGAGGACGCCGACGACGTGCAGGCACGGCTGATGGGAGCGATGCGGGCGGCCGGGCGGCAGGTGCACGAGTTCGCGCTGCTGCGCAAGGACGGCGGGCGGGTGCTCGTGCGGACGCAGTCGGCGGGCGTGCGGGGCGCGGACGGCCGGCCGGCCGGGGTGTACTGCGCGTTCAGCGAGGTGCACGCGCAGATCGACCTGGAGCGCTCCATCGCGCTGAGCGAGGCGCTGTTCGAGGACGCGCCGTGGGGCGTCGTGCTCGTCGACGTCGACCTGCGGCCCGCGCTGGTGAACGCCCACGCGGCGCGGGCCTTCGGGTCGGGGCGCGCGACCCTGCTGGGGCGGCCGCTCGGCGAACTCGTGGTCCAGGGCGTGGAGGAGCTGGAGGGGGCGCTCCAGCACGTCCTCGTGGAGGGCCCGCCGCGGGCGCTGGTGGAGCTGTGGGTGACGGTGCGGACGCCGGAGGGCGAGCGCAGGCGCTGCTGGCGCAGCGGGTTCGTACGGCTGGCGTCGCCGCTCGCGGAGGAGCCGGTGCCGCTGGGCGTCGGCTGGCTGTTCCGCGACGTGACGGAGGAGAAGCTCGCCGAGCAGCAGAGCGACCGGATGCGGTTCCGCGCCAGCCAGCTGCACCGCGCGGGCTGTGCGGCGGCGGAGTGCGAGGACCCGATGGAGGCGGCGGCCGTCCACCTGGACTTCGCGCTCGCCGGCTTCGCCGACCATGTGGTGCTGGACCTGATGGGCGACGACGGCCGGCTGGTGCGCGCGGCGGCCTCGCCGTCCGGCGGGCCCGGTCCCGTCACCCGGGAGGGGGGAGGCATCCCCGTGCGGTACGGCCCGGGTCATCCGGCCCTCCAGGCGGTGGACCGCGCGGGCTCGGTGCGGGCGAGCGCGTCCTCGGAGACCTGGGCGGCGGATCGCCGGTGGCCGGGGGACGCGGCGCACGCGCTGTGCGCGGTCCTGCGCAGCCGGGGCCGCACCCTGGGCGTGCTGACGTTCCTGCGCTCCCCGGCCCGTCCCGCCTTCGAGCGCCCGGACGCGACGTACGCGGAGAGCGTGGCCGCCCGGGTGGCCGCCTCGGTGGACCTGGCGGGGGCGAAGGACGGCTGAGGGGCGGCCGGCCCGGAGAGGGGCGGCGCCGGGGTGCGGGTGGGGCGGGCGTCAGTGACGGAAGAAGATCCGGTCCGCGTACTCGGTCATGACCCGGCCGTTCCACTCGTGGCCGCCGTCCACGTTGCCGGAGCGCAGCAGCGGGGGCTCGATGCCGCGCGCCACCAGGGCCTCGGTCGCGGCGGCCATCGTCGCCTGCATCAGCGCGCTCGTGACCACCGTGGACGCCGGGGCGAACGGTGCCGCCACCCCGTCGTGGGTGAGCTCCGCGTCCCCCACCGCGATCTTGGAGTCCAGGACGACGTCGCAGTGGTCCTTCAGGAACGTGCCCGACACGTGCCGGGACTTCGTCTCCCGCGCGTACGCCACCGACGTCACGCCGATGACCTTCAGGCCGAGGGCCCGGGCGTTCATCGCCATCTCCACGGGCAGCGCGTTGCGGCCGGACAGCGAGACGACGATCAGTACGTCGCCGGACCGGGCCGGCGAGGAGTCGAGCACCGCGCCCGCCAGGCCGTCGACCCGCTCCAGCGCGGAGCCGAGGGTCGCGGGCATGACGTCGACGCCGACGACGCCGGGCACGGCGAGGAGGTTCACCAGGGCGAGCCCGCCGGCCCGGTAGACCACGTCCTGGGCGGCCAGTGACGAATGGCCGGCGCCGAAGGCGAACAGCCGGCCGCCCGCGGCGACGGTGTCGGCGATCGTGGTCCCGGCGGCGGCGATGTTCTCCGCCTCCTCGTCGCGCACCTTCCGCAGGAGGCCGATGGCGGCGTCGAAGAACCGGCCGGCCAGCTCGCTCTCGCCCATGCTCCGGAGCTCCTTCTCCTCGTGCCGCTCCCCGTGTCGCGGATCACGTTGCGGTCTGGACCATTGCTCTGTCAATACCGCCCACCGCACCGGCTCAGGCCCGACGCGGCACGGTTGTCACCGGGATGCGTAAGAATTGAGGCAGGGCCAGCGCACGAATCGAGGGGCATGAATGTCCGGACTGATCGACACCACGGAGATGTATCTCCGCACCATCCTCGAGCTGGAAGAGGAGGGTGTGGTGCCCATGCGCGCCCGCATCGCCGAGCGGCTCGACCAGAGCGGCCCGACGGTCAGCCAGACCGTCGCCCGCATGGAGCGCGACGGCCTGGTCCAGGTCGCGGGTGACCGCCACCTGGAGCTCACCGAGGAGGGCCGCCGCCTGGCCACGCGCGTGATGCGCAAGCACCGGCTGGCCGAATGCCTCCTGGTCGACGTCATCGGCCTGGAGTGGGAGCAGGTCCACGCCGAGGCCTGCCGCTGGGAGCACGTGATGAGCGAGGCGGTGGAGCGCCGCGTCCTGGAGCTGCTGCGCCACCCCACCGAGTCGCCCTACGGCAACCCGATCCCGGGGCTGGAGGAGCTGGGCGAGAAGGCGGACGCCGGGGCGTTCCTCGACGAGGGCATGGTGTCGCTGGCCGAGCTCGACGCGGGCACGGAGGGCAAGACCGTGGTGGTCCGCCGGATCGGCGAACCGATCCAGACGGACGCCCAGCTGATGTACACGCTGCGCCGCGCGGGCGTGCAGCCAGGCTCGGTGGTGAGCGTGACCGAGTCGCCCGGCGGCGTGCTGGTCGGCAGCAGCGGCGAGGCCGCGGAACTGGGCGCGGACGTCGCGTCCCACGTGTTCGTCGCCAAGCGCTGACGCCACCTCGCCTCCGCACCGGACGTCCCTCCTCCGCTCCGGCCGCGGCCCCTTGCGCCGGTGCGCGGGGGCCGGTGCCCGTGTGCCGCACCGCGAGAGCCCCGTGCCCCCTGCCGCGCCGTCGCCTTCCGGCTCGCGGGGCGCTCGTCCGGGAGGCGAATTCCGGACGGAGGGGAGCGCCCGGGCGCCCGCGCATGCCAGTCTTGGCTCAGGCATATGACCTGAGGGCGTGAGCCGGGGCTGCGCGCCCGGGGGAGGAGCTGGCCGATGCGCCCTGCGTGCACGCACATGGAGAGCCCCGGCGCCGTACGGCGCCGGGGCCTCACCTCCCCTGTTCTGACCCGGAGCCCCGAGCTCTCAGGGTCAACCCCCTCGGACCGATTTCCCCGAGCGGCCCGCCTCCCGATGAAGATCTCCCCCCGGGCACGCCCGTCAATCCTTGAGCAGGGTCACTCGAACGAGCGGTGTTGGACGCCGGAACCCGATTTTCGAATATGGGTTCGATAGTCTGGGCGTCGGCACGAGACAGAAGGGGGTGCCAGGACACATGGTGCGCCGCATCGACCTGACCGCAGCCGACGGCTTACGCCTCGCGGCCTGGGAGTTCGCCGACCCGCCCAAGGAGCAGGGCGCCGAGCCCGAGCGGGCGACGGCCCCCGGGATCCTGCTCCTCCACGGCCTGATGGGCCGCGCCTCCCACTGGGCCCCCACCGCCCGCTGGCTCGCCGAACGGCACCGCGCGATCGCGCTCGACCAGCGCGGGCACGGCCGGAGCGACAAGCCCGCCGACGGCCCCTACACCCGCGAGGCGTACGTCGCGGACGCGGCCGCCGCGGTCGAGCAGCTCGGCCTCGCCCCCGCCGTCCTCATCGGCCACTCCATGGGCGCCCTGACGGCCTGGCAGCTCGCCGCCGAGCGTCCCGACCTCGTCCGCGCCCTGGTCATCTGCGACATGCGCGCCTCCGCGCTGGGCGCCGCCTCCCAGCGCGAGTGGGAGCAGTGGTTCCGCTCCTGGCCCGTCCCCTTCGCCACGCTCGCCGATGTCCGCAAGTGGTTCGGCGAGGACGACCCCCGCCTGGAGCGCCCCAGCCCCGCCCGCGGCGAGTTCTTCGCCGAGGTGATGGCCGAGCGGGCCGACGGCTGGTACCCCGTCTTCTCCCGCCGCCAGATGCTCACCTCCCGCGAGACCTGGGTCCACGACGCCCACTGGGACTACCTCGCCCAGGTCCGTTGCCCCACGCTCGTGGTCCGCGGTCTGGACGGCGAACTGGGCCGCGCGGAGGCCCAGGAGATGGTGCGGGTCCTGCCGCGCGGCCAGTACGCCGAAGTGGCCGACGCCGGCCATCTCGTCCACTACGACCGGCCGGACGGCTGGCGCGCCGCCGTCGAGCCGTTCCTCGACAGCGTCCTGACGCCCTGACGGCGCTCAGCCCTTGCTGACCGCCGCCAGGATCTCCGGCAGCCGCGCCGCCGTCCGCGGCGCCGCGATCCGCAGCCCCGCCCAGGTGAGCAGCGCGCCCCACAGCGTGCCGAGCGGAAGGAGCAGCCACAGCCAGTACGTGGCGCCGGCGAGGTGCAGGGCGACCGTCAGCGCGATCAGCGGGGAGCTCAGCACCGCCGCCGACAGCAGGCCACCGCCGAGGGACATCCACGCCAGCCCCGCCTGCCCCGGGGCCACGTTCTTGTAGCCGCTGTCCTGCGGGATCGAGTACGGGAAGTACGCGGACGCCACCGCCCCCGTGCCGAGCATCGCGCCCAGCACCGCGAACGACAGCCCCAGCGCGTCCGGCAGCGTCTGCCAGTCGCCCAGGAGCGCCGCCGTCGCGCCCGACACCAGCACCACGTACGGCAGCGTGATCAGCAGCAGCGCCCCGGCCCGCGCCCGCAGTTCCTCGTAGGCGTCCCGGGGCGCGGAGATCGTCATCGCCACCATCCAGAAGGCGGAGGTGTCCTGGCCGAACTGGTTGTACATCAGGATGCCGAGCATCCCCGCCGCGAAGCACGCGAAGTAGACCGAGCCCGCGCCCTGCAGCGCGTTGAACAACGGCACGATCAGGCCGATCGCCAGCGACGTCACCCACGCCGCCTTCGTCTTCGGGTCCCTCAGCACGTACCGCAGGCTGCGCTGCATCACTGTGCCCGCGCGACCCTGCGGGAACAGCCGTCCCGACGGACCGGAGGACGCCGCCGCCTCACGCCGCGACGGACGGGAGGCCGCCGCCAGCGTCGAGCCGTCCGGCGCCGTCATCAGCTTCACCAGGCTGCGCCGCCACCCGTACAGCAGCCCGCCCAGGGCCGCCGCCGACAGCAGGAGCCCGGCCACCGCCTCGCCGTACGCGCCCTCGCCCGCCGCGTCCACCGCGCCGACCGCCGACGCCGGCGGGATCCACCGCATCACGTCCGCCACCGGCTCCAGCGACGACAGCCCACCCGTCCGGCTGAGGCGCTGCACACCGAAGTTGACGACCTGGATGCCCACCGCGATCACCAGACCGCTCAGCACCGCCAGGTCCCGCCCCTTGCGCGACGTCAGCAGCCGGATGTTCGCCGCCGCGACCGCCCGCGCCAGCGCCACGCACACCAGCAGCACCAGCGGCACGGCGAGCACCGCCACCACCACCGCCCCCGCCCCGCGCGCCAGTGCCAGCGCCGCGCCGATCCCCAGGCACAGTGTGAACAGCGGCCCGATACCCACCAGCGACGACACCAGCAGCGCCCGCACCAGCGGCCCCGGGCGCAGCGGCAGCATCACCAGCCGCGTCGGGTCCAGCGTCTCGTCCCCGCTCGGGAAGAACAGCGGCATCACCGCCCACCCCACCGCCAGGACCGCCGTGAGCAGCACCACCACCGAGTCCGCCTGTGCCGCGCCGCGCAGCAGCACCAGCCCGAACAGCAGCCCCACCGCGCACAGCACGGTCAGCACCACGGAGGTGATGTACGCGGCCGCCCGCCCCGCCGACTGCCGCAGCCCGTTGCGCAGCAGCGACAGTTTCAGCCGTACGAAGACCGCGATCACCGGCCACCGCCCAGCCAGTCCAGCGACTCACCGGCGTCCCGGCCCTGCGCACCCACCAGCTCCAGGAACGCCGCCTGGAGCGACGGCGCGTCGCCGCGCACCTCCGCGAGCGTGCCCTGCGCCCGGATCCGGCCGGCCGCCATCACCGCGACCCAGTCGCACAACGACTCCACCAGCTCCATCACATGGCTGGAGAACACCACCGTCGCGCCCGACGCGGTGTACCGCTCCAGCACTCCGCGGATCGTCTGCGCCGACACCGGGTCGACGCCCTCGAACGGCTCGTCCAGGAACAGCACTTCCGGGTTGTGCAGCAGCGCCGCCGCCAGGCCGATCTTCTTGCGCATACCGGTCGAGTAGTCCACGACCAGCTTGTGCTGCGCCCCCGCCAGGTCCAGGACGTCCAGCAGTTGCGCCGCCCGCCTGTCCACCTCGTCGCCCGGCAGCCCCCGCAGCCGTCCGGTGTACGCGAGGAGTTCCCGACCGGAAAGGCGCTCGAACAGCCGGAGCCCCTCGGGCAGTACGCCGATCCGTGCCTTCACCTCGGCCGGATCGCGCCAGACATCGTGGCCGACGACCTCGACCCGTCCGTGATCGGGCCGCAGCAGCCCGGTCACCATCGACAGCGTCGTGGTCTTGCCCGCGCCGTTCGGCCCGACGAGCCCGATGAACCGGCCCGCCGGCAGCAGCAGGTCGATCCCGGCGACGGCGACCTGCTCGCCGAACCGCTTCCACAGCCCCTCGACCCGAACGGCCGGCGCGGCTCCCTGCACATGGTCCGGCATGGTCATGGTCTCCCCTGGTCCCCGTTCCGTACCCGTCGATCGGCCGACGGTCGTACGGTCGTACGGTCGTACGGGAGCCAGCCTACGGACGCGCCGGTGCGTCCGCAGAGGGCCGGGCGGTCAGCCCTGCCGGGCGCGGGCGGCGGCCGCCTCGCGTCCGCACGCGTACGCCAGCGGGCTGATCAGCTCCTCGGCGTCGGGCAGCCAGCGGTTCGCGGGTGTGGGGCGGCGGGCCCACTGCACCGCGCCGTGCCCGCCCACCCGGGTCGGGGGCGCCGCCACGTACTGGCCCTCGCCCAGCGCCACCAGATCGAGCGAGGCCGGCGACCAGCCCAGCTTCCGCACCAGGTCGGCCACCTTGACGGCGCCGCCCGGCAGGACGAAGAACTGCATCCGGCGGGCCGGGGTGCAGGTCACCGGGCCCAGGGTGAGGTCCATCCGCTCCATCCGCGCCAGCGCCAGGAAGCCCGCCGACTCGGGGACGTCCAGCGCGTCGAAGGTGCGTCCCGTGGGCAGCAGGATCGACGCCCTGGGCTGCTTGCCCCACATGCGGCGGGCCGCGACGGCGCTGCCGGTGGCCTGGGTCGCCCAGTCCGGCCTCGCCGGGTGCGCGCCGGGCGCCGGGCACGCCGTGTCGCCGCACGAGCACCGCTCCGCGCCGTCCACCGGCTCCAGCCAGGTGCCGGGGAACACGTCCCAGTGCCGCTCTTCCGCGTACCGCACGGCGCTGTCCAGCAGCTGCTCGCCTCGCTGCTGGGGGATCTGTGCGGCTTCCGTGACTCCGATGGTCTCTTCCACGGACAGCTCAACTACCGGCCTCACGACGGGTTACGGGGCGCGGAGGCGGAGGGGGAGGAGCATCGATTCGGCATCCGGGGCGCATGGAGGCACGGGTGGGGGCGCGCGGGAGGGCCGGGAGTGGTCCGCGGGTAGCCACAGTCGGGTGGGCGGCATGCCATGAATATGGCAGTCTCCCGTCATTGCACGTCATGGCGCGATGTATGGGCACAAGTCAGCGATCCGACGTCAACTTCTGCATTCTCCGCATTCTCGCCGGGCAGTGATCAGGCGACTGATCACCGCGGCAACAGGGGGTAGTCATGGCAGCGAGGCCGCTCGTCGCCCGACAGCCGAACGAACGGCTGCAGGCTCTCATCCAGGAAGCGGGGTGTTCCAACGCCGGGCTCGCCCGCCGCGTCAACATGGTCGGGCAGGAGCGCGGACTCGACCTGCGCTACGACAAGACCTCCGTGGCGCGCTGGCTGCGCGGCCAGCAGCCGCGGGGACGGGCGCCCGGGATCATCGCCGAGGCGCTGGGCCGCAAGCTGGGGCGCACGGTCACGATCGACGAGATCGGCATGGCCAACGGCAAGAACCTCGCCTCCGGCGTGGGCCTCCAGTTCGCGCCGACCGTGCTCGGCGCCATCGAGCAGGTCTGCGAGCTGTGGCGCAGCGACGTGGGGCGGCGCGACTTCCTCTCCGGTACGACGGTCGCCGCCTCGGCGCTGGTCGAGCCGAGCCGCGACTGGCTGATCACGGGCGCCGACCCGCAGGTGGCGCGGCAGGCCGGGGCCCGGGTCGGGGCGTCGGACGTCGAGGCCGTACGGGCGATGACGGACGCGCTCGTGGACCTGGACCACCGGTTCGGCAGCGGGCACGTGCGGCCCGTCGTGGTGCACTACCTCAACAGCGTGGTCTCCGGGCTGCTGTCGGGCTCGTACCGCGACGCCGTGGGGCGCCAACTGTTCGCGGCGGTCGCCCGGTTGACCGAGCTGGCCGGGTACATGGCCGTGGACACCGGGCAGCCGGGGCTGGCGCAGCGGTACTACATCCAGGCGCTGCGGCTCGCCCAAGCGGCCGGGGACCGCGGGTACGGCGGGTACGTCCTGGCCGCGTCCATGAGCCACCTGGCGGCCCAGCTCGGCAATCCGCGGGAGATCGCGCAACTGGCGCGGGCCGCGCAGGAAGGCGCGCGGGGGCACGTGACGCCGCGGGCCGAGGCGATGTTCCTGGCGGCCGAGGCGCGCGGGTACGCGCTGCTCGGCGACGCGCGCCTGTGTCAGGAGGTGGCGGGCCGCGCGGTCGCCGCGATGGACCGGGCCGACCCGGACGCGGGCGACGACCCGGCGTGGATCGCCCACTTCGACCACGCGTACCTCGCGGACGAACTGGCGCACTGCCACCGGGACCTGGGGCAACCCGAGTTGTCGGCGCGGGCGGCGCGCGACGCGCTGGACGGGCACCCGGAGACGCGGGCGAGGCGGCGCGCGATCGGGCTGGTGCTGCTGGCCACGGCCCAGGTTCAGCAGCGCGAGGTCGAACTGGCCTGCCACACGGGCACGCGCGCGGTGGAGCTGCTGGGCACCCTGCGCTCGACGCGGGGCGCGGAGTACCTGGACGACCTCCAGTACCGCCTGGAGCCGTACGCGAACGAGCCGTCGGTCCGCGAGTTCGGCGCCCGTCTGGAACTGCAGGCAGCCTAGGAGGGGCGGCGGGACACCGCCGGAAAGCCCCTCAACAGCGTCCCGAAGGAGGTTCTTGTTACTGCTGCCACACACGTGTGCGCGGGCCGGGAGTCACCCGGTAGCGTGAACCGACGATTCCGTAGGTACACACGTAGGAGTCCCGGTGACGCAGAGCGGACAGGGTCAGGAGCCGCACCTTCCGGCGGCGCGGCCCGCGCACGAAGGTGTCGTGCTGCCCGCCGAGGGCGGCGAGACCTGGGCCGCGGACGCGGGCGCCGCGGGTGCCGGTCCGGCCGGCGGACAGGCGTGGGGCGGACCCTGGGGCCCGCCGGACGGCGGTCAGCAGGCGCAGCCGGGCGACTACGGGCAGCCGCGGCAGCCGGGGGCGTACCAGCAGTACCCGGCCCCCGCGCAGTACCCGCAGCAGCACGCGCAGCCGCCGCAGGCCCAGCCCCCGCACGGCCAGCAGCACCAGCAGCCGCCGCACGGCCAGCAGCACCAGCAGTACGGGACCGTCGCCCAGCCGCTGCCGCCGGAGATGCCCACCGGGGCGGCAGCCGCCCCTGCGGGGGCCGATGCCGACGCCACGCAGTACATACCGCCGGTCGCGGGACACCCCGGCCCGGTGGCGCCGCCGGCCGGGTCCGACGCCGAGGCCACCCAGTACCTGCCGCCCGTTCCGCCGCAGCCGACCGGTGCGCCCTACGGCATCCGGCCCGGCACCCCGGACGAGCGCCAGCCGCCCGCGGAGTTCGACAGCCTCTTCCGCAGCGACGCGGGCGCCACCCAGCACATGCCGCGCTACGGCGCACAGCAGCAGTACCCCCAGCAGCACCAGCACCAGCAGTACGAGCAGCCGTACGACGAGCCGCAGCGGCCCGCGCCGCGGCGGTCGGCGAAGGTGACGCTCATCACCGCGGTCGTCGTGGGCTGCGCGGCCGTCGGTCTCGGCGCCGGGGCGCTGCTCAGCGGCGGCGGTGACGACTCCGGCACCCGGCGCGACACCACGGACGTCGCCGCGGCGACCTCACCGGCGCCCCGCGGCAGCGGGGCCCCGGCCGCCGCCGACCCGGTCCGGACGCAGGCGGAGGCGCTCGACAAGCTCCTCGCCGAGAGCAACGACAGCCGGGCCGCGGTCATCCGCTCCGTCGAGAACATCAAGCGGTGCAAGAGCCTGGACCAGGCCGCCACCGACCTGCTCGATGCCGCGAAGCAGCGCCGCGGGCTGGTGACCAAGCTGCAGACCCTGCAGGTCGACAAGCTGCCGGACCACACTACCCTGACCGCGTCCCTCACCAAGGCGTGGCAGGCGTCCGCGTCCGCCGACGACCACTACGCGATCTGGGCCAAGCAGGTGGACGGCAAGAAGGGCTGCAAGGACGGCCAGGCGCGCACCACCAGCCACACCGCCCAGGCCAACCGGGCCAGCGGGGAGGCGACGGCCGCCAAGCAGCAGGCGTCCGCCCTCTGGAACAAGATCGCCACCACCTACGGCCTGACCCTGCGCCAGCCGACCCAGCTCTGAGCCGGCGACGGCCCCGCCGGGCCGTCGCCGTCCGTCGCGTACGGGCCGGCTCAAGCGACGCTGGACAGGCTGCTGAGCGTCGGCCCGGTGTCGACGAAGCCGTCCTGCTGAGCGACCAGGCGTCCCTGGCGCACCACCTGGAAGGTGACATCCCGGTTCACTATGCGCGGGAAGCCGGGCGTGCCGAGCATGTCCTCGTAGCGCCAGCGCAGCGGGGGTGTGAGGCCGCCGGTGTCCACCTCGACGCCGCGGTCCAGGGCGTGGGCGATCGCGCTCGCGGTGATGTCGTCGGTGCCGAGCACTTCGATCACCCGGCGCAGCACGGTGTAGGCGATCCACGTGGTCTGGACACCCGCGTCGGCCGGGTCGATCCGGTCGTCGTCGAAGGCGTGTTCGCGGATGACCTGCTTCATCGCGTCCCAGCGGGGGTCGTCCGCCTCCGGGTACCAGCCGGTGATGTAGGCGCCTTCGAAGGGGCTGCTGGCGCCGCCGGTGCGGTCCACCAGCGGCTGGTCGACGCTGCCGAGGACCGAGGAGACCTTCACCGTGCGCCCGTCGGGCGGCAGGCGGCGGAAGGAGTCGAAGAAGTTCGCGGTGCGCTCGCCGAGGGCGGCGGTGACGCAGCCGCCCGCGTCGCCCGCCCGGTTGCGGGACTGCCGGGCCGTGGCCGTGTACTCGCCGGCGTCCTCGGCGGCCGGGATGTCGGTGGCGGTGCGGTGACTGCGCTGCGCGAGGCCGGAGTTGAGGAGGTGGGGGAGGCTGTCGCCGTTGACGGAGTCGGGCCGGACGAGCGAGACGCGCTCGCAGGCGTCGGCGAGCTGCATGCCGTTGCCCGCGAGCAGCGCGGGCTGGCCTCCGTTGACGGGGTAGGAGAGGAAGCTGGTGAACTCGTCGTCGGTGAGGCCGTAGCCGCCGATGTAGGGGATGCCGGCCGCCTCCAGCGGGGCCATGAAGGCCCTGCCGTTCTGGCTGTACGAGCCGACGACGGCGACCACCCCCTGGTCCGCGGCGCGGCGGGCGCAGTCGGCGGCGCCCCCCGGGTCGTTGCGCTCGTTGCAGGTGAGGACGCGCAGCTCGTGGCCGTCGATGCCGCCCCGGGCGTTGACCCAGCGGGCGTACGCCTCCGCCATGGCGGGCATTCCGGGCATATTGGTGGCACGGGTGCCTTCCGGTGCCCAGGTCATCACCGTGACGGGCTCCCTGGAGCCCCCCGTGGCTCCAGGGAGGGCTCCGCAGCCGGCGAGGAGACAGGCCGAGACGAGTGCCGTCGCGGCCCTGAAGGGGAGGGTTGTGGGGAAACGTCGCGTGCTGGGCCTGCCGTTGCCGCTACCGGTCATGCTCACGCACACTTCCGCCTCATGGGTAACGCTGTTGTGAGGGCGGTTCAACGCTGGGTGACGACGAGGTGAATTGCGGGGTGCGGTCCGCCCGTACCGGAGGGGAACGTACGATCGAAACGTGTCCAGTTCGGTGAACTCTTCCCGTCGCGGCCGTCGCTCCTCCACCATGGGCGGCATGCCGCTCAATGACATGCCGTGGTGGCGCTGGCGCAGCAATGTGCGCTCGGCGCTGCACATGCTTTCCGACCCGGTGTTCCACCAGGAGTGCTGGCTGGCCGGCCGTGAGGGGTACGGGGACGTCACCGACGCCGTGTACCGGCTGGTGGAGGACACGTGGCTGGACAACTGGTCCGCCGAGAAGTACGTCGGGACGATATTCCGGGACTCCGCCGAGGCCGCGCTGGTGGACGTCGCCGTGCTCCGGGTGCTGCGGATCATGCACCAGGTGGGGCCGGACGCCCCGGTCACGGACTACATGGCGCACCACGGCTGGCCGGAGGCGGTGCGGGCGGCGCGGGACGCGCACGTGCGGCTGGCGGCGAACGACGGGGAGGACCCGGACGAGCCGCCGCGGTCGCTGGACGTGCTGCGGATCATGACCCGGTCCGCCTGACGGACCCTCGGACCGGGGTGCCGCCGGAATGTGGCATCCTGCGAGGATGACTGACCAGTATGTCCTCACCCTCTCCTGCCCGGACAAAAAGGGCATCGTGCACGCCGTGTCGAGCTACCTCTTCATCACGGGCTGCAACATCGAGGACAGTCAGCAGTTCGGGGACCGGGACACGGGCCTGTTCTTCATGCGCGTCCACTTCTCGGCCGAGGCGCCGGTGACGGTGGAGAAACTGCGGGCCAGCTTCGCGGCGGTCGGGGACTCCTTCGCCATGGAGTGGCAGATCCACCGCGCGGACGAGCGCATGCGGGTGGTGCTGATGGTGTCGAAGTACGGGCACTGCCTCAACGACCTGCTGTTCCGTACGCGGATCGGCGCGCTGCCCGTCGACATCGTCGGCGTGGTCTCCAACCACACCGACTTCGCGGAGCTCGCCGCCTCCTACGACGTCCCGTTCCACCACATCCCGGTCACCAAGGACACCAAGGCCCAGGCGGAGACCGAACTGCTGGAGCTGGTGCGCGGCGAGAACGTCGAGCTGGTGGTGCTCGCCCGGTACATGCAGGTCCTCTCGGACGACCTGTGCAAGCAGCTCAGCGGCCGTGTGATCAACATCCACCACTCCTTCCTGCCGAGCTTCAAGGGCGCCAAGCCCTACCACCAGGCGCACGCGCGCGGCGTGAAGCTGATCGGCGCGACGGCCCACTACGTCACGGCCGACCTCGACGAGGGCCCGATCATCGAGCAGGAGGTCGAGCGGGTCGGCCACGAGGTCACCCCCGAGCAGCTCGTGGCGATCGGCCGCGACGTCGAGTGCCAGGCGCTGGCCCGCGCGGTCAAGTGGCACGCGGAACGCCGCATCCTGCTGAACGGCCGCCGCACCGTCGTCTTCGGCTGAGGCGGCGCGAACCCCCGCCCGGGGCCGCCGCCGCTACATGCGGCTCAGGGAAGCGGCGGCGAAGAGGACGTCCTTGATGGCTTCCCGGTCGCCGTCCTGGCCGGCGGCCGCCTCCTCCGGGGGAACGTGGCCCGCCACCAGCTGGCAGAACTCCTCCGCGTCCAGGGCCACCTGCGCGACCGTCTCGTCGGGGGTGCCGACCGCCCCCGGCGAGTCCAGGGCGATGTACCAGTGGCCGCCGCCCGAGCCCTCGACCTCCAGGTGGAGCGAGCGGCCCGGCGCACCGGCCGCGACCAGGTGGCGGGGCGGGGCCGCGAGCCCCGCACGGCGGCGGTCGGCGAGCGCGGCCGGCAACTGGCGGGCCGCGAGGTCGATCATGCCGTGCAGATGCGCGCCGCTGGGCGCCTCGTACGGGTAGTCCACGGCGTTCGCGATGTCCTCCGCGTGCACCCAGCACTCGAAGGCCCGGTCGAGCAGCGAGTCCCGCAGCGGAAGGGCGAAGTCGCCGTACGACACGGAGAGTTCCGCCACCCCGCGGCCCGCGAAGGAGACCGTGCGGATCAGGGTGTGGCTCTGCTCGCGCCACGGCTCGCGGATCGTCCGCGTCGGCGGGTGGTGCGCGGCGCGCCAGTACGCCTCCGTACGGTCCCTCGGGACGACCGGCGCGGCAGGCCCCGGCGGCGTGCCCGGGTCCCCGGCGACCAGCGGGTCGCCCAGCCCGAGCGCCGACATGACCAGCCCGTCCACCGCGAGGAGGTGGCCGATCACCCCGGCCACGGTGGTCCGGCGGCTGACCGCCCCCTCGCCGTCGAACCACTTCAGCCGCACCGGGGTGTGCCACTCCGCGTCCCCGATGTCCCGCAGCAGCGCGTCCAGCCGCGCCGTCTCCGCGTCGTACGGCCCGGCCCAGTCGGGCACCGGGATACGGGCCGGGCGGCGGCCCAGGCAGTTCTCCAGCACCCGCGACCGCAGCAGCGGATCGAGGTCCAGGTCGCGCTCGTGGTGCAGCAGCGCCACCGCGTCGCGCAGCCGCAGCGCCTCGTCCGCGCACGGCGCGCACTCGGTCAGGTGGTCCTCGACGGCCGCGGTCTCCTCGGCCGAGCAGGCCGACAGCGCCCACGCGCCCAGCAGGGACTTCAGGACCGTGTGCGGCAGGCCGGGCGGCGCCTGCGCCGCGGCGCCCGGCCCCGGTCCGGGCGCGGGAGCGGTCGCCGGAACGGGGGCCGGTCCGGGCGCGGGCGGCATCGGGTCGAAGTCGTCGACGGCCCGCCGCGGTGCCGGTATGCGCGGAGCGCCCCGCACCTCGTCCTCCCCGCCGTCCCGGCCGCCGCCGTCCAGGGGCCCGGTCACAGCGTCCGCCCGTCCACCGGCCGGGTGTTCGCGGTGGACAGCAACTGGAGACCCAGCCGCAGCCGGCGCCGCGCCTCGTCCTCCGTCACCCCGAGGTCCGCCGCGGTCTGGCGGTAGTCGCGGCGCTGGAAGTACGCCAGCTCCAGCGCCTGCCGCAGCGGCGTCGGCATCGACTGGACGATGTAGTCCGCGCGGGCGGCCGCCGCCGCGCGCCGCACCTTCTGCTCCAGCTCCTCCTGCGTGCCCCCGCCGCGCTCGGTGAACGCCGCCGCCTCCGCCTGCCGCAGCCGGTGCACGGCCTGGCTGCGGGTGAGCCGGGCGATCCAGGACCGCATGGAGCCCTCGCGGCGCGGCTCGTACGCGTCCGGGTTCTCCCACACGTACCCGAACACCTCGCGCGTGACCTGGTCGGCGGCCTCCTCGTCGTCCAGCACGCGGTGCGCGGTGCTGTGCACGAGCGAGGCGAACCGGTCGTACAGCTCACCCAGCGCCGCCGCCTCGCCGCGCGCCAGGCGCTGCTGCATCCTGCGGTCCCAGCGCGGTGGTGTGTCCTTCGCCATACGGAGCCTCCGGAGTCTGCCGACCCGACTCTCCCGAATGTAGTGGGCGGCACCGGCCGCGTACCTCTCTTTGGGGAGGAAAACCCCACACAGCGGGAATGGTGTTTCATGGCGGGGCGGTGGGGCAGCAGCCCGCGAAAGCAATCGACGCCTCGGGTTCGGCGAACCTGGCGGTTCCCTGACGAAAGGTGCGCGCGTGACGACGCTCACGGTGGACGAAGCCGAGCACGGCGCCTGGTCCGTGCTGCGCATCAGCGGGGAACTGGACCTGGTCACCTCGCCCGTCGTGCGGCGGCACGTCCACGACGCCGTCGCCGCCGGCCGCCACGACGTGGTCCTGGACCTGTCCCGGGTGCGGTTCTGCGACTCCAGCGGCGTCGGCGTGCTCATCGCCGCCCGCCGCCTCCTGCACTCCTGCCGCGGCAGGCTGCGCCTGATACTCCCCGCCCAGGGTGCCGCCATGGGGGAAGGCTCGCACGTCAACCGCGTCCTCGCCGCCCTCGGCGTACGGCGGCTGTTCGCCGTGTACCCCGACCTCGAGACCGCCACCGCCGACGGGGCGGAACCGCTCTCCGCGTGACGGCGCAGCCCGCGCGTCGTACCCTCCCCGTCATGGACGCAGAGGACTTGTACCAGCGCCGGATCGCCGCCCGGTTCGACGCCTTCGACCAGGACGGCAACGGGTATATCTCCCGCGAGGACTTCACCACCGCGGCCTCCCGGCTGCTGGAGGCGTTCGGCACGCCGTTCCGCTCCGACAAGGGCCAGGCCCTGTCGGGCGGCGCCGAGGCCTTCTGGCAGGGCCTGGCCGGCATCGCCGACGTGGACGGCGACCAGCGGGTCACGCGGGGCGAGTTCGTCAACGGCGCCGTCAAGCGGCTGCGCGACAACCCGGAGCGGTTCGCCGAGATCGCCCGCCCCTTCGTCCGTGCCGTACTCGCCGTCGCCGCCCGGGACGGCGACGGCCGCACGGAGGTGGCGGCGCTGGAGCGGGCCCTGTGCGTGCTGGGCGTCGACTCCCACACCGCTGCGCTCGCGGCCGAGTCGCTGGACGTGGACCGCAGCGGATGCGTCGACGAGGAGGAGGCGGTCACCGCCTTCGCCCGCTACTGCATGGCCTAGGGGCCTCGCCCCGGAGCGCTGTTCACGCGGGTCCTGCCGGGCTCCACGAGGGACCCGCGGGAACCGCGCGGCTCGCGGTGATCCGGGGGCGGTTCAGGAGTACCGCTCCCGCAGCCGGTGCTTGAGCACCTTGCGCAGGGTCTCGTTGCGGGGCAGCGCGTCCACCACTTCGAGGCGTTCGGGCAGTTTGTGCACGGAGAGGCCCTGCGCGCGCAGGTGGGCGGTGACGTCCTCCAGGGTGAGCCGCCCGGTGCCGTCCGGCTGCTCCACGACCGCGCACACCAGCTCGCCGCGCGCGGCGTCCGGCAGCCCGATCACCGCCACGTCCCGGATCGCCGGGTGCTTGTGGAGCAGGTCCTCGATCTCGCGGGCGGAGATGTTCTCGCCCTTGCGGATGATGACGTCCTTCAGGCGTCCGGTCAGCACCAGGTGCCCCGACCCGGTGAGGTGCCCGAGGTCGCCGGTCCGCAGGAACCCGTCGGTGTCGAACGCCGCGGCGGTCTGCGCGGGATCGAGGTAGCCCCGGCACACGGCCTCGCCGCGGAGCCGCACCTCCCCGTCGACGATGCGTATCTCCATCCCGGCCGGGGGCCGGCCCTCGGTGGTGGCCAGGTTCTCGTCGGTGTCGTCCGGCGACCCCATGGTGATCATCGGCGCCTCGGTCATGCCGTACCCGTGGGTGAGCCGGCACCCCATTTCCCGTACGACCGCGTGGTACAGCTCCGGCGGCTTGGGCGCGCCGCCGCCCGCCAGCAGCCGCAGCGTGGGGATCAGCTTCCGGCCCGGCGGCAGGGCGCGCTGCGCGGCGAGGAACATCGAGTAGAAGGCGGTGGACCCGCCGGCCGTGGTCACGCCGTGCCTGCGGTACTCGGCCAGCGCGCCGGGCAGGGCGAACACCTCGAAGAGCACGGCCGGGAAGCCGTACAGCAGCAGCATCACGAGGTAGTCCAGCCCGCCGACGTGCGCGAAGGGGAAGGCGATCGAGCCGACGTCGTCCGCGGACAGGCGCAGCGCGTGGGCGAGGCACGCGCCGCCCGCGATGAGCGAGCGGTCGGTGTGCAGGACGCCCTTGGGGTCGGAGGTGGTGCCCGAGGTCCAGTACACCCAGCGGACGTCGGTGCCGGAGGCGGGCGGGGCCGGCAGGACGGACGGGTCGTCGTCCGGGAGGCTCCGGTACGCCTCGAAGACGCCACGCGCGCCGATCCGCCAGGCCATCGCGCCGTGGTCGAAGCCGCGCCACGCGCCCGGCCCGGGTACGGCGAAGAAGGCGGCCCCGGCCTTGCGCAGGGCGAAGCCCACCTCGCGGTCGCGGTGGAAGGGGATCAGCGGGGTCTGCACGGCGCCGAGGCGGGCCAGTGCCACGCACAGCACCACCGTCTCGATCCGGGTGGGCAGCTGCCAGCCGACGACCGTCCCGGGCCGGACGCCCATCCGCCACAGCCCGGCCGCGGTCCGCTCGGCGCGGTCGCGCAGCCCGGCGAAGGTGAGGGTGCGGCCGCCCTGGAGGAGGACGGGCCGGTCGGGGGTGAGGTGCGCACGGCGTTCGACGAGCTCCCACAGGGTCGTGGAGGCGTCCAGGGTGTGCGGGGTCTCCGGCGGCACGGCGCCCTCCTCGGCTGACGGACTGTCAGGTCGGTGCGGTGAGCGTAGGGCGGTGCGCCTTGTCGGTCCAGGGGGCCGGGGCTAGGCTCGCATCTGACGGGTCATCAGAAACGGGAGGCGTCATGCCGGACCTGCCCCGGATCATCAGCGTCGACGACCACGTGATCGAGCCGCCCCACCTCTTCGAGACCTGGCTGCCCGCGAAGTACCGCGACCGCGGTCCGAAGCCGCTCACGGCCGGCATCGGCGAGCTCGCCTACGTCGGCGGCGCGTACCGCATCACGATGGACCCGGACGGCCCGCCCGCGGACTGGTGGATCTACGAGGACCTGCAGTTCCCGTACAAGCGCAACATCGCCGCCGTCGGCTTCGACCGCGACGAGATGACCCTCGAAGGGATCACCCGCGAGGAGATGCGGCGCGGCTGCTGGGACCCGAAGGCGCGGCTGGAGGACATGGACCTCAACCACGTCGAGGCGTCCCTGTGCTTCCCCACCTTCCCCCGGTTCTGCGGCCAGACCTTCGCCGAGGCCAAGGACAAGGAGGTCGCCCTGGCCTGCGTCCGCGCGTACAACGACTGGATGGTGGAGGAGTGGTGCGGTGACAGCGGCGGCCGGCTGATCCCGCTCTGTCTCATCCCCCTCTGGGACATCGGCCTCGCGGTCGCGGAGGTCCGGCGCAACGCCGCCCGCGGTGTGCGGGCGGTGACCTTCTCCGAGATCCCCACGTACCTGGGACTGCCCTCCATCCACTCCGGCCACTGGGACCCCTTCTTCGCGGTGTGCGAGGAGACCGGGACGGTCGTCAACATGCACATCGGGTCGTCCTCGCAGATGCCGGCGGCCTCCCCGGACGCCCCGCCCGCCGTGCAGGCGTCGCTCAGCTTCAACAACGCCATGGCGTCGATGATGGACTTCCTCTTCAGCGGCGTCCTGGTGAGGTTCCCGCGCCTGAAGCTCGCCTACAGCGAAGGCCAGATGGGCTGGATCCCCTACGCCCTGGAGCGCGCCGACGACGTGTGGGAGGAGCACCGCGCCTGGGGCGGGGTGCGCGACCTGGTGCCCGAACCGCCCTCCACGTACTACTACCGGCAGGTCTTCTGCTGCTTCTTCCGCGACAAGCACGGCATCGCGTCCCTCGACGTCGTGGGCCGGGACAACGCCACCTTCGAGACCGACTACCCGCACGTCGACTCCACCTTCCCGCACACCAAGGAGGTCGCCCTCGACCACGTCGCGGGCCTCGACGACGAGACCGTCCACAAACTGATGCGCGGCAACGCCATCCGCATGCTGGGCCTGGACCTCGACTGATGGACCTGGCGTACGGCGAGGCCGAGGAGGACTTCCGGCGCCGGCTGCGGCAGTGGCTCGCCGGCGCCCTGCCGGCCCTGCCGCCGAAGCCCGCCCCCGACGACTGGCCGGCCCGGCGGGCGTACGACACCGGCTGGCAGCGCATGCTGTACGACGCCGGGTACGCGGACGTCCACTGGGAGGCCTCCCCGACCCTGCGCCTGATCTTCCTGGAGGAGACCGAGCTCGCCGGCGCGCCGTACGTGGGCGCCAACTTCGTCGGGCTGCTGCACGCCGGGCCGACGATCGCGGCGGAGGGCACGGCCGCGCAGCGCGAACGGTGGCTCGAACCGATCCTGCGGGGCGACGAGGTGTGGTGCCAGGGCTTCAGCGAGCCCGGCGCGGGCTCCGACCTGGCGTCCTTGCGCACGCGCGCGCGGCGGGACGGCGACGCGTACGTGGTGACCGGCAGCAAGATCTGGACCTCGCACGCGGAGGTCGCCGACTGGTGCGAGCTGCTGGTACGGACGGACCCGGGCGCTCCCCGGCACCGCGGCATCAGCTGGCTCGCCCTGCCCATGGACGCCCCCGGGGTGACGGTGCGGCCGCTGCGCACGCTCGCCGGGCCGGCGGAGTTCGCGGAGGTGTTCCTGGACGAGGTGCGGGTGCCCGTGGCCAACCGGGTGGGGGAGGAGAACGACGGCTGGCGGGTCACCCTGGTCACGCTCTCGTACGAGCGGGGCACCGCCTTCGCGGGCGAGGTCGTCGCCTGCCGCCGGGTGCTCGGCGAGCTGGCCCGCGAGGCCCGCGGGAACGGCCGCTGGGACGACGACGCGCTGCGGCGCCGGCTCGGACGGCTGGCCGCCGAGTTCCGCGCGCTGTGGCGGCTGACGCAGTGGAACGTCAGCGAGGCGGAGGCGACCGGCGCGGTGCCCGGCACCGGCGGCTCCGTGTTCAAGCTGCGCTACTCGCACGCCCGGCAGGAGCTGTACGACGCGGCGGCCGAGGTGCTGGGGCCCGGCTGCCTGGACCTGGACGGCGCCTGGACGGCGGACCGGCTCTCCTCGCTCTCGTACACCATCGCCGCCGGCACCTCGCAGATCCAGCGGAACATCGTCGCCGAGCGGATCCTCGGCCTCCCGAAGGGCAGGTGACCGGTGCCGTGCGCTTCCGGCTGACGGACGACCAGCGGGCCCTGCGGCGCGGTGTGCGCGAGGTGCTGGAGAGGCGGTTCGCGAGGGACGCGCTGCGGGCGGCGGTGGACGGCGGGACGCTCGACCGCGGCCTGTGGCGGGAGCTCGGGCGGGCCGGGTTCTTCGCGCTGCGGCTGCCGGAGGCGGACGGCGGGGCCGGGCTCGGGCTGCCGGAGGCGGTGCTGGCCTTCGAGGAGGCCGGGCGGGTGCTGCTGCCCGGACCGCTGGTGGCGACGCACCTGGCGGCGGGCCGGATCCCGGGCGCGGCGCGGGGCGAGGTGGTCGTCACGGCCGTGACCGGGAGGCTGGTGGAGTGGCTGGACGCCGCGGACGTCGTCGAGGGCGACGCCACGGGGGCCGAGCCGGTCCGCTCGGTGGACCCGCTGACGCCGCTCCACCGCCTCCCTGCGGACCGCCCGGAGGCGGCGGGCGCGAATCGTGCGGCGGATGTGGCGGATGGGGTGCAGGTGACGGGCGGGGCTCAGGCGGTGGATGGGGCGGAGGTGACGAGCGTGATGCACGCTGCGGGTGGGGCGAAGGTGACGAGCGTGACGCACGCCGCGGGTGGGGCGGAGGTGACGGGCGTGGCTCAGGCGGTGAAGGCGGCTTGTGCGGCGGGCGCGACGGGCGCGGCGGATGGGGCCCACGCGGCTCACCTGGCCGCCGTGCTGCTGACGGCCGCCGAGCAGCTCGGCAGCGCGGGGCGGACGACCGAGCTGGCGGCGCGGTACGCGTGCGTCCGGGAGCAGTTCGGGTCGCCCATCGGGGCCTTCCAGGCGGTCAAGCACCTGTGCGCCGACATGCTGGTGCGGGTCGAGGTGGCCCGCGCCGCGGTGTACGCCGCGGCCGTCACCGGCGACCCGGTGGACGTCGCCGCCGCCAAGCTGCTGGCCGACGAGGCCGCGGTGCGGGGCGCGCGGGACTGTCTCCAGGTGTACGGGGGCATGGGCTTCACCTGGGAGGCCGACGTCCACCTGCACCTCAAGCGGGCGTGGGTGCGGGCGGAGCGCGGGATGACGGCGCGGGTCGCGGAGGAGGTGTGCGCGGCCGCGCTCGGACCGGACGCCGCCGATCACAGCGTGTGACGACGCGTCGATACCGGGTTGTGTCCTTGGGAGCACCCGTCACGGCCCGTCGCGGGCGTCCCGCTCCGGTACTCTCCGTGGGATGCGAGTGCTGACCGGACCGGGGTGTTCCCGCGCTGAAGCGCGCCCCTGTTCGACTCTCCGCAACGTGCGTCGCACAGTATGCCCCAGGCGTACTCCCTTGCGCTGGAATATGCCCGAAGCGCTTGTTGCGGTGACTGTACGTCAACCATGCTGTCCCACAGGGAAATCACGTTCAGTGACGACTGTTTCGGCTGTGGTCGCTGTGAGGCGCGAGGCGATGTGTCCGCCGGTTCGGATGGTGTGAGCGGTGCAGGTGCTTCAGGTTCAGTTGGAAATCGGCCCGGACCCCGCGGAGGTGGGGCGCGCCCGTAGATGGGCGCGGTCGCGTCTCGCCGGCTCCGGGATAGGGGAGGACGAGCCCCTGGCCGAGACGCTGGTGCTGCTCATCTCGGAGCTCGTCACCAACGCCGTCGTGCACACGGGCTGTCCGGCCGTGCTGCGGATGCTCTTCGGGGCGGGCGCCGCCGAGGCGGGGACGGTGCGGGTGGAGGTCGCCGACCGCAGTGCCCGCGCGCCGCAGCCCCGGCACGCGGCCGGGGACGACACCAACGGGCGGGGCCTGGAGCTCGTCGACGGGCTCGCCGACCGGTGGGGCTGGGTGCGCGAGGGCGCCGGCAAGAGCATCTGGTGCGAGGTGGACCGGGGCGCACCCGTCATGACGCGGGCGGCGCGCGAGCCTGGGGCGTACGAGCCGTCGTGCGCTGTCACCCATCGGCTGTGATCGAACCGCCCCCCTGACGGGGTGTTGACGTGCCGTGGCCGGTTGATCACCCTTGGATCAGCGATTCGTGGCGAGGGGACGCCGAGGGCTTGACGCCCTCGGCGAGTGCGGGTCGCGGCGGTGGCGGCCCGCCGTGCCGTGCTCGGGGCGCGCATGAGTGCGCGCCGCCACCTCCTTCCACACCTGTCCCACGACTCACAGGACGGCGACCGGGGCGACCGGTGTCCCCGTACCGCCCACGAACGGCTCGGGCATCGCGGCCAGCAGGAAGGCGTACCGCCCGCTCCGTGCACAGGCTGTGGACAACTCCTCGAGGTTCCAGTTCTGCCCCTGGAGCATGCCCATCTCGACCAGGTGCAGGGCGTGGACCGGCAGCCACAGCCCCTCGACCTCGGGCGGGAAGATCTCGAAGGTGAGCGTGTCGTTGGCGACGGCCGCCACGTCGTGCGCGTGGAACCACTCGGGCGTACGGACCGACAGGCCGGGCGACGGATACCCGTACGCGTGCCGGTCGCCCGCGAGGTACACCCCTACCTGTCCCGTCCGGACGAGCACGACATCGCCCGCGCGCACGTCCACCCCGCCGAACTCCGCGGCCTCGTCCAGGTCTTCCGGCGTGACCGCATGGCCCCCGGGCAGCCGCTCCACCCCTCGCGCGCGGGCGACGTCCAGCAGCACCCCGCGCGAGACCACGTGCCGGGCCCTGTCGATGCCGCAGTAGGCGCTGCGGCCGTGCGGGGTGATGGAGGCGGCGGGGCGGCCGTTGTAGATCCGGCCGGAGTGCGACACATGGGTCAGGGCGTCCCAGTGGGTGGCCGCCTGGAGCCCCATGGTGACGACGTCGTCGCTGGTGGCGACCGTGCCCGGCCCGAACAGCTCCTGGTTGACCTGGACCATCGCGTGCAGCGGGTTCACACGGCCCGGGACGAGCCCGGTCTGCACGCCGTCGTGGCGCAGGTCCAGCGCGAGCGGGACCCGCAGTCCGGTGCGCACGGTCGCGACGGCCCCGCGGACGACCTCGTCGGTGATCAGGTTCAGCGTGCCCCGCTCGTCGTCGGCGCCCCAGCGGCCCCAGTTGTTGACGCGCCCGGCGATGTCGTGGAAGACGGCCGGCAGTGACATGGGGCCTCCCCAGGGCTTGTGCTCGCGCATCTGACGGACCGTAGAATCTAACGATCCGTCAGATACGGCTGGCGCGGGAAGGGGACGGCATGGGGAACTTCTTGACGGGCAAGGTCATCGCCGTGACCGGCGCCGGGCGGGGCATCGGCCGTGCCGTCGCCCTCGCCTGCGCCGCCGAGGGTGCCCGGGTCGTCGTCAACGACCACGGCGTCTCCGTCGCGGGCGCGGAGCCCACGTCCGAGGTCGCGGCCGCCGTCGTCAAGGAGATCGCCGCGGCCGGCGGGGAAGCGGTCGCGGTCGCCGACGACATCTCCACCATGGCGGGCGGGCAGCGCGTCGTGGACACCGCCCTCGCCGCGTACGGGCGCGTCGACGGGGTGGTGTGCGTCGCCGGCATCCTGCGCGAGCGGATGCTGTTCAACATGTCGGAGGAGGAGTGGGACGCGGTCGTCGGCACCCACCTCAAGGGCACGTTCACCGTCTTCCGTGCCGCCTCCGCCGTCATGCGCGCCCAGGGCGGCGGCACGCTCATCGGATTCACCAGCGGCAACCACCAGGGCTCCGTCGCCCAGGCCAACTACTCCGCCGCCAAGGGCGGCATCATCTCCCTGGTGCGCAGCGCCGCGCTGGGGCTGCACAAGTACGGCGTCACCGCCAACGCCGTCGCCCCCGTCGCCCGGACGCGCATGTCCGCGGGCGTCCCCATGGAGCTCAAGGAGATCGGCGAACCCGAGGACGTCGCCGCGCTCGTCGTCTACCTCCTCTCCGACCGGGCGCGCGCCGACAAGGTGACCGGGCAGGTGTACACGATCGCCGGACCCAAGATCGCGGTGTGGGCCCAGCCGCGGGAGCTGCGCGCCGCCTACGCGGAGACGCCCTGGACCCCGGAGCGGATCGCCGAGTTCCTGCCGGGGACCGTGGGCACCGACCCGATGCCCCTGCTGGAACGGCTGGAGGAGATGGCCAGGGCGGCGGCCTCCTCGGCCCGGCCGAACGCGTAGGGGAGCGGCGGTCGTGGACTTCGCGTTCGGGGCGGAGGACGAGTCCTTCCGGGGTGTCGCGCGGGAGTGGCTCGCGCGGGAGTGGCGCGCGCGGCACCGGACCGGCGGCGAGCCCGGCGACGGCGGCCGGGCCTGGGAGCGGACGCTCGGCGCGGGCGGCTGGATCGGCCTCGGCTGGGGCACGGCGGCGTACGGCAACCGGTGCGCCACGCTCACCCAGCAGGTCGTGTGGGCCGAGGAGTACGCCCGCGCGGGCGCGCCCGGCCGGATCGGCCACATCGGCGAGAAGCTCCTCGCCCCGACCCTGCTCGCCCACGGCGACGAGGACCAGCAGGCCCGGTTCCTGCCCGGCATCGCGCGCGGCGAGGAGGTGTGGTGCCAGGGCTACAGCGAGCCGGACGCGGGTTCCGACCTCGCCGCCCTGCGCACCCGCGCCGTGCGCGACGGCACCACGTACCGGATCAGCGGACGGAAGATCTGGACCTCGCTGGCCCACCAGGCCGACTGGTGCTTCGTCCTGGCCAGGACGGGGGAGGGCACGCGGCGCCACCACGGGCTGTCGTTCCTGCTGGTCCCGATGGACCAGCCCGGCCGGATCGAGGTGCGGCCCATCCGCCAGATGACCGGGACGAGCGAGTTCAACGAGGTGCTCTTCGACGGGGCGGTCGCCCGCGCCCGCGACCTCGTCGGCGGCGAGGGCCACGGCTGGCGCGTCGCCCTGGGCCTGCTCGCGGTGGAGCGCGGGGTGTCGACCCTCGCCCAGCAGATCGGGTTCGAGGCGGAGCTGCGCCGCGTGGTGCGGCTGGCCGTCGACAGCGGCGCCCTCGCCGCCGACCCCATCCTCCGGGACCGCCTCGTACGGCAGTGGGCCGAGCTGCGCACCATGCGGTGGCACGCCCTGCGGACGCTGGGGGGCGCCGCCGACGCGGGGGCGCCGAGTGTGGCCAAGCTGCTGTGGGGGCGGTGGCACCGGCGGCTCGGCGAGCTGGCCCTGCAAGTGCGGGGCGCGGCGGGAGCGACGGGTCCGGGGGCCTGGTCGCCGGACGCGTACGAACTGGACGACCTGCAGCGCTCGTTCCTGTTCAGCCGGGCCGACACCATCTACGGCGGTTCGGACGAGATCCAGCGCGGCATCATCGCCGAGCGCGTGCTCGGCCTGCCGAGGGAGCCGGGATGAAGGGTGTCGTGTTCGACGGCGAGCGGGCGCGGGTCGTCGACGACCTGGTCGTCCGGGACCCGGGGCCGGGCGAGGTCCTGGTGGCGGTCGCGGCGGCCGGGCTGTGCCACAGTGACCTGTCGGTGATCGACGGGACGATCCCGTTCCCGGTGCCCGTGGTGCTGGGCCACGAGGGCGCGGGCGTCGTCGAGGCCGTCGGGGCCGGGGTGACGCACGTGACGCCCGGTGACCACGTCGCCCTGTCGACGCTCGCCAACTGCGGGGCGTGCGCGGACTGCGACCGGGGACGGCCGACGATGTGCCGCAGCGCGATCGGGCGGCCGGGCACACCGTTCACGCGCGGCGACGGGCGGCCGGTGCACCAGTTCGCGTCGACCTCCGCCTTCGCCGAGCGCACCGTCGTCCGCGCCGTCCAGGCGGTGCGGATCCCGCCGTCCCTCCCCCTCACCTCGGCCGCGCTCATCGGCTGCGGCGTCCTCACGGGCGTCGGCGCCGTACTGAACCGCGCCCGCGTCCGGTACGGCGACACCGTCGTCGTCATCGGCGCCGGCGGCATCGGGCTCAACGTCCTGCAGGGCGCACGGCTCGCCGCCGCCTCCGTGATCGTCGCCGTGGACGCCAACCCCGCGAAGGACGCGGTGGCCCGGCGCTTCGGCGCCACGCACTTCCTCACGGACACCGCCGCCGTACGCGACGTCCTGCCCACCGGTGCCGATCACGTCTTCGAATGCGTGGGCCGCACCGGCCTGGTCCGCACGGCCGTCGGCCTGCTCGACCGGCACGGCCAGGCCGTCCTGCTCGGCATGACCGCCCCCACCGCCGAGGCCGCCTTCCCGCCCGCCTCGCTGTTCCTCGACAAGTCCATCCTGGGCTGCCGCTACGGCAGTTCGCGGCCGCAGCACGACATCCCGCGCTACGCCCGGCTGTACGAGGAGGGCAGGCTGCTGCTCGACGAGCTGGTCACCGCGGTCCACCCGGTCGAGGACTTCGCCAGGGCGGCGGACGACGCCCACCACGGGCGGGTGGCGCGCGGCGTGCTGACGATGGGTCCGCGGACGGCCGGGGCCGGGCGGGGCTGACCGGCCGAATCGAGGTGAAGCCGCATCCGGTTCCTGGTTACGGTCGGGCCCATGCCTTACCGTTCCGTGCTCACCCGGCCCGTACTGGCCTGGGGAGCCGTCACCATCGCCGCCCGGCTGCCGGTGGCCATGGCACCGCTCGCCCTGGTGTTCCTGGTCCGCGAGCGGCCGGGCGGCTACAGCCTCGGTGCCGTCCTCGCCGCCGTGTACGTCGTCGGCGAGATACTCGGCGCGCCGGTCTTCGGCACCCGGCTGCGCCCCGAGCGGGCGCGGCCGCAACTGGCGGCGGGGCTCGTGGGCGGCGGGGTGGCGTTCGCGGGGCTCGGCCTGGCGCCCCAGGCACCGCCCGTGGTGCTGGGCGTGCTGGCGTTCGTCGCGGGCGGGGCGCCGGGCGCCGTGTCCGGCGGGATGCGCGCCCTGCTGACCGGCATGGTCCCGGCGGGCGCGGTCGGCCAGGCGATAAGCCTCGAGTCCGTGCTGACCTCCGCCGTCTGGGCCGTCGCACCCGCGCTGACGACCTGGCTGGCGCTGGGGGCCGCGCCGTACGTACCGCTGCTGCTCGCGGGCGGGCTGATGGGCGCGGCCGTCGCCGGGCTGTGGGCGCTGCCCGCCGGGTGGGCCGCCGACGACGGCGACCGGGGAGGCGTGCCCATGCGGCGGCTGCTGGCCCGGGCGTGGCCGGTGTACGTCACCGGCGCGGCGAGCCTGACCCTGCTCGCGCTCGCCGAACTCGTCCTGCCCGCGCTGCTGGAACAGCGCTCCCTCGGCCTCGGCTGGGCGGGGCCGCTGCTGGCCGGCTTCTCCCTCGGGTCGGCGGCCGGGGCGTTCGTGTACGGGCTGCGCGGCTGGCCCGGGCGGCTGGCGGTGCAGAGCGTGGTGCTGCTGCTCGGCGTGTCCGGCTGCGTGGCGCTCGTCGCGCTGCTGCCCTGGACGGGGGCCATCGCGGCGGGTCTGGTCGTGGCGGGCGTGCTCCAGGCGGGCGCGATGGTCACCCGGAACATGCGGCTGCGCGAGGTGCTGCCGGCGAGCGCCCTGGCGGCCGGGTACGCGGTGATGTACGCGGCCATCGGCGCCGGATACGCGGCGAGCGGGACGCTCGCGGGCGGGCTGCTGCGGGTGGTGTCGCCGTCGACCGCGATCCTCGCCGGGGTCGGGCTCACCCTGGTGCTCACCGCGATCGGCGCGGTGGGCGAGCGGCGGCTGGCGTCAGGCGTGCGGGACGCCGCCGGAGACGCCGCCGGGGACACGGTCGGCGCGGAAGGTGCGCCGGTAGACGGTCGGCGGGACCCCGAGCGCAGCCTGTAGGTGCTGGCGCATCGACTGGGCGGTGCCGAAGCCGGCGTCCGCGGCGACCCGGTCCATGGACAGCTCGGTGGACTCCAGCAGGTGGCGGGCCCGTTCGACGCGCTGCCGGGTGAGCCACTGGCCGGGACTGACGCCGACCTCCTCGCGGAAGCGGCGCGTGAAGGTCCGTACGCTCATCGACTCCTGCCGGGCGAGGTCGCGCAGCCGGATCGGCTCGTGGAGCCGGGCCAGCGCCCAGGCGCGGGCGGCGGTCGTCGTCGCGCGCTGCGCCGGCTCGGGCACGGGGCGCTGGATGTACTGGGCCTGGCCGCCGTCGCGGTGCGGCGGTACGACGGTGCGGCGCGCCACCTCGTTGGCGACGGCCGCGCCGTGGTCGCGGCGCACGATGTGCAGGCACAGGTCCACCCCCGCGGCGACGCCGGCGGAGGTCAGGACGTCGCCGTCGTCGACGAACAGGACGCCGGGGTCGACCTCGACGGCGGGGAAGAGCCGCTGGAAGTGCTCCGCGGACGCCCAGTGCGTGGTGGCGGGCCGTCCGTCGAGGTAGCCGGCGGCGGCCAGCACGTACCCGCCGGTGCAGATGGAGACCATGCGGGTGCCGGGGCGGACGTTCCCGAGCGCGGCCCTCAACTCGTCGGTGAGCCGGCCCTCCTCGTACACCGGGCCCAGTTCGTACGAGGCGGGGACGACGACGGTGTCGGCGCCGGCGAGCGCCTCGGGGCCGTGGCGGACGTGGATGTCGAAGTCGGCGTCGGTGCGGACCGGACCCGGGGCGACGCCGCAGGTGACGATCTCGTACAGCGGGTGGCCCTCCGGAGAGGCGGCCCGGCCGAAGATGCGGTGCGGGATGCCGAGTTCGAAGGGCAGCAGACCGGCGAGGGCCAGGATCACCACGCGGTGGGGCCGGCCGGCGGCGGCCCGTGCCGGAGCGGCGGCCTTCCGGGTCCCGTTGTCCATGGCCTGATCCTAGCGAAACCTGTCATCCGGGCCAGTGGTTGAGCGATCACCGTCCCCGGCAGGGTGGTGACGTGGCCCAGACGACTCCCGAACCCGGCGTGCACAGCCCCGGCGCCCCCGCTGCCCCGGCTCCCGGCCGCCGTCCCCGCTTCCACCGCGCGTGGTCCGTCGCGGCCGTCACCTTCGTGACGATCGTCGGCGCCGCCGCCTTCGCCTCCCTGCCCGGCCTGCTCATCGAGCCGCTGCACGAGGAGTTCGACTGGTCGCACGGCACGATCGGCTTCGCCGTGTCGGTCAACCTCGCGCTGTACGGCCTGACGGCACCGTTCGCGGCCGCCCTGATGGACCGCTTCGGCATCCGCCGGGTCGTGGCCGTCGCGCTGACCGTCATCGCGGCCGGCTCGCTGGCCACGGTGTGGATGACCGCGGCGTGGCAGCTCGTGCTGTTCTGGGGCGTCCTGGTGGGGCTCGGCAGCGGCTCGATGGCGCTCGCCTTCGCCGCGACGGTGACGAACCGGTGGTTCGTGGCCCGCCGCGGACTGGTCACCGGCGTCCTCACCGCCGCCGGCGCCTCCGGGCAGCTCGTCTTCCTGCCACTGCTGTCCTGGCTGGTCGAGGACCACGGCTGGCGCCCCGCCGCGGTCACCGTCGCCCTCTCCGCGCTCGCCGTCGTGCCGTTCGTCCGGCTGCTGCTGCGCGACCACCCGGCGGACGTGGGGCTCGCGCCGTACGGCGCCGCCGACGTCGTGCCGAAGCCCGCACCGGTGCCGGGCGCGGCCCGCCGCGCGGTCACGGTCCTCGCGTCGGCGGCCCGCACCGGCCCCTTCTGGCTGCTCGCCGGCACCTTCGCCATCTGCGGCGCCTCGACCAACGGCCTGGTGAAGACCCACTTCGTCCCGGCGGCGCACGACCACGGCATGCCCATCACGGCCGCCGCCTCGCTCCTCGCCGTGATCGGCGTCTTCGACGTGGTCGGCACGGTCGCCTCCGGCTGGTTCACCGACCGCTTCGAGGCCCGGCGTCTGCTGGCCGTGTACTACGCGCTGCGCGGCGTCTCGCTGCTCTTCCTGCCGATGCTGCTCGCGCCGTCCGTGCAGCCGCCCATGGTGTTCTTCATCGTCTTCTACGGCCTGGACTGGGTGGCCACCGTCCCGCCGACGATCGCCCTGTGCCGCGAGCACTACGGCGAGGACAGCGCCATCGTCTTCGGCTGGGTCCTCGCCTCCCACCAGGTGGGCGCCGCGGTGGTGGCCTTCGCGGGCGGCGTCGCGCGCGACCTGTTCGGCTCGTACGACGTGGTCTGGTACGCCTCGGGCGCGCTGTGCGCGGCGGCGGCGCTGATGTCCCTGGTGATCCGCCGCCGCCCGGCCGTCCCGGCCCTGGCCTGACCGCGGTCCCGGGGCGCCGTCACTCCGTGAACCGGCCGAAGCGGCCCCGGTGGAAGAGGAGGGGCTCGCCGTCGTCCCGTGCGCCCAGGGCCGCCACGCGGCCCACCACGATCAGGTGGTCGCCGCCCGTGTGGACCGCCTGGATCGTGCAGTCGACCCAGGCGGGGACGGCGGCGAGGCGCGGTGAACCCGTGGCCGGTGCCGGGTCGTACGGCACCCCCGCGAACTTGTCGGCGCCGCTCACCGCGAACGCCCGGCAGAGGCCCGCCTGGTCCGCGCCGAGGACGTTCACGCAGAAGGCCCCGGCGCGGGCGATGCGCGGCCAGGTCGTCGACGTGCGGGACACCATGAACGCGACGAGCGGCGGGTCGAGCGAGAGGGACGCGAAGGACTGGCAGGCGAATCCGGCGGGCCCGCCGCCCTCCTCGTCGTACGCCGTGACGACCGTGACGCCGGTCGCGAAGTGGCCCAGCACCCGCCGGAAGACGGCCTGGTCGACCGGCAGGCGCTCGTCGTCGCGCACCGCGCGCAGCCTCGGCGGGGGCGCGGCCGTGGTGGGCGCGCCGGCGGAGCTCAGGTACCGGACGGCCGCGGCCGCCATCCCGGCGTGTCCCATCACGTCACTCACCCCTGAAGCGGGGCGTGCGGCGCTCCACGAAGCCCGCCACGCCCTCGTTCGCGTCGTACGTCGTCATGGTGATCTCCTGGGCGGCCGCCTCGGCGGCGAACGCGGTCGCCCGGTCGCCGTCGAGCGAGGCGTTGACCAGCTGCTTGGTGAGCGCGAGGGTGCGGGTCGGCCCCTGCGCGAGGCGCTCCGCCCAGGCGCGGGCCGTCTTCTCCAGGTCGCCGTCCGGCACGACCCGGTTGACCAGGCCGAGGCGTGCGGCGTCCGCCGCGGCCAGCGCGTCGCCGAAGAACATCAGCTCCTTCGCGCGCTGCGGCCCCACCAGGCGGGCCAGCAGGTAGGCGCCGCCGCCGTCCGGTACCAGGCCCCGGCGCACGAACACCTCGATGAACCGCGCCGATTCGGCCGCGAGGACCAGGTCGCACGCGAACGCGAGGTGCGCCCCGAGCCCGGCGGCCGTGCCGTTGACGGCCGCGATCACCGGCTTCTCGCAGTCGAGGACGGCGGCGACGAGGCGCTGCGCCCCGAGCCGGATGGTCCGCGCCACGTCCCCGGCGACGCGCTCCCGGCCCGCCGGCCCCGCACCGCGCAGATCGGCGCCCGCGCAGAAGCCGGGGCCGGTGGCGGTCAGGACGACCGCCCGGACGGCCGGGTCGGCGGAGGCGTCGGCGAGCAGCGCGACGACCCGGTCCCGCTGGACCGGCGTGAGCGCGTTCATCGCCTCCGGGCGGTTGAGGGTGATCCACGTGACGCCGTCGCCGGTGGCGTGCAGCACCGGCCCGGTCACCGGCACACCGCCAGCGCGTCCAGCGCCACCGCGCCCTGGCCGCGCTCCAGCACCATCAGCGGGTTGATGTCCAGCTCCGCCAGGTCGTCGCCCAGCTCCAGCGCCATCCGCTGCACCCGCAGCACCACCTCCACCAGCGCGTCCACGTCCCGGGGCGGCGCCCCGCGGACGCCGTCGAGGAGGGTGCGCCCGCGCAGTTCGCCGAGCATCGCCCGCGCCTGGTCCTCGCCGAAGGGCGGTACGCGCACGGCGGTGTCCCGCAGCACCTCCACCAGCACGCCGCCCAGGCCGACCGTCACCGTCGGGCCGAAGAGCGGGTCGTGCGTCATGCCCACCACCATCTCGACGCCCCGTTCGACCATCTGGCACACCAGCACGCCGTCCAGCGCGACGTCCTCGTAGCGGGCGATGTCGATGAGCTCGCGGTACGCGTCGCGGACCTGGCTCGCGGAGGTCAGCCCGATCTTGACCAGGCCCAGTTCCGTCTTGTGGGCGAGCTGCGGGGCGGACGCCTTCATCACGACCGGGTAGCCGACCTGTCCGGCCGCCCGGACCGCCGCCGCCGCGCTGGTCACCAGCTGCTCGCGCGGTACGCGGATGCCGTACGCGCGCAGGAGCTGCTTCGCCGCGTGCTCGCTCAGGCGGTGGCCCGGGCGCACCAGGGCCTGCGCCTTGCGGTACGAGGGGGACGGTGTGCGCGGCGCCTCGTCGAAGGGCGAGCGGTACGCCCGGGTGAACCGGTGGTGGTCCAGGTACGCCTTGACGGCGGTGACGCAGTTGCCGACCGTACGGAAGGTCGCCACGCGCGAGGAGCCGAGCAGCGTCTCGCGGTAGGCGGGCTCGGTGCCGACCGGCGAGCCCCACACCACGCACACCAGCTTGTCGGTGGTCTCCGCGGCGTCCACCAGGTCCTGCGCCAGCCGGTCGCTCATCGGCGGGAAGGGGCCGGTGATGGGGCAGATCAGCACGCCGACGTCCGGGTCGGCCAGGATCGCGTCGATGATCAGCCGGCCGCGCCGGTCGCCGACCGGGTGGCCGCCGCTGTCGACGGGGTTCGCGACGCTCAGGTCGTCCGGTATCCACCGGTGCAGCTCGTCCTGCCGGGCCCGGGAGAGCGCCGGCAGCGTCAGCCCGGCGGCCGTCGCCAGGTCGGCCACGTGCGCGCCGGTGCCGCCCGAGATCGAGTAGACCACCACGCCGTCGGCGGCCGGCCGGCGCGCCCGCGCCAGGAGGGCGGCGGTGTCCTGGAGTTCGTCCAGCGCGTCCACCCGGACCACGCCGAACTGGCGCATGGCCGCGTCCACCACCTGGTCGGCGCCGGTGAGCTTGCCGGTGTGGGACGCGGCGGTCCGCGCGCCGGTGCCGGTGCGCCCGACCTTCACGGCGACGACCGGCACCCCGCGCCGCGCCGCGCGGTCCGCGGCCAGCAGGAAGGTGCGGCCGTCCTTCAGCCCTTCCAGGTAGCAGGCGACGGCCCCGACCTCGGGCCGCTCGGCGAAGTACGACAGGAAGTCGGCGGTCTCCAGGTCGGCCTCGTTCCCGGTGGGCGCCCAGTGGGAGACGCGGATGCCGAGCTGCTGGAGGGCGTGGAGCGGCCGGCCCTGGTGGCCGGACTGGGTGATCAGCGCGATCGCGGGACCGGGGAGGTCCTCGCGGAACTCCTCGAAGGCGTTGAGGTTGGTGTTCGGCCCCAGCAGCCGCAGCCCGGACCGCTCGGCGGCGGCGGCGAGCCGGGCCTGTGCGGCGGCGCCCGCCGCGCCGGTCTCGGCGTACCCGGAGGCGAAGACGACGGCGAACCTCGCCTTCGCGGCGCCGAGTTCCTCGATCACCGGCAGGGGGTCGGCGACCAGCAGCACGGCGAGGTCGACGGGTTCGGGCAGCCGGGCGACCGACGGCACGCAGTCGAGGCCGAAGACCGACGGGCGGCCGGGGTGGACCGGGTACAGCCGGGCGCCGGCCCGCCCGGCCCAGCCGAGCAGCTGCCGGGTGATGCCGGTGGTGGGCCGTCCCTCCGCGTCCGAGGCGCCGACGACCGCCACGGACTCCGGCCGGAACAGCCGGTCCAGGTCGGGAACGGGTGCGTGGAGGGGGCGGCCGCTGACGTCCAGGTCTCCTTCGCGCGCGGCGGTGCCGTGGACGGCCGCCCCGGGGGCCTGTCCGCAGGCCACCACGCGGGCACGGAGGTCGGTGGTGAGGGTGCCGTGGGTCGATCCAAGCATCGTTCCGCCGCTCCTGCTCGTCGGAGAACATGGCTGACGCTCTGTCAGGTTAGCAAACTGACGGTATGTCAGGAACAGGTGTGCGGCGGCCGTGCAACTTTCACCGGCCCTCGGAGGTCGATCTCGTCGACCCGGGAAACCGGTCCGGAGGGCCGCTCCGGCCGTTGGATCCCGCGCACACCACGAGGGGGAGACCCATGAGAACGCCTTCCGTCAGCCGCCGGGGCCGCGGCGCCGTGCGCTTCGGCGCCGCGTGCGTGGCCGCGGCGGGGCTGGTCACGGTCGCCGCGGCCACCCCGGCCGCCGCCGACAGCGACCAGCTGTGGATCCAGGCCCCGTTCCGCCACACCCTGCCGAAGGCGGCGGACGGCGGCCCGCAGCCTCCGGCGAGCATCCTCGCGCTGGGTCTGTACCACGACAACGACAACTTCACCGTGACCGACGGCCGGCTCACCGTCGACGTCTCCGGGCTGGCCGGCGTGGCCGAGGTGACCTGGCCCGAGAACTGCGCACCGGCCGGCACCACCGCGGTGTGCACCGTCCCGCGGGTGCCGTCGAGCTACACCACGCAGGTGCCGCTCCAGGTCCGGGCCGCGGCCGGCGTGGACGTCGGCGCCACCGGCCGCATCACCTACACCGCGAAGGCCGCCACGACGATGCCGGGCGGCGAGCTGACGGCCGCCGAGGGGTACGAGACCACGATCACGGTCGGCTCCGGACCCGACCTCGTCCTCGACCAGCCCGCCCGTGTGGAGGGGGTGCGGCCGGGGAGCACCGTCCCGGTGCCGTTCTCCGTCGTCAACCGCGGCAACGAGCCGGCGCGCGGCGTCCACGTCACCCTGTACGTGACCCGCGGCCTCGACGTGGGCGCCGTCGCCCCGCAGTGCACCGGCGGCCCGGCCGGCGGGGACGGTCCGGTCCGGCCCGTGACCAAGCTGGAGTGCGCCTTCGACACCGTGGTGGAGCCCGGCGGCACCTTCGCGCTGCCGCAGCCGCTGAACGCCGTGGTGGCGCGGCACGCCCTCTACGAGCGCGTGGACATGGCCGTCGCGCCCGGCGGCGGCGCCGAGGACCTGACGCCGGAGGACAACGGCGCGCTCGTCGAGATCAAGGCGGCCAACACGGCAGACTTCGCGATCCGCGGCGCCCGGGTGAGCGGCGCGGCGGGCCGGACCGTCACCGCGGACCTGACCTTCCGCAACCGCGGCCCGGCCTGGGTGGCGAACCTCGGCGCCGGTGACCCCGTCGCCCGGGTCGACCTCGTCGTGCCCGAAGGGGCGACCGTCACGGGCGTTCCCGCGGACTGCGAGGCCCGCACCCTGCAGGGCGAGTGGTACGACGGCACGACCGGCGCCCCGCGCTACGTGTGCAACCTGCCGATGTGGGTGGCGGAGAAGCAGACCGCGACGTTCCGCTTCCAGTTGCGGATCGACACCGTCGTACCCCGCGCCACCGGTGCGGTCCGGCTGATGCCGTCGTACGGCGACGGGACGCTGTCGTTCGACCCGAACACCGGCAACAACACGGCCGCGCTCGTCCTGAACCCGCGGGCCTGACCGCGGCGGCCCGCTCCCGGGCCCTTGCGCCCGGACCCCCGGCACGCTGAACTGACGTATCGTCAGAAATCGTGAAGGGGGTCCGGCATGCGGAGGATGCGGAGCGTACGGATCGGTGGCGCGGTGACGTGGTGGCCGGCGGGCCGGCGGACCCGGTCCCGCGCCGCCGCGACCGGACGGTGCGGGGCGTGACCGCCGCACCGGACGCCGACGCCTTCACCCGCCCCTACTGGGAGGCCGCCGCCGGGGGCCTGCTCCTGATCAGACGGTGCGGCGCCTGCGGCCGCGCGCACCACTACCCGCGCGAGTTCTGCCCGCGCTGCTGGAGCGAGGACGTCACCTGGGAGCCGGCGAGCGGCCGCGCCACGCTCTACACCTGGTCCGTCGTCCACCGCAACGACCTCGCGCCGTTCTCCGGCCGTACGCCCTACACCGCGGCCGTGGTCGACCTCGCCGAGGGTCCGCGCATGATGACCGAAATCGTGGACTGCGCCGGGGACGCCCTCCGGATCGGCATGGAGCTGGTGGTCGCCTTCCGTACGGAGGGGGAGGGCGGCCTCGCGGTGCCCGTGTTCCGCCCGGCGGGCGCCGCAGCTCCCGGAACCGCGGTCAGCGCTCCAGGTCCGGGTACCCCCAGTCGAGGGTGAGCTTCGCCGCGGGCGCGACCTCGTCCACCGCGAACTTCATGGAGCTCTCGAACTCGGGCTGCCAGAGGTGGAAGCGGGTGATGCTCAGCGGGAAGTCGGTCTCGCCGGAGACGAACGCCACCCCGCCGTCCCATGCGACGCCGAGGTTCACCTGATCCTGGATCCTCTCGTCCCGCATGACCTCGTCGAGGGAGCGCACGACCTCCCGGGCCTGCTGCTCGTCCTGGAGGTCGGTGACGGTGAAGCTGAACGCGATGTTGACGGACATGACTGAAGCGTACGGCGAGGGTCCGACAGCCGGACCACCGTGGGTCCCGCACCTCCGGCCCTCCCGCGCGGAGCGCGACAATGGGCCCATGTCACGCACCTTCGACGACCTGGTGGCCGAGGCCGACGCCGTGTCCGTGGAGGGCTGGGACTTCTCCTGGCTCGACGGCCGCGCCACCGAGCAGCGCCCCTCCTGGGGCTACCAGAGGCTGATGGGCGCACGGCTCGCCGACCCGGCCGTGTCCGCCGCGCTGGACATCCAGACCGGCGGCGGCGAGGTCCTCGCGGGAGCTGAGAAGCTCCCGCCCACCATGGCCGCCACCGAGTCCTGGCCGCCGAACGTCACCAAGGCGACCCGGCTGCTCCACCCGCGCGGGGTGGTCGTCGTCGCCGACCCGGACGAGCCGCCGCTGCCCTTCGCCGACGCGGCCTTCGACCTCGTCACCAGCCGCCACCCGGCCACCGTGTGGTGGACGGAGATCGCCCGGGTCCTCCGGCCCGGCGGCACGTACCTCGCCCAGCACGTGGGGCACTCCAGCGTCTTCGAGCTCGTGGAGTTCTTCCTCGGCCCCCAGCCCGAGGAGATCCGCCGGGCCCGCCACCCCGACGACGAGAGCGCGGACGCCCGCGCCGCCGGTCTGGAGATCGCCGACCTGCGCTTCGAGCGGCTGCGCACCGAGTTCCACGACGTCGGCGCGGTCGTCTACTTCCTGCGCAAGGTCATCTGGATGGTGCCCGGCTTCACCGTCGACGCGTACCGCGACAAGCTGCGCGAGCTGCACGAGCGCATCGAGGCCGAGGGCCCCTTCGTCGCGCACTCCACCCGCTTCCTCGTCGAGGCGCGCAAGCCCGCGATCTGACGCCCCTCACGCCTCGGGCGCCACGTACAGCTGCGCCGCCACCACCTCGTGCAGCAGCTCCACGTCCACGAACTCGCCCTCGACGGGCGCTCCGCAGCGCCACGACAGCGGGTACGTGTTGCCGTCCGGCGCCGGGATCCCCACGTACTGGTCCCGCACGGACGGCCCGAAGCACGTGGCCCCGGGCGGCCAGGTGTGCTCCTTGCTGCTGCCCGGCGGGACGAGGAAGTACGTCCACCGCCCGCCCGCGATCTCCCGCACGACCGGGCCGGGCCGCCCGCCGGTCGCTTCGGCCAGGTGGTGCAGCACGGCCTCACCGCGGACACCGCGCACCCGGATGGCGTCGAAGTGGACGCCCGCCAGGTGGAGTTGCAGCCCTGAGTCCGGGACCCAATCGGGGAGTTTGTTGCTCGTCATGGCTACGAGGATCGTGGCCGTCGCTTAGCGTGACCAGGGGGACACGATCCACTTCGGGGCGGTGTGGGAAGGACGGTGGCGGTTGTGGGGTCGAGTGGGGAGCCCTCGCCGGCGCGGCGGCACGTGGGCGAGCTGGTGAAGAAGTTCCGCGCCATGGCGGACCTGACGCAGAAGGACCTGGCGGACCGGCTCCTGATGTCGGAGTCGCTGGTCGGCGCGTACGAGCGGGCGGAACGCATCCCGACGACGGCGTTCCTCGTCGACGCGGACGCGGCGCTGGGGGCGCAGGGGGTGCTGCGGTCGTGCGTGGAGCTGATGGAGGAGGAGAAGTACTCGCCGAAGTTCCTGAACTGGAAGCGCACGGAAGCGGACGCGGCGAGCATCAGCGCGTACGAGTGCATGGTCGTGCCGGGGTTGTTGCAGACCCCGGCCTATGTGCGGGCGCTGTACGAGACGCGGGTGCCGATGTACGAGCCGGACGAGATCGACCGGCATGTGCAGGCGAGGCTGGAGCGGCAGGAGGTGCTGGACCGCAGGCCCAGGCCGATCGTCAGTTACGTCGTCGAGGAGTCGGTGTTCCAGCGGCCGATCGGTGGGGAGGCGGTACTCAAAGAGCAGTTCCTCCATGTCCTGGAAGCGGTCAGCAGCATGAACCACCTCACCGTGCAGGTGATGCCGACGCAGAGGTCGGTGCATGCGGGGCTGATGGGGTCGTTGAAGCTGCTGAGCACCCGGGAAGGACGAAATCTGGGGTACACGGAGGGGCAGGCCGGGGATACGTTGATCTCGAAACCTGAAGAGGTGAACCAGCTCATTGACCTCTTCGGCGCGCTGCGGGCCCAGGCGCTCACGCCCTGGGAGTCCGTGGAACTGATCGAGAGGATGGCGGCGAAGCTATGACCCCCGGCCTGGTCTGGTTCAAGAGCAGCTACAGCGGCAACACCGGCGGCGAATGCATTGAGGTCGCCTACGGCTGGCACAAGTCCAGCTACAGCGGCAACGAGGGCGACGCGTGCGTCGAGGTCGCCGCCTGCCCGCACGCCGTGCACGTCCGCGACTCCAAGGTCGCCGACGGGCCCACCTTCGCGGTGGGGCCCGCCGCCTGGGCCGCGTTCGTCGCGGGGGCGGCGGGCGCCTGAGGTCACATCACCACGGTGGCGGCCGTCGCCGCGGTGATCGCCAGCAGAGCGGCCTGCATGTTCCGGATCGCCTCACGGACGCCGTCGCCCGCCCACTGGCCTTCGCCGATCTCCGCCATGCGCGTCACGACCTGCTTGCGCGGCAGCTCGGGGAAGGCCAGGCGGTGCAGCTTGGCGGCGTGCAGCAGGGCGATCAGGCCGGATGTGCGGTCGTCCGGCTCCGTGCCCTCCAGGACCACCGACGCGAGGCGCTCGCGCAGATCGCGCTCCACCGAGCCGTCGGCCTCCGGGTAGCGGCGTACCGGGAAGAGCCCGAGCGCCCGGTGGCGCTCCTCGGTGACGAGGCCGCGCTCGCACAGGCTGTCCACCGTGGCCCGTACCGCCGTCGACTGGTCCTTGGTCAGCCAGTCCACCACCTTGCGCCGGCCGTTGCGCCGCGTCCACTCGTCCAGCT
>NZ_KL591006.1:86716-89265 GCF_000716335.1 Streptomyces sp. NRRL S-118 | reverse complement strand
GCGTCCACTCGTCCAGCTTGGCCAGACGGCCGTCGAGCAGCGCGGTGCCGGTCGGCGTCGTGTCGGCCACGGCGAGCCGCCCGTCGGCCACCGTGAGGCGCTCGGCCAGGACGAGCTCCAGCAGGATGCCGCCCGCCACGGCCCACCCGGCCGACGACCGCTCCTTCGCGGCCCCCGACTCGTCGTCCAGCGACAGCAGTGCGATCTCCTCGGCCAGCGTCACGGCCATGCCCGTCCCCCTTGATCGTTTACGGTCATAGGTGTCGACGCGGAAAACGGACCCGGGGTTGCGCGGGCGGGTGTTCCGCGTCGCGAGTCCTGCCGCGAGGCCCGGCCCCTGGAACGCACCGTGCGGGGGCCGGGCCTCCGCCGTGCTCAGCCGCACTCGCGGACCGGGCACAGGGAGATGCGGCCGATGCCCGGGAGGCGTGCGATCTCCGCCTTCAGGCGGGCGCGCTCCTCTTCGGGGAGGTCGTCGGGGAAGCGGACCTCCAGGTAGGAGCCGCCGTCCGACCCGACGCCGGTCACGCTCGTCGCCCCGGCGTCCCTGAGGCGGTCCTCGGCGTCGCCGATGCCGTCACGGAGCCGGCCGGGGTCGGTCTCCGCGCGGAACGTGTGGGGTTCGGCGAGGGCGGGCCCGATGTGGAAGTGCCAGGTGTGCACAGCGGATGCGGCGAGGGCCCCCGCCAGGACCAGGACTCCGGCGCCACCCGCGATCCTCGCCGTGAGGGGGCGCCGGCGGGGGTCGGCCCACGCGGCCAGCAGCAGGAGGATGCCCGCCGGCCAGAACAGGAACAGGCCCATGAAGACGCCCAGCACGCCCCAGGCCAGCAGGGCGGACCCCGTGATCACGCAGGCCCGGACGAAGGCGACCGGGCGGCGCAGGAGGAAGAGGGGGACGGCGACCGGGGCGGCGGTCAGGATGTGGAGCGGGGCGAAATACGTCGGCAGGCTCCAGGCGACGACGAGGACGGCGGCCACCGCCGCGCCCGCGGCGAGGGCGCGCTGCACCCGGTGGATGTCCGTACGTCTGTCCTGCGTGGCCGCCATGACGCCCCCAGCTTGTTGAACGCGTTCAATTGAACGCGCTCAACCTAGCAGGTGGCCGCACGACACTCCCTAGGTTGTCCGTCGAATGTCAGGTTCACATCAGGAGCGAGCGGCGAGGGTGACGGCTGCTTCGCAGGATTCGGCGGTCTTGTCGTATCGGGTGGCGATCAGTCCAGGTCACCGCGGGCACCGAGTTCATCGAGGACCAGGCGGTGAAGCTTTGCCCGGACTCCGGCCTTCGTCCACTCGGTGTACCTGCGGGGGGCCGTCGCGCCGGATGGCCCGAACGACACGGCGGGCAGTTGCTGTCATGTACAGCCCGACGTCGCCACGAACACGATCGCCGCCGGCACCACGCGGTCACCGTGCCGACGCCGGCCACCACCCTGCGGTCGCGATGGCGCTTCCGGAACCACGCGCCGGAACAACTGCCACGACTCATCCGGCACCAGCCGCTCAACGATCCCCACGCCGGGAGGCTGCCGACCGCAAGAGGAAGGGCCGTAGTCAGTGGCCCATTCGGCGCTGCTCGTCGAACCGAAGCAACACCCGTACCAGACGCCACCCTCCGGCCACCGCTCCGAGCAGTGCGCCCCCTGCCAACATGCCTCTCTCTGCCGAGCCGGAGAGGTCAAGGGCCAGGACGAGAGTCCAGGCGACGGCAAAGATCACCCCAGCCAGCACGGCGGCAGTCACCAGGGCGAAGACGATCTCCACCGTCATTGCGTCCTTTTCCCACCGCGACTCACGCCCCATGTCCATGCTGCAAGTCTCACATCGCGGTCAAGTCACCGCTCCTGCGCCTTGCCGCTGACTCTCACGGGCGGCTCGATCGCCAATTGAGATGACTTCTCAGCCGACCGCCACCACGACGCCCAGTAGGGCGAGCACAACGCAGAACGGTGCGTACACCCGTCGATTAAGCCGGTTGTAGAGCCCGTTGCCCTTGCTGGCGGAGGCGAATGGCTCGACCAGCCCACGCAGGGCCATGACCGCGACCAGGCCCCAGATGCCCATGCGGTACAGCCAGTCGGGGAGAAAACGCAGTCCGTCCCAGTTCGCCGCCAGGGCCACGTACGCAGCCCCGGCCAACAACGCAGCGACCAGGGCGGTCAGCAGGCGCGGGATTTCTGCCGCGTCGGGTGTGGCCTTCCGGGCCAGGTCCTCCTGTGACGTGGCCGGCCAGTAGACGCCGACGGCCCAGAGGAAGTGGAGCATGCAGACCGTGACGAGCGCGGTGGCAAGGAGCAGAGTGGCGGCGTTGGTCATGCGGCGCTCCGGCATTCCGTTCGATCAGCAGTGCACGGCATTCGTCTGACGGGCCTTACGGTAGCCCGTGGAGGTGATCCGGGTGCCCCCGCCCCGGACCCGGGCGGCCCCCGCACCCGGCCCGATCACGTCCCGGGCGACAAGGGCTGCAGATCGAAAGCGATCCGCCCTCGCCGAGGTGCTCGACCACGTACTCACGCACGTCGTCCAGGACCTCGTCCGCATCCCAG
>NZ_KL591006.1:0-86581 GCF_000716335.1 Streptomyces sp. NRRL S-118 | reverse complement strand
CCGACTCACGCGGCTCCGACCTGGCAAAACGATGCACGAACCGCTCGTGCAAAGCCTTCAGTTCACCCACCCACGATCGGGTCCGTTGCAGTACTAGGTGCCGGGAGGCGAAGGGGTCCCGTAGGGCGGGTTTCCGGCCGACTGCGTTCGGGCGAGGAGGACGCGCAGCTCGTCGTGGTCCACCGGAAGTCCCGCGCGCAGAGCGGCGTACGCGGCACTCGGATCGTCGGCGGCCATCAGCGCGCTCCAGCAGTGCTCCAACTCCTCGCGGGCCTCGCGGAGCCGAAGCGGGTCCCTGGACGAGCGGGCTTCGTCGTAGCGCTGCCGGGCCCGCTGTTCGCGGTCCAAGAGGTCGTCGCCGTCTGGCGGTGGCGGTACGGACTCGCCGAGCAGTTCGGCCAGGGCACGCGACTTGGCGGAGGCAGCCACATTCAGTGCCGCGGTCGTCATGGGGGGCTGGGTGGGCTGGACGTCCTCGGAGGCGGCGAGCGCCGCCAGGTGGCCGATGACGAGGTCGCCGAACTCCTCCGCCGCTCCCCGGACGGCGGCTCGCAGGGCGTCGTCCAGGATGCCGAAGTGCACCGACTGGCGGTGGGCGAACGCGCGGACCAGGTGGTCGGCGGCTCGGTAGGGGTCCTCGGTCCGCAGGGCGAGGCCGATCTGTTCGCGCAGTTGGGCGGTGAGGCCGGCGCCCGCGCGTCGTTCCGTGCGCTGGATCCAGGCCTCGATGGCCCGCAGGTTCGGGAAGTGGACGTATACGCCCGGGAAACCGGTCGTGAGAGGAGTCATGGTCATGCCTCTGCTGAGCAGGCGGTGGTCCGGGAAGAACTGCTCGGAAAGGTAACTCAGCGGCCCGGGCGCGGGGGCGAACGGAAGGGTGAGGAAGGCGTCGAGGTCGGCGGAGCGGCTGAAGCCGGAATAGTCGACGAGGTTGAGCGGGAAGTCGTAGTGGACGGGGCCGAGATGGACGGTGGTCATCTGGTCGCCCACGTGCACCGACTCGATGCCGAGGACCGTCCGCTCTTCACGGCGCAGAGGAAGGTCTGCGGCGAGGCGCATCATGCGTTCGGCTGTTGCCCGGCTACCGGCTGTCAGGCACTGATAGGCCACCTCGACAGCCAGCTGGCGGCGGATCTGCGGGTGCAGGTCTTCCTCGGTGACGATCCGCAGCAGGTCCGCGTCGATGCGCTGCAACCGGGACGCGGAGGGGCCGCTGCGGGGCCGGACCTGCACGCCGAACAAGGACCTGCGGCAGTTGCTCAGCATGATCGCTTCGGTGTTGACGGCACCGATGCTCCGGCAGATTCGAGCCGCCGCGTAGTGGTCCGCCATCGCCTCTTCGATGCGGCCGTGCAGTTCGTGGACGATGCCGCGCACGTTCCGGCAGTAACAGCGGTACCCGTGGTGCGCAGTGTGGAGCGGGGTCCCAGGAGTCGAGAGCGCCGGAAGGCCGTCCTCGGGCAGGGCGTCGAGCAGCATCTTGGCCTCGTCCGCCCACTGCAGAGCCACGTTCAGCAGCTGTGGTCGTCCGTCCTTACGCGCGAAAGGCAGCCACATGGTGTCGTCCACGTCGCCGTGGGCGGTCTTCTTGCCCTCGTCGAGCATGGCCTCCACCAGCTCGTACGCGGCCCGGATGGCTATGGACCGGCCGTTCTCGCGCGACTTGTGAAGCCGTAGGGCAGGCTGGGACGCGGCCGGCGGCCGTCCGCCGTCCACCTGCCGGTCCAGAGCGAACATGCTCAGCACTCTGCGGGCGTCGGCGATCCAGGCCTCCTGGAGTTCACGGCGCCGGCGCCCCCGGGAGAAGACGTAGAGCGCGGCGTCGAGCCGCTGCACGGTGTAGCGCAGGGCGACCTCGACACGGTGGACGAGGACGGGCACGAAGGACAGCGTGAGGGCGATCGCCGAGCCCAGGAACGCACAGGCGTCGGCATGGAAGACGCCCGCGGCGAGCACGCAGAACCAGGCGACTCCGGTCTCGGCGCCGTACAGGCCGGAGAACCTGTCCCGGTTCACCCGAAGGCGTGCGGGACCCGCGGTGACGTGGACCGTGGCGAGCGAGCCGCGCACGGCCAGGAGGAACGCCCCCTTGGCGGCGATCATGACTGCCGTCGTGCCCGCGGTCCCCGCCAGAAAGCCGAGAGCACCGTCCGGCCAGTACTGGACGAACCACTCTCCTGCCGGGCTCATGGCGAGCAGGGCAGCGGCCAGTGGCCAGATCACGGCGCCCAGCCGAAGCTCGGTACGGTTGAAGCGGGTGACGCCCGCCATTTCCTGCAAGAACCTCAGGTGCGGCACGATCAAAAGAACGAAGAGTACGGCGAAGACGCCTGCGGACCACCAAGAGTGAAGGTGGGTCAGCAGTGCCAATACCGGAACCGCGAGCACCACGATGGCGCCCACGTCGGCGAGGTACATCCGCGCAGCGGATGCCGAGGCGGCACCGAGAAGCCAGCCGCCGAGGAGCGGCAGCACCCACCACAGCAGGTCGGGCACCGGTGTGCCCGCGGCCACCATGGATCCCGCGCCGGCGAGCGCCGCGAGACTGCCGAGGAAACCGAGTGCGGCACCCAGCGACATGACGCATACCAGCGCTGCCGCGCCCTTGCCGGTGAGGCTGGTGTAAGGATCGGACGCGAACCAGCCCAGGACGAGCCACCACACGACGCGGCCGGGGCGAAGCCGGGCGACGGGCGTACCCCGGTAGGACACGGTCAGTCGGGCGCTGGCATTCGCCCCGACGTTACGGAGGTCGCTGAGGTGGAAGAGCACGGTGCGGTCGGCCATGAGGCGCGGCTCACCTCCCGGGGACGAGCAAGTGGACGGTGCCGGCACCGAGTTGGCTGGCCACACGGGCCGCTTGGACGCGGGGCACCGCGAGGATGACACCCAGGCGTTCCCGCGGCCCGGTGAGGGCGATGACGAACACGCCGGGCACGGAGACGGAACCGCCCTGTGCGCGGGCCGGCACGGCGACCAGAGTGACGGTCGCACCGGCGATCCCGACAGGAGCGTGGAGCCGGGTCGTGGGCGGGCCCAGGGCGATGACCGACGTGTCGCGCAGGTGTCCGGGGCGGGCGCGCGGTCCGAGGTCCGCGGACCGGACGACGGTGCCCGCCGGGATCGCCCGCAGTGTGTGGCGGTCGCGCACGTCCCGCTCGCCGTCCCCACGAACGTCGCCTTCGGCGATCAGGTGGTAAGCGGGCAGGTCACGGACCGCCGTCGGATGCCGCGGAGGCTCGTCGGAGCGTACGGCCACGGCGGCGCAGGCACCGAGGAAGAGGATGACCAAGGCCACCGTGGTCGGGCGGACGTGGCGTGGCCGGTCGGGGTGCGTGAGTTCCGGGGCACTCGGGTGCGCCGGAGGGGCGGGACCGGGCGTGGGCTCAGGACGGGGCGCGGGCGCGGAGGAGCTGGGCTCGGACTCGGGGCCGGGATCGGGGCCAAGCCCGGCGCCGGGGGCTGTTGCCCCGGGCCGGGGCGGCGGCCCCTGACCCGCCGCGCCCAAGGGCGGACGTACTCCTGCATCCGACGAATCCGCTGACTGCGCCGATGAGTCCGCTGATTCGACCGAGCCGGGCAGCGGGCCCCGCCCCGACGGTGCCGGAGACTCCCACGGTGCCCACCAGAGCTGGGCCCCCTCCGGGTAGCCCAGCGCGTCGGCTTGTTCGGTGTCCACACTCCCCCGGACCCACAGTTTGTCCAGCGCCCCCCACTGATCGAGTTCGGCCCGCACGCTCGTCGGGCGGGCGAGACCCATCGCGTCCAGGAGACACCAGCGGTGGACGTCGAACGCGGCCCGCACCAGGCGGCCGTAGGACTCCCCGCCGCTCACCGCGCAGCGATACCCCAGCCAGGCCACGAGCGCGCCCGTCGACACGCACAGCAGGGTGCCGGGCCACGCGAGCAGCGACACCCCCAGGACGCCTGCCAGTACGACGAAGGCTGCGCCCAGGGCGCTGACGGTGACCGCAAGTTCCAGATCGGCGGCGGCCGCCGCGTAGGTCTGCCGGAATGCCTCCGGGAGGGTCGGGTACAGCCGTGGCCACGCCGTCACCGCGTCGATCCCGTACCGTTCCGCGCTGTGCTCCTCCGCCCCGCGGAGGATGTTGCCGAGCCGGGTCGGCATCACCTGATCCTCGGCGACGGGATACTGCAGCCACCGCGGGTCCGTCTCGGCCAGCGAGGCGTGCAGCCGCCGGTGACGCCGCGCCGATCGCTCGGCGAGCCGGATTCCGAAGGGCAGCCCCGCCCAGTAGCCCTCGTACAGCCTGATGAGGTCCACGCGTCCGACCGCCAGCAGCTGCGTGAGGAGCAGCGAGGTGGTGAGCACGAGCACCAGGAGCAGCACTCTGATGTCCGCGCTGGTGGCCGACCACCAGCCGGTGGCCGCGGTCCAGCCCACGCCGGAGACGGCGACGGCCGTCAGACCGGCCAGGAAGGCGAGAACTGGCAGGAAGGTAGAGGCCAGGAGGCGCCGGTCGATCACGCCGGCGGCCGTCTCGAACAGGCCGCCCATTCAGGACCGTCCTGCGGATGAGCCGTAGGTGGCGACGAAGTCGTGTGCACCGTACTGGCAGCGGTAGGTCTTGGTGTGCCGGAAGCGTCCGAAACGGTTGGTCTGTCGGCAGACGCCACAGCGCAGCCGGACGAGAGGGGGGAACGCGGTCCGTCTCCCGGTGAGGTCGGAGTCACCCATCCGGTGCGGTGCGGCCATCTCGGCCGCCAGCTCCGTGCGGATCGCCTCGACGGGAACGACACCGGCCGGTCGGCCGTCAGCGTCGACGAGGACGAGTCCGACGGCGCCGTCGAGCAGGCTGTCCAGTATCTCCTCGCTGTACAGGACGTCGGTGACGGGGGTGTGCGCGGGCAGGACGACGGCGGGCCCCGGGCCGTCCGGTCCGACGAGGCCCACCGGTTCACCTTCCTCGTCGACCAGCACCAGATGGCGGTAGTCGTACGTGCTGTCCTGATCCAGGGCTGTCGCCACTCGGTACGCCCCGGTTGCGAGGGCGGCGACCGTTCGCGGTATCGGAGTCATGTTCGTCTCCTCAGTACCAGTCACCGATCAGGACGAACGGCGCCCAGTGGTAGGGGGTGTCGAAGGCCGGGGTGTCCCACCCGCGCCCGGGGGCGCGGGCGGCGAGCCGGGCCTGTGCCAGGGTCACGCGGAGCTCGGCGGCGGTCCCGGCTGGGTGCCGCGGTGAGGCCAGGGCGGTGGTGAGCAGCCGTTTGGCCCCCTCGTGGTCGCCGGCGCGGACCAGCAGGCGGGCCTCCTCGCGCAGGAGCAGCGCGTCCGCCACGGGGTCGTCGGCGAGGTTTGAACGCGCGGTGCGGACATGGCGGACGACATCGGCGACGGTCTGCTCACGTAGTCGGCGCTGGGCGACGCGCAGGGAGTCCGCCTTGGAGAGACCGGCGGCCAGTCGGTCGTAGAAGGTGCGCAGGAGCAGAGCCGTCGAGAGTTCGTCCACCTGCCACAGGGTCACCAGGGCCGATCGGGCTCCGGCGTAGAGCAGGGCCCGGGTAAGGCCGATCAGTTCGTCGCCGGGACGCCGGTCGCTGAGTCCGGTGTCGCAGGCCGCCAGGGTCACGAGGTCGACGTCGAGGGAGAAGCCGAGCAGGTCCTCGGCGGTGAGGCGGCCGTCGGCGAGTTCGACCCCGGAGCGCATGGGCCGGCTGGAGTCGAAGACTCCGTGCGTGGCGAAGTGCACCACGTCAGGCGTTGGCATCCCGCGTCGGCCGAGCAGGGCGAGCAGCCTGGTCCGTGAGGCCGCCCCGCCGGACAGGACGCGGGGGTGCCTGAACCCGGAGGCAACGGATTTGGCCTGTTCGCGGGCGAAGACGAGGGGGCGTCGCCGGGTGGGCGGATCGGTGACGATGAGCGCGGTGCCGCCGCGCCGGCGGGTGCGGGGCTTGGCGTGACGCAGCACGGAGGTGCTGGGGACGACAGCGACCGGATTGCGGTCGGCGAGGGTCTCGCCGTTCACCGGCACGGCGTGCAGGGGCAGCAGGTGCAGGACGTCGTGCGGCACCAGGTAGATGAGGTCGTCCGCATTGCTCCAGCGCAGTACCGGGGCCACGAGGGCGGCCATCCGCGCATCGGCCAGCAGGGCCGCCAGCTCGGGCGCGCCGCTGCGGGACGCCGTGTGCACCGTCGCGGCCCACGCACGGATCTCCTCGCGCGGCAGGGGAAGGGTCACCAGGTCCGGTTCGGCGCCGTCGGCGGTGCATCCAAAGACCACGGCGTGGTCGGCCGTGAGGTAGTACTCGACCAGGACGATTCGCACGCACCCTCCCCGACGTTCCGCGCCCAGTCGCACGAGCGTGCCTCGGTGGCCAGGGCCCCTCCCCGACTGCGGAGTGGCGGTCAGCTTCCCGCGCCCTGGTACGTAATGAACAGAGCGCGCGGTGGCATGGGTGGGCGCACGCCGGGGCGGCCACGACACGATCGACGACGCCCCTGTGCGACCGGGCGCGCACCGCCTCCGGCGTGGCGTGCGGATGTCAGAAGCCTCCGGCCTCGTGCCGCTGAGCCTTCCCGAACTCAGACGCCTGATCCACCGACTCACCCACCGCCGACCAGCCTCGATCGACCACATCCTGCACTGGTCTCACTGGCGCCGACGACGACAACACCAAGCCCGCATCAGCCACTACCGACGACGCGGCCACACACCACCCGAACCTCCCCAACCATCAGGAAAAACACCGTTGCAGTACTAGGGCCAGAGCAACTCCCGCGCCCAGCCGCCCGTGGTGCACGCGCCGGCGCTGCGGCGGTAGCGGAGGCGGATGTGGCGGCGGCGCTCGTCGCCCTGGAAGAACTCGACCTCGTGCGGGTCGAGCACGTACAGCGTCCAGGTCTTCGACTCCGCGTCCGGTTCCGCCTCCGCCCGCGCCCAGGCGGCCTCGCTCGCGGTGGCCAGGGAGTCGAGGGAGTCCAGCACCTCGCTCTGCCGCCCCACCAGCGCGGCGGCCAGCGCGCCCGTCGAACGGGCGTGCAGGTCGGCGTACGCCTCCTCGGGGGCGGCCGTCGTGACGCGGCCGCGGAGCCGGACCTGCCGGCCCTGGACGGGCCAGTAGAAGTGCAGCGCGGCCTGCGGGGCGGCGGCGAGCTGGCGCCCCTTGGCGCTGGTGGCGTGGGACGCGAAGTGCCAGCCGCGCTCGTCCGCGTCGTGCAGCATCACCGTCCGCACGTCGGGCCGACCGTCGGCGTCGACGGTCGCCAGCGCCATGGTGTGCGGCTCCGCCTGCCCGGCTTCCGCCGCGGCCACGAGCCACGAGCGGAACAGCTCCAGCGGTGCGCCGGGCGCGGACGCGGGGTCGAAGGCGGGCAGGTCCGTGTCCCAGACGCGAAGCGAGCGCAGGGTGTCGTGGAAGGTGCTCATGGGGACATCATCCGGGCGGCCACTGCGGGAGTCGCGCTTCCGGGTGAAGGCACGGCCGCCGGGCGAGCTCCCGTCCCAGCACCACCGTCCCCGGTGCGCCGCATCGGATGAACGCCTGCCTCACCGCTCCCGTCCCAGCACCACCGTCCCCGACGAGCAGAACCAGCCGCCCGTGCCCGACACGACGCCGAGCCGTGCGCCCGGGACCTGGCGGCCGGGGGCCTCGGCGCGGAGCTGGCGGGCCGCCTCCACCAGGAGGAACAGGCCCCGCATGCCGGGGTGGCAGGCGGACAGGCCGCCCCCGTCGGTGTTGACGGGCAGGGTGCCCTGCTCGACGAACGGCCCGCCCTCGCCCTTCGCGCAGAAGCCCAGGTCCTCCAGCGTCACCAGGGTCATGTACGTGAAGGCGTCGTAGACCTGCGCGAAGTCCATGTCGGCGGGGCCCAGCCCGGCCCGCTCGAAGGCGAGGCGGCCGCTCACGGCCGCCGGGGAGACGGTGAAGTCCTCCCACTCGGACATGGTGGTGTGCGAGACGTACTCACCGGTGCCGAGGATCCACACCGGGGGTTTCGCGAGGCCGGGGACGTACTCCTCGGCCGCCAGCAGCACCGCGCAGCCGCCGTCGCTGCGGACGCAGCAGTGGAGCTTGGTGAAGGGGTCGGCGATCATCGGCCCGGAGAGCACGTCGTCGACCGTGACGGGGTCGCGGAACATCGCCTCCGGGTTGTGCGCGGCGTTGGCCCGCGCTTGGACGGCGACCGTGGCGAGCTGCTCCAGGGTGGTGCCGTACGCGTGCATGTGGCGGCGTGCGGCCATCGCGTACTTGGCGATCAGCGTGTGTCCGTACGGGGCCTCGAACTGGAGCGGGCCCCGGGTGCCGTACGACAGGTCCGAGGTGCGGCGCCCGGCCTTGATGTCGGCGCGGGCGGTCGAGCCGTAGACGAGGAGGACGGCGTTCGCGCGGCCCGCGGCGATCGCGTCCACCGCGTGCGCGGCCATGACCTCCCAGGTCGCGCCGCCCACGGCGGTGGAGTCCACCCACCGGGGCCGCAGCCCCAGGTACTCGGCGACCTCGATCGGGGCGAGGGTGCCGAGCCCGGCCGAGGCGAGCCCGTCCACCACGGACCGGTCGAGTCCCGCGTCGGCGAGCGCCCGCCGGGCGGCCTGGGCGTGGAGCGCGTACGGGGTGGCCGTGTCGACGCGGCCGCAGTCCGAGAGGGCGACACCCACGATGGCGACGGAACGGCGCATGGAACTGACGGTACATCAGATGTGGGCCCTGGGCATCGGGGGCGGGCCGACCTAATATGACGCTCCGTCAGTTAAGGAGTGGCCCATGGACGCCGCCTTCACCGCCGAACAGGACGAGATACGCCGCACCCTGCGCGAACTGCTCGCCAAGCACTGCGGGACGGACGAGGTCCGTGCCGCCGCGGAGACCGCCGCCGGTCACGACCCCGCTCTCTGGGCGCTGCTCGCGCAGCGGCTCGGCCTGCCCGGGCTCGCGCTCCCCGAGACGTACGGCGGCGTCGGCTGCGGCCTCACCGAACTCGCCCTCGCCTGCGAGGAGACCGGCCGCGCCCTGGCGCCCTCGCCGCTCCTCGCCACCGCCGTGCTGGCCGCCCCCCTGATCGCCCGGCTCGGCACCGGGGCGCAGCGCGCCGCCCTGCTGCCCCGGATCGCCGACGGCTCGCTCACCGCCGCCCTCGCCGCCGCCCCCCTCGCCCGTGCCCTCGGCCTGACCGGGGCCGACCCGGCCGGCGCCTGGGCCGGGGGCGGGCGCACCGGCGGGGTGCAGGCGTGCCGGGCTGCGGACGGCACGTGGACGCTGTACGGGGAGGTGGGCCAGGTCCTCGACGGGCACAGCGCCGGCCTGCTGCTGGTCGCCGCGCACGCGGGCGGCTACCCGCGCTCGCGCACGCTGCTGTTCCTCGTGCGGCCGGAGGCGGCCGGTCTCCGGCGCGTGCGCCTCACGTCGCTGGACGTGACGCGGCCCCTCGCCCGGCTCGAACTGCGCGACGTGCTGGCGGAGCCGCTCGGCGAGGACGGCGGGCCGGAGGAGGCCGGCGGTGTGCTCGGGGCGCTCGCCGCCACCGGCTGCCGCGCCGCCGCCGTGCTCGCCGCGGAGGCCGTCGGCGCGGCGGCCCACGCCCTGGAGCGCACGGTCGAGCACGTCCGCGTCCGCGAGCAGTTCGGGCGGCCCATCGGGTCGTTCCAGGCGGTCCAGCACCGGCTGGCCGACCTGTACGTCCACGTGCAGGCGGCCCGCTCCGCGGCGTACTACGCGGCCTGGGACCCCGCCGCCGGGGGACTCGCCCTCGCCCAGTGCCTGGAGGCGCTGCGCACCGTGGCCGGGGAGGCCGTCCAGCTGCATGGCGGCATCGGCTTCACCTGGGAGCACGAGGCCCACCTGTACTTCAAGCGGGCGACCGCCGACGAGCTGCTCCTCGGGCCCGTGCACGCGCTGCGCGCGCACGCGGCGCGGACAGCCGGACTGTTCCGTGCGGCGGGAGCGGCGACGTGACGGGGGCGGGCGCACGACTGGTCCGGAGGGTCTCCTCGACCCGCGCCTTCGCGCGGCTCGCGCCGCACGTCATCCCCGCCCTCGACCGCGCGGTCCACCGTCTGACCGGCGGAAAGGTGCTGCTCAGCGCCCGCATGCTGCCGGGACTGGTGCTCACCTGCCGCGGGGCCCGCTCGGGACGCGAGCGCCGCGTCCCGCTGGCGTGCCTGCCCGAGGAACCCGCGGCGGCGAGCTGGCTGCTGGTGGGATCGAACTTCGGCCGGCCCGCCCACCCCGCCTGGACCGCCAATCTGCTCGCCCACCCCGACGCCGAGGTCAGCTGGCACGGCACCACCGTGCCGGTACGGGCCCGGCTGCTCACGGGTGAGGAGCGGGCGGCTGCCTGGTCGGCGGCGGTGCGGTTCTGGCCGCCGTACGCGATCTACCAGACGAGGGTCGATCGCGAGATCCGTCTCTTCCGGCTGACGCGCAGGGACTGAACGCCCCGCCGGAAACGGAATGCCGACGGCGGTCCGGGGACCGCCGTCGGCACGACAGGACGTGGGGGAGGGGTGCTACTTCGTCGGCTTCTTGCCCGTGATGCCGAGGTGGACCAACAGGGCGAGGTTCGGCTTCAGTTCGGCCTGCTTCACGCCCCAGGCCGAGAAGCCCTTCTGATGCGAGGCGACCGCCGCGAGCATCGCGACCAGGGCGCCGGCGATCGCCGCCGGGTTGACGTCCTTGTCGACCCGGCCCTTGGACTGGAGCTCCTTCACGGCGTCGGTGAGGGAGTTGGTGACCGAGTTCAGGATCTTCATGCGGATCTTGTAGAACCGCTTGTCGCCCTCCGCGGCCCCCAGGTCCACCACCCGGAGGAGGGCGTCGTTCTTGCGCCAGAAGTCGAGGAAACCCTCGACGAGTTCCTCCGCTGTCTGCCACCCCGCCTTGCCGACCCACGCCCGTCCGGAGACGAGTTCGGTCAACGCCGCGCCCTCCTTGGCCATTTCCTCGGCGATCTCGAGGACGGCGCCTTCGACGCCGGGGAAGTACTGATAGAAGGTCGCGGGAGACGTGCCCGCTTTCCGGGCCACGTCGATGACTTTGACGTCCCGGTACGGCGAGGAGCTGAGCATCTCGCTGAGGCAGTCGAGCAGCTTCTGCCGCGTCGCCTGGCCGCGTCGGCCGGCCACACGGCCGTCGACGGTGCGTACTTGTCCTGTCATGTCGTCAGCTTACCGAGGGGGGATCTGCGCGCGATTCGGCCGACTGCAAATGGGGTGCGCGACCCCCGCCGGTTCGTCGGGCCCCGTACCAGGCGCGTCCCCGCCCACGGGCCCGGCGCCGCACCGATCATTTCCGGCCAGTGCGATTATCAACAGGCTGTGGACAACTTCGGTGGACCATGCCAACGAACATGCGTTCGGTTTCTCTCCCTGCGCGGTGCGGTCCGGGCCGTTAACTTGACTGTGACGGGTACCACACCACCCGTACAAGGAAAGGGATCGGGTCCATGGCCGCATTCACAGAGGGCACGCCGTGCTGGGTGGACGTGCTGCTCCCCGACCTGGCAGCGGGCAAGCGCTTCTACGGCGAGCTCTTCGGCTGGACGTTCGACGGCGGCGACGAGGCCTACGGCAACTACACCAACGCCTTCAGTGACGGGCGGCGGGTCGCGGGCCTCACACCCAAGCGGGACGGCCGCATGCCCACCGTCTGGGGGGTCTACTTCGCCACCCCCGACGCCGCCGCCACCAGCCGGCGGATCGCGGAGGCGGGCGGCCGGATGGTGATGGACCCCATGCCGATCGGCCCGTACGGGATCATGGCGCTCGCCGTCGACCCCGGCGGCGCGGTCTTCGGTCTGTGGGAGGCCGGCGAGCACAACGGCTTCGAGAAGCAGGGCGAACCGAACTCCTTCTGCTGGACCGAGGTCTACACCCGGCAGAAGGACCCCGTCGACGCCTTCTACGAGACCGTCTTCGGCTTCCAGGTGCGCGACCTGGACGACACCTCGATCGACTTCCGCGTCTGGTCGCCCGCCGGTACGCAGGCGAGCGACGACAACGCCGTCGGCGGGCGCAGCGTGATCACCGACGCCTTCCCGGCCGAGATGCCGGCCCACTTCCTCATCTACTTCGCGGTCGAGGACTGCGACGACACCGTGGCCGTCGCACAGCGGCTGGGCGGCCGCGTCACCGAGTCGCCGTTCGACACCCCCTACGGCAGGATCGCCGTCCTGGCGGACAACCAGGGTGCCGTCTTCGCCGTCCTGGCCGAGCCCAAGGCGGCCTGAGCCGGCCTCACCGCCGTGTCCGGATCGAGGTGAGACACCCCGATCCGCCCCCGGGTTCGCAACCACCGCCCCGGACAGGAACAATCAGGGGGCGACTGGGGCCGTACTTTCATGGCCCCTACGGGGAGGTGGCAGGCAAGTGGAGCAGCTCACGCAGCACGACCCGAGGCGGATCGGCCCCTTCGAGGTGCTGGGCCGGCTCGGTGCCGGTGGCATGGGCCTGGTCTATCTCGCACGCTCGGCATCCGGCCGGCGCGTGGCGATCAAGACGGTACGGACCGAGCTCGCCGAGGACCAGCTGTTCCGCGTCCGCTTCACGCGCGAGGTGGAGGCCGCACGGGCGGTGTCCGGCTTCTACACGGCCGCCGTGGTGGACGCCGACCCGCGGGCGGCGGTGCCGTGGCTGGCCACCGCCTACGTCCCGGCGCCCTCCCTCGAAGAGATAGTGAACGAGTGCGGGCCGCTGCCGGCCCAGGCCGTGCGCTGGCTGGCCGCCGGCATCGCCGAGGCCCTGCAGTCCATCCACGGCGCGGGCCTCGTCCACCGCGACCTGAAGCCCTCGAACGTGCTGGTCGTGGAGGACGGACCGCGCGTGATCGACTTCGGCATCGCGTCCGGTGTCTCCAACACCCGGCTGACGATGACCAATGTCGCCGTCGGGACGCCCGCGTACATGTCACCCGAGCAGGCGAAGGACTCGCGCAGCGTGACCGGCGCCAGCGACGTCTTCTCGCTGGGCTCCACACTGGTCTTCGCGGCGACCGGGCACGCGCCGTACCACGGCGCCAACCCGGTGGAGACGGTCTTCATGCTGCTGCGCGAGGGGCCGGACCTGGAGGGGCTGCCGGACGAGCTGCGGCCGCTGATCGATTCCTGCATGCAGATCGAGGCCGGGCTGCGGCCCACCCCCGCCGATCTCCAGGCCCAGCTCGCGCCGCACCTGTTCTCCGGGAGCGACGACAGCGGTACCGCGTCGGCGTGGCTGCCGTCGCGGGCCACCGCGATGATCGAGGCCCGCCGCGGCGGCCGCCCGAGCACGCCGCCGCCTCCGGCGGCACCGCCCGCGCCCCCGGCGCCGCCCGCCGGTCCGCCGAACGGGGCTCCCGCCCCGGGCCGGGACTGGGACGCCGCCTGGCGCGGCGGCAGCGCCGGCGACGACCCCCGCACGGGCGCGATGGCGCCGCCCGGCCCCGCCCCCGCGGGCGGCTCCCCGGTCCGCCTGCCCGGCGCCCGGGTGCCCATCGGCCCCGGCCCCCGGGTCGCCGACACCCGCGCCGCGCTCGTGGCGACGGACCCCGCCGGGCCGGCCACGACCGGCTGGGTGCGCCCGCCCGCGGGCGGCCCGAACGGCTCCGAGCCCGCCCCGTCCGGGCCGCCGGTTCCGGCGCCGTCGCCGCCCGGGCCCGCGCCGGCGGCGGAGAGCGAGGGGCCGGGGCACTGGCGCCCGTGGCGCTTCCGCATGTCGAACGACGTGTGGGGCACGCCCGTCGTCGAGGGCGACCTGCTCTACGTGACCTCCTTCGAGGTGCACGCCCTGGACGTGGCCAGCGGGCGGCGCCGGTTCAAGACGCGGGACGTCGCCTGGTCCATGGCGGTCGCCGGGGGCCGCATCCACGCCTCGGACGGGCCGTCGCTGTACGCGCTCGACGCGCTGGACGGCAGCGAGCGCTGGCGCCTCCAGACCGACGCCTGGGTGTACGCCCTCGCGGTGGACCGGGGCACCGTCGTCACCGCCACCCGCGGCGGCGGCGTCCAGGGGTGGGAGGCGTCCAACGGCGCCAGACTCTGGGAGATCACCGGGGCCCAGACGGACTTCGAGTCGCCGGAGGCCGGCCCCGTCGTCCACGGCGACACCGTGTACGTCTGGCAGGACGCCCGCCTGCGGGCGCTCGACGCCCGGACCGGCACCGAGCGCTGGTCGTACCCGATCGGCGACGCCGCCTCCTGCGGCGGGGTGCCGGTGCGCATCACCCCGGCGGAGGACGGGTACGTCTACGTCGCCGCGGGCACCCGGGTGCTGTCCGTCGACATCATGTCCGGGCACGTGCGCTGGCACTTCGAGGCCCCGGCGGTGTTCCTGTCGCCGCCCGCCTTCGCCCCGGGCCCGGCGGTCACGGGCGGCGGGGTGTACCTCGCCGACTACCTCGGCACGGTGTACGCGCTCGACGCGACGACCGGCAAGGACCGCTGGCGCATCGCCACCGAGTCCCGGCAGTCCACGGAGCCGGTGCTGGTCGCCGACGGCAACGTCCACGTCGGCAGCGGCAGCGCGGTGTACACGCTGGACGCGGTCACCGGCACCCCGAAGTGGCGCTTCCCGGCGGGCGGCAGCATCATCGGCGCGCCGGTCGTCGCCGACGGGCGGCTGCACTTCGGGTCCGCCGACCACGTCCTGTACACGCTGGACGCGAGCGGCGGCCAGCTCCGCTGGAAGCTGACGACCGGTGGGGAGATCACCGGCTCGCTGGTGGCACGCGCGGGCGTGGTCTACGCGTGCAGCAAGGACCGCTGCGTGTACGCGCTGGACGCGGTCAAGGGCACGGCCACCGGGCGCGGCGCCGGCGCCCGGTAGACCGGAGCGCCGGTCAGGAGCGGTGCGGAGGAGCCTGGAGCGCCGGTCAGGAGCGGTGCGGAGGAGCCTGGCCCGGGCCGGGGGGTCCGGGCGGGCCCTGGCCGTGGTCGCCGGGCGGGCGCCCGTAGGGGTCGTCGGGCGGGCGCCCGTACGGGTCCCCGTACTGCTCGTCCCGGTAGGGGTCCTCCCGGTAGGGGTCGTCGCGCTCGCCGTGGCGTCCGTCGTCCCGCTCGCCGTAGGGGGCGGCGTACCGGCCGCCGTCGTGGCCGTCGTAGGGGCCTCCCGCGTACGCCTCGGCCTCCCGGGACCTGCGGCGCAGGCGGCCCGGGCGCCTGCCCATCACGGCGGCGCCCAGCAGCAGGAGCACCCCGCCCGCCAGGGCCAGCACCACGCCCCAGCCGAGCCCGGAGTCGTTCGCGCCCTCGAACGTCAGCCCGTCCGAGACCTGGGACAGGCGGACCATCCACAGGACGGTGAAGCCCAGCACGATCACCCCCGCGAGCGTCACCAGCAGCCGGGAACGCAGGGCCACGCCGACGAGCGTCAGCAGCGCGGCGAACGCGAGCGGCAGCAGGACCGACGTCCACAGCGCCGCCTGGCCGGCGGTGATGCCTCCGAAGAGGTCGGCGATGCGGTAGTGGCGGCCCAGGCGGCCGTCGTTCCAGGCAAGGAAGGGGCTCAGGACGGCGGCCGTCGCTCCGAGCAGAGCGAGGACGCTGCCGATGACATTGCGGACCATCGTCGGCCTCCCTGCGGTCCGGAATCTCGGTCCGGCCCTCGCACCCGACGCTACGCCGGGCCCGGGCCCCCTGCCACAGGACGCGGACGCCGGTCAGCGCAGGCGGTACCCGCCCCGGCGGCGGCCCTCGAACAGCCGCTCCTGGCGTTCGGGCGGCAGGTTCCCGAGCGCGATCAGGTGCGGCGCCTGGGCGAGCGCCGGGGACCTGGCCGCCTCCCGGGCCGCCCACACCGCCCGTACCGTGCCCTGGACGGCGCCGGTCGGGTACCCGGCGATCACGGCCGCGGCTTCCCGGGCGGCGTCCAGCGCGCCGCCCGGCTCCGTCAGCTCCGAGACGAGGCCGGTCTCGTACGCCCGCTGCGCGCCGACCCGTTCGGCCGTACCCATCAGGGACATCCGGGCGACCTCCCCGAAGGGCATCCGCTGGGCCATCGTGATCGCCTCGTACGCGGAGACCATCCCGTACGTCGTGTGCGGGTCGAAGAAGGACGCGTCGCGGGCGGCGACGACGAACTCGCACTCGCCGAGGAGGTAGAACGCCCCGCCGCAGGCCATCCCCTCCACGGCGGCGATCACCGGCTTCCACAGGTCGTTCGCCTTCGGCCCGGCGGCGAGGAGCGGGTCGTCGATGCTGTACGGGGAGGGCGGCTGCGGTACCTCCGCCGTGCGGTCGATGCCGGTGCAGAAGGCACGCCCGCCCGCGCCGGTCAGCACCGCGGCCCGTACGCCGTCGTCGTACCGCAGCCGCCCCCAGACGGCGGCGAGTTCCGCGGCCATGGCGAGGTCGAGGGCGTTGAGCTTCCCGGGCCGGTCGAGGGTGACCACGGCGACGCCGTCGCCGCCGCGCTCCACGGTGACGGTCACGACCGCTCCAGCATCCAGCGCGGCAGGCCGTCGTCGCCGAAGACCGCGCGGACCGGGGCGCCGATGCGCAGCCGTGCCGGGTCTACGGAGTCGATGGGGGCGCCGGGACCGGCGACGACATTGCCGACCAGCCGGATGCGAGGGGCGTCCGCCAGTTCGACGACGACGACGTTGTAGCGGGGCGCGTGGGCGGCGTACGCGGGCAGCAGCGGTGGGTGCGGGACGACGTACGACCAGATGCGGCCGCGGCCGCTCACCGGGCGCCACTCGCTGCCGAACGACTGGCAGTGCGGGCAGCAGGGGCGGGGCGGGAAGCGCGGCGCGGCGCAGCCGGTGCAGGTCTGGACGCGCAGCTCGCCGCGGGCCGCGAACTCCCAGAAGGGCGCGCCGTCGTCGTCGGGGACGGGTTCGAGCATCGGCTCAGCTCCTCAGCAGCAGGGCGGACGTGGGGACGCCTTCTCCGGCGGTGACCAGACACGTCCGGGCGCCCGGTACCTGGGCGGTGCTGGTGCCGCGCAGTTGCTTCACCCCTTCGGTGATGAGGTTGAAGCCGTGGACGTACGCCTCGCTGAGCCCGCCGCCGCCGGTGTTGAGGGGCAGCCGCCCGCCGGTCTCCAGCGCCCCGCCCTCGGTGAAGGCGCCGCCCTCACCGCGGCCGCAGAAGCCGTAGCCCTCCAGGGACAGGGGGACGAGCGGGGTGAACGCGTCGTAGATCTGGGCGACGTCGACGTCCTGCGGGCCGAAGTCGGCCTGCTTCCACAGGTGGCGGGCCGCGGTCCAGGCCGGCCCGGTGAGCGGGTCGTCGTTCCAGTAGTTGACCATGCCGTGGTGCTGGGCGGGCAGGCCCTGGGCGACGGAGTGGATGTACACGGGCGGTCGTCGGCAGTCCCGGGCGCGCTCGGCGGGGACGACGACGCAGGCGAGGGCGCCGTCCGTCTCCAGGCAGTTGTCGAAGAGGCACAGCGGTTCGCTGATCCAGCGGGAGGTCATGTACATCTCGCGGGTCAGCGGCCGGTCGTGCATCACCGCGTCGGGGTTCTGGTTGGCGCGGTTGCGGCAGGCGAGGGCCACGTTGAAGAAGTGGTCGCGGGTGGCGCCGTACTCGTGCATGTAGCGGCGGGCGAGCATGCCGATCTCGTCGGCGGGCCGCAGCAGTCCGTAGGGGCGGGTCCACTGGGCGGGTGTCGGGAGCTGGGCGCGGGTGTTCGTCCAGGGCCGGGGGCCCGAGCCGCGTTTGCGGGACCGCCAGGCCACGCCGACGTGCGCCTGGCCGGTGGCGACGGCGGCGGCGAGGTGCGCGACGGTGGCGCAGGAGCCGCCGCCCCCGTACCCCGCCTTGGCGAAGAAGGTCACGTCACCCGCGCCGATGGCCTTGGCGACCTCGACCTCGTCCGTCTCCTCCATCGTGTACGAGGCGAAGGCGTCGACCTCGGCGGGCGCGATGCCGGCGTCGGCGAGGGCGGCGAGGACGGCCCGGCAGGCCAGGGTCTTCTCCGACTCGGGCAGGTGCCTGGCGAATCGGGTCTGTCCGATCCCGGCGATGGCAGCGGCGTCCTTGAGTCGTCCACCTGTCATGTCCGCGAGGCTACCGCTAATCTGACGGATAGTCAGCTACTGGGCGGGCGGCTGGAGGTCCGGCATGCACGGCGACCTGGAAGGGTGCTCCATCCCGGGACTGGTCCGGTGGGCGGCCGAGCGGTACGGCTCCCGCGAGGCCGTCGTCGAGGGCCGTACGCGCGTCACGTACGCGGAGCTCGGCGACCGCGTCGAGCGTGCCGCCGCCGCGTGCGTCGCCGCGGGCGTGGCACCCGGCGACCGGGTCGCGGTCTGGGCGCCCAACACCCTGGACTGGATCGTCTCCGCCCTCGGCGCGGTCACCGCCGGCGCGGTGCTCGTACCGCTCAACACCCGCTTCAAGGGCGCCGAGGCCGCGTACGTCCTGGAGCGCAGCCGGGCGAAGCTGCTGTTCATCACCGGTACGTTCCTGGGCACGTCGTACGTGGCGTCCCTGCGCCGCACCGGGCGCGTGCTGCCGTCGCTGGAGCAGGTGGTGGTGCTGGCGGACAGCGCGCCGGAGGACTTCCGCACCTGGAAGGAGTTCCTGGCGGGCGGGGACGGGGTCCCGGCGGCGCGGGTCCGTGCCCGCGCGGACGCGGTCGACCCGTCCGGACCGTCGGACATCGTGTTCACGTCCGGTACGACGGGCCGCCCCAAGGGCGCGGTGATCAGCCATGCGCAGTCCCTGCGGTGCTACGGGACCTGGGCCCGCCTCGCCGGCCTGCGGGAGGGCGACCGCTATCTGATCGTGAACCCCTTCTTCCACACCTTCGGCTACAAGGCGGGGATCCTCGCCTGCCTCATGCGGGGTGCGGTGATGGTGCCGCAGCCGGTCTTCAACGTGGACACGGTCCTGGCGAACGTCGCGGCGGAGCGCATCTCCGTGCTGCCGGGCCCGCCCACGCTCCTGCAGTCCGTGCTGGACCACCCGGCGCGGTCGTCGTACGACCTGTCGACCCTGCGGCTGGTGGTCACGGGCGCGGCGGTGGTGCCCCTCCGGCTCGTGGAGCGGCTCCGCGGCGAGCTGGGCGTCCCCACGGTCCTGACGGCGTACGGCCTGTCCGAGGCGAGCGGCATCGTCACGATGTGCCGCCGGGGCGACCCCGACGGGACGGTCGCCGCGACCTCGGGCCGCCCCATCCCGGGCACCGAGGTGCGCATCGAGGCGGGCGAGGTCCTGGTGCGCGGCCACAACGTGATGAGCGGGTACTTCGAGGACCCGGACGGCACGGCGGAGGTCATCGACGCGGAGGGGTGGCTGCACACGGGCGACGTGGGTTTCCTGGACGAGGCGGGCAACCTGCGCATCACCGACCGGATCAAGGACATGTTCATCGTCGGCGGCTTCAACGCGTATCCCGCCGAGATCGAGCAGCTCCTCGGCGTCCATCCCGACCTGCTGGACGTCGCCGTCATCGGCGTCCCGGACCCGCGGCTGGGCGAGGTGGCCATGGCCTTCGCGGTCCGGCGCCCGGGGTCGACGCTGACGGCGGACGACCTGATCGCCTGGGCGCGGCGGGAGATGGCCAACTACAAGGTGCCGCGCCGGGTCGAGTTCCTGACGGAGCTCCCGCGCAACGCGAGCGGCAAGGTGGTGAAGGGCGAACTCCGCGCCCGCGCACGCGGATGAGGCCCGGTCCTGCCCGCCCGCGCGGCCCGGCGGCGGAGGGGCCGGCCGCACGGGGCGGCCCCTCCGGCGTTGCGATCAGCCCCAGCCGTCGTCGCCCTGCGGGGTGACGATCCAGTCGTCGTCCGGGGAGACGGGCGTGTGGTTGTCGCCCTGCGGGGCGACGATCCAGTCGTCGTCCGGGGCGGCGGCCATCGCGGGCGTCGCCGTGCCCGCGGCGACGGCCGCGGCGATGAAGGCTCCGGCCAGCAGGCGCTTCGTGCGAGTCATTCCAGCTCCTTCGACAGGTGGTGGATGTCCGTACGGGCCGACCCTAGGCAGGAGCTGAACGTCAGTTCGATGGTTGAGCCGGTTCCGGACAACCTTTGGCCGACGACCCCGGGCGGACATGCCGCGGCCGCAGCGGCTCCCCCTCCGCGCCGCCGCGGCCGCACCCCGTGGGTGAAGGTTCAGGTGGTGACTACTTCACCGGCTCCGAGGTGGCATGGATGTTCTCGGTCGACACGTCGCCCTCGTCCGCGGGCTCGGTCGTGGCGTGGATGTTCTTGGTGATGATCCGGTCCGCCGGCGACCCGGTCGCATGGATGTTCTTGGTCTCGATCTGCTCCGCCGCGGCGGTCGGCCTGGTGCCGGTGGCGTGGATGTTCGTCGGCTTGACGACGGGCTCGGTGTTGCTGGCGTCGCTCATGATCATCTCCCGTTGAAGTCACTCGGTCCGGTGTTCGGCGAGGCCCGCCCGGCTGTTCCCCCGAGGACGGCCGGACGGGCCTCTACAGGGCCGTTCACCCTAGTGCCTGGGAGCGACGGCCTCACCGGTGGCCCGCCTGCCCCCCGACGCGACGGGTCCGTGGAAAAGAGAATGACCGACCGCCATAAACGAACGATGAACGCCCAGTCCGGGGCGGTCCTACGCGGCCGGCACCGGCTTCAGCAGCGTCCGCACCTCGCCCGCCTCCGGCGAGTCCAGCTCCTCGTAGATGCCGAGGGCCTCCTGCCAGCACACCTGGGCACGGCCGCTCTGGCCGATGCCCGCCAGCGCCCGGCCGAGCACGGTCAGGACGTTCCCGCGCCGCCACTCGCCACCGATGCCGCGCAGCACCGTCAGCGCCATCTCCGCGTTCGCCGCGGCCTGCGCGTGCCGTCCCGCGGCGATGTCGACCTCGGCCAGACGGAACAGCGTCATGCCCTCCCACAGGCGCTGGCGGCTGTCCCGGAAGACCTCCAGCGCCTCCCCGAGCCGGTCCGCGGCCGCGGACAGCCGGCCGCTCTGCGTCAGCGCCAGGCCCAGGGCGTAGCGGCCGTTCGCCCCCTTGAGGGCATGCCCCATCCCGTCGTACATGGCCGTGCCCTCCTGGGCGAGGGTGACCGCGCTCGCGGTGCGGCCCATGGCCAGGTGGATGCGGGAGAGGTTGCACAGGGCGCTGGCCTCGCCGGCCCGGTCCTCGCACGCCCGGAAGTCCCGGATGGCCTCGGCGAGGTGGTTCTCGCCGTCGGCGTGGTTGTTCTGGTAGAGCGCGATGACCCCCCGGGTGTTCGCCGCCCAGCAGCGCGGCAGCGGGTCGTCGGCCTCCAGGGCCAGCGCCATCGCCTCGCGCGCCTCCTGGTCCGCCTGGTCGAAGCGCCCCGAGACGTGGTGGACGTAGGCCAGGGCGATGGCGGCGCGGGCCTCGGCCCTGCCGTCCCCGGAGCTGCGGGAGTCCTGCCGCAGGGCCGTCGCGACGGCTTCGTACCCCTTGGAGTTCGCCCCGGACTCCGCCAGGTCCAGCGCCGCCCACAGCAGGTCCACCGCCCGCCGCAGGGAGTCGCCGCCGGCCGACCGGCGCGCGCAGGCCAGCAGGCAGTCGGCCTCGGCGTAGAGCCAGTCCTGGGCCGCGTGCCGGTCCGCGAACGTCAGACCGCGGTACGTCGTCGGCTCCAGGTGGTCGACCAGGCGGTCGCCCGGGCGCTCGATCGCGTACACCCGCGCCGCCGTGGCCAGGTAGAAGTCGAGCAGCCGGGACAGGGCCAGGTCACGCTCCGCGGGCGGCTGTTCGTCGCGCTCCGCGCACGCCCGCGCGTAGAGGCGGACCAGGTCGTGGAAGCGGTAGCGGCCGGGGGCCGCGGACTCCAGCAGGGAGGCGTCCACGAGGGACTCCAGCAGGTCCTCGGCGTCGTGGAGCGGCAGGTCCAGGACGGCCGCCGCGGCCGCGAGGGAGATGTCCGGGCCGTCGGCGAGGCCCAGCAGGCGGAACGCGCGGGCCTGCGCCGGCTCCAGCTGCCCGTAACCGAGCTCGAACGTGGCCTTCACCGCGAGGTCGCCCGCCTGGAGCTCGTCGAGGCGGCGGCGCTCGTCGGCGAGCTTGGCCGCGAGGACCGAGACCGTCCAGGTGCGCCGCGCCGCCAGCCGCGACGCGGCGATGCGGATCGCGAGGGGCAGGAAACCGCAGGCGGCGACCACGTCCAGGGCCGCCTCGCGCTCCGCCTGGACACGCTCGGCGCCCACGATCCTGGTGAAGAGCTGGAGCGCCTCCTCCGGCGACATCACGTCGAGGTCGACCAGGTGCGCGCCCGCCAGGTCCACCATCCTCACGCGGCTGGTGACGAGGGCCGCGCACCCCGCCGTCCCCGGCAGCAGCGGGCGGACCTGCGCCGCGTCCCGCGCGTTGTCCAGCAGGACCAGCACCCGCCGCCCGTCCAGCGTCGAGCGGTACAGGGCGGCGCGCTCGTCGAGCGAGTCGGGGATGGCCGAGTCGGGCGTCCCGAGGGCCCGCAGGAAGGCGCCGAGCACGGTCTCCGGCTCCGCGGCCCGCGGGCCCGCGCCCTGGAGGTCCACGTACAGCTGGCCGTCCGGGAAGTGCGGCCGGGCGTCGTGCGCGACGTGCACGGCGAGCGTCGTCTTGCCGACCCCGCCGATGCCCGCGAGCGCCGACACCGCCATGACCGAGCCCTCGGCCGTGGCCAGCCGGTCGCGCAGCTCGCGGACGAACGCGGCCCGGCCGGTGAAGTCCGGGACCGTGGCCGGCAGTTGTGCCGGCCGGGACGGCTTCGGCGCGGTGGGCGGTTCCTCCACCGGGCGCGCCAGCTCCACGTCGGCCTGGAGGATGCGCTGCTGGAGCCGGGAGAGCTCCGGGGCGGGGTCGACGCCCAGCTCGTCGGCGAGCAGCCGGCGCGTGTCCGCGTACACGGCCAGTGCCTCGGCCTGCCGCCCGCTGCGGTACAGCGCCAGCATCAGCAGCTCCCGCAGCCGCTCGCGCAGCGGGTGCGCGGCGGTCAGGGCCGTCAGCTCGGACACCGCCTCCGCGTGGTGGCCGCACTCCAGGTCCAGGTCGAGCCGGGTCTCCAGGAGCGACAGCCGCCACTCCTCCAGGCGGGCGCGCTGCGTCTCGGCGTACGGTCCCGGCACGGAGGCGAGAGGCTCGCCGTCCCAGAGGCCCAGCGACTTGTTGATGAGCACCCGGGCCTGGTTGCGCTCGCCCGCCGCCCGTGCCTTCTCGGCCTCGGCGGCCAGCTCCTGCGCGACGTTCAGGTCGAGGGCGTCGGCGCGGCCGCGGATCGCGTACCCGCCGGACTCGCTGACCAGCACGCCCGGGGGCAGCACCTTGCGCAGGCGCGAGGCGTACGTGCGGACCGCGGCGAGCGCCTGTGAGGGCGGTTCGTCGCCCCAGATGGCGTCGATGAGCTCGGCGGCCGTGGCGGTGCGGCCGTCGCGCAGCAGCAGGGCGGCGAGCAGGGCCCGCTGCTGGGGCGACCCGGAGGGCAGGGGGTCGCCGTCGTGCCAGGCGCGGACCGGGCCGAGCACGCCGAAGCGCAGGTCGCCGCCTTCGCCGCCGGCGGGGGCCGGACGCGGAGCGCTCCGCTGCTCCGGCACTCGCGGCCCGTCTTCACGGTCCATAGCTCCCCCTGCCCGTACCGCTGGTCTCGCCCCGGACAGTCTGCCTTGTCGACGGCGTTTGCGTCAGCAGGGGGTGACGCTCTGCACAAGCTCCCCACCATGGAGCTGACGGGTCGTCAGTTCAGCGCTACGGTGGTGCGCATGGAGACCCAGGCGACCTTTCCGCGGATCATCTCGGTCGACGACCACACGGTGGAGCCCCCGCACGTCTGGCGGGACCGGCTCCCTTCCAGGTACCGGGACACCGGCCCGCGCGTCGTGCGGGCCCCCCTGAAGGAGATGACCTTCCTGGGCGGGCGGTTCGCCCCGGTCATGGGGGACCCGGGCGACGAGGGGCCCGTCGGGGACTGGTGGGTGTACGAGGACCTCCACCGGCCCCTCACCCGCCTCGACACCGCCGTCGGCTACGACCGCGACGAGATACGCCTGGAGGTCATCACCTACGAGCAGATGCGCCCCGGCTCGTACAGCGTCCCCGACCGCCTCGCCGACATGGACGTCAACCACGTCCAGTCCGCGCTGTGCTTCCCCACGTTCCCGCGCTTCTGCGGCCAGACCTTCACCGAGGCCGCCGACCGCGAACTGGGCCTGCTCGGCGTGCGCGCGTACAACGACTGGATGGTCGAGGAGTGGTGCGGCCCCGAGGCGCACGGCCGGCTCATCCCGCTGACCCTCGTGCCCCTGTGGGACGCCGGGCTCGCGGCGGCGGAGGTGCGGCGCAACGCCGCCCGGGGCGTACGGGCGGTGGCCTTCTCGGAGATCCCGCCGCGCCTCGGGCTGCCGTCGGTCCACACCGACGCCTGGGACCCCTTCCTCGCGGCGTGCGCCGAGACCGGCACGGTCGTCGCGATGCACATCGGCTCGTCGTCCAGGATGCCCTCGACCTCGGCGGACGCCCCGCCGGCCGTGGGCTCCACCATCACCTTCGCCAACTGCTGCTTCTCCCTGGTCGACTGGCTGATGAGCGGGAAGTTCGAGCGCTTCCCCGGCCTGAAGGTGATGTACGCCGAGGGCCAGATCGGCTGGATCCCGTACATCCTGGAGCGGGCGGACGTCGTGTGGGAAGAGAACCGCGCCTGGGGCGGCGTCGCCGGCAAGGTGACGCGGCCGCCGTCGGAGCTGTTCGCCGAACACGTCCACGGCTGCTTCTTCGACGACGCGTTCGGGCTGCGGAACCTCGATGCCATCGGTGTCGGCAACGTCCTGTACGAGACGGACTACCCGCACTCCGACTCGACCTGGCCGAAGTCGCGGGAGGTCGGCGAGGCGCAGATGGGCCACCTGGCGCCGGACGTGGTCGAGCGGATCGTCCGCGGGAACGCGATCGAGCTGCTGGGCCTGACGGAGGACGGACTCTGGGCCGGGGCGTGAGGCGGGGCGGGCTCAGGTCACCGCGGGGCCGACCGTGGGCCTCGCCTCCTCGGCGGCTTCCCCGGCCGCGGGAGCGGGCCGCCCGGGCCCTCCGGGCGGCTCGAAGCCGGCGAGCATCTCCTCCAGCGCGCGCTGGTCGGGCCCGACGAACGGGTCCGCGCCGGGCGCGGAGGCCACCAGGTCCAGGAACTGCGCCGCGCGGCCGGCCGCGGGCGGCAGGTGCGTGCTGAGGATCCGCTCGGGAGCCATGACGCGCAGCGGCTCCATCGTGGAGAGGAACGCCTCCCGGTCCACCAGGTGCACCCACGGGCTGTCGACCGTCGCCCACAGCATCTGGCCCGCCCGCAGCGCGTCCGGCGGTACGTCGCCCACGTCGTCCGCCATGGCCAGCTCCGGGCTGGGCATCGGTGCCCCGAAGCAGTCGGAGCTGAAGCAGATCCCCGAGTCGGTGTCGTAGAACCCGACCGTCGCGGGGTTGTCGAACAGCGGCGGCCGGAACCCCACCAGCGTCCGGTCGCCGACGTCGAGGCTCTGGCCCGGGTTGAGCAGGTACAAGCGGTCCATGGGCAGCGGGCGGTACGTCGACATGATCCCCGCGCCCAGGAAGGTGGTCACCACCCGCGCCTTCGGTGCCGCCGCGAGGAGGTCGAAGATCGCCCCCGTGTGGTCGCGGTCCGGGTGGGTCAGCCAGATCCACCGGACGTCGGGCACATCGACCGCCGACCCCAGCGCGTCCAGGAAGCCCCGGTCGGGGAGGCTGAGCCCGGTGTCGACGACGACGGGTTCCGCGGCGTGCAGCACGAAGGCGTTGACCGTCAGGAAACCGATGCCCGGCACGGGGAGGTGGTCGTTGAGGACGGTGACGTCACGTCCGAGGCGATGGATGATCATGCGATCGGGCCTCCTCCCTCCCGAGTCTCCTCGCGACGGGGACCGACATCAAGGGATGATCCGGTACGAAACGTCCACTTCTTCGTCAAATCTCCCGGGGCCGCGGCTTGGCCCGGAAGTGCATCCGCTCCCCCTGACGCCCCAGGAGACTCAGGAACTCGACGGGACCGTCCCCGGCGCTGCCGAACCAGTGCGGCACGCGCGTGTCGAACTCGGCCGCTTCGCCGGGCCCCAGCACCAGGTCGTGCTCGCCCAGCACCAGCCGCAGCCGCCCGGCGAGGACGTACATCCACTCGTACCCCTCGTGCACGCGCGGCTCCGGCTCGCTCCGGTCCGCCGGGATGACCACCTTCAGCGCCTGGAGCGGCCCGGGCTGCCGGGTCAGCGGCACGATCACCTTGTCGCCCGCACGCCGGGGCGCGAGCCGGACGCGCGGGTCGCCGACCTCGGGGGCGCCCACCAGCTCGTCGAGGGGGACCTGGTGAGCCTGTGCGATGGGCAGCAGCAGCTCCAGGCTGGGGCGGCGCTGACCGCTCTCCAGACGGGAGAGCGTGCTCTTGGAAATGCCGGTGGCCTCGGCGAGGGAGGTGAGGGTGATGCCGCGCCGGGTGCGCAGACGCTTGAGGCGGGGCCCGACGTCGGCCAGGACATCGGCGATCTTCGACGGCTGCTCCATGGCTCCACTTCACCCCCTCCTCCCGTCCCCGGCAATATCCGTTGCCGTTCCGGCAACGGCGGCCCGCCGGGGCGGCCCGCCGCGGCGGCCCGCTGTCAGTGGCCGGCTGTTCAATGGAACGCATGCCGAACGAACGCGACCTCGTCGTGCGGGGCGAGGACTGGTACGGCCGGGAGCTCGGGCCCGGGACCACGTACAGCGGGTGCACCTTCCACGACGCGGACTTCACCGAGGTCGTCAGCGAGGGTGCCGTGTTCGACGCGTGCACGTTCTCCGGCGTGCGCTTCAACGCCTCCCGTCACACCGACGCGGCGTTCACGAACTGCGTGTTCCGCGCGTGCGGCTTCTTCGACACGCGCTTCGAGCGCTGCAAGGTGGTGGGCAGCCGCTTCGAGCGGTCGACCTTCGCCCTGCTGGCGGTCAGCGGCGGTGACTGGTCGTTCGTCGGGCTCGACGGCGCCGACCTGCGCAAAGCCTCCTTCGAGGGCGTCCGGCTGCGCGAAGCCGGCTTCACGGGCGCCCGTCTGGACGGCGCGACGCTGACGTCGTGCGACCTGTCGGGGGCGGCGCTGGGCGGGGTGCGGCTGAAGGACGCGGACCTGCGCGGCAGCGATCTGTCGTCGCTGGACCCGCTCGCGGCGGAGGCGGCCGGCACCCGGATCGACCTGGAGCAGGCGGCGGTCATCGCGGCGGCGCTCGGGTACGACGTGGGGTGACCCCCGGGCGGCCCCGGGTTTCGCGGCGGCCGGGCGGCGGGAGCATCCCGGCATGACTCTTGAGATCGTCGAGGCGGAGAAGATCCTCGCCGGCAACTTCGCGCCCTGGGTGCTGGAGCTCGGACTGAGCGTCGTGGAGACGGGGGACGCGCACGCGGTGCTGCGGCTGCCGTGGGACGAGCGGCTCGCCCGGGAAGGCGGTGGGTTGTCGGGGCAGGCCCTGATGGCGGCGGCCGACACGGCGACCGTGATCGCGGTGTCCTCGGCGCGCGGCGCCTTCGTGCCCATGACCACGGTGCAGCAGTCCACCAGCTTCCAGCGGATGGTGGCCGGTGCCGACGTGCTCGTGGACGCGCGGATCACCAAGCTGGGCAGGCGGATGGCGTTCGCCGAGATCACCATGACGGCGGAGGGGGAGCCCGGGCCGGCCGCGCGGGCGTCCACGGTGTACGCGCTGCTGGGGTGAGGCTGGGGCGCCGCGGGGCTTGTCCGGCGGGGTGCCGGGCGCGACGATGGACCGGCCGCAGGAAACTGACGCAGCGTCAGATATGGGGTGGGGCATGGTCGCCTACGGGATTCAGCTGCCGGTCCAGTCGCGGAGCACCCTCTTCGCCGAGCCCTGGGAAGCGGGCGCCGGGCCGGAGGATCTCGCGGCGGTCGCCCGCGCCGCGGACCGGTGCGGGTTCGCGTACGTCGCCTGCTGCGACCACGTGGCGATCCCGCGGCGGCTCGCCGGCGCGATGAGCACGGTGTGGTACGACCCCGTGGCCACCCTCGCGTACCTCGCGGCGGTCACCCGCCGGGTGCGGCTGCTCAGCCATGTCGCGGTCGTCGGGCTCCGGCATCCGCTCGTGACGGCGAAGCAGTACGCGACCCTTGACCACCTGAGCGGGGGGCGGCTGGTCCTGGGGGTCGGCGCCGGGCACGTACGGGAGGAGTTCGACGCGCTGGGCGTGGACTTCGAGCGGCGCGGGGCGGTGCTGGACGAGGTCGTGGACGCGCTGAGGGCGGCGCTGGGCGAGGAGGAGTTCCCCGAGTTCCACGGGGAGCGGTACGCCTTCCGGGACCTCGGACAGCGGCCCCGCCCGGCGCAGCCGCGGGTACCGGTCTGGGTCGGCGGCTCGTCACCCGCCGCGCTGCGGCGCGCCGCGCTCAAGGGCGACGGGTGGCTGCCCCAGGGCGACCCGCGCGACCGGCTCCCGGCGCGGATCTCCCGGCTGCGGCGGCTGCGCGAGGAGGCGGGCGTCGCCGGGCCGTTCGCGGTCGGGGCCATCACCGAGGCGCTGTACGTCGGGGACGCGGCCTGGGAGGTCGGCCGGCGCACGCTCAGCGGCGGACCGGACGCGCTCGCCGAGTCGCTGCGCGCGTACGGGGCGATGGGCGTGGACCAGATACAGGTGCGGTTCCGCTCCCGGAGCCGCGAGGAGCTGACCGACCAGATGGGGGCGTTCGCCGCGGGCGTCGCCCCGCACCTGGGCTGAGGGGGCCGGCATGGGAAAACTCGACGGGCGGGTCGTGCTCATCACCGGGGCGGCGCGCGGGCAGGGCGAGCAGGAGGCGCGGCTCTTCGCGGCCGAGGGTGCCAGGGTGGTCCTCGCCGACGTGCTCGACGGGCGGGGGCGGGAGCTCGCCGCGGAGCTGGGGGCGGAGCGGGCGCTCTACGTGCACCTGGACGTGGGGTCCGAGGACGACTGGCACGCCGCCGTCGCGGCCGGGAAGGACGCCTTCGGCAGGATCGACGGGCTCGTCGGCAACGCCGGGATCCTGCGTGTCAACGAGCTCGTCTCGACACCACTGGAGGAGTTCCAGGAGGTCGTGCGCGTCAACCAGGTGGGGTGCTTCCTGGGGATCCGTACCGTCGCACCGGAGATCGCGGCCGCGGGCGGCGGCACCATCGTCACCACCGCCTCGTGCACCGCGCTGACGGGCATGGCGTACGTCGGCGCCTACACCGCCAGCAAGCACGCCGTGCTGGGCCTCACCCGGGTGGCGGCCCTGGAGCTGGCCGGCCGGGGGATCCGGGTCAACGCCGTGTGCCCCGGCGTCGTCGACACCCCCATGTCCCGCCCCGGCGGCGCGGACCCGGCCTCGGCCGGTGACTTCCACCGCAGGCTCGTGCCGCTGGGCCGGGCCGGGCGGGCCGAGGAGGTCGCGGCGCTGGCACTCTTCCTGAGCTGCGAGGACTCGGCGTACATCACCGGTCAGCCGTTCGTCGTGGACGGCGGCTGGCTGGCGGGCGTCCGGCCTTTCTGACGGATCGTCAGCTATTGACGGTGCGGGTGCCCGGTGGAACAGTCGGAATCTGACGAAGCGTCAGTCGAGCGGCAGGCTCCGAACGTGCCGTACGTGTCGTAGGGACGGTGAACCCCGTGGAATTCGGGCTCTTTGTACAGGGATACGTACCGGCCGAGCGGGCCCGGGCGGACCCCGAGGCGGAACACAAGGCGCTGATCGAGGAGACCGAGTACGTCATCCAGGCCGACAAGTCCGGCTTCAAGTACGCCTGGGCCTCCGAGCACCACTTCCTGGAGGAGTACTCGCACCTGTCGGCCAACGACGTGTACCTCGGGTACCTGGCGCACGCGACGGAGCGCATCCACCTCGGGTCCGGCATCTTCAACCCCCTCGCCCCGGTCAACCACCCCGTCAAGGTCGCCGAGAAGGTCGCCATGCTCGACCACCTCTCGCGCGGCCGCTTCGAGTTCGGCTCCGGGCGCGGCGCCGGGTCGCACGAGATCCTCGGGTTCCTGCCGGGCATCACCGACATGAACCACACCAAGGAGATCTGGGAGGAGACCATCGCCGAGTTCCCCAGGATGTGGCTCCACGACGAGTACCCGGGCTTCCAGGGGAAGCACTGGTCCCTGCCGCCCCGGAAGGTGCTGCCCAAGCCGTACGGCAAGGCCCACCCCGCCATGTGGTACGCGGCCGGCTCGCCGTCGTCGTACGCCATGGCCGGGAAGAAGGGGCTGGGCGTGCTCGGCTTCAGCGTGCAGAAGGTCTCCGACATGGAGTGGGTGGTCGACTCCTACAAGACGGCGGTGAAGGACGCCGAGCCGGTCGGGGCGTTCGTCAACGACAACGTGATGGTGACGTCGACGGCGATCTGCGCGGAGACGCACGCGAAGGCCGTCGCCATCGCGGCCGGCGGCGGGCTGCACTACCTGCAGTCGCTGCTGTTCCGCTACCACGACACCTTCCCGCGGCCCGAGGGGATACCCCGGTGGCCCGAGCTGCTGCCCGAGTACACCGAGGAGATCGTCGAGCTGCTCATCGCGGAGGAGCTGATGATCTGCGGGGACCCGGACGAAGTGCTGAGCCAGTGCAGGCGGTGGGAAGAGGCGGGGGCGGACCAGCTGTCGTTCGGGCTGCCGATCGGGGTGTCGTACGAGGACACGATGACGACGATCCGGCTGATCGGCGAGCACGTGATCCCCAGGATCGACACGGACCCGGTCCACCGCACCACCCGTTTCCGCGCCGCCGCCTAGGGGGCGTCTCCCCCCGGGGGCGTGTCGCGGGCGGGACGGGGACGCGGGGGCGCGGCATCCCGGGCCGCGGGCCCCGTACCGGCCCCGGCGGGAGGGCGCCCGCGGCCCCCTCCGGCCGGGGCGCACACCGAGGGGCCGCAGGGCCCGTGGGAGGAAGGGACGCCATGCTCGACCACCTGATCCGGGGCGCCGCCCTCGTCGACGGCACCGGTGCCCCCGCCCGCCCCGCGGACGTCGGGCTCAGGGACGGCCGCGTCGCGGTCGTCGCGCCCCCCGGCACCGTCACCGAGGCCACCCGCGGCAGCGAGGACGCCGACGGGCTCGTCCTCGCGCCCGGGTTCGTCGATCCGCACACCCACTACGACGCCCAGCTGTTCTGGGACCCGTACGCCACGCCCTCCATGAACCACGGCGTCACCACCGTCGTCGGCGGCAACTGCGGCTTCACCCTTGCACCGCTCCACCCCGGCCGGCCCGGGGACGCCGACTACACGCGCCGCATGATGGCCAAGGTCGAGGGCATGGCCCTCAGGGCGCTGGAGGAGGGCGTCGACTGGGGCTGGCACGGCTTCGGGGAGTACCTGGACGCCCTGGAGGGGCGCATCGCCGTGAACGCGGGGTTCATGGTGGGGCACTGCGCCCTGCGCAGGTACGTCATGGGCCCGGACGCCGTCGGCGGGCAGCCCGCGCCCGGGCAGCTCCGGGAGATGGTGCGGCTGCTGCACGACGCCATGGACGCCGGCGCCTGGGGCCTGTCCACCACCCAGTCGTCCACGCACGCGGACGGCGACGGCCGGCCCGTCGCGTCCCGGCACGCCACGCCCGCCGAGCTCCTCGCCCTCTCCCGGGCGGTCGGCGAGCACGAGGGAACGCAGATCGAAGCGATCGTCGCCGGGTGCCTCGACCGGTTCGAGGACGCCGAGATCGACCTGCTCGTCGAGATGAGTGCCGCGGCCGGGCGGCCGCTCAACTGGAACGTCCTCACCATCGACGCCGCCGTCCCCGACCGCGTTCCCCGGCAGCTGCTCGCGAGCGAGCGGGCCCGCAAGGCCGGCGGGCGGGTCGTGGCGCTGACCATGCCCATCCTGACCCCGATGAACATGTCCCTCGGCACCTTCTGCGCACTCAACCTGATCCCCGGGTGGGGAGAGGTCCTGGGGCTGCCGGTGCCCGAACGGATCGCCCTGCTCCGCGACCCGGCCGTCCGGGCGGAGATGCTGCGGCGCGCCCGGTCGAAGGAGGCCGGGGTCTTCCGGCGGCTCGCCGACTTCGCCCGGTACGTCATCGGCGACACCTACAGCCCGGCGAACGAGGGGCTGACGGGCAGGGTCGTGCGGGACATCGCACAGGAGAGGGGGCAGGACCCCTTCCAGTGCCTGGTCGAGATCTGCGCCCACGACGACCTGCGCACCGTGCTGTGGCCCATGCCCACCGACAACGACCCCGCCTCCTGGGCGCTGCGCCGCGAGACCTGGGCGCACGAGGACGTGCTGCTCGGCGGCTCGGACGCGGGAGCGCACCTGGACCGGATGTGCGGCGCCCCCTACACCACGCGGTTCATCGGCGACTGCCTGCGCGGCCGCCGGCTGGTCGGCCTGGAGCGGGCGGTGCGGATGCTCACCGACGACCCGGCGCGCCTCTTCGGGCTGCGCGGGCGCGGGCGCGTCGCCGAGGGCTACCACGCCGACCTGGTGCTCTTCGACCCCGGACGGATCGACGCCGGGCCCGCCTCCCTCGTCCACGACCTGCCGGGCGACAGCCCGCGCCTGGACTCGCGCGCCCTGGGAATCGTGTCGGTGCGGGTCAACGGCGTCGAGACGGTACGGGACGACCGGGTCACCGGCGCGGTCCCGGGCACGGTCCTGCGCTCCGGGCGGGACACCAGGACGGTGTCCACGCGATGACGCGGGAGCGGCTGTACGTGGGGGGAGAGTGGGTCGAGCCGGACGGCGGGCACTACGAGGTGATCGACCCCGCCACCGAGGAGGTCGTCGGCCTCGCTCCCGAGGCGAGCCCGGCCCAGGTGCGCGAGGCCGCGCGCGCCGCCCGCGCGGCGTTCGCGAGCTGGTCGCGCACCCGCCCGGAGGAGCGCGCGGCCGTGCTGGACCGGGCCGCCGACCTCATGGCACGGGACGCCCCGGCGCACGCCCGCCTCGCGCGGGCCGAGAGCGGGGCCACCACCGCCACCGCGCGCGGCATGCAGGTCGCCGTGGCGATCGCGCGGTTCCGGCGGTACGCGAAGGGCGCGCTGGAGCCGGTCGAGCAGGCGATCCCGCCGCAGATCCACGAGGCCGGGCCCATGGGGCGGGCCGGCGTCCTCGGCGCGGTGGCGGTGCGCCGCCCGGTGGGCGTGGTCACCTGCATCACCTCGTACAACAACCCGTGGGCCAACCCGGCCGGCAAGATCGCTCCGGCGCTCGCCATGGGCAACACGGTGGTCGTGAAGCCCGCCCCGCAGGATCCGCTCTCCGTGTACGCCATGGCGCGTGCCCTCGAGGAGGCGGGGGCGCCGCCGGGCGTGGTCAACGTCGTCACGGGCTCGGGGCCGGAGGCCGGTGCGGCGGCGGTGGCCTCGCCGGACGTCGACATGGTCAGCTTCACCGGTTCGACGGCGGTCGGGCAGCGCATCGGCGAGGTCTGCGGGCGCGAACTGAAGCGGCAGCTGCTGGAACTCGGCGGCAAGGGTGCGGCGCTGGTCTTCGACGACGCCGACCTGACCGCGGCGATCGGCGGCATCGGTACGACGTTCTCCTTCTACAGCGGCCAGATCTGCACGGCTCCGACGCGGGTGCTGGCGCAGCGCCGGGTGTACGGCCGGCTGGTGGAGGGGCTGGCGGCGTACCTGGGCCGGATGACGGTGGGGGACCCGGCCGACCCGGGGACGGTCGTCGGCCCGGTGATCTCGGCCGCGCACCGCGACCGGGTGGAGGCGTACGTCGAACTGGGCCGCGAGGAGGGTGCGCGGGTCCTGCGGCACGGCCGCGCCCCGGCGCACGGGAAGGGTTTCTACGTCACCCCGGCGCTGCTGACCGACTGCACGAGCGGCATGCGGGTGGTCCGGGAGGAGATCTTCGGGCCGGTGGTGGTGGTCGTGCCGTTCGACGACGAGGAGGAGGGCATCGCGCTCGCCGGCGACAGCGACTACGGCCTGATCGACTACGTCTGGTCGGCGGATGTGGCCCGTGCCTTCCGGGTGGCGGCGCGGTTGCGGGCCGGCGGTGTCGGCGTGAACACGGTCGGACGCAACATGGAGGCGCCGTTCGGCGGCTTCCGCAAGAGCGGGGTGGGGCGGGACGTCGGCTCCTACGCGCTGCACGCCTACAGCGAGTTGCAGGCCGTCGTCTGGCCCGGGTGACACCCGTACGGAGCACGGCCCGCGGCGTGCCGGGAGGCGCCCGGGTAGCGGCCCCAAAAAGTCTTGGGAAAATTTGAAAGGCGGCAAAACGGACACCGCTGCGGTTCCCGCATATCGAACGGCGGGCTGAGCGCCTACCAAATCACACGACTGAACCGCGACAAATCTTTGAATCCTTGACCGATAGGCGGCCGCCACCTGGTAAAGCAAGGAAAAGATCGCGGAGTTCCGTCCTCCGGATGTGGAAACCGCAGCACCTAACGTCCTTCGCATGACTCAGGTGGAAGCACGGCCCCAGGCCGGAGACACGGTAAGGGGCGTCGCCGGGATGGGCGACTCCGGCGACTTCAAGAGCAAGGGGCTCGGCGGGAACTCCGTCGGCCTGGTGGGCAGCGCCGTCATCGGCATCTCGACCGTCGCCCCCGTCTACTGTCTGACCTCGACCCTCGGCTCCACGGCCGGCGAGGTCGGCCTCCAGATGCCCGCCGTCTTCCTGGCCGGGTTCCTCCCCATGCTTCTCGTCGCCTTCGCGTACCGGGAGCTCAACAAGGTGATGCCGGACTGCGGCACCTCCTTCACCTGGACCGTGAAGGCGTTCGGCCCCAGGATCGGCTGGATGTGCGGCTGGGGCCTGGTGATCGCCACGATCATCGTCCTCTCCAACCTCGCGGGCGTCGCCACCTCGTACTTCTGGCTGCTGGCCGGTGAGATCGCCGGCAACCCGGACGTCGCCGCACTGGACGACAACAAGGCCGTCCACATCCTCACCTGCCTGATCCTCATCGCCATCGCGACCGCCATCAGCTACCGCGGCATGACCGCCACCAAGGGCGTGCAGTACGCCCTGGTCGGCCTCCAGCTCGCGGTCCTCGGCGTCTTCGTCGTCCTGGCCTTCACCAAGGTGGGCAGCCCGGAGTTCACCACCGGCGTGGACTTCTCCTGGTCTTGGATGAACCCGTTCGCGGTCGAGTCCTTCTCCGCCTTCACCGCCGGCCTCTCACTCGCGATCTTCATCTACTGGGGCTGGGACGCCTGCATGGCGACCAACGAGGAGACCACCGGCAGCGCCAGGACCCCCGGCCGCGCCGCGCTCATCACCATGGTCGTGCTGGTCGGCTCGTACCTCGCCACCGGCATCGCCGCGCAGATGGTCGTCGGCTCCGGCGACAAGGGCCTCGGCCTGGCCAACCCGGACACCTCCGACAACGTCTTCGCCGCCCTCGCCGGCCCCGTCATGGGCAGCGTCCTCGGCGTCACCCTCTTCGTCGCCGTCCTCGCCTCCGCCGCCGCCAGCCTCCAGACCACCTTCATCCCGGTGGCGCGCACGGTCCTCGCCATGTCGACGTACGAGGCCCTGCCGCACTCCTTCACCAAGGTCCACCCGCGGTTCAGGACCCCGGGCCTGGCGACGGTCGTCGCCGGCGTCGCCACCGGCGTCTTCTACACGGTGATGACGCTGGTCAGCGAGAACGTCCTGGTCGACACGATCTACGCGCTCGGCCTGATGATCTGCTTCTACTACGCCCTGACGGCCTTCGCCTGCGTCTGGTACTTCCGCAAGGAGCTGACGCGCTCCGCCAGGGACGCGTTCTTCAAGGGCGTCCTGCCGGCCCTCGGCGGCCTCATGCTGACCGCGGTCTTCGCCAAGACCCTGTACGACATGTGGGACCCGGCCTACGGCTCCGGCTCCTCCGTCCTCGGCATGGGCTCCGTCTTCGTGATCGGCGTCGGCCTGCTCCTCCTGGGCGTGGTGATCATGCTGGTGATGCAGCGCCGCAGCCCCGCCTTCTTCCGGGGCGAGGTCCTCACCAAGGACACCCCGTCGCTGGTGGTCGCCGACTGACGACGCACCCGGGCAACACCTGAGCCGGAAGGGCGGCCACCGTGGGACGGCACGGCGGCCGCCCTTCCGTATGCGGGGAAAGCGGCCACGCGGCAAGGTGGAGCGTATGTACGACCTCAACGACATCGCCGAGGAACACCTCAAGGCCGCCCACGCCGACGAGCACGGCCGCAGCGCCAACCTGATCCTGCGCGACCCGCCCCTGCGCCAGACCGTCATCGCGCTCACCGCCGGCACCGCCCTGGACGAGCACACCCCGCCGCCCGCCTCCTCGATCCAGGTCCTGCGGGGCGTGGTGAAGGTGACGGGCCCCTCCGGGGACAAGGAACTGACCATGGGGGCCCTGTACCTGATGCCGCACGAGCGGCACGGCCTGAAGGCCGTGACGGACGCGGCCGTCCTGCTCACCGCCGTGAACGACTGACGCGGAAGAACCGGTCGGCGCGGCACCGGGCAGGGCGCTCCCCCTGGGCGCCCCGGGGCCCTCACCCCAGGAACACCGGATTCGTGAAGGCCGCGAGCGCGCCCGGCAGGCCCGTCACCGGGGCGCCCGCCGGGTGGCGTACCTCCGCGCGGACGTACGCGGCGTACGCCGGGGTCGTCGTCCACTCCGCACCGCCCGTGCCCGACGCGGGCAGCGCCGCCGTGTGCAGCACACCCTGGTCGGTGACGAAGCGGACCGTGCAGCCCGGCGCGCCGGTCACCTCCAGGCGGACGGCCACCGGGGCGTCCGGCGCCACGCGCAGCCGCCCGCCGATCCCGGCGTGCGCGCCGCGCCCGCCCGCCGCCGAGAACGCCAGCGAGACGGCCGACGACTCGGCGACGTACGAGCGCCCGGCCCGCAGCCCGTCCAGGACCGCCTCCCGCGTCAGGTCGTCAGCCAGCACCACGGTCTGCGGCTCGCCCACCCGCTGCGGCTCGCGGTGCGCGTCACTGCTGCCCATCGCCGGTATCCAGCGGCCCCGGCCCGCGCTCAGCGTGGCGTCCCAGTCGGCCAGCGCCACCTCGTCGTCCGGGGTCCAGGGGCCGTTCCAGACCTCCACCGCATCGGCCTCGGCGAAGCCGAACCTCCAGGAGCAGCCGACACAGGTGGCGTGCGGGTGCGCCGGCACGACCAGCCCGCCGGCGCGCCGGATCTCCCGGGCGTAGTGCCCGAACCGGTTGTCGCGCGCCCGGTAGCGCCAGTCGACGAACGTGCCGGGGTCGGTGCCGAGCGCCACGACGTGACCGGTGCGCGTCGTGACCTCCTCGCCGGTCAGGACGAGCAGGTCCTCGCCCCACAGGCCCTCCCACGCGCCGTGCGCCGCGTGCGTGTTGTGCTCGGAGGTGTTGATGAAGTCCAGCCCGGCGGCCCGCGCGGCCGCGGCGATCTCCGCGGGCGTGCGGCGGCCGTCCGAGTACACCGAGTGCAGGTGGCAGTCACCGCGGTACCAGGCCCGCCCGCGTCCCCGCGCCCGCTGCGGCGGGTACACCGGCCGCGGCGTCACCCCCGCGGGCCCGTGCTCGATCCCGACCGTCACCGTGTACGCCAGGCCCTGCGGGGCCACCGTGTACGGCCCGAGGACGAGGTGCCACGTCCCGGCGCGCACGGGCCCCGGGAGGTAGCCCGGCGTCGCCGCGTCGGCCCGCAGGAAGAACTCCGACCGCGCGCCCCCCGACCAGCCGCGGAACCCGCGCCCGCCGAGACCGGTCCCGCGCTCGTCGAAGATGCCGATGTCGAGGGCGTTGCCCTGCGTCCCCGCGGGCACGGCGGGCCGGTCGTACGCGTACGACACCCGCAGCTCCCGCACCCCGGGCGGGACCTCGACCGGCAGGTACACGTAGTCGGGCGAACCGGGCGGCAGCGTGCCGCGCACGACCACCTCCGAGCGGCCGCCCGTGAAGCCCACACCCGGCAGTGCGAACGCCCCCGCCGCCCCCGCCACGAACTCCCGCCTGCCCAGCATGGACCCACCCTCCCCGTACGAGGTGAACGCGCCGACAACGTACGCCGACGGTCTCGGAATCCGCCGCAGTACGCCATACGTTGACCGCATGCGCATCGCGACCACGATCTTCCTGACCGATCAGACGATCACGCCCGTACGGCTCGCACGCGAGCTGGAGCAGCGCGGATTCGCGGGCCTCTACCTGCCCGAGCACAGCCACATCCCCGTCGAGCGCACCAGCCCCTACCCGGCCGGCGGTGTCCTGCCGCCCGAGTACGGCCGCTGCCTCGACGCGTTCGTGGCGCTCGGCCAGGCCGCCGCCGTCACCGAACGGCTCGGCCTCGGCACCGGCATCACCCTCGTCGCCCAGCACGACCCGATCGACCTGGCCAAGCAGATCGCCACCCTCGACCACCTCTCCGGCGGCCGCTTCACCCTCGGCGTCGGCTACGGCTGGAACCGCGAGGAGGCCGAGGACCACGGCGTGGTCTGGCGCACCCGGCGCGACCGCACCCACGACGCACTGGCCCTCATGCGGGCCCTGTGGGCGGAGGAACCGACCGCCCACCAAGGCGAGTTCCACTCGGTACGCGCCTCCAGCGCGTGGCCCAAACCGGCGGGCGGCGCTCCCCGGATCCTGTTCGGCGGCGCGGCCGGCCCCAAGCTCTTCTCCCGCATCGCCGCGCACGCCGACGGCTGGATGCCCATCGGCGGCCGCGGCCTGACCGAGACCGTCCCCGCCCTGCGCGACGCCTGGGAGAAGGCGGACCGCGACCCGGCCGCCCTGCGGGTCGTGCCCTACGCGGTCCGCCCGAGCGCCGGCAAGCTCGACCGCTTCGCGGAGCTCGGCATCACGGAGGTGGTGGCGCAACTCCCCGCCGCCTCCGAGCCGGAGGTGCTGCGCACGCTGGACGACTATGCCCAGTACCTGTAGGGATTCCGTCCTCGTATGCTCGGTCCATGACCGTTGACCAGCACGGAAGCCCCACCCGGAACGCCATGCGCCGCGCCCTGAAGCGGGCCCGGGACGGGGTGGCGCTGGACGTCGCCGAGGCCGCCGTGCTGCTGCAGGCGCGCGGGGAGGACCTGCGGGACCTCACCGCGTCCGCCGCGCGGGTGCGGGACGCCGGTCTGGAGGCGGCCGGGCGCGGCGGGGTCATCACGTACTCGAAGAGCGTCTTCATCCCCCTGACCCGGCTGTGCCGCGACAAGTGCCACTACTGCACCTTCGCCACCGTGCCCGGCAAGCTGCGCAGGGCGGGACACGGGCTCTACATGTCGCCGGACGAGGTGCTGGACATCGCGCGGCGCGGCGCCGGACTGGGCTGCAAGGAAGCCCTCATCACGCTGGGGGACAAGCCCGAGGACCGCTGGCCCGAGGCCCGGGAGTGGCTGGACGCGCACGGCTACGACGACACCCTCGCGTACGTACGGGCCATGGCGATCCGGATCCTCGAGGAGACCGGGCTGCTGCCGCACCTGAACCCGGGCGTCATGTCGTGGACCGACTTCCAGCGGCTCAAGCCCGTCGCCCCCTCCATGGGCATGATGCTGGAGACCACCGCGACCCGGCTCTGGTCGGAGCCGGGCGGCCCGCACCACGGCTCCCCGGACAAGGAGCCCGCCGTGCGGCTGCGCGTCCTGGAGGACGCCGGGCGCTCCTCCGTGCCGTTCACCAGCGGGCTGCTCATCGGCATCGGCGAGACGTACGAGGAGCGGGCCGAGTCCCTCTTCGCGCTGCGCCGCGTCGCCCGCGCCTACCACGGCATCCAGGAACTCATCATCCAGAACTTCCGCGCCAAGCCGGACACGGCGATGCGCGGCATGCCCGACGCCGAGCTGGACGACCTGGTCGCCACGATCGCCGTCGCCCGGCACATCATGGGCCCCTCCGCCTGTCTCCAGGCCCCGCCGAACCTGGTCGACGGGGAGTACGGGCGGATCGTCGCCGCCGGCATCGACGACTGGGGCGGGGTCTCCCCGGTCACCATCGACCACGTGAACCCGGAGCGGCCCTGGCCGCGGATCGAGGCCCTCGCCGCGCAGTCCGCCGCCGCGGGCTTCGAGCTGCGCGAACGCCTCTGCGTCTACCCCGAGTTCGTCCGGCGCGGCGAGCCGTGGCTCGACCCGCGGCTGCTGCCGCACGTGACCGCGCTCGCCGACCCCGCGACCGGCCTGGCGAACCCGGACGCGCCCGTCCGCGGCCTGCCGTGGCAGGAACCCGACGAGACGTTCACCGGCTCGGGCCGCACCGACCTGCACCGCACCATCGACACCACCGGGCGCACCCACGACCGGCGGGACGACTTCGACGAGGTGTACGGCGACTGGGAGGCGCTGCGCGAGGCCGCCGCGCCCGGCATGGTGCCGCAGCGCATCGACACGGACGCGCGGGACGCGCTGCGGCAGGCCGCCGACGACCCGGCCGGGCTGACCGACGACCAGGCCCTGGCGCTGCTGCACGCGGACGGACCCGCGCTGGACGCCCTCACCCGCATCGCCGACGACGTCCGCCGCGACACGGTCGGCGACGACGTCACCTACGTCGTCACCCGCAACATCAACTTCACCAACGTCTGCTACACCGGCTGCCGCTTCTGCGCCTTCGCCCAGCGCCGTACCGACGCCGACGCGTACACCCTCTCCCTGGACCAGGTCGCCGACCGGGCGCAGCAGGCGTGGGAGATCGGCGCGGTCGAGGTGTGCATGCAGGGCGGCATCCACCCGGACCTGCCGGGCACGGCGTACTTCGACATCGCGCGGGCCGTGAAGCGGCGCGTCCCGGACATGCACGTCCACGCCTTCTCGCCGATGGAGATCGTCAACGGCGCCACCCGGACCGGACTGTCCGTCCGCGAATGGCTGACGGCGGCCAAGGAGGCCGGTCTGGACTCCATTCCGGGAACGGCCGCGGAGATCCTCGACGACGAGGTGCGCTGGGTCCTCACCAAGGGCAAACTGCCGGCCGCCACCTGGATCGAGGTGGTGAGGACCGCCCACGAGCTCGGCATCCGCTCCTCCTCGACCATGATGTACGGGCACGTCGACCAGCCCCGCCACTGGCTCGGCCACTTCCGCACGCTCTCCCGCATCCAGCAGGAGACCGGCGGCTTCACCGAGTTCGTCACGCTGCCGTTCATCCACACCAACGCCCCTGTCTACCTCGCGGGCATCGCCCGCCCCGGCCCCACGGTCCGCGACAACCGCGCGGTCACCGCCATGGCCCGCCTCCTGCTCCACCCGCACATCCCCAATATCCAGACGAGCTGGGTCAAACTCGGCGCGGACGGCGCCGCCGAGATGCTCCGCTCCGGCGCCAACGACCTGGGCGGCACCCTCATGGAGGAGACCATCTCCCGGATGGCGGGCTCCCGTTACGGCTCCTACCGCTCCATCCGGGACCTCGTCGCCATGGCGGAGTCGGCGGGCCGCCCCGCCCGGCCCCGCACGACGCTGTACGGCGAGGTGCCCGAGGAGCGCATCCGCACGGCGGCCGCCTCCGACGGGCACCTGCCGGAGCTGCTGCCGGTGCTGGACGCCCCGGTATGAACCCGCCCAGAAGCCGCCAGGAGGGGGAACGGCCGCATAACACGCGGCCCCCGGACGACCGGCACCCGTTCGATTACAGTGCTGCGCGCCGGACGCAGGTGACAGGGACGGGAGGGGCGCGAGGTGTGTGCAGCAGCCGCGGCTGTCTGGGGCCGGGCCGAGCAGCAGGACTTCCGCGCCCGGGTGCGGGGCTGCCTCCTCGGCGGCGCCATCGGTGACGCCCTGGGGGCCGGGGTCTCGCAGCTGTCGGTGGAGGCGATCCGCGCCGCGCACGGCGCCGAGGGCCTGGCCGACCTGACGCCCGCGTACGGGCGGCGCGGGGCCGTCACGTCGGCCACCCAGCTCACGCTCTTCACGGTCGACGGGCTGATACGCGCCCAGGTGCGCCGCGACACCGGCGCCTGGCACCCGCCGACCGACGTGCACCGCGCGCACCTGCGGTGGGCGGCGACCCAGCGGGACTGGGGTCCCGACGAGCGTCGCAAGGACAACGGGTGGCTCGCCTGCGAGGAGTGGCTCTACGCCCGCCGCGACCCGGCCCGCGCGACCCTCACCGGGCTCGCCGACGAGATCCTGGGCACGCTGGACCACCCCAGGAACCCCGCCGCCCGGGACGCCGGCGCGCTGGTGCGCTCCGCGCCGTTCGGGCTGCTGGTGGGCTGGGAACCGCAGTTGGTGTGCCAGCTCGCCGTGGAGTGCGCGGTCCAGACGCACGGCCACCCCGCCGCGTACCTGGCGGCCGGTGCCTTCGCCGTCATCGTGCACGGCCTGGCCCGTGGTGAGACCGTCGACGGCTCCGTCCAGCGGGCGCTGGCCCAGCTCGCGCCCCGCCCCGGCCACGAGCCGGTGGCCGAGGCACTCAAGCGAGCCCTCGGCGCCGTGCGCCAGGGCATCCCGAGCCCCGCGCGGATCTCGTCGCTCGGCGACACCGACGGCGAGCACGCGGAGGACGCGCTGGCCATCGCCGTGTACTGCGCGCTGGTCGGCGAGGACGTGCGGCACGGGCTGCGCCTGGCCGTCAACCACGACGGGCCCTCGGAGGCCACCGGTGCGCTCACCGGCGCGCTGCTGGGTGCCCTGCACGGCGAGACCGCCCTCCCGCCGGCCTGGCTGGCCGAGCTGGAAGGGCGGCCGACGATCCTGGAACTGGCGGACGACTTCGCCATGGAGATGACGCAGGGCCCCGCCCTGCACGGACCGGGCGCCTCCGCGCCGGGCTGGCTCGCCCGCTACCCGAGGGGCTGACGGACGGGGGTCCTCCGGGTCCGGGGCCCGGGCTCCGCGAGGGCACCCGCCCCGGACGCCGGGCCGCCGGCGTCGGAGTGGAGCCGGTCGAGCACCCGGTCCCGCTCCGGGGTGTCCTCCGGCCTGACGAACCCGATCAGCACGTACAGCAGCAGCGAGGTCGCCACCGGCGAGACGATCTGGATCTGCAGCTCGACGCCGTCCATGCCGTAGTTCGTCAGCCGGAAGGCGAACAGGCCCGCCGCCCATGACACCAGAGCCGCCGTCGGCCCCGACTTCCGGAAGGCCCGCAGCAGCCCGAGCGTGAACGGGATCGCGATCGGCCCCATCAGGCCGGCCACCCACTTGATGACGACCGTGACTTCGCGGGCGAGGGCCTCGCGGTGCCGGCGGGGTGGGGAATGCGCCCCCGCGCACCACCGGCGCGGCTCCGGGCGGCTCCCTGGCGCCGTTCATCCCGGCCGTGCCGGGCGGACCGGTACGTGGACCGGCTTCTGCGGGGTCGCGGGCCGGCGTGCGCCGGGCACGACCGAGCCCCCTCGGCCGGGACGGCGGACCAGTCGAGAGGGCTCATGCGGTGGTGCGGTGCTGCCGAGCGGCGGACAGGCTCAGAGGGCCCCCGTGCTCACTTCCCGGACGAACGCGTTCCACGAGGAGGGGACGAACGTGATCGACGGTCCTGCCGGCACCTTCGAGTCCCGCACCGCGATCTCCTGGACCACCGGGGACTTCACTTCGACACACGCACCGTTGCCGCCCGAGTACGAGGACTTGGTCCAGGTGTCCGTGGCGCCCTGAATGATTGCCATCTTCTTCGCTCCGGTTTCTGCCGTAAGGGGGCCGCGAATGGGCCGTACTGGCGTGATCGACGCTACTCGTCGGCTTCGGAGCGCGGGCCGGTCGTTCACTCGACCGGATGGCATATTCCAAGGGGCCTTCCGTGGAAGGCCGGTGGGGGTGTACCGTACCGGCCTTCTCGTCCGGACCGGTGTACGTCAGCGTGCGTAGTCCTTCATCACACCCGTGATGAACTGCCGCGTCTGGTCGGCGTTGAGCGCCTGGGCGCGCAGGTGCTCGTACATGACGCTGTACTTCTGGACGTCGTTCGCCTTCTCCAGGTAGAGGTCGCTGGTGACCCCCTCGATATAGACGACGGAGGAGTCGGCGGCGTCCGGGAACTCCAGGATCGCGTAGTGCCCGCTGATGCCCGGATGCGCACCCATCTCGAACGGCAGCACCTGGACCGTGACATGGGGCTGCTGCGACTGCTCGACGAGGTGCTCCAGCTGCTCGATCATGAGCTGCTTGTCGCCCACCACCCGGCGCAGCGCCGATTCGTCGATCACCGCCCACAGGCGCAGCGGCTGCTCGGAGTCCTTGATGCGCTCCTGGCGGCGGGCCCGGACGTTGACCCGTTTCTCGATGTCCGCCGGCGCGCTCTCCGGCAGCGCACCGGTGATCAGGGCCTCCGCGTACCGCCGGGTCTGCAGCAACCCCGGCACCACCTGCGGCTCGTACACCCGCAGCGAGGCGGCGTCCGTCTCCAGGCCGATGTAGACGCTGTACGGGATGTCACCGAAGGCGTGCCACCAGCCCTGCTGGCGCGAGTCCTTCGCCATCTGCATCAGCGAATCGACGATCCGGTGGTCCTCGACCTCGTACACCCCGCACAGGTCACGGACGTCGCGCTGGCTGATGGAGCGGCGGCCGTTCTCCAGACGGCTGATCTTCGACTGCGACACCAGCAGCCGCTCCGCCACCTCCTCCGCCGTCATGCCCTTGAGCTCACGCAGTCGCCGCAGCTCCTGGCCCAATCTGCGTCGCCTGACGGTGGGGTTGACGTTGGACGCCACGGAAACTGCACCTCCGGCTGCCTATCTGAAACTGGCGTAGCTCTGCGTATCTACGTCTCAGCAGACTGCCACCAATGCGCCGGGCGCGCTGGGAAATGGCCACACACGCGGCGTGCGAGCGGCGCGGACACGAGCGCGCGGGACCGCCCTGGTGGGCTGCCCCGCGCGCTCTCGTGCGGCTCCCGTACGGGTCTTGCGTGGTGCGTTACGCGCTGACGACACGGGCCATCGGCCCGGCGGCGCGCGACCGCTGCTGCATCGGTACGCCCGCGGCCTGCCGGCCGCCGCCGCCCGGTGCGGTGGGACTGCGGCGGGGCTGTGCGGCCGCGCCGTTCTGGACGTCCAGCACGGCGTGCGCCACGAGTCCGCCCATGGGGTCGTGCCTGATCAGGTCCCGCAGCCGGGAGCGGGACGAGCGTCCCTCGTTCCCCGGGTACAGGTGCTTGCCGAGTCCGACCGCATGGGCCAGCGCGGCGAGCGCCGCGGTCCGCGGGTCCGGCGGCACACCGGTGCGGATCGCGCTGTCCAGCCGGGCCCTGATCTCCCGGCTGATGGCCGTGTCCGTCGCCTGGTAGCGAGTCGTCGGCAGCACCCCGCACATCTGGCCCTCGACGGCATGCACCATGCCGCACCGTTCCAGATGCGAGAGATACGTCTGGCGCAGCCCCAGCCGGGGCCCGCCGATCCAGTGGACCGCCCGCACCGGGCTGCCACGCCTGCGCAGCAGTTCCAGCGCGGAGTCCAGTGTCGGATCTCCGGTCGGCCGTGGCATCACCACGGCGATACGATCCCCGTCAGGGGCTATCCGTCCCGCCAGTGCCAGCTCCACTAGCTGAGCTCCGGCGAGACCGAGGTCGAGCGACTGCGGCTGCGCTGTGGTACCCGTGGCCGGGTCCAGAGCGAGCAGCAGAAGCTCCTCCGGAAGTGTTCTGCGGCTCCTGCCCATCCATGCCTCCCCGCGTGGATGAATGACAGGGTGACCCCTCTCACATTGGTCTGTCGAGAGTGCCTGGGTGCTTCGTACGGGAACCGGTAGGTATGTCGTTCTCGTCTAGCACGGGGGCCAAGCGCTCACACAGGACACTGGTACATGGTTCGGACACGGCGTTTTTGAAGGAGGCACGGTGGCGGGCGAGTCCCCCGACAAGTCGGAGCAGCAGAAGTCGTCGGGGAGGACGTCTTCGAGCGAACGCGACCCGCGGGTGCGCGTGCGCGGCGACGGGGCAGCCGTCGACCAGCCGACCGCGGTCTTCAAGACGCTTCCCCGGACCACCGCGGTTCCCCAGCCGTCCGACGCACCGGACGCCGCGGAGGCTCCTGGATCCGCCGACGCTCCGGAGGCTCCCGAGGCTGCGGAGTCCCCCGACGCTCCCGCTCCCGAGGCCCCGGGGTCCGGCGCACCCGCGAAGGGGGAGGAGGCCGCTCGCCGGGGTGGCGAGCCCGCGTCCGGCGACGAGCCGGGGGCCGCGGAGGCCACCGCGCCGCACAACGGCGAGGACGACGACGAGGACGACGAGGACGACGAAGCCGCCCCGTCCGGCGAGGAGCCGGCGGAGGCGGCCTCTTCGGACAGGGGTGCCGCGGAGGACCGCTCGAAGGACGGTGACGCGCGGCTGCGCGCCGCCGTGGCGGCCTGGGTCGCCGACGACGCGCCCAAGGACGCCGCCGCCTCCGAGGACGGCGGTGACGCCGGGGCGGAAGGTTCCGCCACGGCGGACGAGCGCCAGGGCGCGGACGCCCCGGCGCCCGCGCCGGCCCGCGCGCCCCGGGCCCCGCGCTCGGGCGGCGGTGCGGAGCCCTCCGCGGCCGCCCCGGCCCCGCAGGACGCGCAGGACGCGAAGGCCCCGCAGGCCGCCCCGGCCCCGCAGGACGCGCAGGACGCGCAGGACGCGAAGGGTTCCGAGGAGGACCCGCACGCCCCGAAGGACGCGAAGGACCCGAAGGCGGACGCGCCCGTCGACCAGCCCACCGCTGTCTTCCAGGCGATCCCGCGCAAGGCCGTGGACCAGCCGACGACCATGCTGAAGGCCGTCACGCCGCCCAAGGCGAAGCCCGAAGCGAAGTCCGGAGCAGCACCCGGGGCTGAGCCCGAGGCGGAACCGAAGCCGGATCCCAAGCCCGCACCCGAGAAGCCCGCCGAGCGGACCAGCAAGTTCGTACCGCTGCGCCACGACGACGTACGCCCTGCCGGGCAGCCGAAGCCCACGCCGAAGCCCACGCCGAAGCCCACGCCGGATTCCCCGCCCAAGCCCGCGCCGGCCGCACCCGCAGGGAGCACCGCACCCGCAGGGAGCGCCGCACCGGCAGGGAGCGCCGAGCCCGCGTCCCTCACCGAGGCCGAGCGGACCAAGCAGCAGCCCATGCCGCCGCTGCCACCGCTCGACCTGCTCGCCGAGCTGACCAACACGCCGCCGCCCCCGGAGACCCCGGTCCGCACGCTGGTCCGGCGCGTGAAGATCTGGACGCCGCTCGTCATCCTCCTGCTGATCGTCTTTGCGGTCGTACAGGCCGTCCGGCCGCTGCCGGAGCCCACCCTGACGCTCACCGCCGAGTCCTCGTACGCCTTCGAGGGCGGCAAGCCGTCCCTCCCGTGGCCCGACCAGGGCCAGGGCTGGATGACGGCCACGGGCCTCGGCACGGTCGACTCGTTCGGCGAGCAGAAGCCGGTGCCGATCGCGTCCGTCACCAAGTCGATGACCGCGTACATCATCCTGCGCGACCACCCCCTGAAGAAGGGGGAGAACGGGCCGATGATCGAGATCGACCCCAAGGCCGAGAAGGAGGGCGGCTTCGACGCCCAGGGCGAGTCCACGCTGGACACCGTCAAGGCCGGCGACAAGATCTCCGAGCGCGACGCGATCGCGGCCATCATGATCCCGTCCGCGAACAACATCGCACGGCTGCTCGCCCGCTGGGACGCGGGTTCCGAGGCGGCGTTCGTCAAGAAGATGAACGCCACCGCCAAGGAGCTCGGGATGACCAACACCACCTACACCGACCCCTCCGGGCTCGACGCGACGACCGTGAGCACCGCCGAGGACCAGGTGAAGCTGGGCGAGAAGCTGGTGGAGATCCCGGCGCTGGTGGACATCACCAAGCTTCCCGAGTGGAAGGACCCCTCCGGCAAGAAGTGGCGCAACTGGAACGAGCTCGTGCCGTTCGACGGCGCGATCGGCATCAAGACCGGCAGCACCACCAAGGCCGGCGGCAACCTGCTGTTCGCCGCGCACAAGAAGGTCGGCGACACGGACCAGCTGATCGTCGGCGCGGTCTTCGGCCAGCACAGGACGCCGATCCTCGGCACGGCGATCGCCGCCAGCAAGCAGGCGATGCTCGCGACGCAGGAGCTGCTGGAGAGCCGCACGGTCGTGAAGAAGGGCGAGGTCGTCGGTCACGTCGACAACGGGATGGGCGGCAGGACCCCGGTCATCGCGACCAAGGACGTCAAGGTCGTCGGCTGGTCGGGCCTGAAGGTCGAGCTGGAGCTGAGCGACGACGGAGCGACCCCGCCGCACACGGCCCCGGCCGGCACCAAGGTCGGCACCCTCACGGTGGGCGAGGGTGCCAGCCAGGTACGGGTGCCGGTGGCGCTGCGGAGCGCCGTGGACGAGCCGGGCATCGGCGACAAGCTGACCCGCCTGAGCTGACGCACGTCAGGGGGCGTCCCGGGCCGCCGGGGCGCCCCGCGTGTTAGCGTCCGGTCAACTGCCGGGCGTCGGGGCGGCGTCTTCGCAGAGGGGACGACGCAGAGGACTGAGAGCCGCAGTGACCACGACCGAGCCGACACGCGCGGACAGCGACCCGCCTTCCGGCGCGGAGCCGGGAGTCGAACCCGGGCCCGTGCCCGTGCCCGTGCCCGTGACCGTCCCCGCGCCCGCCCGCGGGCACCTGGCGGACGGCGCCGGAAACGGAGCCGGTACGGGAGCCGCCCGTGCCGCCGCACGGCCGGCACGGCAGCCGGCGGCCACCACCTCCACGGCCACCACCCCCACGGCTGCGGCGCGCGCCGCCCGCCGGCGGAGGCTGCTCCGCCACCCCGTCACCGTCGCGACCGCGCTCGCCGCCCTCACCCACGTCGTCTGGTTCCTGGCGTTCGCCAACAGCGGCGGAGACCTCGCCGCGCAGGACGCGTGGGCGGAGTTCGTCGGACGGCACCCCGACTCCGCGTACAACCTGGCCTGGTACGGCGGGATGCACCCGGTGTCGTACAGCGTCGTCTCGCCGTACCTGATGTCGCTGCTCGGCGTGCGGACGACGATGATGATCGCCGGGACCGCGTCCGCGGCGCTGACCGCGCTGATCCTGGTCCGGGTCCGGGCCGTCCGCAACCCGACGGCGTGCGCGCTCGCCGCGGTCTTCGCGCTGCTGTGCAACGCGCTGTCCGGCCGGGTCACCTTCGGCCTGGGCATGATGTTCGCGCTCGGCGCGGTGGCGGCGGTCTTCTGCTGGCCGTACCGCTGGCGCCGCAAGCGCTGGGCGAAGGCGGCGGTCGCCGCGCCCCTCGCGGGGCTGGCGACGGCGGCGAGCCCGGTGGCGGGGCTGTTCCTGGGCGTCGCGGCGGCGGCGCTGTTCCTCAACAAGCGGCGACCCGGGGCGTATGCGCTGGGTCTCGCGCCGGTCGCCGTCGTGGCCCTGTCGTCGTGGCTGTTCCCCTTCTCCGGGACGCAGCCGATGTCGTTCGCCTCGACGCTGCTGCCGTTCTCGTTCGGTGTGCTCGTCTTCGTCTTCGTACCGGCCGACTGGCGCACCGTCCGCACGGGTGCGGCGGTGTACGCGCTCGGCACCCTGCTGACGTGGATCGTCGACTCGCAGATCGGGTCGAACGTGGCGCGCCTGCCGATGCTGTTCGCGGGTGTCGTCCTCCTCGCCGCCCTGCCGTACGCGGCTCCGCGCACGCGGCCCTGGTACGCGATCGTCGTGGCGTTCGCCGGCCTCAACTGCTGGATCGGCTACAAGAGCGCCGACGACGTGATCCGTACGGCCCCGGACGCGTCGTGGGCGCGCGAGGCGGCGCCGCTGATCAACCAGTTGCAGCGGCGCGGCGCGGAGAAGGCGCGTGTCGAGGTCGTGCCGGCCCGCAGCCACCGGGAAGCCTCCGCGCTCACCCCGTACATCAACCTCGCGCGCGGCTGGAACCGGCAGGCGGACATGGAGCGCAACCCGGTCTTCTACGACGACACGCTCAACTCGGCGACGTACCGGGACTGGCTGCACCGCTGGGCCGTGCACTACGTGGTGCTGCCCACGGGCGAGCCCGACGTCGGCGCCGAGCAGGAGGCGGAACTGGTGCGGGACGGGCTGCCGTACCTGAAGCCGGTGTGGACCGACGAGAACTGGCAGCTCTTCGCGGTCGAGGACCCGACTCCGCTGGCCGATCCGCCGGCGACGGTGGAGCGGGCGGGCGCGGGGGAGGTGACGATCCGGCTGAAGTCGGCCGGCCGGGTGCTGATCCGCGTGCCGTACTCGCCCTGGCTCGCGCTGCTCGACGCGGAGGGCAAGAAGGTCGAACCGCCGCAGGAGACGGAGGAGTCGAAGCAGCGGGAGGACGGGCCGAAGAGCTACCTGAACGTGTACGGCTGCCTGGTGAAGGCGGAGGAGGACGCGGAGGGCGACGAGTGGACGGAACTGCTCGCGCCCGAGCCGGGCGTGTACCGGCTGGCTGCCCCGTACAAGATGTTCCCGCGCGGCACTCCGTGCCCGGAGGAGCTGCGCTGACTCTCCCGTTACCGCCAGTGACGGTGCATAGTGATCGCCCATGCCGAGCCAACGCACCACACTGGCGGCGGTCGTCGTGATGGCCGTCTCCTGCCTCGCGGCGTGCGAGCCGTCCGCCGACGACCGTGACGACCTGCTCCCGCCACCCGAGCGCAGCCTGCCCTCCCGCATCGCCCCGACGGGCGCCCCCGGTTACACGGCCTGGGCGGGCCCGGGCTGCACGAGCGAGACGACGTACCGGGAGAAGGGCCGGATCGAGAACGGTGACGCGGCCTGGTACACGGTCCCCTCCGGCGGCCACCGCGACGACACGTGCGACGGCCGCTTCACGGCCCTGCCCATGTCGGGCAGCGTGACCGGCGACGGCACGGGCTCGGCCACCTGGAGCTGGCCGGTCGGCACGTCCTTCGCACGCTGCGCCCTGGCGGTGTTCGTGCCGAAGGGTCCGCGCGACATCGATGCCGCCGGCAACCCCACGCTCTACCGCGTCCTGGAGGACCCGGACGACCCGTCGTCCGCGTACGCCGTCTTCGGCGTCCGCCAGCCGGTCCACCGCGGCACGCTGGTGGAGGTCGGCACCTACGCGGTGAAGGCCCCCACCTTCACGGTGCAGCTCTCCGACCGCGGCCGCGACTGGGGCGACACCTCGGTGGTGGGCGCCCACCACGGGGCGGCCCAGATGAAACTGACCTGCCGCCGGTAGGCCCGGATGAGCTGGACCGACGATGACAAGCACGGCGGGCCGCCGTCGGACACATAGGCTGCTGGGGCGATCATCACCATCACCTTCGGCACCGGACGGGGAGCAATGCCGCGGTACCTGCGCGTAAGGATCGTCACGCCGGAGAGGGAAGCCGCCGAGCGCAGAGCCGGCATCCTCATGTTCCTCACGCTGGCCGCCCTGGCCGTGCAAGCGATCGGCACGATCCACCTCTCGCTGTCGCTGAAGGGCGAGCACCACCCTCAGGCAGCAGTAGGTGCGGCGTGCGCCGTGCTCGGCGCGTGGGCGGGGCTGTACGTGGACGCCAGAAGCCGCCGCCGCCCCTTCAGGACGGGCAGGTTCCTCCTCAGCGCCTCCCTGTCGCTCGCCTTCGGCCTGACGATCGGCCTCCGATGAGCGCGGGGGCCGCTTACGGCACGCAGCCGGACACCATCGCGGCGGTTCTGCAGGCCACCGGCGACGCCGCGATGGTCCTCTCCTACGCCGAGGACCGGGCATGCGCCGCCCTCGCCCTCAATCGCTTCGGCTCCATCGGATCGACCCGTCTGGACTGGCACGGTGCCGAGGTGCTCCGGCGCTCCACGGCCTACGACGGCGCGGAGCTGCGGAGCCTGTTGCACGCCTTCGCAGGCCGGGACGAACTGGCCGTCGTGTGGTGGGGCAATCTCGCGGTGCCGTCCATCGCGCTGGAGGCCCGGGTGGCGGCCAGGTGTGCCGACGAGATCCTGGACTGCGGCCCCGAGTGCTGGATCCACCTCATGGACAGCGACGTGCTGATCGAGTTCCAGGACGGAGAGGGCTTCACGGCCGGCCGGCCGCCGCGGTGAGGCCCACGCCGCGCATGCACGGGCCCCTGCGTGCGTCCGAAGGCGTACGGATCAGCCGAGCTTGGCCGCCTGCGCCTTGATGACGGCGGTCGGCTGCGGGAAGGCCTCGCCCCGGGAGACCGCCGCGATGTTGAACGACGAGAAGCCCGCGAGCGTGGAACCCTGCCGGAAGACGACGACCTTGGTGTCGCCGGTCGCGTCGCCCTGCTTCGTCCCCACGGTCCAGGCGACGGCCTCCTCGCCGACCGGGAGCTTCTCCTCGCTGACCTTGGTGACCTGCTGCTTCTCCCCGTCGATGGTCATGGTGAAGCCGCCGGCGCACTTCTTGCCGGCCTCCCGCAGCGCGGTCAGGGCCTGTGCGGCCCCGTCGGCGTCGTAGGACCAGAGGGAGGTCCGCGTCTTGGTGATGTCGAGCGAGTCGATCATCGCCTCCTGGGCCTCCTTCTCCGTCATCTCCGCGAGCTCCTCCATGGAGGGCATGCCCTTCTTGGCCGCCGCGGACTCGTGGACGACGAGCCGCTGGACGCTCGCCGCCGGCTTGCCCGTGGCCAGGGCGGACAACGCCTGGGCGACGGGTTCGCACTCGGCCTTCCCGACGGAGAGCCCGGCAGGATCGGAGACGTCCTGCTTGCCCGGCTTCTTCACGTCGTGTCCGTCGATGTCGCCCTGGGCGACCATCCGCTTCTCCAACTCGGCGGCGGTGTACGCCTTCGCCGCCTGCTCGCCGGACGTGGCGCCGCCCTTCGTCGCCCCGCCGTCACCACCACCGCAGGCGGTGGCCAGAAGCGCGAAGGAGACCGCGGTGGCGGCCAGAACGGTACGGCGGACGGCAATGACTCTCACTGTGCGACTCCTGGTCCTCGACACCCCACGCCGAGGTGCGGCGCAGAGATCACCTGACGAAGACGAGCGCCGGGCCGCCGGGGTTGTGCCGGAACCCGTCCGATTTCCGGACACGCCGCCGGCCGGACGAACCGCCGGTCCGAGACGCGCGGCTTCGAGTCCCCTGGTGCGTTGCGAGTGGGTCTGCTCGGCCGGTCGCTTACTCACTCTCGTCGAGGTGCGACCGCTCCTCGTCATGCCACCTGTCGATGGCAGCGATGCGGTTCAACGCTGCTTGCGCCTCGCCGTCCGTCACGCTGCCGTACTCCTCTTCAAGAAGCTCGGCCAGCTCACGCAGCCGGCCTATCGCCTCCCGGTGTTCGACACCGACCTCGGCGCAGCCGAGCGCCCCATGTGCTTCACTGCGCTCCTGCATCCAGCCCCTCCGGCACGGTGTCGGTGTTGTTATGGGACGCCATACCCGCGATACGTCTTCCTGCGTGGGCGCGCACGATTCGTCGAGACCTCGCTGTACCCGCACTCGAGCGCTTTCAAGATGCATCGACGGACTGCAGATGCCTGTGCAGTTCCGCCTCGATCTTCTCCAGACCTCCCCCGGCCGGCAAGGGCCACGGAAGCTGCTCCCCGTTTGCCATGGCAAGACTGCTCGCGAACCGGACGAGGTGCGGGGACGGCACGAACGAGTCACGCAGCCATTGGGCGAAGACCGCAGCTTCACCGGCCGTCACGTCGGTGAGGGTGATGTAGGAGTAGTCGCCTTCCGACAGCGCTGCCGTGCCATCGATCCATACGTCCGGCGCCAGCTCCACTTCGAAGTCGAGCACGGTCATACGGTGGATCCCCGACTTCCGGTAGGTCACGGTGTGCTCGGGGAAAGCCTGCCGCAGGGATCGCTCCAAGCCTTCGAGGCTCGCTCCCCAGCCCTCGCCCCCCTGGGGCGGGTAGAAGCCGAAATTCGTCCGGATGTTCCGTTCAGCTGACACAGTCTTCCTTCGCTCTCACGGCACGTATCGCGTCGAACCCTGCGTACCCGTCATCGCCATCATGGACTGCCAGTAGGCGGCGTTGTCCTTGCCGTTCGTGACGATCTCCAGGCCTCGGACCTCGCGGTTCGCCGGGTTGGCCATGGTCTGCTTGTAGCGGATGAGCTCCTTCTCGTCGCCCGCGTATATGGAATCGACCACGGGATCCCAGGCGATCTTGCCCTTCTCGTTCACCTTGACCGGCTTGGCCAGCGTTTCCTCAACGCGGTCGAGGGACCGGAAACTCTTCTTCCGGCAATCCGGATCCCTGACGTGCTTCGCCTCGATGAGGTATCCGTCGACCGGTCGTACGCCATCCACCATGAGGCCACGCCGGCTTCCAGCCAGTGGTACCTCCCGCTCCGGGTATCCGGCTATACGCAGCTGATACGCGTTGTCCGGATCGTTGGGACCTCCGCCGCCCGCCAGGCCTCCTGGCCGGAGAGTGTTCGCCCAGGAACGGAACTGCTGTTGCTCGACGGCCGTGAGTAGCCGGGTCGTTCCGGGTGCAGGAGGAATGGGGTCGCCGAAGGCGATACCTGGGTCCACGGGATTGACCGTGGGCAACAGGGTCGGCACTTGTCCGGTGCGGGAGGCGATCCTGACAGGTACGGGAATCGGCACGCGGATCGGAGGAGGCAGGATCGGCGCCCAAGGAGTGCCGGGCGCCGATGGGCTTTCCGGGCTGGGGAGCGATATTCGAGCGGCTGAAGAATCGAGGGCATGGGCTACGTCGCCCAGATCACGTATCCACGGGTCGGCGAGGACCGCGTCGTGCAATCCGCCGTCGTAGCCGTTCGCGCCGAACATGGGCTGATCCCACGGCATGTCGACCTCGAACGGATCCATCTGGTGATGGAGGATCTTCTCCTTCGCCGCTGCCACGTGGTCTCCGTATTGATCACACGCCTTGGCCAGCTGAACACAGGCCGCAACAAGATTGGTCACCAATGGTTCGTGCGCTTGCGCCTTGGCAGGGGGGCAAGTAAGGCCGACGGAGTATTTGAAGTAGGTGCGGAACGCATTGGCCGCCTCGCCGGCGTGCGCCTTGCCCGCGGTCCCGGCGTATGCCTGGGCATCCTCCAAAACACGCAGCAGGAGAGCGCCCGCGTGCCGCCAGGACTTGCCGACGTCGCGAATCTTCTCCGGCGACCCGCGGAACCGATCACTTTTCCCCATGGGCGCGTCCTGGTCGTACCAAGCGGTGTCGCCCACGACTTCAGGAAGCTCCTGCCCAGGCCGAGGTAGTTCTCCGTGCAGTCGGTACCAGGGTCGCCCATGCCGACCGTCAGGTCGACTTGCTTTGGCGAGGAGGCGCGGGTGCCGACTGACGCACTCAGCCACGGCGCCATCCGTACCGGAGAGCGACGTCCAGGTTGTGACCTGCGGGCTCGTGACACAGGGGCTGCCGGAAGCCGCGGAGGGGAGTCCCCGGACCACATCGGTCAGGATGATCCTGGGCTCGGGAGGATGTCCGCTCCGGTGACACGGCTGTGAGTGGGCGGGCGGGACCCGTAGCCTGGGAGCACCAGCCCGATACGGTACTGATCAAGCGGAGGGGATGCCGATGACCACAGCTTCCAGCGGTGTGCCTCACCCGCCGCGCTCGCCGTCACATCCGCTGCGGACCATCCGCGACATCCGGGAGTCCCTGCCGGAGGGGCAGCGCCGGCATTTCGACGCGGAGCTCGCCGACACGGAGATCGAGGCACTGCCCGAGATGCTGCACCGTTGGGTGACATTGAGCAACGACGGCTTCGAGGAGTTCCTGCTCTCCCGGCCGTTCGAGGGCATGGAGTTCGGCGCGCGTTCCTACGACGAGCAGTCGGACACCGAGTGATCTACCTGTTCGACACCAACGTCGTCGCCGAACTCACGACCCGGGCGACGCCCGATCCGCGCGTCCTGGCCTGGTTCCGGTCCACGGCCCGGCCCAACCGCTTTCTGAGCGTGATCACGGTGGCGGAGATCGAGGCCGGCGTGGCCGCCACTTCCGACCCCGCACGACAGGCGCGCTACGCCGGAGCTCTCGCTGCCGTACGGCATGAATACCGCGACCGCATCGCGCCGATCGGCGAACCGGAAGCCGCCGCGTACCTGACCATCCACAAGACGCTCAAGGCCGCAGGCAACACCATCGACCCGCCGGACGCACTGATCGCCGCCACTGCCCTGGCCAACGGCTGGACGGTCGCTACACGCAACATGAAGCACATGGCTCGAACCGGGGCTCCAGTCGTCAACCCATGGGAAGAGAAGCAGTAGGCGGTACTCGAAGCATCAGTCAGCCGGTCGGCGTCGCCCGCAGGTCGGTGCAAGCCCCCTGCAAGCGCAGACGCCCTCTCGCCCCATCGGGCGGATGGCATCTGAAGAGGTGTGTCTCTGTGCCCCCGGCAGTGTTCGAACCTGCGACACCCGCTCTAGGAGTGGGATCGAATCCTTGCCGTTCACGATGCGATCGGTGGTCTCCGGGCCTGGCGACACCACCTCCGCGACCAGCAGCACGTGCTCAGGGCGGGTGGGGGTGATGTCGATCGTGTCTGCGCGGTACACGACGACGTCCGGGCGGCGATTGGTGAGCGGGACGTCCTGAAGCCGGACGTCGAAGTCCGTGTCGGCGTTCCACTCCGGGCCCGCGGCGGCGTCCAGGGCGTTCGCCAGAATCCGGGCCAGCCGGCTGTGCCGCTCGGGCACACTCGGACTCACGACGACCATCCCGTCCACGATCTCAATGCCGGCGCATTGCTCCTCGGACCAGGACTCGTACTCCTCCGCCGTGATCTGCTCATGCATCCACGCCGGGGGCACCATCTCGGCCTTCATGAAGCACCTCCCGGACACTGTGCTGCGGGCCCGATCCCGCTCGATTCAGCGTACGGTCTGCCATCTGTCCGGCATGCTGATCCCGATCACGCCCCTCCCCGTCCTGTGCGCGAGCCTGCTCCCGGAGGCGGACCCGGTGATCGGGCTCGGGCTCCGCTGCCGGAGCACTTATCCAGGTCGTCAGTGACTGCCCTCGTTGATGTCAGAAGTGGATGTCAAAAGGCCCACCACCTCCGAAAATCCGGAAGTGGTGGGCCTTTGACCTGTGTGCCCCCGGCAGGATTCGAACCTGCGACACCCGCTTTAGGAGAGCGGTGCTCTATCCCCTGAGCTACGGAGGCGGGGAGGCCACCGGGACGGGCCCGATGATCCGGTCGTGCGCCGCTGGGTGCGGCGTACCGGCGTCAGTGTAGCGGGTGGGGAATCGCGGGCGCCGGGAGATAGGGGGTGGCCGGGCGGTGCCCTCCCCGGTGCGGTGGCGCGGCGAGGGGTGCCCGCGCAAGACCCCGCGCAGGTTCCCGCCCGCGAGCCCCTCCCCCCCGCCGGTAGCCCAGGCGCTTCGGCCCCGCGCCCCCGCCTCCCCGGCCGGACCCAGGCTGGGCCGGGACCCGGACTCGCCCCCGGCCCGCACGGCTGAGCCCGCCCTCGCCGGCCCGCCCCGCGGTACAAAGAACTCACCGCCCCGCGGCCGACGACGCGGAGGACCGCCCCCAGAGAGCACCCCCAAGCGCAGCCCCGCAGCGCAGCCCCCACACCGCACCCACAGAAGGGCCAGGCCCCCCATGACCACCCCCGATACCGATCCGCTCGCGCAGCAGCTCGCGGACGTCGTCGGTGACGCGCACGTCCTCGCCGACCCCGCCCTGCGTGCCGGGTACGAGACCGACTTCACCGGGCGCTGGGCCGGGCGGGCGCGACTGGTCGTGCGGCCCGGGGGGACCGCGGAGGTCGTGGAGGTGGTGCGGCGGTGCGCCGCCGCCGGAGCGGCCGTCGTGCCGCAGGGCGGCAACACCGGGCTGGTCGGCGGCTCCGTGCCCGGCCCCGACGGCACCGACGTCGTCCTGTCGTTGCGCCGGCTCGACACCATCGGTCCCCTCGACCCCCGCGCCCAGCGGATCACGGTCGGCGCGGGCGTGCCGCTGGCCGCGCTGCAGCGGCACCTCCGGCCGCTGGGCTGGGACTTCGGCGTCGATCTGGCGGCCCGCGACTCCGCCACGATCGGCGGCATGATCGCCACGAACGCGGGCGGTGAGCGCGTCGTCCGGTACGGCACCACCCGGGCGAACGTGGCCGGGCTGGAGGCGGTGCTGGCCGACGGCGAGGTCGTGGACCGGCTGGCCGGGCTGCCCAAGGACAACACCGGGTACGACCTCACCCAGCTGCTCGCCGGCAGCGAGGGCACCCTGGCCGTCCTCACACGGGCGCGGCTGCGCCTGGTCCCCCTCCTCCCGGAGCGGGTCACGGCCCTGCTGGCCCTGGACTCGCTCGACGCCGCACTCTCCGTCCTCACCCGCCTGCGCCGCCTGGAGTCCCTGGAACTGGCGGAGTTCTTCACCGCGGACGGCCTGCGCCTGGTGCTGGAGCACACCGGGCTGCCCGCCCCCTTCCGCGGCGCTCACCCGGTGTATCTCCTGGCCGAGTGCGCGGGCCGCCGCGATCCGGGCGAGGAACTCGCCGCCGCGCTGGAGGACGCGCCCGTCCGCGAGGCGGCCGTCGCCCTGCACGCCGCCGACCGGGGCCGCCTGGCCGCCTACCGGGAACGGCACACCGAGGCCGTCAACGCCGCCGGGATCCCCCTGAAGCTGGACGTCACCGTCCCCCTGGACGACCTCCCGGGCTTCGTCGAGGGCCTGCCCTCCCTGCTGGGCGCCCGCGCCCGGGCGTACGTCTTCGGACACCTGGCCGAAGGCAACGTCCACGTCAACCTCCTGGACGTCGCGCCGGAGGACGAGGACGCGGTCACCAAGGCGGTGCTCCGGCGGGTCGCGGCCGTCGGCGGCAGCATCAGCGCCGAGCACGGAGTGGGCCGGGCCAAGGCCCGCTACCTGCACCTGTCCCGCTCCGCCGCCGAGATCCGGCTCATGCGCTCGGTCAAGACGGCCCTCGATCCGGGGGACGTGCTCAACCCGCGGGTTCTCCTCCCGCCCCCGGACCGGGCCTGAACAACGGTCCCGGGCCGTCCGGATCCCGGCGGGAGGCGTGCCGCGTGCGCAGGCGGGCGTGCACTGTGTGTTATATGCTCCGGCACAAAGTGAACGGTAAGGGGATCATGGACGCGATCAATTCGCCCGCCCCGCTCGTCTCGGTCCTGGCTGACGTCAGCGACCTGAGCGACGCTGAGCTGGCCGAGCTGCCGGACACGGTTTTCGGCGCCATGGTGGCGCGGCTGCGGGACGACGCGCTCCATCCCTCCTGCGAGCCGGTGTCCGCGTTCGGGTCCGCCCTGGTCGAAGTGGGCCGGCACGGGTTGTGACGCCCCGTCAGTTTCTGCTGAAGCTGCACGGACGGTGCAATCTGGCCTGCTCGTACTGCTACGTGTACGAGGCGGCCGACCAGAGCTGGCGCACCAAACCCCGGCGGATGGAGTCCGCGACCGTACGGCAGGTGGCCCGGCGCATCGCCGCTCACCGACGGCCCGGGGAGCCGATCTCCGTCATCCTGCACGGCGGTGAGCCGCTGCTCGTCGGCGCCCGGCACCTGGACGAGACGCTGGGCGTGCTGCGCGACGCCCTCGGCGGCGGCGCCGACGTGGCGCTGGGCGTGCAGACCAACGGGGTGCTGCTGCGCGACCCCGAGCTGATGGGGGTCCTGCGCCGGTACGGGGTGCGGGTCGGGGTCAGCCTGGACGGGACGGCCCGCGACCACGACCGCAACCGGCGGTTCGGCGACGGGCGGGGGAGCCACGCGGCGGTCGCCGAGGGGCTCAGGGCCCTCGGGGCGGCGGAGAACCGGCACCTGTACGCGGGGGTGCTGTGCACCGTCGATCTCGCCAATGATCCCGTCGCGACGTACGAGGCGCTGCTGGAGTTCGCGCCGCCCCGCATGGACTTGCTGCTGCCGCACGGGAATTGGAGCGCCCCTCCGCCGGGCATCGGACGGCGGCCCCTGCCGCCGGCGCCCCCGGGCGCGGCGCACGGGCCCCCGGAGGGCTCCGGCGCCGTCGGACCGACTCCGTACGCCGACTGGCTCCGTGCCGTCTTCGACCGCTGGTACGGCGCGCCGCGGCGCGAGACCGGCATCCGGCTCTTCGAGGAGCTGATCATGCTGCTGCTGGGCGGCCGGGCGAGCAGCGAGGCCGTCGGCACCGGGCCCATGGACCTGGTGGTGGTGGAGACGGACGGCACTCTGGAGCTGGCCGACAGCCTCAAGGTGGCGTACGACGGGGCGGCCGCCACCGGGCTCGACGTCTTCCGGCACTCGTTCGCGGACGTGGCCCGGCACCCCGCCTTCCGCACGCCCCGCCGGTCGGCGGTGTGCGGCGGATGCGCGCTGGAGCGGGTGTGCGGGGGCGGCCTGTACGCCCACCGGTACAAGGCCGGTGAGGACGATCCGTTCGCCCATCCGACGGTGTACTGCCCCGACATGGCCGCGCTCATCGGGCACATCCGGGCCGCGCTCGTCCGCGACGTCGCCGCCCTGGGGGTGGCGCGGTGACCCGGCCGCACGTGATCGCCCGGGAGACCTTCCGCGCCCTGGCCCGGGGCCGCGGAGGCGCGGGAGCCGTCGCCGTGCTGCGGGCCGGCCAGCTGAGCAAGCGGCGGCTGCTGCTGGGCGCGGTGCGCCGGGCCGCCGAGGAGCGCAGGCCGCGTGCCGCCCGTGCGGCGGGCCTCGCCGGGACGTACGAGGAGCTGGAGCGGCTGCGCCGCCACTCGCGCGCACGCTGGGAGGCGGCGCTGCTGCTGCCGTACGTCGACCTGTGGGCCGCGGAGTGCCTGCGGAGGCTGGACGCGGGCGCGGCCGAGGAGCCGTGGCTGGCCGGGCTCGCGGAGCTGCTGGACGCCGCCGGCCACCTCGTGACGGTGGAGGCCGCCGGGCTGAGGCTCACGCTGCGGATCGACGACCGCGGCCCGTACCGGGAGGCGCACGGCGAGCCCGTGCCCGGGCCGCTCGGCCCCGGTGAGCTGCGGCGCTGGGAGGAGGCGCTGGGGGCGGCCTGGCGGGTGCTGGCCCACCGGCACCCGTGGTACGCGCAGGCCGTCGCCGCCGGGCTGACGACACTGGTGCCGCTGCGCCCCCGCCCGGACGGCACGGGGGTGTCCTCCGCGGTGCGGCGCGGCTACGGCGCCGTCGGGGTGTCGCTGCCGCCCGACCCCGAGCGGCTCGCACTGGCGCTGGTCCACGAGTTCCTGCATGTACAACTCGGGGCGCTGCTCGATCTCGTACCGCTGCACGGTCCGGACTCCGGGGCCCGCTACCACGCGCCGTGGCGGCCGGACCCCAGGCCGGCGGGGGCGCTGCTGCAGGGGACGTACGCGCATCTGGGCGTCTCCGACTTCTGGCGGGTGGAGCGCGGGCCGTACGCGCGGGAGCAGTACGCGCACTGGCGGGAGCGGACGCTGGAGGCCGCCGCGACCCTGCTCGATTGTGGTGAACTGACCGCGGACGGAAGGGAGTTCGTGGCAGAGTTGCGCCGGGAGATCGTCGGCTGGGGCGGCGGCGCCGCGCCCGCGTAGGCGAGTTCTGGCCAGAAGGTGACGCTCCGCCTGCCGCTTGGGGCCGGGACGCAATAACGGGCGGGCGCGAGGGGTATGCCCCGTCTGCCGGGGCGTGCTCGAACACGCGGAACAGTGGGGGCGCGGTGGGGCCGTACTTCTTCCTGAGCTACGCCAGGGTCGACGACAAGGACGCGTACGTCCGCCAGTTCTACGACGACCTGTGCGACCGGATCATCGAGCTGTCCGACAGCACGGCACAGGTGCCGGTCGGCTTCCGGGACAACAGCTCGATACAGCTCGGCGAGCACTGGAGCGAGCAGCTCGAACGCGCCCTCGGCAGCTGCCACTCCATGGTGGCCCTCTACTCCCCGGCGTACTTCCGCAGCGAGTGGTGCTCGCGTGAGGCGGGCGTGATGATGCGCCGCGCCGGCCAGTACTTCGCCCGCACCAACCGCGGCTCCTCCGCGCTGATCCCCGTACTGTGGCAGCCGGTCGAGGCGCCGCAGGAGATCGCGCACATCCAGTACCTGACCGACGGGCTCGGGTCCTGGTACGCCGACGCCGGACTGCAGCGGCTGCTCCAGCGGGACCCCACCGGCCGGGACTACCAGAACGCCGTCCGGCTGATCGCCCAGCGGGTCCTGGACGTCGCCCGCGCCGAGGAACTGCCCGCCCCCGAGCACCCGGTGCGCCTCGCCCAGGAACCGCTGTCGTTCCAGCCGCGCACCGAACCCACCCGGCCCGGCAGCACCGTGCGGTTCTTCGTCGCCGCCGGCACGGCCGACACGGCGCCGGAGCACCGCCGCGGCACCCCCTACTACGGCAGGGCGGGACTCGACTGGAACCCGTACCACCCGCAGGAGGAGTACCCGCTCTACCAGCAGGCGCAGCGGCTGGTCACCGCCCAGGGATACGGCACCGCCTACCAGGAGGTGCGCTCCGGACTGACCCGGCAGCTCAACCAGGCGTGGCAGGACGACCAGGTCACGATCCTGCTGGTGGACGCCTGGAGCGCGCCGGCCGCGCCCTACCGCCGGCAGCTGGAGCAGTTCGACCGCAGCGACCACCCGGCGACGGGCGTCCTCGTGCCGTGCCACCCCCAGGAGGAGCGCGACCGGCACGAACTGTGGAGCGGTGTCACCGAGGTCTTCGAGCGCAAGGCGTCCCGGGGCGCGCAGGACCGGCAGTTCCAGGTACGGGTCTGCTTCGGCGACTTCAAGCGGGCGCTCGGCCAGATGGTCGCGGCCGCCCAGAACAACCTGATCCGCAAGCGGCAGGCCGGCGCCGTCCCGCCGGCCGCCGACGACACCGACACCGCGCCCGCCGCCCGGCCGATCCTGCGCGGCCCCAGCGGCGGCCCCGCGCCCCGCCGGGCCCCCGCCGCCGGGAGGCCGCAGGTCCCGCGGCCCCAGCGGCACCCCTGGTCCGCCGGGCGCGGCCCGCGCATCCCGTACGACCCGTACGCCCCGCAGGAGTCGCGCGACCCCCGCAGTGAGGGAGGGCCAGAGCAGTGAACAGCCCCGGTGGCTCCGCCACGCCGGCCGCACCCGGCACCGTCGTCACCTTCTACTCGTTCAAGGGCGGCGTGGGCCGCACCATGGCCCTGGTCAACACCGCCTGGATCCTCGCCAGCAACGGCCTGCGCGTGCTGATGGTCGACTGGGACCTGGAGGCACCGGGCCTGCACCGGTACTTCCACCCGCTGCTCGTCGACCCCGAACTGAGCTCGACCGAGGGCGTCATCGACCTCATCCGCGACTACGCGCTGCGCGCCGACGAGCCGGGGTCGGAACACCCGCGGGACCGGGCCGCCTGGTTCCGGGAGCGGGCGGACGTCGACCGGTGCATCGTCGGCGTCGGCGTGGACCTCGACGGCGGGGGCCGTCTGGACTTCCTGCCCGCCGGGCTGCAGGACGAGGGGTACTCGGCGGCCGTCTCCACCTTCGACTGGGACCACTTCTACACCCGGCTGCGCGGTGCCGCCTTCCTCGCCGCCCTCCGCGACGAGCTGCGCGGCCGGTACGACTACGTCCTCGTCGACAGCCGGACCGGCCTGTCCGACATCGCCGGCATCTGCACCGTGCTGCTCCCGGACGTCGTCGTCGACTGCTTCACCCTCAGTGCCCAGTCCATCCAGGGCGCCGCCGCGGTCGCCGAGTCCATCCGCGCCCAGGTCGGCCTGAGGCCGGTGCGGATCCTGCCCGCCCCCATGCGCGTCGAGTACGCCGAGCAGAAGAAGCTGGAGGCCGGCCGCGACCTGGCCCGCAGCCGCTTCGCCGCGTTCCTGGAAGGCATGAGCCGCGAGGAGCGCGACCGCTACTGGGGCGACGTGGAGATCCCGTACCGGCCGTTCTTCGCGTACGAGGAGATCCCCGCGCCCGTCGGCGACCGGCCCCACCAGGGCAGCAGCCTGCTCGCCGCCTCCGAGCGGCTCACCGGCCGCATCACCGAGGGGCGGGTGACCCGGCAGCGGGCGATGCCGGAGACCATGCGCCGGGCGCTGCTGTCCTCGTACGAGCGGACCAAGCCGCCCGTCCCGTCGGACCTGTTCCTCAGCTACGCCCCCGCCGACCGCATGTGGGCCGAGTGGATCGCCGCCCGGCTCGCCGGCCTGGGCTACGAGGTGGCGCTGAGCGGCGCCGCCGAGCACGCCGGCTCCGGGGCGCTGACCGAGGTGCGGCACGCGCTGGACGGCTCCGGGCGGATCGTCGCGCTGCTCTCCCCGGACTACGTGCGGCTGCCGCACGCCCACGAGGTGTGGAAGGCCGTCGCGGCCCGCGACCCGGAGGCGTCGCAGCGGATGCTGATCCCGATCCGCATCCACGCAGCGCCGCTGCCGGCGCCGTTCGCCGACCTCGTCGCCGTGGACCTCGTCGAGCGCGACGGGCCGGACGAGGCGGAGTCGGCCCTGGTCGCGGCCGTCGGGCGGCCCGGGCTCGCCACCGGGGACGCCCCGCTGCGGCCGGTCGCGCCCGACGAGGACCGCAGCCCGCGCTATCCCGGCACGCCGCCCCCGGTGTGGCAGGTGCCGCCGCGCAACGCCGCGTTCACCGGGCGGGGGCGGACCCTGGAGGAGATGCGGGACGGGTTCGCCGCGGGGGGCCCGCTGGGCGGCCCGCCGCAGGCGGTGTTCGGCATGGGAGGGGTCGGCAAGACCCAGGTCGCCATCGAGTACGCGCACCGCTTCGCCGCCGACTACGACGTGGTGTGGTGGGTCAACGCGGGCCAGCCCGGCCTCGTACGGCAGGGGCTGGCCGCGCTCGCCCCACGGCTGGGGCTGCCGGCCGGCGACGACGTGACGGCCACCTCCAACGCCGTGCTGGAGGCGCTGCGCCAGGGCCGCCCGTACCGGCGGTGGCTGCTCGTCTTCGACAACGCCGAACAGCCCGAGGCGCTCGCCCCGCTGCTGCCCACCGGACCCGGGCACGTGCTGGTGACCTCCCGCAACCGGACCTGGGTGGAGCGGGCGACGCAGATCGAGGTCGACGTCTTCGCGCGGGACGAGTCGGTGCGGCTGCTCCAGGTGCAGAACCCCGAGCTGCCCGACCGGGACGCGGGCCAGGTCGCCGAGGCGCTCGGCGACCTGCCGCTGGCGGTGGCCCAGGCGGCGGCGTGGCTGGAGCAGTCCGCGATGCCGGTGGAGACGTACCTGGAGCTGCTGAGCACCCAGCTGGCGACGATGCTGGAGCAGGAGTCGGCCACCACCTACCCGCGGTCCGCGGCGGCGACCTGGCTGCTGTCGCTGCGGGCGCTGCGGGAGTCGATGCCCGCGGCCGCGCAACTGCTGGAGCTGTGCGCCTTCTTCGGCCCCGATCCCATCCCCATGTGGGCGCTGTACGGGAACCGGGCCGGGGAACTGCTGGCCCGCCACGACCCGCGGCTGGTGGACCCGATGCGGATGGGCACGCTGTTCGCCGAGATCAACCGGTACGGGCTCGCGCGCACCAACCAGAGCGACAAGACCGTCACCCTGCACCGGCTGGTGCAGGAGGTGCTGCGCTCCCAGGTGCCGCAGGACGAGTGGTCCGCCATGCGCGCGCACGTGCACGCCATCCTCGCCGAGGCCAACCCGGGCAACGCCGAGGACCCGGCGCTGTGGGACCGGCACGCCTCCCTGCTGCCGCACCTGCGTCCTTCCCGGGCGTTCACCAGCAAGGACAACCGGGTGCGCCGCTGGATCGCCGAATCGGTGCGCTACCTGTGGCGCCGCTCCGACTACTCCACCGCCCAGGAGACCGCCGAACGGGCCCTGGCCACCTGGGTGCCGGCGTTCGGCGAGGACGACCCGCTGGTGATCTACCTGCGCACCCAGTACGCCAACGTGCTGCGCTCCAGCGGGCGGCTTGAGGAGGCGTACGCGATGGACGAGGCCCTGCTGCGGCGGGCTCGCGAGGTCCTCGGCCCGGACGACCACTACACGCTGGTGGCCGCCGCGAACCTCGGCGCCGACCTGCGCAGCAAGGGCGCCTACACGCAGGCCCGGGACATCGACCAGGAGACCTACACGCTGTGCCGCCGGGTCTTCGAGGACGACCACCCGCGGGTGCTGTTCGCCGCCAACAACCTGGCCGTGTCGCTGTACCTGGTCGGGGACCGGTTCGCGGCGCGCGACATCGACCGGGACGTGTGGCAGGCGCGGCGCCGGGTCAGCGGACCGAACCACCCCGACACGCTCAACTCGGCCAGCAACTACGCGCGCGACCTTCGGGAGACCGGCTCGCTGACCGAGGCGCTGAAGCTGATCCGCGAGACGGTGGACGCCTTCCGCGAGAAGACCGGCGAGCGTCACCCGGCGACGCTGCGGGCCTCCCGCAACCTCGCCGCCGTGCTGCGCCGCATGGGCCGGTACGAGGAGGCGCGGGCGCTGAGCGCCGACATCCACGACACGTCGATGTCCGTGCTCGGCCCGGACCACCCGGAGACGCTCGCGGCCGCCATCAACCTCGCCTGCGCGCTGGTCGCCACCGGGCGGGCGCAGGGCGCGCGGATGCTCGCGCAGGACACCCTGGACCGTCACCACACGCAGCTGGGGGAGCGGCACCCGTTCGCCCTCGCCTGCGCGAACAACCTGGCGGTGTACCTGCGGCTCACCGGGGAGCGGGAGGCGGCGCTGGCGCTGTCGCGCCGGACCGTGCAGCAGTACCGCGAAGTGCTGGGGCCGCACCACCCGTACACGCTGTGCAGCGCCATGAACCACGCCACCGACCTGGCCGGGGACGGCGACCTGGCCGAGGCGGTGCGGCTGGGGCGGGACGTCCACGACGGTTTCGTCCGCGTGCTGGGCGCGGACCACTACGACGCGATCGGCTGCCTGGCGAACCTGGCGATCGACCTGCGGGCGACGGGCGCGGAGGACGAGTCGGAGGCACTGCACGCGGAGGCGCTGCGGCGGGCGCGGACCACGATGGGACCGGAGCATCCGACGACGGGTGCGGTGCGGGGCTGGGTACGGCTGGATTCGGACATCGAACCACCGGCGACCTGACGGAGCCCGCCCCGGCGGAAAATCGATGGTGGATACATGTACCTCCTTGACGGCGTGGTCCGACCCCGCATAGCGTCGGCTGCCGGGCACAGGCTGAGCAGGCGCTCAGCGCGCGGTGAGGAAGAGGCGATGGTGGACGGACACCCCCAGGGACCCGGCCCGGACGGACCCGATTCCGAGGGACCCGATTCCGAGGGACCCGATTCCGAGGGACCCGACTCCGGGGCGTCCGGCCCCGGCGGAAGCGGCCCCCGCGGTCCCGGCCGGGACGGACGTGACCCGCTGACCGCGCCGGGCGCACCCTTCGCCGTCACCACCGGCGAGGACGGGCGGCGGGTGTACGCGGGTGGCCCGCGCACCCTGCGGGAGTTCGTCGAGGTCACCTGGGCCCACGGCGAGCGGCCGTTCCTCGTCGCCGGCGACCGGACGTACACCTACGGCGAGTTCTTCGCGGCCGCCTGCTCCCTCGCCCGGCGGCTGACCGGGGAGTACGGGCTGCGCCGCGGCGACCGGGCCGTCGTCGCGATGCGCAACCACCCCGAGTGGCAGATCGCCTTCTGGGCGGCCCAGCTGGCCGGGCTGGTGGCCGTGCCGCTCAACGCCTGGTGGACCGAGGCGGAGTTCGCCCACGCCCTCGGCGACTGCCGGCCGCGGGTGCTCCTCGTCGACGGCGAGCGGGTCCCGCGCGTGCGGGCGTGGGCGCGCGCGCAGGGCGTGCCCGGGGTGGTCTTCCACGGGGAGGCCGAGGAGGGCTTCGTACGGTACGAGGACCTGCCCGCCGCCGACCCCGCGCTCGGCCCGCCGGACGTGGAGGTGCGGCCCGAGGACGACGCCACGATCATCTACACCTCCGGCACCACCGGACGGCCCAAGGGCGCCGTCGCCACGCACCTGGCGCAGGCCGGCGCCGCGATGAATCCGCGCTACCAGGCCGCCGCGGCCGCGCTGGAGCGCGGTGAGGTGCCGGGGCAGGGGCCGGCGCCCGTGTCGCTGACGACGTTCCCGTTCTTCCACGTCGCCGCGTTCACCTCCTTCTACTCGGTGATGGCCGCGGGCGGCACGCTCGTGCTGATGCGCAAGTGGGACGCGGCCAGGGCCCTGGAGCTCATCCACGAGCACCGCGTCACCCACTACGCCGGAGTGCCCACCACCGCCCTGCAACTGCTGGACGCCGCCGGGGAGGCGGGACTCGGCACGCTCAGGCACCTCAACACCGGCGGCGCCGCCGCCCCGCCCCGGCTCGTCGCCCGCTGCCCCCGCGCTGTCGAACCGCGCAACGGCTACGGACTCACCGAGACCAGCGGCGGCGTCCTCGCCGGATACGGCGCCGACTACCGCGCCTTCCCGGGCAGCGTCGGGCGCCCCACCCCCGTCACCGAGGTCCGCGTCGCGGGGCCGGACGGGCGGGCGCTGCCCGACGGCGAGGTCGGCGAGCTGTGGCTGCGCGGCCAGTCCCTGGTGCGCGGGTACTGGGAGGACCCCGAGGCGACCGCCGCTGCCTTCACCCCCGACGGCTGGCTGCGCACCGGCGACCTGGCCACGCTCCACGACGGCCGGGTCAGCATCGTCGACCGCATCAAGGACATGGTCATCCGCGGCGGCGAGAACGTGTACTGCGTCGAGGTCGAGGCGGCCCTGTACGCCCACCCCGACGTGCTCGACGCGGCGGTCCTCGGCGTACCCCACCCCGAACTGGGCGAGGAGGTGGCGGCGGTGGTCCGGCTGCGGGAGGGTGCCCGCGCCGGTGTGGCGGACCTGCGCGCGCACGTGGGGCGCAGCCTCGCCGCCTTCAAGGTGCCCGCCCACGTCGTCGTCCAGGACGGGCCGCTGCCCCGCAACGCCACGGGGAAGGTGCTCAAGCGGGAGCTGCGGGCGGAGCTGGAGGGCGCGCTCACAGCCGGGTGACGCGCACCCGGTAGGTGCCGGAGCGGCGGTCCTCCGCCAGCACCGTGATGCGCACGCCGCTCTCGCGGTCGGTGAAGGACTCACCCGGCCGGAACGGCGCGTCCGACAGCTCGGCGTGCACGTTCGGGCGGCGTGTGCACCCGCCGCTGTCGCGGTCGCTGTCCACGACGGTGACCGGGCCCTGACCCGTGTCCACGTCGGATCGGATGTGGTACACGAGGACCCCCGGTTCGCACACCGCCTCGTCGTTGCCCTCCCGGGTGCGGACCTCCACCGCGTACCCGGTCTCCTCCGACAGGGGTATGACGGCGAGTTTGGTGCCGTCGCCGGCCGCGGCCAGCGGGGTGAGGGTGTAGACGCGGGTGCCGGGGGAGGCGGCGCAGCGCACCTGGTCGTTGCCGAGCCAGCCGAGCTTCCACTTGTGCCAGCCCAGCAGGTCGTTGTTGGCGCCCCAGTCCTCGGACATGATGTCCCAGTGGCCGACCGCGCCGCCGCCGTCCGCCGTGTACAGGTCGGGCAGCCCGAAGACATGGCCGTTCTCGTGCGGCAGGACGCGGAAGCCCGTCTCGTGGTACGAGCCCGAGCCGTCGTCCTGGCGGCTGTAGACGAACGACGTGTTGGCGAGCGGCGTGCCGTCCGCGTGGGGCGCCTCGGCGTTCCCGGAGAAGGTGACGGACAGGACGGTGTCCAGCGCCGAGGGGCCCGCGTTCGGCGTCACCAGGATGTTGACCAGGTCGTACGCGCTGAAGTCGACCCTGGGGTCCGCGGCCTCCACGATGTCCTCGACCAGTTTGCGGTAGCCCGGCTCGTACGGCGAGCCGCGGTCGATGCCGTACTCGGCGAACGGCAGCGGCATCCGCAGCCAGTCGGGCAGCGGCGCCTCGGGCCGGTAGACGAGCCGTCCGTACGAGCTGGTGCGGAACCAGTCGGAGGTCTGCGGGAAGAACTCGGCGTACCGGTCCATCGCGGAGCCCTCGCCGGGTGCGTCCGGGAAGTCGATCATCAGGTTGAGGGCGCGGACCTCGCCCGTGGAGCGGGCGTATCCGGGCGGGGTCGGGATGCCCTCGGTCATCTGCACGCCCATGGTGGCCGTGATCCGGCACGGTCCGAGCGCCAGCTCGTCGGTGGCGTCCTCGGCGGCGACGGGCCCCGCGGAGGGGCGGTTCGGGCCCTGGAGGGTCGAGCTCGCCGTGGCCAGCGTGGCGAGGGCGAGCGTGGTGGCCGCCCCGAGGGCGACCGGTCTGCGTATCCGCCGGCGCGTCCGCTCCATAGGTGCTGATCGCCTTCGGTCCGCGGCAGCCGGCCGGATCCGCGCTGCTCTCCGTCCGATCAGCCTGGGCCGGGTGCGCCCGGGGCGCGCGCGGGGTGGCCCGATCGTGGGTTTCTGTGCGGACGGGTGAGGGGCCCGGGGGCCTCCGGGTTGCGGAAACGCCGCCGTTCGGGTGGTGGGTGGACCACGGCGCCGGGCAGGGGCCGGGAACGGGAACGGGTGCGGCCGGCACCGGGAACGGCACCCGGGAACGGCTGGTAACGGCGCTTTCAGGGGGCCAATTTCTGCTTATGCTTTCGACCGTGTTCGATTCCCGGTACATCAAGACCTTCCATGAGGTCGTCAGGACCGGTTCCTACACCGCGGCCGCCCGCTCCCTCGGCTACACCCAGCCCGCCGTCAGCCAGCAGATGAAGGCACTGGAACGGGACGTCGGCACACCGCTGTTCACCCGCGTGGGCCGCGGCCTGCGCCTCACCGAGGCGGGCGAGGCCCTCACCCGGCACACCCGCACCATCCTCGACAGTCTCGCGGCGGCGCAGGAGCAGATCGACGCGATCGCCCGGCTGCGCTCCGGGCGGGTGCGGGTCTGCGCCTTCCCCAGCGCGGGGGCGACGATCCTGCCCGAGGCGATGGCCCGGATGGCGGACGAACACCCCGGGGTGCGGGTCGAGCTGGTGGAGAGCGAGCCGCCGGAGTCGCTGCGCATGGCGGCCCGGGGCGAATGCGACATCACCCTGGCCTTCAGCTATCCCGGCCTGCGGGTCGACGTCCCCGAGGAACTCGCCGAGTTCAAGCTGATGGAGGACCCGCTCACGGTCCTGCTGCCCATTCGCCACCCCCTGGCACGGCGCCGGGCGGTGCACCTGGCCGACCTGGCGCACGAGCGGTGGATCGCCGGCTGCGCCCGCTGCCGGGCCAACTTCCTGCACGCCTGCGCCGAGGAGGGCTTCACCCCGGACATCGCGTGCACGACGGACGACAACCTGGTGATGCAGAGCCTGGTGGCGGCGGGCGTCGGCATCGCGATGGTTCCGGCGCTGGTGCTGTCGTTCCTGTGCCACCGGAAGATCACCGGCCGGATCGTGGAGCCCCACACGCGCCGCCAGGTGTACGCGTACGTCCTGCGCGACCATCTGCGCATCCCCGCCACCTCCCTGGCCCTGGACGCGATCGTCACGGCGGCGGAGGCCAAGGTCGGCTGCTGACCGCCCACCCGTGAGCGGCCAGCGCGTCCCCCACCCATAAGCGGTCGTTGGGGTCCCGTCAACGAACCCTGCTTGGACGGCACCGCCCGCGCGGGCGGACGCTCCGGTCCATGACCACGACCTCCCTGGAACCGGCCGCCACCGCCCGTCTGCGTTCGTTCGTCGCCGAGGTGCGCGGTGCCGTGGACCGGGGCCTGCCGCCCGAGCCCACGGCCCGGCTCGTGGCCGCGTGCCTCGCCCCGCACCTCGGTGCGCCCGACCTGCTCACCGGCGCCCAGTGCGAGGGCGACCCCGAGCGCTACCGGCAGCACGTCCTGCACGCCGATCCCGACGGCTCCTTCTCCGTCGTCGCCCTGGTCTGGCTGCCCGGCCAGGCCACACCCGTCCACGACCACGTGTCGTGGTGCGTGACGGGGGTCCACCGGGGCGAGGAGCACGAGCGGCGCTACCGGCTCGTGCCCGACGGGATCACGGCGCGGCTGGTCGCCACGGAGGAGGTGGTCAACGGGCAGGGGACGGTCGCCGCGCTCGCCCCGCCCGGGGACATCCACCTCGTCCGCAACGCGGGCAGCGACCTCGCCGTGTCCCTGCACGTGTACGGCGCCGACATCACGCGGCTCGGCACGAGCGTCCGGCGCGTGTACCGGCTGCCGGCGGACGGCTGATGGCCCTCGTCGGCGGACGGGCGCGTCCGTCCGCCCGCCCGGGCGCACCCGGCACCGCGCCCGCCGCGCCAGCCCCGGGGGGCGTGGGGGCCGTGTGGCCCGGGCTCGCGCTCGCCGCCGCCGGGGTGGGCGCCGCCTGGATCGTGCACCGCGCCCTGCCCGCCGTACCGATGCTCACCGCCGCCGTCGTGCTGGGTGTCGCCGCCGCGCACGTCCCCTGGCTCCACACCCGCATCCGCGGCCGCTGCCGGGCAGGGCTGACCGTGGCCGCCAAGCGGCTGATGCGCCTCGGCGTCGTCCTCCTCGGGCTGAAGCTGAGCCTGTCCGACGTCCTCGGCCTCGGCTGGCCGACGGTCGCCATGGTGCTCGCCGTCGTGGCCGCCACCCTGGGCGGCACGTGGTGGCTGGGGCGCCGCCTCGGGCTGCCCGGCGACCAGCCGCTGCTGATCGCCACCGGGTACGCCATCTGCGGGGCCTCCGCCATCGGCGCGGTCGCCGCCGTGCACGACAGCGACGAGGACGACGCCGCCACGTCCGTCGCGCTGGTGACGCTGTGCGGCACGCTGGCGATCGCCGTACTGCCGCTGCTGCACGGCCCCTTGGGGCTGACGGACGCGCAGTTCGGGCGCTGGGTCGGCGCCGGGGTGCACGACGTGGGCCAGGTGGTGGCCGCCGCGCAGACCGCAGGCCCGGCCGCGCTGGGCGAGGCGGTGCTGGTCAAGCTGATGCGCGTGGCGTTGCTGGCCCCGCTCGTCGCGGCCCTGGTGGTGGCCGCCCGGCGGCGGGGTAAGGGCACGGCGGCCGGGGGGCGGGCGGGGCGCCCACCGCTCGTGCCGCTGTTCGTCGCCGGCTTCCTCGCCATGGTGGTGGTGCGCACGACCGGCCTGCTGCCGGAGCCGGTCCTCGCCTCCGCCGGTGCGGCGCAGGAACTGCTGCTCGCCGCCGCGCTGTTCGGCCTCGGCAGCGCGGTGCACCTGCCGACGCTCTCGCGCACCGCGGCGCGGGTGGCGGCGCTCGGCCTCACGGCGTGGGCGCTGATAGCGGCGGCGTCGTACGCGGGGGTGGTCCTGACCGCCTGAGCGCCCGCGGGGCACGGACTTCCTGCGGTGCCGGGAAGGTCCGTGCCGCCCGGTCCGCCGCGGCCGCTAGCGCAGCCAGGGCAGGTCGGCGTCCGGACCCGAGGGCTGGAGTGCCTCGGCCATCACCCGCATGATCTCGCCGAGGTGGCCGACCTGCTCCGGGGTGAGCCGGTCGAAGATCGCCTGCCGTACGGCCGCCACATGGCCGGGCGCGCTGCGTTCGAGCACCGCGTACCCCTCGTCCGTCAGGTAGGCGTTCTGGCCCCGCTTGTCCGAGGGGCAGTCCTCGCGGCGCACCCAGCCGTTCCTCTCCAGCCGTGCGACGGCGTGCGACAGCCGGGACCGGGTGATCTTGGCGGCCTTGGCGAGTTCGGTCATGCGCATCCGGCGGCGTGGGGCCTGGGAGAGCTGGACCAGGAGCCCGTAGTAGACGTGCGGCATCCCGGCGTCGCGCTGGAGCTGACGGTCGAGGTGGTCCTCCAGCAGCGTGGTGGCGTGCAGATAGGAACGCCAGACGCGCTGCTCGTCGTCCGTGAGCCAGCGCGGCCCGTCCCCGGCATGGTCGTTCATGCGTCCCACTGTACGTTCTTGAAGGTTGAACAACATACCCGCGGCGCGTTACGGTGACTGAGCTTGAATCTTCAAGTAGTAGGCTTGATGTCATCGACCGGGAGTCGTCATGACCGCGCTGACCAGCGGGCGCATGCCCGCCCTCTATCTCTCGCACGGCGCGCCGCCGCTCGCCCACGACTCCGTGTGGCCGGGCGAACTCGCCGCCTGGTCCGCCGGGCTGCCCCGGCCGGCGGCGATCCTCATGGTGTCCGCCCACTGGGAGGAGGCCCCGCTCACGCTCGGCGCGACCGAGACCGTGCCGCTCGTGTACGACTTCTGGGGCTTCCCCGCGCACTACTACGACGTGCGGTACGCCGCTCCGGGCGCGCCGCGCCTCGCCGAAGCCGTGCGCAAGCTGCTGCGCGCCCCCGGCATGCCCGTGCAGGACATGCCCGACCGGGGCCTGGACCACGGGGCGTACGTCCCCCTCGCCGAGATGTACCCGGACGCCGACATCCCCGTCCTGCAGATCTCGATGCCCACCCTCGACCCGGCCGCTCTGATGGCCATCGGGCGCAGGCTGGCGCCCCTGCGGGACGAGGGCGTGCTGATCGTCGGCAGCGGCTTCTTCACCCACAACCTGGCGGCGCTGCGGCACGACGGCGTGCCGGGCTGGTCCGTGGAGTTCGACGACTGGGGACGGCGGGCCCTGGCGGCCGGGGACGTCGACGCGCTGCTGGACTTCGCGCACAAGGCCCCTGCCGGGCGGCTCGCGCACCCGCGCACCGAGCACTTCGCCCCGCTGTTCGTGACGCTGGGCGCGGCGGAGGCCACCGGGGACCTCGCCGGCGGGCGCAGCGTCATCGACGGGTTCTGGATGGGCCTGGCGAAGCGGTCGCTGCAGTTCGCCTAGGTCCCCGCTCGGGCTCCCCGCCTTCCGGTTCCGCTCACAGCTCCTTCTGGTACCAGGCGACGTCCCAGTACCGGCCGAACTTGCGGCCCACCTCGGTGAACGTCCCGGCGTGGCGGAAGCCGAAGCGGGTGTGGAGGCGAACGGAGGGCTCGTTGGGCAGGGCGATGCCGGCGTAGGCGCGGTGGACGTCCTCGCCGGCGAGGGCCTCGAAGAGGCGCTCGTACAGCAGCGTGCCGACGCCCCGGCCGGCCGACCCGGGCGCGAGGTAGACGCTCACCTCGACGGAGGGGGCGTACGCGGCCTTGGGCCGGAACGGGCCGGTGGTCGCGTATCCGAGGCAGCGGTCGGCGTCGTGAGCAACCAGCAGCCTGTGCGGGCCGTCTACAGGGTGGGAACGCAGCCACGGAAGACGCTGTTCGGGGGTGAAGGGCACCGTGTCGAATGTGATCGCGGTCTCACGGACGTAGTGGTTGTAGATCTCCGTGAGGGCCTCGACATCGGCCTCCGTACCCGCCCTGACCTGCACCTCCGGTTGGTCGTCCGCCATCCGGCCTCCCCTCGTGGGCGGAGAGGATACTGCAAGATCACCAAAATGGGTGGGTGTCATGGGAATTCTGTCCGGATTCCAGTCGTTGTTTCCGTCGGATGCAGGGCACCCGGAAGGGTGTCGCGACACCTACTCAGCAAGGGAGCTCGCATGGCAACCCGTGCCGTCGCCCAACGCCGGTCCGGCGCGACCGCTACCGCGACCGGGACCGACCGGGCCAGCAGTGCTCGCGCCGTGGGCGGGGAGATCGCCGACCGCGACCTGGTCGGCATGTACCTCGACGAGATCGCGCGCACGCCCCTGCTCGACGCCGCCAAGGAGGTCGAGCTGTCCCAGACGATCGAGGCGGGTGTGTACGCCCAGCAGATCCTCGACGGCGAGATCGAGAGCGAGGCGGGCGGCGCGACCCGTGAGGAGCTGGAGGCCCTGGTCGCCGCCGGCGAGCGCGCGAAGGACGTCTTCATCAGGTCCAACCTGCGGCTCGTCGTCGCCGTCGCCCGGCGTTACCCGCGCAGCGGCCTCCCCCTGCTCGACCTGATCCAGGAGGGCAACGCGGGTCTGGTGCGGGCGGTGGAGAAGTTCGACTACACCAAGGGCTTCAAGTTCTCGACGTACGCGACGTGGTGGATCCGCCAGGCCATCACGCGCTCGATCGCCGACCAGTCGCGCACCATCCGGCTGCCCGTCCACCTGGTCGAGGAACTGGGGCGCATCCGTCGTGTGCAGCGGGAGTTCAACCGCGAGCACGGTCGCGACCCGGAGCCGGCGGAGATCGCCCAGGAACTCGGCTCGTCGTCCGACCGCGTCACCGACGTGCTGGACTGGGCGCGCGACCCGGTCTCGCTCAACATGTCGGTGGACGACGCCGGCGAGACGCAGTTCGGCGACCTGCTGGAGGACACCTCGGCGGTGTCGCCCGAGCAGTCGGTGCTGACGCTGCTGCGCAGCGAGGAACTGGACGACCTGATCGGCAAGCTCGACCACCGCACGGCCTCCATCATCCGCATGCGGTACGGCATCGAGGACGGGCGCGAGCGGACGCTCACCGAGGTCGGCAAGGAACACGGTCTCACCCGCGAGCGCATCCGGCAGATCGAGAAGCACGCCCTCCTCGAACTGAAGCGCATGGCCCGCGACACGGGCTTCGACGCGGCGGCGTAGGACCACGGGGGGCCGTGCCGGCAGCAGCCGAACGGCCGCCGGGCCGGGCTCGGGGAGCCGACGGGGGCGCGTGCGCACCTGAGGGTGCGCGCCCCCGCCGCCCGTCACCGTTCCCCTCGCCGCTCCCGCTCCTTCCCCCGCTCCCGCTCCTTCCCCCGTTCCCGTTCCTGTCCCCGTCAGCGGATGCCGGGGGTGGTGCCCACCGACCGGGCCAGCCGGGCGGACAGCCCGGCGACGTACGACGCCAGTGCCTGCGGCCCGTGCACCGTGAACTCGCAGTCCACCAGCGCCAGTCGAACCGCCAGCCACTCCACCGAGTCGGTGGACCGCGCCTTCAGCCGGCACGTGTCGGGGCCGGTTTCCGTGGGGGAGAGGTGCCCGGGGAGCCGGGCCGAGACGAACACGGCGGGTGCGGCGAAGGTGATGTCCACCTCGTGCTCCGCCTGCGACCGGGCCGCGGAGTGCGACAGCATCTGCGCCGCGTCGTCCGCGGGGAGTTCCCGGGGCGTGAAGCGCGATCCGGTCGGGAACGGCTCGCTGACCCGGTCGACCCGGAAGGTGCGCCAGTCCTCACGGCCGAGGTCGTACGCCACCAGGTACCACCGCCACCCCGTCGAGACCAGCCGGTATGGTTCGACCTGCCGACGGCTCTCCGCCCCGTCGCCCGCGCGGTACGCGAACCGCAGCCGCTCCCGCCCCGTCACCGCTCCGGCCAGCGTGGTCAGCGTGGAGGGCGCGACCGTCGCCCCGTCCCCGCGCGTCAGCGGGATCGTCGCGTTCTGCAGCGTCGACACCCGGTGCCGCAGCCGTGACGGCAGCACCTGCTCGAGCTTCGCCAGGGCCCGTACCGACGCCTCCTCCACGCCCTCGATGGCGTGCCCGGCGCCCGCCCGCAGGCCGACCGCGATCGCCACCGCCTCCTCGTCGTCCAGCAGCAGCGGAGGCATGGCGCTGCCGGCGACCAGCCGGTACCCGCCGACCGCGCCTTTCGTCGCCTCCACCGGGTAGCCCAGGTCCCGGAGCCGGTCGATGTCCCGGCGGATGGTGCGCGCGCTGACGCCCAGACGACCGGCCAGCTCGCTGCCCGGCCATTCGCGCGGCGTCTGGAGAAGGGACAGCAGATTCAGGAGTCGTGCGGGAGTGTCCGTCATGGCATCCAGCATGCGTGCCATCTAGGACACGAACTGTCCTACATGCCGATTAGCTTCTCCCGCATGACCTCCACGCAGGACCTCTCCCGCCTCCCCGAGGCCTCGACGCAGACCGCCGACCGGCGCCGATGGCTGGCACTGGCCATCGTGATGACCGCCGCCTTCATGGACCTCGTCGACGTCACGATCGTCAACATCGCCATCCCGAGCATCGAGCGCGACCTGTCCGCGTCGTTCGGCGCCATCCAGTGGATCACCGCCGGGTACGCCCTCGCCTTCGCGGCCGGCCTCATCACCGGTGGCCGCCTCGGTGACATCTACGGCCGCAGGCGCCTCTTCCTCGTGGGCATCGCCGGGTTCACCCTCGCCTCCGCGCTCTGCGGCTTCGCCGGGAGCCCGGAGATGCTCGTCGCCTCCCGCCTCCTCCAGGGCGCGATGGCGGCGATGATGGTGCCGCAGGTGCTGTCGATCATCCACGTCACCTTCCCGGCCCACGAGCGCGGCAAGGTCTTCGGGATGTTCGGTGCGATCGTCGGCCTCGGGGCCGTGTCCGGTCCGCTCCTGGGCGCGCTGCTGACCCAGTGGAACCTCTTCGGCCTGGAGTGGCGGCCGATCTTCCTGATCAACCTGCCCGTCGGCATCGCCGGACTGATCCTGGGCCGCAAGTTCATCACCGAATCGCGTGCCGACAAGGTGCTGCGCCTCGATCTGGTCGGCGTCGCGCTCATCACGCTCGGCCTGCTGATGCTGCTGTACCCGCTCACCCGCGGCCGTGAGCTCGGCTGGCCGCTCTGGGGCCACCTCTGCATGGCGGGCAGCATCGTGGTCTTCGCCGCGTTCGTCGCGTACGAGAAGTACAAGACGCGCAAGGACGGCTCGCCCCTCGTGGAGCTGTCGCTCTTCCGGGTGAAGAGCTTCGCCGCCGGCATCGCCGTACAGCTGACCTTCGGTGTGGTCCTGGGCATCTTCTTCCTGGTCTGGACGCTGTACATGCAGAGCGGCCTGGGCTGGACCCCGTTGAAGGCCGGGCTCACCGGAGTGCCCTTCTCGATCGCCGTCTCGGTGGCGGCGGGCATCTCCGTGCAGAAGCTGGTCCCGCGCTTCGGCCGGAAGGTGCTGCAGGCGGGAGCGCTCACGATGGCCGCCGGACTGCTGCTCTACATCTGGGAGGCCGGACGGTACGGCACCGGCATCGAGCCGTGGCAGATGACCGCGCCCCTGGTGGTCATGGGCGTCGGCATGGGCCTGATCGTGGCGCCGCTGACGGACGCCGTGCTGTCGGAGGTGCCGCGGGAGCACGCCGGTTCGGCCTCCGGGCTGATCAACACGACCGGGCAGATGGGCAACGCGCTCGGGCTGGGGCTGGTGTCCGTGGTCTTCTTCGGCGTGATCGACGGGGAGCGGCTGGTGCCCGAGCGGGTCGGCGCGGTGTTCGCGGACGCCTTCCAGAACGCGTTGTGGTGGGTGGTCGCGGTGCTCCTGGTGATCTTCGTGGTGATGTTCGCGCTGCCGGCCAAGGCGCGGGGCGGTGCGGGTGCGGAAGCGGACGCCGGTGACGGTGCCGGCGGTGCTGCGGGTGCGCAGGGTGCCGGTGCCGACGGTGCGGGCGGCGCCGTGGAACCGGAAGCGGTACTGGCGCGCTGAGGCAGGCGGTGGGCGACACCGGGCCCGGCACCCGCGTCCCGCGGGGCCGGGCCTTCGCCGTGTCCGGCGCCCGTGCGCCCGCGGATGTCCGGCGGATCTCCGGCCTCCGTTCGCCATGCCCGAATGCGTGGTCCGCGTTGCCCGAATGTGTTTACTTTCGCCCTGGGCGGTCGTAGTGTGCTTGTGGAACCACACGTTCGGGCATGGATCGGATGTAGAACCTTATGTACGCACCGGAGCGCCAGCACCAGATCGTGCACCTGGCCCGCGAAAGCGGCCGCGTCGACGTGCTCTCCCTCGCCGAGGAGTTCCAGGTCACCGCCGAGACCATCCGGCGCGACCTGAAGGCACTCGACCGCGCCGGTCTGCTGCGCCGGGTGCACGGCGGCGCCATTCCGGCCGGGCGGCTCGACTTCGAGCCCGACCTCGCCGAGCGCGAGACCACCGCCGCGGACGAGAAGGACCGCATCGCGCGGGCCGCCCTCGCCGAGGTGCCCGAGGACGGCACCGTCATCCTCGACGCCGGCTCCACGGTGGCGCGGCTCGCCGCCTGCCTCCCGCAGGACCGTTCGCTCACCGTCGTCACGCACGCGCTGCCCGCCGCCGCCCGGCTCGCCGACCACCCGGGCATCGCGCTCCACCTCGTCGGCGGGCGCGTCCGGCACAGCACGCGCGCCGCCGTCGACGCCTGGGCGCTGCAGGCGTACGCGCAGATCCGCGCCGACGTCGCCTTCATCGGCGCCAACGGCTTCTCCGCCGCGCACGGGCTCACCACCCCCGATCTCGCCGAAGCCGCCGTCAAGCGGGCCGTCGTCGCCTCGGCGCGGCGCGTGGTGCTGCTCGCCGACTCCGGGAAGTACGGCCAGGACCACTTCGCCCGGTTCGGCGGCCTCGACGACGTGGACCTGCTCATCACCGACACCGGGCTCGGCACCGAGGACGCGTCGGCGGTCGAGGCCGCCGGCACGGAGGTGGTGCGCGCATGATCCTCACCGTCACCCCGAACCCGTCGCTGGACCTGACGTACGAGGTCCCCGCCCTGGAGCGCGGAGCGGTGCTGCGGGCCGCCGGCGAGCGCATGGACCCCGGCGGCAAGGGCGTCAACGTCTCGCGCGCCGTGGCCGCCGCCGGGCACCGGACCGTCGCCGTCGTACCGCTGGGCGGCGCGCCCGGCGCCCTGCTCGCCGAGCTCCTCGCCGAGCAGGGCATCGAGGTCGCCCCGGTTCGGCTGAAGGGGCACACCCGCTCCAACATCGCCGTCGCCGAACCGGACGGCACCCTCACGAAGATCAACGCGCCGGGGCCGGTGCTCACCCCCGCCGAGTCGGAGGCGATCCTCTCCGCCGTCGGCGCGTACTCGCCCGCCGCCGACTGGGTCGCCTGCGGCGGCAGCCTGCCGCGGGGCCTGGCGCCCGAGTGGTACGCCGACCTCGTGACGCGCGCGCACGGGTACGGGGCGCGGATCGCCCTGGACACGTCCGGCCCGTCGCTGCCCGCCGCGCTGCGCGGCCGGCCCGACGTGGTGAAGCCCAACGCCGAGGAGCTCGCCGAGGCGGTCGGCCGGCCCCTGGCGACGCTCGGCGACGCGGTCAAGGCGGCGGAGGAACTGCGGGCGGCGGGCGCGGGCGCGGTGCTCGCCAGTCTGGGCGCGGACGGGCAGTTGCTCGTGTGCGCCGAGGGGATCTGGTACGGCTACGCCGCCGTCGACGCCGTACGGAGCAACGTCGGCGCGGGGGACGCCTCCTTGGCGGGTTTCCTCGCGGCGGGCGGCGAAGGGCCGCAGGCGCTCGCGGCGGCGGTCGCCCACGGCGCGGCGGCCGTCCGGCTGCCGGGCAGCGAGATGCCGACACCCGCCGACCTCGACCCGGCGGCGGTCACCGTGACGGCCGACGTGCCCCTCGACCGCGTACTCGGCGCGTCCGACCCGTACGGCGACGGCACGGAGACCAGCGAGAGCAGCGACACCAGCGGGAACAGCGACAGCTGCGACGGCAGCGGGAACAGCGACAGCAGCGAGCGAGGGAGCCGCGTGCGATGAGCGAAATGATCACCGCGGACCTGGTCGATCTCGACCTGGCCGCGCAGACCAAGGAAGAGGCGGCCCGTGCGCTCGCCCGGCGCATGGTGGCACTGGGCCGGGTGACGGACCTGGACGGCTTCCTGGCCGACGTGGCGGCGCGCGAGGCGCAGATGCCGACGGGTCTCGACGGCGGCATCGGCATCCCGCACTGCCGCAGCGCGCACGTGGCCGCGCCGACCCTCGCCTTCGGCCGGTCGGCGAGCGGCATCGACTTCGGTGCCCCGGACGGCCCCGCGGACCTGATCTTCCTGATCGCGGCCCCCGCGGGCGCGGACGACGCCCATCTGACGATCCTCTCGTCCCTGGCCCGCCGCCTGATGGACGCCGACTTCACCTCCACCCTGCGTACCGTGACCTCCCCGCGGGACGCGGCCGCACTGCTCGGCGGCGAATCCGCGCCGGCCCCGGAGCCGGGTGCTTCCGCGCCGTCGGAGTCGGAGCCGTCGGGTCCGGCGTTGCCGGGGTCCGCGCTGTCGGGTTCCGAGCCGTCGCGTCCGGAGCCGTCGCGTCCGGAGCCGCGTGCCGAGGAGGCCGCCCCGGAGGCGGAAGAGCCGGCGGAGGCGGAGGAGCTGGCGGAGGCGGAGGAGCTGGCGGAGGAGCAGGCAGCGGCAGCCGGGGTGTTCCGGGTGGTGGCGGTGACGTCCTGTCCGACCGGGATCGCACACACCTACATGGCCGCCGAGGCGCTGGAGAAGGCCGGGCGGGAAGCCGGGGTCGAGGTGTCCGTCGAGACCCAGGGATCCGCCGGATTCGCGCGGCTCGCCCCGGACGTCATCGCGGCCGCCGACGGCGTGATCCTCGCCCATGACGTGCCCGTCCGCGAGAAGGAACGATTCGCCGGGAAGCCCACCGTCGACGTCGGCGTCAAGGCGGGCATCAACCGGGCCGCCGAACTCATCGCCGAGGTCCGCGGCAAGGCCGAGCACGGCGCGGACGGGGCACCGCACCGGCCGGTGCCGACGCCCGTGGAAAGCGCGGGCGAGCCCGGCGCGGGCTACGGCACCAAGCTGCGCACCTGGCTGATGGCGGGCGTGAGCCACATGGTCCCGTTCGTCGCGGCGGGCGGCCTGCTCATCGCCCTCGGCTTCGCCATCGGCGGCTACACCATCGACAAGGCGCCCTCCGTCGCCGAGCACTTCGCCTGGGGGCAGGCCGACAGCTGGGCCGCGCTGCTCTTCCAGATCGGCGGTCTGGCGTTCGGCTTCCTCATCCCGGTGCTGGCGGGCTACATCGCGTACGGCATGGCGGACCGCCCCGGGCTCGTCCCCGGTTTCGTCGGTGGCGCCGTCGCGCTGACCATCAACGCAGGGTTCCTCGGCGGTCTCGCCGCGGGCCTGATCGCGGGCGGCGTCGTCCTGGGCATCCAGCGCGTCAAAGTGCCGGCGCCGCTGCGCGGCATCATGCCCGTCGTCGTCATCCCGCTGCTCTCCTCCGCGGTCGTCGGCTTCCTGATGTTCCTGGTGATCGGCAAGCCCATCGCCTCCCTCCAGAAGGCCCTCACCGACTGGCTGTCGGGCCTGTCCGGCGCGAACGCCGTCGTCCTCGGCGTGGTCCTGGGGCTGATGATGTGCTTCGACCTGGGCGGTCCGCTCAACAAGGTCGCGTACGCCTTCGCCATCGGCGGTCTGGCCACCCCCAACGAGGGCTCGCTCAAGGTCATGGCCGCCGTGATGGCCGCCGGTATGGTGCCGCCGCTCGCGATGGCGCTCGCCACCGTCGTGCGGGGCAGGCTGTTCACCTCCGCCGAGCGGGAGAACGGCAAGGCCGCGTGGGTGCTCGGCGCCTCGTTCATCACCGAGGGTGCGATCCCCTTCGCCGCTGCCGACCCGCTGCGGGTCATCCCGTCGGCGATGGCGGGCGGAGCGGTCACCGGGGCGCTGTCGATGTTCTTCGAGTGCACCCTGCGCGCTCCGCACGGCGGCGTGTTCGTCGTCCCGCTGATCGGCAACCCGCTGCTCTACCTGGTGGCCATCCTGGCCGGCACGTGCGTGAGCGCCGCCCTGGTCATCCTGCTCAAGGGCCACGCGCGCCGCAGGACGGCCACCCCGGCCGCCCCCGAGGCACCGCAGAAGGTGGCGGTCGCCGCCTGACCCTCCGGCCGGGGAGGCGGACGCCGTTCAGCCCTCCGGCCGGCTGACGGACCTGACCAGCCGACGGCCGGGACGTGGGGCCGGGACGTGGGGCCGGGACGTGGGGCCGGGACCCGTGCCCCGAGCCTCCGGTCGGGCCTGACGGGTCAGCGCACCCGCGCGCGGTGCTCCATCGCCTCGCGCGCGGTGCGCTCGTTCTCGTACACCTCGCACATGTGCCGTCCGTCCGGCGTCGCCGTGTGCTCGACCTCCCACACGCTCATCTCGGTCCCGTCCAGCAGCAGGAAGCCGTGCTCGTACAGCGTGAAACCGGCGTCCCGGCCCGCGACGCTGCACTGTCGGCCGAACACCTGCTTGATGTGGTGCGCGAACGCGCCGCGCAGCCGCGCCGCCACCTCCTCGCCCGGGCGGTCGGCGTTCTCCGCGCGGCGCAGCACCCGCCGGGCATGGTCGGCGGAGTCGTCCGGTTCGTACATCGGCGCGGGGGCCGTCGGCGCCACGGCGAAGAGCGAGCCCAGCAGCTCCAGATCCCTGTCCAGCCCCTCCAGCCCCTCCAGGCCGTCCAGCCCCTCCAGTTCCTCCAGCCCGTCCAGAGGGGCTTGCGCGGGCTCGGGGAGTGCGATGGGCAGCCGGGACGCCGCGAGGCGGACCTCCGACTCCTCCGTGTACAGCTCGTGGTGCTCGTGACCGTGTTCTCCGGTTCCGTCCCGGCCGACGTTGTGCACCAGCTCCCACAGGGTCAGCGACGAGCCGTCCGCGAGGAGGTAGGTGTGCCGGTACGTCGTGCGGTGGAGCCGGGCGCTGTGGTGCGACGAGTGCAGGGAACTCGCGTGCGCCAGCGCCGAGTCCAGGCGCTCGACCAGGGCATCAGGCAGATCGAAGGAGTTGAGCGCCCGCCCCAGGAGCCGCTCGATATGCGTCTCTGCCGTTTCATAGGGATCGTTCGGAACGTTCAAGATGGGACTCCAGGCCGTCGCCGCGTGTCACTTGATGCTTGCTTAAGGTAGTGCCTGGGTCTGACAACGCGTCCGGCTTCCGCAAAACGAAGGGCGTGCGGGCCGAGTTCCCACGCCCCCTCGCAACTCCCGCCGCCGACCGGTCAGTCCAGGCCGTACAGGTCCCGGTACGCGGGGAAGACGCCCCCCGGCCCCGCCACCGAGCCGGCTGCCGTGACCGCCCGGACCATCGCCCTGGTCACCACGTCCGCGCCCGCCGCGTACACCTGGTTGAGCGCGTGCGGATCCAGCGGCTGCTCCGCCCGCGCCGGGTCGGCGAGCGGTCGTGCGCCGGTCGCGAGGGCGAAGACCGTGTCACCGTCGTTGAGCAGGTGCGCGGGTCGCACGGCGCGCGCAATGCCGTCGTGCGCCGTCCCGGCGAGCTTGTGCGCCTGGGCACGGGTCAGGTCGGCGTCCGTCGCGACGACGGCGAGGGCGGTGTTCAGCGACGGCCGTCCGCTGCGTTCCCGCGCCGCTGCCAGCCGGCGCTGCGCCTCGGCGTGCACCCGCGGTTCCGGCAGTACGGTTCGGGAGCCGTCGCCGTACCGCCCGTACAGCACGCCCGTGGCCGGGTCGACGGCCGAGCCGACCGCGTTGGCCACCACCAGTGCGGCGACGGTGACGCCGGTGTCCAGGACGACGCTCGCCGTGCCGACCCCGCCCTTCAGTCCGCCGACCACCGCGCCCGTCCCGGCGCCCACCGAGCCGCATTCCACGGGCGCCCGCTCCCCGGTGGCGGCCGCCGCCTCCACGGCCGCCCGGCCGGTCGAGGCGTCCGGACGAGCCTTGAAGTCCCCGCCGCGGCCCAGGTCGAACACGCACGCCGCCGGCACCACCGGCACCACGTGCGACGGGTCGGGCCCCACCCGGACACCCCGGCCCCGCTCCTCCAGCCAGGCCATCACCCCGGCCGCGGACTCCAGCCCGTACGCGCTGCCGCCCGTCAGGACCACGGCCTCGATGCGCTGGACCAGGTTGCGCGGGTCGAGGGCGTCCGTCTCGCGAGTGCCCGGCCCGCCGCCCCGTACGTCCACGGCGGCGATCACCCCGCCCGGCGGTCCGAGGACGACGGTGGTGCCGCTCAGTGCGTTGTCGCCCGGTACCCGCGCGTGCCCGACGCGCAGCCCGGCCACATCCGTCAGTGCGTCGTTCATGCCTCCTGCGTACCACGCCCGGCTGTGCGTGCGGTCAGGGTCACCCCGATCGCGACCGTCACCGCCCCGACGAGCCCGGCGGCGAGGACGCCCCACCTCCCCGCGAACGTGCAGACGAGGAGGGCGAGCGCCGCGCACGGCAGCACCAGCTGCTGGGCGGTGCCGACCTTGAAGTAGCGGGAGTGCAGCCCCCACACGAGCAGCAGGAAGAGGGCGGAGGGCAGGGTGACGGCGGCCGCGGCGGCGGTCTCCGACACGTGAGCCTTTCCGACCGCCTGCTCGACGGCCACCTCGATGCCCGCGCCGATCGCCGCCGCCGACGCGAGGATCAGGTAGTGCCCGTACCCCCACAGGAAAGCCTGGCGGTTGGTCCGCAGCCGCTGGTGGGCAGGGACGACGAAGTAGATCCACCAGGCGGCGAAGATCAGCAGCAGCCCGCCGGCGGCGATCGGCAACAGCTCGCCGAGGGCGTCGTTCTCCTCGATCCCCGTCTTCACCCCCACGGTGGCGGCGGCGATCGTCTCACCGAGCACGATGATGGTGAACAGGCCGTACCGCTCGGCGATGTGGTGCGCGTGCCAGCTGCTGGAGAAGTCCCGCTCGGCGAACGGCGGTACGGACAGTTCCGCCACGACCATCACCAGGAACACCCAGGGAACGGCGTGCTCCGGTACGAGCAGCAGCGCCGTCCACCCGACCTGGCAGACCATCACCCCGGCCGCGTAACGCAACGCCATGGTCCGTTCGGCCCCGGACGAGGCCATCGCGGCGCGCAGCCACTGCGAGGCGAGCGCGATGCGCATGACCACGTAGCCCAGCCACACCACGAAGAAGTCCTGATCCCGGAAGGCCCGTGACACCCCGGCGGCGAGGACGAGGACACCGGCGATCTGGACGAACGTCACGGCCCGGTAGAGCGTGTCGTCGTTGTCGTACGCCGACGCGAACCAGGTGAAGTTCATCCAGGCCCACCAGATGGCGAAGAACATCATCGCGTACCGGCCGATGCCGTCCGCCGCGTGCCCCTCGGCGACGGCATGCACCAGCTCCGCCCCGGCCTGGGCGACCGCCACGACGAAGCACAGGTCGAAGAACAGCTCCAGGGGCGTGGCGGTACGGTGCGCTTCGTCTCGGCTGCGCGCGACGAGGGGCCGCACCGGCCGTGCGGGGGGTGTCGAGGTCATCGCCCCAGAACAGCAGAGGTACCGGATGCGGGGCGCCATCCGTGGGAAGCCGTCACCCTGAAAGTCCCCACAACGGGCGAACGCCCTCACATCCCCCTACGGTGTCCGCGTGCCCGACCCCTCCACCACCCCCGACCCCCCGGTCCCGCCGGACACCTCAGACCCGGACGCGCCCCCTGCCCCGACGGGCGAGCCTGCTCCCGGCGAGCCCCCCGCGCCGACGGGTGACCCGGGTCCCGGTGAGGCTCCGGCTCCCACGGGTGAGCCTGCTCCCGGTGAGCCCCCTGCCCCGACGGGCGACCCGGCTCCCGGCGAGGTTCCGGCTCCCACGGGTGAGCCCGACCCCGGTAAGGCCCCCGCGCCGACGGGCGAGCCGGCTCCCCACGAGCCCCCGGCTCCGACGGGTGACCCGGCTCCCGAGGATCCCCCCGCCCCCACGGAGCGCCTCCGCCGACACGCGGCGGCGCCGGTGGCCTGCGCGGTGCAGGATGCCGCCGGAGCCGGAGCCGGAGCCGGAGCCGGAGCCGGAGCCGGAGCCGGGGCGGGGGGCTCGGTGC
>NZ_KL591005.1:253796-270366 GCF_000716335.1 Streptomyces sp. NRRL S-118 | reverse complement strand
CGGGTGGCCCGGGGGCGGGCAGGGGCGGTGGCGGGGGCGTGCTCCGCCGGATTGGGGGGCGTCACGGGTCCTCCGGGTTGTCGTCGGGGGTCAGGAGTTCCGCGATGTCCAGGACGTGGTGGCCCCGCATGGAAGGCAGGCAGCTCCCGCGCACCGGGCCGATCGCGGACGCCCATTCCGGGGGAATCGCCGATGCGCCCGACATCGCGCCGGCCAGGGCGCCCGCCACCGCGGCGGTCGTGTCGGCGTCCCGGCCCATGTTGACCGCGGTCAGGACGGCCGTACGGAAGTCGCCGCGCGCGGCGGCGAAGGCCCCGAAGGCCAGGCCGACGGCCTCCGGTGCCAGGTCCGTCCACGGATAGCCGCCGATGACGACCGCCGAGCGGACGGTGCGTTCGCGGACGAGCGGGTCGGGCTGGACGCGCTGCGCCGCGACGACCGCGCGGCGCATCGAGCGGGCGGTCCACGAGTCCATCGGCACCACCGACAGGGCCGCGGCGATGATCGAGGCCGGGTCCGCGCCCGACATCGCCGCCGCCACGCCCGCCGCGACCGCCTGGCCTCCGTAGATGCCCTCGCCCTCGTGGCTGACCGAGCCGTCGATCGCCACCAGCCGTGCCGCTTCCGCCGGGCGCCCCGCGGCGAACACCCCGAACGGTGCCGCCCGCATCGCCAGGCCGTCGCTCCAGGCGTGGCGGTGCTGCGCCGAGATCGGGGCGGCGAGGCCGCGCCGCAAGTTCTCCAGGGTGCCGCGCTCGCTGAACCCGGCGCCGCGGAACGGCCCTTCGTCCAGGTCGGCGATCCAGTGGTGCCACGCCTTCTCCACGTGGGCCACGGTCAGCGCCGAGCCGTGCCGGGCGAGCAGCAGCCCGGAGAAGATCGCGTACTCGGTGTCGTCCGTGCCCGCGGGTTCGTCCGCGACGAACCCTTCGATACGGCCCCACGTACGCCGGATCTCGGACGGACGCATGTTCTCGGCCGGAGCCCCGAGTGCGTCCCCGACGGCCAGTCCGAGCAGTGCGCCCCGCGCTCGGTCGAGGAGGAGCGAGCTTGCCGTCGACTCCATCGCGTGGCCCTTCGGTGCGCGGCGATCCGATTCCCGGATGTGTGCCCCGCAGCGGCCGGGGGGTGTCGCGAAGGGCGGCTCTGTCACCCCGATGACAGGTGGTTAGTAAAGCCTGCCTTGCTGGCGAGCCCCTTACATCGCGCGTATTTTCGAGGTGTTGGGGGAGCGGGGTCACCGGACCCGCTGCACCGGAGCAAGGGGAGAACTGTGTCCATCATCGAGACCGAGGCGACGCTTCACGAAGCGCACCGCGACAACCACACGCACCGCGATGTGAACGGCGGGTGGCTGCGGCCGGCGGTGTTCGGCGCGATGGACGGGCTCGTGTCGAACCTCGCCCTGATGACCGGTGTCGCGGGTGGTGCGGTCTCCCAGCAGACCATCGTCATCACGGGCCTCGCCGGACTGGCCGCCGGTGCGTTCTCCATGGCGGCGGGCGAGTACACGTCCGTGGCGTCCCAGCGCGAGCTGGTGGAGGCTGAACTGGACGTCGAGCGCCGCGAGTTGCGCAAGCACCCGGTGGACGAGATGGAGGAGCTCGCCGCGCTGTACGTGGCGCGCGGCGTCGAGCCTCCGCTCGCCCGCGAGGTGGCCATGCAGCTGTCCAGGGACCCCGAGCAGGCGCTGGAGATCCACGCCCGCGAGGAGCTCGGCATCGACCCCGACGATCTGCCCTCGCCGCTGGTGGCCGCGGCTTCCTCCTTCGGGTCCTTCGCGCTCGGCGCGCTCCTGCCCGTCCTGCCGTACCTGCTGGGCGCGACCGCGCTCTGGCCGGCCGTGCTGCTGGCGCTGCTCGGGCTGTTCGCCTGCGGTGCGCTGGTGGCGCGCGTGACCGCGCGCAGCTGGTGGTACAGCGGCCTGCGCCAGCTGGCCCTCGGTGGTGCGGCCGCCGCCGTCACCTACGGTCTCGGCGCCTTGTTCGGCGCGGCACTCTGACCCCGCCGGGCCCGGGGCCGCACCCCGGGCCCGGGACCCGCGAGTCCGCGGCACCTCCGGCATGCGCCGAGATGGGCCGCGGTTTCCGCTTCCCCGCCGGGCATGCGGCGGTTACGGTGGAAGCTCTCGTTCCTCCCGTATCCCCGCGCTCCGGACACGGCGGGCGCGCCCCCACCGACGGATGTGATGAACCTCCAATGGCGGGACCCCACCCGCCGGTGAGACACTATGCACCGCGGCGCATAATGAGCCGTAACGCGACGGTTTCGATTCCTTGAACAGCGGGCATGAGCCGTGAGCGCTGCGGGCAACGAAGCCCGCTCCCCCCGCAGGCCGCCGGACGGCCACCCCGCCCACCCGGCCCCACCTGCGACAACACACTCCACCGCCCCATGCGGTGTCCGCATGCTGGAATGAACTATCCGCTTTTCGAGAAACATTCCATCATGTAACCTGCACGAAATTTCGCGGAGGGCCAACGTCGTCCCTCTGGCACTAGCTCCCCCAGACTCCGTCTGGGAGGTGCCCCCAGCCACGACGACGACGGGAGAGCCGATGCGTTCCGACGCCTGGTCGCCCATGGACGGTCGCCCCGCCCCGCAGGGTATGTACGACCCCCGCAACGAGCACGACGCCTGTGGTGTCGGCTTCGTTGCCACCCTCACCGGTGTTGCCAGCCACGCGCTGGTCGAGCAGGCGCTGACCGTTCTGCGCAACCTGGAGCACCGGGGCGCCACCGGTTCCGAGCCCGATTCCGGCGACGGCGCGGGCATCCTGTTCCAGGTCCCGGACGCCTTCCTGCGCGAGGTCACCGACTTCGAGCTCCCGGCGGCCGGTGAATACGCGGTCGGCATCGCCTTCCTCCCCGCGGACGGCTCCGCACAGGCCGTCTCGCGGATCGAGACGATCGCCGCCGAGGAGAACCTCACCGTCCTCGGCTGGCGCGAGGTCCCCGTCGCCCCCGAGCTGCTCGGCGCCACCGCCCGCTCCACCATGCCGGTCTTCCGTCAGCTGTTCGTGAGCGACGGCGGCACGAGCACGGGCATCGAGCTGGACCGCAAGGCGTTCCTGCTGCGCAAGCGCGCCGAGCGCGAGGCCGGGGTCTACTTCCCCTCGCTCTCCGCCCGCACCATTGTCTACAAAGGCATGCTCACCACCGGTCAGCTTGAGCCCTTCTTCCCGGACCTGTCCGACCGGCGCTGCGCCACGGCCGTCGCGCTCGTGCACTCCCGCTTCTCCACCAACACCTTCCCGAGCTGGCCGCTGGCCCACCCGTACCGCTTCGTCGCGCACAACGGCGAGATCAACACGGTCAAGGGCAACCGCAACTGGATGCGGGCCCGCGAGTCGCAGCTCCTCTCCGGCCTCTTCGGTGACAAGGGCCTGGAGCGGATCTTCCCGGTCTGCACGCCGGACGCCTCCGACTCCGCCTCCTTCGACGAGGTGCTGGAGCTGCTCCACCTCGGCGGCCGTTCGCTGCCGCACAGCGTCCTGATGATGGTTCCGGAGGCGTGGGAGAACCACGACTCCATGGACCCGGCCCGGCGCGCCTTCTACCAGTACCACTCCACGATGATGGAGCCCTGGGACGGCCCGGCCTGCGTCACCTTCACCGACGGCGTCCAGGTCGGCGCCGTTCTCGACCGCAACGGTCTGCGCCCCGGCCGCTACTGGGTCACCGACGACGGCCTCGTCGTCCTCTCCTCCGAGGTCGGCGTCCTCGACATCGACCCCGCCAAGGTCGTCCGCAAGGGCCGCCTCCAGCCCGGCAAGATGTTCCTCGTCGACACCGCCGAGCACCGCATCATCGAGGACGACGAGATCAAGGCCGCCCTCGCCGCGGAGCACCCGTACCAGGAGTGGCTGGAGACGGGGATCATCGAGCTCGAGGACCTCCCCGAGCGCGAGCACATCGTCCACACCCACGCCTCGGTCACCCGCCGCCAGCAGACCTTCGGCTACACCGAGGAGGAGCTGCGCGTCCTCCTCGCGCCGATGGCCCGCACCGGTGCCGAGCCGATCGGCTCCATGGGCACGGACTCGCCGATCGCCGCGCTCTCCGAGCGTCCGCGTCTGCTGTTCGACTACTTCACCCAGCTGTTCGCGCAGGTCACCAACCCGCCGCTGGACGCCATCCGCGAGGAGCTCGTCACCTCGCTGCACTCCTCGCTCGGCCCCCAGGGCAACCTGCTGGAGCCGACCGCAGCGTCCTGCCGCAGCGTCACCCTGCCGTTCCCGGTCATCGACAACGACGAGCTGGCCAAGCTCATCCACATCAACGCCGACGGCGACATGCCCGGCATGAAGGCCGCCACGCTCTCCGGCCTCTACCGGGTCTCCGGCGGCGGCGAGGCCCTCGCGGCCCGCATCGAGGAGATCTGCGCCGAGGCCGACGCCGCCATCGAGGGCGGCGCCCGCCTGATCGTGCTGTCCGACCGGCACTCCGACGCCGAGCACGCGCCGATCCCGTCGCTGCTGCTCACCTCCGCCGTCCACCACCACCTCATCCGCACCAAGCAGCGCACCCAGGTGGGCCTGCTGGTCGAGGCCGGTGACGTCCGCGAGGTGCACCACGTCGCGCTGCTCATCGGGTACGGCGCCGCCGCCGTCAACCCGTACCTCGCGATGGAGTCCGTCGAGGACCTGGTCCGCGCCGGCACCTTCGTCGAGGGCCTGGAGCCCGAGCAGGCCATCCGCAACCTGATCTACGCCCTCGGCAAGGGCGTTCTGAAGGTCATGTCCAAGATGGGCATCTCGACCGTCGCCTCCTACCGCGGCGCCCAGGTCTTCGAGGCCGTCGGCCTCGACGAGGCCTTCGTCGAGAAGTACTTCAACGGCACCGCCACCAAGATCGGTGGCGCCGGCCTGGACGTCGTCGCCAAGGAGGTCGCCGCCCGCCACGCCAAGGCGTACCCCGCCTCCGGCGTCCCCTCCGCGCACCGCGCGCTGGAGATCGGCGGCGAATACCAGTGGCGCCGCGAGGGCGAGCCGCACCTGTTCGACCCGGAGACGGTCTTCCGCCTGCAGCACGCCACGCGCGCCGGCCGCTACGACATCTTCAAGAAGTACACGGACCGGGTGAACGAGCAGTCCGAGCGCCTCATGACGCTGCGCGGCCTGTTCGGCTTCAAGTCCGACCGCCCCTCGATCCCCCTCGAGGAGGTCGAGCCGGCGAGCGAGATCGTCAAGCGGTTCTCCACCGGCGCCATGTCGTACGGCTCCATCTCCCAGGAGGCGCACGAGACCCTCGCCATCGCCATGAACCAGCTGGGCGGAAAGTCCAACACCGGTGAGGGCGGCGAGGACCCGGAGCGCCTGTACGACCCGGCGCGGCGCTCGTCGATCAAGCAGGTCGCCTCCGGCCGCTTCGGCGTCACCTCCGAGTACCTGGTCAACGCGGACGACATCCAGATCAAGATGGCCCAGGGCGCCAAGCCCGGCGAGGGCGGCCAGCTGCCCGGCCACAAGGTGTACCCGTGGGTCGCCAAGACCCGGCACTCCACCCCGGGCGTCGGCCTGATCTCCCCGCCGCCGCACCACGACATCTACTCCATCGAGGACCTGGCTCAGCTGATCCACGACCTCAAGAACGCCAACCCGGCCGCCCGCATCCACGTGAAGCTGGTGTCCGAGGTCGGCGTCGGCACGGTCGCCGCCGGCGTGTCCAAGGCCCACGCGGACGTCGTGCTCATCTCCGGCCACGACGGCGGTACGGGCGCGTCCCCGCTGACGTCGCTGAAGCACGCGGGCGGCCCCTGGGAGCTCGGCCTCGCCGAGACCCAGCAGACCCTGCTGCTCAACGGCCTGCGCGACCGGATCGTCGTCCAGACCGACGGTCAGCTCAAGACCGGCCGTGACGTCGTCATCGCCGCGCTGCTCGGCGCCGAGGAGTTCGGTTTCGCGACCGCGCCGCTCGTCGTCTCCGGCTGCGTCATGATGCGCGTCTGCCACCTGGACACCTGCCCGGTCGGCATCGCCACCCAGAACCCGGTGCTGCGCGAGCGGTTCTCCGGCAAGGCCGAATTCGTCGTCAACTTCTTCCGGTTCATCGCCGAGGAGGTGCGCGAGCTGCTCGCCGAGCTCGGCTTCCGCACCCTGGAGGAGGCCGTCGGTCACGCCGAGCTGCTCGACACCACCAAGGCCGTGAACCACTGGAAGGCGCAGGGCCTCGACCTGGCTCCGCTGTTCCACGTCCCCGAACTGCCGGAGGGCGCGGTGCGCCACCAGCTGATCGAGCAGGACCACGGCCTGGAGAAGGCGCTGGACAACGAGCTCATCGAGCTCGCCGCCGACGCCCTCGACGCGGCCTCCGCCGAGGACGCCCGCCCGGTCCGCGCGCAGGTCCCGATCCGCAACATCAACCGCACGGTCGGCACCATGCTCGGCCACCGGGTGACGCAGAAGTTCGGTGGCGCGGGCCTCCCCGACGACACCATCGACATCACCTTCACCGGCTCGGCCGGCCAGTCCTTCGGCGCGTTCCTGCCGCGCGGCATCACGCTGCGCCTGGAGGGCGACGCCAACGACTACGTCGGCAAGGGACTCTCCGGCGGCCGCGTGATCGTCCGTCCCGACCGGGGCGCCGACCACCTGGCCGAGTACTCCACCATCGCGGGCAACACCATCGCGTACGGCGCGACCGGCGGCGAGATCTTCCTGCGCGGCCGCACCGGCGAACGGTTCTGCGTCCGCAACTCCGGCGCGCTGGTCGTCTCCGAGGGCGTGGGCGACCACGGTTGCGAGTACATGACCGGCGGTCACGCGGTGGTGCTCGGCGAGACGGGCCGCAACTTCGCGGCCGGCATGTCGGGCGGCGTCGCGTACGTCATCGACCTCGTCCGGGACAACGTCAACTCCGGCAACCTGGGCGCCGTCGAGGCCCTGGACGAGGCCGACCGGGCGTGGCTGCACGACGTCGTGCGCCGCCACCACGAGGAGACGGGCTCGACCGTAGCCGAGAAGCTCCTTGCCGACTGGTCCACCGCCGTGGACCGGTTCAGCAAGATCATCCCGACCACGTACAAGGCAGTGCTCGCCGCCAAGGACGCCGCTGAGCTCGCCGGTCTCTCCGAGCAGGAGACCACCGAGAAGATGATGGAGGCGGCGACCAATGGCTGACCCCAAGGGCTTCCTGACCACCGGGCGCGAGGTCGCCAAGACCCGCCCCGTGGCCGAGCGCGTCAAGGACTGGAACGAGGTCTACGTCCCCGGCTCCCTGCTGCCGATCATCAGCAAGCAGGCCGGCCGGTGCATGGACTGCGGCATCCCGTTCTGCCACAACGGCTGTCCGCTCGGGAACCTGATCCCCGAGTGGAACGACTACGCCTACCGCGAGGACTGGCAGGCCGCGAGCGAGCGCCTGCACGCCACGAACAACTTCCCGGAGTTCACCGGGCGGCTGTGCCCGGCCCCGTGCGAGTCGGCGTGCGTGCTGGGCATCAACCAGCCGCCGGTCACCATCAAGAACGTCGAGGTCTCGATCATCGACAAGGCGTGGGACAACGGTGACGTCACGCCGCAGCCGCCGGAGCGGCTGTCCGGCAAGACCGTCGCCGTCATCGGCTCCGGCCCGGCGGGCCTCGCCGCCGCGCAGCAGCTGACCCGCGCCGGCCACACGGTCGCCGTGTACGAGCGGGCCGACCGCATCGGCGGTCTGCTGCGGTACGGCATCCCCGAGTTCAAGATGGAGAAGGTGCACATCAACCGCCGCATCGAGCAGATGCGCGCGGAGGGCACCAAGTTCCGCACCGAGATCGAGATCGGCCGCGACATCGACGCCGCGAAGCTGCGGCAGCGGTACGACGCCGTCGTCATCGCCGCCGGCGCCACCGTCTCGCGCGACCTGCCCGTGCCGGGGCGCGAGCTCAAGGGCATCCACTTCGCGATGGAGTACCTGCCGCTCGCCAACAAGGTGCAGGAGGGCGACTTCGTGGCGCCCCCGATCACCGCCGAGGGCAAGCACGTCGTGGTCATCGGCGGCGGCGACACCGGCGCGGACTGCGTGGGCACCGCCCACCGCCAGGGCGCGCTGTCCGTCACGCAGCTGGAGATCATGCCCAAGCCGGGCGAGGACCGGAACCCGGTCACCCAGCCCTGGCCGACCTTCCCCATGCTCTACAAGGTCACCTCGGCCCACGAGGAGGGCGGCGAGCGGGTCTACTCCGTCTCCACCACCCACTTCGAGGGCGACGAGGACGGCAACGTCCAGTTCCTCCACCTCGTCGAGGTCGAGTTCAAGGACGGCAAGCTGGAGCAGAAGCCGGGCACCGAGCGGAAGATCCCGGCCCAGCTCGTCACCCTCGCCATGGGCTTCACCGGCACCGACCAGTCCAACGGCCTGGTGGAGCAGTTCGGCCTGGAGCTCGACGCGCGCGGCAACATCGCGCGTGACGAGAGCTACGCGACCAACGTCGACGGCGTCTTCGTCGCCGGTGACGCCGGCCGCGGCCAGTCGCTCATCGTCTGGGCCATCGCCGAGGGACGCTCCGCCGCCCGCGGAGTGGACCGCTACCTGACGGGTGCGAGCGAACTGCCCGCCCCGATCCGCCCGACGGACCGCGCCCTGGCGGTCTGACGGCCGCTCGCCCGCGCCGCCGAGGAGCCCCCGACCGTCCCGAGGCCCCGACCCGTCCGGAGTCCCGGGCGGTCCGGTGCCGCACACCGGCCGGGCGCCGCGTACGATGACGTACGCGGCGCCCCCGGCCGGACAGTCGTCCTCCACCGGCCCGGCCCCCAGTGGCCCGAGGCACCCCTCATTCGTCCCGTACAACGGCGTGCGGAACACAGCAGCGCCTGCCGTGTCCCCGACCGGACCTTCGGCAGGCGCTGCACCCTTTCCCGAAGGCCCGGCGGAGAACGGTGACGGTCCCCTAATCTCCTCGTATGCCGATCAGCCTCCGGAAGATGGAGGAGACCGCGCCCGCGCTGGTCGACCTCTACAAGAGCGCGGGTGTCTCCCTCCGCAAGCACGGGCTGAGCGGCGAGCGCGCCGCCGTCTACCTCGTGGTCGACCACTCCGGCTCGATGCGGCCGTACTACCGGGACGGCAGCGTCCAGGCGCTCGCCGACCGGGTGCTGAGCCTGTCGGCCCACCTCGACGACGACGGGCGCGTCCCTGTCGTCTTCTTCTCGACGGACATCGACGCCGAGACCGAGATCGCACCGGCGGACCACCACGGCAGGATCGAACGGATCGTGGCGAACCTCGACCACATGGGCAGGACCAACTACCACCTGGCCATGGACGCGGTCATCGACCACTACCTCGACAGCGGTGCCGCCACGCCCGCGCTCGTCGTCTTCCAGACGGACGGAGGACCGACCAGCAGGCTCGCGGCCGAACGCTACGTCTGCAAGGCGGCGAAACTGCCCCTGTTCTGGCAGTTCATCGGCTTCGGCGACCCGGACAGCCGCCAGTTCGACTTCCTGCGCAGGCTCGACGAGCTCGCCGTGCCCGCGAAGCGCTGCGTCGACAACGCGGGCTTCTTCCACGCGGGCACCGACCCGTCCCGCGTCCCCGACGGCGTGCTCTACGACCGGCTGGTCGCGGAGTTCCCGGCCTGGCTCGCCGCGGCGCGGGCCCAGGGCATCGTGCGTTCGGCCTGACGTGTGATTGTCGCCCTCGCCGCGGGACTCCCTGGGGCCGCGGGGTAGTGCTGCTCCTCGGGATACCGGCTACCGGATGGGAGACGCACACATGCGCCGTACAGGACTCGTGGTCGCCGCGGCGACCGCACTCGCGCTGGGGGCGGGCGGCGGGACCGCCCGGGCGGAAGCGACCGTGCTCGCCGACGTGTCGGCGAGCTGGGGCGACCGCGTCCAGCTCCGGTTCACCTGGACCGAACGGCACACCGTCGAGGGCGGTACCGTCACCGTCACCGACACCACCTGCGACGACCGCCCCGTGTACGTCTCCGTCGCCGTCACCACGGGCGCCGGGCGGACCGTCCCGCTGGGCGACCGGCACCACACCGGCGGCTGCGGCACGAGCGCCGAGTTCCACGACATCGCCGCGTCGGACGAGAGCGGGATCCGCCGGCTGGCGCTGACGATCTGCCGGGAGGGCGGCACCTGCGAGACGCGCTACACGGGGGCCAATCCGTACCGGCTCGATGCGCTTCCCGTCTGATACCCGACACAAGGTGTCCGGTATCCCGGGTTCCCTGGTGCCATGGCATTCCGTTGGGCAGACTTCCGGGCGGCGGAGCCGCAGTTCGCGCAGATCGTCGAACAGCGCTTCGCCGCGTACACGCACCACGTCCTCGGCACCCTGCGCAAGGACGGCTCCCCGCGGCTGAGCGGTCTCGAAGTCACCTTCCGCTCCGACGAGCTGTGGCTCGGCATGATGCCGAGGTCGCGCAAGGCGTACGACCTGCGGCGCGACCCGCGCTTCGCCCTGTACGCCAATCCGGGCGGCGGAACCGGCATGGGCGGCGGTGACGTGCGGATCGGGGGCCGGGCCGTCGAGGTGACGGACCCGGCGGTCATGGCCCGGTTCGCGGACGAGGCGGAGGCGCCCCAGCCGTTCCACCTCTTCCGCGCGGAGCTCTCCGAGGTCGTGCGCACCTCGGTCGAGGGCGACCGGCTCGTCGTGGAGACCTGGCACCCGGGCGGACCGGTGCGCACGGTACGTCGGGGCAACGACTAGGGCTGTCTCCCGGATCGTCCCCGGGCCCCGGGGCAGGGCCCCGGGCGGCTCAGGTCACCAGGGACCACTTCCGGTCGGCGCCGCCCGTGCACGTCCACAGCTGCGTCGGTGTCCCGTCCGCGGGAGTGTTGCCGAGGACGTCCAGGCACCTGTTCGCCGGCAGGTTCACCAGGTCGTTCGTCGCGGCGTTGTACGACCAGCGCTGCGCACCGGTGCCGTTGCAGTCCCACAGCTGGACGCGGGTGCCGTCGGCCGTGCCGGCGGAGGCGGCGTCGAGGCACTTGCCGAGGGCCCGGACGGTCCCGTCGCGGCGGGTGTGCTGGGGGCGGTGGTCGCCGTCCCGCTGGTGTCCGTGGTGTGGGCCGTGCACCAGGCGCTGCGGAGGCGTCAGGGCAGGAACGGTGCCAGCTCGGCGGCGGCCTGACCGAGGTGCGCGACGTCCCCGGCGGTGGCGAACTCGTGGTCGGCGTAGTCGAACCCGGGCGTGACCACCTCCGCCACCAGGGCGTACGGCGCGTCCTCGACGAGGTGGGACGCCTTCCACAGCCCTCCCGGCACGACGAGGAAGTGCTCCGCGCCGGACCGCAGGGTGACGTACTCGACCGTCCCCCGCTCGCCGGCCGTCACGTACCGCACCGGCCCGCCGTCGACGAGGAAGTGCAGGATGTCGCTGCGGTTGCGGTGCAGTCTCCCGCGCGGCTGCTCCCGGGTGAGCAGGTAGTGGATCGACGTGGCGAGCGGACGTTCGCCCCGGGGCAGCTCGACGTGCCCGGGGCTCGTGTAGAGGCGCCGGAAGAAGCCCCTCCGGATGCGGTTGCATTCCCGGTTCGTTCTGCCAGTCGCGCACGGTCGCTCCTCCCGGGGCCCGGCCGGGGCCATGTGCCCGTCCGCGGGCAGCCTACGGCTCCCTCACCCCGCGTCGGCCAGGACCTGCGCACGACACCATGCGGGATCCCCCCAGGCGGCGCGCAGCGGGCGCGCCTTGCGCAGCCACAGCGCGAGGTCCAGCTCCTCGGTGTACCCGACGGCGCCGTGCAGCTGGAGTGCGGTGCGGGCGGCCGCGTACGCCGCGTCGCCCGCCGCCGCCTTGGCCGCCGCGATGTCGGCGGTCCGCAGGGACAGCGCCGCCCCGTGCAGCAGCGGCCGTGCGAACGCCAGGCCCAGCAGGGTGTCCGCCAGCCGGTGCTTGACCGCCTGGAAGGAGCCGACGGCCGCGCCGAACTGGGTGCGCAGCCCGACGTACGCGACGGTCCGGTCCAGCAGCGCGTACCCGACGCCGAGCGACTGCGCCGCCGTGGCGAGCGCGGCCCAGTCCGCCGCGTACCGGGCCGCCTCCGCCACCCGCGGCCCGGCCGCCAGCAGCTCCCCGCCGGGCGACGGGCGCGCGAGGCGGCGCGCGGGGTCGGCGGAGGTGCGAACGGGTCCGTGGCCCGGTGCGAGGCGCAACTCCCCGGCGGCGGCGTCCGCGACGAGCGTCACGTCTGCGGTGCCGGCGTCGAGGGCCCAGCCGTGCGCGGAGGGCAGCGTCGCCGTCAGCGCACCCGAGGCCAGGGGCGGCAGCAGCCGCCGCGCCGGGGCGCCCAGGCCGCGTTCCGCCAGCCGCGCGAGCAGGGCCGCGGCCGCGACCGTCTCCACCACGGGGCCCGGCACCGCGTGGCGGCCCAGCTCGGTGAAGGCGACGGCGACCTCGACCGGCCGCGGGCCGAGCCCGCCCTCATACGCCTCCGGGACCGCCAGCGCGAACACCCCCGCCTCCGCCAGCCGCGACCACAGCGCCCGGCCGGGGCGGGTGTCCCCGGCCGCCCAGGACCGCGCGGCGGCCGGGGTGCCGGAGGCCGACAGCAGGGCGTTCAGGGACCCGGCGAACGCCCGCTGCTCGTCGGTGAGCCGGAAGCGCATCAGCGGCGGCCCTTCGGCAGGCCGAGCAGCCGCTCGGCGACGATGTCGCGCTGGATCTCGTTCGTCCCGGCGTAGATCGGCCCGGCGAGCGCGAAGGTGTACCCCTCCGCCCACGCGTGGTCCGCGAACTCGCCCTCCGCGCCGAGGAGGTCGAGGGCCGTCTCGTGCAGGGCGATGTCGTACTCGGACCAGAACAGCTTGTTCAGGCTGGACTCCGCGGCGGCCGTCCCGCCCGCCGCAGCCGCCGCCGTGAACAGCCGGTACGCCCGTGCCCCGATCACCGCGTCCGCCACCCGGTCGCGCAGCCCCGGGTCCTCGCCGCGCTCCCGCCACAGCCGTACCAGGCGGTCGGCGGCCGCGAGGTAGCGGCCCGGTGAACGGAGCGTGAGGCCGCGCTCGTCCCCGGTCGCCGACATGGCGATCCGCCAGCCCTCGCCCGGTGCGCCGATCACGTCCTCGTCCGGGACGAGAACGCCGTCGAGGAACAGCTCGGCGAAGGCCGGCCTGCCGTCCAGCCGCCCGATCGGCCGCACCGTCACACCCGGGGCGCGCAGGCCGAACATCAGGTAGGTCAGGCCCCGGTGCCGCCGGGCGTCCGGATCCGTGCGGAAGAGCCCGAAGGCCCGGTCGGCGAAGGCCGCGCGGGACGACCACGTCTTGTGGCCGTGCAGCAGCCAGCCGCCGTCCGTGCGCACCGCGCGCGAGCGGAGCGCGGCGAGGTCGGAACCGGCCTCCGGCTCGGACCACGCCTGCGCCCAGACCGTCCCGCCGCCCGCCATCGGCGGCAGGATCCGCGCCCGCTGCTCCTCGGTGCCGTGGGCGAAGAGCGTCGGGGCGAGGAGGCCGATGCCGTTCTGCGAGACGCGGGCGGGCGCACCGGCCGCGTAGTACTCCTCCTCGAAGACCAGCCACTCGGTGAGGCCGGCGTCCCGGCCGCCGTACCGCCGCGGCCACGACACCACCGACCAGCCGCCGGCGTGCAGTTCCGCCTCCCACGCGCGGTGGGCGGCGAAGCCCTCGGCCGTCTCCAGGGAGGGCAGGGGGTCCCCGGGTACGTGCGCCGCCAGCCATGCCCGGGCCTGGTGGCGGAACTCCTGCTGTGCGCCGGTGTACGTCAGGTCCATGTCGGTACCTTCCCTAACAAGCGTTTGGCAGGTTAGCGTACGGTCATGAGGAGCGTCGAGTACGTCGCGGGACACGGTCTGCTGGCCGGACGCACCGCCGTCGTCACCGCCGCCGCCGGAGCGGGCATCGGCGGCGCAACCGCCCGCCGGCTCCTGGAGGAGGGCGCCCGGGTGCTCATCAGCGACGCCCACCCGCGCCGCCTGGAGCAGGCCGGGCGGACGCTCGCCGCGGAGTTCGGGCCGGACGCCGTCGCCGCACTGCCGTGCGACGTCACCCGCGAGGACCAGGTCCGGGCACTGTTCGCGGCGGCCGTGACCCGCCACGGCAGGCTCGACGTCGTCGTCAACAACGCCGGACTCGGGGGCACGGCCCCGCTCGCCGACATGACCGACGACCAGTGGGACCGCGTCGTCGACGTGACACTGAACGGCACCTTCCGCTGCACCCGCGCGGCGCTGCGGCTGCTGCGCGACCAGGGCGGCGGCGGAGTGATCGTCAACAACGCGTCCGTGCTCGGCTGGCGCGCCCAGGCCGGGCAGGCGCACTACGCCGCCGCCAAGGCCGGCGTCATGGCCCTCACCCGCTGCGCGGCGGCCGAAGCGGCGGCGTACCCCGGCGACCCCGTCCGCGTCAACGCCGTCGCCCCCAGCCTCGCCATGCACCCGCACCTGGTGAAGGTCACCTCCGCCGGACTGCTGGACGAACTCACCGCCCGCGAGGCGTTCGGGCGGTACGCGGAGCCCTGGGAGGTCGCCAACGTCATCGTCTTCCTCGCCAGCGGATACGCCTCGTACCTCACCGGCGAGGTCGTCTCCGTCAGCAGCCAGCACGCGTAGGCCCAGAATGGGCACGTGCCGAACAAGAAGAAGACCCAGGTGACCGCGGCCGCGCCGGTGCGGCGCGACGAGATCCTCGCCACGGCGGCCGAGGTGTTCGCCGCCCAGGGGTACAACGCCACGACGGTCCGCCGGATCGCCGACGAGGCCGGGATGCTCGCCGGGAGCCTCTACTACCACTTCGATTCCAAGGAATCGATGGTCGACGAGATCCTCTCCGGCTTCCTCGACGAACTGTGGGCGGGGTACGACGCCGTCCTCGCCGCCGGGCTCGGGCCCCGGGAGACCATCGAGGCGCTCGTCACCGAATCGTTCCGGGAGATCGACCGGCACCGCGCCGCCGTCGCGATCTACCAGAAGGAGGCCCGGCACCTGGCCGCCCAGCCGCGCTTCCAGTACCTCACCGAGTCGCAGCGGAAGTTCGAGAGGGCCTGGCTCGGCACGCTGGAACGCGGCGTGGCGGCGCGGGTGTTCCGCGCCGACCTCGACGTCCGGCTCACCTACCGGTTCGTGCGCGACACGGTGTGGGTCGCGGCGTCCTGGTACCGCCCCGGGGGCCTGCACAGCCCCGAGGAGATCGCCCGCCAGTACCTGTCGATGGTGCTGGACGGTATCGCCGTACGGAACTGACCGACAGGGAGTCGTCATGGCCGAGGCCTACATCGTCGAAGCGGTCCGCACACCGGTCGGACGGCGCGGAGGGGGCCTCGGCGCCGTCCACCCCGCCGACCTCGGCGCGCACGTCCTGCGCGAGCTGGTGGCACGCGCGGGCATCGACCCGGCCGCCGTCGACGACGTCGTGTTCGGCTGCCTCGACGCGGTGGGGCCGCAGGCGGGGGACATCGCCCGCACGGCATGGCTGGCCGCCGGGCTCCCCGAGGAGGTGCCCGGCGTCACCGTCGACCGGCAGTGCGGCTCCTCGCAGCAGGCGGTGCACTTCGCCGCCCAGGCGGTGCTGTCCGGCACCCAGGACCTCGTCGTGGCGGGTGGCACCCAGAACATGACCATGATCCCGATCGCGTACGCCTCACGGCAGGCGGCCGTGCCGCTGGGCCTGACCGAAGGGCCGTTCGCCGGCTCACGAGGATGGCGGGCCCGGTACGGCGACGCGCCGGTCAACCAGTTCGCCGGCGCCGAGATGATCGCCCGCCGGTGGGGCATCACCCGACGCGATCAGGAGGAGTACGCGCTCCTCTCCCACCGGAGGGCGGTACGCGCGGCCGACGAGGGCCGCTTCGCCCGCGAGACGACGGCCTGCGGCACGCTCACCGCGGACGAGGGGCCGCGCCGCGACACGACCCCGGAGAAGATGGCCGCCCTGCCGCCGGTGCTGCCCGGCGGCACCGTCACCGCCGCCTGCTCCTCCCAGGTCTCCGACGGCGCCGCGGCGCTGCTCCTGGCGAGCGGCCGCGCGGTGGCGGACCACGGGCTGACCCCCCGCGCCCGGATCCACCACCTCTCCGCGCGGGGCGAGGACCCGATCCGCATGCTCACCGCGCCCATCCCCGCCACCGCCCACGCCCTGAGGAGGACGGGCCTGGCGATGGACGACATCGACCTGGTCGAGATCAACGAGGCGTTCGCCCCGGTGGTCCTCGCCTGGCTGAAGGAGACCGGTGCCGACCCCGCCCGCGTCAACGTCAACGGCGGCGCGATCGCCCTCGGCCACCCCCTCGGCGCGACGGGAGCCCGCCTGATGACCACGCTCCTGCACGAACTGGAGCGCACCGGCGGCCGCTACGGCCTGCAGACGATGTGCGAGGGCGGCGGCCAGGCGAACGTGACGATCGTCGAGCGGCTCTGAGGGGCCCGGACCAGGCCCCGGCGCCGGCCCCGGGCGCCTCCGGCCGCCGACGTGGCACGGCTCACTCGACCGGCTCCGCACGGTGGCGCGGGCCGTGCTACGGTTTCCGTGTTGCAGTTTTGGTACCCATGAACTTTGTGTGCGCCTGACGGGAATGCTCCGCAGGCGCATCATTTGTTTCCGGCATCTCCGGATGGGGCCCTCGACACCATTCAGGAGAACAACATGGCTACTGGAACCGTGAAGTGGTTCAACTC
>NZ_KL591005.1:30716-253651 GCF_000716335.1 Streptomyces sp. NRRL S-118 | reverse complement strand
CATCGAGCAGGACGGCGGCGGTGCCGACGTCTTCGCCCACTACTCGAACATCGCCACCTCGGGCTTCCGTGAGCTCCAGGAAGGCCAGAAGGTGACCTTCGACGTCACGCAGGGCCAGAAGGGCCCGCAGGCGGAGAACATCCTCCCCGCCTGATCGCCGGACGCGACTCACGCAGCCGGGACCCGCACCATGCAGTCGCAGGTGCGGGTCCCGGCTTGCGCTGTCCTCAGGCCCAGAAAGGCTGCTGCATGACCCGACCCGACCGCACGACCACCCGCAACCGCCCCGCCCGCGCGGCGACGTCGCGCCGCGGCGCGAAGAGCACGGCACCGGCGTCCCCGCCCCCGCCGCGGGAGTTCGCACCGCCGAAGACCCTCACCCCCGCGCTGCCCCCGGTCGCGGGCTTCGACGACCTCGACATGCCGGCCGCGCTCCTGAAGACGCTCACCGCGCAGGGCGTCACCGAGCCGTTCCCGATCCAGGCCGCCACCCTGCCGAACTCCCTCGCCGGCCGCGACATCCTCGGCCGCGGGCGCACCGGCTCGGGCAAGACCCTCGCCTTCGGGCTGGCGCTGCTCGCCCGCACGGCGGGCCGCCGCGCCGAGAGCAAGGCCCCGCTCGGGATGGTCCTCGTGCCCACGCGCGAGCTCGCCCAGCAGGTGACCGACGCGCTCACCCCGTACGCGACCTCCGTGCAGCTGCGCATCGCCACCGTCGTCGGCGGCATGTCGATCAGCCGGCAGGCGGGCGCGCTGCGGCGCGGCGCCGAGATCCTCGTGGCCACGCCCGGCCGTCTGAAGGACCTCATCGAACGGGGCGACTGCCGCCTCGACCAGGTCGCCGTCACCGTCCTGGACGAAGCCGACCAGATGGCCGACATGGGCTTCCTGCCGCAGGTCACCGCGCTGCTGAAGCAGGTCGAGCCGGACGGGCAGCGCATGCTGTTCTCCGCGACGCTCGACAAGAACATCGACCGGCTGGTGCGGATGTTCCTCACCGACCCGGTCGTGCACTCGGTCGACCCCTCCGCCGGCGCGGTCTCCACGATGGAGCACCACGTCCTGTACGTCGCCGACGAGACCGACAAGAAGGCCGTGACCGTGCGCATCGCGGCCCGCGACGGCCGGGTGATCCTCTTCCTGGACACCAAGCGCTCCGTGGACCGGCTGGTCAAGCGGCTCCTCGCCAGCGGCGTGCGCGCGGCGGGCCTGCACGGCGGCCGCTCGCAGCCTCAGCGCAACCGCACCCTGGAGCAGTTCAAGGACGGCCGGGTCACCGCGCTCGTCGCGACCAACGTCGCGGCCCGCGGCATCCACGTCGACGACCTCGACCTCGTCGTGAACGTCGACCCGCCCACCGACCACAAGGACTACCTGCACCGCGGCGGCCGCACCGCCCGCGCGGGCGAGTCCGGCAGTGTCGTCACGCTCGTCCTGCCCGAGCAAAAGCGCGACATGACCCGGTTGATGTCCCACGCGGGCATCACGCCGAGCGCCGCCCGGGTGAAGTCGTCCGACGAGGAACTGGCCCGGCTGACCGGCGCCCGCGAGCCGTCCGGGGTCCCGGTCACCATCGAGGTGCCGCAGCCGGCCCCGGCGGCCAGGTCCGCGCAAGGGGGCGACAAGCCCGCCCGCCGGCGCCGGCCCCGCCGCAGCGGCCAGGGCACCAGTGCGGGCGCGAGCACGCAGGCGAGCCCCAGGCGCCACCGCGCCGGCGGGTCCGGCGGCTCGGCCCGCGGGGGACGCCGCACGGCCGCCTGACGGAGGACCGCTCCCGGGTGGGCGGCACCGGAGCGGGCGGCGCTCGGGGGCTCGTGCCACGGGAGTCGGTGCCCGGGGACCGTTGCTCGGCGGGCGGCGCTCGGGGGCTCGTGCCACGCGGGCCGGCGCTCGGCGTTGGTGCTACGGGGCCGCGCTGCCCGAGGCGCCACCCGCTGGGGCGTTCGCCAGGGCGCGGCCCCCGCCGGGTGTGACGTGCACCAGGCGTGGCGTCCACCGGGTGTGACGTGCACCGGGTGTGGCGTCCGCCGGGTGTGACGTGCACCGGGTGTGGCGTCCGCCGGGTGTGGCGTTCGCCAGCGGGAGGCGTGCGGGGCTCTGGGCAGGGGGCGTCGGGGCGTCGCCGCCGCGGCGGTCACGTCACGGCCCGCCCCCGCCGGGCTCCGGCAGGGAGCCCAGCACCTGCCGCGCCTCGGACATGACGCGCCGCACGAGCTCCTCGCAGCTCGGCAGGTCGTCGATCAGCCCCGCCACCTGACCCGAGGCCATGACGCCCAGGTCGGTGCGGCCCTCGACCATCGCGGCCCGCAGCAGCACGGGGGTGTTCGCGGCGAGCAGGACCTGGCTCCAGGCCAGGTCCTTGCCCCGTTTCAGCGCCAGCCCGTCGCGCACCATCCGCGGCCACGACAGGCCCGACAGGCCACGGAAGCGGGCCGCCCGCCGCACCGCCGCCGCGAGGGCCCGCACTCGGCCCGCCCGTTCCAGCGAGGCGACGAAATCGGTGCGGAGCATGCGGTGCGGCAGCCCGTCGACGGCCCGCGTCACCGTGATGTCGTCGACCGTCGCCGCCAGATAGGCGGCCTTCACCGGACCGGGCACGGGCGAGTCCGACGTGAGCAGGAAGCGGGTACCCATGGCGATGCCCGCCGCGCCGTAGGCCAGCGCCGCGACCAGCCCCCGCCCGTCGTGGAAGCCGCCCGCCGCCACCACCGGGATGCCGACGGCGTCCACGACCTGCGGGAGCAGGACGGAGGTGGCCACACCGCCCGTGTGACCGCCGCCCTCGGAGCCCTGCACGAGCACCGCGTCCGCACCCCAGGCCGCCACCTTCTCGGCATGGCGGCGGGCGCCCACGGACGGGATCACGACCACACCCGCGTCCTTCAGCTCGGCGATCAGGTCCCGCGACGGCGCGAGGGCGAACGACGCCACCCGGACGCCCTCGTCGACGACGATCCGGACCCGCTCGCGGGCGTCGGCCGCGTCCGCCCGCAGGTTCACCCCGAACGGCGCGTCCGTGCGGGACTTCACCTCCCGCACCGCCGCGCGCAGCCCCTCGGCCGTCATGGTCGCCGAGGCGAGGATCCCGAGGGCGCCGGCCCGGGCGGTGGCGGTGACCAGGCGGGGCCCGGCGACCCACCCCATGCCGGTCTGGACGATGGGGTACGTCACGCCGGTCAGCTCCGTCAGTGCCGTCCGCACGGTCACCGCACCTCACGCTCGCGCGCGCCGTCCGGGTCGAGGACCTCCCGGACGATCCGCAGCTCCTCGGCGGTCGGCTCGCGGGTGTGCGGGACGTCGTCGCCGCCGGCGAGCGGGAAACCGGTCGCCGCCCGCACCCGCTCGACCGTGACGCCCGGATGGAGCGAGGCCAGCCGCATAGAGCGGTCGGGCGTGGCGAAGTCCAGCACGGCGAGGTCGGTGACCACGCGCGGGATGCGGTGGAAGGGCGCGGAGCCCGGCGGGACACGGTCGTACCCGACACCGCAGACCATGTCGACGCGCTCCACGAAGACGCGCGGGGAGTGGCGCGGGACCCAGTAACTCGTCGGGTGGTTCAGGGTGTTGACCGGTGCGCCGCGCACGCCGAGGAGCTGGCGGGCGGGCCGGGACCGGTCACCGATGCACGAGATGTTCTGGTTTCCGTACCGGTCGAGCTGGCTCGCGCCCATCATCACGTGCCGCCGCCCGCCGGCGACGAGCGCGAGGTGGTCGCGGTACGGCAACCAGCCCTCGACCGTGCCGTCGGGCCGGACGAGCAGCGCCTCGCCGTCGGTGAGCAGCAGGTCGGGGGAGAAGGTGAGGCGGGCGAGACGGGCGCCCAGGGACGGGATCAGCCCCATGGGGCTGGCGAGTACCTCGCCGTCGCCGCGCCAGGCGTCGGCGCAGGCGATGACGCAGTACTCGGCGCGGGACACGGTCACTTCTCCTCCTCGTGCCAGGCCCGGACGGCCGCCCGGTAGGCGCCCTCGCCGCCCGCCAGGAACCGGCCGGCGAACGCGGGCCAGGGCGTGGTCGCGTACAGCCGCTGGAACGCCTCGTCGCGCGCGTAGTCGGGCGCGCAGGAGGTGAAGTGCGCGCCGTTCGGCGCCTCGACGACGCCGGTGACGTACTGCCGCTGGATCAGCAGGGTCTGCGGTGCCGCGTCCTCGGTGAGCGCGGCGGTCGCGACGCACTGCTCGCAGGAGACGTACGCGGTGTCGGCGGCGCGGCAGAACAGGTCGTCGAAGTACGGGTCGGGGCCGAGGTACTGGCCGTTGCCGAGCCGGTCGGCGCGGTTGACGTGGACGAGGGCGGCGTCCATGCGCAGGGCCGGGACGGCGACGAACTCCTCGCCGTCGTCGTACGGGGAGCGGACCGTGCGCAGGCCGGGGACGGCCCGCATGACGTCCGAGCCGAGGCCGGCGCGGGCGGGGAGGAAGGGCAGGCGGTTCGCGGCGGCGTGCAGGCCCCACAGGAACATCGCCTCGTCGAGCTCGGTGAGGGCGAGGGCGCCGCGCTCGCGGGCCGCCCGGAAGTGCGGCTCCAGGGGGAGGGAGTCGAGGGTGACGAAGGCGGCGACGAGCCGGCGGATCCGGCCGGCGGCGGCGAGGAGGCCGACGTCCGGACCGCCGCACGAGATCACGGTGAGATCGGTGATCTCCGATCGGAGCAGTGCTCTCACGAGGGTCATGGGTTTGCGGCGGGAGCCCCAGCCGCCGATGCCGATGGTCATGCCGCTGCGCAGTCGCGCCACGACCTCGTCCGCCGTCATGACCTTGTCCGTCCCGCCCCGGTCGCTCGCGCCTCGGTCCCTCCCGCCCGGGTCGGTCCCGCCGGGGTCCGTCCTGCCCCGGTCGCTCGCGCCCCGGTCGGTCCCGGTCCTCTCGGTCATGCCCCTGCCCCTCGTGGCTCCGTCCGCCATGGTCCGTCCGTCGTGGTCCGGTGGTTCGTCGCCCTGTCCGTCACGGCCGGCTAGTCCTCTCCCGTCCCGGCGGCCCCGAAGGTGCCGCGAACGCGGTCGGCGACCCCGCTCAGGGCCGCCTCGAAGGTGAAGCCCTGCTCGAAGCGGTAGCTGCGGCGCACGTCGACCGGGTCGACCCCGTTGATCGCGGCCTTGGCGAGCCGCAGCAGGTACCCGTCCTTGCGTGCGATCTCCCGCGCCAGCTCCAGTGCCGCCTCCCGCAGCCCCTCGCGCGGCACGACCCGCCAGACCGATCCGTGGGCGTGCAGCTCGGCGGCGGTGGCGGTCCGCGAGGTGAAGTACAGGGCCCGCATCAGGTGCTGGGGGACCAGGCGGGCCAGATGGGTGGCCGCGCCCAGCGCGCCCCGGTCGAGCTCGGGCAGCCCGAACACGGCGTCGTCGGAGGCCACGACCGCGTCGGCGTTGCCGACCAGCCCGATGCCGCCGCCGAGGCAGAAGCCGTGCACCGCCGCCACCACCGGCACCTCGCACTCGTACACCGCCGCGAACGCCTCCGCGCAGGCGCGGTTGACGCCGAGCAGCGCGGTGCGTCCGGTGTCGTCCCGCTGCAACTCCTTGAGGTCGACGCCCGCGTTGAAGCCCCGGCCGGACGCCGCGAGGACCACGCAGCGCGTGTCCGGGTCGCGCCCGGCGGTGCGCACGGCGTCGGCGAGCCCGTACCAGCCGCGTACGGGAAGGGCGTTGACGGGCGGGACGTCGACCTCGACGACCGCTACCCCTTCGCCGGGGTTCGTGGTGGAGACACCCATGAGCCGATCAGCTACCTTTCCACCAAACGTTTGTTAGGCGGAAGGTAGCAGCGGATGGAGCTGGACGGGAGGGTCGCGGTCGTCACCGGCGGCACGCGCGGCGTCGGCGCCGGCATCGCGCGGGCCTGCCTGGCGGCGGGCGCCCAGGTGGTGGTCTGCGCCCGGCGGCCACCGCCGCGGCCGGTGCGGGCGGCCGGCCGGCGGGCCGAGTTCCGCCCCCTCGACCTGCGCGAACCGGCCGCCGTACGGGACTTCTTCGCGGACGTGGCGGCCACGCACGGCCGCCTCGACGTCCTGGTCAACAACGCGGGCGGCACGCCGTACCGGACGCTCGCCGGCGGGAGCGCCGAGCAGCACCGGCGGGTCGTGGAGCTGAACCTCCTCGCGCCGCTGACCGCCTCCCTCGCCGCGTACGAGCACCTGCGCGCCGCCCGGGGCTCGATCGTGATGGTCGGCAGCGTGAGCGGGACCCGCCCGTCGCCCGGCTCGGCGGCGTACGGCGCGGCCAAGGCCGGCCTGGACCACCTGGCCCGCTCGATGGCCGTCGAGTGGGCGCCCGGCGTACGGGTCAACACCCTGCTCCTCGGCATGGTCCGCACCGAACTCGCCCGTCTGCACTACGGCGACGAGGAGGGCGTCGCCGCCGTCGCCCGCACCGTCCCCCTGGGGCGGCTCGCCGAGCCGTCCGACGCCGGCGACGCGGCGGTCTTCCTCGCCTCCGACCGCGCCGCGTACATCACCGGCGCCTCGCTCCTCGTCCACGGCGGCGGTGAACGCCCCGCGTTCCTGGACGCCGCGACCGCCCGCCCCCAAGGAGACCCGACATGAACCCCACGGCCGGACTCTGCGCGGGCCGCGTCGTCGCCGTCACCGGCGCCGGCCGCGGTCTCGGACGCGCCCACGCCCTCGCCTTCGCCGCCGAGGGCGCCCGCGTGGTCGTCAACGACCTGGGCGTCGGACTCGACGGCACCCCGGCCGCCGACAGCCCCGCCCGGCGGGTGGCCGCGGAGATCCGTGCCGCGGGCGGCGAAGCCGTCGCACACGGCGGCGACATCGCCACCACGGACGGCGCCGCCTCGCTCGTCGCCACCGCGCTGGACGTCTTCGGCGGGCTCGACACCCTCGTGAACAACGCGGGCTTCCTGCGCGACCGCATGCTCGTCAACCTGGACGAGGACGACTGGGACGCCGTCGTACGCGTCCACCTCACGGGCCACTTCCTGCCCCTCAAGCACGCCGCCGCGCACTGGCGCTCCGAGACGAAGGCGGGCCGCGAACCCCGGGCCCGCGTGGTCAACACCGGTTCCGGAGCCGGTCTCCTCGGCAGCGTCGGACAGGCCAACTACGCGGCCGCCAAGGCGGGCATCCTCGCCCTCACCCTCGTCGCGGCCGCCGAACTCGCCCGCTACGGCGTCCAGGTCAACGCCGTCGCCCCCGCCGCCCGTACCCGCATGACCGAGCGCACCTTCGCCGCCACCATGGCCGCCCCGCGCGACGGCGGCTTCGACGCCATGGCCCCCGGGAACGTCTCGCCGCTCGTCGTCTGGCTCGGCTCCCCGGCCTGCGAGGGGGTCACCGGACGCGTCTTCGAGGCGGAGGCGGGCCGCATCACCGTCATGGACGGCTGGCGCCGCGGCCCCACCACCGACCGGCCCGGCCGCTGGACCCCCGCCGCCGCCGGACAGGCCGCCCGCTCCCTCCTGGCCGCGGCGCAGGCACCGCTCCCGGTGTACGGCACGACGTAGCGGGCGTCGTCACGGTGCGCCGTCTCGATGCGCCCCGCGGTGCGTCGTCACGCCGCGTCCTCACGGTGCGCCGTCGCGATGCGCCGTCACGAGGCCTCCCCGCGGCGCGTCTTCGCACGGCGTCTTCACAGGGCCGGGCGGGGCCATCAGCATGGGGGAAGCGCATGGGTGGGGCAGCCCGTACGCGGGGGCCCGTACGAGCACATCCCGTACGAGGTACGAGGGGGCGCGGATGCTGATGCGGGAACGGGCGGGGAAAGCGGCGTGGGGGCTGGTCGCGGGCAGCGCCTCCACATGGGGCGCCGCACAGGTCACCCGCGGGGTGGAACTGGACGGCCCGGCCGCCCGGCAGGCGGCGGTCGTGCTGATCGTCCTCGCGCTGGCGAGGCTGGCCCACCTGCCGGTCCTGGCGCTGAAGCACGGACTGCCCCGGCTGGGGCGCGTGGGCGCCGTACGCCGCCACGAAGCGGCCGTGGGCTGCACGGTCACCGCCGCCATGGTGGGCGGCGTTCTGGTGGCGGCACCCCTCCTGTGGTGGCTGGCGGAGGCCGTGTGCGGACTGCTGGACCTCCCCCTGCACATCTCCGGCGCCCGGCCCCTCGTGGTCGTCGCCCTGGCCGACCTGTTGCTCGGCATGGCCCTCACCGCACTGCGCGGCCCGCTCACGGCGGAGGGCAGGGCGCAGGGCGCGGCGGGCCGGCTCGGCCGCCTGGCCGTGTCCTTCGGGGTGCTGTGGCTCCTGACGGTGGCGCTCGACGGCATCCGGCCGGACACCGACGCGTGGTGGCGGACCCTTCTCGCCATGGCGGCGCTCGCCGTCCTGTTCTCCCTTCTCGGCACCGGGTTCACGGTCTCGCACGACCTGGGGTGGCCCGCCCTGCGGCAGATCGTGCTCCGGGTGCTGCCCTTCCTCGCCGTGGGCTCCGTCGCCGGCAGCGCGCTGATGCTGTGGCTGGTCTCCTGGTTCAGCACGGCACTGCGGCCCACCCTCCACGTCTCGGGCTTCGGCACCTTCCTGCTGGGCGGCCTCGTGACGGCGGCGCTGATGTGGGCCGCGGGCCTGCCGTTCTTCCTGCGCGGCCTGCGGCGCCGGGGCCTGAGCCTGCGTGCCGTACCGCCGAGGGGCGGGGCGTACGGTCCTGACGCCCCGTGCGGTGCCGTGCGCCGCCTCTCGGTGCGGGGCACCGGCTTCGGCTTCCTCTGGCCGCAGCCCCGCCCCGCCGCCGCCCCGGCCCCCGACCAGGCCCGCGGCCGGTCCCGTGACCCGGGCCCCGGCCCAGGTCCGCGACCCTGACCTGACCCGGCGGCGGCTCCGGAACCGGGCGCGGACCCCCGGCCCGACCGGGCCTAGCGGTGTCCCGGGCCCGCCAGGTGCCGGGCGAGGAACGCGCGCACCCGGTCCCGCACCAGGGGCACCGACACGGCCGGGTCGAGTGCGCCGACCAGCCTGACCCGGTCCTCGGAGGTCATCAGCCCGGCGGCCTGCAACTGCGGTACCAGAGCGGCGTAGTCGGTGAACACCGCGTGGTCGGCGTGGTCGACGCGGCAGCGCCGGACGAGGCCCCCCGAGCGGGCGGCCACGGCCGACCACGAGGGCTCCAGCGCCTGCCCGTGGCGGAAACCGTCCGTCCGCACCAGCAGAAGCGGCCGGTCCACCCCGTCCCGCGCGACCGGGAACAGCTCTCCCGTCCCGCCGGGCACCTGGGCCGGATGGTCCAGGTAGCCCTCGAGGTTGATCGCCGCGGCGATGCGGCGGTCCTCGTACAGCGCCTGGGCGGCGGTGGTGCCGCCCGCCGAGTGGCCGTAGACGCCCACCCGGCGCAGGTCCAGCGCCCTGCCGAGATGCTCCGGCAGGGGACGCCCGGCGGCATCCGGGTTGCCCCCGGCCGCCAGGACCGCCAGCCGGTCCAGGACGAACCGGACATCCGCGACCCGGGTAGCGATCGCGGTGCGGAAGAGCGAGGGGTCCGTCCGCGGATCACCGACGAAGACGGTGGTGCGCAGGGGGTCGTCCCGGTACGCCGTCGTGCCGGGGAACTCGACCTCGCTGGCGTCCCCGGGGTGATCGATGGTCACCACCACGTACCCGTGGCTCGCCAGTTCCTCGGCGACCACGGTGCCGAGGGTGCGGGCATGGCCGCCGCCGGGGCTGTACAGCACCACCGGACGCCGCACGGGCTGCGCGGGGGCGCCCGCGTGCGCATGGGTCAGGGTGGCCGCCCAGTCCACCCCCGCATCCGGCAGCTCCGGGTGCTGGTAGACGGGGACGAACCCCGCGAAGGACTCCGCGGCCTTCCGCGTCATCTGCGGCGCCCGCGGGTAGCCCCGGACGGTACGGGCCGGGTAGAGGACGGTGGCCATGACCTCCCGTACGGGAACCTCCGGGTTCCACGGGTCGCGCCGGTCGTGGTCGACCAGGTACAGGGTGGTCACCCCGACCCGGTGGCGGCCGGTCGGCGCCGGCAGCGTCAGGACGACGTCCTCCCCGGCGTGCGTCCGGGCCCGGGCCCGTGCCGCGTGCTGCGCCCCCGGCCGCGCCTGCGCGGTACCGCCGGCCCCGCCGCTCAGCAGCGCGGCGGCCAGTACGGCGGCCGACCTGGTCACGGTCCGCCGGTCCATGGTGCCTCCGGACATGATGTTCTCCTCGTGCGTCGTACGTCGTGCGCCGGTGTCGTGTGCGTGCATGCTGACGGGCGACGCGGAGCAGGGGCGATCATTGAGGCCCTGCCCGAAAAGATGGCGCACAGCCGCCGGGGGAGCGCAGCAGGTGATCCGGATCCACTTCACGGCCGACGACTTCGCACGCGTGCGGTTCCCCGCCCGCCCCGCCCCCCTGCAGGAGCTGAACACGGCCTTCCTGCGGCTGTTCCGCCCCGGCGGCGACCTGCTCATCGGCCGCTGGCGGCAGCGACTGCTCCGCTCCCTGCCGCCCGCCGCCGCACCGCTGGCCGACCTGGTACCCGCGGCCGTGGCGCCGCGCTTCCTCGATGTGTTCGGCGACGGCCTGGAGGACGCGCTGGACGGCGTACGGGCGGCCCGGCCCGCCTTCGTACGCTCCGAGCTGGAGCGGGCGTACGCCCATCACACCGCGCCCGTCCCGCCGTGGATCCGGGGCCTGCACCGGGGCGACGCCGACGCCTGGCAGCGGTTGCGCGCGGCGCAGAGCGCGGCCTTCGGCACGGTCCTGGGGCCGGTGTGGGACGTCGTGCGGGACCTGCACCGGGCGGAGTTCACGCGCCACGCCGTGGCCGTGGCCGAGCACGGCGTCGGCGCCGCGCTCACCGGGCTCGTCCCCGGCAGCCGGCTGCGCGGCGGGGTGTGGGAGTGGGAGGCGGCGGGGCAGGACGCGCCGGGGGAGCGGGACATCGAACTGAACGGCCGCGGCCTCCTCCTGCTGCCGACCTTCCACTGGACCGGCCACCCGCTCCTCGCCGACCTGCCCGGCGGCCCCCTCGGTGTGACCTACCCCGCCGGTACGGGCCTGCCGCCCACGCCGTACGGCCCCGGCGGCCCGCACGAAGCGCTGGCCGGGGTGCTCGGCCGGACCCGCCTGGACATCCTGCTGCTGCTCGCGGAGCAGCACACCACCGGCGGGCTCGCCCGGCGGCTGCGGGTCAGCGACGCCACCGTCTCCGCCCACACCGCCGCCCTGCGCGCCGCGGGCCTGATCACCACCGTCCGCGCCGGCAAGTCCGTCCTGCACGAACGCACCGCCCTGGGCGGCCTGCTGACGCGCGACGGCGTGCCGGTCCGGGAGACCCTGCCGGCCGCGGAGGTCGTGCCGCCCGCGGACAGCGGCGTCCGGGGCGGTCGCGTCCGGGGCGGCGGCATCCGCGGCGGAACCCGCGGCGGAACCCGCGGCGGCCGGTGAAGGCCGCCTTCACCACCTCCCCGAAACGTGCGGATCGCGTCAACATGGCGCCGGAGCACGGGCGTTGACCGCCAGGATGAGCCCATGCGCATCCCCCCACGTATCAGCATGCTCGCCGCCGCCACCGCCCTGCTGCCCGCACTGCTCGCGGGCCCGGCCGCCGCGAGCGCACCCGTACGGCCCGACCGGCAGGACGTCGGCCACATCTGCCTGACCGCCCTGCCCGCGCAGGCCCACGACACCCTCGACCTGATCGACTCCGGCGGCCCCTACCCCCACCCCGAGGACGGCGACGTCTTCGAGAACCGCGAGGGGATCCTGCCGCGCCACGACCCCGGCTACTACCGCGAGTACACCGTCGTCACCCCCGGCTCCCCCGACCGCGGCGCGCGCCGCGTCGTCACGGGCGCACCGGAGGAGGACTACTACACGGCCGACCATTACGCCTCCTTCGACCTGGTCGACCACGGCTGCTGACGGCCACGGCCGCTCACGACCAGCGCTGTTGACGGCCACGGCTGCCGGCGCGGCCGGGGCCGCCGGCGACCACGGCCGCCGGACGGCCGCGCCGTCTCAGGTGTCGCACTCCAGCACCGTCCGGCACAGCCCGCACCGGGCGCGCACCCGGCCCCGGACCGGGACGCGGATGCGCTGATGGCAGGTGGGACACGGGAAGGAGACGCGCAGCCCGGGCCCGCCGGGCCCGCCGCCGCCCTCGAAGGCGTACGGCACCTCGGAGGCGGCGGACGCCGCGGACGCGGCGGGCCGGACATGCGGGCGGTCCTGCGCGGCACGCCGGTCCCTGGCGTACCGGTGGCGGCCCGCCCGGCCCGCGGCCGTCAGCGGGGGCCGGCGGCCGTCGCGCAGCGCCTCGTCCCGGCCCCGGGTGTACGCGGTGTACGCCTGCGGGCTGGTGAACCACGGCGACGGGTCCTCGCCGAACGCCAGCGCGCGCTTGGCGAGGACGTACCCGAACTCCTCCGGCGTGAGGTAGCCCAGCTTCTGGCTCGACACGCCGTCCTCCCGGTAGGCGTCCAGCAGCAGCCACCCGGCGCCCAGATAGGTCGTCGCCGTGTCCGTGAGGATCTCGTTGTCCCGCGTCCCCGGGAAGCTCAGGTCCAGCCGGTGCAGCAGCACGTGCGTGATCTCGTGGGCCAGCGCGGCCCCGATGTCCCGCCGGTGGGTACGGAAGCGGTCGTTCAGCTCGATGAAGTACTCCGGCCCGGCCGCCAGTTCGACGCTCGCCGCGTGCTCCATCTCCCGGAAGCTCACGATCATCCGCGCCTCCGGCAGCCGCAGCTGCTGCACCAGCGCGCGCGCCACCCGCTGCGCCCCCAGGTGCAGGTCGTCGACGTCCGCGAAGGCCACGTCCGCGGGGGCGACGCTCGTGCCGTACGCGTACAGGCCCTCGGCGCTCAGCCGCCGGTACACCGCCGTGATCGCCTCCCGCACGGTGGCGAGGTGCGGGTAGCCGTGCACGACCTCGCCGCCCACACTGCCGTTCGCCACGTCCCGTACCCCCAAGCACGACGCCGACCCGACCTGCTTCAACTGTACGGCGGCCCCTACGGGCGGCCCCTGAGGCGGCACGCGCGGCGGACGGGGGAGGGGCGGGCGGGAGGCGGGCGAGGGGCTGGGTGGCCGAAAAGACGCTCTTGTGGCGCCCGAGATCACCTCCGGACAATCGGAGCCAAGCCTTGACGAGCCCATGTCACCGAACTGCCGGGTGGCACCGGACCCGTCTCGTGCGCACGGCTCAACCCCCCACGAAAGGCAGACACTTGAACAAGCTTCTTCGCACCTTCAAGAGATGTGCGGCGGCAGGCGCCGTCATACTCGCCGCGATCAGCCTCCAGCCCCTCTCCTCCGCCCAGGCCGCACCCCAGCCCGTCGTCGGCGGCACCCGCGCCGCCCAGGGCGAGTTCCCGTGGATGGTCCGGCTCTCCATGGGCTGCGGCGGCGCGCTCTACACCCAGCAGATCGTCCTGACCGCCGCCCACTGCGTCAGCGGCTCCGGGAACAACACGAGCATCACCGCCACCGCCGGTGTCGTGGACCTGCAGAGCACCAGCGCCATCAAGGTCAAGTCCACCAAGGTCCTCCAGGCCCCCGGCTACAACGGCAAGGGCAAGGACTGGGCGCTGATCAAGCTCGCCCGGCCGATCAACCTGCCCACGCTGCCGATCGCCACCACCGCGGCGTACAACAGCGGCACGTTCACCGTCGCCGGCTGGGGTGCGGCCCGCGAGGGCGGCAGCCAGCAGCGCTACCTGCTCAAGGCGCAGGTTCCGTTCGTCTCCGACGCCAGTTGCCAGCAGTCGTACGGCAACGACCTCGTGCCGGGCGAGGAGATCTGCGCCGGCTACGCCCAGGGCGGTGTCGACACCTGCCAGGGCGACTCCGGAGGCCCCATGTTCCGCAAGGACAACACCGGGGCGTGGATCCAGGTAGGCATCGTCAGCTGGGGTGAGGGCTGCGCACGGCCCGGCTACCCGGGCGTCTACACCGAGGTGTCCACCTTCGCCGCCGCCATCAGGTCCGCGGCCGCCACGCTCTAGGGCTCGTCCGCCGGATCGGGCCGCGTGAGCCCGGCAGGATCCGGACGACAGGCTCCGGCCGACCGGGGGAGGGGCCGCTCCACCAGGAGCGGCCCCTCCTGCGCGCACCGCTGCGCCAGCCGCACGGAGCCCCCCGCGGCGCCCTCCACCTCCAGCACCCACACCTCGTTCGCGCCCTCCCGCAGCACGGGGCCCGGCACGAACAGCGACTCCTGCGGGCCCGCGTTCCAGTACCGTCCCGGGCAGAAGCCGTTCACCCACACGAAGCCCCGGGTCCACCCCGGCAGTTCCAGCGCCGCGTCCCCGGGCCCGGACACCTCCGCGACCGCCCGGTACAGACCCGGCCCACCTCCCGGACCGGGCGGCTCCACCGGCCCTCCCGGACCCCCCGCCCCGCCACCGCCCGCAACCGGCGTGAACGGCACCTTCGCCACCGCCTCCGCCGTGAACGCGTCGAGCCGCAGCCCCCGCGCCAGCACCCCGTGCACGTACTGGCGCTCGTGCCGCACCCCGCCCGTGATGCCTTTGCTCTCCCCGAGCCGCGGTCCGTAGTTCACCCGGCCCAGCGACTCCACCCACAGCTCCACCGTCGCCGGCCCCGCCACCGGCTCCGGGAGCACCGCCTCCTCCGCATCCAGCACACCCGCGCGCACCCCGTCCACGTACACCACCGCCCGGTCGCGGAGCCCCGCCACCGACAGCGGATACGCCCGCCGCGGCCCCGGTAGCCGCAGCCGGTAGCGCACCAGCCCGCGGTCCACACCGAGCTCCTCGAAGTCCGGGGGCACCGGACCCTCCCGCTCCTCGTCGCCCAGCGTCTCCAGTACGCGGTCCAGGGGCGCCCACTCCACCACCGTGGCCCGCACCGGCGCGGCCAGCCGCGCGGGCGGCGGCGGCACGTCCGGCAGCGGACCCGCCGCGTACTCCTCCAGCACCGACCGGAACGCCCAGAACTTCGCCGTCGGCAGCCCCGCCTCGTCGACCGGCGCGTCGTAGTCGTACGACGTCACCGTCGGCTCCAGCGGACCGTCGTGCAGCGGACCCGACCGGTTCGCCCCCGCCCAGCCGCCGAAGTTCGACCCGCCGTGCGCCATGTACACGTTGACCGACGCCCCGCACTCCAGGATCTCCCGCAGTACCGCCGCCGCGTCCTCCGCGTCCCGCACGGCATGCCCGTCGCCCCAGTGGTCGAACCAGCCGCACCAGAACTCCATGCACATCAGCGGCCCCCGCGGCCGGTGGCGCCGCAGCACCCCGAACGCCTCACACGCCCTTGACCCGAAGTTCACCGTGGCGAGGACACCCGGGACCGACCCGCCGGTGAGCATGTGGTCCTCGGGCCCGTCCGACGTGAACAGCGGCACGGTCACCCCGCACGCCTGCATCAGATCCGCGACGTACCGCAGGTAGCCCCGGTCCGATCCCCAACTGCCGTACTCGTTCTCCGCCTGCACCATGATCACCGGGCCGCCGCGGCCGATCTGCCGCGCCACCACCTGGGGCAGCAGCGTCCGGAACCAGCGCGTCACATGCACCAGGTACTCGGCGTCCTCCGTCCGCACCCGCCGCCCCAGCCGGCCCGTCAGCCAGTGCGGCAGCCCCCCGTTCTCCCACTCGGCACAGATGTACGGGCCCGGCCGCACGATCGCCCACAGACCGGCCTCCCGCACCGCGTCCAAAAAGCGGCCCAGGGCCCCCACGTCCCGGTACCGGCCGGGCTCCGGCTCGTGCAGGTTCCACGGGACGTACGTCTCCACGCAGTTCAGGCCCATCGCGCGGAGCATCGCCAGCCGGTGACCCCACTGCTCCTCGTGCACCCGGAAGTAGTGCAGCGCACCCGACAGCAGCCGCACGGGCCGCCCGTCCAGCAGGAAATCCTCGTCACCCACCGTGAAACCGGCCACAGCGCCACCCCTCTTCCGGTCACGTTCCGCGACCCACTCTCGCCCTCTGGCGGCGGACCGGTCCATGGACGAGGATCAGCGCTGTGTGGACGCAAGGACGAGGCGGGCACGGGGGCGGGGAGGCCGAGGGATGTACCACACCTGGATGCGCTTCTTCACGCCCGGCCCCCAGCACCACCGCCTGGGCCTGGTCTGCCTCGGCGTCGGCCTCCAGCACGGCACCCTGCCCGCGGTCGGCCCCCGCACCCTCGACCACCACGTCGCCGTCGTGATCAACGCGGGCGGCGGCTGGTACCGCTGCCCCGACGGGCGGCGCCTGACCGTCACCGCGCCCGCACTGCTCTGGCTCACCCCCGGCGTCCCGCACCACTACGCACCCCACCCGGTCACCGGCTGGGACGAGGGCTTCGTCGACTTCACCGGCCCCGTCACCGCCACGTACACCGAACTCGGCTACATCGAGCCCGACCGCCCCCTCGTCCCGCTCGCCGACGCCGGCCCCGCCCGCTCCGTCATCGGCCGCATCGCCCGGGCGGCCCGGCCCGGCAACCCGCTCCTCGAGGTGGAGACGTCCGCCGCCGTCCACGAACTCCTCGTCGCCCTGCGCCGCGCCCGCGTCGGCACCGACGCCGACGGCGACCCCGTCCTCGAGGCACTCGCCCGCGACGCCTGCCGGCCCCTGTCGGTCGCCGAGCACGCCGCCCGGCACGGCATGACCCCCGCCGAGCTGCGCACGGCGGTACGCCGCGGCGCCGGGTGCAGCCCCAAGGACTACCTCCTCTCCGTCCGCCTCGGGCGCGCCAAGGAGCTCCTCACCGGCACCGAGCTGCCCGTCGCCGCGGTGGCGCGCCGCGTCGGCTACGACGACCCGGCGTACTTCTCGCGGCTGTTCACCCGCCGCGTGGGCACCGCCCCGGTCCGCTTCCGCGAGCAGCAGGGACGTACGGTGCCCGGCGGGTGGAGCACCCGGGTCCCAGATCCCGAACACCCACCGACGATCGGCACCGGACCCGTCTAAGCTCGCCCCTCATGAGCACCAGCGAGATCGACGGCGTCGACGATGCCGTCCAGGCGGAACTGAACGAGCTGCGCGAAAGCATCGACAACATCGACGCCGCGGTCGTCCACATGCTGGCCGAGCGTTTCAAGTGCACCCAGCGCGTGGGCCACCTCAAGGCCCGGCACCACCTGCCCCCGGCCGACCCGGCCCGCGAGGCCCGCCAGATCGCCCGGCTGCGCCGGCTCGCGGAGAGCGCGAAGCTCGACCCGACGTTCGCCGAGAAGCTGCTGAACTTCATCATCGCCGAAGTGATCAGGCACCACGAACAGATCGCGGACGCCCCCCGCCGCCCGCGGGAAGCCTGAGTCCCGCCGCCCCCGGGGACGGCCGCGCCGCGCTCCCGCGCACCTCCGCCGCGCTCCCGCCGGAGCCGGGCGTACGGAGCGCCCGCGCCCGGCCGGGGCCCGCGCCCGCCCGGGCCCCCGCGTACCGCCGCCGCCCCCGTGCGCTCAGCCGTGAGAAGAACTGGCGTGTCCGGCGTTCGGGCATCGGGCAGCATGGGGCCATGCCCGTACTGACGCGCGACGAAGCGCAGACCCGAGCCCAGCTCCTCGACGTCCAGCGGTACACCGTCGACCTCGACCTGACCACCGGTGACGAGACCTTCGACTCCACCAGTCTCATCCGCTTCACCGCCCGCACGGCCGGGGACACCTTCGTCGAGCTCAGGCCCGCCACCCTCCGCTCCGTGACGCTCGACGGGCAGCCCCTCGACCCCGAAGCGCTCGCCGGCAACCGCTTCCCCCTCACCCTCACCGAGGGCGCCCACGAGCTGCGCGTCGACGCCGCGATGCGCTACTCGCGCACCGGCGAGGGCATGCACCGGTTCACCGATCCCAGCGACGGCGAGACGTACACCTACACCCAGCTGTTCATGGAGGACGTCCAGCAGGTCTTCGCCGCCTTCGACCAGCCCGACCTGAAGGCCGTCTTCGAGCTGACCGTCACGGCACCGGACGCCTGGACCGTCCTCGCCAACGGCATCACCACCCGCGGCGCCGACGGCCGCTGGCAGGCCGCCCCCACGCCCCGCATCTCCACCTACCTCGTCGCGGTCGCCGCCGGCCCCTGGCACTCCATCCGCACCGAGCACGCCGGCCTGCCCTTCGGCATCCACTGCCGCCGCTCCCTCGCGCCCCACCTGGACGCCGACGCCGACGAGATCCTCGACGTCACCCGCCGGTGCTTCGACCGCTACCACGAGAAGTTCGAGGAGCCGTACCCCTTCGACTCGTACGACCAGGCCTTCGTGCCCGAGTTCAACGCGGGCGCCATGGAGAACCCCGGCCTGGTCACCTTCCGCGACGAGTTCGTCTATCGCTCCGCCGTCACCGTCACCGAGCGGCAGACCCGCGCCATGGTCATCGCCCACGAGATGGCCCACATGTGGTTCGGCGACCTCGTCACCCTCAAGTGGTGGGACGACATCTGGCTCAACGAGTCCTTCGCCGAGTACATGGGCTACCAGACCGTCAACGAGGCCACCAGCCGCTTCCCCGACACCTGGGTCGACTTCGGTGTCGTCCGCAAGCCCTGGGGGTACGACGCCGACCAGCGGCCCTCCACCCACCCCGTCGCGCCCGACCCCGAGGCCGTCCCCGACACCGCCTCCGCGATGCTCAACTTCGACGGCATCTCGTACGCGAAGGGCGCCTCCGCCCTCCGCCAGCTCGTGGCCTGGCTGGGCGAGAAGGAGTTCCTCGCCGGCATCAACGCCCACTTCGCCCGGCACAAGTTCGGCAACGCCACCCTCGCCGACTTCATCGACAACCTCGCCTCCGCCACCGACCGCGACGTCCACGGCTGGGCCGAGACCTGGCTGCGCACCACCGGCATCGACACCCTCACCCCCGCGTACGACCCCGCCGCGGGCACCCTCGACGTGCACCGCACCGGCAGCCGCCCCCACCGCATCGCCGTCGGGCTCTACGACCACGACCTCGCCGACGACGCCCGGCTCGTGCTCCGCGACCGCATCGAGGTCGACGTGCCGCAGACCGCACCCGCCGCCGTCCCCGGGCCCCGTCCCGCCCTGATCGTCCTCAACGACGGCGACCACACCTACGCCAAGGTCCGCCTGGACGCCGCCTCGTGGGACACCGCCGTACGGTCCCTCTCCGGCATCCCCGACCCGATCACCCGCGCCGTCGTCTGGAACGCCGCCCGCGACATGGTCCGCGACGGCGAACTGGCCCCCGCCGCCTACCTGACCGCCGCCCGCGCGCACCTGCCGCACGAGAAGGACCTCGCGATCGTCCAGGGCGTCCTCGGCTTCGCGTCCACCCACATCACCGACCGCTACCTCGCCCCCGAGGACCGGCCCGACGCGCTCGCCCTGCTCACCGACCTCACCCGCGACCTCATCCGCCGTACCGAGGACGGCAAGGACCCCGGCCTGCGCCTCACCGCCGTACGCCACTGCATCGACGCCGCCGGACGGCCCGGCACCCTCCAGGGCTGGCTCGCCGAAGGCGCCGTACCGGGCGGACCCGACCTCGACCCCGAGCTGCGCTGGCGGATCCTCGGCCGCCTCGCCGTCCTCGGCGCCACCGACGAGGCCGCCATCGCCGCCGAACTCGACCGCGACCCCAGCGCCACCGGCCAGGAAGGCGCCGCCCGCTGCCGCGCCGCCCTGCCGGCGGCGGAGGCCAAGGCCGCCGCCTGGGAGCGCATGTTCACCGACGACTCCCTGTCCAACTACCTGTTCACCGCCACCGCACAGGGCTTCTGGCAGCCCGAGCAGGCCGACCTCGTACGGCAGTACGTGCCGCGCTTCTACCCCGACGCGGCCGCCCTCGCCCGGCGCCGCGGACCCGCCATCGCCGAAGCCGCCGGACGCCACGCCTTCCCCGCCCACGCCGTCGACGCCGAATCCCTCAGCCTGGGCGAACAGCACCTGGCCTCCGACGACCTCATCCCGGCGCTGCGCCGCAAGATCGTCGACCAGCTCGACGACCTCCGCCGCGCGCTGCGCGTCCGGACCGCGGCACAGGCACGGACCGCGTCACCGCCGCACACACCGGCGCAGGCCGCACCACTGGCACAGCCGCAGGACGCATAGCAGGCCCGGACGGCCGCGGCGTACCTCTCGCCGCGGCCGTCCTCCTTTCGGGTTGTGATCGCCCCTCACCGGAACCACCCGGCGCGGGCCCGGTCCACGCTGGGCCCATGAGCACCCCGTCCCTCGCCGGAGGTCCCGCAGGCCCCGACGCGCTGCGCCCCCTCGTCGACACCGTGCTCGACGCCCTGCACGAGGGCGCCGCCGCCCGCGTCGGCCCCCTGCCCCCCGGCGGCCCCGCGACCGTCACCGCCCACGTCCGCCGGACCCTCGCCGCCCCGCCCGCACCCACCGGACACGGCACCACGCCCCCGGACGCCGGCGCGATCCCGCACACCGGCACCGGGGAACACGAAGCCCTCCGCACCCTCACCCGCCTCCTCGCCCACGGCGCCGCCGACCCCGCACACCCCCACTGCGCCGCCCACCTGCACACCCCGCCGCTCGCCCTGGCCGCCGCCGCCGACCTCGCCGCCGCCGCGCTCAACCCGTCCCTCGACTCATGGGACCAGGCCCCCGCCGCCGCCGCGCTCGAGGAGGCCGTCACCCGCGCCCTGGCCACCGAGGTGCACCCCACCGGCCCCGACCCCGACGCCCTGGTCACCACCGGCGGCACCGAGGCCAACCAGCTCGCCCTGCTCCTCGCCCGCGAACGCCACGGCCGCCTCGGCGCCACCGTCCAGACGGTGTGCGGCGCCGGCACCCACCACTCCGTCCACCGCGCCGCCTGGCTCCTCGGCCTGCCCGAACCCGTCACCGTCCCCGCCCCCGACGGCACCCTCGACCTCACCGCCCTCGACGCCGTCCTCTCCGGCCTGCGCGGCCCCCTCCTCGTCACCGCCACCGCCGGCACCACCGACACCGGACGCATCGACCCGCTCACCGAGATCGCCGACCTGTGCGACGCCCACGGCGCCGAACTCCACGTCGACGCCGCGTACGGCGGCCCGCTGCTGTTCAGCGAGACCCGCCGCCACCTCCTCACCGGCCTCGACCGCGCCCGCACCGTCACCCTCGACCTGCACAAGCTCGGCTGGCAACCGCTCGCCGCCGGACTCCTCGCCGTACCCGACCGCGCCCTCCTGCGCCCCCTCGGCCACACCGCCGACTACCTCAACGCCGACGACGACACCGAAGCCGGCCTGCCCGACCTCCTCGGCCGCTCCCTGCGCACCAGCCGCCGCCCCGACATCTTCAAGATCGCCGTCACCCTGCGGGCCCTGGGCCGCACCGGAATGGGCGCACTCGTCGACCGGGTCTGCGACCTCGCCCAGCACCTCGCCGACCTCGTCGAGAAGCGCCCCGGCCTGGAACTCCACGAACGCCCCGCCCTCTCCACCGTGCTCTTCCGCCCGGCCCGCGCCGACGACACCGGCGTCGCCGCGATCCGCCGCACCCTCCTCACCGAAGGCCGCGCCGTCCTCGGCCGCGCCCGCGGCACCGACGGACGCCTCTGGCTGAAGGCCACCCTGCTCAACCCCCACACCACCCCCGACGACCTGGCACAGATCCTCAACCTCGTGGAAGGCAGCACCACCCGATGACCGCACCCGGACCCCAGAGCAACCTCGACCAGCCCCACGACCTGGTGGGCGTCGGCATCGGCCCGTTCAACCTCTCCCTCGCCGCCCTGGCCCACGGCGTCCCCGGCGGCCTCGCCACCGCCTTCTACGAGCAGCGCCCCACCTTCCGCTGGCACCCCGGGCTCCTCATCGAGGGCACCACCCTCCAAGTGCCCTTCCTCGCCGACCTCGTCACGCTCGCCGACCCCACCAGCCCCTGGTCGTTCCTCAACTACCTGCGCGGCCGCGAGCGCCTCTTCCCCTTCTACTTCGCCGAGAAGTTCCACATCCAGCGCGCCGAGTACGACGCCTACTGCCGCTGGGTCAGCGACCACCTGCCCGGACTGCACTTCGGCCACCAGGTCGACGCCGTCCGCTGGAACAACGAACGCGATGTCTTCGAGGTCGACTACACCCAGCTCGACGCGGGCGGCGAAGCCGAAGCCCTCGGCCGCACCCACGCCCGCCACCTCGTCCTCGGCGTCGGCACCGAGCCGTACATCCCCGAACCCCTCCGGCCCCTCGCCGCCGCCCCCACCGTCCCCGTCTTCCACTCCTCCGACTACCTGCACCACCGCAACCGGCTCGCCGCCGCCGACCACGTCACCGTCATCGGCTCCGGCCAGTCCGGCGCCGAGGTCTTCCTCGACCTCCTGCGCGCCCGCCCCGCCGGCGCCGAACGCATCCACTGGCTCGCCCGCACCGAAGCCTTCGCCCCCATGGAGTACTCCAAGCTCGGCCTGGAACACTTCACCCCGGACTACACCCGCTACTTCCACGCCCTGCCCGAGCACGTCCGCAACGAGCTCGTCCCCCGCCAGTGGCAGCTCCACAAGGGCATCGACGCCGACACCATCGCCGCCATCCACGACGAGCTCTACCGCCGCAGCCTCGACGGCGGCTGGCCCGACGCCGTCCTCACCCCCGGCGTCCACGTCCGCACCGCCGGCCGCCTCGCCACCACCAAGGTCGAACTGCACGTCGAGCACGTCCAGCAGGGCACCCGCGACCGCATCGTCACCGACGCCGTCGTCCTCGCCACCGGCTACCGCGAGCGCCCCCTGGACGGCATCCTCGCCGGCCTCGACCCCTACCTGCGCCGCGACGCCGCAGGCCGGCCGCGCATCGACGACCAGTACCGGCTCGTCCTCGACCCGTCCGTCACCGGCGCCGTCCACGTGCAGAACGCCGAGACGCACACCCACGGCGTCGGCACACCCGACCTCGGCCTCGCGGCCTGGCGCGCCGCCACCATCCTCAACTCCCTCACCGGCAAGGAGCCCTACCCGCTGCCCCGCCGCACGGCGTTCACCAGGTTCGGGCTCCTGCCGGAGCAGCGACGCTAGAGGGTGCCGCACAGTCCCGTCCGCCCGGCGGGCGGGACCGTGCGGACACGACGCAGGGGGCGTCTAGAAGACCGGGACCCCGTCCCGGGTCAGCTTCCAGCCCACCGACGCGAACGCGGCCGGGTCCACCGTCCCCTTCGCCTGCACCCACTGGATGATCGTGTTGCGGATCTCGTCCGAGTTCGCCCACAGCTGCTGCGCCGCGGCGACGTGCGGGAACGCGCCCCCGCCGCTCGCCCGGTAGTTGTTCACCGCCAGCACGAACCGCGCCGCCGGGTCGAGCGGCTCGCCCTCGAACGACAGGTTCACGATCCGCGAACCGGCCGGCCGGGCGATGTCGATCTCGTACGTCAGCCCGTACACGGCGTCGTAGTTGTAGTCCGGCGTGCCGCCCGCGTTGGTCAGCTTCGCCGTGTCGACCGGCGCGCCGGCCGGCGTCTGGACGTAGTACCGCGCCGAGTACTCCAGGTAGTCCTTCAGCTGGGCACCCGTCATCAGCCGGGCCTCCAGCGTGTTCTCGAACGGGTACAGCCCCGCCGCGTCGCGGATGGTCACCCGGCCGGCCGGGATCTTCGCCGTACGGGAGAAGCAGGACGCCTGCGACAGCACCGGCAGCCCCGCGTACGCGCCGCCCGCCAGCGCCGCCTTCACCGTCTCCGCCTGCACATGGTTGATCAGGTCGATGATCGGCTCGTCCTTCCACGGCGCGTCGGCCGTGGACATGGTGGCGGTGGAGGTGCCGATGACCTGGTTGACGTACGCCACGACCTTCTCGTGCTCGTCACCGAGCAGCTTGACGATCTCCGGGTCCTCCTCGACGGTGTTGGAGTTCAGCACCTGCGCGCCGACCGTCTCCACCACCCAGCGGCCCTTCCGCCACACCAGACCGAAGTCGAAGAGGGTCAGCCGCTGCCCCCACTTGAGCGGCTCGGACAGGACGACGTCCCGGCCCGACTCCTTGTTCTTCACCCGGTACTCCGGGATCTCGGTGTGCGCGTGCCCCACCAGGATCGCGTCGATGCCCGGCACCTGCTCCGCCACGAGCGCCGCGGCGTTCTCGATGTACGGCAGCTGGTCCCCGTACGACGACGTCCCGCTCGACCCCGAGTGAGCCGACACGATCACCACGTCCGCGCCCATCGACCGCAGCTTCGGCACCCACTTCGCGGCCTGCTCCTCCAGCCCCGGGAACACCATCCGGCCGCTGACGTTCGCCTTGTCCCAGATCGCGATACCGGGATTGGTGAGACCGAGCACCGCCACCCGCACATCCCGCCCGCACGGCGTACGCAGCCGGTGCATGCTGTACGGCGGGAACGCCGGCCGCAGCGTCTTCGCGTCCAGCGCGTTGGCGCCCAGCAGCGGGAAGTCGCACTGCTCCTGGAACTTCCGCAGCACCGGTATGCCGTAGTTGAACTCGTGGTTGCCCAGCGCGGCGGCGTCGTACCCGATGGCGTTCATGGCCTGCGCCATGGGATGCACCGGACCGCGGCGCGCCGTGATCGGGTCGACCTTCGCGTAGTAGTACGACAGCTGGGTGCCCTGGATGGTGTCACCCGCGTCGATGAGGAGCGTGTTGCGGCGGCCCTTCGCCGCCCGCACCTGCTCCACGAGCGTCGAGATCTTCGCGAGGCCGACGTCGTTGTGCGCCTTGTCGTCGAACTCCTTGTCCGTGAAGTAGTCCCAGTTGAACACGTTGCCGTGGAGGTCGGTGGTGCCCATGACGGTGAAGGAGTACCGCTTCTCCCCGCCCTTCTCCGGAGCGGCCGCGGCGGGTTCCGCGACGGCCCCGGCCAGGGCCGCACCAGCACCTGCGGCGACCGACCGCTCCAGGAAGGTCCTACGGTCCAGCGGCATGAGCATCTCCTTCGTTCCGTCGCACAACGCGCGTAGATTCTGACGCAGCGGCGCTCCCGCCGGATAGGTGTGCCAGGTTTCGATCTGATGACCACGAGGAAAGGGACCCGCCATGACCAGTGACCTGCCGTACGGAACCGCCGAGGCCCCGCGCGTCGCCGTGCGCGGCGAAGCCCACCTGGAGGTCGACCCCGAAGTCGCCCGCATCGCCATCACGGTCGGCGCACGCGGGAAGGACCGGCGCAGCGCCCTCGAGGACCTGACCCGCCGCAACACCGCCGTGGCCGACCTCGTCAAGACCTACGGCGACGCCGTCGAGAAGCTCGAGACCGGCGCCTTCTCCATCAGCCCCGAACTGACCGGACACGGCAAGGGCGAACGCGTCCGCGCCTACCACGGCCGCGTCCACCTCACCGCCGAACTCACCGACTTCACGGCCCTCGGCGAACTGACGACCCGCCTCGCCGACATGGAACTCACCCGCGTGGACGGCCCCTGGTGGGCACTGCGCCCCGACTCACCCGCCCACGGCGAGGCCCGCCGCCAGGCCGTCAGGGAAGCGGTCCAGCGCGCCCGCGAGTACGCCGACGCCCTCGGCACCCGCCTCGCGGCCCTCGTCGAACTCGCCGACCTCGGCGCCGAGAACACCTCCCCCTACCCCGCCGTCCCCGGCACCCGGGCCGGCGCGCCCCGCATGGCCTTCGCCGCCGAAGCCACCGAAGCGGCCCCCTCCCTCGACCTCGAACCGCAGCGCCAGACCGTCACGGCCCAGGTGAACGCACGCTTCACCATGCACCCCCCTCAGCTGTAGCCGCCCCTTCGCGGGCGCCGCACCCGGCAGGCCCCGCCGGCCCACGGGTGACCTCACCCGCGCGGGGGATTCACCGCTCCAGCAGCGCGAAGACCCGGCGCGCCTCCGCCTCGTGCGCCTGCGCCACCGCGTCCACACCGGCGCCGGACAGCACGCGGTCCAGCAGCCGGGTGAACAACAGCCGCAGCGCCGCGCCCAGTTGAGCCGCCTCGGCGCGCGGTGCGATGTCCTCCGCGGCGGCCGCGGCCGCGGCCTCGTCCCCGGCAACCGCCCCTGCCCGGTGCCACTCCGCCACCAGGACCTCCGCCAGCGCCGCCTCGCGCTGGTCGTGGAACTCCCGCAGCCGCGCGAGCAGGACCGGACTGCCGGCCAGCATCCGCGCGAACGGTTCCGGAGCGAAGCCGATGACCGGGTCGCGCCGCGCCACCGCCGCCAGGTAGTCGTCCCGCAGCGCCGCCACCGGTGACGTATCCGGCGCCCGCCCGGCCACCACCCGAGCCGGCCCGGCCACGAAGTCCTCGCTCAGATCGAGGACCAGGTCCTCCTTGCGCGGGAAGTAGTTCGTGACCGTCATCTTCGCCACGCCCGCCGCCGCGGCCACGTCCGCGATCGTCACCCGGTCGAAGCCCCGCTCGATGAACAGGCCCGTCGCCGCGTCCGAGATCGCCTGCCTGGTCTGCTGCTTCTTCTGCTCCCGCAGGCCCTGTGCCGTGTTCATGGAACCACCCTCTCATAGGTCGAACCCAAATTTATGCTTGACCTAGAGGATAGGTCGAGCATAACTTTATGTCGCACCAAAAGACAGGGAAGGGCACCCGCTTGAACGACTACCTCCGCTCCATCGGCCGCACCCCCCTCCTCACCGCCGCCCAGGAAGTCGAACTGGGCCACCGCGTCCAGGCCGGCCTCCGCGCCGAAGAACGCATCGCCGCCACCGGCACCCCCACCCCCGAACTCGAACACCTCGTCCGCGACGGGCGCCGCGCCAAGAACCACATGCTGGAGGCCAACCTCCGCCTCGTCGTCTCCGTCGCCAAACGCCACACGAACCGCGGCCTCCCCTTCGCCGACCTCGTCCAGGAAGGCAACCTCGGCCTCCTCCGCGCCATCGAGAAGTTCGACCCGACCAAGGGCTTCAAGCTCTCCACCTACGCCACCTGGTGGATCAAACAGGCCATCGGCCGCGCCCTCGCCGACCAGTCCCGCACCATCCGCATCCCCGTCCACATGGTCGAGGAGATCAACCGGCTCGCCCGCGTCCGGCACGACCTGACCGCCACCCTCGACCGCGAACCCACACCCCGCGAACTCGCCACCGCCCTCGACATCACCGCCGAACGCGTCACCCGGCTCCAGCGCTACGACCGCACCCCCGTCTCCCTCCACACCCCCCTCGGTGACGCCGCCGGTGACGGCGAACTGGGCGACGTCATCGAGGACACCACCACCCCCACCGCCGAGGACGTCGTCGGCGCCGACCTCCTGCGCGCCCACCTCCGCGCCCTCCTCGGCAAGTTCACCGAACGCGAAGCCGGCGTCATCACCCTCCGGTACGGCCTCGACGGCGGCGAGCCGCGCACCCTCGAAGACATAGGCAAGGTCTACGGCGTCACCCGGGAACGCATCCGGCAGATCGAAGCCAAGACCATGTCGAAACTCCGCCACCCCAGCCGCTCCAAGGGGCTGCGCGGCTATCTCGTCTCATGAGACGACACCCCCTGAACGACGCTCATCGGAGCGGGCCCCCGCACAATTCAACACTTGTCAATAACCTTTCACGGAAAGGTTGTTGAGTCGTCATGCGCGGCCAATTCTCTACCCGCCGGTAAGCCCTAGGGTCGAACCATGCGCCGAGCAAAAATCGTCTGTACCCTGGGGCCCGCCACCGACACATACGACCAGATCAAGGCACTGGTCGAGGCCGGAATGGACGTCGCCCGCCTCAACCTCAGCCACGGCTCCTACGCCGAGCACGAGGAGCGTTACCAGCACGTACGCAAAGCCTCCGACGAAACCGGCCGCAGCGTCGGCGTACTCGCCGACCTTCAAGGCCCGAAGATTCGCCTCGGACGCTTCCGCGAAGGCCCCGTACTCCTCGAACGCGGCGACACGTTCACCATCACCGTCGAAGCCGTCGAAGGCGACCGCCACCTCTGCGGCACCACCTACGACGGCCTCGCCGGCGACGTCACCCCCGGCGAACGCATCCTCGTCGACGACGGCCGCGTCGCCCTCGAAGTCACCTCCGTCGACGGCCCCCGCGTCCACACCACCGTCGTCGAAGGCGGCATGGTCTCCGACAACAAGGGCCTCAACCTTCCCGGCGTCGCCGTCTCCGTCCCCGCCCTCTCCGAAAAGGACATCGACGACCTCCGCTGGGCCCTGCGCACCGGCGCCGACGTCATCGCCCTCTCCTTCGTCCGCAGCGGACGCGACATCGAGGACGTCCACCGGGTCATGGACGAAGAGGGCCGCCGCGTCCCCGTCATCGCCAAGATCGAAAAGCCGCAGGCCGTCGACAACATCGACGACATCGTCGCCGCCTTCGACGGCATCATGGTCGCCCGCGGCGACCTCGGCGTCGAAATGCCCCTCGAACAGGTACCGATCGTCCAGAAGCGCGCCGTCAAACTCGCCAAGCGCAACGCCAAACCGGTCATCGTCGCCACCCAGATGCTCGACTCGATGATCGACAACTCCCGCCCCACCCGCGCCGAGGCCAGCGACGTCGCCAACGCCGTCATCGACGGCACCGACGCCGTCATGCTCTCCGGCGAGACCAGCGTCGGCAGGTACCCCATCGAAACGGTCCGCACCATGGGCCGCATCGTCGAAGCCGCCGAGGAGGACATCCTCGCCAAGGGCCTCACCCCCCTGACCGAACGCAACAAGCCCCGCACCCAGGGCGGCGCCGTCGCCCGCGCCGCCGCCGAGATGGGCGACTTCCTCGGCGCCAAGTACCTCGTCGCCTTCACCCAGTCCGGCGACACGGTCAAGCGCCTCTCCCGCTACCGCTCCCCGATCCCCCTGCTCGCCTTCACCCCGGACCCGGCCACCCGCTCCCAGCTCACCCTCACCTGGGGCGTGGAGACCTTCCTCGGCCCGCACGTGGACTCGACCGACGCGATGGTCGCGCAGGTCGACGAACAGCTCACCCGGATCGGCCGCTGCCGCGAGGGCGACCTCGTCGTCATCACCGCCGGCTCCCCGCCCGGCGTCCCCGGCTCCACGAACCTGGTCCGCGTCCACCGCATCGGCGACCGGGTCACGTGACGCGACCTCAGTGCTTCGGCCCGACGTGGGCGTCCATCAACGCGACGGACGCCCGTCGGGCGACGGAGATGTTGTACGGGTTCCCGCCCCGTGAGCAGCGCGTCCACTCGACCCCGAGCCGGTCGAGGGTGTCGGTGCAGAGCCGCCGGATGTCGTCGGACACGTTGGTGAAGAAGTACCGCGGATATTCGTAGCGCTTCACCGCGCCGCCGACCCTGCGCGTGGTCCAGTTGGTGATCCGGCACCCGTCGGAGTGGATGAGCCCCCGGACGAACCCCCACGGATGCGTGTCGACGATGTCCTGCTGCCACCCCTCCAGCGCGATGCGGCGCTCGTGCTTCCTGCCGGGGCCGTGCTGGGGGAAGAGGCACGTCCAGTGCTTGCTGGCACACGCGACGGAGACGTACCCGTCGTGCTGCACGCGGTGGACGCTGTTGTACGGGCGGACGGACCGCATCGCTTCTTCGCAGGCATCGATCAGGCCGGGCCAGCTGTTCGCGCAGGCGATGCGCAGGTAGTGGACGCCCCTGCGGTGCGCGCTCAGGCAGCCGTCACCCAGGTAGAGGCCCAGGAGATAGGCGTACGCGGCCGGGTCCTCGGGCTCGCCCGGCGCGTCCCGGCATCTGGGGCAGGGCTCGCCGTTGGGGACCAGCGGCTCGATCCGCGTCCGCCAGGCGCGGAGGGCGGCCCGCGAAATGCCGGTCTCCTTGCTGACGGAATTGAGGCTCCGGCCCTGCTCGACCAGCGCGAGGGCGTGTCTGCGGGTGCGCACGTCGTACATGCGGTCGAGAATTGCGGCCCCGTTGCCGGGTGCGGGGGGAACCGGGCGAAGTTACCGCGTTCGAGTGGGGCCAGGCGCTCAGATCGCGACCATGGAATCGAAGGAAAAGTGCCCCGGGTCGGACTCGAACCGACACTGTATGGGTTTTGAATCCATTGCCTGCTGCCAATTGGGCTACCGGGGCTCGCAGAATCGAAGGTTAACCTCGACCCGCTGCGTGTCCACCATACCGTAGCTAGGTAGGCTCATGGGGAGCTGTACCAGCCTTGGAACGAGGAGCCTACGTGACCGCCCCCGAGTCGCCCCAGCCCATCGCCGACGACGACATGTCGCACGTCCCGCCGATGACGACCCGCGTGGTCATCGCCGAGGACGAGGCCCTCATCCGCCTCGACCTGAAAGAGATGCTCGAGGAGGAGGGCTACTCCGTCGTCGGCGAGGCCGGTGACGGCGCCCGCGCCGTCGAGCTGGCCCGCGAGCACCGGCCCGATCTGGTGATCCTGGACGTGAAGATGCCCGTCCTCGACGGGATCTCCGCCGCCGAGAAGATCGCGGGCGAGTCCATCGCGCCGGTGCTGATGCTCACCGCCTTCTCGCAGCGCGAGCTCGTGGAGCGGGCGCGGGACGCCGGGGCCATGGCGTACCTGGTCAAGCCGTTCAGCAAGAGCGACGTCGTACCGGCCATCGAGATGGCGGTGTCGCGGTTCGCGGAGCTGAAGGCGCTGGAGAAGGAGGTCGCCGACCTCGCGCAGCGGCTGGAGACGCGGAAGCTGGTGGACCGGGCGAAGAGCATCCTGCAGACGCAGTACGGCTTGTCGGAGCCCGCCGCGTTCCGCTGGATCCAGAAGACGTCGATGGACCGGCGCATGTCGATGCAGCAGGTGGCGGAGGCGGTCATCGAGGACGCCGAGGAGAAGAAGGCGGCGAAGGGCCAGTAGGCCCGCCCGGACGTACGCGCCCGGACGTACGAAGGGGCCCGCCCCGCGGCAGTGATGCGCGCGGGGCGGGCCCTTTCGTGGTCGTGGGGCTCAGTCCTCGCCGAGGTACGTCTTGCGGACGGACTCGTCGTGGAGCAGGTCCTGACCGGTGCCCGACAGCTTGATCGTGCCGGTCTCCATCACGTACGCCTGGTCCGCGAGGGAGAGCGCGGCCTGGGCGTTCTGCTCGACGAGCAGGATGGTGGTGCCCTGGGCCTTGAGCGCGCTGATCGTTTCCATGATCTTCTGCATCATGATCGGGGAGAGGCCCATGGAGGGCTCGTCGAGCATGAGCAGCTTGGGCTGGGACATGAGCGCCCGGCCCATGGCGAGCATCTGCTGCTCACCGCCGGACAGGGTGCCCGCGGCCTGCTTCCGGCGTTCCCCGAGGATGGGGAAGAGGTCGTAGGCGCGCTGGATGTCCTTTTCGATGCCGGCCTTGTCGCTGCGCAGGAAGGCGCCGAGCTGGAGGTTCTCGGCGATGGACAGGCGGGGGAAGATGTGCCTGCCTTCGGGGGAGTGGGCCATGCCCAGGGCGACGATCTTGTGGGCGGGGATGCCGTTGAGCACCTGCCCGTCGAAGTGGATCTTGCCGCCGGAGGGCTTGAGGAGCCCGGAGAGGGTGCGCAGCGTGGTGGTCTTGCCGGCGCCGTTGGTGCCGATGAGGGTGACGACCTGGCCGGCCTGGACCGAGAAGGAGATGCCCTTGACGGCTTCGATCTTGCCGTAGGCGACCCTGAGGTCCTCGACTTCGAGGAGTGCGGTCACTTGGTGTCTCCTTCGGTGGTGGTGCTGTCCGCGGAGGTGTCGGGGTCCGCGGTGGCGTCGCTGTCCGCCGCCTCGGGGCGGGCTGCTTCGCCGTCGCCGTCGGCAGCTTCGCCGTCGGCGGCCTCGGCCTCGGTCGCGGCTTCGGCCTGCTCGGCCTGCTCGGCCTCCTCGGCCTCCTCGGCTTCCTCGGCCTGCTGGGCCACCGCGGCCGCCTCGGCGGCGGTGGCGGCGGCTCCGGACGCGGTGCCGGCGGCGGCCGCGGCCTCCGCCGGTGCGTCGGTGTCACCGGACGCGTCGGTCTCCGGGGTGTCCGTCGCGTCGGTGTCCGCAGCCTTCGGGCCCTCCGGGGCCTCGGCGGCGGCAGCCGCCTCCGGGGCGTCCGTGCCTGCCGCCGTCTCCGCCGCGGCGACCTCCGCCGCCTCCTCCGCGCCCGGTTCGCCCTCGAAGGGGGTGCCGAGGTACGCGGCGACGACGCGCTCGTCGCCCTGGACGACGGACGGCGTGCCCTCGATGAGCTTCTGGCCCTGGACGAGGCAGGCCACCCGGTCGCAGAGGTTGAAGATGAAGCGCATGTCGTGCTCGATGACGAGCACGGCGATGCCCTTGTCGCGGATCGCGAAGATGAGTTCCTCCGCGGCCCGCGTCTCCTGCGGGTTCATGCCGGCCGTGGGCTCGTCGAGCAGGATCAGGCCGGGCTCGCTCGCGAGGGCGCGGGCGATCTCCAGCTTGCGCTGCTCGCCGTAGGGGAGGTTGCGGGCGAGGTGGTCGGCCTTGTGCTCCAGGCCGATGAACTCCAGCAGTTCCATGGCCCGGGCGTGCGAGGCGGCTTCGGCCTTCTTGAAGCCGGGGCCGCGCAGCAGTGCGGACCAGAGCCCTTCCTTGGTCCGGGTGTGGCGTCCGACGAGGACGTTCTCCAGGACCGTCATGTTGGCGAAGAGCCGGATGTTCTGGAAGGTGCGGGCGATGCCTGCCTGGGTGACGAGGTGGGGCTTGGGCGGCAGCACGGTGCCCTTGTAGGAGACCTTGCCCTCGGTGGGGATGTAGAGGCCGGTGAGGCAGTTGAAGAAGGTGGTCTTGCCGGCGCCGTTGGGGCCGATGAGACCGACGATCTCGCCCTCGCGGACGGTGAGGTCGACCGAGCGCACGGCGGTGAGGCCGCCGAAGCGCATGGTGACGCCGCTGGCTTCGAGGACCGGGGCGGCCTCTGCGGTCTTGGTCGTGGTGGTGGTCGTCATGTCGTTCACGCCCCCGCCTTCGTGGTGCCGACGGCGGAGTCGGGCAGCTTGTCGTCGGGTACGTCGAGTTGGCCGGTCTCGTGGTATTCGAGCTGGGCGCGGCGGTTGGCGATGAGGCCCTCGGGGCGGAAGCGCATCAGGATGATGAGCGCGATGCCGAAGCCGAGGAGCTGGTAGTCCTGGAGGAACTGGAGCTTCGCCGGGATCATGTAGAGCAGGGCGGCGCCGATGAGCGGTCCGCTGATGGTGCCCATGCCGCCGAGGATGACGGCGGCCAGGAGGAACGCCGAGTTGGGCGGTACGGGGCCGGCGAAGACGTACATCTCCGGGACCACGGTGCTCTGGACGTGTGCCTGGACGGTGCCGGCCACGCCGGCGAGGGTGGCGCCCAGGGCGAAGGCGATGAGCTTGACCCGGAAGCCGTTGATGCCCATGGCGGTGGCGGCGGTCTCGTCCTCGCGGATGGCGACCCAGGCCCGGCCGATGCGGGAGTTGCCGGCGCGGCTGAAGACGAGGACCACGAGGATCATCGCGAGCAGCATCAGCAGGTAGTAGTTGGCGTACGAGCCGAGCTCGAAGCCGAGGATGGTGTGGGACTCGCCGAAGTCGTACCCGAAGAAGACGAGGTCGGGGATGTTGGGGATGCCGTTGGGGCCGTTGGTGACCTGGGGGCCGGAGACGCCGTCCAGGTTGCCGACGGCGATGCGGAAGATCTCGCCGAAGCCGAGGGTGACGATGGCGAGGTAGTCGCCGCGCAGCCGCAGGGTCGGGGCGCCGATGACGACACCGAAGACGAGGGACACGACGGCGCCGGTGAGGACGGCGGCCCAGAACGGGAACTGGATGTCGAAGGCGGAGGCGGTGGTGCCGGAGACCAGGGCCGCGGTGTACGCGCCGACGCCGAGGAATGCGACGTATCCGAGGTCGAGCAGGCCGGCGAGGCCGACGACGATGTTCAGGCCGAGGGCGACGGTGGCGAAGATGAGGATGTTGACCGCGATCAGGGTGAACTGGTCGGTGGTCTGGGTGAAGGGGAAGGCCGCGGCGGCGACGAACGCGGCGGCCACCGTGATGGACCGGTACTTCGCGGTGAGGGCCGAGAGCCGTGCCATGAGGCCGGCCTTGAAGATGGCGGCGATGGCGAAGCCGGTGGTGATGAGGTAGCCGGTGAAGAGTTCGGCGTACTCGGTGTCGATGCCGTAGGTGACGACGTACAGGCCGAGGCCGAAGGCGGCGACGATCACGAGGATCTCGGCCCAGGAGGGCAGTGCCTTGGGCCGCTGGGCCTTGCGGGTGTCGTCGGGGAGGAGGAAGGCGACGGCGGGGATGGCGGAGGCGACCGCTGCCACGTAGGCGCCGGGGTCGAGGTGCGCGAGCCCGCCGAGTTCGACCGCGATGGCGATCACGGTGAACCAGGTGGTGCCGAAGGCGCCGAGGGCCAGCAGTTGCAGGGCCTTGGTGGTGCCGGTGGGCGCGAGCCAGCGCAGGCCCCGGACATCGAGTGCGGCGAGGGCGTACACGACGGTGAGGAGGCCGGCGACCAGGGTGAGGACCTGGAGACCGCCGGGGTACCCGTAGACGGTGAGGTCGCCGGGGAAGGCGTCGGTGTAGGTCCAGGCGAGGAAGGTGCTGGCGATGGTGGCCAGGCCGCCGGCGGCGATGGTCCAGCGCAGCGTGGTGACACGGGAGGTGTCGTCGGCCGGGGTGGCGTCGGTGACCTTGAGGGTGTCGGTTGTCATGGCTCTCACGCCCGATCCGCGACGCGCTCGCCGAGCAGGCCCTGCGGCCTGACGAGGAGCACGACGATGAGAAGTACGAATGCCCAGACGTTGGCCCAGGCGCCGCCGCCGAGCTGCTGCATGCCGGGGATCTCTTCGATGTAGGCGATCGAGAGGGACTCGGCGAGGCCGAGGACGACTCCGCCGACCATCGCGCCGTAGATGTTGCCGATGCCGCCGAGGACGGCGGCGGTGAAGGCCTTGAGTCCGAGGATGAAGCCCATCTCGAAGTTGATCTGGCCCTTGTCGAGTCCGTAGGCGACCGCGGCGACCGCGGCGAAGGCGGCGCCGATGGCGAAGGCCATCACGATGATGCGGTCGGTGTTGATGCCCATCAGCTTCGCGGTGTCCGGGTCCTGTGCCGTGGCCTGCATGGCGCGGCCGCTGCGGCTCTTGGAGACGAAGAGGCCGAGGGCGAGCATGCACAGGGGGGCGAGGACGAGGACGAAGAGGTCGGCGCGCTGGATGTACAGGTTGTCGAGGAGCTTGAACGACTCGCCCTGGAACTCGGGGAAGCTGCGCGGCTTCTTCGCGTCGGGGTAGAAGCCCCAGACGAGCTGCTGGAGGACGATCGAGAGGCCGATCGCCGTGATCAGCGGGGCCAGCCGGGGTGCGCTGCGCAGGGGGCGGTAGGCGAAGCGTTCGGCGGCGGTGGCCACGGCGACGGAGGCGAGGGCGCCGCCGACGATCATGAGCGGGATGGCCACCAGGAGGGATGTCCCGCTGGGGAGTACGAGGTATGCAGTGAGGGCGCCGAAGCCCCCGATCATGAAGATCTCGCCGTGGGCGAAGTTGATGAGCTGGACGATGCCGTACACCATCGTGTACCCGATGGCTATGAGGCCATAAAGGGCGCCGAGGGCAAGGCCGTTGGCCAGCTGTTGCGGCAGTTCGTTCACCGCAGGGCCTCCGATGAGCTTGTCGGATATGACACCGCGCGAGGGCGCTGTTTGCGCCCTCGCGCGGCTTGGATCAGGTGGAGCGGGGCGGTGCGGCGGATCAGTCCTCGAACGTGGCGCTCTTGACGTCCTTCCAGGTGGTCCCTTCCACCTTGTAGACGGTGAGCTGCTTGTTCGTGGTGTCGCCGTACTCGTCGAAGGCGACCTTGCCGGTCACGCCGTCGAAGGAGACCTTGGCCATGGCCTCGACGACCTTCTCGCGGGCGTCGGTGGGGAGCTTGCCGTCGTTGGCGGCGACGACGGCCTTGACGGCCTGGATGATGGCCCAGCCGGCGTCGTAGGAGTAGCCGCCGTACGCCGCGTACGGGTCCTTGTAGCCGGCGGCCTTGTAGTCGTCGATGAACTTCTTGGCCGTCGGGAGCTTCTCGACCGGGTAGCCGATGGAGGTCGCGAGGTCACCGTCGTTCGCGACGCCGGAGGCGCTGATGAAGGCGGGGTCGTAGATGCCGTCGCCACCCATGGTGGGGATCTTGGCGCCCGTCTTCTTGATCTGGTCGGAGAGCAGGCCGCCCTCGGGGTACTGGCCGCCGAAGTAGACGGAGTCGGCGCCGGAGCTCTTGACCTTGTCGGCGGTGCTGGAGAAGTCGGTCTCCTTGACCGTCACGTGGTCGGTGCCGACGACCTTGCCGCCGAGGCGCTCGAACTCCTTGGAGAAGATCGCGGCGAGGCCGGCGCCGTAGGTCTGCTTGTCGTCGACGACGTAGACCTTGCGCTTCTTGGCGTCGTTGAAGAGGTACTGGGCGGCGAATTTGCCCTGGACGACGTCGGTGGCGGCGGTGCGGAAGTAGGTCTTGAAGGGGCGCTTGAACTCGCCCTTGCCCCAGTTGTCGCCCTGGCTGAGGGCCGGGTTGGTGTTGGCGGGGGAGACCTGCGTGACGCCGGCCTTCTCGAACACGCCCTGCATGGACTGGGCGACGCCGGAGTTCAGCGGGCCGACGACGCCGATGACGTCCTTGTTGCCGACGAGCTTGGTGGCGTTGGCCTGTCCGGAGGCCGGGACGGCCTGGTCGTCGAGGGCCTCGATCTTGAACTCGACGCCCGGGACCTCGTTGTTCTTGTTGGCGGTCTTGACCGCCAGGTCCACGGAGTTCTTGATGCCCTGGCCGAGCGCGGAAAGCGATCCGGTGAGCGGGGCGTCGACGCCGATGACCACGGTCGTCTTGCCGCCGCTGCTGTCCTTACCGCCCTTGCTGTCGTCGCGGGACCCACAGGCGGTGAGGGTGAGTGCCCCCGTGGTGATCACGGTGGTGAGTATGAGCAAGGAACGCTGTCGCACGTTGAATCCTTTCCCTGGCGCGGCCTCCTCGGAGTTGAGGTGCCGTGTGGTCGCCGGGCCGCACTGGGTTGGTACGCACTGGGTTGGTACGGGTCCGTGCAGCAGACGCGCCCGGCGGCGCGGTGACTGGCGGTGACTCTAGGCGCAGGTGGGGGAGTACGGGACCAGGGAACGTCAGGATGTGACTGTCTTGTTATGCCGGAGGGGAGAGTCGGTGCTGGTGGTGTGGACACATCCGGGCTTTCCGGTCGCCCCAGGTTGCCCACATAGTGAGAACGCCCAGTTCCGCTAAGGGGCTTGAGCGGATCTTGGTCCTGACAGGGGTGTGGGCCCGGACGGGCCTGGCGGGGGGTCGCGGGCCCGTTCGGGGTGCCGGTGCGGCCGGTGCGGCGGCCCCGGTTCCTCATTGCGCCACTGTTACGCAGTGTTACATCGGTGCGTGTCTTTTCGGCCGCTGTGATCCGGTGCCGGGGCCGGTCCCGGGGGTGGCCGGAGGGCGCCAGTTCTCGGAGCTGCCGGTCGCTCCCCGGGCCGCCTCGCAGCGGCGCCGGGTCTCCCGGTCGACGAGGCGTTCGGCCGCCTCCCGCCCCTCGCGCCGGTCGGTCGCGCGGGCTTCGGAGAGCACGTCGTCATGGATCTCCAGCTGCTCGTTGGACAGGCCCTTCTGTTCCCAGTCCAGCCCTGCCCAAGTGCTGCCTTTCAATGCCTCCTTGGCCCAATAGGAGACGAGACCGGTGCAGATGTCGGCCGGTGTGCTGCTGTGCGGTGCGGGGGATCCGGAATCCGAACACCCGCCTGCTGAAAGGAGGATGAGCAGAACGGCCGGGACCGCGAAGCCGGTCGCGGCGCGTCGTGAACCGGCTCCGCGCGTGTCCCTGAACCTCATGCCGCGCACGCTAGGCGGTCACCATGGGTCACGCAATGGCCTTTGCTTGTCCGGGTGTTGGGTCTGGTGCCGCTGAGGTGGAAGCGATGGAATGTCACCCGCGCCCACCGCGTGATCGTCACCCCCGCGGCCCCCTGGAGGCAGGCACGATGGCGAGACCCCAGCGCGTACGCGACGACGTACGCCCCTACCGCACCCACCGCCGGATCGGCCTCACGGCCCTGGCCGGATTACTGGTCGCGGCGCTGCCCGCACCGGCCGCGCAGGCCGGCGCGGCCGAGGCTCCGGCACTGCGCATCACCGACGGGCAGACCCGCCCGGTCTTCTCCCGCGCGGACGCCGTCCACCAGCTGGTCGACGTCGAAACGGAGACGGACAGTGACGAGGACGGCAAGCGGGACACCGTCCGGATGAGGATCCTGCGACCCCGCGAAACGGACACCGGACTCCGGGTCGCCACGATCATCGAAGCGAGTCCCTACTGGGGCGGCGGCAACGACGTCCCCTTCCACGAGGTCGACCTGGAGGAGGACGGCCTGCCCGGCGGTAAGGGGCACAAGGGCCTTCCGGGGCTTCTGCAGGGCACCGAGCTGCCCACCGGCGCCGCCGTCTCCGCCTCCTCGGTCGTCTTCCCGGGCTACACCGACAACTATTTCCTGCCCCGCGGGTACGCCGTGGCCCAGGTCGACAGCGTCGGAACGGGCGACTCGACCGGCTGCCCCACCTCCGGCGGCCGCGAGGAGACACTCGGCGCCAAGGCGGCGGTCGACTGGCTGAACGGACGGGCCCGCGGCTGGGACCCCGACGGCCGGCCGGTACGGGCCGACTGGTCCACCGGCAACGCGGCGATGATGGGGATCTCGTACAACGGCACTCTGCCCACCGCCGTGGCCGCCACCGGCGTCGAGGGCCTGAAGGCCGTCGTCCCGATCGCCGGGATCTCCTCCTGGTACGACTACTACCGGGCCGGCGGCGGCGTCGTCGCACCCGGCGGCTTCCAGGGCGAGGACACCGACGTCCTGGCCAAGGCCGTCTACAGCCGCGCCGACCGCGAGATCTGCAAGCCCGTCCTGGACCGCCTCACCGCCGGGCAGGACCGGATCACCGGCGACTACAGCCCCTTCTGGCGCGAGCGGGACTACCTGCCCGATGCACGGAAGATCAAGGCCGGGGTCTTCCTCGTCCACGGCCTCAACGACTGGAACGTCAAGACCCGGCACACCGCGCGGCTGTGGGAGGCCCTCGGCCGGCACGGCGTCCCGCGCAAACTGTGGCTGCACCAGGCCGGGCACAACAACCCCATGCCCCTGCGCATGGAGGAATGGCTGCGGCAGCTGCACCAGTGGTTCGACTTCTGGCTGTACGGCCTGGACAACGGTGCCCTCGACGAACCCGCGGTCGACGTCGAGCAGGCCGACTTCAGCTGGCGGCAGCAGCCGGCCTGGCCGGCGCCCGGCACCCGGCGGGTGACGCTGCGGCTGAACGCCGACGGCGGCCTGTCACCGCTCCCCGGCCGTCCGGCCCTGCGGACGCTGTACGACGCCGGCCGCACCCTGCGCGCCGAGCAGCTCGTCGCCGATCCCGGCACCGCCCACCCCAACCGCCTCGCCTGGACGACGGCACCCCTCCAGCGCGACCTGCGCCTCAACGGTGCGCCCGAGGTGTCGGTGCGGGCCTCGCTGGACGGCACCTCCCCTTACACGACGGCGCTGCTCGTCGACTACGGGACCGCCACCCGGGCGGTCGCCGGCACCGTCCAGGACACCTCCCGGCTCGTCTGCTACGGCGAGGGCATTCCCGGCGACACCGGCTGCACGTACCGGACGAAGCACCGCACCGAGACGGCCGACTTCAAGATCGTGACCCGGGGCTGGCTCGACATCCGCAACCGCGAGTCGGACGCCCGGCAGTCGCCGGTCGTCGAAGGCCGCGAGTACCGGCTGCGGTGGGCCATGCAGCCCCAGGACCACGTCGTCGAGAAGGGGCACCGGCTGGGCGTGGTGCTGATCTCCACCGACCACGACTACACGCTGCGCCACCCGGCGGGCACGCGGATGACGGTACGGGCCGGGCTCAGCAGCGTGACGCTTCCGGTGGCGCCCCCGGCCGGGGGGTGAGGCGGCGGTCCGCGGCTCCCCGCACCGGTGCGGGCGCGGCGCCGGCGGCCGCTGTATGTCCGCTGTACGGGCCGGTCTATGGCGCGTGAGTACCGTCGGCCGAAAGGAGGAGGGGAGTTCATGATGCCGTCATTGAGCAAGGTCGCGGACCGGGTGCTCGAGCATTTCGTGCCGAAGGCGACCGCATCCGCGGACACCAGCTGGTGGGAGTACTGCTACTGCACCGCCGACTGGCGCAAGATCTACCGCCTGTGTCACGTGGTGGGCGGAAGGACCTCGTGCGGCAAGTGCGAGAACGTCCGCTACATCGGCTGCTGACAGAACAGAAGTGCGGGCGGGCGGCACCGGCACGGTCCGGGCCGTCCGTCCTCGCGCATCACATTCGAGGACTTCGCGCATGACCTATGTCGCCTTCGCATGCCGGATTCTCCTGTTCGGTGTCTTCCTGCTGGCGCTCGCCGGAAAAGTACGCAGCAGAACCGCGTTCGACTCCTTCGCCCGGTCGATCACGGACCTGCGGCTCCTCCCGCGGAAGGTGTCGTCGGCGGCCGCCGCGGCGGTGATCGCCGGGGAGATCGCGGTGCTCCTGCTGCTCGTGCCCGCGCGGACGGCGGCCCTCGGGCTGGCCGCCGCGGTGCTCCTGCTGCTCGCGTTCACCGCGGGGATCGTGGTGGCGCTGCGCAACGGACGCCGCGCCCCGTGCCGCTGCTTCGGGGCTTCGGCCACTCCGCTGGGGCCGCTCCACGTGGTCCGCAACCTGATCCTGGCCGGCACGGGCGCGGCCGGCTTCGCGGTCGTGACCGCCGTGCCCGCCGCCGGATGGCCGGCTCATGCCGGCGGCGGCGCGGTCGCGGCGGTCGCGGCGGCCGTCGCGGCGCTGCTGGTCGCCCGGCTCGACGACCTGGCCGCCCTGTTCCGCTCCGGCCGGCCGGCCCCGGCCGCCGCCCGTCCACGCGCCGTCCACAAGTGAGGTCTCCTTCATGCCCTTCCTGATCGCAGCCGTCGTCCTGGTCGGTGTGCTGTGCCTGTTCGACCTGCTGCTCACCTTCGCGGTGCTGCGCCGACTGCGCGAGCACACCGCGGAACTCGAACGGCTGGCGGGCCGGCCCGGCTTCTCCTCGTACGACCCGGGCATGCTGGTGGGCCACCGGCTTCCCGAGGCCGCCCGGGCGTACGGTGCCACCCTCGTGGCCTTCTTCGACGCGCAGTGCGACACCTGCCACGACCACGCGCCGAAGTTCGCCGCCCGGGCCCGCCGGCACAGCGCCCTGGCGGTGGTGTCCGGCGACGGGGCGCGTGCCGACGAGCTGATCGGCGCGGTGGGCCCGGACGCGGTGGTGATGCGCGGTGACGACGCCCACGCCGTCGCCGACGACCTCGGCATCCAGGCATTCCCCACCTTCGTCCTGGTCGACCCGGACGGCTCCGTGGTGCAGGCGACCACCGAGCTGGCCGAGCTGCCCGAGCCGGCGCCCGCGGCGTGAGCGCGGGGACCGGACCGCAGGCCGGGCCCGCCGGGCGGTCGGGCACGGCCGGGCCGCGCCGGACCCTGCGGTACCTCGGGGTCGCCTGGCTGCTGTGCTGGCGGGCGGGACGGTGGCACGCGCTGGCGTACTCGCTGATCACCGTCGTCCTCGGCCTGCTGCCCACGGCCACGGCGTGGCTCACGAAGCTCGTCGTGGACGACCTCGCCGGCGGACGGCCCGACCAGGTGCTGGACCGGGCCGCGGGCCTGGCCGCCGTGGGGCTCGCGGCCGGGGTGCTGCCGCACCTGAGCGGCTACGTGCAGAACGAACTGGGCCGCCGCCTCGAACGCCTGATGCAGGACCGGCTGTACGGCGCCGTCAACCGGCTCCAAGGGCTGTCGCGGTTCGAGAACCCGGAATTCCGCAACGACCTCAGCATGGCCATGCAGGCGACCGGTGGAGGGCTCGGCCCCGTCACCACGGGCCTCTTCGACACCGCGCGCAACATCATCACACTCGTGAGCCTGCTCGGGACGCTGTCGCTGCTGAGCCCGCCGATGGCCGCACTGGTCACCGTGGCCGCCGTGCCCGCGCTCCTCGCACGGCTGTCCCTGTCCCGGCGCAGGGTCGGCATGCTCGCCGGGGTCTCCCCGGCGGTCCGGCGCCAGGTCTTCTACTCGCTGCTGCTCACCGATGTCCGCAGCGCGAAGGAGACCCGGCTGTTCGGACTGGGCGACTTCCTCAAGGGGCGGATGCTCACCGAGCTCGCGACCCGGCAGGAGGGCGAACAGCGGCTGGACCAGCAGGAGGCCCGGACGCAGTCCCTCCTCGCGCTGCTGTCCACGGTGGTCGCGGGGCTCGGACTCGTGTGGGCGGTACGGGCCGCGACGACCGGCGCCCTGAGCGTGGGCGACGTGACCGCGTTCGTCGCCGCCGTGGCCGGTACGCAGGTTGCGTTGACGGGGCTGGTGGACAACGTCGCCATGGCGCACGAGGCGCTTCTCCTCTTCGGATACCACGACAAGGTGATGTCGCTCCCCGACGACCTGCCGTCGGCGGACCCGGCGGGGCGACTGCCGGCATTGCGCCGGGGCATCGAATTGCGGGGGGTCTGGTTCCGTTATGCCGAGGGCCATTCGTGGATTCTGCGGGGCGTCGACCTGACCATTCCGCACGGAAGCGCGGTCGCCCTCGTCGGGCTCAACGGCGCGGGGAAAAGCACCCTGATCAAGCTGCTCTGCCGTTTCTACGATCCGACGGAAGGGGCGATCCTCTGGGACGGCGTGGACATCCGCGAGGTGCCGCCCGCCGAACTGCGCCGTCGTATGGGCGTGCTGTTCCAGGACTACATGTGTTACGACCTGACGGCGGCGGAGAACATCGGCGTGGGGGAACTGGAGGCGCTCGACGACCGGCCGAGGCTGCGGAAGGCCGCCCGGCGCGCCGATGTCGACACCACCGTGGAAGGGCTTCCCCGCGGTTACGACACGCTGCTCAGCCGCATCTTCGCCGACCACGCCGAGGGTGACCCGCAGTCCGGGGTCGTGCTCTCCGGCGGCCAGTGGCAGCGTCTGGCGCTGGCCCGCACGCTGCTGCGCGACGACCGGGACCTGCTCGTCCTGGACGAGCCGAGTGCCGGACTGGACGCCCAGGCGGAGGCGGAGATCCACGCCCGGCTGCGGGAACACCGGGCGGGGCGCACCAGCCTGCTCGTCTCCCACCGGCTCGGCGCGGTCCGCGAGGCGGATGCGATCGTGGTCCTGGAGGGCGGCCGGATCGTGGAACGGGGCACGCACGAGCAGCTCATGGCCCGGGAGGGCGAGTACGCCCGCCTGTTCGCCATCCAGGCCGAGGGCTATCGCGACCAGGACGCACCGGACGCCGGGGACGCACCGGCTCCCGGGGAGGCACCGGACCGGCCGGAGGCGCCGGCGGCGGAGCTGCCGCCCGCGGTCAGTTCGCCGGTCGGCTGAGCACCAGCTCGCCGCAGCGCGCCCGGTCGCGGGCGGCGAGCTCCCGGGCGTACAGGCCCGCGAGGTCCGGCATCCGGAACCCTTCGTGTGCGACCGGAGTGAGCAGCCCGACCGTCACCAGGCAGTCCAGGGCCCGCTCGGTGGCCGGCAGCGCGGCGCCGATGGCCTCGGCGGCGCGCGTCGCGCTGAAGGGCGACCCGAGGGTGCACAGCCGCCGGAAGGCCCGGGCCGCGGCGCGGTGCTCGGGATCGTGGGCCGACAGCTGCCGGTAGCTCCTGGCGTACGACGAGCGCATCGCCAGGTCGGCGACCCGTAATTCGTCGAGCGTGCGTGCCGGGTCGCGCAGCCGGGCGGCGAGACCGGCGAGGGTGCCCTGGGGGCGGCCGGCGCAACGGGCACCGGCGATGCTGAGGGCGAGGGGGTTGCCGTGGCAGAGCCGCGCGATCTCCCGGGCCGCCCGGGGCTCCGCGGTGACGCGGGCGTCGCCGACCAGCAGGGACAGCAGGCGGACGGAGTCCGTTTCGTCCAGGGGGTGCACCGGCACGTGCACCGCGTCCAGCGCGGGCAGGACGCTCCGGCTCGTGACCAGCACCGCGCACCCAGGGGCGGCGGGCAGCAGCGGAAGGACCTGGCCGCGGTGGAAGGCGTTGTCGACGACCACGAGGACGCGCCGGCCCGCGACCATGGACTGGTAGTACGCCGAGGCCTCGGAGAGGGCGGCCGGCACGTCGGCCCGGGGCATGCCGAACGAGCGGAGGAAGTGGCGCAGCACGGTGACCGGGTCCACGGGATCCGCGCCGGCCTGCGGGCTGTCGAGGTCGACGTAGAGCTGGCCGTCGGGGAAGTCCGCGGCGGCCGCGTGGGCGACGTGCAGGGCCAGTGCCGACTTTCCCCGTCCGGCCGGCCCGTGCAGCACCACGACCGGGGCCCCGGCGGCCGTTCCGTCCCGGGTGCGCAGGACGTCGCGCACCCGGGCCGTGTCCTGCGCCCGTCCGGCGAACGGTCCCGGGATGCGGGGGAGTTGGCGGGGCACCGTGCCGGTGAGGGGGTGCGCGGGCGGGGCCGTCGTCCGGGTGGGGGCCTCCGGGACGGCACTCAGGTCCGGTTCCCGGCGCAGTACGGCCTGGTGGGTGCGGCACAGCTCCGGTCCCGGGTCCAGCCCGAGTTCATTGCGCAGCGTCTCCCGGGCGTCGGTGAAGGCGGCGAGCGCGCCGGCCGTGTCACCGCTGTGGTAAAGGGCGAGCATCAGGCGGGTGCGCAGCCGTTCCCGCAGGGGATGCCGGCGTACGGCCCGGCGCAGGGTGTCGACCATGGCCGCCCCCGCGCCGCGCGCGAGCGCCACGTCCGCCTGTGCCTCGATCGCGCCCAGGTACTGCTCGGTGAGTGCCGCGGCGATGCCCTCGAGAACAGGTCCTTTGGCGACGTTCTCCAGTGGTTCCCCGTGCCAGAGCGCCAGGGCGCTGCTCAGTGAGCGGGCGGCCCGGGCCAGGTCCTGCCCGGCCGCCGCCTGCCGTGCCCGCTCGACGAGGTCCTCGAAGCGGGCGATGTCGGTCTCGTCGTCGTCCGCCCGGAGCATGTAGCCGGACCGGGACGTGATCAGCCGGGGGTGCGTGCCGCCGTCGGCGGGCGGCAGGAGCCGGCGCAACTGCATCACATAGGTGCGCAGATTGGGCACCGCGGAGCGGGGTGGTGTGCCGCCCCAGAGTTCTTCGAGGAGGGCGGGAACGGAAACGACGCTGCCCCGGTGGGCGATCAGCATCGCGAGAATGGTGCGCTGTTTGTCGGCGGCTATGCGGACGGTCCGGTCACCGTCCACGATTTCCAGCGGGCCGAGGGCCCGGAATGCGACGGTCATGCTGTGGCTGTCCCCCGGTATGTGATTTTTTACAAGGCGCTGCCGCCCAGTCGGCGTACCGCGACACCCATGATCCGGTCGGCCTCGAAGAATCCCCGGTGACGGGAATCGATGCTGTCCGGATTGTCGCCGAGCACCACCAGCATCCCGTCGGGCACTTCGGGGAGGTCCTCGCTGCCGGGTATTCCCTCCGGAATGCGGTCTCCCGGGAGGGCGGCGGCGCGCTTGATATTCCATGCGCGGTCGCTCACCGGCTCGTAGTCACCCGTCCTCCGCGGGGGCTGCAGCACGACGATGTCCCCGGGCCGCACCTGGTCGATGGTGCGGCGTTCCACCACCACCTGGTCCCCGGGGGAAAGCGTGGGCGCCATGCTGGTGCCTTCCACGGTGACGACGGTGTACCGGCTGCGTATGCGAAACGCGGTCAAGGCGGATCCGATGAGGGCCAGGAGGAGCCCGCCGATAATCAACAGAACAGGCACAGACACCCTCCATGGGTTCCCCCGGTCGGTGTGATCGTGCACGTCCGCCGCAATGCCTGTCAATGTATTTTTTCTGCCCGGAGGCAGGGGAAACCCATGTGTGCGTCGCGCCCCGTTCGCCCCGTTTGCAATGGGCGTGGAAGTTGAGTGCCTATGGGCGTATCGGGCGGTTCGGTGGATACGGTCGCCGGACCGGTCTCTTCCGCCGGGTGTATACGAGCTGTACGGAGCGCCGTATCTGCCGTTGCTACGGTCGAATCTGCTTCTTTCCGGCAGTAAGTACTCGAAAGGAAACGGCAGTGACGGGATTCATGGGGACGATGGGCGACAGGATTCTGGGCAGGCTCGTGCCCAAGGCCGTGGCCCAGGCGGACACCACCTTCGAGAAGATCTGCTACTGCAACCAGCGCAACCGCTTCTACTTCCGGCAGATCTGCCATGTGGTCGGTGGCTACACCTCCTGCGGCACCTGCTACATCAGCTCGCCCTGTCCGCCGTCGGCCTGACGGTGACATGCGACCGGGCCGCGGACATCGTGTCCGCGGCCCGGTCGTCCGGCTGTTCCTGACGAGCGGTCAGTCCGTGCCGCGCACCCGCTGCTCGTCGGAGGCGGTCACCTCGCGGAGCAGGCAGGTGAGCCGCGCCGTGCACACCCGCTTGTCCTGCTCGTCGGTGATGACGATCTCGTACGTGGCGGTGGAGCGCCCACGGTGCACGGGGGTGGCGACGCCGGTCACCACGCCGCTGCGGACGCCGCGGTGGTGGGTGCAGTTCAGGTCCACGCCGACAGCGATCTTCGACACACCGCCGTGCAGCATCGAACCGACCGAGCCGAGGGTCTCGGCGAGCACGGCGGACGCGCCGCCGTGCAGCAGCCCGTAGGGCTGGGTGTTGCCCTCGACGGGCATGGTGCCCACCACCCGCTCCGCCGAGGCCTCCACTATCTGCACGCCCATGCGGTTGCCCAGGTGCCCGGCGGAGAAGAGGGCGGGCAGGTCGACACCGAGTGCGCTGTACTCGTCGATGACCTCTTGCGGGAACTTCACGGTGGTCTGCTCGCCCATGGGGCCCGGCTCCGATCGTCGTACGGTCATGTCCCTGATGTGTGGCCGCCGGCCAGGGGCGCCGGCTGCCTAAGCGAACGCTCAGACGGTCGGTGATTGTTCCAGACGTACGATCACGGACTTGCTGGCGGGGGTGTTGCTGACGTCCGCGGTCGACTCCAGCGGCACCAGGACGTTGGTCTCCGGGTAGTACGCGGCGGCGCAGCCCCGCGCGGTCGGGTAATGCACCACCCGGAAGCCGGGCGCGCGGCGCTCGCTGCCGTCCCGCCACTCGCTGACCAGATCAACGTACGAACCGTCCGCCAGGCCCAGCGCGCGGGCGTCGTCCGGATGGATCATCACCACGCGCCGGCCGCCCTTGATGCCCCGGTAGCGGTCGTCGAGGCCGTAGATCGTGGTGTTGTACTGGTCGTGCGAGCGCAGCGTCTGCAGCAGCAGCCGGCCCTCGGGGACCTTCGGGTACTCCACGGGCGCGGCGGTGAAGTTGGCCTTGCCGGTGCTGGTCGGGAAGCGGCGCTCGTCGCGCGGGGCGTGTGGCAGGGCGAATCCGCCGGGGTGGGCGATCCGGGTGTTGAAGTCCTCGAACCCGGGGACCACGCGCGCGATGCGGTCGCGGATCGTGGCGTAGTCCTTCTCGAACTCCTCCCAGGGCGTGGCCGACGCCCCGCCCAGCACCGCCCGCGCCATGCGCGCCACGATGGCCGGCTCGGACAGCAGCTCGGGGCCGGCCGGCGGCAGGTTCCCGCGCGAGGCGTGGACCAGGCCCATCGAGTCCTCGACGGTGACGAACTGCTTGCCGCTCGCCTGCACGTCCTTGTCGGTGCGGCCCAGCGTGGGGAGGATCAGCGCCCGCGCGCCCGTGACCACGTGCGACCGGTTCAGCTTCGTCGACACGTGCACGGTCAGCCGGGCGCGGCGCACGGCCGCCTCGGTGACCTCCGTGTCGGGCGTGGCCCCGACGAAGTTGCCGCCCATCGCGAAGAACACCTTCGCCTCGCCGTCCCGCAGCGCCTGGATGGAGCGGACCACGTCGAAGCCGTGGTGGCGGGGCGAGGAGATGCCGAATTCCTTGTCCAGGGCGTCGAGGAAGGCCGCCGAGGGGCGCTCGAAGATGCCCATGGTGCGGTCGCCCTGCACGTTGGAGTGGCCGCGGACGGGGCAGACCCCCGCGCCCGGGCGGCCGATGTTGCCGCGCAGCAGCAGGAAGTTGACCACCTCACGGATGGTCGGCACCGAGTGCTTGTGCTGGGTGAGGCCCATGGCCCAGCAGACGATGGTCCGCTCCGACGCCAGCACCATGGCGAGCGCGCGCTCGATCTCGTCGCGCCGCAGACCGGTCGCGGCGAGCGTCTCGTCCCAGTCGGCGGCCCCGGCCGCGGCGGCGAACTCCTCGAACCCGTGCGTGTGCTCCCGTACGAACTCCTCGTCCACCGCTCCGTCCGTCCGGAGGATCAGCTTGTTGAGGAGCCGGAAGAGGGCCTGGTCACCACCGATGCGGATCTTCAGGAACAGGTCGGTGAGGGCGGCACCCCGGAGCATGCCCTGCGGGGTCTGCGGGTTCTTGAACCGCTCCAGGCCCGCCTCGGGCAGCGGGTTCACCGAAATGATCTTTGCGCCCGCCGCCTTCGCCTTCTCCAGGGCGACGAGCATCCGCGGATGGTTGGTGCCGGGGTTCTGCCCCGCCACGATGATCAGGTCCGCCCGGTGCATGTCCTCCAGCGAGACGCTGCCCTTGCCGATGCCGATGGTCTCGGTGAGCGCGGAGCCCGACGACTCGTGGCACATGTTGGAGCAGTCCGGCAGGTTGTTCGTGCCGAACTCGCGGGCGAAGAGCTGCAGCAGGAACGCGGCCTCGTTGCTGGTGCGGCCGGAGGTGTAGAAGACGGCCTCGTCGGGGGAACCGAGCGACGTCAGCTCCTCCGCGATGATCGCGAAGGCACGCTCCCAGGTCACCGGGTCGTAGCGGTCGGCGCCCTCCTCGAGGAGCATCGGGTGCGTGATCCTGCCCTGCTGGCCCAGCCAGTAGCCGCTGCGGCCCGCGAGGTCCGCGACCGGGTGGGCGGCGAAGAACTCCGGAGTCACGCGGCGCAGCGTCGCCTCCTCGGCGACGGCCTTCGCGCCGTTCTCGCAGAACTCCGCGACGTGCCGCTTGTCCTCCTCGGGCCAGGCGCAGCCCGGGCAGTCGAAGCCGTCCTTCTGGTTGACCTTGAGCAGCGTCCGGGCCGCCCGCCGCAGCCCCATCTGCTCGCGGCCCACCTTCAGGGTGTGCCCGATCGCGGGGAGGCCGACCGCGGAATGCTTCGGCGCCCCGACCTGCGGCGCGTCCTGGACCGGGTCGTCTGCCGGCGGCCTGCTGACCATCGCGCTCTCCCTTGAGCGGTTGCGTCCGGTGTACGTCTCCGATCCTGTCACGCCCGGCGGGGCGGCCGGGACCGCCCCTCGGCCGGGAGCCGGATTGTCAGTGGTCCGTGGCAGGATCGTCCCCGTGGCTGAGACAGCATCGAAGAAGACCCCAGACGACAACCGTCCGCGCCTGCTCCTCATGGACGGGCACTCCCTGGCGTACCGGGCGTTCTTCGCGCTGCCCGCGGAGAACTTCACCACCGCGAGCGGCCAGACGACCAACGCCATCTACGGCTTCGCGTCGATGCTGGCGAACACGCTGCGTGACGAGGCGCCCACCCACTTCGCGGTGGCGTTCGACGTGTCCCGCAAGACCTGGCGCTCGCAGGACTTCCCGGAGTACAAGGCGAACCGCTCCTCGACGCCCGACGAGTTCAAGGGCCAGGTCGAGCTGATCGGCGAGCTCCTGGACACCATGAACGCGGAGCGGTTCGCGGTCGAGGGCTTCGAGGCCGACGACGTCATCGCGACCCTCGCCACGCAGGCCGAGGCCGCGGGCTTCGAGGTGCTGATCGTCACCGGCGACCGGGACTCCTTCCAGCTGGTCTCCGACCACGTGACCGTGCTCTACCCCACCAAGGGCGTCTCCGAGCTGACCCGGTTCACCCCGGAGAAGGTCCAGGAGAAGTACGGGCTGACCCCGTCGCAGTACCCCGACTTCGCCGCCCTGCGCGGCGACCCCTCCGACAACCTGCCGGGCATCCCCGGTGTCGGCGAGAAGACCGCCACCAAGTGGATCAACCAGTTCGGCTCCTTCGCGGAGCTGGTCGAGCGCGCCGACGAGGTCAAGGGCAAGGTCGGGCAGGCGCTGCGCGACCACCTGGAGTCCGTGAAGCTCAACCGCCACCTGACCGAGCTGGTCCGTGACGTGGAGCTGCCGAAGACCGTCACGGACCTGGAGCGCCGGCCGTACGACCGGACCGCGCTCAAGGGCTTCCTGGAGGTCCTGGAGATCCGCAACCCCAGCCTCCGCGAGCGGCTCCTCGCGGTCGACCCGGGCGCCGAGGAGGAAGCGGCCCCCGTCCCGGACGCCGGGGTGGAACTCGACGGCACGGTGCTGGGCGCCGGCGAGCTGGCCTTCTGGCTGGAGCAGCACGGCGCGCAGCCGCTGGGCATGGCCACCGTCGCCACCTGGGCCCTGGGCGTCGGCAACGTCAGCGAGGTAGCGCTGGCGGGCGCCGACGGCAAGGCGGCCTGGTTCGACACGACCCAGCTGGACGAGGCCGACGACAAGGCCTTCGCCGCCTGGCTCGCCGACCCCGCCCGCCCGAAGGTCCTGCACAGTGCCAAGGAGGCGCTGCGGATCTTCCCCGAGCACGGCTGGCACGTCGAGGGCATCACCATGGACACCGCCCTCGCCGCCTACCTGGTCAAGCCGGGCCGCCGCTCCTTCGCGCTGGACGCCCTGTCCGTCGAGTACCTCCACCGGGAGCTGGCCCCCGCCGCGGCCGACGGGCAGCTCGCCTTCGGCGCCGACGAGCGGGCCGAGGCCGACGCCCTCATGGCACAGGCCCGTGCGGTCCTCGACCTGGGCGAGGCGTTCGGCGAGAAGCTGAAGGAGGTCGGCGCCACCGGGCTCCTCCACGACGTGGAACTGCCCACGTCGGTGCTGCTGGCCCGGATGGAGCGGTACGGCATCTCCGCCGACCGGGCCCACCTGGAGGCGATGGAGCAGCAGTTCGCGGGCGCCGTGCAGCAGGCGGTGAAGGAGGCGCACGCCTCCGTGGGCCACGAGTTCAACCTCGGCTCCCCCAAGCAGCTCCAGGAGGTCCTCTTCGGTGAGCTGAACCTGCCCAAGACGAAGAAGACCAAGACCGGTTACACCACGGACGCGGACGCGCTGGCCTGGCTGGCCGCGCAGACCGATCACGAACTGCCGGTCATCATGCTGCGCCACCGCGAGCAGGCGCGGCTGCGCTCCACGGTCGAGGGCCTGATCAAGACGATCGCCGCCGACGGCCGCATCCACACCACCTTCAGCCAGACCGTGGCGGCGACCGGGCGCCTCTCCTCGACCGACCCCAACCTGCAGAACGTGCCGGTCCGCACCGACGAGGGCCGCGCCATCCGGCACGGCTTCGTGGTCGGCGAGGGCTTCGAGTCGCTGATGACCGCCGACTACAGCCAGATCGAGCTGCGGGTCATGGCCCACCTCTCCGAGGACGAGGGCCTGATCGAGGCGTTCACCTCCGGCGAGGACCTGCACACCACCGTCGCCTCCCAGGTGTTCGGCGTGGAGCGGGCCGCGGTCGACGCGGAGATGCGCCGCAAGATCAAGGCCATGTCGTACGGCCTGGCGTACGGACTGTCCGCCTTCGGCCTGTCCCAGCAGCTCAACATCGAGGCCGGTGAGGCGCGTGCCCTGATGGACACGTACTTCGAGCGGTTCGGCGGGGTGCGGGACTATCTGCGCCGCGTCGTCGACGAGGCCCGCGCGACCGGGTACACCGAGACGATGCTCGGCCGCCGCCGCTACCTGCCGGACCTCAACAGCGACAACCGCCAGCGCCGCGAGGCCGCGGAGCGCATGGCGCTCAACGCCCCGATCCAGGGCACGGCCGCCGACATCGTGAAGGTCGCGATGCTGCGCGTCGACCGGGCGCTGCGGGAAGCGGAGCTGAGGACCCGGCCGCTGCTCCAGGTCCACGACGAAATCGTCCTGGAGGTCGCCCCGGGCGAGCGCGAGCGGGTGGAGGAGATCGTCCGGCACGAGATGTCGTCGGCGGTCGACCTCCGCGCCCCGCTGGACGTCTCGGTCGGCGTGGGCCCGGACTGGGACTCCGCCGCCCACTGACGCCCAGCCCGCCACCCTGCCACCCCTCCGCCCGCGGCACCCGACGGTGCCGCGGGCGGAGGGCGCCCGGGGAAGTCCCCTCAAGCCGCCCGCCGCAGACGCATCGCCGCGCCGTACAGCAGCAGCCCCGCCGCCAGCCCCGCGCCCGCGCCGAAGCAGATCGTCGGGATGATGTCCAGCGGTGTCTCGGGAGCCCGCCCCCAGTACGCGTACCACCGCAGGCACCGGTGCACGGCCCCGGCCGCCACACACCCGCCGAGCAGGCCCGCCGCCAGCCACCGCCCCCGCCGCCCGAGCACCGGCACCGGCACCGGCAGAGCGGCAGGCGCCGCCGCCCGCTGCCGCCGCAGCGCACTGCCGGTGAACCACGCCAGCACCACCAGCGCCACCGCCGACCCGCCGTACTGCGCGTACAGATACACCGGGAACCCGGCCACCACCTCGCTCAGCACCGGCACCGCCTGCGTGCCCCACCGGTCCAGGTGCGTGAACGAGTCCCACACCACGTGCGTCGCCGCCCCGATGACCGCCGAGACGTAGAACCACGCCGCCAGCGCCGCCCGCGGCCGCCCGTGCCACGCCCGCCCCCGTACGAGCGCGTGCACCGGCCCCTGCCACCGCCGCGGTACCAGCGCCACCAACGGCTCACGCACCATCAGCCACACCGCGACCAGCAGCGCCGTGACGGCCACGTCGACGGTCACCACGCCCACCGGCGCGTGCGTGACGTCGCCGAAGCGCATCGCGCCCGGAAGCGCGGTGTCCGCGAAGTACGTCATGTCGGGCGCGAACGACCCGGCGACGAGCGCCGAGGCGACGAGCGGCCCGCGCCCGGCCCCGGACCTGCGTATCCCCGGCAGTACGGCAGCCGCATGGCTGAGCGTGAACGGCATGACGGGTGCGTCCCCCTGGATCCGGTCGGTCAATGACGGTCAGTATGCGCGACGTTCGCCCTCCGGATTCCGGTACGTCAAGTGGTGACGAAAGCGTGAAAAGCGGTCAGAGGGCAGTGTGCCGGTGCCCTCGATTGACGTAGGGTCTGCTGAGCATCCGTGCAGGGGAGTACGGACCACAGCCGTCACCAGGGGGAGGACCGCACCTATGGCAGCGCACATCGGCCGCCGGCTGCGCAAGGGAGCGACCAGCACCGCCGTCGCCGCGGCCGCGGTGGCCGCCCTGTCCGCCTCGCAGGCCCCCGGTGCGACCCCTCCCGCCGACGCCGGCAACGGCGACCCGCAGGCCGCCGACGCGACCTCGTCGTCCCCCGGCGGCTCCGCCACGGGCGACTCCCCGTATTACACGGACCTGCCCCCGCTCAACACGCCGGACAAATCCGGCACTTCCGTGAACCTCCCGGCCGTGGGGCCGTCGGAAGCGGGCATACCGGCCACCGTCCTCGCCGCCTACAAGCAGGCCGAGACGCACCTCAAGACCGCCGACCCCGGCTGCAACCTCCCGTGGCAGCTCCTCGCGGGCATCGGCAAGGTGGAGTCCGGGCAGGCCCGCGGCGGCCGTGTCGACGCCAACGGCACCACCACCTCGCCCATCCTCGGCCCGGTCCTCAACGGTGTGGGCTTCGCCAACATCTCCGACACCGACGACGGCGCGTACGACGGCGACAAGACGCACGACCGCGCGGTCGGTCCGATGCAGTTCATCCCGTCCACCTGGGCCACCTGGGGACAGGACGCCAACGGCGACGGCCTGAAGGACCCCAACAACATCTACGACGCCGCGCGGGCGGCCGGCATGTACCTGTGCGCCAACGACCGCAACCTCGCCGTCAAGGCCGACCTCGACAGGGCGATCCTCAGCTACAACCGCTCGACGGAGTACCTCCGTACGGTCCTGTCCTGGTTCGAGTACTACAAGCGCGGTACGCACCAGGTCCCCGACGGCACGGGCGTCCTGCCGGTCGACCGCAGCGACAACAAGCCGGTCACCCGCCCGACGCCGGTCCCGTCGCCGTCCGTCACGCCGCCCACCACCTCGCCGTCGCCGAGCCCGAAGCCGACCCCGCCCCCCACGTCCGGCCCGTCCAAGCCGGTCCCGCCGGCCAAGCCGACGCCGACGCCCACCCCCGTGCCGTCCCCGTCGCCCTCCGACACGGTGGCGCGCATCAAGGACGCCGGTACGGGCGCGCTCAGCGCGACGGCGGGCGGCCGCTTCATCGAGCGCCCCGCGGTCGTGGCGCTCGACCGGGCCGGCCGGCCGGTCGCCAAGGTCGCGGTCAAGTTCGAGATCATCGGCGCGACGGACGCCCGCCTGGCGACCGCCACCGGCCCGGCCACCAGCGCGGTCGTCACCACCTCCGCCGACGGAACCGCCACCGCGCCCCCGCTCCAGGCGGGCGAGCGGACGGGCGAGTTCACCGTGCGCGCCACCGTCGTACGCCGCGCCCTGCCCGGCCTCGACTTCACCGCGACCGTCACCGAGCGCCAGGCCGACGCGCTGACCCGCACGGACGACAAGGCGCTGACGGCGGCCCCCGACGCGGAGTTCGCCGACCAGGTCGAGGTGAAGGCCACCCACAAGGGCGCCGTCGCGGCCGGTGTCGCGCTGACCGCCACCATGATCACGTCCGCGGACGCCCCGGCTGTCAACGACAAGGGCCCCTTCTTCAAGGACGAGGAAGGCAAGCCGGTCCGCACCCTCGTGGGGCTGAAGACCGACGCCGACGGCGTCCTGCGGCTCCCGAAGATGTACGCGGACGGCCAGACCGGCACGTTCCTGCTCCGGCTGACCGCCCCCGGCGGTGCGACCCTGACCGTCGAGCTCCAGGTCGCCTGACCCGGCTTCGCGCACACCGCCCGTCGCCGCACCGGCCGTCTCCGTACCGCCCGTCTCCCCCGGGGGAGGCGGGCGGTACGACGTGTTCCCATCTCGCGGCGCCGTTGCTACGGTGCGGGCCGGACGCGAACTGACGGTTCATCAGATGGGAGGCCGCCCATGCGCGCCCTCGTAGCCGCCGCCATCGGACTGGTCCCCGTCCTGCTCCTGGTCCTGCTGCTCGCCGTGGCGGACCTCGCCCCGGAGGGCGAGACCTCCCCCCGGCCCCTTCTGACCACCGTGCCCGGACCGAAGCGGTAGGCGGCCGGCATGCGGCACCGGACCGGTCTCGTCCTCCTCTCCCTCGCCGTGTTCTGCGCCGCCCTGGCGCCCGTACTGCGCTGGTACGCCTTCCCGCGGCTCGCCAAGGTCCCGGCGGGCCAGTACCAGGACATGGTCCTGGAGGCGAAGCCGGCCACCCTCCTGCGCTACGACACGATGCGGGCGGCCCAGGTCGACAAGGTCACCATCGTCCAGACCCTCAAGGGCAACGTGGAGGAGTCCCGGCGGATCGAACGCGACGCCGGCCGTGACGTCGTCGTCTGGGACTCGCTCTCCCACGTCGTCGGCCCCGGCGGCGAGACGGTCTCCGCGATCCCCGAGCGGTACATCTTCGACGCCCACACCCAGGCGCCCGTCCACGCCACCGGCGAGTCGGTCGACGGCGACCCGGTGCGGCGCGAGGGCATCCAGTTCAAGTGGCCGTTCCTCACCGGGAAGCGCGACTACCGGTACTTCGACGCCCAGACCCGCACCTCCGCCCCCATCCACTACAGGGGGACCCGCTCCTTCCGCGGCCTCGAGGTGTACTACTTCGAGCAGACCGTCCCGTGGACGAAGGTCCCGTACCCGAAGAAGATGCCCCTGCCCGGCATCGACGCCACCCGGCTGGAGCAGCGGACCGGCACCACCCGCTGGTACACCACCAAGCGGATGTTCTGGGTGGAGCCGGTCACCGGGGCCCCCGTCAACGGCGAGGAGATCCACCGGGAGGAGCTGCGCGGCGGCACCCTGCTCGGCGGCCGAGACAAGGTCACCGCCTTCGCCGGGCACGTCAGGATGCGCGGGGACTACGTCGACCACACCGTCGCCCTGGTCTCCTCCCAGCGGCGGCTGGTGCTGCTGATGACCTCGTACCTCCCCCGGACCTCCCTGCTCCTCGGCACAGGGCTGCTCGCCCTCTCCCTGTACCTGGAGGCGCGGTCCCGGCGCCCGGTCCTCAGCGGTGCGCGTTCGTCCGCCGGGTCGGCTCCGCCGCCACCGGATCCTCCGGCCACGGGTGCTTCGGGTACCGGCCCCGCAGCTCGGCCCGTACGGAGCGGTATCCGTCGCGCCAGAAGGACGCCAGGTCCGCCGTGACGGCCGCGGGCCGGCCCGCCGGGGACAACAGGTGCACCAGCACCGGAACCCCCGCCACGGACGGGGTCTCCGCCAGGCCGAACATCTCCTGGAGCTTCACGGCCAGGACGGGCTGCTCCCCCTCGCCGTACTCGACCCGGATCCGCGATCCGCTCGGCACCTCGATGCGCTCGGGCGCCAGCTCGTCCAGCCGCGCCGCGTCGCCCGTGGCCCACGGCAGCAGCCGCTGCAGCGCCTGACCGGCGTCCAGGCGCCCCAGGTCCGCCCGCCGCCCGGCCCGCGACAGCTCCGGCTCCAGCCACTCCCCGGACCGCTCCAGCAGCGAGGCGTCCGACACGTCGGGCCACGGCGCGCCCAGCACCCGGTGCAGGAACGCCAGCCGCCGGCGCAGCCCCTCCGCCTCCCGCGACCAGCGCAGCAGCCCCAGCCCCTCCCGCCGCAGCCCCTCCACCAGGGCCTCCCGTACGAGAACGGGGTCGGGATCCGCCAGCGGCCGTACGGACAGCTCGACGGCGCCGAGCCGCTCCACGGACCGGGCGACCACGTCGCCGTCTTCCCACCGCACCTCCTCGCCCGCCGACAGCAGCCCCCCGGCGGCCGCCCGCGCGGTCCCCTCGTCGATCACGGCCGCCAGCCGCACCCGCGCGGACGCGGCGTGCGCCGGCCGGTCCGCCACCGCGACCGCCAGCCACCCGGAGCCCCGCAGACGGGACCCGTCCCCGAGCTCGGCCCGGGTCCCGGACGCCATGAGGAACGACCCCTCGCCGCGCGCCCGCGCCACCCGCTCCGGGAAGGCCAGCGCGGCGACCAGCCCGGCGGCGGCGTCCTCGGGCAGCGTCCCGGCGCTCTCCGGCGCGCCGACGTCGCCGAGCCGGCCCGCGAGCCGCCGCGCCTCCTGCCGCCACCGAGCCCCGTACGCGTCGCCGCCGCGCCGCGCCGCACGCCATGCGGCGGCGAGGTCGTCGCCGTACTCGCGCGGCGGTTCCTCGCTCAGCAGCGCCACCACCTCCGCGGCCCGCCGGGCACCCACCCGCGGCGCCGCGTCCAGCAGCGCACGGGCGAGCCGGGGATGCACGCCCAGCCGCGACATGCGGGCCCCCCGCGCCGTCACCCGGCCCGCCGCGTCCACCGCCCCGACCGCCGTGAGCACCTCCCGCGCCGCACCCATCGCACCCGCGGGCGGCGGGTCCAGCAGCGCCAGGCCCGTCGCGTCCGGGTCGCCCCAGGAGGCGGCCTGCAGGGCGAACGCGCTCAGGTCCGCCACCTGGATCTCGGGCGCCGGGAACCGCGGCCGCAGAACGTCCTCCGCCTCCGCCCAGCACCGGTAGACCACGCCCGGCGCCTCACGGCCGGCCCGTCCGGCCCGCTGCCGCGCCGCCGCCCGGGACGCACGCACCGTGGTCAGCGACCCCAGGCCCCGCGCATGGTCCACCCGCGGCTCCCGCGCCAGACCCGAGTCGACCACCACCCGCACGCCGGGAACCGTCAGCGACGACTCCGCCACCGACGTGGCCAGCACGACCCGGCGCCCGCGGCCGGGCGAGAGCACCGCGTCCTGGACCGCCGCGGGAGCCCTCCCGTGCACCGGGAGGACCTCCGCGTCCACCGAGGACAGCAGCCCCGCCACCCGCGCGATCTCCCCGGCCCCCGGCAGGAAGCAGAGCACGTCGCCCTCCCGCTCGGCCAGCGCCCGCCGCACCACCGACGCGACGTGCGCGAGCTGCGCCGGATCCACCCGCATCCCGTGCGGCGGCCGCACCGCCGCGGCCGGAGGAGCCCACACCACCTGCACCGGATGCGCCGTGCCCGTCGCCTCCACCACCGGCGCACCGCCCAGCAGCCGCGCCCAGCCCTCGGCGTCGGTCGTCGCGGAGGCCGCCACCAGCCGCAGTTCCGGCCGCAGGGCGTCCCGTACGTCGAGGAGGAACGCCGCGGCCGTGTCCGCGTCCAGGTGGCGCTCGTGGCACTCGTCGAGCACCACCACGTCGACGCCGGTGAGCTCCTGGTCCCGCTGGAGCCGCTGGAGCAGGACACCCGTCGTCACCACCTCGACGGCCGTCGCGCGGGACACCACCCGCTCCCCGCGCACCGTGTACCCGACGCTGCCGCCCGTCTCCTCGCCGAGCAGCCACGCCATCCGCCGGGCCGCCGCCCGTGCCGCGATCCTCCGCGGCTCGGCGACCAGCACCCTGGCACCGCGCTCGGCGAGTGCCAGCGGCACCAGGGTGGTCTTGCCGGTGCCGGGCGGAGCGCACAGCACCGCCGTGCCGTGGCCCTCGAGCGCCCGCTCCAGGGCGGGCAGGGCGCTGCGTACGGGAAGCTCCAGGGCCTCCGCGCGCAGCCTCACGCCCGCTCGCAGACGAAGATCGCCGTTCCGGGGATCAGGTTCCCGCGCAGGGGCGACCAGCCGCCCCACTCCTGGGTGTTCCAGGAGGGCCACTCCGGCTCGACCAGGTCCAGGAGCCGGAACCCGCCCGCGACCACGTCCCGCACCCGGTCGCCCAGGGTCCGGTGGTGCTCCACGTAGACGGCCCGGCCCTCCTCGTCCTGCTCGACGTACGGCGTCCGGTCGAAGTACGAGGAGGCCACGGACAGGCCCTCCGGCCCGGGCTCGTCCGGGAAGGCCCACCGGAGCGGGTGCGTCACTGAGAACACCCACCTGCCCCCGGGGCGCAGCACCCTGCGGACCTCCCGGAAGACCCGTACGGGGTCGGCGACGAAGGGCACCGCTCCGTAGGCGGAGCAGGCCGCGTCGAAGGAGCCGTCCCGGAAGGGGAGGGCGCCGGCGTCGGCCTCGACCAGGGGGACGCCCCCGCCGATGCGCAGGGCGTGCTGGAGCTGGCGGTGGGAGAGGTCCAGCGCCACGGGGCGGGCGCCCCGCGCGGCCAGCCAGCGGGAGCACTGGGCGGCTCCCGCGCCGATCTCCAGGACGTCCAGTCCGGCGACGTCGCCCAGGAGCCCGGCCTCCGCCTCGTCCAGCCCCTCGGGACCCCAGACGAAGCGGTCGTCCCCCAGGAACGCTCCGTGCTCGGTCTGGTACTCGTCGGCGTTCCGGTCCCACCAGCTCCGGTTGGCCCGGCTGCTCTCGGCGTCACCGGCTTCACGCCGCGTTGCCTCAGGCTCGTACTCTTGGATCATCCCGCCCGCCGTTGTAGGTTGCGCACGGCTCGCCGCGTCGACGCGCGAGCCGCGGCCACGATGGCCTTGGGAAACCTTAAATGTGCCGGGTATATGACGTTCTGCCCCGGGTGTGCGCCTTCGCGCATTGACCGTGTCCGGCCGTCCCCGTATGCTAAAGGTTGCGCTGCGGGCCTGCGCGCCTCAGACGGAGCAGGCCGCGCTCGCATCTGTATGTATGTCCCCTCGGTTGTCGAGGCGCCCCCCTTTCCCGGGACGAGCGCTTCCTTGGCTGTCCGGCTTCTGCAGAGGCGATACGGGCTCTCGGCGTAGCAGTACCTACGACTTCAATGTCCGTACCGGAGCCCTTTCCCACATGACGAGCAGCACCGAGACCACCGCCACCACCCCGCAGGTTGCGGTCAACGACATCGGTAACGAGGAAGCCTTCCTCGCCGCGATCGACGAGACGATCAAGTACTTCAACGACGGCGACATCGTCGACGGCGTCATCGTGAAGGTCGACCGGGACGAGGTCCTGCTCGACATCGGTTACAAGACCGAAGGTGTCATCCCGAGCCGCGAGCTCTCGATCAAGCACGACGTCGACCCGAACGAGGTCGTCAAGGTCGGCGACGAGATCGAGGCCCTTGTTCTCCAGAAGGAGGACAAGGAAGGCCGCCTGATCCTCTCGAAGAAGCGCGCCCAGTACGAGCGGGCCTGGGGCACCATCGAGAAGATCAAGGAAGAGGACGGCATCGTCACCGGCACCGTCATCGAGGTCGTCAAGGGTGGTCTCATCCTCGACATCGGCCTCCGTGGCTTCCTGCCGGCCTCCCTCGTCGAGATGCGTCGTGTCCGCGACCTCCAGCCCTACGTGGGCAAGGAGCTCGAGGCCAAGATCATCGAGCTGGACAAGAACCGCAACAACGTGGTCCTGTCCCGCCGCGCCTGGCTCGAGCAGACCCAGTCCGAGGTCCGCCAGACGTTCCTCACGACCCTGCAGAAGGGTCAGGTCCGTTCCGGCGTCGTCTCCTCGATCGTCAACTTCGGTGCCTTCGTGGACCTGGGTGGCGTCGACGGTCTGGTCCACGTCTCCGAGCTGTCCTGGAAGCACATCGACCACCCGTCCGAGGTCGTCGAGGTCGGCCAGGAGGTCACCGTCGAGGTTCTCGACGTGGACATGGACCGCGAGCGTGTCTCCCTGTCGCTGAAGGCGACGCAGGAGGACCCGTGGCAGCAGTTCGCCCGTACGCACCAGATCGGCCAGGTCGTCCCGGGTAAGGTCACCAAGCTGGTTCCGTTCGGTGCGTTCGTCCGCGTGGACGAGGGCATCGAGGGCCTGGTCCACATCTCCGAGCTGGCCGAGCGCCACGTGGAGATCCCGGAGCAGGTCGTCCAGGTCAACGACGAGATCTTCGTCAAGGTCATCGACATCGACCTCGAGCGCCGCCGCATCAGCCTCTCGCTGAAGCAGGCCAACGAGTCCTTCGGTGCCGACCCGGCCTCGGTCGAGTTCGACCCGACCCTGTACGGCATGGCCGCGTCGTACGACGACCAGGGCAACTACATCTACCCCGAGGGCTTCGACCCGGAGACCAACGACTGGCTGCCGGGCTACGAGGCCCAGCGCGAGGCGTGGGAGACCCAGTACGCCGAGGCGCAGCAGCGCTTCGAGCAGCACCAGGCCCAGGTCATCAAGTCCCGCGAGGCCGACGAGGCCGCCGCTGCCGAGGGTGGCGCCGCCGCTCCGGCCGCCGCGCCGACCGGTGGTTCGTACTCCTCGGAGTCGGACGACAACTCCGGCGCCCTGGCGTCGGACGAGGCGCTGGCCGCGCTCCGCGAGAAGCTGGCCGGCGGCCAGAGCTGAATCCCGGCTCACGGCTGAGCAGTAGCTAGCACCGAGGCCCGTCCCCGTAGGGGGCGGGCCTCGGTCGTGTTTCCGGGGTCCGGTTTCCCACGGCCCGGCCGAGGGGGTCCAGCCGACGGATCCGGCCGAGTGGTCCGGCCGAAGTGGTCTGACTGAGGTGGTCCGGCTGATGGGGACGCCGGGCGTGACCAGTCCGCGTCCGCCGGGCGGGTGTTGTCCGCGTACACGGTCTTCCGGCACGGGGACGTGTGGTGCGGGACGTGAAGGGCGTACTGGTCCGGCCCCGCCGCGCCGGTGAGGTCGGACTCGTCGGCCGCGGAACACGGCGCCGTAGCCCCAGCCGCTCCCCTGGGTGTGGGTCCCGAAGCCGTTGCGGCTCTCGCCGCCGCCCGGCCCGGCGACACCCGGCCACGGCCGGTGCCGTAGCCGCCGCCGCCCGCCGCCCCGCCCGCCGACTCCGGGCGCACCCGCCGTGGACCGGCGGGGCCGGCCGGGGAACCGGCCGGTGAGTGGGAATGCGGGTGCGTTGAGTGACGTTCTCCCCTATGGACACGAGGAGGAGCGGTAACCGTGCTTGATCCGCAGGGTTTGTACGAATGGGAGCCGAAGGGCCTGGCCGCCGTCGACATGGCGCTGGCACAGGAGTCGGCCGGCCTGGTCATGCTCTACCACTTCGACGGATACATCGACGCGGGTGAGGCCGGCGACCAGATCGTCGACGGCCTGCTGGAATCGCTGCCCCACCAGGTGGTGGCCCGCTTCGACCACGACAGGCTCGTGGACTACCGGGCCCGCCGCCCGCTGCTCACCTTCCGGCGCGACCGCTGGAGCGGGTACGAGACGCCGGCCATCGAGGTCCGCCTCGTTCAGGACGCCACCGGGGCGCCCTTCCTGCTGCTGTCCGGGCCCGAGCCGGACGTCGAGTGGGAGCGCTTCGCCGTGGCCGTGCGCCAGATCGTCGAGCGGCTCGGCGTCCGCCTGTCGGTCAACTTCCACGGCATCCCCATGGGCGTTCCGCACACCCGCCCCGTCGGGCTCACCCCGCACGGCAACCGCACCGACCTCATGCCGGGGCACCGCAGCCCGTTCGACGAGGCCCAGGTCCCCGGCAGCGCCGAGTCCCTGATCGAGTACCGCTTGATGGGCGCGGGCCACGACGTCCTGGGCGTCGCCGCGCACGTGCCGCACTACGTGTCCCGCTCCCCGTACCCGGACGCCGCGCTGACCGCCCTGGAGGCGATCACGGCCGCGACCGGACTGGTCCTGCCGGGCGTCGCCCACGCGCTGCGCGCCGAGGCCCAGCGGACCCAGACGGAGATCGAGCGCCAGATCGGCGAGGGCGACGAGGAACTGGTTGCCCTGGTGCGGGGCCTGGAACACCAGTACGACGCGGTCGCCGGTGCGGAGACCCGCGGCAGCCTGGTCGCCGAGCCCGTCGACCTGCCGTCCGCCGACGAGCTGGGCCGCCAGTTCGAGCGCTTCCTCGCTGAGCGGGAGGGCGACCTGTGACGACGGGCCGTTGGGCCGGAACGACGACGGCCGGTCCTCGGGGCGACGGGGTGTGACGACGGCGCCTCAGGACGAGGGTCCATGGGCCGACAGGTCCTCACGTCGTGTCCGTACAGAACGTCGTGTCCGTACAGGCCTGTCCGCCCGGCGGCGTCCGGCACGCCCGCACGTTCGCCGCGTCGTCGCCGGTCACCGGCGCCCCTGTCGCCTTCGGGTACGGGGGCGCTTCCCCCACGTCGACACCCTCCTCCGCCGTGCGAGGCACGGCACCGGACGCCGCTCGCTGTTCCGGACCGATCGACGGGACACCCCCCAGGGCCTAAGCTTCCGCTCATGCTGAAAGTGGGGCTGACCGGCGGGATCGGGGCCGGCAAGAGCGAAGTGTCGCGGCTGCTGGTCTCGTACGGAGCGGTCCTCGTCGATGCCGACAGGATCGCTCGAGAGGTCGTCGAGCCCGGCACCCCTGGGCTCGCGGCCGTCGTGGAGGCGTTCGGGCCCGGGATCCTCACGCCCGAGGGCACCCTCGACCGGCCCGCGCTCGGCGCCGTCGTCTTCTCCGACCCCGAGCGCCTCGCCACCCTGAACGGCATCGTCCACCCCCTGGTCGGCGCGCGGTCCGCCGAACTGGAGGCGGCCGCCGGGGCGGACGCGGTGGTGATCCACGACGTCCCCCTGCTCACCGAGAACGGCCTGGCGCCGTTCTACGACCTGGTGGTCGTCGTCGACGCGACCCCCGAGACCCAGCTGGACCGGCTCGTACGGCTCCGCGGGATGACCGAGTCCGAGGCGCGGGCCCGCATGGCCGTACAGGCGACCCGTGAGCAGCGCCTGGCCGTCGCCGACCTGGTCATCGACAACGACGGGCCGCTGGAGGCGCTGGAGCCCCAGGTGCGCAAGGTGTGGGCGGAGCTCACGGAACGAGCCGCCGGCTAGCGCGCGGGGCGGGCGGCGGCTCGCGTCGCGGCGGTGCCCGGCCGGCTCCGGACGGTGGCCGTGTGCTCCGGGGGGTGGCCGGTTGGCTTCGGTGGCTCGGGCCGGTTGGTCCCGGCCGGGCGGCGGGCCGCTCGCCGCGGTCGTCGGCCCCGCGGAATACCCGCTGCGCCACCGATGTTGAACCGCCGCAGCAAGGGGAAGGATGTGACCGTGCCCGAGAGCAACCCGGAGACCCACGTCATCGACTTTCGCGCGGCCGAACAACTGCTCGCGGCGCGGGACCCGCGCGGGGCCGTCAAGCTGCTCGACTCGGTGATCGCGGCCCACCCCGAGAACACCGCGGCGCGCCTGCTGCGTGCCCGGGCCTTCTTCGCGGCCGCCCAGCTGCGTCCTGCCCAGCTCGAATTCGAGCTGGTCCTGGAGCGTGAGCCGGACAACGCCTTCGCCCACTTCGCCCTCGCCCGCACCTTCCAGCGCTCCGGCCGCCCGGACCAGGCCAAGCGCCACTTCCGGCTGGCCGCCGCGCTCGACCCGAAGCCCGAGTACCTGCAAGCGGCGCGCTTCGACACGGAGACGTAGCGGCACGCCTACGGCTCGTACGGAGGCACGTCGCGACCCGGCTGGTAGTGCGGGCCCTGACGGATATGGCGGACCACGAGGACGAGATCCACCGTGACCACCAGGAACAGCACCCCGCAGGCCGCCGCCCACCCGGTCCGCCCGGCCAGGGCGAAGCCCACGGTTCCGGCGACCGCCCAGATCAGCCCCCAGACGGTCAGCCAGAACCGGAACCGCAGCGCGCTGCGTGCGGTCGCCGGTTCACTGCCCGTACGTCGCATGATGGCTCTTCCGTCCCTCTTTCGTCCGTCCGCCGACCGTCCGCCCCCGGGCGCCGGGTACCCACGGCGGAGCAGAACTCCGCGCCGCTGCGGCGATGAGTTCGCCTCCTGTCCTCGGTCCGATCTCCTGCAGGCGCCCGCGGGACCACCCCGCGGGCCGGACCCGAGGAGACCGCCACCATGACCGCGACCACGCCCGCTGCTTCCCCGTCCTCCGCCGCCGTCCTCAGCCGTCGCACCGACCTCGGCGTGCGGGTGCTGCAGATCGTCCTGGCCCTGTTCTTCGCGGTTCCGAGCGCCGGGCCCAAGCTGGTGGGGCACTGGTCGGCAGCCGAGTCGTTCGACAGGATCGGCTTCGGCGACTGGTTCATGTACGCGGTCGGGACTCTGGAGCTCGCCGGTGCCGTCGCGCTGGTCGTACCTCTCCTCGCCGGTGCGTCCGCGCTGGCGCTGACCGGCCTGATGGCCGGCGCCTTCATCACCCAACTCGCCGTGTTCGACGGCCGGTACGCCCTCACGCCGGTCCTCCTCGCGCTGCCGCTCGTGCTGATCGCCTGGACCCGGCGTCACCGCACGGGACATCTGCTCGCCCTCGTCCGCCGCGGGGCGTGACGTCCGGTCGCCCGGGTGAGGAGGGCGCTCGGGCCGATTGTCAGACCCCGGCCGTAAGGTCGTAGATCCGGGCGGTTCCACGAGGTGAGCAGCCCGGCACGACTTACGTGAGGGGAGGTGACCGGCCATGCGCCCCGGTCCGTCGCAGCACGATCGGCTGCCGTCCGCGCCGGCCTCCGGCACGAGCCGGCCATCCGCCGCGCCGCGGTCCGTACCGTCGTCCGCCGCGCCGCGGTCCGTACCGTCGTCCGGCACATCCGCCGCGCCGTCGGCTGCGCCCGCCGTGCCGCCGGCCCTGCCGGCCATGTGCGCGGTCACCTTCCTGCCCGCCGCCCTGCCCCGTGACGGTCGCGTCGCCTTCTGGTCCGTGACGGGCGAGGCCCTGCCCGGCCTGGCGTCCGTGGCGCACGACGCCGGGCCGGACGTCACCACCGGTGCAGCCCCGACCACCGTCACCGTCGTGCGGCCGCACGGGGACGGGGTGCGCAGCCGTGCCGTGCCCGCGCTCGTCGTGCCGGTGGACGAGGCACTGCCGCTGCTGGTCGCCGCGCGGCGCACGGCCGGCGCGCACCCCGCGGCGGCCTGCTGGGGAGCCGCGGCGCTGCACGCCCTCCAGCTGGTCGCGCGCGGCCGGCTGCTGCCGGGGCTGACCAGCGGCGACCTGGACGCCTGGCGGGCGGGGCCGCTGGACGCCGACGACATCGCCCACCTCCGGGCGATCGCCGCGGCCATGCCGTACGAAGCACACGCCGCGCCCGTCCCCGGCCTGCGGCCGCTGCGGCTTCCCGAGCCGGAGGCGCTGGTGCGGGCGTTCCTCGACGCGGTGGCCGACACCCTGCCCCGCACCCCCGCCGCCGCGTACGCCGCGGGTGATCCGTTCGCGGCCCGGACGCCCCAGCACCTGCCGCGCGCGCGTGCCTGGGCCGCCGAGGCGGCGGCGGGCATGGACGCCGGGGTCCGCGTCTCGCTCCGCCTCGACCTGGCGGGCTACGAACTGTTCGACACCGCCGAGGAGGGCGGCGACGAGCGGCAGGCCGCGGCGGCACTCGTCCAGGTGCACAGCCTCGCGGACCCGTCCCTGGTCGTCGACGCGGCCGGACTGTGGGCCGGGGAGGGCGACGAGCTCTTCGGCCCGCGTGCCCGCATCGACGCCGTGCTGGCGCTGCGCCGCGCCGCCCGCGTCTGGCCGCCGCTGACCCGCCTCCTGGAGCGGGACGTGCCCGATGTGCTGTCGCTCACCGAGGACGAGCTGTACGAGCTGCTCGGCCCTGCCGCGGCCAGGCTCGGCGCGGCGGGCGTCACCGTCCACTGGCCGAAGGAGCTGGCCCGGTCGCTCACCGCGGCCGCGGTGGTCCGTCCGGCGCCCGGCTCGGCCACCGACGGCACCGCGTTCTTCGACAGCGCGGAGCTGCTGCGGTTCAACTGGCAGCTGGCGCTGGACGGCGACCCGCTCACCGAGCGCGAGATGGACGCCCTCGCCGAGGCCCACCGCCCGATCGTGCGGCTGCGCGACCAGTGGGTGGTCGTCGACCCCGCGCTCGTACGCAAGGCCCGCAAGCGAGAGCTGGGGCTGCTCGAACCGGTCGACGCGCTCGCCGTCGCACTGACCGGGACCGCCGAAGTGGACGGCGAAACGGTCGAGGCCGTCCCGGTCGGCGCGCTCGCCGCGCTGCGCGACCGGCTGGTCGCCGGCCCGGCGGAGGCCCCCCAGCCGCCCGGACTCGACGCAACCCTGCGGGACTACCAGCTGCGCGGCCTGGCGTGGCTGGACCTCATGACCTCCCTCGGCCTCGGCGGCTGCCTCGCCGACGACATGGGCCTGGGCAAGACCGTCACGCTGATCGCCCTCCACCTGCGCCGCGCCCGCCGCGCCCCCACTCTCGTGGTCTGCCCGGCCTCCCTCCTCGGCAACTGGCAGCGGGAGATCACCCGCTTCGCGCCCGGAGTGCCCGTGCGCCGCTTCCACGGCACCGACCGCACCCTGGACGGGCTGGACGGCCCGGACGGCGGGGGATTCGTCCTCACCACGTACGGCACCATGCGCACCAGCGCCGAGCAGCTGGCCGCACAGGAGTGGGGAATGGTCGTCGCCGACGAGGCGCAGCACGTCAAGAACCCCTTCTCCGCCACGGCCAAGGCACTGCGCACCATCCCCTCGCCGGCGCGCGTCGCCCTCACCGGCACTCCCGTCGAGAACAACCTCTCCGAGCTGTGGGCGCTGCTCGACTGGACGACCCCGGGGCTGCTCGGCCCGCTCAAGGCGTTCCGCTCCCGCCACGCCCGCGCCGTGGAGAACGCCGAACAGATCGAGAACGACGAGGCGGTCGAGCGCCTCGCCCGGCTCGTGCGCCCCTTCCTCCTGCGGCGCCGGAAGTCCGACCCCGGCATCGTCCCGGAGCTGCCGCCGAAGACCGAGTCCGACCACCCGGTCGCCCTCACCCGCGAGCAGGCGTCCCTGTACGAGGCCGTGGTGCGCGAGACGATGGCGCAGATCGAGGCCGCGGAGGGCATGGCACGCCGTGGGCTGATCATGAAGCTGCTCACCTCCCTCAAGCAGATCTGCAACCATCCCGCCCAGTACCTCAAGGAGGAGGCGGCCCGGCTGGCCGGCCGCTCCGGGAAGCTCTCGCTGCTCGACGAACTGCTCGACACGATCCTGTCCGAGGACGGCGCGGTCCTGGTCTTCACCCAGTACGTCACCATGGCCCGGCTCCTCACCGCCCATCTGGCCGCCCGCGCGGTCCCCGCCCAGCTGCTGCACGGAGGCACACCCGTCGCGGAGCGGGAACGGATGGTAGACCGGTTCCAGTCGGGGGAGGTCCCGGTGTTCGTCCTGTCCCTCAAGGCGGCGGGCACCGGCCTCAACCTGACGCGCGCGGGCCACGTCGTGCACTACGACCGCTGGTGGAACCCGGCCGTCGAGGAGCAGGCCACCGACCGCGCCTACCGCATCGGCCAGACCCAGCCCGTCCAGGTACACCGGCTGATCGCCGAAGGCACGGTGGAGGACAGCATCGCGGAGATGCTTCGCACGAAGCGCGCCCTGGCCGACGCCGTCCTCGGGTCCGGGGAGGCGGCGCTGACGGAGCTCACCGACCGAGAGCTGGCCGACCTCGTCTCCCTGCGGAGGCCGGCATGAGCCCGCACCGCCCCGGCCCCGCCCGGCGCGTACCGCTGCACGACGACCACCGCCGCTCGTTCCCTCAGCTCGCTCCTGCGCAGCACGCCGACGGCAGGTTCGCCGCCACGTGGTGGGGCAACGCCTGGGTGGAAGCCCTGGAGGACACCGCCCTGGACCCGGCGCGACTGGCCCGCGGACGGGCCTACGCGTCCACCGGGCACGTGGACGCGATCACCGTCACGCCGGGCCGGGTCGTCGCCTACGTCCACGGCAGCCGGCCCCGCCCGTACCGCGCCGAGATCCGCCTGCGCGTCCTCGGCGACGACGACTGGGAACGCTTCCTCGACGCGGCCGCGGCCCGCCCCGACCACATCGCGGCGCTCCTCGACAAGGACGTCCCGCACGCCCTGGCCGCCGCGGTGGACCTGCTGCCCGGGCCGGGGGACCTCATCCCCGACTGCTCCTGCCCGGACCACGGCTACCCCTGCAAGCACACGGCGGCCCTCTGCTACCAGGCGGCGCGGCTCCTCGACGAGGATCCGTTCGTGCTGTTCCTCATGCGGGGCCGCGGTGAGCAGGAGATCCTCGCCGCCCTCAGCCACCGCAACGCCACCCGCGCGGCGGCCGAGACCACCGCCGCGCCCCCGAGGATGCCGACCGTCCCCGCCCGCGACGCCCTCGCCCGGACCTCCGCGCCCGGTGCCCGTCCGCTCATGGACGGCCCCGCCCTCCCGCCGCCGCTGCCCGCCCCCGACCGGCCCGGCCGCCCGCCCGTCTACCCGGAGGACCCCGAAGCCCCCGACCCGCTGGCACTGGAGCTGCTCGCCACCGAGGCGGCCGCCCGCGCCCACGCCTTCCTGGTGACGGGCCACGACCCGGTGGCCTCCCTCACGCCCTGGCAGGACGCGGTCCGCCTGGCCGCCGCCCACCCCGGCTCCGGCCTGACGGCGTCCACCCGCGCCCTCTACCGCGACCTCGCCGCCGCCCTCGACCGGACCCCCGCCGACCTGGCCCGCGCCGTCGCCGCCTGGCGGCAGGGCGGCCCGGCGGGCCTCGCCGTCCTGGAGGAGGCGTGGGACCCGCCCGCCGGCCCGTTCGACCGCGCCCGCCCGGCCCTCATCGCCGCGGACTTCCCGCACTTCCGGCCCTGGCGCAACCGCCTCTCCACCCGGTCGCTCCAGCTGCGCTACGGCCGCGACGGCCTCTGGTACGGGTACGAGTCCGACCCCGACCGCGAGGACTGGTGGCCCCGCGGCTTCCCGGACGCGGACCCGGTCGGCGCTCTGGCCGCCCTGCTCGGACGCTGACGGGTAGGCTGCAGGGACAGCGCAGGACCGCGAAAGGGGCCCGATGGAACCGGAGTTGGTGGCACTGGCGACGACGGGGGCGACCGCGCTCGTCCAGCTGATGGTCGGTGAGACGTGGGAGCAGGCCAGAGGACGGATCGCCACGTTCTTCGCCCGCCGCGCCGGTTCCGACCCGGAGGCCGTCGGTGAGGAACTCGACACGGTACGGGAGGAACTGCTCACCGCCGCGGAGTCCGGGGACGAGCGGACGACGGCGGAGGCCCGGGACGACGCCCGCGTCGAGTGGCGCGCCCGGATCCGCCGCACCCTCCAGGCGGATCCGGAGGCTGCGGCCGAACTGCGCGAGATCCTCGACCAGTTGGCTCCCACTCCCTCCGTCGGGCAGACCACCGTCACGACGTACAACCGTATCGACGGGGGAGTGCATCACGCCCCCGTGATCCAGTCCGGTTTCGTCGGCACCATGAAGACCCCGTGGTCCCAGAGGTCGTGACCGCGCCGGACCGCCGGCAGGAGCACACCGCCACCCGTTCCGGCGCCTTGGGCCGGCCGGCCCAACGGCGCCCCGGGCGGGCACCCCGGAGCACGACCCGTAGAGGACCTGTGAGGGTTCGATTACGTCGCCACTCGATGGAGTGAATGGCGGATGCGTCATAACCCGGCTTGGTTGTAAGGCGTTAATTCCGGTGCGGGCGGGTGCCCGTGAAAGTCTCCGGAAGGCAGGAAGCCATGAGGCACACTCGCCGAAGTGGTCTGGCCACCCTGGTGGCCACCGGTGGCGCGCTCGCCCTCGCTGCGAGTTACGCGTACGCCGACTCCGAGGCGGCCGGTGTAGCCGCCGAATCGCCGGGGCTGGTCTCCGGCAACGCCGTACAGCTGCCGGTGAACGTCCCCGTCAATGTGTGCGGAAACACCGTCAACGTGGTCGGGCTGCTCAACCCCGCGGCCGGCAACACGTGTGCGAACAAGGGCGGCGGCAAGTCCGCGCACAAGGACAAGCCGGGCACGCCGCACAACGGCAGTGGCACCGGCAGCACCGGCGCCGGCAGCGGGAACGGCGGCGGCGCGACCGCCGAAGGCGTCACCGCGGGCTCGGCCGGCGTCATCTCGGGCAACGGCGTCCAGCTGCCCGTCGATCTCCCCGTGAACGTCAGCGGCAACTCGGTCAACTTCGTCGGTGTCCTCAACCCCGTCTTCGGCAACGCCTCCAGCAACGGAGGCAGCAAGACGCCCGTCACGCCGCCGAAGCCCTCGAAGCCCGAGAATCCCGTCACGCCGCCCAAGGCGGACAAGCCCACCGCGCCGCTGCCGGACGGGCCGGAGGTGTCCGTGCCCCGCCCCGGGCCGGGTCTGGAGACCAGCACGACTCCGCTGGCCGAAACCGGCTCCGACAGCGACCTGCTGGCCGTCGGCCTGCCCGCCGCCCTGAGCCTGATGCTCGGAGGCGCGGTCCTCTACCGCCGCTCCCGCCGGGCCGCCCGCGACGCTGCCTGAACCCGCCCCGGCAACACGGTCTCACCGCCGCCAGGACCCCAGCACCGCCTCCATGGCCGGTGCCACGCGGGTACGCGCCTGGCGGCGGGGGACACCGCGCATCAGCAGCGCGTCGTACTCGGTGTCGAGGTGCCGTACCGACGCCCGCACCGCCGCCGTGACCGCGCCCTCGTCCAGGGCCCGGCCCGCCGCCGTACGCCCCACACGCCCGCTGCCGCGGGCCGCGGCGTGCGCCGCGATGCCGGCCGCGCGCTCCGGTGGACAGCCGGGGAACAGCCGCCGGATCTCGGCGGCCAGGGCGGCCGTGAACCGTGCGTCCTCGGCCACGCGCCGCTCCGCGTCCCTCGCCCGGCGGCGTGCCCGCGCCTCCGCGTCGGCGAGGCACGCGGCCTCCGCCCGCGCCAGGGCGTCCTCCTCCACGAGGATGCCCTGGCGTTCGTAGCGCGTACGGCGCCGGTTGTGCCGTACGACCACCGCCCACAGCTCACTCGCCTCACGGGCGCGGCGGGTGAGCGCCGCGTCACCGCGGGGCAGGTAGACCAGGTGCCCGAGGTCGGCGCAGTCCAGGCAGAGCGGAGCGTTGAACTCCAGGACCATCCGGGCCAGCGGGCCGCCGCGGCACTCCGCGCAGTGGCGGCGGCGTCTCAGCGGCTTGATCACCACGATCGGGGCCGACACGGTCACGTCAGCGCACGCTCGGCGCCGCTGCCTCGATGAAGGCGGTCAGCGCCTCGACGGCCTGATCGGAGCGGCGCTCCCGGTCCGCCTCGTCCCTCGCCTCGTGCATGCAGTGCGTCAACTCGAAAACCTGCTCGGCCAGCTGGACGGTCGCCGGGTCCGAACACACCAACCGCACGCGCACCAGGGCCTGCCGGGCGGCGGCGCGCCGATCGTACGACTCCAGGCGCGTGGTCTCGGCGTGCGAGCCGTTCCTGCGGTACCAGCGTGCGTTCTGGGCCTGCCGGTACTCGACGACCGCGTCGGCGAACGCGCTGTACGTCGCGATCCGTTCCTGGCGCAGCTGCTCGGCGCGGGTGAGCGCGGCGGTGCGCTGCGCCGCCCGGCCCTGGAAGAAGTGCGTGACCACCGAGCCGAGCAGTGTGCCGATCACAGCAATCAGCGCCGTCTCCATCGCTTCCCTGCTCCTCCGTGGTCCGATCCCGCACGCCGCTGTCCAGAACCCTATGACGCGGACGCCGCCACCGGCAGACCGAGCGGGAAACATGGTGCTGTGAACCGCCAACCACGGTCGGTACGACCATGGTTGAGGGCCCGCTCCGGTGCGGGGGCGGCGCCGCGCCGGCGTCCGGGACGCCGGTCCACAGGTGTTGCGGCAGCATGGGGACGTGAGACTCGAACCGATCACCTGGGAACGGCTGGCCGACGCCCTCGCCGCGCACGTGGACGGGCTGAGCCCAGGAGACGGTGGGCCCTGGCTGAAGGTGGGTGTCGACGGGCCGCCGGCCGCGCGGCCCGAGGAGCCGGCCGCGCTGCTCGGTGACGCGCTGCGGCTGCGCGGACGGGCCGTCGCGGTCATCGGCACGGGCGGCTTCCTGCGACCGGCATCGCTGCGGTACGAGTACGGCAAGGAGGACGCCGACACCTACTACAGCGGCTGGTTCGACACCGGAGCCCTGTGGCGCGAGGTCTTCGCACCGCTGGAGCCGGGTGGCAGCGGGCGGATCCTCCCCGACCTGTGGGACCCGGACACGGACCGCGCGACACGCAGCCCGTACACACGGCTCGCGCCGGGCGGCGTGCTGGTGCTGCACGGCCCCTTCCTGCTGGGCCACTGGTTCCCGTTCGACCTGACCGTGCACGTGGGCCTGACACGGGGCGCCCTGGCCCGGCGTACGGCCGAGCGCTGGACGCTGCCGGCGTTCGAACGCTACGACGCCGAGGTCGCCCCCGCGGACACCGCGGACGTCCTCGTCCGCGCCGACGACCTTCGGCACCCGGCCTGGACCGGCATCCGTTAGGCGGCCGCGGCCGCTACGTCCCGCCTGCCCGCCTGCCCGCCTGCCCATCTGCCCTGCCGGAAGCCGGCGCGACGCTCACCGGGCCGGTGGCCTGCCGCCCAGTACCGTCACCGCTTCCGCGCCCGCGCGGCAGCCCGCCGACGCCGCCGCGTCCGGGGGCGCGCCGGAGAGCCGGGCGGCCAGGAACGCGCCGGTGAACGCGTCGCCCGCGCCGGTCGAGTCGACCGCACGCACGCGTGGTGCCGACACGCGTGCGAGGGTGCGGCCCGACGCCGCCACCAGGGCGCCGGACGCGCCGAGCGTCACCGCCACCAGCGGAAAGCCGCGGCTCAGCTCGGCGGCCGCGTCCGACGGGTCGGGTAGTCCCGTCAGCAGCACGGCCTCGTCGGCATTGGGCAGCAGAACGTCGGCGCCCTCCACCGCCGCCAGGAACCCGGGCACACCGGAGTCCTCGATGAAGCCCGCCGACGCGGGGTCCACGCTCACCGGCACGCCCCGCTCCCGTGCCGTGGCCATGGCCTGGGACGCAACCTCCCGGCTGGGTCCCGCGAAGAAGAGGTACCCGGACAGATGGAGGTGTGACACGCCGTCCAGCAGATGTGGCGACCAGTCGCCACGTTCCAGCCGCAGTGCCGCACCGCCGTCCGTGAGGAACGTCCGTTCAGCCGCCGCGTCGACCAGCGCCACGACCGTCGCGGTCGGCGCCTCCTCGTCCCGTACCAGCAGCGGGCGCACCCCGGCGGCCGCCAACCGCTCCTCGTGCCAGGACGCCCGGTCGGTGCCCACCCGCGCCAGGAGCCGCACGTCCGCGCAGCCCGAACGCGCCGCCCAGCAGGCAGCGTTCGCGCCCGCGCCGCCCGGCAGCGTACGGATCTCCGCCGCCGTGTCCGTCGCCCGGGCCAGCGGCGCGCGGTGGCGGGCCACCACGTCGGTGACGACGTCCCCGACGACCAGCAGTCCGCCGCTCACCGCCCGGCCGCTGCCGCTGCCGCCGCCGCGATGCGCGCTGCCAGCCGCACATTGCCGCGCACCGCCGCCAGGTTGGCCTCCAGGGACGCCCCGTCGGTGTGCCGCATCATGTACTCCAGCAGGAACGGCGTCACCGCCTGCCCCGCGATGCCCCGCTCCCGGCAGGCGTCCAGCGCCTCCGCCAGCACCCTGTCGTGCAGTTCCGGGTCCAGCTGCTCCGCCTCGGGCACCGGGTTGGCGACGATCAGGGCCGCTCCCGGTCCGCCCAGGGTGTCCTGGGCCCGTATCACGGCCGCCACCTCCTCGGGGGAGCGCACCGTCCAGTCGACCCGCTCTCCGGATGAGGCCAGATAGAAGCCGGGGAAATGCTCCGTGCCGTACCCGAGGACGCCCACGCCCAGCGTCTCCAGCCGCTGCAGCGTCGCCGGTACGTCCAGGATGGACTTGACCCCCGCGCACACCACCGTGATCCGCGTCGTCGCCAGCAGCCGCAGGTCCGCCGACTCGTCCTGGGTCTGTGCCCATTCCCGGTGGACGCCGCCGAGGCCGCCGGTCGCGAAGACCCGGATGCCCGCCCGCGCGGCCAGGAACGCGGTCGCGGAGACGGTCGTCGCGCCGCTCGCCCCCACCGCCAGAGCGGGCGCCAGATCGCGGTGCCCGAGCTTCCGCACCCCCGGATCGCCCGCGACCCGCTCCAACTGCTCCTTGTCCAGGCCGATGTGCGCCACGCCGTCCAGGACGGCGATCGTGGCCGGGACGGCGCCACCGTCCCGGACGAGCGCCTCCAGCTCCTCCGCCACGGCCAGGTTGCGCGGGCGGGGCAGCCCGTGGGCGATGATCGTCGATTCGAGGGCGACGACGGGGCGGTGCGCGGCCGTCGCCTCCCGTACCTCTTCGGACAACACCACTGTGGTCTCTGGCATGTCCCCATCCCTGGCGCGGTGACGGGTCCCGCAAACCTCGGTCGTCGCTCGCGGTCCGGCGGCCCCCGGCAGCCGGCCGTTCAGCGGTGACCGGCGCTCGACCAGGGCCGCGGGGTCCGTACACGTGCCCGCACGCGGAGCCCGTACGCGACGTCCGGGCCCTCCTACCGGGTGCGGCGAAGGGCTCCGTGACTCAGCGGTCCTTCGAAAGCGACCGGAGCGCCAGCACCGCGAGCGGCAGGAGCAGGCACGCCCCCACCGCGTTCAGCCAGCCGTAACCGGCCCCGGCGACGATCAGGCCGGCCGCCGCCCCGCCGACCCCGGCCGCGGTGTTCATCGTCAGGTCGGACAGGCCCTGCACGGCCGCCCGCGCGGCCTGCGGCACGGAGTCCGTCAGCAGCGCGGAGCCGGACACCAGGCCCGCCGACCAGCCCAGGCCCAGCAGGAAGAGCCCGGCAGCCGTACGGCCGTGGCTCCCGCCGGCCGTGCCGGCCAGGAGCGCCGCGCAGGACAGCAGCCCGACGGCCAGGCCGATGACCGACAGCCGGCCGAGCTTGTCCGACAGCCAGCCCATCACGGGCGAGAACGCGTACATCCCCGCGATGTGACCGCTGATGACCAGGCCGATCAGCTGGATGCCGGCGCCGTGGTGGCTGAGCGCCACCGGGGTCATCGACATGATCGACACCATCGTGGTGTGCGACGCCGTCACGGTCACCAGCGCGAGCCGGGCCCGCGGCGACTCCCGGACCGCCCGGATGCCCGCCCTCAGGGAGCGGCCGCGCTTCCCCTCCGCGTCCTCCCCGGTGCCTGCAGCCAGGGCACGCGCGGTGAGGAGAGGGTCCGGCCGCAGCAGGACGGCGACCATCACCGCGGACACCAGGAAGACACCCGCCGCCCACAAAAACGGCCCCGCCGCCGCGGGGACGCCCATCCCCGTGACACTGCGTCCCGCGGGCGCGGCGATGTTCGGCCCCAGCACGGCCCCGATCGTCGTCGCCCACACGACCGTGGAGATGGCGCGGCCCCGGTGCGCCGGCTCGGCCAGGTCCGCGGCCGCGAACCGGGCCTGGAGGTTCGCCGACGACCCGGCACCGAAGGCCGCCATGCCCACGAGCAGCAGCGGGAAGCTCCCGGCGACCGCGGCGAGCACCACCACACCCGCACCGGCCGCGCCGATCACATACGCCAGGACCAGTCCGGGCCGTCGTCCTCGCGCGGTCATCAGGGCGGCCAGCGGCATGGACAGCAGCGCCGTCCCGGCCACCATGGACGTCGGCGCGAGCCCGGAGAGCGCTTCCGTCCCGCTCACCTCCTGCGCCAGTACGGAGGCGAGGGCGATGCCGATCGCCACCCCCAGCCCGCCGAGGATCTGGCTGGCGATGAGGACGGCCGTGATCCGCCGTCTCACGGAGGGCAGCGCGACCACCGCCACCGGGTCCGGAGCGGACGACGGGCCGGGCGGCACAGCGCCGGGCAGGTCGGAGTGCGTAGTCACTGCGGCAGTGTGTCACCCCTTACACGCTCGGAACAGATCTCAGAACAGTGGCTGTGGCAACACACCCTCCAGCGCCAGCAGCCGACGCTTCGTCTCCAGCCCGCCGCCGAACCCGCCGAGCCCTCCGCCGCTCTCCACCACCCGGTGGCACGGCACCACCACCGGGAGCGGATTCGACCCCATCGCCGCACCGACCGCCTGCGCCGCCCCCGGCTGCCCGACGCGCTTCGCCAGCTCCCCGTACCCGACGACGGTCCCGTACGGCACCCCGGACGCCAGCTCGCGCAGCACCTGCCGGTTGAAGCCGGCCGTCAGCGACCAGTCCAGCGCCAGGCGGAATTCCCGCAGGCCGCCCGCGAAGTACGCCTCCAGGGCCCGGACCGGCTCGGCGAGCCGTCCGGACGCGTCCTCCACGAGCCGCGCGCCGAGCTGCGCCGCCAGCCGGCCCAGCGCCCGGTCGCGCACCTCCTCACCGGCGTGGAACACCACGCTGACCAGTCCTTCACCCGTGGCGGCGAGCAGCAGCGGACCGATGTCGCTCCCGACGACGGCCCACTCCACGACCTGCCCGCTGCTCTCCCCGTTGCTGCCCATGTCGACCACGGTACGACCGGCCACCGACAACGCCGGCTAGCGCCGGTTCCGGGGGTTCCGGGAACCGATCGTCCCGTGAATGTTCGTTCGGAGAGCCGCGGGCCGTAGCCTCACCCCCCTACCAGCGGGTACACATGGCACCACCAGCACGACCGCACCACGTACGACGGCTCGGGGCAGGCGGCGGGGCACCAGGGGCGAAGGGCTTACGGGTATGCAGGGCACAGTCGACGGATTCAGCTACGGCCTGGTCACACCCGTGGCCGCCTTTCTGATGGCGTGCCTCGGCGGCGCGCTCGGCCTGCGCTGCACCACGAGATCGCTCCGCACCGGCGGCCGGCCACGGATCGGCTGGCTCGCCCTCGGCGCCGCCTCCATCGGTTCCGGCATCTGGACCATGCACTTCATCGCGATGATGGGCTTCAGCATCGAGGAGTCACCGGTCGGCTACGACGCGGCCACGACCTTCGCCGGTCTGCCCGTCGCCGTCGCCATGGCCGGCATAGGCCTCCTGATCGTGGGCCACCGCGGAGCCACCGCGATGGCGCTGGTCACCGGTGGCACCATCACCGGACTGGGCATCGCCACCATGCACTACCTCGGGATGGCCGGCATGCGGCTCCCGGGCCGGCTCGAGTACGACACGTCGACCGTCGCCCTCTCCGTCGTCATCGCGGTGGTGGCCGCCACGTCGGCGCTCTGGGCCGCCGTCTCGGTCCATGGGCTGATGCCCAGCCTGGGCGCCGGGCTGATCATGGGTGTCGCGGTCACCGGCATGCACTACACGGGCATGGCCGCGGTCAGCGTCCACCTGCACGGCGAGGCTGCGGCCGCGGGCGGCGGGGACACCGCCACCTCCCTCATCGGGCCCATGCTGATCGGTCCCGCGGTCTTCCTGCTCGTCGCGGGTGCCATGGTGACGTTCGACCCGCTGCCGGGGACGCAGGAGCGCGACCGACGGCGTTTTGCGCCGGGCCGCGCCCAGGGCCGGGAGGCCCCGGCCGGGAACCGGAGCCCCGCCTACGGGGAGCCCGCCGACCGGTCCGCGGCCCCGGCCCGCCGCCACGAGCGCTCCGGCCCCCGCTGACGCCCCGGTCCGAGCGCGATCCCGGACCGGGCGCCGAGCCGCGTCACCGCAGGTCGCAGGGGCGGGGGCCCCGATCGGCCCCCGACTGTCAGTGGGGGGTCGTACGGTGGTTGCATGCGGCCCGTTTCCCAGATCGAACGTACGGTGGCGCCCTTCGAGGTCGTCAGCCCCTACCAGCCCAGCGGCGACCAGCCGACGGCGATCGCCGACCTCGCCCGGCGCATCCGCGCGGGCGAGAAGGACGTCGTCCTGCTCGGTGCGACCGGCACCGGCAAGTCGGCGACCACCGCCTGGATGATCGAGAAGCTTCAGCGCCCCACCCTGGTCATGGCGCCGAACAAGACGCTGGCCGCGCAGCTGGCCAATGAATTCCGCGAGCTGCTGCCGAACAACGCCGTCGAGTACTTCGTCTCCTACTACGACTACTACCAGCCCGAGGCGTACGTCCCCCAGTCGGACACCTACATCGAGAAGGACTCCTCCATCAACGAGGAGGTCGAGCGGCTGCGCCACTCCGCGACCAATTCGCTGCTGACCCGGCGGGACGTCATCGTGGTGGCGTCCGTCTCCTGCATCTACGGCCTCGGCACGCCGCAGGAGTACGTCGACCGGATGGTGCGGCTCAAGGTCGGCGAGGAGATCGACCGCGACGAACTGCTGCGCCGCTTCGTCGACATCCAGTACACCCGCAACGACCTGGCCTTCAGCCGGGGGACGTTCCGGGTGCGCGGCGACACCATCGAGATCTTCCCGGTCTACGAGGAGCTCGCCGTCCGCATCGAGATGTTCGGCGACGAGATCGAGGCGCTGTCCACGCTCCACCCGCTCACCGGCGAGGTCATCAGTGACGACCGCGAGCTCTACGTCTTCCCGGCCAGCCACTACGTGGCGGGCCCGGAGCGCATGGAGAAGGCGGTCAACGGCATCGAGCGCGAGCTGGAGGAGCGACTCGCGGAGCTGGAGAAGCAGGGCAAGCTGCTGGAGGCCCAGCGGCTGCGGATGCGCACCACCTACGACATCGAGATGATGCGCCAGATCGGCTCCTGCTCCGGCATCGAGAACTACTCGATGCACTTCGACGACCGCGAGCCCGGCTCCCCGCCCAACACGCTTCTGGACTACTTCCCCGAGGACTTCCTCCTCGTCATCGACGAGTCCCACGTCACCGTCCCCCAGATCGGCGCGATGTACGAGGGCGACGCCTCCCGCAAGCGCACCCTGGTCGACCACGGGTTCCGGCTGCCGTCCGCGCTCGACAACCGCCCGCTGAAGTGGGAGGAGTTCCAGGAGCGGATCGGCCAGACCGTCTACCTGTCGGCCACCCCGGGCACGTACGAGCTGTCCCGTTCCGACGGCTTCGTGGAGCAGATCATCCGCCCCACCGGGCTGGTCGACCCCGAGGTCGTCGTCAAGCCCACCGAGGGGCAGATCGACGACCTGGTGCACGAGATCCGGGTGCGCACCGAGCGGGACGAGCGCGTCCTGGTCACGACCCTCACCAAGAAGATGGCCGAGGACCTCACCGAGTACTTCCTCGAACTGGGCATCCAGGTGCGGTACCTGCACAGCGACGTCGACACCCTGCGCCGGGTGGAGCTGCTGCGCGAACTGCGTGCCGGTGAATACGACGTCCTGGTCGGCATCAACCTGCTCCGTGAGGGCCTGGACCTGCCGGAGGTGTCCCTCGTCGCCATCCTGGACGCCGACAAGCAGGGCTTCCTGCGCTCCGGCACCTCGCTGATCCAGACCATCGGCCGCGCCGCGCGCAACGTCTCCGGCCAGGTCCACATGTACGCGGACACCGTCACCCCGGCGATGGCCCAGGCGATCGACGAGACCAACCGCCGCCGGGAGAAGCAGATCGCGTACAACACGGCCCACGGCATCGACCCGCAGCCGCTGCGCAAGAAGATCAACGACATCGTCGCGACCATCGCGCGCGAGGAGGTCGACACCGAGCAGCTGCTCGGCACCGGCTACCGCAAGTCGAAGGACGGCAAGGCCGGCAAGGCCCCCGTGCCGTCGCTCGGCGGCAGGGCGGCACAGGGCGCGGGCAAGGCGGACGCCAAGGGCGGCAAGGCGGGGAAGGCGGCCGCCAAGGGCGCCCTCGTCAGCGACCGGCCCGCGGCCGAACTGGCCGGGATCATCGAGGAGATGACCGAGCGGATGCGGGCCGCCGCGGCCGAGCTGCAGTTCGAGGTGGCGGCGAGGCTGCGCGACGAGGTGAGCGAGCTGAAGAAGGAGCTGCGGCAGATGAAGGAGGCGGGCATCGCCTGACGCCGCGACACCCGGTTTCCGCGCACCCTGTGACGGCAGGGATCCGCGGGGACCGGGTGTGTTGCAACACCGCCACAAAACCGGGACGCGCCTGCTGCCGTCCCGGCACCCCTGCGTAGGGTGCTGGCAACCGCACTCGAAGACGGTCGCGGGGGAACGCAACGAGAGGGGACAGCGCGTGACGGTCAACATGACCAAGGGTCAGGCCATCAGCCTGCAGAAGAGCGACGGGGGGACCCTGACCGCCGTGCGGATGGGGCTGGGCTGGCAGGCGGCACCGCGTCGCGGCCTGTTCGGTTCGCGCACCCGCGAGATCGACCTGGACGCCTCGGCGGTGCTCTTCGCCGACAAGCAGCCGATCGACGTGGTCTTCTTCCGTCATCTGGTCAGCGACGACGGCTCCGTGCGCCACACCGGCGACAACCTGGTGGGCGGCGCCGGCCAGGGCGGCGACGACGAGGCGATCCTCGTCGACCTGCAGCGGGTCCCCGTGCACATCGACCAGATCGTCTTCACGGTGAACTCCTTCACCGGCCAGACGTTCCAGGAAGTGCAGAACGCCTTCTGCCGCATCGTGGACGAGACGAACGGCCAGGAGCTCGCCCGCTACACGCTCGACGGCGGCGGCCAGTACACCGCGCAGATCATGGCGAAGGTGCACCGGGCCGGCTCCGGCTGGCAGATGACGGCCCTGGGCAACCCGGCCAACGGCAGGACCTTCCAGGACCTGATGCCGGCGATCCTGCCGCACCTGTAATCCGCCCGGCCGCAACCGCGGGCGTCCGCTGGGCCCGTCCGGGGACGTACCCACGGGCCGGGCACCGTATCCGACCGCAGCTCCCGGAGGCACGGCCCCGGGAGCTGCCGCAGCGTCCAGCTGCCGCAGCACGAGGGGGAAACAGGCGATGACGGCCGAGCTGGTCCGGGGGCAGAACCACCTCCTGCCCCACACCCGACTCGAGATCCGGGTGTCGGCCGGCGAACCGGTCATGGCCGGTGCCACGCTCGGCGACCAGGACGGAAGGGTCCACGGCGTCGAGTGGGTCGCCCACCCCGGCGCGCCCGCGCTGCCCGGGCTGGAGGTCTCCCGGCAGGCCGCCGCCGAGCACCGGCTGGCCGTCGACCTGGACGCCCTGCCGGCCGCCGTGCACCGGGTCACGCTGCTCCTCGCCCTCCCCGTGGGCGTCGGCGGCCCCGACCGCTTCGGCGCCCTCCCTGCCCCCTTCGTCGCGGTCACCGGTCTCGACGGCACCGGTGTCGCGCAGTACACCATCACCGGCCTCGACAGCGAGTCCGCCGTCGCGGCTCTGGAGCTCTACCGCCGCCAGGGGGCCTGGAAGGTCCGTGCCGTCGGGCAGGGGTACGCGGGCGGGCTCACCGCCATGCTCGCCGACCAGGGCCTGAGCCAGGCCGCCGAGCTCGCCGGAACCATCCACGAAGCCGTCGCGCACGGCATGAACCGCGCCGTCGCCGCGCCCCCGCCCCGGACCGCCGAAGGCGACCGGGTACGCCGTGGTGCGCCGCTGGCCGCGTCCGGCGTCGGCGCACCGGCGGACGCCACCGCGCCCCCCACCCCTCCCGTCCCGGGCCCCTCGCTGCCGTCCACCGGGCCCGTGCAGCGTCCGGAACAGGTGCCGTCGGACGCGCCCCCGCAGCCGGCGGTGTCCGGCGGACCGGTCGACTACACGCACCCGCGTCGCAGGCCCGCCGCCCCGCCGTCCCCGCCGCCGGCCGCCCCGCCCGGCCGGCCGGCCGCGCCGGTGGCCGGTGACGCGAGCGGCTGGACCATGGACGAGCGCCTGTACAACCAGGTGTGGGGCATGTTCGAGGACCTGGCGCGCACCACCGCCGCCTACCGCAGCGCCGTGGACTTCGCGGAGTCGCGGATGGACCAGGAGCTCGACCGCGTCCTGTCCGACCCGCGCAGCCGCATCGGCACGGCGGGTGACGAGGCCCGCGCCGCGGCCCGGGCCAAGTTCGAGGAGCTGACGGCCCGGGCGCGCGAGGCACTCGACCGCGACCTGGCGCAGCTCACCGCCGAGTCGCAGGTCGTGGAGCCGGCCCTGCCGCCGGCCTTCGCGGGCTGGGACAACCCCGCCTGGCACGCCTACCGCGTCCCCACGGAGGCTCCGATGGCCCTGCGCCTGGGTGACCTCCGGCTGCCGGAGAGCCCCGAGCTGCGCATCCCCATGCTGATGCGGCTGCCGCTGCAGCGCGGCCTGTGGGTGGACAGCGGGCGTTCCGGCTCACAGGCGGCGGCCGGGACGGACGACGCCGAACTCCGCCGGCTCGCCATGGACACGGCCGTGTCCCTGGCCGCGCGGCTCGTCGCGGTCCATCCGGTCGGCGAGTACACGGTCCACGCCGTCGACCCGGCGGGTACGGCGGCCGCCTCGCTGGCGCCGCTGACCGACACCGGCGTCCTGGCGGGGCCCGTGGCGACCGGCGCCGGGGGAGTCGCCGCGGTTCTCGGCCGGCTCACGGAGCGTGTCGACCTGGTGCAGATGGCGGTGCGCGGCGGTGCGGCGGACGCGCTGCCGCCCGGCCTCGACCAGTCGGAGCAGCTGCTGATCGTCAACGACTTCCCGCACGGCTTCGACGACCGCACCGTCAACCAGCTGCGCTACCTCGCCGACGAAGGCCCGGCCGTGGGGGTGCACCTGCTGATGATCGCGGACCGGGAGGACGCCGGCGCCTACGGCCCGGTGCTCGACCCGCTGTGGCGGGCGCTGCTGCGGGTCACGCCCGTCCCCGACGACCACCTCGCCGATCCCTGGGTCGGACACGCCTGGACGTACGAGCCGCCCCGTGTCCCGGAGGGCAGCGACATCCTGCGGCACGTGCTGTCCCAGATCGTGGCAGCGCGCACCAACTGGCGCCGCTGACCTGCCCATTTGGTGTTGTCTTTACCGTCCCCTTTACCTTTCTTTGGTCTTTGCGGTACTGTTCTTTGCGCGGAGGGGAGTACTCCCACCTGCGGCGTGCCCGTCAGTACGGACGGTCGGACAGAGACCGGTCCCGGGGCGCCGGCCCGCGCGGTGCCCGGTGAGAACGACCGGGTGGCCCCGGGTGGAAGAGACCTCCGGCAGCGACGACGCTGATCAGTAGCCGTACGACGCCGGAGGCGCAGTGGACGTTTCGATGACCCTGTGGGTGGCGACCATTCTTGGTCTGTCCGCCCTGATCGCGGTCGACTTCTTCATCGGGCGCAAGCCCCATGACGTGTCGGTCAAGGAAGCCGGAATCTGGACGGTCGTCTGGATCGTTCTCGCCGCCCTGTTCGGCCTGGGCCTGCTGGCCTTCGGCGAGAGCCAGGCGTCCGGCGAGTTCTTCGCCGGCTTCATCACCGAGAAGTCGCTCAGCGTCGACAACCTCTTCGTCTTCGTCCTGATCATGGCGAAGTTCGCGGTGCCGACCCACCTGCAGCAGCGGGTGCTGCTCATCGGTGTGCTGATCGCCCTGGTCCTGCGCGCCATCTTCATCGCCGCCGGTGCCGCGATCATCGCCAACTTCGCGTGGGTCTTCTACCTGTTCGGCGCGTTCCTGATCTACACCGCCTGGAAGCTCATCCAGGAGGCACGGGCCGACGAGCCGGAGGAGGAGTTCGAGGAGAACCGCCTCCTGAAGTCCATCGAGAACCGCTTCGGCGTCGCCGACCGCTACCACGGCACCAAGCTGTTCATCCGCGTCAACGGCAAGCGCGTCATGACCCCGCTGATGGTGGTCATGCTCGCGATCGGCACCACGGACGTCCTGTTCGCCCTGGACTCCATCCCCGCGATCTTCGGCCTCACGCAGGACCCGTACATCGTCTTCACGGCCAATGCCTTCGCGCTGATGGGTCTGCGACAGCTGTACTTCCTCATCGGCGGTCTGCTGAAGAAGCTGGTCCACCTCAGCTACGGCCTGTCGGTGATCCTCGGCTTCATCGGTGTGAAGCTGGTGCTGCACGCCCTGCACGAGTCGGGGGTGCACGTCCCGGAGATCTCGATCCCGTTCTCCCTGGGGTTCATCTGCGCCGTGCTGATCGTCACGACGATCACCAGCCTGATCGCGTCGAGGAAGCAGGCCGAGCGCGAGGCGGCCGAGGCCGCAGGGAAGACCTCGAAGGACAGCATCGGGGCCTGACGGCCCCCGCCGTCCGGAGGGCGGCACCCGGCCGGTGCGGGCTCGCATGGCGACCCGCGCCGGCCGGCGTCCGTCCGCGGCCACGGCCCGTCTCACACGGCCGCCGACTCCTTGACCGGTTCGGCCACCGGCTTGGGCAGGGTCTCCGGGAGCAGGGCGAAACAGGCGAGACTGAGCAGCGCGATGGCTGTCAGATACGTCGCCACACCCCAGGGCGCCCCCGTACCGCCCGCCGTGGCCGCCGTCGCCACGATCGGCGTCAGCGCACCGCCCAGCACCCCCGCCAGGTTGTAACCGACGGCCGCGCCGGTGCACCGCACCCTCGGCTCGTACAGCTCCGGAAGGTACGCCGCGACCACCGCGAACATGGTGATGAACGCGAGCAGCGCGCCCGTGAACCCGAGGAACATCAGCAGCGGCTGCGCCGTGTGCAGCAACGCCACCATCGGGAACATCCACAGTGCCGCGGCCGCGCACCCCGCGAGACACAGCGGCCGCCGCCCGTAGCGGTCGCCCAACATGGCCGCGAACGGCGTCGCCACACCCTTGACGGCCACCGCCGCCATGATGCAGACGAGCATCACCGTACGGCTCACGCCGAGCTGCTCCGTGCCGTACGCCAGCGCCCAGGTGGACACCGCGTAGAAGATCGCGTACCCGACGGCCAGTGCGCCGGCCGTCAGCAGCACCAGCCTCCAGTGGTCGCGGGCCACCTCCACCAACGGGGCGTTCGCCCGCGTGCCGGTCTCCGCCAGGTCACGGAACTGCGGAGTCTCCTCCAGCGAGCTGCGCAGCAGCAGACCGCCGGCGGCCAGCAGCCCGGCCGCCCAGAACGGAACGCGCCACCCCCACTCCCGGAACTGGGCGTCGCTCAGCACGGTCGACAGTGCCAGCATCACCCCGTTCGCGAGCAGGAACCCGACCGCGGGCCCGACCTGGGGAAAGCTGGACCACAGCGCCCGCCGGTGCGCCGGCGCGTGCTCGGCCGTCAGCAGCACCGCTCCGCCCCACTCGCCGCCGAGCCCGAGGCCCTGCAGGAACCGCAGCACGAGCAGGAGGACGGGGGCGGCCACGCCCAGCGTCGCGTACGACGGCACGCAGCCGACCGCGACCGTCGCGGCGCCCGTCAGCAGGAGGGAGGCGAACATGACCGGACGTCGCCCGTACCGATCACCGATGTGTCCGAAAACAACAGACCCGAGCGGGCGTGAAAGAAAACCGATCGCAAAGGTGCCGAACGCCGCCAGAGTGCCGGCGACGGGCGAGAAGGTGGGAAAGAACAGAGGACCCAGGACCAGCGCGGCGGCCGTCCCGTAGACGAAGAAGTCGTAGAACTCGACAGCGGTCCCGGCGAGCGAGGCCGCGGCGAGCCGTCTCATGGACGGTGACCGCCCCGAGGGCGGTGCGGAAGGATTATGACGTGGGCGCATGCCGCGCCAACTACCCGGCGTGCGCGGGGGTTACGGGAGCGCACGGAAGCACACCGATGTGGCGCGTGCGCTCACCAGCCGCGTTCGCGCCACTCCGGCAGATGCGGGCGCTCGTCACCCAGCGTGGTGTCCTTGCCGTGCCCCGGGTAGACCCAGGCTTCGTCGGGCAGCGCGTCGAACAGCTTCGTCTCGACGTCCCGGATCAGGCTGGCGAAGGCGTCGGGGTCCTTGCGCGTGTTGCCGACGCCGCCCGGGAAGAGGCAGTCGCCGGTGAAGACGTGCGGGTGACCGTGCGGGTCGTCGTAGACCAGGACGATCGAGCCGGGGGTGTGCCCCACCATCCGGCGGGCCGTCAGCTCCACCCGGCCCACCCGGATCGTGTCCCCGTCCTCGACGGGTACGTCCGTCGGGACGGGGATGCCCTCGGCGTCGTACCGCCCGGCGTGGGTACGGGCGCCGGTGGCCGCCACCACCTCGCCGAGCGCCTGCCAGTGATCGGGGTGGCGGTGGGTGGTGACGACGGAGGCGATGCCGTCGTCACCGATCAGCCGCAGCAGGGTTCGCGGCTCGTTCGCCGCGTCGATCAGCAGCTGTTCCCCTGTGGTGCGGCAGCGGAGCAGGTAGGCGTTGTTGTCCATCGGCCCGACGGCGACCTTGGAGATGATCAGGTCCGCCAGCTCGTGCACATCGGCGGGCCCGCCGACCTTGACCACTCCGCTGTACGTCATGGCACCAGCCTATAGCGGGGGAAGCGCCGGGAGAGCGGGACCCGAGACATCGAGGGCGGCCCCGTCCCGGCGGCCCGCGAGCCAGCCCAGCAGGTCCGCCGCCGGTCCGGAGACGGTCACCTCGCCGCCGCCGGATCCGCCCGTGCGCCATTCCTGGCCGGCCGTCAGCAGCAGGGTCGGCGGGACGGCCGGGTTGCCGGAGAAGCGGTCGGCGAGGAACGCGATCTCGCGCTCCGTGAACTCCTTCGGCAGGTCTTCGAGCTCGTAGCCGATGCCGAGGTCGACATGGTGCAGCTCCACCTCGACGAGGCGGCGGAAGGGGATCCGGGCGGCCCGGTCGGTCACGCCGTTGCGGAGCTCGACCGTGCGGCTCCAGTCGGCCGGAACCTCGCTCGCGGCCTGGAAGCGGGCCGCACTGTCGCGTACGTCGTCGAGCTGGGCGGCGAGCGGGCGCGGGGCGTCGCGCTCGATGTCGGCGTCGCGCGCCTCGCCGCTGAGGTACATGGGACGGCCCTTGAGGACGTTCACGAGGGCGTCGGCATTGCGTGCCAGGTGGGCGAGGACGTGCCCGCGGGTCCAGCCCGGCAGCCGTGACGGCTCGGCGACGGCCGCGTTGTCGAGAGAGGCGGCTGCACTGAGGAGCCGGTCGGTCGCCTCGCGTACGGAGGCCAGGTCATGCGCGTGGTCGATCATGCTGCTGACCCTAGCGGCGCCACACGATCGGGTGAAGGTGGCAGAGCGCGGCCGTAAATCGAATGCGCGTGCTATACGCTCGGTGGAGGCATCCTTGAATGCAGGCATCCATCCATTTGGCGGCCCCCCGTAGGCTTGAAGAGTCTGGGACGGGGGCTGTGCCCCCGCTTCTCTCAAGAAAGGTGCGGACCGGCGTGGCCGACCGTCTCATCGTCCGTGGCGCGCGAGAGCACAACCTGAAGAACGTCTCGCTCGACCTCCCGCGCGACTCCCTCATCGTCTTCACCGGGCTCTCGGGGTCGGGCAAGTCGTCCCTCGCGTTCGACACGATCTTCGCCGAGGGGCAGCGCCGCTATGTCGAGTCGCTCTCCTCGTACGCCCGGCAGTTCCTCGGCCAGATGGACAAGCCGGACGTCGACTTCATCGAGGGCCTCTCGCCGGCCGTCTCGATCGACCAGAAGTCGACCTCGCGCAACCCCCGCTCCACCGTCGGCACCATCACCGAGGTGTACGACTACCTGCGCCTGCTCTTCGCGCGCATCGGCAAGCCGCACTGCCCCGAGTGCCGCCGCCCCATCTCGCGCCAGTCGCCGCAGGCCATCGTCGACAAGGTGCTGGAGCTGCCCGAGGGCAGCCGTTTCCAGGTGCTCTCGCCACTGGTGCGCGAGCGCAAGGGCGAGTTCGTCGACCTCTTCGCCGACCTCCAGACCAAGGGCTACAGCCGGGCCCGGGTGGACGGGCAGACCATCCACCTCGCCGAGCCGCCGGCCCTGAAGAAGCAGGAGAAGCACACCATCGAGGTGGTCGTCGACCGCCTGACGGTGAAGGACAGCGCCAAGCGCCGGCTCACCGACTCCGTCGAGACCGCGCTGGGGCTGTCCGGCGGCATGGTCGTGCTCGACTTCGTCGACCTCCCCGAGGACGACCCCGAGCGCGAGCGGATGTACTCGGAGCACCTGTACTGCCCGTACGACGACCTGTCCTTCGAGGAGCTGGAGCCCCGCTCCTTCTCCTTCAACTCGCCGTTCGGCGCCTGCCCCGACTGCACCGGCATCGGTACGCGCATGGAGGTCGACCCCGAGCTCATCGTCCCGGACGAGGAGCGCTCCCTCGACGAGGGGGCCATCCACCCGTGGTCGCACGGCCACACCAAGGAGTACTTCGGCCGGCTGATCGGCGGGCTGGCGCAGGCCCTCGGCTTCCGCACCGACATCCCCTGGGCCGGGCTGCCGGCCCGTGCCAAGAAGGCGCTGCTGTACGGCCACCGGACCCAGGTGGAGGTCCGCTACCGCAACCGGTACGGCAGGGAGCGGGCGTACACCACACCGGCCTTCGAGGGGGCCGTTTCCTTCGTCAAGCGGCGGCACAGCGAGGCCGAGAGCGACTCCAGCCGTGAGCGCTTCGAGGGGTACATGCGCGAGGTGCCCTGCCCCACCTGTGAGGGCACCCGCCTCAAGCCGATCGTGCTCGCCGTCACGATCATGGACAAGTCCATCGCCGAGGTCTCGGCGATGTCCATCAGCGAGTGCGCCGAGTTCCTCGGCCGGCTCACGCTGAACGCCCGGGACAAGAAGATCGCCGAGCGGGTGCTGAAGGAGGTCAACGAGCGGCTGCGCTTCCTGGTCGACGTGGGCCTGGACTACCTCTCGCTGAACCGCGCCGCCGGCACCCTCTCCGGCGGCGAGGCCCAGCGCATCCGCCTCGCCACCCAGATCGGCTCCGGCCTGGTGGGCGTGCTGTACGTCCTGGACGAGCCGTCCATCGGCCTCCACCAGCGCGACAACCACCGGCTCATCGAGACGCTGGTACGGCTGCGCGACATGGGCAACACGCTCATCGTCGTCGAGCACGACGAGGACACCATCAAGGTCGCCGACTGGGTCGTGGACATCGGTCCGGGCGCCGGTGAGCACGGCGGCAAGGTCGTCCACTCCGGCCCGTTGAAGCAGCTGCTCAGCAACAAGGAGTCGATGACCGGGCAGTACCTGTCCGGGAAGCGGTCCATCCCGACGCCGGAGGTGCGGCGGCCGGTGGACCCGTCCCGGCGGCTGACGGTGCACGGCGCCCGGGAGAACAACCTGCGGGACATCGACGTCTCCTTCCCGCTCGGCGTCCTCACGGCGGTCACCGGTGTGTCCGGCTCCGGCAAGTCGACCCTGGTCAACGACATCCTGTACACGCACCTGGCACGCGAGCTGAACGGCGCCAGGTCCGTTCCGGGGCGCCACACGCGCGTGGACGGCGACGACCTGGTCGACAAGGTCGTGCACGTCGACCAGTCGCCCATCGGCCGCACCCCGCGGTCCAACCCGGCGACGTACACCGGCGTCTTCGACCACGTGCGCAAGCTGTTCGCCGAGACGATGGAGGCGAAGGTCCGCGGCTACCTGCCGGGACGCTTCTCCTTCAACGTCAAGGGCGGCCGCTGCGAGAACTGCTCGGGCGACGGCACGATCAAGATCGAGATGAACTTCCTCCCGGACGTGTACGTCCCCTGCGAGGTCTGCCACGGGGCGCGCTACAACCGGGAGACCCTGGAGGTCCACTACAAGGGCAAGTCCATCGCCGAGGTGCTGGACATGCCGATCGAGGAGGCCCTGGGCTTCTTCGAGGCCGTCCCGACGATCGCGCGCCATCTGCGGACCCTCACCGAGGTCGGCCTCGGCTACGTCCGGCTGGGCCAGTCGGCGCCGACACTCTCCGGCGGAGAGGCGCAGCGCGTGAAGCTCGCCTCCGAGCTGCAGAAGCGGTCCACGGGCCGGACCGTGTACGTGCTGGACGAGCCCACGACGGGTCTGCACTTCGAGGACATCTCGAAGCTGATCAAGGTGCTGTCCAACCTCGTCGACAAGGGCAACTCGGTGATCGTCATCGAGCACAACCTCGATGTGATCAAGACGGCCGACTGGGTTGTCGACATGGGGCCCGAGGGCGGCAGCGGCGGTGGTCTCGTCGTCGCCGAGGGAACTCCGGAGCAGGTCGCGGCCGTCCCGGCCAGCCACACCGGCAAGTTCCTGCGCGACATCCTCGACGCCGAGCGGATCAGCGACGCGACGCCGACGGTTCCGGCGGCGCGCAAGCGCGCGGCCAAGAAGACCGCGGCGGCGGACGGCGTGGCGCGCAAGACGGCCACGGTCAGGACGACGACGGCGAAGGCGGCCGCGGCCAAGACGTCCACGGCCAAGACCGCCACGGCGAAGAAGACGGCGGCCCGCGCCCGCAAGGCCTGACACGGAGGATCCGGGCGCCCCGACCCGGCGGCTCGACCCGGGCAGGGTCGAGCCGCCGGGTCGGGTCGCGTCGCGTCGGCTGCGTCCTTCGAGGCAGGCTCCGGCCCGTAGGCCTCCGGCGCCGGGCCGTGAGGCCGAGGAAGGCCTCCGGCGGATGAAGGGCTCCGGTCGCGTGCCGGTCCCGGTACGGGTGCCCTCCGGCGGGGCCCTCGGCCGCTTACGGGTGCCCTCCCGCGGGGCCCTCGGCCGCTGGAGGCCTCCCGTCGGACTTCGGACCCGGGGGCCTCCGCGCATGAGGCCACCGCCGGGCGCGGAGGGCCGGAGTCGCCCGGCGAGGGCGCATGTCTCCCGGGCCGCCCGTGGGGTCCGGGTCAGCGGGCGGGGTGCGCGTGCCCCGGTCCACCGGTGGGGTTCACGTCACCCGGCCCAGGCGAAGTGGCCCCGCGCGCCGGACTTGGTTTCGAAGCCGTGGGGCATCTCCGCGTCGGCCCAGCGGGATCCGCTCGGGGCGAGCTCCGCCTCCTCCAGGCCCAGGCCGGTGATGAAGCCACCGCCCCGCAGAGTGAAGCTGGTTCCTCCCGGGTCACGCAGAAGCGTCGAGCGGACGTCGCCCGCGCCCTCCACGGCGAGCGACACGGTGTCGCCGTCCTCGGTCACCTCGATGCGTGCCCGCTGTGTGGGCAGCCAGGCGGAGACGAGGGAATCGATGACTGCCATCGGCCCGCCCTTCCTGCCCTGGAAGATCGACTCCAGCTCGGCGTGCTGGTCGTCGTCCACGCCGTCGTCCAGGGACAGCCGCGCGGTGCCGTCGGCGTCGAACAGCGTCGGCCCCGGCCAGTGGACCGCGAGGACGATCTCACGGTCGTTCAGTGACAGGCCGTCCGAGCTGCCCTCGTGGACGCGGAAGCCCAGCAGGCCGGAACACCATCCCTGGTCCATGATCATCAGGTCCTGCACCCCGAACCAGCAGGGGCAGAACATATTGCAGCTGCATGATTCGTACAGCTGCCCCTTCAGGCTCCACGTCATCCGCTTCTCCTCACTCGCGTGAGCGGATCCCCCCGACCATCGTCATCCCGCGGGCGGCGGACGGACAAGGGCCGGCACGGCGCACCGGGCCGACCCTCAGGACGTCCCTGGATGATCGATTCCAGGGGGTCTCCGGACGCTCGTAAACGGTTTCGTTCCGGCGGATCGGCCTGCGAGAGTGTGGCCCATGAGTGACGTCGTCATCCGTCGGGCCGAGTTCAACGACGCGCCTGCGTTGGCAGCCATGCGCTGGCGGTTCAAGGTGGAGGACGGCGGAGACGAAGTCCCGCAGGACGAAGAGGGGTTCACCGCCGAGTGCGAGCGGTGGCTACGTTCCCGGATGGCGGGGCCGTAGCGTGTCTGGCTCGCTGAAGTGGGCGGCCAGCCGTGTGGTCACGTGTTCGTGTGTCTCGTGGAGAAGGTCCCGAGTCCCTACCCTGGCTCCGACGCCCTCGGTTACGTGACGAACTTCTACGTCACCCCGGAACAGCGCAACCGCGGCCTGGGCAAGGCCCTGCTCGACGTGGTCACCCGCGATGCGCGCACTCACGGCCTGGATACGTTGATCGTGTGGCCGTCCGAGCGCAGTGCGTCGCTGTACCGGCGCTGCGGCTTCGACGTCCCGGACGAGCTTCTCGAACAGCCCGTTGCGCCCGACTGAGCACACCGACCGTGGGCTTCATGCCGCAGATCAGAGGCGCGGAGCGCCTCCCCGGTAGCCCGACTGCAACAAGCGGCTGCGCAAGTCCGTCGATCTGATGGGAGACACGAACTGCTTGGGGCCGCGAGTTCGAACAACGACTCGCCGACCTGGGCATCCGCCTCCTGCGGCCGGCCCGCAAGGGCGAGCCCCAACGGGCTGGATCACCGCTCTTCGAACCACTGCGGCAGGTCATCGAGTCGGTCAACGAGACCTTCGAGGGCCAGCTCGGCCCCGAACGACACCGAGGCCGAACCGCCGACGGGGCAGCAGTCCGAGTCCTGCAACGCATCCTCGCGTTCACCGCCGCCGTCCGGAACGACGACCGCGCTGGCCGGCCGACCATGCGCGCGCTCACCGCCTACGACCACTGAACCCCTTGGAATCGATCATCCAGGCGGGTGCCGTCAGCTCGGACGCGTACGGCGGCTCCGCGCCCGGGCGGGAGCAGGTCAGCGCGGCGGCGCGGGCGGCGAAGGACAGCAGGTCGCGCCAGGCCGGCGCGTCCAGGCTGCCGGTGTCCCGGCCCGCCAGACCGTGCAGCAGCGCCGCGGTCACCGTGTCGCCCGCGCCGATGGTGTCGGCGACCTCCACCGGGACCGCCGGTACGGAGAGGGACACGTCACGCGTCCACACCGACAGACCCCCCGCGCCGCGCGTCATGACCACCGCCGCCGGTCCCTGCGCGAGCCACTCCTCGGGCGAGCCGCCCAGCCACGCGGCGTCCTCCTCGGAGAGCTTCAGCAGCGACACGTACGGCAGCCAGCCCGTGAACCGGGCCCGGTAGGCGTCGGCGTCCGGGATGAGACCGGGCCGGACGTTCGGGTCCAGCACCGTCGGCACCCCGCGCCCGGCCTCGCGCCGCAGCAGCGCCTCGTACGCGCTCGCGCCCGGCTCCAGCGCCAGCGAGCAGGTCCCGAAGGAGATCGCCCGCACAGGCTCGGGCAGCCGCTCCGGGAGCTCGAAGAGCCGGTCGGCGGTGCCCTGCGCGTAGAAGCCGTACCGGGCGGAGCCGTCCGCCGCGACCGTGGCGACGGCCAGCGTCGTCGGCTCGGGGCCGCGCTGGACGAGATCCGTCGCGACGCCCGCCGACCGCAGCCCGTCCAGCAGGGCCTCGCCGAACGCGTCGGTCGAGATCCGTGAGCAGAACACCGTCTCCGCGCCGAGCCGCCCCAGCGCCACAGCGGTGTTGTACGGGCCGCCGCCGCGTCGTGGCACCAGCGCCGGCAGGGGGCCGGCCCCCTCGGCGGCGGACGGCTCCGGGACCAGGTCGATCAGCGATTCTCCGGCGACGACGATCACGGGGCCGAACGTAACCCATCCCGCTCCGGCCAGGACAGACCCCGTGGAAGGCCCTCCGTTCTACGCGGGTATCGTCGGGTTCCGTCACCGACGTCCTCCTTGGAGAGCACCCATGCCCGGCCAGTCGCCCGCCCGCCGTTCCGTGCTGAAAGGCGCCGCCCTCGCCGGAGCCGCCGGACTCGGCGTCGCCGCCTGCTCCACCGAGTCCAAGCTCGGACACGCCGAGAACCCGACGCCGACCGCCCCGGTCGACCTCGGTGCGGCGGACGACGTACCCGTCGGCGGCGCGAAGCTCTACCGCGAGCAGCGCCTGGTCGTGAGCTGCCCCGCCAAGGGCCAGTACAAGGCGTTCAGCGCCCAGTGCACCCACGCGGGCTGCGTGTTCGACAAGGTCGAGGGCGTGGAGGGGAACTGCCCCTGCCACGGCAGCCGCTTCGACGTCACCACCGGCAAGGCGATCAAGGGCCCGGCCACCGCGGCCCTGCCCGAGGTCCCGGTCAAGGTCACCGACGGCAAGCTGGTCGCCGGCCCCGACGCGTAAGCCTGCCGCTGCCGCTCCCGATCCGGTTGCCGTCGGCACCGGCACCGGCACCTGGCCGGCACCATCGCCGGACCGGCGTGGCGCCGGCGTCGGGACCGGCGCCGGACCGCACCCGGCACACCCGCACCGGGGGCGAGCCCAGGGGCCCGGGTCCCGGGAACCGGGCCGCGCCCCGCCCCGGACGGGTCACGCGATCAGTCCCAGTCCCAGTCGATCCCCAGGATCCCCGGCCGCACGCCCTGCTCCACGAAGTGGACCGTGCGATGCCGGCCGCTCAGCGTCAGGTCGCCCCGGGCACCGCGCGGCGCCCCCGCCGACGTCTGGGCGAAGCGCCGGCACCGTACCGGCAGGGCTTCCTCGTGGAACCGCACCTGCAGCACGTACTGCCCGCCCGCGAAGCCGAAGCCGCGCACGTACTCACCGCTCACCCCGCCGGTGCCGTCCTCGAAGCCGTACCCGAAGAGGTACGTCTCACCCGCCCGCAGCCGTGCGTCGAAGAGCAGCTCGGCGACGACGACACCCGTGCCGGGGTGCCGCCGCACCCGCCCGGTCCGGCAGTTCTCGCCCGCGCGCACCACCACCCGCTCCGCGTCGCACCCGGGATCCCCGTGGTGAATGGCGAGGTAGCGGTCGACGCCGTCCCGATGGGCGCGCACCACGTGCTGCGAGTCCCGCCCGACCAGCTCCCGCGCCGCCCCGATCCGCACCCGCTCGTGGTGCCCCACCGTGTGCAGCCCGCCGTCCGCCGGCGACTCCAGCCCCGCGAGGAGCTCCTCGACGGTGCCCGGCACACCGACCAGGTTGCGGTACGAGCGCGTCGCCGGCCGTTCCGCCTCCGACGGACCCCCGGTGGCACCGGCCCCGCCCAGCAGCCGGATCAGCGAGCCGGCCGGCAACCGGAGCAGCTCCTCCAGACCCCTCACGGCCTTCAGGGACTCCGGTCGCTGCGGGCGGCGGGCCCCCTGCTGCCAGTAGCACAGACTCGTCACCCCGACCTTGATGCCGCGGTGCGCGAGGTGGTGCTGCACCCGCTGGAGCGGCAGGCCGCGCACCGCGAGCGCCGTGCGCAGCGCCAGGTGGAACGGGCCGGTGTGCAGGACCTGCGCCAGATCGGCCTCGGTGTGTCCCGGTGGCGCCATGGGGGACTCCTCGGTGAACGTTCACGACGGGGCTGTGCGACACGGCACCGGTGAGGGCGGGCGGGCCGGTGGGGCGGGGCACGCCGTTCACACGCGACCGGAGGGGTTCACAGCGCGATGTCACCCCGCTGAAGCGCGTTGACCTGCCCCCGACAACAGTTCAATGCTCAACAGTAGCGTCCGGACGCGATCCAAGGGGGCATCACCATGCAGGCCCAGCAGAAGACCAACCGGTGCTGGGCCGCCGCCGGCAACACCATCGCCACCTGGTTCGGCCGCGGATTCCCCCAGAACCAGTTCTGCAACGCCGCGCTCGACCGCGGGCGGGGCTCCGACTGCCCCAACTGGCAGGCCACGCTCGGCAACGTGCGACCGGGTCGCGCTGGGAGCCTGCGTCGCACCGGGCTCGTACGTCGACGGCCGGCTGCGCTACTCGACCGTCCAGACCGAGATCAACGCCGACCGCCCGGTCGAGACCCGCATCCAGTGGTCCGGCGGCGGCGGACACATGCACGTCCTGCACGGGTACGACGACTCCCGGAACTGGGTGTACTGGGGCGACCCGTGGCCGTCCAACGACCGCTACAACTGGGCGTCCCACGCCTGGTACGTGGACAACGGCTCCTTCTCGTGGACCCACTCCCTCTACCGGATCGGGGCGTGAACGGCATGCGTCACGTACGAGCCGCCGCCGGCGCCCTGACCACCGTGGCGCTGCTGGGCCTCGCCGCACCCCGGGCCGGCGCGACCGGAGCGGCCGGCACCCCGGACCGCGCGGTCGCCGCTCCCGCCACCCTCGACACGCTCTCCCGCTTCTTCGCCCGGGACGGCGCCGCCGCTGCCGCGCGGGACAGCCGGCCCCGTATCGACGGTCGGGCCGTCCCGGTGCGGGTCCTGTCCCACGACTTCGTGGCGGGGAGGGCGGGCGCCCCGGTCGCCCGGGTCGCGTTCCACGCCGCCACGGCGGTCGCCGCGGACGGCCGGAAGGCGTCCGTCCGGACCGTCCGCCGGGGTACGGCGGGCTGGCAGGTCGTGAACATCGCGACCGGCGACGACGAGGTCCGGTACGCCGCCGAAGGCGCCCGCCGGCTGCCCGGCGGCACCGTCTTCCGCGAGCCCCGGATCGACGCCTGGTACGTCCACCGGGGCACCGAGGTGCTTCCGCTGGACGAGGACGCGATACGCGCGGTCGGGGCGGACGGCACCACGCTCGCCGGGTACCGCCACCGGGTGCGGGCGGCGTACGCGGACAAGCTCCCCGGCTCCCCGTACGCGAAGGAGGGCAGAGCCGGCGGCTACGGCACCTCCGCCGCGCCTCCCGGCACCGCGGGCGCCTCCGGTACCGCACGCGGTACCGCACCCCGGGCTGCCACCGCCTCGGCGGCCGCCGCCCCGGGCAGCCCCTTCCCGGCAGGCCCCGCAGCCGCAGCCGCAGCCGCAGCCGCGGCCGTCGCCACCGCCCTGGTGGGCGCCCGGGCCCGGCGGCGTCACCGCCGTCGACCTTGAGCACCCGCCCGGGCCGGCCCGCGGAGCGTTCCCGTCCCCACCGGGGCGCTCCGCGGGCCCCGGTACGGGCCCGGGACCACACCCGGAGTGTCGGTGGGCGCCAGTAGGGTGTGAAGCATGGCAGACCCCTCCAGCTACCGCCCCAAGCCGGGACAGATCCCCGACTCGCCGGGGGTCTACAAATTCCGCGACGAGCACCGCCGGGTGATCTACGTCGGGAAGGCGAAGTCCCTGCGCCAGCGGCTCGCCAACTACTTCCAGGACCTGGCGGGCCTCCACCCGCGCACGCGCACCATGGTCACCACGGCCGCCTCCGTCGAGTGGACCGTGGTGTCCACGGAGGTCGAGGCGCTCCAGCTGGAGTACTCGTGGATCAAGGAGTTCGACCCGCGGTTCAACGTCAAGTACCGGGACGACAAGAGCTACCCCTACCTCGCCGTCACACTCAATGAGGAGTTCCCGCGCGTACAGGTCATGCGCGGCCAGAAGAAGAAGGGCGTGCGCTACTTCGGGCCGTACGCCCATGCCTGGGCCATCCGCGAGACCGTCGACCTGATGCTGCGCGTCTTCCCGGTGCGCACCTGCTCCGCCGGGGTGTTCAAGAACGCCGAGCGCACCGGCCGCCCCTGCCTGCTCGGCTACATCGGCAAGTGCTCGGCCCCGTGCGTGGGCCGGGTCGGCCCGGAGGAGCACCGCGAACTGGCCGACGAGTTCTGCGACTTCATGGCAGGCCGCACCGGCACCTACCTCCGCCGCCTGGAGAAGGACATGATGCTGGCGGCCGAGGACATGGAGTACGAGAAGGCCGCCCGCCTCCGCGACGACATAGGCGCCCTCAAGCGGGCCATGGAGAAGAACGCCGTCGTCCTCGCCGACGCCACCGATGCCGACCTGATCGCCGTCGCCGAGGACGAGCTGGAAGCCGCGGTGCAGATCTTCCACGTCCGCGGCGGCCGGGTGCGCGGCCAGCGCGGCTGGGTCACCGACAAGGTCGAGGCCGTCGACACGGCCGGCCTCGTCGAGCACGCGCTGCAGCAGCTGTACGGCGACGAGACCGGCGACGCCGTCCCCAAGGAGGTCCTCGTCCCGGCGCTTCCCGAGGACCTGGACGCCGTGACGCAGTGGCTGAGCGGCCGCCGCGGCTCCCAGGTGTCCCTGCGCATCCCGCAGCGCGGCGACAAGAAGGCGCTGATGGAGACGGTGGGGCGCAACGCCCAGCAGGCGCTCGTCCTGCACAAGACCAAGCGCGCCAGCGACCTGACCACCCGCTCCCGCGCCCTGGAGGAGATCGCCGAGGCCCTCGGCCTCGACACGGCTCCGCTGCGCATCGAGTGCTTCGACATCTCGCACCTCCAGGGTGAGGACGTCGTCGCGTCCATGGTCGTCTTCGAGGACGGCCTGCCTCGCAAGAGCGAGTACCGCCGCTTCCAGATCAGGGGCTTCGAGGGCCAGGACGACGTCCGCTCGATGCACGAGGTGATCAGCCGTCGCTTCAAGCGGTACCTCGCCGAGCGCGAGAAGACCGGCGAGTGGGCGGTGGAGGAGGCCGGCGGCCGGGACGGTTCCGGCGCCGCCGACGGCCCGGCCGGCTCCGGTGCGGGCAGCGGCCTCGGCCTGGGCGGCGAGGTCCTGGCCGGCCCGGCCGAGGAGAACGGCCGGCCCAAGAAGTTCGCCTACCCGCCGCAGCTCGTGGTGGTCGACGGCGGCCGGCCGCAGGTCGCGGCCGCCCGGCGCGCCCTGGACGAGCTCGGCATCGACGACGTCGCTGTCTGCGGCCTCGCCAAGCGGCTGGAGGAGGTCTGGCTGCCGGACGAGGAGGACCCGGTGGTGCTGCCCCGCACCAGCGAGGGCCTGTACCTCCTGCAGCGCGTCCGGGACACGGCGCACGACTTCGCGATCCGCTACCAGCGCAGCAAGCGCACCAAGCGCATCCGGACCAGCCCGCTGGACGCCGTCCCCGGGCTCGGCGACACCCGGAAGCAGGCGCTGATCAAGCACTTCGGCTCGGTGAAACGGCTGAGGCAGGCGACAATCGAGCAGATCTGCGAGGTTCCGGGCCTCGGCCGGAAGACCGCCGAAGCCGTGGCCATCGCCCTCGCCCAGGCCGCTCCGGCCGCTCCCGCCGTGAACACGGCGACAGGAGAGATCATTGAAGAGGACGACGGGGGTACCAGCCATGATTGATCACGACCCAGCGGCAGAGCCGGCACGAGACCGAGAAGACGGAGCAGCACACGTGAGTACGGGCACGACGATCGAAGCCGGCGAGGCCGCGGAGGCGGCCATCCCCGAGCTGGTGATCATCTCCGGCATGTCCGGCGCCGGGCGCAGCACCGCCGCCAAGTGTCTGGAGGACCTCGGCTGGTTCGTCGTGGACAACCTGCCGCCCGCGCTGATCCCCACCATGGTGGAGCTCGGCGCCCGCTCCCAGGGCAACGTCGCGCGCATCGCCGTCGTCGTCGACGTACGCGGCCGCCAGTTCTTCGAGAGCCTGCGCGAGTCCCTTGCCGACCTCGACGCCAAGCAGGTCACGCGCCGGATCGTCTTCCTGGAGTCGTCCGACGAGGCGCTCGTCCGCCGCTTCGAGTCGGTGCGCCGCCCGCACCCGCTCCAGGGCGACGGCCGCATCGTCGACGGCATCGCCGCCGAGCGCGACCTGCTCCGCGAGCTGCGCGGTGACGCCGACCTGGTGATCGACACCTCCAGCCTCAACGTCCACGAGCTGCGCGCCAAGATGGACGCCCAGTTCGCGGGCGACGAGGAGCCGGAGCTGCGCGCCACCGTCATGTCGTTCGGGTACAAGTACGGCCTGCCGGTCGACGCCGACCTGGTGGTGGACTGCCGCTTCCTGCCCAACCCGCACTGGGTGCCCGAGCTGCGCCCGTACACCGGTCTCAACGAAGAGGTGTCGGGGTACGTCTTCAACCAGCCGGGAGCCAAGGAGTTCCTGGACCGCTACACCGAGCTGCTCCAGCTGATCTCCGCCGGCTACCGCCGCGAGGGGAAGCGGTACGTCACCATCGCGGTCGGCTGCACCGGCGGGAAGCACCGCTCCGTGGCCATGTCCGAGAAGGTCGCCGCCCGGCTCGCCGCCGCGGGAGTCGAGACCGTCGTCGTCCACCGGGACATGGGGCGCGAGTGAAGCCGTACCGCCGGCGTACGAGCACCCTGCCGGTCCGTACGCTCCGCAGACGCGGTGCGCAGCCCAAGGTCGTCGCCCTCGGCGGCGGCATGGGCCTGTCCGCGTCCCTCGCCGCGCTGCGCCGCATCACCGGCGACCTGACCGCTGTGGTCACGGTCGCCGACGACGGCGGTTCCAGCGGCCGGCTCCGCGAGGAGCTGGGCGTGCTGCCGCCCGGGGACCTGCGCAAGGCCCTGGCCGCGCTGTGCGGCGACGACGACTGGGGCCAGACGTGGGCCCGCGTCATCCAGCACCGTTTCCAGTCCCAGGGCGAGCTGCACGAGCACGCGGTCGGCAACCTGCTGATCGTCGCCCTGTGGGAGCAGCTCGGCGACCACGTCCAGGCCCTGGACCTGGTCGGCAGGCTGCTCGGCGCGCACGGCCGCGTGCTGCCCATGTCGGCCGTTCCGCTGGAGCTGCAGGCCCTGGTCAAGGGGCACGACCCGGCGCGTCCGGACGACGTCGACCTGGTGCGGGGACAGGCGACCGTGGCGCTCACGCCCGGCGAGGTGCAGTCGGTGCACCTGGTGCCGAACGATCCGCCCGCCGTGCCCGAGGCGGTCGCCGCCGTGCTGGACGCCGACTGGGTCGTCCTCGGGCCGGGCTCGTGGTTCTCGTCGGTGATACCGCACCTGCTGGTGCCCGAGCTGCTCGACGCCCTGATCGAGACCAAGGCCCGGCGGGTCCTCTCGCTCAACCTCGCGCCGCAGCCCGGGGAAACCGAAGGCTTCTCCCCGCAGCGTCATTTGGAGGTTTTGGGACGACACGCCCCTAAACTCGCCCTGGACGTGGTGCTGGCCGACGAGGCCGCCGTACCCGACCGCGAGTCCCTCGCAGATGCCGCCCAGCGGCTCGGTGCCGCGGTCGAGCTGGCCCCGGTGGCCAGGAAGGACGGCTTGCCGAAGCACGACCCGGAGCTGTTGGCCGCCGCGTACGACCGTATTTTTCGGATGCATGGAAGGATCGGCCCATGGCGATGACGGCAGCGGTGAAGGACGAAATCTCCCGGCTTCCCGTCACCCGGACCTGCTGCAGAAAGGCGGAGGTCTCGTCGATCCTGCGGTTCGCGGGCGGACTGCACCTGGTCAGCGGGCGGATCGTGATCGAGGCGGAGCTGGACACCGCGATGGCGGCGCGCCGCCTGAAGCGGGACATCGCCGAGATCTTCGGCCACGGTTCCGAGCTGATCGTGATGGCGCCCGGCGGTCTGCGGCGCGGCTCGCGGTTCGTCGTACGGGTGGTGGCCGGCGGCGACCAGCTGGCCCGCCAGACGGGGCTCGTCGACGGCCGCGGCCGTCCCATCCGGGGCCTGCCGCCGCAGGTGGTGTCCGGGGCGACCTGTGACGCGGAGGCGGCGTGGCGCGGCGCCTTCCTGGCGCACGGCTCGCTGACCGAGCCGGGCCGCTCCTCCTCGCTGGAGGTCACCTGCCCGGGCCCGGAGGCCGCCCTCGCGCTGGTCGGCGCCGCCCGCCGGCTGTCCATCGCCGCCAAGGCCCGCGAGGTCCGCGGTGTGGACCGCGTGGTGGTACGGGACGGTGACGCGATCGGCGCGCTGCTGACCCGGCTCGGGGCGCACGAGTCCGTGCTGGCCTGGGAGGAGCGGCGGATGCGCCGCGAGGTCCGCGCCACCGCGAACCGCCTGGCCAACTTCGACGACGCCAACCTGCGCCGCTCCGCGCGCGCGGCCGTCGCCGCCGGTGCCCGGGTGCAGCGCGCCCTGGAGATCCTCGGCGACGAGGTGCCCGAGCACCTCGCGGCGGCGGGGCGGCTGCGCATGGAGCACAAGCAGGCCTCGCTGGAGGAACTGGGCGCTCTCGCGGACCCGCCGCTGACCAAGGACGCGGTCGCCGGCCGTATCCGCCGCCTGCTGGCCATGGCCGACAAGCGGGCCCAGGACCTGGGCATCCCGGGTACCGAGTCCAACCTGACCGAGGAGATGGCCGACGGCCTGGTCGGCTGACCGGACCTCGTCCGCACACCGCTTCGTCCTCACCGCTCGGTCGGCCTCCGCGGCGGCCGAGGCGGTGCCGACGGTGGGTTCCCCCCCCGCGTCCGACGGCGGGGGAGGCACCACCGCCCGCTTCCTCGTTCCGCGGCACCTCCACGCTCCCCCTGCCCCCGGCGGGGGCCCCGTCCTTTCGGCGCCACCGCGCGACCCTCCGGCCCACTCGCGGACTGCCGGCGCCCCGCCACGGGGCGCCGGCAGTCCGCGTCTCCCGTCCCGGCGGTGCCGCCTCCCACCGCGCACCCGGCGCCCAGCCGCTCCCCGGCCGCGCCGTGCCAGGCGGTATTGACATGATCATGGAGTGTCATGAGCCTGGCATCTGTTCACTTTCGTGGCAGACAACAGCAAGGGGGGCTAATGAGACGCAGAGCGAGATCGATCCTCGCGGCGGCTTCACTGCTGATAGCCGGCCTGGCGGCGGCACCCGTCGCCGGGGCGGACCAGGCGCGCGACCGGGACGCGGACGGCGACGGCATCTCCGTATGGCACGCGAAGGTCGGCAAGGCGCAGGTGCCGCTCCTCCTCGAAGCCGGCACCGACGGTCATGAGCTGACCGAACAGGTCCCCGAAAAGGGCACGGCGACCCTCGAGTTGTACCTCACCGGGCAGCAGGCGGAGAGCCTGCGCGACAAGGGTGTCCGCCTCACCGAGCACACCGTCCCCGCCGCCGCCGAGCAGCGCGTCGCAGCCGCCGGGGACGGCGTCTTCCGCCCGTACGGCGGCAAGGGCGGACTCAAGGAGGAGATCCTCGCGACCGCCCGGGCGAACCCTGGCGTCACCAAGGTCGTCAGCATCGGCAGAACCGTGCGCGGCCAGGACATCCTCGCCCTGAAGCTCACCAAGGGAGCCAAGAAGTCCAAGGACGGCTCCAAGCCCGCCGCGCTGTACCTCTCCAACCAGCACGCCCGCGAGTGGATCACCCCGGAGATGACACGGCGGCTGCTCCACCACTACCTCGCCGGCTACGGCAAGGACCCCCGCATCACCAGGATCGTCGACACCACCGAGCTGTGGTTCGTCCTCTCCGCCAACCCCGACGGCTACGACCACACCCACGCCGATCCCGCCCACCGCCAGTGGCGCAAGAACCTCCGCGACAACAACGGCGACGGCAGGATCACGCCGGGCGACGGCGTCGACCTCAACCGCAACTTCGCCTACAAGTGGGGCTACGACAACGAGGGCTCGTCCCCCGACCCGGCCGACGAGACCTACCGCGGCCCCGCCCCGTCGTCCGAGCCCGAGACGAAGGCGCTCGACGCCTTCCAGAAGCGCATCGGCTTCCAGTACGGCATCAACTACCACTCGGCGGCCCAGCTGCTCCTCTACGGCGTGGGCTGGCAGGTCGGCACCGACACCCCCGACGACGTCCCCCTCAAGGCGCTGGCCGGCACCCCCGCCGCCTCCGCCGTCCCGGGCTACCGCCCGCAGCTGTCCTCCGAGCTCTACACCACCAACGGCGAGGCCGACGGCCACGCGGCCAACGTCAACGGCATGCAGATGTTCACCCCGGAGATGTCGACCTGCGCCACCGCCTCCCGTGTCGACCCCGACGACGCCTGGGAGGCCGCCGACTGCGCCTCCGTCTTCACCTTCCCCGACGACGAGAAGCTGATCCAGCAGGAGTTCGCCAAGAACATCCCCTTCGCGCTCGCCGTCGCCGAGTCCGCCGCCCGCCCCGACGACCCGGTCTCCCCGGCCGGCGCCCAGGCGCCCGCCTTCGTCCCCGACCCCTTCACCACCTCGTACGCGGACGACGGCGACGACCAGGAGGTCTCCGTCACCGCCCGCCGGTCGCTGCGCGACAAGGAGCTCAAGTACCGCGTCAACGGAGGACGCGTCCACGACCAGCGGCTCGAAGCCTGGGAGGGCGGCGAGACGTACGGCGGCGAGGACAACATCTATTACGACGAGTACCGCGCCGAGGTCCAGGACGGCGAACCGGGCGACACCGTCGAGGTCTGGTTCACCGGCCGCACCCGCGACGGCAAGCGCGTGTCCTCCACCCCGTTCACGTACACCATCGCCGCCCGCCCGCGCGGTGACGTGCTGGTGCTCGCCGAGGAGGGCGGCACGGCGCCCGCGCGGCACGCCGCCGCGTACACCGGAGCGGTCGCCGACACCGGCCGCAGGGCCGCGGTCTGGGACGTGGCCACGCAGGGCACCCCGCACGCGCTCGGCGTCCTCGGCCACTTCCGCACCGTCGTCTGGTACACCGCGGGGAGCCGTCCCGGCGGCCCCACCATGTTCGCCGTGCGCGACTACCTCAACGAGGGCGGCACGCTCGTCAACGCCGGGGAGCAGGCCGGCGGCCTGATCGACATCGGGCGGGCCGAGTCCGACGACTTCGCCCAGTACTACCTCGGTGCCTACCACCGCGCCGGGCTGAAGGACCCGGCCGGCTTCGCCGGCAGCGGACCCTTCGCCGGCACGAAGGCCGGCCTCGCCGCGGTGCCCGGCAACCCGCTCGACGACGCCGGCGCCTACACGGTCACCTCCGACACCCTCACCCCCGACCGGTTCCCGCAGTTCCGCAGCGCCGCCGCCGGCGACTACCCGGGCCTGCGCACCCCCTTCGAGCCGTTCGACGGCGCGTCGTTCGTGGCCGCGCGCCACGCCGACGACGCCTGGATGCGGCTCACCCGCACCATCGACCTCACCGGCGTCGACGCCTCCGCGGCACCGTCCCTCCGGTTCGCCCTCAGCCACGACACCGAACCCGGCTACGACAACGTCATCATCGAGGCCCGCACCGCGGGGCAGGACGACTGGACGACCCTGCCCGACGCCAACGGCAACACCTCCACCGAGGTCCCGACCCAGTGCGAGGAGGGCTTCTACGCCGACGGCCACCCCTTCCTCTCCCACTACCTCACCGTCGGCACCGACGGCTGCACCGCCACCGGCACCACCGGCGCCTGGCACGCCTTCACCGGCGCCTCCAACGGATGGCGCCGGGCCGCCGTCGACCTCGGCGCGTACGCCGGCAAGAAGGTCGAGCTCTCCCTCTCCTACGTCACCGACCAGGGCACCGGCGGGATCGGCGTCTTCGTCGACGACACGCAGCTGGTCGTCGGCGGCACCGCCCGGGACGCCGAGGGCTTCGAGAGCTCGCTCGGCGCCTGGACCGTGTCCGGGCCGCCGGCCGGCAGCCCCGGCAACGCGTCGGACTGGCTCCGCTCGCCCGCGCTGTTCCACTCGCAGGCGGCCGTCACCACCCGCGACACCGTGCTGCTCGGCTTCGGACTGGAGCACGCGACCAGCCCCGCGGAGCGCGCACGGCTGCTCGGAAAAGCGCTCACCGCACTGCGCCGCTGACCCTCTGTAGCCGCTCCGGACGGCCGGAACCCGTACTCATCGGTAGATACGGGTTCCGGCTACGTACGGGTGCGCTCGATGTCACTCCGGCGCTGCCGGAGAGGTAGGGTCGTAAGCGGTCGGGGACATCCCTAATGAAACTCGCCGGCGTCGAAAACCGGCGTACCTAACGAGGAGATCGGTTCGTGACGATCCGCGTAGGCATCAACGGCTTTGGCCGCATCGGTCGTAATTACTTCCGCGCGCTGCTGGAGCAGGGTGCAGACATCGAGATCGTGGCTGTCAACGACCTGGGTGACACCGCGACCACCGCTCACCTGCTGAAGTACGACACCATCCTCGGCCGTCTGAAGGCCGAGGTCAGCCACACCGCCGACACCATCACCGTGGACGGCCGCACCATCAAGGTGCTCTCCGAGCGCAACCCGGCCGACATCCCGTGGGGCGAGCTCGGCGTCGACATCGTCATCGAGTCGACCGGCATCTTCACGAAGAAGGCCGACGCCGAGAAGCACATCGCCGGCGGCGCGAAGAAGGTCCTCATCTCGGCTCCGGCCACCGACGAGGACATCACCATCGTCATGGGCGTCAACCAGGACAAGTACGACGCGGCCAGCCACCACGTCATCTCCAACGCCTCCTGCACCACCAACTGCGTGGCGCCGATGGCCAAGGTCCTCGACGAGAACTTCGGCATCGTCAAGGGCATGATGACGACGGTCCACGCGTACACGAACGACCAGCGCATCCTGGACTTCCCGCACAAGGACCTGCGCCGCGCCCGCGCCGCCGCGGAGAACATCATCCCCACCTCCACGGGCGCCGCCAAGGCCACCGCGCTCGTCCTCCCGCAGCTCAAGGGCAAGCTGGACGGCATCGCCATGCGCGTCCCGGTCCCGACCGGCTCGGTCACCGACCTCGTCCTGGAGCTCGACCGCGAGGTCACCAAGGACGAGATCAACACCGCCTTCCAGAAGGCCGCCGAGGGCCAGCTCAAGGGCATCCTCGAGTACACCGAGGACCCGATCGTCTCCTCCGACATCGTCAACTGGCCGGCCTCGTGCACCTTCGACTCGAAGCTCACGATGGTCCAGGGCAAGCAGGTCAAGGTCGTCGGCTGGTACGACAACGAGTGGGGCTACTCCAACCGCCTCGTCGACCTCACCGTCTTCGTCGGCGGCCAGCTCTGACAGTCTGAGCACCAGGGCAGGCATCCCGATGTGAGCACAGGGCTCGGGCAGCGCAACGCCGCGCTGTACGGGCCCTGTCGCTTGCGTCGATTCTCCAAGGAGCAACAGGGACAGATGAAGACGATCGATGAACTCCTCCGCCAAGGGGTCGAGGGCAAGCGGGTATTCGTCCGCGCCGACCTCAACGTGCCCATGGACGGCACCACCATCACCGACGACGGCCGCATCCGCGCCGTGCTGCCCACCATCAAGGCGCTGACCGGCGCCGGCGCCAAGGTCGTCGTGGCTTCCCACCTCGGCCGCCCCAAGGGTGCCCCGGACCCCGCCTACACCCTGCGGTTCGCCGCCTCCCGCCTCGGTGAGCTGCTCGGCCGCCCGGTGTCCTTCGCGGGCGACACCATCGGCTCCGAGGCCCACTCGGCGGTCACCAACCTCGAAGCCGGCCAGGTCGCCGTCCTGGAGAACCTCCGCTTCAACGCCGGCGAGACCTCCAAGGACGACGCCGAGCGCGCCGAGTTCGCCGCTCGCCTCGCCGCCCTGGCGGACGTCTACGTCGGCGACGGCTTCGGCGCGGTGCACCGCCGGCACGCCTCCGTGTACGACCTGCCGCGGCTGCTCCCGAGCTACGCCGGTTACCTGATCGCCTCCGAGGTCGCCGTCCTCAAGCGGCTGACCGAGGACGTCCAGCGCCCGTACGTCGTCGTCCTCGGCGGTGCGAAGGTCTCCGACAAGCTGGGCGTGATCGACCAGCTGCTGGAGAAGGCCGACCGCATCCTCATCGGCGGCGGCATGGCGTACACCTTCCTCAAGGCCAAGGGCCACGAGGTCGGCATCTCGCTGCTGCAGGAGGACCAGGTCCCGGCCTGCCTGGAGTACCTGGCGCGCGCCGAGCAGAAGGGCGTGGAGTTCGTCCTCCCCGTCGACGTCCTGATCTCCGCCGAGTTCCCCGACCTGAAGACCAAGGCCCCGGCCCACCCGACCACGGTCGCCAGCACCGGGATCCCGGCCGACCAGGAGGGCCTGGACATCGGTCCGGAGACCCGCAAGCTGTACGCATCGAAGCTCGCCGACGCGGCCACCGTCTTCTGGAACGGTCCGATGGGCGTCTTCGAGCACCCCGACTACGCCCAGGGCACCAAGGCCGTCGCCCAGGCGCTCGTCGACTCCAAGGCCTTCACGGTCGTCGGCGGTGGCGACTCCGCCGCCGCCGTGCGGATCCTGGGCTTCGACGAGGACGCTTTCGGCCACATTTCGACCGGCGGCGGCGCGAGCCTCGAGTACCTCGAGGGCAAGACGCTTCCGGGCCTCGCCGCACTGGAGGACTGACCCTTACATGAGCAGCACCCGTACCCCGCTGATGGCGGGCAACTGGAAGATGAACCTCAACCACCTCGAGGCCATCGCGCACGTCCAGAAGCTCGCCTTCGCCCTGAACGACAAGGACTACGACGCCGTCGAGGTCGCGGTCCTGACCCCCTTCACCGACCTGCGTTCCGTGCAGACCCTGGTCGAGGGCGACAAGCTCAAGATCAAGTACGGCGCCCAGGACATCTCGGCGCACGACTCCGGCGCGTACACCGGTGAGATCTCCGGCGCCATGCTGGCCAAGCTGAAGTGCGCGTACGTGGCCGTCGGCCACTCCGAGCGCCGGCAGTACCACGGCGAGAGCGACGAGCTCTGCAACGCCAAGGTCAAGGCCGCGTACCGGCACGGACTCACCCCGATCCTCTGCGTCGGCGAGGGACTGGACATCCGCAAGGCCGGTGACCAGGTCTCCTACACGCTCGCCCAGCTCGACGGCGCGCTGAAGGACGTCCCGGCCGAGCAGGCCGAGTCGATCGTGATCGCGTACGAGCCGGTCTGGGCCATCGGCACCGGCGAGGTCGCCACGCCCGAGGACGCCCAGGAGGTCTGCGGGGCGATCCGCGGACGGCTGGCCGAGCTGTACTCGCAGGAGCTGGCGGACAAGGTCCGTATCCAGTACGGCGGTTCCGTGAAGGCCTCGAACGTGGCCGCGATCATGGCGCAGCCGGACGTGGACGGCGCCCTCGTGGGCGGCGCGGCACTGGACGCCGACGAGTTCGTCAGGATCGTCCGCTTCCGCGACCAGTGAGCCGGTGCCCGGTAGCCCTGGTGGCGAACCGGCAGGTGTGAGTATGCGGTAGGGCGGATCCGTCGTACCCTTGCGGGGGCCGGGGCTCTGGGTGAGCCCGGCCCCCGTCGTCCGTAGAAGTCCAGAAGTCCGAGAATTGCCAGGAAGTAGGGTCCAGCCGTGGTTATGGGGTTCTCGATCGCCCTGATCGTCTTCAGCCTGCTGCTGATGCTGCTGGTGCTGATGCACAAGGGGAAGGGCGGCGGCCTCTCCGACATGTTCGGCGGCGGCATGCAGTCGTCCGTCGGTGGCTCGTCCGTCGCCGAACGCAACCTGGACCGCATCACCGTAGTGGTCGGTCTGCTGTGGTTCGCGTGCATTGTCGTACTTGCGCTGCTGGTGAAGCTGGACGGCTGAGCCGGCGGTTCCGCGTCCGGTGGCCGGGTGTAACTCCAATCACTGGACGCGCGTTGGGCCTTACGTAGACTGGGGCATCTTCGAGCACCATCACGCAGGGAGTTACGACCGTGGCAAGTGGCAACGCGATCCGGGGAAGCCGGGTCGGGGCGGGGCCGATGGGGGAGGCCGAGCGGGGCGAATCCGCGCCGCGTCTCCGGATCTCCTTCTGGTGCTCGAACGGGCACGAGACCCAGCCCAGCTTCGCCAGCGACGCACAGGTTCCGGACACCTGGGACTGCCCGCGGTGCGGGTTCCCGGCCGGACAGGACCGGGACAACCCGCCGGACCCGCCGCGCACGGAGCCGTACAAGACGCACCTCGCGTACGTGCGCGAGCGGCGCAGCGACGCGGACGGCGAGGCGATCCTGGCCGAGGCGCTCGCCAAACTGCGGGGCGAGATCTGATGTGTGAGTGACGGGCTCCGCCGGTGGACACCACCGGCGGAGCCCGTTGCCGTCGCGGCCCCCGCCGGCCGGCGCAGCCCCGTTGTCAGTGGTGCCCCCTACCGTTGGTCGTGTCGGACGGCCCGGCGCGGAGGGGGAGTTGTGGCGGAAGCTCAGGCTGTGCGCCCGGCGCGGGCCGTTCCCGCGTGGCGCGGTGGGTTCGGGCGGCTGTGGGCCGCCGCGGTCGTCTCGAAGTTCGGCGACTCGCTGCGCACCGCCGCGCTGCCGCTGCTGGCCGCCTCGCTGACCCGTGACCCGCTGCTGATCGCCGCGGTGACCGCGTGCGGCTACCTGCCGTGGCTCCTCTTCGGGCTGCTGGGCGGGGCCGTCGCCGACCGGATCGACCAGCGGCGCGCCATGTGGGCGGTCGACCTCGTCCGCGGGGTGCTCATGGCCGGCTTCGCCGCCGCGATCGCCCTCGGACACGCGTCGATAGGCCTGTTGCTCGCGCTCGCGTTCGCGCTCACCACGCTCCAGACGCTCTTCGACAATGCCGCCACCGCGCTGCTGCCGTCGCTGGTGCCGCCGGAGACGCTGGCGAGCGCCAACGCCCGCCTGATGACGGGACAGCAGTTCGCCGGCGGGTTCCTCGCCGCGCCGCTGGTGCCGGTGCTGCTGGTGGCGGGTGCCGCCGTGCCGTACGCGGCGGACGCCGCCACGTACGTCCTGGCGGCGCTGCTGGTGGCCTCGTTGCGCGTGACGGCGCCACAACGGGCCCCGCGCCCTCCCGGCTCCACCCTGCGGGCGGAGATGGCCGAGGGGCTGCGGGTGCTGTGGCGGGATGCCACCCAGCGCGCCCTGTGCGTGGCCACCACCCTGACGAACGTCGGGGTGGGCGCGCTCATCGCGACGCTGGTGCTGCACGTCACCGGGTGGCTGGGCGCGGGGGACGCCGGTTTCGCGGCGGCCATCACGGCGTACGCCGCGGGCAGTCTGGCCGGCGGGGCGGTCGCCGGGCCCATCGGCGCCCGGATCGGACGGATACGCGCGGTCCTCGCCGCCGGAACCGTGCAGACCGGCGCCCTGGTGGCGATGGGCACGGTACGCGAACTGTGGGTCGCCGTCGCCGCGATGGCGGTGTTCGGACTCATGGGCATGGTGTGGAACGTCCACCAGGTCACGCTCATGCAGGAGCGCAGCCCGGAGGGCATGCTCGGCCGGACGAGCGCCGCCTTCCGCACGCTCGCCATCGGCGGCGCCCCGCTCGGCGCGCTGCTGGGCGGCGCGGTGGCGGCGGCCTGGGGACTGAACACCCCCGCCCTGCTGGCCGCCGGACTGTTCGCGCTTGCCGTCGCTTCACTGACGCGGCAGATCAATTAGGTTGGGAGCCGCAGCGGGGCAAGCAGGCAGGTACGAGAAGAAGTGGGCTGATGTCCGAGATGAATGCAGCAGAAGGACGCACCAGGCTCAATCGGATGCCCGAGTGGACCGCTCTGGGCAAGCACCGCGAGCAGCTGGGGCAGACGCATCTGCGCGAACTGTTCGCCGCCGACCCGGCGCGCGGCACCGGCTACACCCTGCAGGTCGGCGACCTGTACGTGGACTATTCCAAGCACCTGGTGACCGACGAGACGCTGCGGCTGCTGCGCGAGCTGGCCGCCGCGACCGGGGTCGCCGCACTGCGGGACGCCATGTTCCGCGGCGAGAAGATCAACACCACCGAGGACCGGGCCGTCCTGCACACCGCGCTGCGCGCCCCGCGCGACGCCGTCGTCGAGGTCGACGGCGAGAACGTGGTGCCGGGCGTGCACGCGGTGCTGGACAGGATGGCCGCCTTCTCGGAGCGGATCCGCTCGGGCGAGTGGACCGGCCACACCGGGAAGCCCATCAAGAACATCGTGAACATCGGCATCGGCGGCTCGGACCTGGGTCCGGCGATGGCGTACGAGGTGCTGCGTTCCTACACCCGGCGGGACCTGACGTTCCGTTTCGTCTCCAACGTCGACGGCGCCGACCTCCACGAGGCGATCCGCGACCTGGACGCCGCCGAGACGCTGTTCATCATCGCCTCCAAGACCTTCACCACCATCGAGACCATCACCAACGCCACCTCGGCCCGCAACTGGCTCCTCACGGAGCTGAGGGCCGGCCAGGAGGCCGTGGCCAAGCACTTCGTGGCGCTGTCGACCAATGCCGGGAAGGTCGAGGACTTCGGCATCGACACGGCCAACATGTTCGAGTTCTGGGACTGGGTCGGCGGCCGCTACTCGTACGACTCCGCCATCGGCCTCTCCCTGATGATCGCCATCGGGCCGGACCGCTTCCGCGAGATGCTCGACGGCTTCCACCTCGTCGACGAGCACTTCCGCACCGCGCCGCCCGAGGAGAACGCGCCACTGCTGCTGGGGCTGCTGGGTGTCTGGTACGGCGCGTTCTTCGACGCGCAGTCCCACGCCGTCCTGCCCTACAGCCACTACCTGTCCAAGTTCACGGCGTACCTCCAGCAGCTCGACATGGAGTCCAACGGCAAGTCCGTCGACCGTGACGGCAACCCCGTCGACTGGCAGACCGGCCCGGTCGTCTGGGGCACGCCCGGCACCAACGGGCAGCACGCCTATTACCAGTTGATCCACCAGGGCACCAAGGTCATCCCGGCGGACTTCATCGGCTTCGCCGAGCCGGTCGCCGATCTGCCGCCGGGCCTGGCCGCCCAGCACGACCTGCTCATGGCCAACTTCTTCGCCCAGACGCAGGCGCTCGCCTTCGGCAAGACACCCGAGGAGGTACGGGCCGAGGGCGTCCCGGAGGAGCTCGTGCCGCACAAGACCTTCCGCGGCAACCACCCCACCACCACGATCCTCGCCGACGAACTGACCCCGTCGGTGCTGGGCCAGCTGATCGCGCTGTACGAGCACAAGGTCTTCGTCCAGGGCGCCGTGTGGAACATCGACTCGTTCGACCAGTGGGGCGTCGAGCTGGGCAAGGTGCTGGCCAAGCGGATCGAGCCCGTGCTGACCGAGGGCAAGGGCGGCGAGGAGCTGGACAGCTCGACCGCCGCGCTGGCCGGCCGGTACCGGGCGCGGCGGGGACGCAAGGACTAGGAGGGTCCGATGGCGGGGGAGAACGTGGTGCGGCTGCGGCCGCCGGCCCACGCGCCGAGCGAGCGGGCCGTCGGCTGGTGGCGGGTCCAGCTGGCGCTGCTGACCGCGGCGCCCGTGGCCGTCCTGGTGCTGCTGGGCGTGTTCATCGCGCCCGCGCGCACCTGGCTGCTGCTGCCCGCGGCGGCCGTGGCCGTGCTGGGACTGGCCTGCACCGCGTTCCTCCCCCGCTGGTGGTTCGGCGTCCACCGGTGGGAGGTCACGGACGACGCCGTCTACGTCCGTACCGGCTACTTCCTGCGGGAGTGGCGGATCGCGCCGATGTCGCGGATCCAGACCGTGGACACCGTGCGCGGGCCGCTGGAGCAGGCGTTCCGGCTCGCCACGGTCACCGTCACCACCGCCTCCGCCAAGGGTGCCCTCAGGATCGAGGGGCTCGACCACGAACTGGCCGCGGAGCTCGCCGAGCGGCTGACCGTGCTCACCCGGGCCACCCCCGGGGACGCGACATGACCGCCGCGGGGGCCGAGGACACGGCCTCCGCCGGGCAGGCCGCACCCGCCGGGCAGGCCGCACCCGCCGGGCAGCCCGCACCCGCCGCCCCGGCCGTCCCCCCGGCGCCCGGCCTGCCCGGGGAGGACGGCTGGCGGCGGCTCGACGGGCGGACCGTCGCCGTCACCGCACTGGTGACGGCCGGTGTCGCGGCCGGTGGAGGCGTCCCCGTGTTCCTGGGTCTGGCCGGGGCGATGACGGTGTGGCAGGCGTGCGCGTTCGTCCTGGCCGGCGCGGTCGTCCTCATCACGGGTTCGGCGGCCGCCGACCACGTGCGCTGGCGCAGGACGCGCTACCGCATCGGGCCCGAGCGCGCCGAGCTCCACACCGGGCTGCTGCTCGTCAAGCGTCGCTCACTGCCCCGGGAACGGATCCGCAGTGTCGACCTGACGGCCCATCCGCTGTTGCGCCTCCTCGGACTGGTCAAGGTCCGCATAGGAACCGGGGAGCACACGGGTGGCGACTCCACGCTGGAGCTCGACCCCGTCACCCGGGCCGAGGGCGAGCGGCTGCGGCGCGAGCTGCTCGACCGCACGCTCGCCCGCGACCACGGCACCCCGGCCGACGGCGAGCTGGCCGCGCTGGATCCCGCCTGGATCCGGTACGCCCCGGTCTCGTTCGTCGCCCCGGCGCTCGGCGGGGCGGCCGCCGGGGCCGTGCTCCAGGTCAGCGACTGGTTCGGGGCCCAACGGGCGGTCATCGACTGGATCGGTGACCGATTCCGGGACACGCCCCTGGTCTGGACCGTCCTCGCCCTCACCGCGGCCGCCGCGGTCACCGGTGCGGCAGGGGCCCTCGGACTCTGGGTCGAGATGTGGTGGAACTACCGGCTGGAGCGCGAGCCCGGCGGCACGCTCAGGGTCCGCCGCGGACTCCTCACCGCACGCTCCCTTTCCATCGAGGAGCGGCGGCTGCGCGGTGTCGAGCTGGTCGAGCCGCTCGGCGCGCGCCTGTGCGGCGCCGCCCGGGTCGACGCGATCGCCACCGGACTCACGCAGGACGAGGAGGACCAGCACGCCGACCACCGGACGCTGCTGCCCGCCGTGCCGCGTGCCCTGGCCCATGACGTGGCCGCCCGGGTGCTGCGCGAGGCACCGGCCGCCACCGGCACGCGGCTCCCGGCCCAGCCTCTCCGCGCCCAGCCCTTCAGCAGCGCGCAGCTCCCCACCGCGCAGCCCGTGCCGGAGCTGCACTCGTCGGAGCTGCCCCTGACGGCCCGGCCCCTCACCGCGCACCCCCGCGCGGCGCGGACCCGCAGGCTGCGCCGGGCGGTGGGAGCCGCACTCGTCCCGGCCGTGCTGCCGGCGGTCCTCGCCGTGGCCGTCGGCCGGGACGTCCTGTTGTACGCGGCCGCCGCCATTGCCGCGCTCCTGACGCCGGTGGCGATCGCCCTCGCCCTGGACGCGTACCGCGCCCTCGGCCACGGCATCAGCGGCGGCTACCTCCTCACGCGGTCCGGCACGGTCCGGCGCGCGACGGTCGCCCTGCAGCGTGGCGGTGTCATCGGCTGGACGGTCAGGCAGTCGTGGCTCCAGCGCCGCGCGGGACTGGTCACGCTCACCGCGACGACGGCGGCGGGAGCCGGCGCCTACCACGTCCACGACGCCGACGAGAGCGAGGCGCTGTGCTTCGCCGCGAACGCGGTGCCGGAGCTGCTGGAGCCGTTCCTCCAGCGGTGAGGTTGCTCCATCCGGCGGCACACCACCGGAGCGGCCCGGTGCCCCGGCACGTATCGTGGCTGGCTCCCGCGCCTGCCGCCGCAGGTGCTGACCACCCGAAGGACGGCTGAACGGAACAGCGCGTTGTCTGTCTCGCTCCACGACCACCGGCTCACCGAGCCGCCGTCACGAGCCGCCGAAAGGAGTGCACGGGCCCCGCGGGGCGGCCGGCTGCCCTCGCTGACCGGGATGAGATGGGCCGCGGCCCTCCTCGTCTTCCTCTACCACGTATGGCATGCCGGCTACTTCGGCGGCCAGGACCACGAACTGGTGAACCGGGCGTTCGCGCCGGGCCTCGTCGGCGTGTCCTTCTTCTTCGTCCTCTCCGGCTTCGTCCTGGCGTGGTCGGCCCGTCCCGGCGACCGGGCACCGGCGTTCTGGCGCCGCCGCGTCGCCCGCATCTACCCGGTGCACCTGGTGACGGCGGCGGTCACCCTGCTGCTGGCGTTCACCGTGCTGCCGGGGTTGCGGCCACGGGACGGTTACGGCGAGGTCGTGGCGAACCTGCTGCTGGTGAGTGCCTGGCGGACCGAGTGGTGGCAGGCCGTCAACCCGGTCAGCTGGTCGCTCGTCTGCGAGGCGTTCTTCTACGCCGCGTTCCCGGCCCTGTTCGCGGTGGTCCGCCGGCTGGGCGCCGGAGCGCTCCACGTCGTGGCGGCACTGTGCGCCGTGACGGTGATGTCCGTGCCGGGCGCCGAATCGGCCTGGCACCTGGGGATGGCCTTCAACTTCCCGCCCGCCCGGCTGCCCGAGTTCGTCCTCGGTATGGCGCTCGCCCGGCTGGTGGCACTGGGCCGGTGGCACGGCCCCGGACTCGGTGTCTCGCTGGCGGTCACGGTGGCGGGCTACCTCCTCGTGCCGGAGCTGCGCGGTGCGTACGCCTCGGCCACCGTGCTCGGGTTCGCGCTGCTCATCGCGGCCGGCGCGGTCGCCGACGTCCGGGGCACACCGTCGCTGTGGCGCGGCCGCCGGCTCGTCCGGCTCGGCGAGTGGTCCTTCGCCTTCTACATGATCCATCTGCTGGTGCTGTCCGCCGCCGGGCTGTGGTTCGGCCGCACCCCGCACGTCGAGGGCTTCTCCTCCGTCGGCGCGGGGGCGCTCCTCCTCACCGTGTCCCTCGTCCTGTCGGCGGCCCTTTACCACGCGGTGGAGCTGCCCGGACAGCGGCTGCTGCTGCGCAGGCGCCGCCGCGACGCCGCTTCCACCACGCGCTGAGCCCGCACCACGCGCTGAGCCCGCACGGCGGAACGGCCCGGTCCACCTCGCGGTGGACCGGGCCGTTCCGTGCGTACCTCCGTGCGGGCGGAGCCTCAGGGCGACGCCGGCGAGTACAGCGAACGCGGGAGCTCCGAGGCCGCCGCGGCGTCCAGGAGCCACAGCGTCCGGTCCAGACCGTACGCCCCGGCGGCTGGGGCCTGGAGCTCGCCCGCACCCGACAGGGCGGTCGCGGCCGCCTTCGCCTTGTCCTCGCCCGCCGCCAGCAGCCACACCTCACGCGCCGCGCGGATCGCCCGGAACGTCAGCGAGACACGGGTCGGCGGCGGCTTCGGCGCGCCGTGCACACCCACCACCGTGCGCTCCGTCTCCCGCAGCGCGGGGTGCTCGGGGAACAGCGATGCGACGTGCGTGTCCGGTCCGACGCCGAGCATCAGCACGTCGAAAGCCGGCACCGCGGCGTCGGTGGAGACGCCCGCCGGCGCACCGTCACCCGCCCGGGCCGCCGTGGCGAGCTCCTCGGCGTACGCGGCGGCCGCGGCGTCCGCGTCCGTACCGTACGCACCGCCCGACACCGGCATGGTGTGCACCCGCGTCGGGTCCAGCGGGACGGCGTCCAGCAGGGCGGCGCGGGCCTGCGTGTCGTTGCGGTCGGGGTCGCCCTCCGGCAGGAACCGCTCGTCGCCCCACCACAGGTCGAGCCGCGACCAGTCGATCGCGTCGCGGGCGGGCGACGAACCCAGCGCGGCCAGCAGGCCGTTGCCGTTGCGACCACCCGTCAGGACCACCGAGGCGGAGCCGCGGGCGGCCTGGGCGTCCACGATGGTCGTGATCAGCCGGGCCGCCGCGGCCTGCGCCATCAGCTCCTTGTCGCGGTGGACCACCAGCCGTGGTGCGCTCACTTGGCGGCCGCCTTCTTCGCCGGGGCCTTCGCCGGGGCCTTCCTGGCGGATCCGTCACCTTGCGACGCCGCCGCGGCGGCGGGCTCCGGCTCGGCGGTCCCCGCGTCCTCGTGCCGGCCCAGCCGGTCGATCCCGTACCGCAGCGCCGAGGCGTACGTGTCGTCCGGGTCGAGCCGGCGCAGCTCCTCGGCGATCAGCTCCGCCGTCTCACGCCGCTTGAGCGCCACGGCCCGGTCCGGCTGCCCCTCGATGGACAGGGTGGCCAGCGAACCGTCGGCGCGGTCCAGCACGATCGGACCGCAGTCGGTCGCCAGCCGTACGGCGGTGAGCCCCGGGCCGTGCGACTGCGAGCGCTTCACCGGAACCTTCAGCCGGTCGGCCAGCCACATGGCCAGCAGTTCGACGCTCGGGTTGAACTCCTCGCCCTCCACCTCGGCGGAGGTGACCTCGCAGTGGATCTGGTCGAGGGCCGCCGCGAGCATCGAACGCCACGGCGTGATCCGCGTCCAGGACAGGTCCGTGTCACCCGGCGTGTACGCCTCGGCGCGGGCCTTCAGCTCCTCGATCGGGTGCTCCGCGGCGTAGGTGTCGGTCACCCGCCGCTGGCCCAGGTTGCCCAGCGGGTCCTTCGCCGGGTCGGTCGGCGCGTCGACCGGCCACCACACCACGACCGGCGCGTCCGGCAGCAGCAGCGGCAGGACCACCGACTGCGCATGATTGATGACCTCGCCGTACAGCCGCAGCACCACCGTCTCGCCGGTGCCCGCGTCCGCGCCCACTCGCACCTCGGCGTCCAGGCGCGCCTTCGCCCGGTCCCGCGGCGAGCGCGAGAACCGCTTGATGACGACCAGGGTGCGCGACGGGTGCTCGCGGGACGCCTCGTTGGCGGCCTTCAGCGCGTCGTACGCGTTCTCCTCGTCGGTGACGATGACGAGGGTGAGCACCATGCCGACGGCCGGCGTGCCGATGGCCCGCCGGCCCTGCACCAGGGCCTTGTTGATCTTGCCGGACGTGGTGTCCGTAAGGTCGATCTTCATGGCCGGCGCCAGCTCCGTCCGTCTCGTGCGAGCATTTCGTCCGCCTCGACCGGCCCCCAGGTCCCGGCCTGGTACCGCGCGGGCTTGCCGTGCTTGTCCCAGTACTGCTCGATGGGGTCGAGGATCTGCCAGGACAGCTCGACCTCCTCCACGCGCGGGAAGAGGTTCGCGTCACCGAGCAGGACGTCGAGGATGAGCCGCTCGTATGCCTCGGGGCTGGACTCCGTGAAGGACTCGCCGTACGCGAAGTCCATCGAGACGTCCCGCACCTCCATGGAGGTGCCCGGCACCTTCGAGCCGAACCGCATGGTCACGCCCTCGTCCGGCTGGACGCGGATGACCAGGGCGTTGTGCCCCAGCTCCTCGGTCGCCGTGTGGTCGAAGGGGGAGTGCGGGGCCCGCTGGAAGACCACCGCGATCTCGGTGACGCGGCGGCCGAGACGCTTGCCGGTGCGCAGGTAGAAGGGGACGCCAGCCCAGCGGCGGTTGTCGATCCCCAGCTTGATCGCGGCGTACGTGTCGGTCTTGGACTTGGGGTCGATGCCCTCCTCCTCCAGATAGCCGACGGCCTTCGCGCCGCCCTGCCATCCCGCGGAGTACTGGGCTCGCACCGTCGACCTGCCGAGGTCCTTGGGCAGCCTCACCGCGCCCAGCACCTTGGTCTTCTCGGCCGCGAGCGCGTCCGCGTCGAAGGAGGCGGGCTCCTCCATCGCGGTCAGCGCCAGCAGCTGGAGCAGGTGGTTCTGGATGACGTCACGGGCGGCGCCGATGCCGTCGTAGTACCCGGCGCGGCCGCCGATGCCGATGTCCTCGGCCATCGTGATCTGCACGTGGTCGACGTACGACCGGTTCCAGATCGGCTCGAAGAGGGTGTTGGCGAACCGCAGCGCCAGGATGTTCTGGACGGTCTCCTTGCCCAGGTAGTGGTCGATCCGGAAGACCTGCTCCGGGGCGAACACCTCGTGGACGATCGAGTTGAGCTCCTTGGCGGAGGCCAGGTCGTGCCCGAAGGGCTTCTCGATGACCGCGCGCCGCCAGGAGCCGTCGCTCTGGTCGGCCAGCCCGTGCTTCTTCAGCTGCTGGACGACGAGCGGGAAGAACTTCGGCGGTACGGAGAGGTAGAACGCGAAGTTGCCCCCGGTGCCCTGCGCCTGGTCGAGCTCCTCCATCGTCTTCTTGAGGGTCTCGAAGGCCTCGTTGTCGTCGAAGTTGCCCTGGACGAACCGCATCCCCTGGCTGAGCTGCTGCCACACCTCCTCCCGGAAGGGTGTGCGGGCGTGCTGCTTGACGGCCTGGTACACCTCGTCGGCGAAGTCCTCGTCCTGCCACTCGCGACGGGCGAACCCGATCAGCGAGAAGCCCGGCGGCAGCAGGCCGCGGTTGGCGAGGTCGTACACCGCAGGCATCAGCTTTTTACGGGACAAATCGCCCGTGACGCCGAAGATCACCAGGCCCGACGGCCCCGCGATGCGCGGGAGCCGTCGGTCGGCGGCGTCACGGAGCGGATTCGCTCCATGAACTGCGTTCAAGGTCTTACGCCTCCGAAGGGGCGAGGCGCTTGAGCTCCGCCTCGGTCGACTTGAGCAGGTCGTTCCAGGACGCCTCGAACTTCTCGACGCCCTCGTCCTCCAGGACCTGGACCACGTCGTCGTACGAGATGCCGAGCTTCTCGACCGCGGCGAGGTCCGCGCGCGCCTGCTCGTACGTGCCGGCGATCGTGTTGCCGGTGATCTCGCCGTGGTCGCCCGTGGCCTCCAGGGTGGCCTCCGGCATGGTGTTGACCGTGCCCGGCGCGACCAGGTCGTCGACGTACAGGGTGTCCTTGTACGCCGGGTCCTTGACGCCGGTCGAGGCCCACAGCGGACGCTGCTTGTTGGCCTGCGCCTTGTCCAGCGCGGCCCAGCGGTCCGACGAGAAGACCTCCTCGTACGCCTCGTACGCCAGGCGGGCGTTGGCGAGGGCGGCCTTGCCGCGCAGCGCCTTGGCCTCGTCGGTGCCGATGCCGTCCAGGCGCTTGTCGATCTCGGTGTCCACGCGGGACACGAAGAAGGACGCCACCGAGTGGATCTTCGACAGGTCCAGGCCGCGCTCCTTGGCCTTCTCCAGGCCGGAGAGGTACGCGTCCATCACCCTGCGGTAGCGCTCCAGCGAGAAGATCAGCGTGACGTTGACGCTGATGCCCAGGCCGATGACCTCGGTGATCGCCGGCAGGCCCGCCTCGGTCGCCGGGATCTTGATCAGCGTGTTGGGGCGGTCCACCAGCCATGCCAGCTGCTTCGCCTCGGCGACCGTCGCCTTGGTGTTGTGCGCCAGGCGCGGGTCGACCTCGATCGACACACGGCCGTCCTGGCCCTGGGTGGCGTCGAACACCGGCCGCAGGATGTCGGCGGCGTCACGGACGTCCGCCGTCGTGATCATGCGGATGGCTTCCTCGACGGTCACCTTGCGGGCGGCGAGGTCTTCCAGCTGCTGGTCGTAGCCGTGGCCCTCCGAGATCGCCTTCTGGAAGATCGAGGGGTTGGTCGTCACGCCCACGACGTGCTGCTGGTCGATCAGCTCGGCCAGGTTGCCGGAGGTGATCCGCTTGCGCGACAGGTCGTCCAGCCAGATCGCGACGCCTTCGTCGGAGAGGCGCTTGAGTGCGTCTGTCATGAGAGTTGCATCTCCTACTCGTACGTATACCGGCGTCAGCGCGCTGCGGCTTCGATCGATTCCCGGGCGGCGGCGGCCACGTTGTCGGCGGTGAAGCCGAACTCGCGGAACAGGACCTTGCCGTCCGCGGAAGCGCCGAAGTGCTCCAGCGAGACGATGCGGCCCGCGTCGCCGACGTACCGGTGCCAGGTCAGGCCGATCCCGGCCTCGACCGCGACCCGCGCCTTCACCGACGGCGGCAGCACCGCATCCCGGTACCCCTGGTCCTGCTCCTCGAACCACTCGACGGACGGCATCGAGACGACCCGGGTCGGAATGCCGGCGGCCTGGAGCTGCTCGCGCGCCTCGACGCACAGGTGCACCTCGGAGCCCGTGCCGATCAGCACCACCTGCGGCTCGCCGCCGTCGGCGTCGAACAGCACGTACCCGCCGCGCGCGGCGTCGTCGTTCCACTCGTACGTCGGAACGCCCTGGCGGGTGAGGGCCAGGCCGTGCGGCGTGCCCTTGCCGAACTCCTTGGTCCAGCGGCGCAGGATCTCGCGCCAGGCGACCGCGGTCTCGTTGGCGTCCGCCGGGCGCACGATGTTCAGGCCCGGGATCGCGCGCAGCGAGGCCAGGTGCTCCACCGGCTGGTGCGTCGGGCCGTCCTCGCCGAGGCCGATCGAGTCGTGCGTCCACACGTACGTCACCGGCAGGTGCATCAGCGCGGACAGGCGGACGGCGTTGCGCATGTAGTCGGAGAACACCAGGAAGGTGCCGCCGAAGACGCGGGTGTTGCCGTGCAGCGCGATGCCGTTCATCTCCGCGGCCATCGCGTGCTCGCGGATGCCGAAGTGGATGGTCCGGCCGTACGGGTCGGCCTCCGGCAGCGGGTTGCCCGCGGGGAGGAACGACGACGTCTTGTCGATCGTGGTGTTGTTCGAGCCGGCCAGGTCGGCGGAGCCGCCCCACAGCTCGGGGATGACCGAGCCCAGTGCCTGGAGCACCTTGCCCGAGGCGGCGCGGGTCGCGACGCCCTTGCCGGGCTCGAACACCGGGAGCTTCTCCTCCCAGCCCGTGGGCAGCTCGCCCGCGGCGACGCGGTCGAACTCGGCGGCGCGCTGCGGGTTGGCGCCGCGCCACTCCTCGAACTGCTTCTCCCACGCCGCGCGGGCCTCACGGCCGCGGTCCAGGGCTTCGCGGGTGTGCGCGATGACCTCGTCGGCGACCTCGAAGGTCTGCTCCGGGTCGAAGCCCAGGACGCGCTTGGTGGCCGCGACCTCCTCGTCGCCGAGCGCCGAGCCGTGCGCGGCCTCGGTGTTCTGCGCGTTGGGCGCGGGCCAGGCGATGATCGAGCGCATCGCGATGAACGACGGGCGCGAGGTCTCCGCCTTCGCGGCCTGGATGGCGCGGAAGAGGGCCTCGGGGTCGAGGTCGCCGTTCTCCTTGGGCTCCACGCGCTGGACGTGCCAGCCGTAGGCCTCGTACCGCTTCATCGTGTCCTCGGAGACGGCCGTCTCCGTGTCGCCCTCGATCGAGATGTGGTTGTCGTCCCACAGCAGGACCAGGTTGCCGAGCTTCTGGTGCCCGGCCATCGAGGACGCCTCCGCGGAGATGCCCTCCTGCAGGCAGCCGTCACCGGCGATGCAGTAGATGAAGTGGTCGAACGGGGACGCCCCCGGCGCGGCCTCCGGGTCGAACAGGCCCCGCTCGTAGCGCGCGGCCATCGCCATGCCCACGGCGTTGGCGACACCCTGGCCCAGCGGCCCGGTCGTCGTCTCGACGCCCGCCGTGTGGCCGTACTCCGGGTGGCCGGGGGTCTTGGAGCCCCAGGTCCGGAAGGCCTTCAGGTCGTCCAGCTCCAGGCCGAACCCGGCCAGGTAGAGCTGGGTGTACAGCGTCAGCGACGAGTGGCCCGCGGACAGCACGAACCGGTCACGCCCGGTCCAGTCGGGGTCCGACGGGTCGTGCCGCATCACCTTCTGGAAGAGGGTGTACGCGGCGGGGGCCAGGCTCATGGCCGTACCGGGATGGCCGTTGCCGACCTTCTGTACGGCGTCCGCGGCCAGGATGCGGGCGGTGTCTACGGCCCGCTGGTCCAATTCGGTCCACTCGAGGTCTGTGGTGGTCGGCTTGGTGCTCACCCTGGGTCAGGGCTCCTCTCCACATGTCGAATGCCGGTGACGTCGATCTCACCGGCCGCTGTCGAGCCTACCCCCGTGAGAACGCGCATTTTTTCGAGTCATTCCAGAGTGTGGGCAACGCGTGCGGCCCGCCTCCCGACCGGGCTCTCCGGCGTTTGTCATATGAATACGGAGCCGCTCAGCCGAGTGCTCAACCGAGCGCGACGACCGCCCTTTGCGGCACCCTCTCGCACCCCGTTCCGCACCCCTCCGGGCGCCCCTTCCCGCGCCCCCTCCGGCACCCGGCCCAACACGACCGACCCCCGCGGAGGGCGAGGTATGGGCAACGTCTAGAGTGGCGTGGTACGCGCGAGTCTTTACCGGGCCTTCACGCCCGGCGCGACTTGCTGGGATGTCTCTGTCAGGGGTGTGCGTGACGGCCGTCGAATCCCGTCCAGCGGGTGTTCTCGGGACGAGCACCGGCAACCGGCCATTCGGGGCCCGCGTCAAGGCGTTCGTGGCGCTGACCAAGCCGCGGATCATCGAGCTGCTGCTCATCACCACCGTTCCGGTGATGTTCCTGGCCGAGCAGGGCGTGCCCGACCTGTGGCTGGTGGTCAACACCTGCCTCGGCGGGTACCTCTCCGCGGGTGGCGCCAATGCCCTGAACATGTACATCGACCGTGACATCGACGCCCTGATGGACCGCACGTCCCAGCGGCCGCTGGTCACGGGCATGGTCTCGCCGCGCGAGGGGCTCGTCTTCGGCCTCGTGCTCGCGGTCGTCTCCACGGTCTGGTTCGGCCTGCTCGTCAACTGGCTGTCCGCCTGGCTGTCCCTCGGCGCGCTGCTCTTCTACGTGGTCGTCTACACGATGATCCTCAAGCGCCGTACCGCGCAGAACATCGTGTGGGGCGGCATCGCCGGCTGCATGCCGGTCCTCATCGGCTGGTCGGCCGTGACCGACTCGATGTCCTGGGCCGCCGTCATCCTCTTCCTCGTCATCTTCTTCTGGACGCCGCCGCACTACTGGCCGCTGTCGATGAAGGTGAAGGAGGACTACGCGCGCGTGGGTGTGCCCATGCTCCCCGTCATCGCCTCCAACAAGGTGGTGGCCCGCCAGATCGTCCTCTACAGCTGGGTGATGGTCGCCGTCTCCCTGCTGCTGACGCCGCTCGGCTACACCGGCTGGTTCTACACCGCCGTGGCGCTCGCGACGGGCGGCTGGTGGCTGTGGGAGGCGCATGCGCTCCAGGCCCGCGCGAAGGCGGGGGAAACGGGCGCGAAGCTCAAGGAGATGCGCCTGTTCCACTGGTCCATCACGTACGTGTCGCTGCTCTTCGTGGCGGTCGCGGTGGACCCGTTCCTGCGCTGAGGCGTGTGGTGCCGATGACTCTGGCCAGTTTCCCTACTGGTCGGTAGCATCCTGTTCATGGCAGACACCAAGCAGGCGGACAAGCAGGGCGGCAAGCAGGCCGAGCGCAGGATCTCCCGGCTCGCCAAGCAGATCCAGGCGTTCTCCGAGAAGCACGGCGGCGCCGAGGGACAGCTGGCCTACATCGGCCAGATGGGCACCCGCATCGTGCTCGTGGGCGAGGACGGCGGCTGGGGCGACCTCGTCGCCCCCACGCACGAGGTCGCGAAGTCCGCCGCCGAGAAGGCCGGGCTCACGCTCCACGACGAGTTCGACGGCGACCTGGCGGCGAAGGTGCGCACCGGACCGTACGAGTGGACCCGCATGGCCGGCATCCAGATCGGCGGCCCCTCCAACGGCTGAGGCGGCATCCGGGGCTCCAGCGACTGCGGCGGCATCCGGGGCAACACCTCGGGCGGGGGTCACCCGTTAGGACCTGTGACGGTTCAGCCACGCAGGGAGCCCCCGCCATGATCGACACCCCGACGCTGGTGGACCAGTACTGCCACGGGGTGCTCCGCACGGAACTGGGCCTCGGTACGTTCGAGGCCCATCTCGGCAGGACCGGGGGTCAGCCCGCGCCCGGCACCACGTTCTTCGACACGCAGACCGGCTTCGCGGTACGGCGCTGGTGCCCGCCGCTCCTCGGCCTGGAGCCGCACTGCCCGCCCGCCCGGTACCTGGCCCGCCGCCGTGAGCTCGGCGTCCTGGAGTCGGGCCGGCGGCTCCTGCGCTCCACCGGTATCTCCACCTATCTGGTGGACACCGGACTGCCGGGCGACCTCACCGGTCCGGTGGAGATCGCCGCCGCGGGTGACGCGGAGGCCCACGAGATCGTCCGCCTCGAACTCCTCGCCGAGCAGGTCGCCGACACCTCCGGCACGGTCGAGGGACTCCTGTCCAACCTCGCCGAGGCCGTCCACGGCGCGGCGCTCTCCGCCGTCGCCTTCGCCTCCGTCGCCGCCGCGCGGCACGGGCTGGTGCACGCGCCCGATCCGCCCGGCCCCGGCGAGGTGCGCGGCGCGGCCGGCCGCTGGCTGGCGGGCCGCCGCGCGGGCGAGCCGCTCACCGACCCCGTCCTGCTGCGCCACCTGCTGTGGATCGCGGTCTCCTCGGGGCGGCCCCTCCAGCTCCACGTGGGAGTCGAGGACCCGATACGGCTCGCCGGCTTCGCGGCCGCCACCAGCGGACTCGGCACGGACCTGGTGCTGCTGCACGGCTACCCGCACCACCGGCAGGCCGCCCACCTGACGAGCGTCTTCCCCCACGTGTACGCCGACCTCGGGGCCACCCTGGCCCGCACCGGCCCCCGGGCGTCGGCCGTGCTCGCGGAGATGCTGGAGCTGGCGCCCTTCGGCAAGCTGCTGTTCTCCAGCGGCGCCCGCGGACTGCCCGAGCTGCACGTGGTGGGCGCGCGGGTGTTCCGCGAGGCGCTCGGTAACGTGCTGGCCGACTGGGTGGACGCCGGCGCCTGGTCCCGTACGGACGCGCAGCGCGTCGCCGGCATGATCGCGGCGGGAAACGCCCGGCGGGTGTACGGGCTGCGGGCCGGCCCGGACGGGCGGCCCTGGCCAGGGGGTGTCCCGTCGATCAGGCCGGATCGGTGAACGGCCCCTAGACGGTCGCCGTGACGCCCACCGCGTCCGGCTGCCGGGCGGGGATGTCCGGCGTGGCGGACGGCCGCTCGCGCAGGCTCAGCGCCAGACGCAGCACCGCGATCCACATCAGGGACGAGCCCAGCATGTGCAGGCCCACCAGGATCTCCGGCACGCCGGTGAAGTACTGCACGTACCCGATCCCGCCCTGCGCCAGCAGCACCAGAAGCAGGTCGCGGGCGCGCGCCCGGGTGTCGTCCGGGGCGTCCACCACGCGCAGCACGAAGAACATGGCCAGCGCAAGGGCGCACACCGCCCAGGCGAAGAGCGCGTGGATCTGGGCGACGGAGGTGTAGTCGAACGGCATGCGCGGTACGTCGCTGCTGTCGCCCGCGTGCTCCCCCGAGCCCGTCACCGTCGTGCCCGCCGCGACCAGCAGCCCGGCGACGACCACCAGCGTCCAGCCCAGCTTCCGCACGGGCCCCGGCACGCGGGGGCGAGCCGCGCCGTCGCCCTCACGGGTGCGCAGCCAGCTGAGCGTGGTCACCGTCAGCAGCGCGTTGGCGGCGAGGAAGTGGACGGCCACCGTCCAGGGGTTGAGCTCGAGGCGCACCGTGATGCCGCCGATGACGGCGTTGAGCGCCACGATCCAGAACTGCAGCCAGCCCATCCGGCTCAGCTCCCGCCGCCACGGCTTTGCCGCGCGCGCCGCGATGATGAACCAGCCCACCGCCGCCGACACCACGTACGTCAGCAACCGGTTGCCGAACTCGATCGCTCCGTGGATGCCCTGCTCGGACGTGGTGAACAGGCTGTCGTCCGTGCACTTGGGCCAGGTGTCGCAGCCGAGCCCGGAACCGGTCAGCCGGACGGCGCCGCCCGTCACGATGATGACGACGGTCATGACGACGGCGGAGAGTGCGGCGCGCCGGACCGTCTTGGGAGAGGGTGTCCAGCGCTGGGCGATATAGGCGAGGGGGGTCAACACGGACTCCATCGTAGGCGTGTGCTTGTGCATGCGTTCACGAGCCCCCCCGGTAGGGCTACTCCCAGCGGAAGAAACGCGCCGCAGCGCCCAGGCCGAGCACCGCCCACACGGCGAGGATCCCCGCCGGGCCCCACGGCATCGGCGCACCGCCGCGCAGCACGTCCCGCAGGCCCTCCGACAGCGCCGAGATCGGCAGCAGCTCCAGCGCCGCGCGGGCCGCGTCCGGGAACTTCTCCAGCGGCACCACCACCCCGCCGCCCACGAGGAGCAGCAGGAACACCAGGTTCGCGGCGGCCAGTGTCGCCTCCGCCTTCAGCGTGCCGGCCATCAGCAGACCGAGCCCCGAGAAGGCGGCCGTTCCGAGCAGGAGCAGCAGGAGGACGGAGAGGGGGTTGCCGTGCGGCGACCAGCCGAGCGCCAGCGCGATCACCGTGAGGAGGGTGATCTGCAGCACCTCCGTCACGAGGACGGAGACCGTCTTGGCCGCCATCAGCGCCCAGCGGGGCAGCGGCGACGCGCCGAGGCGCTTGAGCACCCCGTACCGCCGCTCGAAGCCGGTCGCGATGGCCTGCCCCGTGAAGGCGGTCGACATCACGGCGAGCGCGAGGACGCCGGGGGCCAGGAAGTCCACGGCCTCGCCGCTCCCCGTGTCGACGATGTCGACCGTGGAGAACAGGACGAGGAGGAGGGAGGGGATGATCACGGTGAGCAGCAGCTGCTCCCCGTTGCGGAGCATCATCCTCGTCTCGAGAGCAGCCTGCGCGGCGATCATCCGGCCGACGGGTGCCGCGCCGGGCTTGGGCGTGTAGGTCCCGGCGCTCATGCGCGCAGCTCCTTGCCGGTGAGGGTGAGGAAGACGTCTTCGAGGGTGTGCCGCTCGACGGAGATGCGGTCGGGCATCACCCCGTGCTGCGCGCACCACGTGGTGACGGTGGCGAGCAGCTGGGGGTCGACGGTGCCGCTGATCCGGTACGCGCCCGGCGTGAGCTCGGCGGCGGCGGTGCCGTCCGGCAGCGCCTTCAGCAGCGAGCCGAGGTCGAGGCCGGGGCGGCCGGTGAAGCGCAGGGTGTTCTCGGCGCCGCCGCGGCAGAGCTCCTCGGGGCTGCCCTGGGCGACGACGCGGCCCGCGTCGATGATCGCTATGTCGTCGGCGAGCTCTTCGGCCTCGTCCATGAAGTGGGTCGTCAGCACGACCCCGACGCCGTCGGCGCGCAGCTCGCGGACGAGGGCCCAGGTGGCGCGCCGGGCCTGTGGGTCGAGGCCGGCGGTCGGCTCGTCGAGGAAGACCAGCTCGGGCCGTCCGACGACGGCCATGGCCAGCGCGAGGCGCTGCTGCTGGCCGCCGGAGAGCCGGCGGTACGTCGTCCGGCCGCAGGACCCGAGGCCGAGGCGCTCGATCAGCACGTCGACGTCGAGCGGGTGGGCGTGCAGCCCGGCCATGTGGCGGAGCATCTCGTCGGCGCGGGCGCCGGAGTAGACGCCGCCGGACTGGAGCATCACGCCGATGCGGGGGCGCAGGCGGGCGGCGTCGGCGACGGGGTCGAGCCCCAGGACGCGGACGGTGCCGGCGTCGGGGCGGCGGTAGCCCTCGCAGGTCTCGACGGTGGTGGTCTTGCCGGCGCCGTTGGGCCCGAGGACGGCGGTGACCGTACCCGCGCGGACGTCGAGGTCGAGCCCGTCGACGGCGGTCTTGGTCCCGTACCGCTTGACGAGGCCCCGGACCTGTACGACGGACTCGTATCGCATGCGGGAAGTCTAAGGAGCGCCGGGCGGTGGACGGGGCCGGGGTGGGGGCATCGGCCGGAAGAGGGACCCTCCCGCGCGCCTGCCCCGGCGCGCCCGTCCGGGCGCCGCCGACGGGCTCCGGCGGGGGTGTCCCACAGCGGCGGGAGAGGGATAAGGGCCGGTCAGAGGGGTCGGGGACGGGTCGGCGGAAACATCCCACCATTGATCGTTTCCGCAGGTCAGGTTAGGTTTCCCTTAGTGACGTACGGCACCGTGGTGCCTGATCGGCCTCGCTTGTCACTCTCCGAGGAATTACGCAACAATGGCGTTGTGAAAAACGTCGGACAGGCTCACGACGCTCCGGTGGAGGAGCTCGCGACCGGGGAGCGCTCCACGCGCAACCGGGTCGCGCGGTCCATCCTGGACCACGGGCCCTCCACGGTGGCCGAGCTCGCGAAGCGGCTCGGCCTCACTCAGGCCGCCGTCCGCCGCCACCTCGACGCGCTCGTCGCCGATGACGTCGTCGCCCCCCGCGAGCAGCGCGTCTACGGCGCCCGCACCCGCGGCCGGCCGGCCAAGGTGTTCGCGCTGACGGACTGCGGCCGGGACGCCTTCGACCAGTCGTACGACACGCTCGCCGTCGACGCCCTGCGCTGGATCGAGCAGAACGCCGGCGGGGAAGCCGCGGTCGCCGCGTTCGCGCGGGACCGGGTGGAGGCGCAGGCCGAGGCGTACCGCGAAGCCGTCGAGGCCGCGGCGCCCGAGGAACGCGCCGAGGCGCTCGCCAAGGCGCTGAGCGCCGACGGGTACGCTGCGACGGCGCGCAACGCGCCGGTCGGACAGCAGCTGTGCCAGCACCACTGCCCGGTGGCCCACGTCGCCGAGCAGTACCCGCAGCTGTGCGAGGCGGAGACCGAGGTCTTCAGCCGCCTGCTCGGGACCCACGTGCAGAGACTGGCGACCATCGCCCACGGCGACGGAGTCTGCACGACCTACATCCCGCACACCACACCAACAGCATCCGCAAGCACGGCCGGGAGGAACCCCGCATGACCACCGAGATCAGCCACCCCGAGCTCGAGGGCCTGGGTCGGTACGAATATGGCTGGGCCGACCCGGACGCGGCCGGTGCCGCCGCCAAGCGCGGTCTCTCCGAGGACGTCGTCCGCGACATCTCCGCGAAGAAGAACGAGCCCGAGTGGATGCTGAAGCTCCGCCTCAAGGGTCTGCGCCTCTTCGACAAGAAGCCCATGCCGAACTGGGGCTCCGACCTGTCGGGCATCGACTTCGACAACATCAAGTACTTCGTCCGCTCCACGGAGAAGCAGGCCGCCTCCTGGGAGGACCTGCCCGAGGACATCAAGAACACGTACGACAAGCTCGGCATCCCCGAGGCGGAGAAGCAGCGCCTCGTCGCCGGTGTCGCCGCGCAGTACGAGTCCGAGGTCGTGTACCACCAGATCCGCGAGGACCTGGAGTCCCAGGGCGTGATCTTCCTCGACACGGACACCGCGCTCAAGGAGCACCCGGAGCTCTTCCAGGAGTACTTCGGCACGGTCATCCCGGTCGGCGACAACAAGTTCGCGTCGCTGAACACCGCGGTGTGGTCCGGCGGCTCGTTCATCTACGTGCCGAAGGGCGTGCACGTCGACATCCCGCTCCAGGCCTACTTCCGCATCAACACGGAGAACATGGGCCAGTTCGAGCGGACGCTGATCATCGTCGACGAGGACGCCTACGTCCACTACGTCGAGGGCTGCACCGCCCCGATCTACTCCTCGGACTCGCTGCACAGCGCCGTCGTGGAGATCATCGTCAAGAAGGGCGGCCGCTGCCGCTACACGACGATCCAGAACTGGTCGAACAACGTCTACAACCTGGTCACCAAGCGTGCCGTGGCCTACGAGGGCGCGACCATGGAGTGGGTCGACGGCAACATCGGCTCCAAGGTGACGATGAAGTACCCGGCCGTCTACCTGATGGGCGAGCACGCCAAGGGCGAGACCCTGTCCATCGCCTTCGCGGGCGAGGGCCAGCACCAGGACGCCGGCGCCAAGATGGTGCACATGGCCCCGAACACCTCCTCCAACATCGTCTCCAAGTCGGTGGCGCGAGGCGGCGGCCGCACCTCCTACCGCGGTCTCATCGAGATCGGTGAGGGCGCCCCGGGCTCCAAGTCGAACGTGCTGTGCGACGCCCTGCTCGTCGACACGATCTCCCGCTCGGACACGTACCCGTACGTCGACGTGCGCGAGGACGACGTGTCGATGGGCCACGAGGCGACCGTCTCCAAGGTCTCCGAGGACCAGCTCTTCTACCTGATGAGCCGCGGCCTGTCGGAGGACGAGGCCATGGCCATGATCGTGCGCGGGTTCGTCGAGCCGATCGCCAAGGAACTGCCCATGGAGTACGCGCTGGAGCTCAACCGGCTGATCGAGCTGCAGATGGAGGGTGCGGTCGGCTGACGCCGTCCCGCCGTCCGTACCCGGTTTTCACGTAGGAAGAGAGCAACACGACAGCCATGGCTGAGGCCCAGAACAACCCGACGGGGACCATCCCGGCGGGCTCCACCACCGCCGGCTCCATCGCGGTGGCCGCCGAGTCCACCGTCGCCACCCGCATGAGCGCCCCCCCGTCCTTCGACGTCGCGGACTTCCCCGTCCCGCACGGCCGTGAGGAGGAGTGGCGGTTCACGCCGCTGGAGCGGCTGCGCGGTCTCCACGACGGCACCGCGGTCGCCACCGGCGACGGCGTGCGCGTCGAGGTGGAGGCGCCGGAGGGCGTCACCGTCGAGACCGTCGGCCGCGACGACGCGCGGCTCGGCAAGGCCGGCACCCCGGTGGACCGGGTCGCCGCCCAGGCGTACTCCGCGTTCGAGAAGGCCTCGGTCGTCACCGTGCCCAAGGAGACCGTGCTCACCGAGCCGATCCGGATCTCCGTGCACGGCGAGGGCGGCACCGCCTTCGGCCACCAGGTCGTCGAGCTCGGCGCGTTCGCCGAGGCCGTCGTGGTCATCGACCACACCGGTGACGCGGTGCTCGCCGCCAACGTCGACTACCTGCTCGGCGACGGCGCCAAGCTCACCGTCGTCTCGATCCAGGACTGGGACGAGAAGGCCGTCCACGTCGGCCAGCACAACGCGCTGGTCGGCCGCGACGCCTCCTTCAAGTCGGTCGTCGTCACCTTCGGAGGGGACGTCGTCCGCCTCCACCCGCGTGTGAAGTACGCCGCCACGGGCGGCGAGGCCGAGCTGTTCGGCCTGTACTTCACCGAGCGGGGCCAGCACCAGGAGCACCGCCTCCTCGTCGACCACAACACCCCGCACTGCAAGTCCAACGTCGCCTACAAGGGCGCGCTGCAGGGCGACAACGCCCACGCCGTGTGGATCGGTGACGTCCTCATCCAGGCCGCCGCCGAGGGCACCGACACCTACGAGATGAACCGCAACCTGGTCCTCACGGACGGCGCCCGCGTCGACTCCGTGCCGAACCTGGAGATCGAGACCGGCGAGATCGCCGGCGCCGGTCACGCCTCGGCCACGGGCCGCTTCGACGACGAGCAGCTCTTCTACCTGATGGCCCGCGGCATCCCGGAGACCGAGGCCCGCCGCCTCGTCGTCCGCGGCTTCTTCGCCGAGCTCGTGCAGCAGATCGGCCTGCCGGACGTCGAGGAGCGCCTCATGGCCAAGATCGAGGCCGAGCTGGAGGCGTCGGTCTGATGCCGTATGTCCGCGCCTGTGGGCTGAGCGAGCTGGAGGAGGACACCCCGAAGCGGGTGGAGATCGACGGCACGCCGGTCTCCGTCGTCCACACCGAGGGGGAGGTGTTCGCGATCCACGACATCTGCTCGCACGCGAACGTCTCGCTCTCGGAGGGCGAGGTCGAGGACTGCCAGATCGAGTGCTGGCTCCACGGCTCCGCCTTCGACCTCCGCACCGGCAAGCCGTCCGGCCTTCCCGCGACGCGCCCCGTCCCCGTATACCCCGTAAAGATCGAAGGGGACGATGTGCTCGTCTCCGTCACCCAGGAGTCCTGAGTCACCCATGGCAACGCTTGAAATCCGCGACCTGCACGTCTCCGTCGAGGCCGACAACGCCACGAAGGAGATCCTCAAGGGCGTCGACCTGACCGTGAAGCAGGGCGAGACCCACGCCATCATGGGCCCCAACGGCTCCGGCAAGTCGACGCTCGCGTACTCGCTCGCGGGCCACCCCAAGTACACGATCACCGGCGGCTCCGTCACCCTCGACGGCGAGGACGTCCTGGAGATGTCCGTCGACGAGCGCGCCCGCGCCGGCGTCTTCCTCGCCATGCAGTACCCGGTCGAGGTCCCGGGCGTCTCGGTGAGCAACTTCCTGCGCACCTCCGCCACCGCCGTCCGCGGCGAGGCCCCCAAGCTGCGCACCTGGGTGAAGGAGGTCAAGGAGGCCATGGAGCGCCTCAACATGGACCCCGCCTTCGCCGAGCGCAACGTGAACGAGGGCTTCTCCGGCGGTGAGAAGAAGCGCCACGAGATCCTCCAGCTCGAGCTCCTCAAGCCGAAGATCGCGATCCTCGACGAGACCGACTCCGGTCTGGACGTCGACGCGCTGCGCATCGTCTCCGAGGGCGTCAACCGCGTCCGCGAGAGCGGCGAGGTCGGCACCATGCTGATCACGCACTACACGCGCATCCTGCGCTACATCAAGCCGGACCACGTCCACGTCTTCGCAGGCGGCCGCATCGTCGAGTCGGGCGGCCCCGAGCTCGCCGACAAGCTCGAGGCCGAGGGCTACGAGTCGTACACGAAGGGCGGCGTATCCCAGTGATCGACGCGCGCGAGGCCACCGGCCCGCGGACGACCTGCGACTCGCGGGTGCGCCTCGCGGGCGGAGAAGCACACGAAAGGGGCGCAGCGTGACACAGCTGCCGGGCCTTCTCGACACCGAGACGATCCGCAAGGACTTCCCGATCCTCGACCGGGTGCTCCACGACGGCAAGAAGCTCGTGTACCTGGACAACGCGGCGACCTCGCAGACGCCGCGCCAGGTCCTCGACGTGCTCAGTGAGTACTACGAGCAGCACAACGCCAACGTGCACCGCGGCGTGCACGTGCTGGCCGAGGAGGCCACGGCGCTGTACGAGGGCGCGCGCGACAAGGTCGCCGCGTTCATCAACGCGCCGAGCCGCGACGAGGTGATCTTCACCAAGAACGCCTCCGAGTCGCTCAACCTCGTGGCGAACATGCTGGGCTGGGCCGACGAGCCCTACCGGGTCGACCGCGAGACCGAGATCGTCATCACGGAGATGGAGCACCACTCCAACATCGTCCCGTGGCAGCTGCTGGCGCAGCGCACCGGCGCGAAGCTGAAGTGGTTCGGGCTGACCGACGACGGCCGGCTCGACCTCTCCCGCATCGACGAGGTCATCACGGAGAAGACGAAGATCGTCTCCTTCGTGCTGGTCTCCAACATCCTGGGCACGTTCAACCCGGTCGAGGCGATCGTGCGCCGCGCCCAGGAGGTCGGCGCGCTGGTGCTGATCGACGCGTCGCAGGCCGCCCCGCACATGGTGCTGGACGTCCAGGCCCTCCAGGCCGACTTCGTGGCCTTCACCGGCCACAAGATGTGCGGCCCGACCGGCATCGGTGTGCTCTGGGGCCGCCAGGAGCTGCTGGAGGACCTCCCGCCGTTCCTCGGCGGCGGCGAGATGATCGAGACCGTCTCGATGAGCTCGTCGACGTACGCCCCCGCGCCGCACAAGTTCGAGGCGGGTACGCCCCCGATCGCGCAGGCCGTCGGCCTCGGCGCGGCCGTGGACTACCTCTCCGCCATCGGCATGGACCGGATCGCCGCGCACGAGCACGCGATCACGGAGTACGCGATCCAGCGCCTGCAGGAGGTTCCGGGCCTGCGGATCATCGGCCCGGTGACGGCCGAGGACCGGGGCGCGGCGATCTCCTTCACGCTCGGCGACATCCACCCGCACGACGTGGGCCAGGTCCTCGACGAGCAGGGCATCGCGGTCCGCGTCGGCCACCACTGCGCGCGTCCCGTCTGCCTGCGGTACGGAATTCCTGCGACCACGCGGGCGTCGTTCTATCTGTACTCCACTCCGGCCGAGGTCGACGCCCTGGTCGCGGGGCTGGAGCACGTCCGTAACTTCTTCGGGTAGAGGCGGCTGCTTGTGAAGCTGGATTCGATGTACCAGGACGTCATCCTGGACCACTACAAGAACCCGCACGGGCGGGGCTTGCGGGACGGCGACGCCGAGGTGCACCACGTCAACCCGACGTGCGGCGACGAGATCACCCTGCGCGTGAAGTACGACGGGACGCGCGTCGCGGACGTGTCGTACGAGGGCCAGGGCTGTTCCATCAGCCAGGCGTCCGCCTCCGTCCTGAACGAACTCCTCGTCGGCAAGGACCTCGCCGAGGCGCAGCGGATCCAGGGCACCTTCCTGGAGCTGATGCAGTCCAAGGGCCGGATCGAGCCGGACGACGCCATGGAGGAGGTGCTGGAGGACGCGGTCGCGTTCGCCGGCGTCTCCAAGTACCCGGCCCGGGTGAAGTGCGCCCTGCTGAGCTGGATGGCCTGGAAGGACGCGACGGCCCAGGTGATGGGTGAGGGCGCGGAGAGGAAGACCGCATGACCGAGAACGAGACGGCCCAGATGAAGCCGGCGACCGAGGAAGAGATCCGCGAGGCGCTGTACGACGTCGTCGACCCCGAGCTGGGCATCGACGTCGTCAACCTCGGCCTGATCTACGGCATCCACATCGACGACGCGAACATCGCGACGCTGGACATGACGCTGACGTCCGCGGCCTGCCCGCTGACCGACGTGATCGAGGACCAGGCGAAGGCCGCGACGGACGGCATCGTCAACGAGCTGAAGATCAACTGGGTCTGGATGCCGCCGTGGGGTCCGGACAAGATCACCGACGACGGCCGCGAGCAGCTGCGCGCCCTCGGCTTCAACGTCTGACGCGCCCCGCCCCACCGCTGCGACGGCCATGCCCCCGGGAGGACCCGGGGGCATGGCCGTCCTCCGTACCGGACCGATGTGCCGCGGCCGGAGACGGGGCTCACGTGGTGACGGGCGCGGACGGGACGGCCGCCGCCTCGGCCAGGGCCGGGGCCAGGTTCTCCTTGCGGATGCGCTGGTCGACGTAGAGCAGCCCTGTCACCAGCTGCGGGTAGGCGGCCGTCAGGATCTGCCCCACCACCTGGGTGAGCAGCCCGAACACCAGAGCCGTCACGATGACGGCGATCATGGTGGTGCCGTCCTGGCCGTCCTCCGCGACAGCGGGACCGGGGGCCATGGACAGGAGCGAGAAGGGCAGCTGGATGAGATAGCTCGCGATCGCGGCGAGCAGCCAGCCCGCCAGGGAGATGCCGAAGATCCGCCACCAGGAGCCGCGAACGAGATGCGCCGAACGGGTCATCGCCGCGAGGGTGCCCTGCCCCTCGAAGACGGCGGCCGCCGGGGCGAGGCTGAACCTCACCCACAGCCAGACGGCCAGGACACCGGTGAGCAGCGCGCCCAGGAAGCCGAAGAGGATCACCCAGGCGTAGCCCGAGAACTCCAGGTCGCCGGCGCCCAGCGCGGCGAAGAGCGAGAGGAACAGCGCGCCGAACGCCACCGCGAACAGCAGCAGCGGCACCAGCGCGATCAGGCTCGTGAGCAGCACGGTGCCGAGCACCGCGGCCAGCCGCGGCCGTACGCGGCGCCAGACGGCGGCGAGCGTGGTGGTCCGGCCCAGCACCGCGTCCTGGAGCACGGCCGGGCAGCTCGCGTATATCACCGCGTTGGCGACGAGCAGGAGCAGCACCCCCACGACGTACAGCCCGCCCAGCGTGAACAGGAGCGGCGCGAGGCCCTCGTCGGAGTGCGGCAGACGCTCTATCTCGTCCCGGAGGGCGGAGTACGCCACGACGAGCGCCCCGCCGAAGACCACGGCCACCACTCCGTAGGCGGCGGCCGCCAGGCCCAGCAGCTGTTTCCAGTGGCGGCCGAGCGCCGAGAGCGCTCCGCCCAGGACGTCGCCGACGCCGAGCGGGGCGAGCGGTATCACTCCGGGCCTGGGCGGCGGAGGCGGAGCCCAGCCGCCCCAGCCCGGTCCCCACCCCATGTGCTGCGTCATGTGTCGTCCACTGCTCCCTGTTGATCTCCGCCCCTGACGTGGACACGTTATACGGACCCCATGTGTACGCTCGTACACATGGGATACGGACTGCTCGCCGCAGCCATGGCGGGCGTCGGCACCGCCGCGGTCGCCGCGGTCGGGACGCTGTTCCTGGGCGAGGCGGCCGGCCCCGCCGAAGGGGCCGGGGTCGCGCTGGTGATCGGGGGCGTGGTCGTGCTGAACCCCGGCGGGGCCCACTGATGCCACCGCCACCCGCTCGGCGCCGCCACGACCCCGACCGGCGCAGCCGCATCATCGACGCGGCGATCCGGGTCGTCGGGCGCAGCGGCATCGCCGGGCTCACCCACCGCACGGTGGCCGCCGAGGCCGACGTACCGCTCGGATCCACCACGTACCACTTCTCGTCCCTCGACGAACTGCTGGTGGCGGCCCTGCGGCAGGCCAACGAGGGGTTCGCCGCCACCGTGCGGGACAGCGGTGCCCTGGCCGACCCGCGGGCCGACCCGGCGGACGCGCTGGCGCGGCTGATGGGCCGGTGGCTCGGCGGCGAGCGCACCGGCGTGGAGCTGGAGTACGAGCTCTACCTCGCCGCCCTGCGCCGCCCCGCCCTGCGGCCGGTGGCGGCCGAGTGGACCGACGGCGTCGTCGCGGCCCTGGCGCACCGGACGGATCCCGTCACGGCACGAGCCCTGGCGGCCCTCATGGACGGCATCTGCCTGCAGGTGCTCCTCACCGGAGCCCCGTACGACGAACCGTACGCGCGGGACGTGCTGGCCCGCCTGCTGGCCGGGCCCGCCACCGGGAGGACGGCACCCGGGCCGCGGGGCGCGAAGGACGAGGACGTGGAGGACCGGGGCGGGCAGGACGGGGGTGCGGAAGGGCGTTCGGCCGGTGAGACCGGTTCGCCTGCGAGGGGGAGCGACGGTTAGGTTTCCTGCATGACTTCTGCACCGTCCGCACCACGTACCACCGGCGCCGTCGCCGCCGGCCTCGCCACCCTCGCCGGCGACGGCACCGTTCTCGACACCTGGTTCCCCGCCCCCGAGCTCACCGAGGCCCCCGGGCCCGCCGGGACCGAGCGGCTCACCGCCGACCAGGCCGTCGACGCCCTCGGGGAAGGCGCCGCCAAGGCCATCGGCGTCGACGCGCGCCGTGGCGTCGAGGTCGTCGCCGTACGCACCGTCATCGCCTCCCTCGACGACAAGCCGCTCGACGCGCACGACGTCTACCTGCGCCTGCACCTGCTCAGCCACCGGCTGGTCGCGCCGCACGGCCAGAACCTGGACGGCATCTTCGGCCTGCTCGCCAACGTCGCCTGGACCTCGCTGGGCCCCGTCGCCGTCGACGACGTCGAGAAGGTCCGGCTCAACGCCCGCGCCGAGGGCCTGCACCTCCAGGTCACCAGCGTCGACAAGTTCCCGCGCATGACGGACTACGTGCTGCCCAAGGGCGTCCGCATCGCCGACGCCGACCGCGTCCGGCTCGGCGCGCACCTCGGCGCCGGCACCACCGTCATGCACGAGGGCTTCGTCAACTTCAACGCCGGCACCCTCGGCACCTCCATGGTCGAGGGCCGCATCTCCGCCGGCGTCGTCGTCGGTGACGGCTCCGACATCGGCGGCGGTGCCTCCACCATGGGCACCCTCTCCGGCGGCGGCAACGTCATCATCTCCATCGGCGAGCGCTGCCTCGTCGGCGCCGAGGCGGGCGTGGGCATCGCCCTCGGCGACGAGTGCGTCGTCGAAGCCGGGCTGTACGTCACCGCCGGTACCCGCGTGACGATGCCCGACGGCCAGGTCGTCAAGGCCCGCGAGCTGTCCGGCGCCTCCCACATCCTCTTCCGCCGCAACTCGGTCACCGGCGCCGTCGAGGCCCGCCCGAACAACGCGGTGTGGGGCGGGCTCAACGACATCCTCCACAGCCACAACTGATCCGGGTGAATCCGCGTGACCTTTCCGTCCGCAGGACGGATAGACAGGTCAGCGCGGATGTCACACGGATCGGCAAGGCGAGGGACTGCTCATATGAAGACCGGCAGGCTGATCGTTCCCGGCGTATTCGCCCTGGTGGCCGTGTTCTCGTCCGGCACGGCCGCCCACGCCGACGAGGCCCGCACCGCCTCCGACAACGGTCACCACATCACGCTGCTGTCGATCGGCCAGATCGACGACCCGATGGAGGACGTGCTCGAACACGTCTCCATCCTCGGCAGCAACGAAGTCAACGGTTCCTGAGCCGGCCCCCGGCCCCGCACAGCCCGCCGACCGCCCTGGTCGGCGGGCTGCGTCGTCCCCACGGTTCGAAGCGGTACGCGCGGGTACTCGATCCTCCCCGTACGAGATGGGAGGCGATCTGGCATGGCCGGAGAACCGTCGGTCGGCGAGCTGGTGAAGCAGGCGTCGGAACAGCTCTCCGACCTGGTCAAGACCGAGATGCGCACGGCGCAGGCCGAGATGATGCAGAAAGGCAAACGCGCCGGCAAGGGCGGCGGGCTGCTGGGTGCGGCGGCCGCCGTCGGCTACGTCGGACTGATCGGAATCTGGGCCACCGTGGCGGCGCTGCTGAACCTCGCCCTGGACGTCTGGGCGTCGGTGCTCATCGCCACCGGACTGTTCCTGGTGCTGGCGGGCATCCTCGCGGCCCTGGGCCGCAGCCAGCTGAAGCGCGCGGTGCCGCCCAAGCCCGAGCGGGCGATCGACGGGATGCGTTCCGACGTCCACGAGATCAAGGAGAGGGTCCACCGATGACACGTCGTGAGGCGCCGAAGCTCGCCGGACCTGACGAACTGCGCCGCGAAGCGGCCCGCAAGCGGCAGGAGCTGGGCGAGACCATCGACCAGCTGATGGCCAGGACAGATGTCAAGGCACGCGCCGCCCACCTGATGCACGAGAAGACCCCCGAACCCGTCCGGCAGCACCCGCGCCAGATCCTCGCCGCCGTCGCCATGGTGGTGGTGGCGGGCGTCGCCGTGTGGCAGCTCCGCCGGACCGGGAAGTGGGGGTGACCGGCGTGGCCGGCAAGCAGTACAAGAACAAGCAGAAGAAAAAGAAGAAGCAGAAGATCCTCTACCGGCCCGTCGGCATCCTGCTGGGCATGGCCGGCGGTGCCGTCGCCAGCAGCCTCTTCTCCCGCGCCTGGGCGGCCCTCGGCAGCGGGGACGCCCCGGACGCCATGGACGAGGAACGGGAGTGGAAGGAAATCCTGCTGGCCGCCGCACTGGAAGGCGCGATCTTCGCGGTGGTCAAGGCGGCGGTGGACCGCTCCGGCGCCATGGGAGTCCGCCGGCTGACGGGCACCTGGCCGGGCTGACCGCCCCCGGTGGCGCCGCGCCCTCCGGCCGGTCGGCTCACCCCGTCACACCCGTCACCCCGTCATCGCACCGCATCACGCGGCGCGGTGGCGGGGTCGCGTGTGCGGCGACCCGGACACCCTTGACCTCAAGCGGACTTGAGCTTTCATGATGGGTGCCCGGCCGCACCACAGGGGGGCGGCAGCCAGGAGGCAGGCAGTCATGCAGGTGATCACCGCGTACGGGACCGGTGCGCGTCCCGACCTCACCCGCTCGGGCGTCGGGGTCGTCAAGGCCAGTACATGGGGGGTGGGCACGCCCGAGCGGCAGCGCGCCACCCTGGACGCCATCGCGAAGGCGTGGCAGACCCGCGACTGGCCGTTCGCCGGGCTCCTGTCGTACACCGTCCACGCCGGGGAGGACGGCGACACCCTCTTCCACTATTCGCAGTGGCGGGACGAAGCGGCCCACCAGGAGTTCTTCACCCGGTACCGCGACGACCGGAACGACGAGATCGACGCGGCCGTGCCCGGCATCGAGCGGGTGGGCATCGCCTCGTACGAGCTCTACCGGAGGACAGGGCTGGGCGCCGGCGGCCCTCGCGTCCCGGGATGCGTCGTCATCGTGGACGTCGCGTTCGACGGGCCGGACCACGAGCGGCAACGGGACTGGGTGGACGGCGTGTTCGAGGCGCTGGAGACCGATCCGCACCCGCACCCGGGCGGCATCTCCGGGACCTTCCACACCAGCCTCGACGGCACCCGCGTCCTCAACTACGCCGAATGGGAGAGCGCCGAGGCCCACATCGAGGCGCTCGCCGCCCCCGGCGACGGGATCGGGGGCGCCACCCCGCAGTGGCGCAAGGTGAAGACGTACCCGGGTGCCGTCGGCGGCGGCGTGCGGCGGTACACGCCCGCGCTGCACTTCAGCGCGGGCGGCTGACCGGGCCGGCCGCCGGTCGTCCGGCGGCCGGCGCGGACGCTACGGGCGGAAGCGCAGCACCTGCGGGTCGTGGTCGCTGTTCTGCTCCGCGAACTCCGCGTTGATGTGGACGCTGTCGTACTCGAAGTGCCGGATCGACGGGCTGGTCAGGATCTGGTCCAGCACCTGGCTGTTGCCCTGGAAGACGTACGAGTACCGCTCCGGGCGCGGCAGTGACAGGACCGCCGGGTACAGCGCGCCCCCGTCCGTCAGCGCCTTGGTCGTCGCCGAGAACTCGAAGTCGTTGATGTCGCCGAGGACCACGACGTCGGCGGTGCGCTGGACCTTCAGGATGTCCTTGACGAAGGTGTTCACCGCCTGGGCCTGCTGCAGGCGCTTGGTCTCGGAGGAACGGTTCGGCGGCTGGTGGTGCGAGACCAGCGACTCGTCACCGCCCTTGGAGCCGAAGTGGTTCGCGATCACGAAGACCGTGCGGCCGCGGAAGGTGAACTCGCCCGCGAGCGGCTTGCGGCTGTTGTCCCACGCCGCGTCCGCGGGGGCGATGCGGCCGGGGGAGTGGGTGAGGGCCGCCCGGCCCTGCTCGCGCACGACACCGGTCGCCGTGGTCGCGTCGCCGCCCGCGCGGTCGGTGAACGACACACGCTCGGGGTTGAAGAGGAAGACCTGGCGGATGTTGCCGCCCGGCTCGCCCCCGTCCTTGTTGTTCGCCGGGTCGATGCTGCGCCACTCGTACGCCGGGCCGCCCGCCGCGACGATCGCGTCCGTGAACTTCTTCACCGTCAGGTCGGCGGCGACCGTGCCGTCGTTCTTCGCGCCGTTGTTGTCCTGGATCTCCTCCAGGGCGAGGATGTCGGGCGAGGCCAGGTTCTCCACCACGGCCTTGGCCAGCGCGTCGAACTTCTCCTGCGGGTCCGTCGGGTCGAGGTTCTCGACGTTGTACGTCGCCACCGCCAGCTCGCTCGGACGCTGCTTCTCGGTGACCTCGCGCTCCAGACCCAGGTTCGCGACCGTCCCGAGGGTGCGGGCGGTGAGGGTGTAGCCGCCGTACTGGTTGAAGTCCAGCGGGCCCTCGGTCGAGCCGGTCAGCCAGTCACCGACGTCCGCCTTGGGGAACGGCTGCTGGGCGAGCGGGGTCAGCGACTGGATCTGGAGGCGGCCGGTGTTCTGGGCGGTGTACGAGCCGTAGACCGCGCCGCCGCGCCGGTTCGCGTTCTCGAACGGCTTCACCGTCACCCACAGCTCCGCGTGCGGGTCGGTGGCGCCGACGACGCGGGAGGTCCCGATGCGGACGTTCGTGCCCTCCAGGGACTCGTAGTAGTCCAGGGCGTACGAACCGGGCCGGAGCGTCAGGCCGTTGATGGAACCGCCGGCCGCCGGGTCGCCCTCGGGCGCGTACGCGGAGGGCACCGAGCGGGCGGAGACGGTCACCGGCGCGGGGAGCGCGTTGCCCGAGGAGACCACGGTGACCGTGGGCTTGGTGATCTGCGTCAGGGACTGGTTGCCCGACGACGTGCCGCCCGGGACGTATTCGGTCACGGTGCCGGAGACGGTGACCGAGTCGCCCACGGCGACGGTCGGGGCGGAGCCGGTGTAGACGAACACGCCCTCGCTGGTGGCCGGGTCCGCGTCGGCCTGCGGGTCCTGGATCCAGAAGCCGCGGGAGCCGTAGGTGCGCACGCCGGTGACGATGCCCGGGACGGCGGTGACCTGGCGGCCGGCGAGCGGGGACATGCGGGTGGAGCCCTGGATGTCGTGGATGCGTATCGCGTCCGCGCTCGTGCTCGCGTCGTCGGCGAACGCCGAGGGGGAGGCGGCGAGCAGGCCGGCGGCCAGCGCGGCGGCCACGACGGCCGAGACGGCAGCCGCTCTGTGGGCGGTGCTGGACGCGGCTCTCGGCAGGGAGGAAGACATGGAAAGGCTCCGATGGTGTGGGAGGTGCGTGAGGGGTTGGATCCGGACAACAGATCTACGCGCGTCAATGTCTTGTGTTCGCCGGGTACTTGTCAAGGGTTGCCGGGTGTACGGGCGTTGACCGGTACATGAACCAGCGGACATGCACCCAAATGCGTCTACGCTGGGGCCCGCCTGGACCCGTCCCCGTATCCCGAGGAGAGACCCCTGATGTCGTCAGACCGTCCCACCCTGCCGCCGGTGCGGCTGCCCTCGGACGCGGAGCTGGCGCGGGACGCGCTCGCGGCCCCGCTGCTGGCCCGGGCCGTCCGGCTCGCCCGCTGGGCGGGACCGCAGACCCGGGTCGGTGCCGGGGGCGAGCTGGTGGAGGAGCTGCTGCCGGCCGCCGCGGAGGCGCTCGGGCTCGCGGCGGACGAGGACGGGGCGGCGTACGCGAGCGAGGCCTGGCGGGTCGCCGTCGACACCGGACTGGTCGAGGTCGAGGAGCCGGTGGAGGAAGCGGGGCACGGGGCGGTGGAGGCGGGCGAGAACCTCCCGCTGGTGACGGGCGGTTCACCGCAGGACGTGCTGGCCCTGTGGCTCGACGGCCTGGAGACGGTGTTCGCGGACGCGACCGCACCGCTGCTCGACGACTTCGCGGACGTCATCGGCGACAACGGCGAGATCGACCTGGAGGCGCTGGACTGGGACCCCGAGCGGGAGGCCGAGTTCCTCCACGGGGTGCTGGGGAACCTGTACCTGCTGTCCGTGACGGAGACGGGCGCCGGCGGTGCGGGGACCGCCGGGACGGCACCCGGCCCGGTACCGCTGCCCGCCCTCGCGGCCTCGATGATCGTGCCGGACGACATGGGGGAGCCCACCGACGACATCCTGGAACAGGTGTCGGAGGCCATGATGCGGCTGGACGACCAGTTCCGCGTGCTGGAGCCCATCGGGCTCGTCGAGTACACCCCGGTCGACGAGGCGCTGATGGCGGAGGAGGGCGACGCGGAGGCCGTCGCGGTCGGCGACGACGAGGACGTCTCCCGGTACGGGCTGGTGCGGCTCACACCGCTGGGCCTGTACGGGGTGCGCCAGCGCATGCTGGAGGCGGGCGTCGCGGCGCCGGCCGTCGGCGAGCTGGCGGACAAGGGCGCGGACGCGCTGCTGGAGGGCGTCGCCCGCTTCCCCGAGGCGTCGGCGCGGGCCGAGACCGGCGAGTGGCTGGCGCGGCGGGAACCGCTGGCCGCGGCACGGGAACTGCTCGCGGCGGCGAAGGGCGCCGACCCGGGCTCGCCGCTGCGCCGCCTCCACTGCCAGCAGGCCCTCGCCCTCGCTGGCGCGGAGGCGGAACCCGCCGTACGGGAGGTGCTGGACGACCCCGAGCTGGGCGGGCTGGCCCGGGTGTGGCTCGCGGAGCGGGGCGCGGCCGACGTGCCGGCGCCGCCCGAGTCGATGATCTTCTGGCTCGCCATCGACACGATCGCGGCGCAGCTCGACGCGGAGGGCGAACTGGAGGAGCTCCAGGACCTCGTGGAGGGCCTGACCGGCCAGCACGGCGGCTTCTTCGACGCGGCCTGGCGGGTGGAGCACCCGGCGACCCCCGAGGTGCTGGAGGCGATGGGCCGTCTGCACCGCGACAAGCGGATCGCCAAGGAGGCGCGCAAGGCCGCCTTCAAGGCCCGCTCGCGCGCGGGCGCGTGACGCACGCCGGCCCGTCCCACGGCGGGCCCGCCGCACCGCCCGCGCGGCGGCCGCGCACCGCTCTCAGGTGCGCAGGTGCGAAGCGCCGTTGAGGTCCAGGATCGTGCCCGAGGACCATTCCGCCTCCGGGGAGGCCAGCCACAGCACCGCGGCGGCGATCTCCTCGGGGGCGGCCACCCGGCCGAACGGGCTTTGGGCGCGGATCTCCTCGCCCTCCGCGCCCGTCAGCCGGTCCGCGACCCGCTCGGTGGCGAAGAACCCGGGGGCGACGGAGGACACGGCGATCCCGTGCGGAGCGAGGGAGACCGCCAGGGACTGGCCCAGCGCGTGGACGGCGGCCTTGGTGGCGCCGTAGGCGGGGTGGTCCGGTTCGCCCCGGAAGGCGCCGCGGGAGCCGATGTTGACGATGCGTCCGCGGGTGCCCTGGTCGATCATGCGGCGTGCGGCGAGGTGGCTCAGGTTCGCCGTGGCGAGCAGGTTGACGGCGACGTGCTGCTGCCAGACCGCCGCCCACTCCTCGTACGGCGTCGAGGCGAGCGGGTGCCGGACGTTCACCGCCGCGTTGTTGACCAGGACGTCCAGACCTCCGAGCGCGGAGGCGGCGTCCCCGGCCACGCGGGCGGCCTGCGCCGGGTCCGTCAGGTCGCCGTGGACGAGTGCGTGGCCCGTGCCCGGCAGCGACTCCAGGGTCCGGCGCGCTTCGTCCGCGCGCGAGCCGTAATGGACGGCCACGCGGTCGCCGTTGGCCGCGAACGCCCGGGCGACGGCCCGGCCCAGTCCCCGGGAGGCGCCGCTGACGAGCACGCGGCGCCCCGTGGCGGGGAAGCGGGGCGGACCGGGAGAACCGGCACTGTTCATGGGAGGCGCCTTTCGGTGGTGGACGGGGTGGTGCGGCGAGGGCCGGGCGGGACGGGTCGTGCCGCTGGCCGGCGGGGCGTCGCCGGTGCCGGGCGGGCGGTCGTGCACCGGAGGGCGGGGCCCGCGGGGGCCGGGGCCGTGGGGCGGTGCGGGCCGTGGGGCAACGCGCCCCCGACGCCGGCCCCGGCCGCTGTGCGTCCGGCGAGGTGACGTCACCACCCTGCGGGGCGCTCGGCCGTGGCCGCCGCCGGGGCGGGGCGCCCCGCGGCCGGCCGTGCCCCGGCGCCGCCGACCGCTTCGTGCGCCACCGGTCCGGCGCCGGGCCGCCGAGCCCCCTGCGTGGTCCGCCGCTCCCCGGGCTGTGGCTCGGGAGGACGAGGGAGGGCGCCCGGCGCCCGCGAGGGCCGGGGGGTACGGGGGAGGGCGCCCGGCGCAGGCGAGGGCCGGGACGCGAAGGACGCCGGGACGCGGAGGACTCCGCGCCGGCCCCCCGGCGGCACAGCGCCGGGGAGCCGGGTCGCTAGAGCGCCTGGGCGGCCGGCTTCACCATCCCCCGGACCGTACGGGACTTCACGAAGTCGCCCATCGCGGTCATCTCCCACTCGCCCGAGAACTGCTTGATGAGCTTGGCCATCATCACGCCGGTCTGCGGCTCGGCGGTGGTGAGGTCGAAGCGGACCAGTTCCTCGCCGGTCGCGGCGTCCATCAGACGGCAGTACGCCTTGGCGACCTCGGTGAACTTCTGCCCGGAGAAGGAGTTCACCGTGAAGACCAGGCCCGTCGCCTCGGCAGGCAGCCGGCCGAGGTCGACCGTGATCACCTCGTCGTCGCCGGCGCCCTCGCCCGTGAGGTTGTCGCCGGAGTGCTTGACCGCACCGCCGAGGATGGAGAGCTTGCCGAAGTAGCAGCTGTCCAGGTGGTTGCGCTGGGGCCCGTAGGCGATGACGGAGGCGTCGAGGTCGATGTCCTTGCCGCGGTACGCGGGCTCCCAGCCGAGGCCCATCCTGACCTGGGAGAGCAGCGGGCGGCCGCCCTTGACGAGGGAGACGGTCTGGTTCTTCTGGAGGCTGACCCGGCCCTTGTCGAGATTGATCTTGCCGGAGGCGGGTGGGGCGGCGGGCGCCGCCGGGGGAGCGGCCGGGGCCGGGGGAGCGGCGACCGGCGCGGGGGCCACGGGAGTGGGGGCGGGCGCAGGGGCCGCCGCGGGTTCCTCGTCCACGGACACGCCGAAGTCGGTGGCGATCCCGGCCAGCCCGTCGGCGTACCCCTGGCCGACCGCGCGGGCCTTCCAGGCGCCGCCTCGCCGGTAGACCTCGACCACGATCAGCGCGGTCTCGGTGCCGAGCCGGGGCGGGGTGAAGGTGGCGAGGACGGTGCCGTCGTCGGCGTTGCGCACTGTCGCCGTCGGCTCGACGCCCTGGAACGTCTGCCCGGCGGCGTCCGGGCTGGCGGTGACGACGATCCTCTCGATGCCGGGCGGCACGGCGGCGGTGTCCACGGTGATCGCGTCGGGGGCGGTACCGCCGCCGGAGCGGTAGGTGACACCGGGGCCGGCGGGCTGGTTGTAGAAGATGAAGTCGTCGTCGGAGCGCACCTTGCCGTCGGCGGTGAGCAGCAGGCCCGATACGTCGAGGCGCACGGGCGCGGAGACGTCCACCGCCACTCGGGTGGCGGTGAGGGGGATGTTCGAGCCGGGGGTCATAGCTGTCATGCCAGGCGTAACGAGCGGAGCCCCTTTGCCGTTCCCTTACCTTCGGCCACTCCGGTTACGCGGGTGGTCACGGGCCGCCCGTTCGTTGCCGTGCTTGTACGCGCCGGTCCAGCGGGCCCCTACCAGCTGGGCGTCGCCGGACGCGGCCTCGGCGCGGAACTTCTCCGCGCGGGCGCCGCGCAGGGTGCCGGCGGGGCGGCCGCGGTGGGTGATCTCGACGGTGCCGTCGGCGTGGGACACGTAGCGGAATCCATGGGGGCGGGGCATGTGCGGCATCGTGCCCGGGGGTGGTAGGTGCTTGCCCCGCGTCCTGCTGCACGCCGACCCGGCCGCGTACCGCTGCGGGGCCAACCCGGGCGCCGACCCGCGCACATCCTGGCCGTCGCGGACGGCGTGGTGCTGCCCTGCACGGGCGGCGGCGCGGACGCGGTGCTGCCGCCGTTCGCCGAGCACGCTCGCGCGGACACCGTCCTGGCGCCAACTTCACGGTCGTCGGCGGCATGGGCGACTCCCCGGGCACACTCGCCGCCGACGCCGCCCACGCGCTGGCGAGCGGGTTGGCCAGGAGCCGGGTGTTCTCCTCGAAAATCTCCTCGGCCCGGCGGTAGGAGAGCGGAGCACGGCCTGTCTCCGGGCACACGTCTAGCGTCGGGGTTCCGGCCGGGGCCTTGCGGTCGGTGAGGAACAGCGGGCCGCGGGTGCGCCGGGCGATCAGTCGGGGCAGGAGCCGGGCGGTGCCGGACTGCCAGTGAATCCACTCCGTCGCCCCGCCCTTGGCAGTGATCCTGCCCCGCTCGCCTGCGGATACAGGTCCTCCACGTTCAGGCACAGCACCTCGTCGGCCCGCGCGGCGGACTCGTGGAGCATCTTCCAGAGCGTCTTCTCCCGCAGGGCGACGTCGAGGCGCCACAGGGCGGCGATCTGGTTCTCGGCGAGGGCCTTGGTGCGGTCCGGTGGTGCCGGCCGCCGCTCGATCCCGATCGTCGGGTCGCCGTCGATCCAGCCCTGGTGCTGCCACCGGCCGATCGCCTTGCGCGCGATGGACAGTTCGCGGTTGACGGTGTCGGCGTCCATCTCGTCCGCCCGCGCCGTCGCCCTGCCAGCGCTTCCGGCAGCGCCGGGTCGTCGATCGCGGCGAGGGGGAAGACAGGCGGCTTCGCGCCCCGGCGGGCGGGTCCGGTCGGCGCCGGTTCGCCGGTGAGCATCCACCCCCACGTCGTCAGTGAGATCCGGTAGATCCGCGCGGAGGACTTCGCGATGCCCGCGCCGGTGAGGTATCGCTCGACCGCCGCGGTATACGACGACGGCGGGGCGGACAGGGACACCACCCGGGCGCGCGGCAGCCGGAGCGCGCCCCCACTCCCGGACTCGGTCACCGGTTCGATCATCACGTCCGTCCGTCCTTCCGGTCCTGCCGCAGTAAATGCGCACACCTCACCCCGGCGGCCGGAATGCCCCGCGATCAGGCGCCGGAAGTCCGATAAGCAGACCTCGCGGAGGTCGGCCAGTCGGATCGAAGGCAACGCGCTGGTCGCCCGGTTCTGGGCGCGGCGGGCCGCGTGGCTTGCCTCGCCACTGGCAGACCGCACGCGTGCCCGGGCCGCTTCCTGCGCTGACCCTGATCCAGAGGCTGGTGCTGATGGGTGATCTACTCGGTGTGCAGCACCGAGGCGATGGTCATCCGGGCCGCCGACCGGGCCGGGACCAGGGCACCGAGGACGGCGATCAGCACGCCCACCAGGAGCATCGCGGCCAGCTGCGGGGCGTGCCACACGTCTTTCATGTACGCCGGGAAGTCGACCACGCCGACGTGGTCCACGACGAGGCGGTGCGCCACGACCCCGAGCGGGATGCCGAGCAGCCCGCCGACCGCGCCGAGCCCGGCCACCGAGGTCACCGTCATCACCACCACCTGCCGGGGCGTCATGCCGATCGACTTGAGCATGCCCAGGTCCCGTCGCCGCTCACGGGTGTTCAAAAGCACGGTGTTGAAGACGCCGAGCGAGGCGACGAGGGTCAGCAGCATCGTGAACACCGTGGAGAAGGTGACGACGGTGGCGGTGCCGGCGTTGCCGGAGTCAAGGACCGATGCGTGCAGGGCCGGGTCGAGCGCCGTGACGGCCTCGGCGTAGGCGCGCGCGTCGGCGCCGGGTGCCAGCCGTACCGTGTACTCGGTGGCGTGGGCCTCGGGTGCGAGCCGGGTGAAACTCTCCCACGTGGCCTCCAGGGCACGGGCGTTGCCCTCGACGAGCTTACCCACGACGGTCACGGTGAGTTTCCTGCCGTTCAGCTCCAGCGTGACCCGGTCACCGAGCTTCAGGCCGCGTTGGGTCAGGAAGGCCGGCCCGGCCACGATCTCGCCCGCCGCCTTCGGCGCCCGGCCCTTGACGATGCTGTGGTCGTACACGGAGTCGTCCCCGCGGTAGAAGTCGGCGAAGACGGGCTGGTTCTGTCCGGTCATGTTCGCCTGGGAGAGCGCGCGGGCCCGTACTCCTTCCGCACCCGGCAGGGAGCGCAGCCGTTCCTCGATCTGCGCGTCGCCGAGGCGGGGCGGCGTCCGGTCGTTGCCCGACCCTCCGGTCGTCACGTGGATCCTGGCGCGGCCGTCCTCCCGCCCGATCTCGCCGTACGCCAGCAGGGTGCTGGTCAGTCCGGTCGACAGGGTCACCGTGGTGACCCCGAGGACGATGGCCGCCATGGTCAGCAGGGTGCGGGCGGGGCGGGCGAACGGCTGGCCGAGGCCCAGGCTGACCGGGCGGGGCAGCCGGGTGGCGCCGAGCATCCGCTGGACGCGCAGCCCGCGCCCGGTCCGCGGCGCGCCGCCCGCACTGATGGCCAGTGCGGCGGGCAGCCGGTGGGCCCGCAGGGCGGGGACCAGCGCGGCGAGCAGGACGAGGGCGGGCATGCCCAGCAGGCAGACCACAGACACCCAGGGGCTGAAGTCGCCGACCGAGGCCCGGCCCACGTCGATGCCGGTGAACGCGACCTTCAGGATCGGTCCGGCCAGCGCGTTGCCGGCCAGTGTGCCAAGGACGCAGCCCACCACGGCCGGTACGGAGAGCATCGTCAGGTAGACGGCGACGACCTGGTTCGGCGTGAAGCCCAGGGCCTTGAGCACCCCGATGTGCCGGTAGCCGGAGACGACCGCCCCGCTGACCACGTTGCCGACGATCAGGATGGAGACCAGCAGGCCGAGGACGCCGAAGAGCGTCATGAACGGGAGGTAGGAGTCGGCCAGCGCGGAGAAGGCCTGCTTGAGGGTGAGGTATGTCTGGGTGCCGGTCAGCGCGTCCGCGGGCAGCCCCGTGGTGGCCCGGGCCAGCGAGGCGCTCAACTCGGCCTGGGTCGAGGAGTCGGTGAAGCGGTAGAGCATCTGGGCGGAGGTCGGGTGCAGTGCGGCCATCTGCTCGGGCGAGACCCAGGCGCTCGCCGACTTGCTCATGCTGGTGGCGAATCCGACGACGGTCAGCTTCCCCCCGCCGGGGACCTCCAGTTCGGTGCCGAGCAACTCCTTGCCGGGGGAGCCCTGGACGGACCAGTTGACGACCATCTCGCCCGGCGCGGTGGCCCAGTGGCCCTCAAGGAGGTCGATCCGGTCCACGGGGCCGGCCGGATCGGCCCGGCCCACCACGGTGAGGGTGCCGCCCGCCATCCAGAGCCAGTCCTCGGGGATGTCGACGACGGCCTGCCCGAACGGCCCGGCGGCAGCCTCCACACCGGCCTGCCGGGCGGTCCGCGCCAGTTGCTCCCGCGAGACCTTCGTGGTGTCGAAGGACGCCGTCGTATGGGCGCCGCGCTGTGCGGCGTAGGCCTTGTCGAAGGGGTCCGAGGCCGCGGTCAGCAGGGCCAGCGCGAGCAGGACGGTCGTGGTGGAGCAGAGCACGACGAGCCCGATGACGAAGGTCTGGAGCCGACGGCGCTTCACGGCCGCGCGCGAGGCTCTCCACACGGCGCTCACGCGGCCGCCTCCAGCGTGCTCTCACGGGCGATCCGGCCGTCGGCGACTTCGACCAGGCGGCTGGCGCAGCGGGTGGCCAGCTGCGGGTCATGGGTGACGATCAGCAGGGTCTGGCCGATCTGGTTGAGGTCGATCAGCAGGTCCATGACCTGCTCCCCCGAGCCGCTGTCGAGGGCGCCGGTCGGCTCGTCGGCGAGGAGCAGGGCCGGGCGGTTCATCAACGCCCTCGCCACAGCTACGCGTTGGCGCTCGCCGCCGCTCAGCGTTGCCGGATAGTTGTTGCGGCGCAAGGCGACACCGAGTTCGTCCAGGAGCTCCAGGGCGCGGCGGCGCGCCTGCCGAGCCGGGGTGCCGGTCAGCTGGGCGGCCAGGGACACGTTGTCCAGGACGGGCAGGTCGTCGATGAGGTTGAAGAACTGGAAGATCATGCCGACGTTCCGCCGCCGGAACAGCGCCAGGCCCGTCTCGTTCAGCTTCCCAAGGTCGTGGCCCTGCACCTCGACCGTGCCCGAGGTCGGCCGGTCCAGGCCCGCCACCATGTTGAGCAAGGTGGACTTGCCGCAGCCGGAGGGGCCCATCACGGCGACCGCGTCGCCCGTGCGGATCTCCAGCGAAAGGCCGTCCAGGGCCTTCGCGTCGCCGTACTCCTTGTGCACGCCGTCCAGCCGCACCACTACTTGCCGGGCACTGTCATGATCGGTTGTCATGGCTCGAACCTAGGGCGGGGCCGATGACGGGGCGTCACCCCCCGGATGTATCCGGCGGGTGAGGTCATCCTGGGGATGTACGGAGCTGCATCCGGAGGCTGATGCGGGGTGCGGCGGGCACCTGCGAAGATGATCGGGTGGGGGAATCCTGGACGATCTGGCTGGTCATCGCCCTGGCGGCGGCAGTTGGTGCCGCCGGGTGGCTGTACGTGGCGGCGGTCCGGGCACGGCGGGCGCACCGGAAGGCCATCGAGGAGCGCGGCTGGCTCCTTGAGCGGGAGCGCGAGAGCGCGACGCGGACGGCGGTCGACGCCGAGCGGGCCAGGATCGCCGCCGAGCTCCACGACATCGTCAGCCACAACGTGAGCGTGATGGTGGTCCAGGCCGGGGCCGCCCGGGAGGTGCTTGCCACCATGCCCGAGGAGGCCGCGGCGGCGATGAGCGCCGTCGAGGCCGCCGGGCGCAACACGATGACCGAGCTGCGGCACCTGCTCGGACTGCTCGCCCCCGCGCAGAACGGCGAGGACGAGTCCTACGGCGTGGACCTGTCGCCGCAGCCGAGCCTGAGCCGGCTCGGCCCGCTGGTCGACCGGATCGCCTTTGCCGGCCTGTCCGTGGAGATGCGGGTCTCGGGTGAGCCGCGCCCGTTGCCGACCGGGATCGATGTCACCGCTTACCGGATCATCCAGGAGGGCCTGACCAATGCGCTCAAACACGGGGACGGGGCGAAGGCCGAGGTGACGGTGCGGTACGCGGACCACTACCTGCGCGTCGAGGTGCTGAACAGCGGACCGAGCGTCCTGTCCGGCGGCGCGCCCGCGCGGAAGGAGACAGGGCAGGGCCGGGCGGACGGTACGGGACGCGGGCTGCTCGGCCTGCGGGAGCGGGTCGCGGTCTACGGCGGCGACCTGGACGCCCGTCGGCGCCTCGGCGGCGGCTACCGCGTGCGCGCGCGGATCCCGCTGGACCGCCCGTGACGACGCCCGCCGGGCCCGCCCCGCGCGTCGTGATCGCCGACGACCAGGAGCTGGTCCGAACCGGCTTCCGCCTGATCCTCACCGCGCGCGGTATCGACGTGGTGGGCGAGGCCGGCGACGGGGCCGAGGCGGTGGCCGCCGTGCGCGAGCTGCGGCCCGACGTCGTCTTGATGGACATCCGGATGCCCGTGATGGACGGCCTGGAGGCCGCCCGCCGCATACTCGCGCGGCACCCGGACTGCCGGGTGATCATGCTGACCACTTTCGACCTCGACCAATACGTCTACGCCGCCCTCGCTGCAGGAGCCAGCGGCTTCCTGCTCAAGGACGTCACCCCCGCGCATCTGGCCGCCGCCGTACACCTGGTCGACACCGGTGACGCCCTACTCGCACCCTCGATCACCCGCCGCCTGGTGGAGCGCTTCACCCCTGGCGCCCCCAGAACCGGGTCGGGCCTTGCAACCCCGGCTGTCCACCGAGACCTGGCCGCGCTGACGCCGCGCGAGCGCGAGGTGCTGACGCTCATGGGCCGGGGTCTTTCCAATACCGAACTGGCGCAGGAGCTGACGCTCAGTGAGGCGACAGTGAAGACCCACGTGGCCCGGATCTTCGCCAAACTGACCCTGCGCGATCGGGCCCAGGCCGTCGTCCTCGCCTACGAGACAGGACTCGTCTCACCGGGCGAGTCCGCTGACACCGCCAAGCCGTGGGCGCGAAATTGAGCGTCGCGCGGTGCCCCAAGGGGAAGCGCGCGGTCGGCGGTGCTACGAGGCTGCGGCGGAGCGTGGATGCGGCACGCTGACCGGCAGTCCCAGGTAGTGGAGCGAGCGCGGTGGGAGCGCTTCCAGTCACCTGCTGCCGCTGGACTGTAGAAGCCTCCGGGGGCTCTGGCACGACGCCGGAACGCCCCGGGGCCGCCCACGGCCGGCCCCTCTCCCGGGCCGGACGGTCACCGGTCCTCCGCGCGCTCCCCGGCAGCGGAGGCCCCCCGGCGCTCGTACCGCAGCGCCGCCCACGTCACCACGGCGCCCAGCCCCTCCCACAGGCCCACGCCCAGGAAACCGGACGGGGCGCGGTCCGTCAGGACCGCGAGGGAGAAGACGGCGCAGGTGAGGAGGCGGAAGGGGACGGTCCAGCGGAAGAAGGGCTTCCAGTCCGTCGCGGCCGCCAGCAGGTAGTACACGCCCATGTTGACCGCCGCCATCGACGAGGCGGTCAGGAACACCGGCGTGTGGTCACCGTCCGCGCGCCGGGCGGCGGGCAGGGGCTCGAAGCCCATGACGGTGAGCAGGGCGTCGGGGGCCAGCAGGCCGAGCGCGCCGAGGGCCGCGGCGCACAGGCCGAACACCGCGATGGTCCAGCCGGACAGGGAGCGGGGGAGCGGGCGGGGCGAGAGTCGCCCCCCGGAGCGGGTCCCGGGGCGGGGCTGCGGGCGTTGCACGGTGGCCTCCAGTGGCAGGGTGGTGCCCCCTGCATACCGTCCGGCCCGCAACGGCCCGTGCCCGGGGGCCGGTTCGGCGCCGCCGCGACCCTCGCACCGCCGCCGGTGCCACCGGTGCCGCCGGCCCGTCGCCGCAGGCCGCGGGCTGCGTGGCGGCCCGGCCCGGGCGGGTCAGCCGGGGACGATGAAGCCCGACTCGTACGCCGCGATCACCGCCTGCGTACGGTCCCGCACCCCCGTCTTCGCCAGCACCGCTGCCACGTGCGACTTCGCCGTCGCCGGGCCGACGCCCAGCCGGCCGGCGATCTCGGCGTTCGTCAGGCCGCGCGCCATCAGCCGCAGCACCTCCGCCTCCCGCTCCGTCAGCCGCGCCGCCCACGGCGGGGGCGGGGCGGGCGTGCGGCGGCCGTACGCCGCGGCCAGCTCCCGCACCGCCGCCGGGAACAGCAGCGAGTCGCTGCGCGCCACCAGCCGCACCGCGCCGACCAGGTCCTCCGCCGCCGCCCGCTTCAGCAGGAAACCGGCCGCACCGGCGCGCAGCGCTTCGTACACGTACGCGTCGTTCTCGAACGTCGTCACCACCACGATCCTCGGCGGGTCGGGCATCGAGGCGAGCAGCTGCTCGGTGGCGCGGATCCCGTCGGTCTCCGGCATGCGCACGTCCATCAGGACGACGTCCGGCCGCAGCGCGCGCACCACCGACACCGCCTCCGCCCCGGTCGACGCCTCGCCGACGACCTCCAGATCCGGTTCGGCGGCGAGGATCACGCGCAGCGCGGTGCGCACCATCCGCTCGTCGTCGGCCACCACCACCCTGACGGCCGGGGTGCCGCTCACCGGGAGCCACCCGTCAGCGGCAGGCGGGCGGTCAGCCGCCACGCGCCGTCCACCGGTCCCGCCGCGGCCGTGCCGCCGAGCAGCCGGGCCCGCTCGCCGACGCCGGTCAGGCCACGACCGCCGCCGGGGCGGTCCGGGCGCCGCACGGCCGGTGCGCCGGGTGCGGCGGGCAGCGGATTCTCCATGGTGATCTCCAACTCCTCCTCGTCGACGGCGATGCGCAGCGACACCGCGGCTCCCGCCGCGTGCCGTACCGCGTTGGTCAGCCCCTCCTGCACGATCCGGTACGCCTCCCGGGACACCGGTCCTGGTACGCGCCCGAGGTCGCCCCCGCGGGTGACGGCCGTCGCCGGCGGGAGCCCCGGCGCGGACAGCAGCCGGTCCAGGGCCTCCAGGCCGGGCCCCGGCAGCTCCCCGTCGTCCTCGCCCTGCCGCAACAGGCCCAGCACCGAGTCGAGCTCGCCGACCGTGCGCCGCGTGGTCTCCTCGATCGCGGCCAGGGCCTCGCGGACGAACGCGACGTCGGAGTCCAGGACCTTGCGCGCCGCCCCCGCCTGGAGCGTGACCGCGCTCAGCGCATGGCCCACCGAGTCGTGCAGCTCGCGGGCGATCCGGTTGCGGACCGCCAGCTCCGCGGCGCGCCGCTCCGCCGCGGCGAGCCGGTCCGCGGGCGTGGGGCCCAGCAGCCGCGGCGCCTGCCGGGCCAGAAGCGCCCCGGCCCCGGCGGCAGCCGCCGCGAGGGCGACGAGGGACAGCACTCCCGCGGGTACGCCGCCCCACACCAGCCACGCCTGGTCCAGCGACCAGAACGAGGCGAGCGCCGACTCGCGCAGCGACGCGGAGAACGGCAGCAGCATCAGCGACAGCGCGAACGGCGGCAGCGCCAGCGACGCCCCGGCGACCAGTCCCCCGACCGCCACGTGGAGCGTGAACCAGCCGGCGGTGCGCACCCGCGCCGCCCACGACCTCGCCGGGCCGTCCGCGAAACGCTCCGGCGCCACGCCGCACAGGCCGCGCGCCGCCGCCACCGACAGCGGCCGGGTCAGCGGGAACAGCGCCGTGACCGCGGCGAGCGGCAGGGCCACGCCGTACGCGGCGAACTGCGCGGCGGCGGAGCCGGCCACCACCGTGCCGGGCATGTCCAGGAACGGCGACACGAGGACCATGGCGAGGAGCCAGAACGGCATCAACAGCGCGCCGCCCAGGATCAGATGGACCCAGCGCAACCGTGCCCGGCGCCCCAGCAGCGCCCCCCTGAGCCTCCTCACGCCGCACCGCGCGCACGCCGTCGCAGGACGACGGCCATGCAGCAGGCCAGCAGCATCCCCGTGATCATCTCGCCAGCGTAGGTCAGGGCCATGGCCGCCGTGGGCTCGTTCCCGGGATCGCCCTTCGGCAGCACGACCGACAGCAGCATCCAGCCGCCCCAGCAGCCCACCGCGCCCGAGCCGGCCCAGGCCAGTGCCAACGGCGTCCTCCCCGCGCCCGGCCGGCCCGCGCCGTGCAGCAGCCGCAGCACACCGGCCACGGCGGCGGCCGCGAAGAGCACCCGCAGGCCCTCCGCCGCGTGGAAGTCGGCCGTCCGCTCCGCGATCCGCTGCGCGGGCAGCCCGGCCGTCCCGCCGAGCGCCCACAGCGTGTGCGCCGCGGCCGGCGCGAGCAGCAGCAGTGACGCGCCGGCCGCGACGGCCCGTACGCCCGCGCCCACCGGGCCGTCGCTCGCCCGGCCGCCCCGCCACACGTGCCGCCACCGGTCCCGCGCGTACAGCGTGAACAGTGCGCCCAGCGTGATGCCCTGCACGATGAAGCCGCCGTACACGACTCCGAAGACCCACTCGTGGAGGAACGGTTCGTCCTGTCCGGTGCCCCCGGGGCTCAGCAACTGGACGGGGTAGCCGACCATGATCGGTACCAGCAGCCCGGTCGCCACCCACATCGGGAAGGCGAGCAGCCAGGCCGGTACGCGCAGGCCCCAGCGCTGGGTCAGCAGCAGCGCCAGCACGATCACGGCGGCGTCCATGAGCACGGTCACGCCGTTGACGACGACCAGCAGGGCGCTGTGCTCCAGCAGCACGCTGCCGTCGGGGATGCCGATGCGGCTGCCCGCGATCCAGGCGGTCTTGAGAGCGAGGTACGGGAGGCAGGAGGCGATGGCGAGCGCGCGCAGCGTCCGGCGGGCGCGGCCGAGCTGCGGCCGCGGTGCCGGTCGTGCCCGCGGGGGTCGGGGTGCCGGTCGTGCCTGCGGGGTTCGGGGTGTCGATGACATGCCCCTACGCTCCCGTTGCCGGGCCCCCGGCGCCTCCTGCCTGCCGGTGAACCGCCTCCGCCGTGCGGCGGAGGCGGTCGGGCGCCGAGGACGAGTCCTGGGGGAGAGGGGCGCCCGTCACAGCCGCCGCGTGGCCAGGGTCAGCCGGTCCCGGGCGTCGAAGAGGGCGTCCTTGATCATCTGCTCGTGCGCCGGGGTGAGCCGGGCCACCGGCACCGAGCAGCTGATCGCGTCCCGCGCCGGGGTGCGGTACGGGATCGCGATCCCGAAGCAGCGCAGCCCGAGCGTGTTCTCCTCGCGGTCCACGGCGTACCCCTGCTCGCGCACCGCGTGCAGCTCCTCGATGAGTTTCTCGCGGTCGGTGAGGGTGTTCTCGGTGAGCGCGGGCAGCGTCTCCGGGAGCATCCTGCGGACCTGCTCGTCGCTGTGGGTGGCGAGCAGCGCCTTGCCGAGGGAGGTGGAGTGGGCGGGCAGCCGCCGGCCGACGCGGGTGAAGGGGCGCAGGTAGTGCTGCGACTGGCGGGTGGCGAGGTAGACGACGTTGGTGCCGTCCAGCCGGGCCAGGTGGATGGTCTCCGTGGTGTCGTCGGAGAGGCGGTCCAGGGTGGGGCGGGCGGCGGCCACCACCTCGTCACCGTCGATGTACGACGTGCCGACCAGCAGCGCGCGCACCCCGATGCCGTACCGGGTGCCCGTCGCGTCCGTCTCCACCCATCCCAGCTCCACCAGTGTGCGCAGCAGCATGTACAGGCTCGACTTGGGGTAGCCGACGGCCTCCTGGACGGCGGCCAGGGAGTGCATGCCGGGGCTGCCGGCGAAGAACTCGAGCAGTTCCACCGTGCGTACCGCGGACTTGACCTGGGCTCCGCCCGATTCGGTAGCTGCCATTCGCCCTCGCCCCTCTTGTTCCGACGGCACGCCCGTTAATAGAGTCCTGCGTATTCATCATCAGGAACGCTGTTCAGAATACCGAACAAGCGGGGCCGGGCAAGAGCCGAGACGGAAGGGACGCCGCGTGTCAGCAGCACAAGTCTGGAGTGTCGACCCCCGAACCGGAAAGCGGCGGGGGCAGGTTGCGGTGGAAGCCACAGCCGCCGAGGTCGACAGCACCGTACGCGCCGCCCACGCCGCCCGCGGGGCGCTCGCCGACCGCACGGTCCGCGCGGCCTTCCTGCGCCGGGCCGCCGACCTCCTCGACGCGGGGAAGGACCGGCTGATCGAGACGGCGGACGCGGAGACCGCGCTCGGCGCGCCCCGCCTCACCGGTGAACTCGCCCGCACCTGCTACCAGTTGCGCGCCTTCGCGGACCTCGTCGACGAGGGCGCCTTCCTCGACGTCATCATCGACCACCCGGACGACAGCGCCACCCCGCCCGTGCCCGACCTGCGCCGCTGGAAGGTGCCGCTCGGCGTCGTCGCCGTCTACGCCGCCTCCAACTTCCCCTTCGCCTTCTCCGTGCCCGGCGGCGACACCGCCAGCGCCCTCGCCGCCGGCTGCCCCGTCGTCGTCAAGGCCCACCCCGACCACCCGGCCACCTCCGAGGCGGCCGCCGAGGTGCTGCGCCTGGCCGCCACCGAGCTCGGCCTGAGCGCCGACGTGGTCGGGCTCCTGCACGGCTTCGAAGCGGGCGTCGAGCTGGTCCGGCACCCGCTGGTCGCGGCGGCCGGCTTCACCGGATCGGTACGCGGCGGACGGGCGCTGTTCGACGCGGCCGCCGCCCGCCCCGTCCCCATCCCCTTCCACGGCGAGCTCGGCTCCCTCAACCCGGTCGTGATCACCGAGGCGGCCGCCGCCGAGCGCGCCGAGCAGATCGGCACCGGACTGGCCGGGTCGATGACGCTCGGCAACGGCCAGTTCTGCGTCAAGCCCGGCCTGGTCCTCGCCCCGGCCGGCGAGGCCGGCGACCAGCTCGTCAAGTCCCTCGCCGACGCCGTCGCCGCCACCGCCGAAGGAGTCCTGCTGGACCACCGGATGCGCGACAACTTCATCGAGGGCGTCACCGAGCGGGCCGCCCTGCCGGAGGTGGAGGCCCCCGTCAGCCCGGGCCCCGGCGAGGAGCACACCGTCCGGGCGGGCTTCCTGACCGTACCGGCGGCCCGGCTCGCCGCCGACGGCCCGCACGACGTGCTGCTGGAGGAGTGCTTCGGCCCCGTCACGGTCGTCGCCCGGTACGAGGACGACGACGAGGTCTCCGCCGTGCTGTCCCGGCTCCCCGGCAACCTCACGGCCACCGTCCACCTGTCGGCCGACGAGACCGCGGGCGGCGGCGACGGCGCCGCGATCCTCGCCCAACTCACCCCGCTCGCCGGCCGGGTCCTCGTCAACGGCTGGCCCACCGGCGTCGCCGTCGCACCCGCGCAGCACCACGGCGGCCCGTACCCGGCCACCACCTCCACCTCGACCTCCGTCGGCGCCACGGCCATCGAACGCTGGCTGCGACCCGTCACCTACCAGTCGACCCCCGAGGCGCTGCTCCCGCCCGAGCTCCGCGACGACAACCCGCTGGGCCTGCCGCGCCGCGTGGACGGCCGCCCGGAGCGCTGACCGCGCCACCGGTTCCCCGTGCCGCCGGCCCCGCGGGACCGGCGGCACGGCCAGGCGCGTACCGGCCCGGCGCCGGCTCCGTACCGGAAGCGGACGGCCGGAGCCGGAACGCCGCGATCGTGACCACCCCCATGAGGGCGGCGCTCACCACGAGGGCCGCCCTCATGCCCGCCACGAACCCGTCCGCGACGGGAGCCCCCTCCAGCGGCTGCTCCACCAGCGCGTCGAACGCGCCGGGGAACTGCTGGGGACCACCCGGCTGCCCATGGACCAGGTCGCCCGCGCCCGTGGCCCCGGCACCGCGACTCGCTGCGGAAGCACCTGGTGCGCCGCACCGCCTCGCCCCGCGCCTACCGCACCGCTCGGCGTGAGCACGCGGGCACGGCACCCGCGGGGCCGGCCGGCCCGGGGCCCCGTCGGCGGCGGCCCGGCGGCCGCCCGGGCCCTCCGGAGCGCCGGCACGCAGCCTTCGGCCGGCCGGCAACCCCCGGCGGCCCCCCGGCGTCCTCCGCTGCATGATCCGTCACGCCACCGCCGACGACCTCGACGCCATCGCCGCGCTCCACCGCGAGGCCCGCGCCACCTACTACCGCGGCCACCTCCCGCCGGACGCCTACGACGGACCGGCGGAGCTCGCCCGGACGCGCGCGGGCTGGACGGCCGCCGTCGGGCGCGGCGGAGTGCTGTGCGCCGAGCGCGACGGCGAGGTGGCGGGCGTCGCGGCGTTCCGGCCGGCCGGCGGCGTCATGACGCTGACGCAGCTCCACGTCGCCCCCGTCCACTGGCGCCACGGCATCGGCACGGAGCTGCACGCGGCGTGCGTGGCGGCGTGGCGGGACGCGGGAGTGGCCACGGCCCGCCTGGAGGTCTTCGAGCACAACGCGCGCGCCCGATCCTTCTACGCCCGCCACGGCTGGCTCCCGGACCCGGGACGGCCGAAGGAAGGCAACCATCTGGTCCTCACCCTGCGGCTGCGCTGACCCGGCCGGCCCTCTCCGAGCGGACGGCCGCGGCCGGCCCCGGGACGACGGACCGTCGCAGGGGCGGAAGCCGTGGATCAGCGGGCTCCGCGCGGCCGGGCCGATGTGCCGCGTCCCGGCTCCACGATCCGCTCCGCCGCGTGCTCCCGCAGCACCTCGCACCCCAGAGGAGGCTCGGCGCCCCGCGGGCGCCGTGGCCGCGGCGCTCCTCCGGCACGCCGCGACGCCGGCAGGCGCTGCGTGTACGGGAGGAACCGCACGCGGCTCATCACACGACGACGCCGGAAGGCCACGAGGCCCTCCGGCGTCATCTTCCGGCGCTGCGCGTGTCCCTACTTGATGTAGACCAGTCCGTCGGTGGTGACCGTCGGGCGGCCGGACGTGCCCACCACCACGATCTTCACCGTGTGCTTGGCGCTGCTCGCCCAGGTCTTGGTCCAGATCGCGTCACGGTACTTCGTGGTGCTGGACTTCAGGTCGACCGTCGCCACCTTCACGCCGTCCACGTAGACGTACGCCTGGCCGGACGTGGACGCCCGCGACACGACCCAGGAGGCCGAGCGGCCGGTGAAGGTCCACGTCAGGGCCGCGCCCTTGGTGCCGCTGGAGTACGACTTGCCGCCGAGGTAGCTCGTGGACGACTTGGCCGCCCAGGTACCGGACTTGACCGCCGAGGTCTCCTGGAGGATCACCGGCGTGTAGGTGGCGGAGGAGGAGCCGGTGTTGCCGGCGACGTCGTACGCGGTCATGTTCCAGGCCGTGGCCACACCGGACTTGGCGGTCGTCGCGGCGCTCGTGGTGGTGGCCGCGTACGTGGCGGCGACCGGGGCGGTCAGCCGGACGTTCTTCAGGGCGGCGTTGTCCGCGGCCTTCCAGGACAGGGTGACCGGGACGGCCGCCGTGTTCACGGTCCCGGCGCGCAGGGCCAGCGTCGGCCTGGTGGTGAAGGTGGGCGCTGTGGTCTCGGCGACCACGGTGACGGCGGCGCTGGTCGAGGTCCTGCCCGACTGGTGCGTGGCGCGGACGGCGACGCTGTGGGTGCCGACGGCCAGGTTCGCCGACGCCGAGGTGGCGGTGCCCCCCACGGCCGCGGCGGGCTTGCCGTCGACCAGCAGCTCGTAGCCCTTGACGAGGGACGACGGCGTGGTCGCCGACCAGCCCACCGTCAGCGCCGACCTGGTGTAGTGCGTCGTACCGGACTTCGGCGCGCTGACCGTGGTGATCGTCAGGCCGGAGACCGGGCCGCCCGCCCAGGTGCGCAGGGTCGGCAGCTGTGCGTAGAAGGCGTTGCCCGGGCACTGGGTGTTGTAGCCGTCGCGGTGGCCGTGGATCGTCGGGAAGCTCAGCTGGGCGTCCTTGGCCCAGGACTTGCCGAAGTAGTTGGTGCCGGCCGCACCCGCGGTGAGGGTGGTGGTGCCGGTCGGGTCCACCCCGTACTGGCCGAGCTTCCAGGCGGCGACCCGTGCCACGGAGGCCATCGCGGCCTGCGGCGGCGCGGCGTCGGTGTAGGTGCCGAGGACGGAGATGCCGGTGGTCTCGCTGTTGAAGCCGTAGGCGTGGGCGCCCATCACGGGCCGGTCGATGCCGCCCTTGCGGCCCTCGTAGACCACGCCGCACCGGTCGACGAGGAAGTTGTACCCGATGTCCTTCCAGCCGAGCGTCTTGACGTGGTACGCGTAGATGCCGCGCACCATGGCCGGGCCGTCGGCGCAGGTGTACGCGTTGGACTCGGCGGTGTGGTGCACCACGACCGCCTTGACCTTGCCGCCGGGGAGGTAGCCGGGCTCCTCCGGGCTGATGGACTCGTCGGCCCCCCACTGCGCGCGGGAGGTGACGGCCGGCCGCGGCATCGTCGACGGCGGCGCGGGCGGCAGGGTGGACGTCGCGCTCGGGCTGGTGCCCGGGCTCGGGCTCGTGGAGGCGGACGCGGACGGCGACGGGGACGCGGAGCTCGGCGACGGCTCGGGCTGCGACGGGGTCGGCTCGCCGGTCGCGGGCTCGGAGGGGGCCGGCTCGGACGGCGCGGGCTCGCTGGGCGCCGGCTCGGACGGCACCGGGTCGGAGGGCGAGGGCTCACCGGAGGCGGAAGGTTCCGCGGTCTCCAGGGCGAACGCCGCCGGTGCCATGGCGGCCGCTCCGCCCCGCGGCCCGGGGCCGCCCAGTGCCTGGGACGAGCCCTGGTCCTGCACGGTGCCCTTGCCGGGGTCGATCATGTGCAGCTTGAGCCCGGCGGGCAGCTTCCCGCCGCCCGCGCCACCCGCGGTGACCCGGACCTCAACCCCGTTCGAGGGGCCGACCCAGGCAGGCTCCGTGCCACCGCGCTCGGCACCGGACTCGCCCTGCCCGCTGTCGCCGTCCAGCGTCACCCAGCGTCCCCACGTGCCGGATTCCGAGCTGCGGGTACGGGCCTGGACCTGGCCCTTGATGCGGGCCTCGGGGTCGGTCCACGTCACACCGAGCAGGCTGAACGTTTCTGCGTCCCGCTGTCCCAGCGTCGCGCTGCGCCCGTCGGCGCTGGTCTCCAGCCCGGCGCTGCGCACGTCGGCCGGGACCGGTCCGCCCTTCGCGTCGTCCTCGGTGCCGGCATCACCCGCGCCGGTCACCCCCTGGAACACCAGCACCCCGGACAGGCCGGCCGCGACGGCGGCGGCGGTGCCCCAAACCCGACGAGATCTCATAAGACCCTTCGAAGCCCTTCGCAAGAAAATCCGCAATGAAAACACGTGTGGAAGCCGCACCGTCTATACCGTGTGACCGAAGCGAAAAGCCAGCGGGCTCACATAACGGCTGAAGCGCGCATACCACTCATTCGCTGACTCGACGGCCGCCTCGAAGCCCCCCGAGGCGGCGGCGCGTGCTCCGGCTCACACCGCCCGCCGCGCCGGAATGAGCCGCTCCCGGCCCGCGTTGACGTGCCGGGCGGAGGCGGCCTCCGCACCGAACCCCGCCGCCGTGCGGCCCGGAGAAAGAGAGATCATGCGCGTCGAGATCTGGAGCGACATCGCCTGCCCGTGGTGCTACATCGGCAAGGCGCGCTTCGAGCAGGGCCTCGCGGCCTTCGCGCACCGCGACGAAGTCGAGGTCGTGCACCGCTCCTTCGAGCTCGACCCGCGCCGCCCGCAGGGCGACGTCGAGCCCGTCATCGACGCGCTGATGCGGAAGTACGGGCGCAGCCGCGAGGAGGCCACTGCCATGGAGGCGCACGTCGCCGACGCCGCGCACGGCGAGGGCCTGCCGTACGAACCCGTGGGGCGGACCACCGGCAACACCTTCGACGTGCACCGCCTCCTGCACCTCGCGAAGGCCCGCGGCCGCCAGAACGAGCTGCTCGACCTGGCCTACCGGGCCAACTTCGCGGAGGAGCGGTCCGTGCACGACACCCGGACCCTCGTCGCGCTCGGCGTCGAGGCCGGCCTGGCCGAGGACGAGGTCCGCCGGGTCCTCGCGGACGCGACGGCGTACGCCGACGACGTACGCGCCGACGAGGAGGAGGCGGCCCGGCTCGGCGCGACGGGCGTGCCGTTCTTCGTGCTCGACCGCCGCTACGGTGTCTCCGGCGGCCAGCCCGCCGAGGTCTTCACCCAGGCCCTGGAGCGCGCCTGGCAGGACCGTCCCGTGCGGCCCCTCGCCATGGGAACGGCGACCGCGCCGGACGCGGCCTGCGGCGTCGACGGCACCTGCGAGGCGTAGCCCGGCACGCCGTCCCACCAGCGGTTATAAGGCCGGCTAGGGGCTCGTCCGCATATCAACGCCATTGACGGTGAGTTGGGCGGCCCGCAGGGTGGGGGCATGGCAACCCCTCTCGGAGGCGCCGAGTTCGCGCCCGCGCAGACGTATCTGAACACCTCCGCCTGCGGGCTGCTGCCCCGCCGGACCGTCGACGCCGTCACGGCCCTCGCCGAGGAGAACGCCGCCGGGCGGCCCGACGGGGCGGGCAGCTTCGAGGTGGTGGCCACCGCCCGTGAGCGCTTCGCCCGGCTCGCCGGGGTGCACCCGGACCGCGTGGCGCTCGGCGGGTCGGTCACCGTGCATGTGGCGCTGATCGCCGCCTCGCTGCCACCGGGCGCCGAAGTGCTGTTCGCACAGGGCGACTTCAGCTCCGTGATCACGCCGTTCACGGTGCGCGGCGACCTCAAGGCCCGGTTCGTGCCGCTGGAGGAGCTGGCCGGAGCCGTGCGTCCCGGGACGGCGCTCGTCGCCTTCTCGGCGGCCCAGTCCGCCGACGGGCGCGTCGCCGACCTGGCGGCCGTGCGCGAGGCGGCGGCCGCGCACGGCGCTCGCACACTGCTGGACGCCTCCCAGTCGGCGGGCTGGCTGCCACTGGACGCGGGCGCGTACGACTACACCGTCGCCGGCGGCTACAAGTACCTGCTCTGCCCCCGCGGCGCGTCCTTCCTCACGGTGAGCGAGGAGGCCCAGGAGTCACTGGTGCCGGTCCACGCGGGCTGGGTCGCGGGCGAGGACCTGTGGACGAGCACCTACGGGCCCGTCGAGCGGCTCGCGACGTCGGCGCGGCGCTACGACGAGCCGCAGAGCTTCTTCGCCTACCACGGAGCCGAGCGGTCCCTGGCGCTGCTGGAGGAGATCGGCATCGAGGCGATCCACGCCCACGGCACGGCGCTCGCCGCGCGCTTCCGCGCCGGGCTCGCGGACCTCGGGCACGAGCCGGTCGACCCCGGCGCCGCCGCGTCGGTCATCGTCGCGGTGCCGGGCCTCGGCGGACGGCAGGCGGATCTGGCCCGCGCGGGCGTCCTCGCGGGGGCCCGGGCCGGGAACCTGCGCGTGGGCTTCCACCTCTACAACTCGGCCGCCGACGTCGACCGGGCGCTGGACGTGCTCTCCTCCTGACGAGGCCCTTGCGCGGGTGCCGCCGTGGTGGGGCACTCCGCCTCCTCCGTGCAGAGGTTCGCCTCGACCTTGCCGAGCAGCCGGGCGAGCTCGGCGCGTTCCCGCGCGTCGAGCCCGGCGAGGGTGTGCTCCTCCAGCTCGCGCCAGGCGTCGGCCACCTGGGCGAGCAGCGCACAGCTCTCGCCGGTGGCCTCGACCACCACGGCGCGCCGGTCGGCGGGGTCGGGGGAGCGGCGCACGTGCCCGGCCTGCTCCAGGCGCTGGAGCATCTTCGTGACGGTCGAGGGGTCGAGCTCCGCCCGCTTGATCAGCTCCGACTGGCGCACCGGGCCGTGGTCCCAGAGGCACATCATCACGAACTCCTGGCCCGGGTAGATGCCGGCGGCCCGGAGCAGCCGGCCGGCGGTCGCCCGGTGCATCCGGGCCACCCGGGCGAGCGTGTGGCTGACCGGACCGCCGCGCGCCGCGGGCGGCAGCCGGTCGCTGCGGACGGGCTCGGCGGACATCGCGACTCCTCGTGGTTCACGTCCGGCTGCGGTGGTGCTCACATTTTACCTTGGTCGGCCAATGGATGCGTTACGGTGTTATCGGCACCAAAGCTTGGCCGACCAATAAAACCTTCGGGAGCACCCATGACCACCGCGTTCGACCCGATCGACCTCTCCGGCACACAGCTCGCCAACCGCATAGCCATGGCTCCGATGACCCGGAGCAGGGCCACCGCCGACACCCGGGTCCCCACCCGCCTCACCGTCGAGTACTACGCCCAGCGCGCCTCCGCCGGCCTGATCATCACCGAGGGCGTCCAGCCCTCGCCGGTCGGCCAGGGCTACCCCGGCACGCCCGGGCTGCACAGCGCCGAGCAGATCGCCGCCTGGCGCGAGGTCACCGATGCCGTGCACGCCGAGGGCGGCAGGATCTTCGCCCAGCTCATGCACGCCGGCCGCATCGGCCACCCGGACCTGCTGGCCGACCAGCCCGGCGACCTGCACCCGGTGGGCGCCTCCGCCGTCGCCGCCAAGGGGCAGGTCTTCACCGCGCAGGGTCCCAAGGACCTCGTGACCCCGCGCGAGCTCACCGACGCGGAGATCCGGGCCACCGTCGCCGACTTCGCCGCCGCCGCCCGCAACGCCGTGGAGGCGGGCTTCGACGGTGTCGAGCTGCACGGCGCCAACGGCTACCTGATCCACCAGTTCCTCGCCCCCGGCAGCAACCGGCGCACGGACGCGTGGGGCGGCTCCGTCGAGGGTCGCATCCGCTTCGCCGTCGAGGTGGTCACCGCGGTCGCCGCCGCCATCGGCCCCGAGCGCACGGGGCTGCGCATCTCGCCCGGCAACGCGTTCAACGACATCGACGAGCCCGAGCCGGAGCCCGCCTACACGGCGCTGCTGCGGGCCATCGAGCCGCTGGGCATCGCCTACCTGCACGTGGGAGAGGCGCCGGGCACCCGCGACATCACGCTCGCCCTGCGCAAGCAGTTCCCCGGCACCTTCGTGCTGAACCCCGCGACCGAGGGCCGCCCGACGGGCGCGGAGGACCTCGCCCTCATCGAGGACGGCACGGCCGACATCGTCTCGTTCGGCGCGCTGTTCCTCGCCAACCCGGACCTGCCGGCCCGGCTGCGGGCGGGCGGCCCGTACAACACGCCGGACACCTCCACCTTCTACGGGGGCGACCACCGCGGCTACACCGACTACTCGGCACTGGGCGCCTGACGGACGCGCACGCGAAGGGGCGGGGCCATGACCGGCCCCGCCCCTTCCGCACCCGCTCCGCCCCGGCGCCTCCCGGCGTCAGCGCACCGGCGTGACGTCGCGCGCCCCGATGCCGTGTCTTCCGGGGGGCGACCCCCGGACCCCCGCGTGAGGGGTCAGCGCACCGGCGTGACGTCGCGCGCCCCGATGAACTCCGGGCGGCGTACCGGTGCTGCGAAGGGCTCCACCGCCGCGTTCTCCACGCTGTTGAAGACGATGAAGACGTTGCTGCGCGGGTACGGCGTGATGTTGTCGCCCGAGCCGTGCATGCAGTTGCAGTCGAACCAGGTCGCCGACCCCGCCCTGCCGGTGAACAGCCGGATCCCGTGCGCGTCGGCGAACGCGGTCAGCGCCTCGTCCGACGGCGTCCCCGCGTCCTGCATCTGCAGCGACTTCTTGTAGTTGTCCTTCGGCGTCGCGCCCGCGCACCCCAGGAACGTCCGGTGCGACCCCGGCATGATCATCAGGCCGCCGTTGGTGTCGTGATTCTCGGTCAGCGCGATCGACACCGACACCGTCCGCATCCGCGGCAGCCCGTCCTCCGCGTGCCACGTCTCGAAGTCCGAGTGCCAGTAGAAGCCCGACGCGCCGAAGCCCGGCTTCACGTTGATGCGCGACTGGTGGACGTACACGTCCGAGCCGAGGATCTCGCGGGCCCGGCCGACGACGCGTTCGTCGCGCACCAGGTTCGCGAACACCTCGCTGATCCTGTGCACCTCGAAGACCGACCGCACGTCCTGCGACTTCGGCTCGATGATCGAGCGCTCGTCGGCGCGTACGGCGGGGTCGGAGATCAGCCGCTCCAGCTCGGCGTGGTAGACGGCGACCTCGTCCTCGGTGATCAGCTGGTCGACCGCGAGGAAGCCGTCCCGCTCGTACGACCGCAGCTCGGGCGTCGAGGCCGGGCCCCAGACGACCGGGTCCTGGCGGGGCGTCATCACCTCGGACGTGCCACGGGTCGGGTACAGGTCCTGGACGGTGGTGGTGGTCAGGGTCATGGTTCAGCCCTCCTCGGTCAACAGCGGGTAGACGCCGTTCTCGTCGTGGTCCTCCCGTCCGGTGACGGGAGGGTTGAAGACGCACACGCACCGGAAATCGGTCTTGGGGCGCAGGGTGTGGCGCTCGTGGCCGTCGAGCAGGTACATCGTCCCCGGCTCGATCCAGTGCGTCTCGCCCGTCTCGTGGTCGGTCAGCTCGGCCTCGCCCTCGACGCACAGCACGGCCTCGATGTGGTTCGCGTACCACATCGACGTCTCGGTCCCGGCGTACAGGACGGTCTCGTGCAGCGAGAAGCCGACCTTCTCCTTGGCGAGCACGATGCGCTTGCTCTCCCAGGTGCCGGAGGCGGCCTTCACATGGCGTTCGGTGTTCTCGATGTCCTTCAGCGATCGGACGATCACGGTGGTGCGACTTCCTTTCGTACGCGCGGGGTTCAGGCGGTCTCGCGGACGGCGCGGGCCAGCGTGCGCAGCCCTTCGTCCAGCTCGTCGGGCGTGATGGTCAGCGGCGGCAGCAGCTTGACCACCTCGCTCTGCGGGCCGGAGGTCTCCAGCAGCAGCCCCAGCTCGAAGGCGCGGCGGCAGATCTCGGTGGCCCGTGCCTTGTCGGCGAACTCCATGCCCCACACCAGGCCGCGGCCCCGGTAGTGGGCCCCGTACGCGGAGTTCTCGTCGCAGATCGCCAGCAGCGCCTGCTCGACCTGCTCGCCGCGCGTGATGGTCTGCTTCTCCATCTGGCCGTCGGCCCAGTACGTCTCCAGCGCGGCGGTCGCGGTGACGAAGGCCGGGTTGTTGCCGCGGAAGGTGCCGTTGTGCTCGCCCGGGCCCCACACGTCCAGCTCCGGCATGAACAGGCAGAGCGACATCGGCAGGCCGTACCCGCTGATGGACTTGGACAGCGTGACGATGTCCGGGGTGATGCCGGCCTCCTCGAAGGAGAAGAAGGCGCCGGTGCGGCCGCAGCCCATCTGGATGTCGTCGACGATCAGCAGCATGTCCTGGCGGTCGCACAGCTCCCGCAGCGCCCGCAGCCACTCGGGGCGGGCCACGTTGATGCCGCCCTCGCCCTGCACCGTCTCGACGATCACGGCGGCTGGCTTGTTCAGCCCGGAGCCCTGGTCCTCCAGCAGCCGCTCGAACCACAGGAAGTCCGGCACACGGCCGTCGAGGTAGTTGTCGAACGGCATCGGCGTGCCGTGCACCAGCGGGATCCCGGCGCCCGCCCGCTTGAACGCGTTGCCGGTGACGGCGAGCGAGCCGAGCGACATGCCGTGGAAGGCGTTGGTGAACGACACGATCGCCTCGCGGCCCTTCACCTTGCGGGCCAGCTTCAGCGCGGCCTCCACGGCGTTGGTGCCCGTCGGCCCGGGGAACATCACCTTGTACGGCAGGTCACGGGGCCGCAGCACCACGTTCTGGAAGGACTCCAGGAAGGCGCGTTTGGCGGTCGTCGCCATGTCGAGGCCATGGGTGATGCCGTCGCGTTCCAGGTAGTCGAGCAGCGCACGTTTGAGGACCGGGTTGTTGTGGCCGTAGTTGAGTGAGCCGGCCCCGGCGAAGAAGTCCAGGTAGGTGTGGCCGTCCTCGTCGGTGAGGCGGGCACCCTGCGCGCGGTCGAACACGGCGGGCCAGCCGCGGCAGTAGCTGCGCACCTCCGACTCCAGGGTCTCGAAGACGCTCAGGGCGGGCGGGGTGATGGTCACGGCGGTTCGTCTCCTCGGTGGGGGGTCTGGGAAGGGGAGGGGAGGGGGAGGGGAGGGAGTGGGCCAGGGCGGGGAGTGCCTCAGGCGGCGATCGGGCCGATGCGGTAGAGCACTTCCGGTTCGTGGGTTCCCTCGGGGAACAGCCCCCCGTCGAAGAGGACCTCGCGCTCCACGGACGCTCCCCGGCGCTCGGCGTACGAGGTGAAGAGCCGGTCGGACGCGGTGTTGTCCGGAGTGATCGTCGTCTCCAGGGTGCGGACGCCCTGTCCGGCGAGGCGCGCGGTCAGGGCGTCGAGCAGCACCCCGGCCAGGCCCCGGCCGCGGTGGCCGTGGTCGACGGCGACCTGCCAGACGACGAGCGTTCCCGGCCGCTGCGGCCGGATGTAGCCGGTGACGAAGGCGATCGGCTCGCCGTCGGCGCCGCGCGCCACGAGGGAGGTGGCGGCGAAGTCCCGGCACCACAGCAGGTAGCTGTAGGAGGAGTTCAGGTCCAGCACCTCGGAGTCGCGGGCGATGCGCCAGATCGCGGCTCCGTCCTCGACGCGGGGGGCGTCGACCACGATGGCCGGCGACGCGGTGTCCGGTTCGGCTCGGTGAAATTCGTTTCGGGCACGTGCAAGGTCTGCTTGTGCGGCGGTCATGCGAATTGAACTTACCCAGCAATTTCTGAAATTGCATCGGCGGGAGGGGTTGGGTGGACCTGCCCTCCTGTGTTATCGCGCAGGCGTGAGCCTTGAGGAGCCGGTCCCTGCTGACGTTCGCATTTGCCCGGATATTAACGGGCAAATAGGACGTCATGTGGAGTCGATCACACCGGGCCGAGTGGCTTGACATGTTTCCGAATTGCTCACGGAGCCTCAATGAAATCTTTGCGTTTAGGTTCCGTGGAACGGGGCAGGAGAACTCGGGAAACCCACCCGTATATCGACCTTCATAAAGTTCCGCGGAGTTCAGTGGAATAACGCCGTTCCTCGATTTCGGCGCCTCGCCCGCAGCCTCTTCCCCCGGGCTGCCGGGCGGCCCGGTTGAGTCATGCGCCGCCCCTCGCCCGTACGTGTGGCCGTACGCACGGTTCAGCCCCGCGTGCGCGCCGGGAACAAGTACAGGGCGGGGAAGAAGACGTGACCGGGAAGCGGTTGACCAGCACAGTGATCATCAGCGCTGATGGGTGGGGGGAACACGGGGATGGAGCTGCGTCAGCTGGAGTGTTTCGTCGCGGTCGCCGAGGAGCTCGGCTTCGGCCGCGCCGCCGAGCGGCTGCGCATCGTCCGCGCCGCACTGGAACGGCAGATCGCCGCCCTGGAGCGGGAGCTGGGTCTGCGGCTCTTCGACCGCTCCATCCGGCACGTGCGTCTCACGGCCGCCGGTGAGCGGCTGCTGCCCGAGGCGCGCGCGGCACTCGGTGCGGCCGACCGGGTCCGCCGCATCGCCGCCGGCATCGCCGCCGGCACGGAGGGCCTGATCCGGCTCGGTACCGCGCGCGCGTTCGCCGACCGGGTCTACCGGGCCCTCGACACCCTGGCGGCGAGCCGTCCCGGACTGCGCGTACGGCTGGAGCGGGCGCCTCAGGAGGCCCGGCTCGCGGCGGTGCGCTCGGGCACGTTCGACGCCGCTCTCGTCCGGACCGTGGAGCACGCCGAGGGCGTGGACCTGCACCCGCTGTGGTACGAGCCGCTCATCGCCGCGCTGCCGGCCGCCCACCCGCTGGCCGCCGGGGAGTCGCCGGGCCTCGACGCCCTCCTCCGGCTGCCGCTGCGGCTCGCGCCCCGCGCGGCGAACCCGGCGTTCCACGACCTGGTCACGGCGGCGCTCCCCGGCTGGATCCCCGGCCCGCCGTTCACCACGCTCCACGACACGCTCACCGACCTGGCGGCCGGGCCGGAGCCGTCCTGGACGGTGTTCCACCCGGTGGGCGGCCTGCCCCCGGTGGAGCGGGTCGTCTTCCGCGCCCTGCCCGACCTGACGGTGCCCGTGTCCCTGGCCACACCCCCGGGACCGCCCTCCCCGCCGATCCAGGCGCTCCTGGACGCGCTCTGCACGACGCACGGCCTCAGGCCCGTGGCGGTTCCCACGCCCCGGTGAGGCCCCCTCCGCGGGCGGTCTCTCCGGCCCGGGCCGTCGGGAGCGGGGCTCCGGCTCCGGCCCTCGGGACAGCGGCGGCCCCGGTTCGGCCCCGGGGCCGCCGGCCCCGCGGGCGGCCCCACGCCGCGGCGGCCGCCCGGCGCGCGGCGTCCGCGTCCACCGGGAGGCCCCGCCCGTCGAGCGCGGCGCCCAGGGCCGCCAGCGCGGACGCGACGGCCTCCGGCGAGGCGTCCGGGCCGTAGTGGTTCACCCGGATCATCTCCTTCGCGAGCGCGCCCCCGCCCGCGGCCAGCGGCAGCGACGGATCGGCGGCCAGGGCCGCGGCCACCACCTCCGACGCGTCGGTCCCGGCCGGGGTCCGCAGCGTCGTGGCCACCGGAGCGGCGTCCTGCGCCTCGTGCACGTACGGCTCCAGACCGCCGCCGAGCGCCAGCGCCCCCGCCCGTGCGGCCGCCGCGGCCGAGGCGTGGCGGGCGATCACCGCGTCCAGGCCCTCCGCCTCGATGCGCTCCACGCACGCCTCCAGCGCCAGCATCTCCAGCTGCGCCGGAGCGTGCAGCAGCGCCTTGCGGCCGCCGTCGATCCAGCGCTCCTTCCAGTCCAGCAGCGACAGGTACGAGCGGCGCGGCGCCGCCGGGTTGGCCGCGAACCGCTCCCACGCCCGGCCGCTCACCGAGACCGCCGAGACGCCCGCGGGCCCGCCCATCGCCTTCTGGGCGCCGATCACGCACAGGTCCACGCCCCAGGCGTCCGGCAGCAGCGGCTCGGCGCCCACCGACGCCACCGCGTCCAGCATGAACAGCGCGCCGTGCGCCCGTACCACCTCACCGATCGCGGCCACCGGGTTGGTGTTCCCGGTCGCCGCCTCGGCGTGCACGAGCGAGACGAAGTCGGTCTCCGGGTGCCGCTCCAGCGCCTCGGCGACCTGGCCGGCGGTGACCGCCGTGCGGAACGGCACCTCCAGGTCCACCACCCGGGCACCGCAGTCCCGCAGCCAGTTGCCGAAGGTCTGCCCGTACGGTCCGGTGATCACGTTCAGCGCGGTCGAGCCGGGGCGCGCGCCCGAGCGGATGCAGCCCTCCAGCGGCAGCAGCGCCTCTCCCTGCGTGATGACCACGTCCTGCTCGGTGGAGAGCAGCGCGGCGACCCGCCGCTCGATGGCCGCGAAGCGGGCGGCGGTCAGCGGGGGGAGGTCGAGGAGGGGGTGCGTCACGGCGCTGCTCTTCCTGTTCGTCGCGTTCTCGTACGGCCGGCTCGGCCGAGCGTATCCACGCCCTCGTAGAGTGCTGGGCATGAGCCTGGTGCTGCATGTGAAGGGGCGGGTGCTCGTCGGCCCGGAGGACGTCCGCGACGAGCTGTGGGTGATCGACGGGCGCGTCAGCCACGAACGGCCGTCGTCCGCCGCGGCGGACGTCCGGACGGTGACGGGCTGGGCGCTGCCCGGCCTGGTCGACGCGCACTGCCACGTCGGCCTCGACGCCCACGGCGCGGTCGACGAGGCCACCAGCGAGAAGCAGGCGCTCACCGACCGGGACGCCGGCACGCTGCTGATCCGTGACGCCGGTTCGCCGGCCGACACCCGGTGGATCGACGACCGAGACGACCTGCCGAAGATCATCCGCGCGGGCCGGCACATCGCCCGCACCCGCCGCTACATCCGCAACTACGCCCACGAGATCGAGCCGGCCGACCTCGTCGCGTACGTCGCGCAGGAGGCCCGCCGCGGTGACGGCTGGGTCAAGCTCGTCGGCGACTGGCTCGACCGCGAGACGGGGGACCTGGGCGCCTGCTGGCCGCGCGCGGAGGTGGAGGCGGCCATCGCGGAGGCCCACCGGCTCGGCGCGCGCGTGACGGCCCACTGCTTCGCCGAGGAGTCGCTGCGGGACCTGGTGGAGGCCGGGATCGACTGCATCGAGCACGCCACGGGCCTGACCGAGGAGACCATCCCGCTGTTCGCGGAGCGCGGCGTGGCGATCGTCCCGACGCTCGTCAACATCGCCACGTTCCCGAAGCTCGCCCAGGGCGGAGAGGCCAAGTTCCCGCGCTGGGCGGACCACATGCGGCGGCTGCACGAGCGCCGGTACGACACGGTGCGCGCCGCGTACGACGCGGGCGTCCCGGTCTTCGTCGGCACCGACGCGGGCGGCTCCCTGGCGCACGGCCTGGTCGCCGCGGAGGTCGCCGAGCTCGTCGCCGCCGGCATCCCGCCGGTCGAGGCCCTGTCGGCCACGGCGTGGGCGGCGCGGGCATGGCTGGGGCGCCCGTCCCTGGAGGAGGGCGCCCCGGCGGACCTGGTCGTCTACGAGGAGGACCCGCGCGCGGACGTCCGCGTCCTCGCGGCTCCGCGGCGCGTGGTCCTGGGCGGCCGGATCGTCGGCTGACGCCGGGCGCCTGCCGACTCCGCGGGGTACGGCGTCAGCGGCTGAAGAACGCCAACCGGGCGCGCTTCTCGACGAGATGGACCTCCGGGAGCACGATCTCCGGCAGGACCACCTCCGGGCCGAGTTCGAACCCGTAGCGCTCCAGCAGCGCGATCGCCTTGTCGTTCGCCGCGTCCGGCTCGGCCACGATCCGCTCGTGGCCGGTCAGCGCGAACGTCGTCAGCACGGTCAGCAGGTGCCCGGAGAAGCCGCGCTCGGGCACCTGCGCGGGTGCGATCAGCAGGTGGACGCCGATGTCGCCCGGCCGCACGTCGTAGCACTCGCCGACCCGGTCCGCCTCCGGCTCGTACGTCTGGAAGAGCGCGACCGGCACGTCGTCCCGGTACGCCAGGAACGCGTGGTGCGTGGTCAGCGAGTCCAGGTGGGCGTAGACCTCCCGTACGTCCTCGACGCCCGCCTCCCGCATGCCCCAGAACCGGGCGCGCTCCTCGCTGACCCAGCCGTGCAGCAACTCCGCGTCGCGGGCCGGGTCGACGCGGACGAGGCGGACCGTCCCGAAGCCGTCGACGGTCTGCTCGTACACGCACTCAGTCGTGGTCATGCCGCTCCTCGGTGAGCTGGTTCCAGTCGGTGATGACGGGGGCGAGGCCGCCCTGCAGCCACAGCGGCAGCTGGTCCCGCCGGTGGGGGTCCCCGGGGACGCCGGAGGCGCCGAAGGGCACCACCCACAGGCTGTCCTCGCGGCGGGCCAGGTCCCAGACGTAGCGGGCGGCCGGGCCGCGGGCGCTGCGGTCGGTGAGACCTGGCACGGACGACGTGGACAGCACGCAGTCGTGGTCGCCGTCGAGCCCCGGCCAGGTGTCGTCGGGGTCGTCCGGCAGCGCCGCCCAGGGCGCGAGCCGGTGGGTGGCGCCCCAGGGTCCGGCGGGCGGGGCCGCGGCCACTTCCTCCAGCGCGGCGCGGACCGCGGCTAGCCGGTCGGCCGGCGGCACAGGGCCTCCGGTGAGCAGGGTCTCCAGGGCGTAGGCGACCCGCGGGACGAGGGCCAGCCAGGGCTGGAAGAGCGCGGGGTACACGGGCGGTTCGGCCAGCACGGCGAGCGCCGGGTGCTGGGCGAGACGGCGTACGACCGCGCCGCGCACGGCCGCGAACACCGCCGCGTCCGTGCTGTCGGCCGCCATGCGGCGGTTCCAGCACAGCAGCCGGTCGCGCAGTTCGCGTGCCTCGGGGCCCAGGTCGGGCAGGGCGGCGACGAGCGAGAGCAGGGGGCGTGCCGAGGCGAGGTGGGTGTCGGTGTGGATCGCCGCCATGCCGGACGCGGTCCAGCTCTTGGAGGCGTCCAGGAGCCGGGCGATCCGCTCCGCCCGGTGCGGCGGCGCGAACTCGACGCCGAGCGGGGACGCCAGGCCGCGGGCGTTGGCCATCACCGCCACGCCGTCCACCGCCTCGCGCGGCATCGGCTCGTGGTGGCCGGTCCACTCGTGGCCGGGCTCCCAGGCGGGCACCACGCGCAGCCGGTTGTCGCGCGGGCGCAGCGGGACGTACCCGGCGACGCGGTGCAGCGTCCCGCCCTCGGTGTCGGCTGCCTGCACGACGTTGACCGGCTCGATCCAGCGGTCGAAGGCCCGGTCCACGTCGGCGACGGTCCGGGCCGCGAGCAGCGCGGGCAGGGCGGTGAAGCCCAGTTCGCCGGTGACGCGCGGCGGGTAGCGCAGGCTGATCACGTCGTCCGGGCCGTCGATGACCACGGGGCCGCGGTCGGTCTCGATCACCTCGACGTCGACCGGTGCGCCGTCCTTGACCTCGACGGTCTCGGTGTGGACGCGGGCGGGCGCCCAGCCGTCCGGACCGAGGGCCTCGACGCCGCCGCCGTCGGTGCGCCGGAGCTGTTCGCGGTAGAGGTCCTGGTAGTCGGCCATGGCGTTGGTGATGGCCCAGGCGACCGTGCCGGTGTGGCCGAAGTGCGCCATGCCGGGGACACCGGGGACGGCGAGGCCCACCACGTCGAACTCCGGGCAGGCGAGCCGGATCTGCTGGTAGACGCCGGGCGACTCGATGAACCGGTGCGGATCCCCGGCGACGAGCGCCGCGCCGGAGGCGGTGCGCTCGCCGGTGACGAGCCAGCCGTTGCTGCCGGAGGTGGCGGGGTCGTCGGTGGCGAACAGCTCGACGTGCTCCTCGCCGAGGCGCCGGGCGACCACGTCGCGCCAGAGCTTGGTGGGGAAGCCCGCGAAGAGGATGTGCGTCGACAGCCACACGGCGAGCGGGGTCCACGGCTCCCAGCGTCCGGGAACGAGGCCGGTGGCGGCGAACTCCGGTGAGCGGCGGGCACCGTGGCCGAGTCCCTCGTTGACGCCGTCCACGTAGGCGCCGACCCAGGCGCGCGTCGGTGCGTCGAGCGCGTCGAAGCAGCGCCGTGCGGTGTCGGCCAGCCGGGCGCGGCGGGCGAAGAGGTCCCAGTCGAGGGAGTCGGCGCCGAGGAAGGCGGCCGTGGTGCCCTGGGCGCGGTGCCGCTCGACCTCCAGCTGCCAGGCACGGTCGAGGGCGGTGGTACGGCCCTGGGCGCGGCTGAGTTCGTGCGCGTCGGCGGCGCGGAGATGCGGGATGCCCCAGGTGTCCCGGTAGACCTCGATGCTCAACTCATGTCCCGATCTCTTTAGGTTAGGCTGGCCTAACTTAAGACATGCCTGTCCGAGAAGCAATCCCGGGGTGCGCCGAGGGCGCGGTGGGGGAGTGGCCACACAGAGAAGCGATGGCCACTCTTTGGTGTGAACTGCCGTTACGCGCCTGACGTTTCACTCCCGCCACGCCACGCCACGCCACGCCACGCCACGGCCCCCGCCCCGGCCTCGGCCCTGGCCGCCGACGTACGCCCGGAGACGGCCGCCACCGTGCCGGCCGCCACCGTGCCGGCCGCCACCCCGCCGGCCGCCACACCACCGGCCGACGCCGGCCTCGCCGAGACGGGCGCCGCCCGACGACCCCCTACGTCGCGGCCGACGACCCCCTACGTCACGGCCGGCGCCCTCGCCCTGCTCACGGCGGGCACCGCGGCCCTGATCGTCCTGCGCCGCCGCCGCACCTGACGCGGCCCCTCCCGGCCCCCGTCCCGCACCGCGTTTCCCGAACCCCGCCCCCGCGCCGGATCGCCTGTGCCAGAGTGCGACGCGAGACCGTCGCGACCGGCGCATGGACCCTGGGGGCGTGGTGGGGGTACGCAGACTGCTGTCGTTCTCGGACGCGTTGGTGCTGCTGGGCGGCGACCCGCCCGCCGTCGCCGCGCTGGACCGGGCGCTCGGCGGCGCGCTCAACGTGGCGACGGGCGGGGTCGGCGACGGTCTCGTGCGGATCGCCGACGCCCGGGGCAGCGTGCTCGCGCTCGGCCGCGACGCCGTACGGGGCATCGGGCGGCGCCTCGGCCGCGCCGACGGCCGCGCCGAGCGCACCGAGCTGCTGCACGCCGCCCACACCGTGATCGTGGTCCTCGCCTGGTTCCAGGCCCTGGAGGAGCTGGACCTGCCCGTCCGCGTCGAGGACCTGGAGCTGACCCGCGGCGACCAGCTCGCCCTGGCGGGCGCGCCCCGGGCGGACGGGCGCGGCGCCGCGTTCGCCCGCTCGCTGGCCGCGACCGACGCGCCGGTCCCCGCGCCCCACCTGCCCCACGAGGCCGTCACGCACGAGCTGGAGCGCTGGTACGGGGGCCTGTCGGCGAGGTTCCTCGACTTCGCCGAGGGACTGCGCGTCTGGAGCGGCCTGCCGCGGGCCGCCCGGGACGAGGCCCGGCGGGCGATCGGCGCCGGGCTGCCCCGCGAGGCGGTCCGGCAGTACGAGTCCCTGTACGCCCGGCTCGCCCAGGAGGCACCGGAGTTCGGGTTCTGGACCACCCAGGTCGAGCACCGGGCGACCCGGGCCGAGGTGCGCCGCTCCCTCGCGGGCGTCGCCGACCTGCTGGCCGGCCTGACCCGGACGGCCCGGCCCCCCACCGACGTCGCCGCTGCCCTGGCCCGCTCCTCCGAGGCCGTACTGGCCCGGCCCGTCCTGGACGCCTCCACCGGCCCGGCAGGCATCCGCGTGCCGACGCTGCGCGAGATGTACCTCGACCCCGACTTCCGGGTGCGCGAGGTGGCCGGCTCCAGCGGACCGGCCACCGAGTCCTGGTGGGAGGAGGCCCCGGTGCGCCGGGACCTGACCGGCTACCTCGCCGGAGCGCTGACGTCCGCCGGGCCGGCCGAGGCACCGCTGCTGGTGCTCGGGCAGCCGGGCGCGGGCAAGTCCGTCCTGACGCGGGTCCTCGCCGCCCGGCTGCCCTCCGCCGGCTTCCTGCCCGTCCGCGTCCCGCTGCGCGACGTACGCGCCGAGGACGACCTCCAGGAACAGATCGAGCAGGCGGTGCGCACCGCGACCGGGGAGCGGGCGTCCTGGCCGGAGCTGGTGCGCGCGGCCGGGGGCGCCGTGCCCGTCCTGCTGCTCGACGGGTTCGACGAACTGCTCCAGACCACCGGGGTCCACCACAGCGACTTCCTCACCCGCGTCGCCCGCTTCCAGCAGCGCGAGGCGGAACAGGGCCGCCCCCTGCGGGCGGTCGTCACCAGCCGGATCGCCGTCGCCGACCGGGCCCGCTACCCCGAGGGCCTCGTCGCCCTGCGCCTGGAGCCCTTCCGCCCCGAGCAGATCCGCCGCTGGCTCGCCCTGTGGAACGACGCCAACGCCGACGGCTTCGCCGCCCGCGGACTGCGGCCGCTGACGTGGCAGGCCGTCGCCCGCCACCCGGCCCTCGCCGCACAGCCGCTGCTGCTCACCATGCTGGCGCTGTACGACGCGGCAGCCAACGCCCTCCAGCGCGACGGCGACACACCCCCGGCCGGCGCCCCGCCCGCCGACGACCCCCTCGACGAGGCGGAGCTGTACGAGGAGCTCCTCACCTCCTTCGCCCTCCGCGAGATCGAGAAGGCCGGCCCCGGGCCCGCCGCCGTACCGGACCGGGAGGCGCAGGCCCGGGCCGAACGGGAGCTGCAACGGCTCTCCCTGGTCGCCTTCGCCCTGCACAACCGCCGCCGCCAGTGGGTGTCGGCCGCCGAGCTGGACGAGGACCTCGCGGCACTCCTCGGCCGCGCCTCCGCCGCGGAAGCGGGGTTCCGCACGCCGCTCGGAGCCGCCGACGTGGCGCTCGGCCGCTTCTTCTTCGTCCAGCGCGCCCAGTCCGTGCGCGACGGGCACACCCTCGCCACCTACGAGTTCCTCCACGCCACCTTCGGCGAGTACCTGGTCGTCCGCCTCGCCCTGCACGTCCTCACCGGACTGCTCACGCACCGCCCGCCGGCGCTCTCCCTCGCCGAGAGCCGCCTCGACGACGACCTGGCGTACACCCTGCTGTCGTACGCCCCGCTCTCCTCCCGGCAGATGCTGCGGTTCGCCGGATCGATGGTGCGGCGGATCCCCGGCGGCGAGCGCGACCGGCTCGCCCGCATCCTCGTCCGCGTCCTGGAGCAGCACGGCGAGCGCACGGAGGAGCCCCACCCCGCCTACCGCCCCGGCCGGTTGCGCACAACGGCCCGCCACGGCGTGTACGGCGCCAACCTGGTCCTGGTGGTCCTGCTGCTGAAGGGCCGCGTCACCGCGGCGGAGCTGTTCCCCTCCTGGGCGGATCGCGCGAGCGCCTGGCACCGCCACGTCCTGCTGTGGCGCTCGTCGTTCGACGAGGAGCAGTGGACCGACTTCGCCCTGTCCGTGGAGACCCGTCGCACCTGGGCCGGGTACGGCAGGGATCTGGAGATCGCCCTGCGGACCGGCGCACCGGACACACCCGACCCGGTGGACATGAACTGGCTGTACCGCTACCCCCGGGGCAACGACGGCCCGAACTGGTCGCGCACCTACTGGGACGAGCTGTGGCACAAGCTGGACGTGTCCGGCGGCACCAACGACGCCGTCGTGCGGCACGCCATGGACCCCGTCTTCGCGCGGCTGGGCCCCGCCGTCACCACGTTCGTCACGTCACCGGGCGGGCCGGCCACCTCCGTGGCGCACGACGTGCTGGAGCTGCTGCTCGGCGGAGCGGACCTGCCGCCCGGCGAACGGGACGCGCTGCGCGCCCGGGTGCGGCGCGGCCTGGACGGCGTCCCGCCCGAGGTGCGGGAGCGGATCCGGCGGCTGCTCGCCGGGCCCGCGGACCCGCCCCGGGGGACGGGTCCGCGCGGCGGCGCCTGAGCGGCGTCACCGCCCCTTCGCGCACCCCGCCATCACCAGTGCCTGGTCCAGCGCCTGGAGGAAGCGGTTGGTCGTGACGCGGTCGCGCACCGCCAGGCGCAGCCAGTCCCCGCCCAGCCCCGGGAAGGTGTCCCCGCGGCGGGCCGCGAAGCCCAGCGAGCGCAGCCGGTCGCGGACCGCGTGCGCGCCCTCGATGCGGACCAGGACGAACGGGCCCTCCGCCGCCGTCACCGCCCGCACCTCCTCGAACTCGGCCAGCCCCGCGAGCAGATGGGCGCGGTCCTCCGCTATCCGGTGGGCCGCCTCCTCCGCCTCCGCCAGCGCCGCCGGCGACATGCACGCCTCGGCCGCCGCCAGGGCGGGCGTGGACACCGGCCACAGCGGCTGCGCCCGCTCCAGCGCCGCGATCGTCGCCGGACCGGCCAGCACGTAGCCGATCCGCAGGCCGGCCAGCCCCCACGTCTTGGTGAGGCTGCGCAGCACCACCAGTCCGGGTACGTCGGTGCGCCCGGCGAGCGCCTCCCGCTCGCCCGGGACGGCGTCCATGAACGCCTCGTCCACCACCAGGGTCCGCCCCGGCCGTGCCAGCCGGGCCAGGACGGAAGCGGGGTGCAGCACGGACGTCGGGTTGGTCGGGTTGCCGACCACCACCAGGTCCGCGTCCTCCGGGACCGCCGCCGGGTCCAGCCGGAAGCCGTCCTCCGCGCGCAGCAGCACCCGGCGCACTTCGTGCCCCGCGTCCCGCAGCGCCGCCTCGGGCTCGGTGAACTGAGGGTGCACCACCACCGGTCTTCGCACCGGCAGCGCCCGCGCCAGCAGCACGAACGCCTCCGCGGCCCCGGCCGTCAGCAGCACCCGCTCACCGGGCAGATCGTGCCGGGCGGCGACCGCGGCCCGCGCCGCCCGCCCGTCCGGATAGGCGGCGAGACCGGTCAGCGACCGGGCGATGCGCTCGCGCAGCCAGTCGGGAGGAGTGTGCGCGCGGACGTTGACCGCGAGATCGGTCAGCTTCTCGTCCCGGACCTCCGCGTCGCCGTGGTGACGCAGATCGTGGGTATCAGTGTGGGTATGCATGGCCGCCATGGGGGTGGTGGGGGGTGGTGGGGGGTGAAGGGGCAGGGGTGAACCGACGGTGGACGGACGCCCTACGGGCGTTCCCTGTCTAAAGACTCCGGCGCCGGCCGTGCTGTCAACGCCGTTTCCCCACCGGTGTACCCGGGGCCCACATTCAACAATCGCCTGCGCGCCACCGCACACGTCGCCCGTGCGTCCGGCTCCGCCGCCTTCCGCTTCGGTACGAGGAGTTCGCCGCCGCCCGCCAGCGCCGCCGCCTCCGCCACGGACGGCGTCCCGGCGCGGGCGGCCACGGCCGCCGAGGGGTTCGGCACCGCGACCCGCGCCAACTCCGTTGCGGCGTAGGACCGCAGCGGCACACCGAGCCGTGCCGCGGCCAGCACGATGCCCGGTTCCTCCGCCTTCGCGGCGACGGTCGCCAGCTCCACCACGTCGTCCGCCGGCAACCCGGCGTCCCGCAGCGTCTCCTCGATCAGGCCGAGCACCGTGTCGGCGGACACCCCGCGCCCGGCGCCCACCCCGACCACCAGCGACCTCACCGCGCGCAGAACTCCACGAACCGCCGCGCCGCCCCGGGCACCGCCGCCCAGTGCGTGTGCACGTAACTCGCGTGCACACCTCCCTGGACGAAGCCCTCCACCCGCGTCTCCGGCTGCCGCAGCCCCCACGCGGGGGACGGTCCGGCACCCGGCTCCAGGACCGTGCGGTGGAACTCGTGCCCCCGCATCCGCGTCCCCGCCGCGGCCAGCGGGCTGTCGCTCACCGCGACCGCGTCCCGGTAGCCCAGGGTGAGCCGCTGCGACATGCGCGCGTCGGCGTCCAGCACCCCGCACATCGGCTGCCCGTCCAGCGAGCGCGCCAGGTACAGCAGCCCGGCGCACTCCGCCGCCACCGGGGCCCCCGACGCGGCCAGTTCCGCGACCGCCTTGCGCAGCCGCGCGTTGGCCGACAGCTCGGAGCCGTACATCTCGGGGAACCCGCCGCCGATGACCAAACCGCGCGTCCCCTCGGGCAGTTCCTCGTCGCGCAGCGGGTCGAACGACACGACGCGCGCCCCCGCGGCCGTCAGCAGCTCGGCGTGCTCGGCGTACGAGAACGTGAAGGCCGCGCCGCCCGCGACGGCCACCACCGGGCGCCCCGCCACCGGTTCGAGCTCCGGTGCCCACGCCTGCGCCGCGAGCGGCGGCGCCGACCGCGCCAGCGCCAGCAGCGCGTCCAGGTCGCAGCCCGCCCGCACCTGCTCCGCCTGGGCGGCCACCGCCTCGACCGCCTGCGCCTGCCGCTCGGCCACCGGCACCAGCCCCAGGTGCCGCGACGGCGTCGCCACCGCCGGGGCGCGCCGCAGCACGCCCAGCACGGGCACGCCCGACTCCCCGAGCGCCTCGCGCAGCAGGTGCTCGTGCCGGTCGGTCGCCACCTTGTTGAGGATCACCCCGCCGATCCGCACCCCGGGGTCCCACGACGCGAAGCCGTGCACCAGCGCCGCCACCGACCGCGACTGGGACGACGCGTCCACCACCAGCACCACCGGCGCCTTCAGCAGCTTCGCCACCTGCGCCGTGGACGCCAGCTCGCCCTGGTCGGCGGCGCCGTCGTACAGGCCCATCACTCCCTCGACGACGGCCAGGTCGCAGCCGCGCGCGCCGTGCGCGAAGAGCGGCGCGATCAGTTCCGTACCGCACATGTACGCATCGAGGTTGCGGCCCGGGCGGCCGGTCGCGAGCGCGTGGTACCCGGGGTCGATGTAGTCGGGGCCGACCTTGTGCGGCGACACCGCCAGGCCACGGCCCGCGAACGCGGCCATCAGGCCGGTCGCCACCGTGGTCTTGCCGGCGCCCGACGAGGGCGCGGCGATGACGAGGCGCGGGGGAGACGTCACCACTCGATGCCCCGCTGGCCCTTCTGACCCGCGTCCATCGGGTGCTTGACCTTCGACATGTCGGTGACCAGATCGGCGAAGTCCAGCAGCTCCTGCGGCGCGTTGCGGCCGGTGATCACCACGTGCTGCTGACCTGGCCGGTTCCGCAGCACCTCGACGACCTCGGCCGTGTCGATCCAGCCCCAGTGCAGCAGGTAGGCGAACTCGTCGAGGACGTAGAACTTGTACCTCTCCTCGGCGAGGTCGCGCTTGACCTGCTCCCAGCCCTCGCGCGCCTTGTCCTCGTGCGACTGCTCGCCCTCGGCGACCTCGCGCTGGATCCAGGACCAGCCCTCGCCCATCTTGTTCCAGGTGACGGTCCCGCCCTTGCCGGTCTCGCCGAGCGCCTTGAGGGCGTTCTCCTCGCCGACCTTCCACTTGGCGGACTTGACGAACTGGAAGACCCCGATCGGCCAGCCCTGGTTCCAGGCGCGCAGCGCCATGCCGAAGGCTGCGGTCGACTTCCCCTTGCCGATTCCCGTGTGCACCATCACCAGCGCGCGGTTGCGGCGCTGGCGGGTGGTGAGTCCGTCGTCCGGTACGACGGTCGGCTGTCCCTGCGGCATCAAGCGGCCCTTCTCGTTGCAGTTACGTCCCTGACCAGACCCGCGATCGAGTCCGCGCGCAGTTCGTCGAGCGTGACGGCGGTGCCCCCGAGGTGACGGGCCAGCTCGGCGGCCAGCCCCAGCCGTACGTGACCGGACTCGCAGTCCACGACCACGGACGCGGTCCCCTCGGCGGCGTGCAGCCCGGCGGCCCGCGCGGCCAGCGCCAGCGGCTCCGGACCCCCCGTCGCCCGGCCGTCCGTCACGACGACAAGCAGCGGGCGGCGCGACGGATCGCGCAGCCGCTCCACCCGCAGCACGTCATGGGCCTTGAGCAGCCCGGCCGCGAGCGGGGTGCGCCCGCCGGTCGGCAGTTGCTCCAGGCGCGCCGCCGCCGCGTCCACCGACGATGTCGGCGGCAGGGCGACATCGGCGGCCGCGCCGCGGAAGGTGACCAGGCCGACCTTGTCGCGCCGCTGGTACGCGTCCAGCAGCAGCGACAGCACCGCGCCCTTGACCGCGCCCATCCGCTGCCGGGCCGCCATCGAACCGGAGGCGTCCACCGCGAACAGCACCAGGTTCCCCTCGCGCCCCTCCCGCGTCGCCTGACGCAAGTCGTCGCGCCGTACGACGAGACCCGGCCCCGACCGGCCGCGCGCCCGCTGGTGCGGCGCCGCCGCCCGGACGGTCGCCGCCAGGTGCAGCTTGGTCAGCGCGCCGCGCGGCCGCGTCGCCCCCGTGGTCCTGCCGTGCTCGGTACGCGCGCGGGAGCGACGCCCCGCCGCGCCCTCACCGAGGCCCGGCACGCTCAGCACCTTCGTGCGGAACGGCTCGGCAGCCTTGGCCGGGGCCTGTTCACGGCCCCCGGGACCGCCCTGGGCGCCGGGCCCGGCCGGCTCCTCCGCCTGCGGGCGCTCGCCGGAAGGCGGCCCGGCCTGCGGAGGCACACCGTCCTCCGGACCGCCGCCACCGCCGGGGCCACCGCCGGGACCGCCGTCGGGATCCGGGTCGGGGTCGGGGTCGTCGCCACCCCCGGACTCCTCCAGCGTCTCGTCCAGCTTGGACTCGTCGAGCCCCGGCGCGTCGAAGGGATTGCGCCGACGCCGGTGCGGCAGGGCCAGCAGGGCCGCCTGCCGCACGTCCTCCGCGGTGACGTCGGTACGGCCCGCCCACGCGGCCAGCGCCGTCGCCGTACGGGCCATCACGATGTCCGCGCGCATGCCGTCCACCTCGAAGGCGGCGCACGTCGCCGCGATCCGGCGCAGCGCGTCGTCACCCAGCCGCACCTCCGGCAGCAGCGCCCGCGCGGCCGCGATGCGCTCCCGCAGCGCGCTCTCCTCGCCGGCCCACCGCGCCGCGAAGCCGGCCGGGTCGTCGTCGAACGCCAGCCGCCGCCGGACGACCTCCACCCGCTGGTCCGGGTCGCGGGAGGCGGCCACCTCCACCGTGAGGCCGAACCGGTCGAGGAGCTGCGGCCGCAGCTCGCCCTCCTCCGGGTTCATCGTCCCCACCAGCAGGAAGCGGGCGGCGTGCCGCACCGAGACGCCTTCGCGCTCGACGTACGAGGCGCCCATGGCGGCGGCGTCGAGGAGGTGGTCGATCAGATGGTCGCTCAGCAGGTTGACCTCGTCCACGTACAGGATCCCGCGGTGCGCCTGCGCCAGGAGTCCCGGCTCGAACGCCTTCACGCCCTCCGCCAGGGCCCGCTCGATGTCCAGCGCGCCCACGAGCCGGTCCTCGGACGCCCCCACCGGGAGCTCGACCATGCGCGCGGGGCGCGACGAGGCGGTGCCGGTGCCGTGCGGGCCGTCCGGGCACGCGGGATCCGGCGCGGCCGGATCACAGCTGAACCGGCAGCCCGGCACGACCGTCACCTCGGGCAGCAGGTCGGCCAGGGCGCGGACCGCGGTGCTCTTGGCCGTGCCCTTCTCGCCCCGGACGAGGACGCCGCCCACCGCCGGGCTGACGGCGTTGAGCAGCAACGCCAGCCGCAGGTCGTCCATGCCGACGACGGCGGTGAACGGATACCGGGTGCTCATGCTGTGATCACTCCTTCGAGTGGCTTCCATCCGGCTTCGGAGGAGGTGTCGCGTGTGCGGGGGCCGCCGGTGCTCACGGCGCCCCCGGGGGCAGGAACGGCAGCCCCGCCGGGGGCCCCGCCTCTATCAGCTTCCAGAGCGCGTCCGTGTCCGCGTGTTCCTCGATCAGGTCGCCGAGCCGGTCGAGCTGCTCCTCGCGCAGCGCGCCGAACGACGTGTCGGGCGCGGGCACGAAGCGCCGCCCGGCCGCGGCCGCGACGTCCCGCAGGAACGCCCGGCGGAAGCCGTCGCTCTCCAGGGAGCCGTGCCAGTGCGTGCCCCAGACGGCCCCCACCCGGCAGCCGTCCAGGAACGGCTCGCCACCGCGCACGTCGGCGACGCCGTGGTGGATCTCGTACCCCTCGACGCGCTCGCCGAGGGCTTCGCCGGCCGGCCGCGCCAGGGTCTTCTCCGGCGCGAACCGCACCCGTACCGGCAGCAGCCCCAGGCCCGCGACCTCACCGGCCCGGGACTCGACGTCGTCCTCGATGCGCTCGCCGAGCGCCTGGAAGCCGCCGCAGATGCCGAGGACCGGGCGGCCCTCGGCAGCCCGCCGCGCGATCGCGTCCGCGAGGCCGCGCTCCCGCAGCCACGCCAGCGCCCTGACCGTGCCGCGTGTGCCCGGCACGACGACCAGGTCCGCGTCGACGAGCTCCTCCGGGCGGTCCACGAACCGCACCACGACGCCCGGTTCGGCCGCCAGCGCGTCGACGTCGGTGAAGTTCGACATGAGCGGCACGGCGCAGACGGCGACCCGCAGCACGTCCTCGCCCACCGGCGGCGCGACGACCGACTCGCGGACGGTGCCCCGCAGGGACACCCGCAGCCCGTCCTCCTCGTCGATGCCGAGCCCGTGCGCGTACGGCAGGACACCGAAGGTGCGCCGGCCGGTCAGGCCCAGCAGCATGTCGAGCCCCGGCTCCAGGAGCGTGACGTCGCCCCGGAACTTGTTCACCAGGTACCCCGCGACCAACTCCTGGTCCTCGGGCGCCAGCAGCGCCGTCGTCCCGAAGAACTGCGCGAAGACCCCGCCCCGGTCGATGTCGCCGACCACGAGGACGGGGAACCGCGCGGCGCGCGCGATGCCCATGTTGACGATGTCGGTACGGCGCAGGTTGATCTCGGCAGGGCTGCCCGCGCCCTCGCAGATCACGGCGTCGTACGAGTCCCTCAGCCGCTGCAGGCAGTCCAGCACCGGCTCCAGCAGCTCGCGCTGCTTGCCGCCGTGGTAGCCCCGGGCGCTCAGCTCGCCGACCGGCCTGCCCATGAGCACGACCTGGCTGGAGCGGTCGCTGCCCGGCTTGAGCAGTACCGGGTTCATCAGCGCGGTCGGCTCGACCCGCGCGGCCTGCGCCTGCATGGCCTGCGCCCGCCCGATCTCCGCTCCCTCACGCGTCACGAACGAGTTGAGCGACATGTTCTGGCCCTTGAACGGCGCGACCCGCACGCCCTGCCGGACCAGCCAGCGGCAGATGCCGGCCGTGACGACGCTCTTGCCCGCGTCGGACGTGGTGCCCGCGACGAGCAGCCCCCCACCCCTCATGTACGCCTCCGCTTGATCGCCCCGTACGCCAGTCGTCCGCCCGCGCAGACCGCGAGCGTGAGGACACTCACCCGGCGCGACAGCCGCACCGCCCGTTCGATGTCCGCCACGTCGACCTCCCGGCCGCCCGCGTTGAGGACGGGCCGGTGCTCGACCCGTCCGCCGTACGAGAGCGTCCCGCCGAGCCGTATCCCCAGCGCGCCCGCGAAGGACGCCTCCACCGGGCCCGCGTTGGGGCTCGGGTGCTTCGCCGCGTCGGCGCGCCAGGCCCGTACCGCGCCCCGCGGGTCGCCGCCCGCGACCGCCGCGAGTGCGGCGGTCAGCCGGGCGCCGGGCCAGCCGGCCACGTCGTCCAGGCGGGCCGAGGCCCAGCCGAAGCGGCGGTAGCGGGGCGACTTGTGGCCGACCATCGCGTCCAGGGTGTTCACGGCCCGGAAGGCGACGAGGCCCGGCACGCCGCCGAACGCGCCCCACACGAGGGCGCCGACCACGGCGTCGGAGGTGTTCTCGGCGACCGACTCCACGACCGCGCGGGCCATGCCCGGGCCGTCCAGGGCCTGTGGATCGCGGCCGCACAGGTGCGGCAGCCGTTCCCGGGCCACCTCCAGGTCCCCGACGGCCAGGGCGCCGCCGATGGCGCGGGCCTCACGGCCCAGCGTCGTCCCGCCGACGACCGCCCACACGGAGGCCGCGGTCAGGGCGACGGCGGCGGTGCGCCGCCCGCGTACCGCCCGTTCCGCGAGCGCCGCCGCACCGGCCGCGCCCCCGGCGCACACGGCGGCGTGCAGCACACCCCACCCGCGGTGGTCGCGCCACAAGGCGCTCTCCACGCGCGCTGCCGCGCGCCCGAAGGCGGCGACGGGATGGCCGCGGCGGGGGTCGGCGAGGAGCAGATCGACGGCGAGGCCGGCGGCGGCGCCGTACGCGAAGACACGGTGGCCGGAGGCACGGTGCTTCCCGGTGCCGGCGCTGGTGACGCGGCCCGTGAGGACACGGCCGCGCGCGATGTCAGTGTGATTGCCGCGCATCGGGTCAGCAGGCCGATACGTCTCGCCGGCCTCGGATGTGCGGAGTCATGGGTCTGTACGCAGCTGATACGCAGCCGGGCATGGCGATGTCCTCACTCAGGGTCCGCGCCCTGGCTCGACGTGACCGGCGGCGAGAGTTCCTGACTCGTCCGGGCCCCCAGGGCCGGACTCACAGTGGCGGGACCGCGCCGGATTCGCACCGGCTTCCTCTCCTGCCGCCGTAGATGGCCCGGGCAGTCCACCACGGCCCGCGAAGGCCCGTCAACTCACCCTTGACCTGCGGCGGGACAGTGTGCCGAGGCCCACAGGACGCGGCCGGGCCGGCCGCACCGTGGAGGTGCGGCCGGCCCGGCCGGACGATCGGGTCCTGGAAGGACGGGCCCGGTCCTGGTCGGACGGGGCCCGGTGCTCAGGTGACGATCAGATAGATCCCGAAGGCGATGGCGGCCGCGCACAGCGCGAACGCCGCGTAGGCACCGGTGCGGGCCATGACGGCCGAGCCGCCGTTCGCGGCGGCCTGCTCCTGCTTGGAGAGGCCGGCGATGCCGAGGGTGAACAGGCCCACCAGTGCGACGGTGGCCACGAGGCTCACGCCGAACACGGAGCCGAGAGCTGCCCAGTCGATCTTCATGCTGTTCTTTCCTTACACCGTGGCGGCGGGAGCCGGGGCGGTCTCACCGGCCGTGGCCGGGATGGTGGCCTTGAGGTCGTCGGAGGCGACGGTGGCGGCGACGGCACCGGCCGGGGGCGGCGTGACCGCGGCGATGGCGGTGGTCACGACACCGGCGGGCTCGCTGTCCGCCGGCTCCACGTCGTTGACGTTGGTGTGGTCGACGACCTGGCGGCGGGAGATGAACCAGATCGCGGCGCAGGAGGCGACCAGGAAGACCGCGACGGCGGCGACGCCCCAGTCGCCCTGCTGGGTCACGTACTCCGAGGCGGCGGCGACGAGGCCGGCGGCCGGCAGGGTCAGGCCCCACGCGACGAACATCCGGGTGGCGGTGGACCAGCGGACGACGCCGCCCTTGCGGCCGAGGCCCGCGCCCATCACGGCGCCGGAGCAGGAGTGCGTCGTCGAGAGCGAGAAGCCCAGGTTGGAGGAGGCGAGGATGACCGTGGCCGCGCTGGTCTGGGCGGCGAAGCCCTGCTGCGGCTGGAGGTCGGTGAGGCCCTTGCCCATGGTGCGGATGATGCGCCAGCCGCCGAGGTAGGTGCCGAGCGCGATGGCCACACCGGCGGAGACGATCACCCACAGCGGCGGGTTCGAACCGGGGGCGAGGATGCCGCCGGCGACCAGCGCCAGGGTGATGATGCCCATGGTCTTCTGTGCGTCGTTGGTGCCGTGGGCGAGGGAGACCAGGCCCGCGGAGGCGATCTGACCGGCGCGGTAGCCCTTGCGGCCGGTCTTCTCGTCGATGTTGGCGCCGGCCTTGTACGTCAGCCGGGTCGCCAGCATCGCGGCGAGGCCCGCGACCAGCGGGGCCGCGACGGCCGGGATGAGGACCTTGGTGACGACGACGCCGCCGTTGACGCCGCTCACGCCGACCGAGGCGATGGTGGCGCCGACGAGGCCGCCCATGAGGGCGTGGGAGGAGCTGGAGGGCAGCCCCACCAGCCAGGTCACGAGGTTCCAGAGGATGGCGCCGACGAGCGCCGCGAAGATGACCTCCGGTGTGATGCCTTCTTCGTTCACCAGCCCGCTGGAGATCGTCTTGGCGACCTCGACGGACAGGAACGCGCCGACCAGGTTCAGCACGGCGGACATGGCCACCGCCGTCTTGGGCTTCAGGGCGCCGGTCGAGATGGTGGTGGCCATCGCGTTGGCGGTGTCATGGAAACCGTTCGTGAAATCGAACACTAGAGCTGTCACGACCACAATGGCGAGCAGCAGCGTGATGTGTTCCATTTACCCAGGCAATCGTTCGACGTCAGTGGCTCGGTGAACGTAAGCAACCTGAGTGAACGGAAGGTGAACTGGGTCGGGCGCCATGGTGTCCGAAGATCCGGAGTGGAAGCCTCCGATTCCGCGGCGGACGGCCGGAGCCCAGTGCTCACGGGCCCGGGAAGTCGGGTTTGCCGCCGTTTCGCGTCATTCCGGGGAGATGCATGTCACATACCCGGATGCCCGTCCGGACGCCGGCCTGACAGGATCGGGTGCATGACACAGGACACGGCCGAGCCTCGCGAAGCGATCGAACGGGCATGGGACGCCCTGGTGGCCACCGCCCGCAGGACGGTGGCGGACGGGTTGGTCGTCGGAACCTCCGGAAACGTTTCCGTACGGGTCGGCGACCTCGTCCTCGTCACCCCCAGCGGCGTCCCCTACGACCGGCTCACCCCCGCCGACATCACGGCCGTCGACCTGGACGGACGCCAGGTCCGCGGCACGCTCACGCCCACCAGCGAGCTGCCCATGCACCTGGAGACCTACCGCCGCACCCCGGCCCGCGCGGTGGTCCACACCCACGCCGTGCACGCCACCGCGGTCTCCACCCTGGTCGCCGAGCTCCCCCCGGTCCACTACATGACCGCGGCTCTCGGCGGCCCGGTCCGCGTCGCCCCGTACGCCCTGTACGGCACGCAGGAGCTCGCCGACCACATGCTGCGCGCCCTCGACGGCCGCACGGGCTGCCTGCTGCGCAACCACGGCACGGTCACCTACGGCGACACCCTCGACCAGGCCTACGACCGCACGGCCCAGCTCGAATGGATGTGCCGCCTCTGGCTCACCGCCACCTCGGTCCCCGGCCACACCCCGACCCTCCTGACCCCCGCCGACCTCGACGCCGCCGCCACCAAACTCCACGGCTACGGCCAGCGCGGCTGATCCTCCGGCGCCGCGACTGCGGGCGCCGGGCGCCCGGGGCCGGCCCGCGGATGATGATCGGGTCCCGGGGGCTCCGGCCCTGCCCTGCCTGGCGGCCCGCGACGGCACCCGCCCGCGCGGCCTCCGGCCCGAGGGCAGTGGGTGACCCGGGGCGATGCCCCCGCCCGTCCCGCGCCAGGGGCTCGGGCTCCCCAGCTGGCCCGGGTGGCTGTCTTGGGCAGGACCGCGCCGCGCCAGGGGCTCCCGCGGGTGCATGCCGGCCGCCCCGCGCCAGGGGTTCGGGGGCGGTGCACCCCGGCCCCCCGCGCCAGGGGCTCCGGGGCCGGGCTCCGCGGCCGGCCGGGACCTCGTCGTCGGCATCACCGCACCGCGCCCCGCCCGCTGCTGCGGCCCGGCAGCGGTCGTGTTCGCCGCCATGGGCGCCGGTTCGCCGGGCCCGGCACCGCGCTGGCAGGGTGCCCCCGGCGGGACCCGGCAGCCGTGAGGGAGCCGCCACCGGCGGAGCAGGCCCACTGGCAGCGCGGGGGCGCCCCGACGAAGATGGAGCGGTGCGCCCGGCTACAGCGACGGCAGCGGCCGTCACCACCCTCATCGGTGTCGGCGCGGCCACGATCGCGGCCGGCCGGTACGCAAGCGACGCCGCGCTCAGGCCGCGGCCCGGCCGGCCCCTGCCCGGGGAACCCCGGCTCACCGTGCACGCCACCGCCGCCGGCCAGGTCACCCTGACCCGACACCTGGCCTCGCTGCGCCCCGGCACCTACGGCCTCCAGGGCCCGGAGGTCCACGCGGTCGTCGGACCCGTCCTGGCCGACGTGCCGCACACCGCCGACACCGTCGTGCGCCGCCTGGAGAGCGTGTCCCGCGGCACCCTCGCCCCCGGCAGCCGCGTGAGGCTCACCCCCCAGCTGCACACCGGCACCCCCGCCACCGCCCTCGGCCTCGCCCACGAGGATATGGACATCCAGGGCGAACTGGGCGAGATGCCCGCCTGGTTCGTCCCCGCCACCCGGTCCACCTGGGTCATCGCCGTCCACGGCCTCGGCACCACCCGCGAACACACCCTGAACGTCATGGGCTTCCTGCACGGCCTGCGGCTCCCCGTGCTCGCCCCCGCCTACCGCGGCGACCCGGGCGCCCCGCGCCCCGCGGACGGCCTCGGCCACCTCGGGGACTCGGAGTGGCGCGACCTGGACGCGGCGATCCGGCACGCCGTACGCCGCGGCGCCGACCGCGTCATCCTGTACGGCTGGTCCACCGGTGCCTCCATGGCCCTGCACGCCGCCGCCAACTCCGGTCTTCGCGACCGCATCACCGGCCTGGTGCTGGACTCCCCGGTCCTCGAATGGGAGACCACCCTCCGCGCCCTGGCCACCGCCCGCCGCACGCCCGCGCCGCTGCTGCCGCTCGCGGTCCGCGCCGCCCAGGGCAGGACGGGCGTGCACCCCGACCGCATCGCCGAAGCCGCCGACGCCGACGGGCTGCGCGTGCCGACGCTCCTCCTCCACGGCCCGGACGACCATCTCGCCCCCTGGCAGGGCTCGCGCGAACTGGCCGCCCGCCGCCCCGACCTGGTCACCCTTCACGCGGTCCCGGAGGCGCCGCACGGCGCCATGTGGAACGCCGACCCCCACCGCTACGAGGAAACCCTGCGCCGCTTCCTCACCCCCCTCCTGTAGCACCCCCTCCTGTAGCACCCCCCTCCTGTGCACCCGGAGCCCGGCGAATCCCATTCCGTTTGGGCTTTCGGGCCGTCAGCGGGAAGACTGCCCCCGTGACGTCTCGAAAGCCTGATGAGCAACTGGCGCGCAACTCCAGACTCCGACTCGTCCGTCCGCGGCCCCTGTCCACGGCCCGACGGGCTGTGACGACCCGGCGCACCCGGCCGGCGCCGCGGCCGCCCGAGGGCACGCCGCCCCCTGCCGAGCTGGCCCGTCAGGCGAGGGCCGTCCTCGATGACGCCGTGCGCATCGCCCGCTGGGCAGCCGTCGAGCGCCACCCCGAGGCCACCCCCGCCCAGGAACGCGCCGCCGCCGCCCTCGGCCTGACACCGGAGCAGGTACGCGCCGGCTGGGACCGGGCCCGTCTCGCCGGCCTCGTGGAGCTGCACGACGGCACGGCGCGCCCCGGGTGGCGGCTGCGCGCCTGGGACCGCGACGACTCGGCCGTCCTGCGCGGCTGGGTCGCCCTCTTCGACGCCTGGTCGCTCGTCCACCCGGCGCCCGGGGACGTCGCGCCCGCCGCCGTGGCCGAGGTCGTGGAAGCGGTGCCCCAGGTGCTCTCCCTCCTCCAGCTCTCCGCCGGCCCCGTACCGGTGCCGTCCCTGCTCGATCTGCTCCAGCAGCGCGTCGCGGAACTCCGCGAGGAGCGCTGCGAGGTGCCCACGGGCCCCGTGCCCGGCTCCGCGGCCGGTGGGGCGCCGCGGGAGCACGTGCCCGAGCCGCTGCCGGGCCCCGACTCCCTCGCCCGCCTGCTGGGCTGGGCGCTGGAGGGCCTGGCCGCCGTCGGGGCCCTGACCCTCGGCGAGGGCCAGGCCACCCTCACCCCGCTCGGCAACTGGGCGGTCTGGGTCAAGCTGGAGCAGATCTGTGTCGCGGCACAGAGCCCGGCCGGCCACATCGAGCAGTCCGCCGAGGACATGCTGCGCGCCTGCGCCCGCCTCACCCCCGGCCCGGCCCGCGCCGAATACCGCGCCTGGCTCGCCGCCCGCCCGGTCGGCAGCGCCGTCACCGAGCTCCTCGACGTCGCGCGCGGCGAGGACGCCCTGCTGCGCGGCCTCGCCTTCGAGGCCCTGCGGGTGGTCGGCGCCGCGGCCGAGGGCGAGGTGCGGACCGCCGCGCAGGAGGTCTCGCTGCGCCCCTACGCCCTGCTGTGGCTCGCCGAGTACGAGGGCGCCGACCCCGACGACGCGCCGGACGTCCTCACCCGCGAGGAGGCCACCTGGCTCTGGGTGGACACGGCCGCGGCCGTCGCCGACCACGGGGAGGCCAGCCTGCTCGTCCGTCACCTGGAGTCCGCCGTCCAGGGCACGGTCCCCGCCCTTCTCGACGAGGTCCGCGCGGTCGGCCACCCCCGCACCGTGCAGGTCCTGGTCGCCCTGGCCGCGGCCCACCCCGATCCGGCCCTCGCCAAGGCGATGCGCCGCGCGGCCTTCCAGGTCCACACCGGCGGAGCCTGACCGCAGGCACGCACCCCGGTTCCCCCGCCCGCCGGGAAGCCTCACCGCCCGAGGCCCCGGCGAGCGGCCGGGCCGCGGGTTCCTAGCCCGCCGCCACGCCGGGGGCGTACGTCCCGAAGCTCCAGACGTTGCCCTCGCCGTCCCGCGCCATGTAGTCCCGCGAGCCGTAGTCCTGGTCCGTCGGCGGCATCAGGATCTCCACCCCGTGCTCCACCGCGCGCGCATGGTGCGCGTCCACGTCGTCCACGACGACGTACACCCCCACCGGGCCCGCCCCTGCCATCGCCTTGGCGAACACGCCGTCGCCGCCCTTGGTGCCCAGCATCACCATGCCGTTTCCGCAGGCCAGCTCGGAGTGGACGACGGAGCCGTCCTCGCCCTCGTACACACTCACCTCGGTGAACCCGAAGGCTTCCTTCAGCGTTCTGATGGCTGCCTTCGCGTCCTCGTAAAGGATCGTCGGATAGATGCTCGGTACGTCCGCCATGCTGCTCACGCTCCGATTCGCGCTCGATTCGACCTTGCGACCTTTCGACTGTGATCCGGATCTCAGCTGTTGCTCAGTCTGGCAGCCGCCACTGACATCGCAGCCCCGAGCGGCCGCCGGTCACCGGAAGGTGTTGAACCGGGCCGTACGGCCCGCCCGGCAGTCGTCGGCGCACTACAGCCGCCCCGTACGCAGGACCGTCCCGGGCCCGGGACCGAACCGAACAGTGGGCGAGGACGGGACCGGGCAGGGCGCGGGGCGGGGCGATACGGCCGCCCGCCGCTGACGAAAGCGTGCCGAAAAGCAGTTGCACCCGCCCGTTAGACTGGCCCGTATGGCCATTCTCCCTGTGCATTAGCCGGCGTCGAAGCCACCGCACCTCGCCGTCCTTCCGCCGTCCATACCGCCCTGGAGTCTGTCCGTGATCACCGCTTCCGGCATCGAGCTGCGCGCCGGTGCCCGCATCCTCATCGAGTCCGCTTCCTTCCGCGTCGCCAAGGGTGACCGCATCGGCCTGGTCGGCCGCAACGGCGCCGGCAAGACCACCCTCACCAAGTGCCTCGCGGGCGAGGGCATCCCGGCCGCCGGCACCATCGCCCGCTCGGGTGAGGTCGGCTACCTCCCGCAGGACCCGCGCACCGGTGACCTCGACGTCCTGGCCCGCGACCGCATCCTGTCCGCCCGCGGTCTCGACGTCCTCATCCGCAAGATGCGGATGAACGAGGAGCGCATCTCCAGCGGCCAGGGCGCCACCCGCGAGAAGGCGCTGCGGCAGTACGAGCGCCAGGAGACCGAGTTCCTCACCAAGGGCGGGTACGCCGCCGAGGCCGAGGCCGCCACCATCGCCCATGCGCTCGGCCTCCCGGACCGCGTCCTCGGCCAGCCGCTCCACACGCTCTCCGGCGGTCAGCGCCGCCGCGTCGAGCTGGCCCGCATCCTCTTCTCGGACGCCGACACCCTGCTCCTGGACGAGCCCACCAACCACCTCGACGCCGATTCGATCGTCTGGCTGCGTGACTACCTCAAGACGTACCGCGGCGGCTTCATCGTGATCTCCCACGACGTCGACCTCGTCGAGACCGTGGTCAACAAGGTGTTCTACCTGGACGCCAACCGCTCCGCGATCGACATCTACAACATGGGCTGGAAGCTGTACCAGCAGCAGCGCGAGGCCGACGAGAAGCGCCGCAAGCGCGAGCGCGCCAACGCCGAGAAGAAGGCCGCCGCCCTCAACGCGCAGGCCGACAAGATGCGCGCCAAGGCCACCAAGACGGTCGCCGCGCAGAACATGGCCCGCCGCGCCGAGCGGCTGCTGGCCGGCCTCGAGGACGTCCGCGCCTCCGACAAGGTCGCCAAGCTGCGGTTCCCGGACCCGGCCCCCTGCGGCAAGACCCCGCTCACCGCGGAGGGCCTGTCCAAGTCGTACGGCTCCCTGGAGATCTTCACCGACGTCGACCTCGCCATCGACAAGGGCTCGCGGGTCGTCATCCTCGGCCTCAACGGCGCGGGCAAGACCACGCTGCTGCGGCTGCTCGCCGGCGTGGAGACGCCGGACACGGGCCAGGTCACCCCGGGCCACGGCCTGAAGCTCGGCTACTACGCCCAGGAGCACGAGACCCTCGACCCGGACCGCACGGTCCTGGAGAACATGCGGTCCGCCGCGCCCGACATGGACCTCGTCGAGGTCCGCAAGGTGCTCGGCTCCTTCCTCTTCTCCGGCGACGACGTCGACAAGCCGGCCGGTGTGCTCTCCGGCGGCGAGAAGACCCGCCTGGCGCTGGCCACGCTGGTCGTCTCCTCGGCGAACGTGCTGCTCCTCGACGAGCCGACGAACAACCTCGACCCGGCCAGCCGCGAGGAGATCCTCGGCGCGCTGCGCACGTACAAGGGCGCGGTCGTCCTCGTCACGCACGACGAGGGGGCGGTCGAGGCGCTGCAGCCGGAGCGGATCATCCTGCTGCCCGACGGCGTCGAGGACCTCTGGGGCGCCGACTACGCCGACCTCGTCGCGCTCGCCTGACCCCCGCGGTGTCCGCCGCGGCCTCCTCCGGGCCTCTTCCGGGCCTCCCTGTGCTGCGGCCAGGGCTGCCCGGGGCCTTGCTGATCATCTCCGTATGGATCATTCGGCTTACGCGTGATCCTTCATCTGAGTGAGTGCGTCTCGTACCGCGGCGTGGCGGGCTGCGGAGGCCCGCCTTCCGCCTCCGGCTCGACCGTCCGTCCCGCGTACCGTCCTGACCTGGTACTTCGTCGCCGCGCCCGCCGTGCCGCCGATCTTCCGGTCGGGACGGTGACCGTGCGGTGACCTTCCGGTGGCGAAACCTTGCAGCACTGACCTTGTCGAATCGCTGGCCATGTGGCGCCGGAGGGGTGATCATGAGAAGTCCAGAGGCGCACTTCCCATGAGGAGGCACGGGTGGCCGAGACTCTGAAGAAGGGCAGCCGGGTGACCGGCGCCGCGCGCGACAAGCTCGCGGCAGACCTGAAGAAGAAGTACGACTCCGGTGCGAGCATCCGGGCACTGGCCGAAGAAACCGGCCGGTCCTACGGCTTCGTCCACCGGATGCTCAGCGAGTCCGGGGTGACGCTGCGGGGACGCGGCGGAGCGACCCGGGGCAAGAAGGCCCCTACGCCCTGACAGCTACTGGGGTGTTCCGGGTGTCCCCGGCGTTCCGGCGTCCGAGCTGACGTCCGAGCGGGCTCGACCGGCCCAATGGTTCCGGCAGGGCCACCCGGTCGATCGATGTGTCGGCCGGGTGGTTACTGTGCAGTCACTTAATGGCTGCACAGTCGCACCGGACCCGGAGGCGCCCCATGACCTCGCTCGACCCAGTCCTCGAAGTGTTCGACAAGGACGGCGTACGGCTCACCGTCGAGGACGCCGTCGCCACGGTGACCCTGGCCAACGCGGCCAAGCGCAACGCGCAGTCGCCCGCCCTGTGGCGGGCGCTGGTGGAGGCCGGCCGCTCGCTCCCGGGCAGCGTGCGGGTCGTTGTGCTGCGCGGCGAGGGCAAGTCCTTCTCCGCGGGGCTCGACCGGCAGGCGTTCACGCCCGAGGGCTTCGAGGGGGAGCCGTCGTTCCTCGACCTGGCGCGCGGCTCGGACGAGGAACTGGACGCGGTCATCGCCGAGTACCAGGAGGCGTTCACCTGGTGGCGCCGCAACGACATCGTGTCGATCGCGGCGGTCCAGGGGCATGCGATCGGGGCCGGGTTCCAGCTCGCCCTCGCCTGTGACCTGCGCGTCGTCGCGCCGGACGTGCAGTTCGCCATGCGCGAGACGAGCCTGGGCCTGGTGCCCGACCTGACGGGTACGCACCCCCTCGTCGCGGCGGTCGGCTACGCGCGGGCGCTGGAGATCTGCGCCACCGGCCGCTTCGTCCACGCCGACGAGGCCGAGCGCATCGGCCTCGCCAACCTGGTCGTTCCGGCCGCTGAGCTGGACGGTGCCGTACGCGACCTCGCGGCCGCGCTGCTCGCGGCGCCGCGTGACGCCGTCATCGAGACGAAGGCGCTGCTGCGCGGCGCCCAGGAGCGCACCTACGAGGACCAGCGCGTCGCCGAGCGCGCCGCCCAGGCCCGGCGCCTGCGCGACCTCGCGGGCCTCTCCGAGTAGGTCCCTCCTGTAGGCCCCTGTCCCGGTCCGGCGCGCCCGTTACGGCTCGCCGATCGCGACGTCCGTGACCAGGACGCTCACGGGCAGGGTTCCGCCGACGGCCGCCCGGACCGCCAGCGCCACGTCCAGTGCGCGGTGGCCGGGCGCGGTCGCCAGCTCGATACGCAGATGGTCGGCGCCCCGGTGCACGGAGGGGCCCAGCACCGACGTCAGCCGCAGCACGCCCGGCACCGCCGCGACCACCGCGGCCGTCGTGGCCGCCGGACCCGTACCCGTGCCCGTACCGGCATCCGCACCGGCCGCCGGGCCGAGGGCGTCCCCTGGCGCACCGCGCGCGGCGCCGGACGCCTCTTCCCCGCCCGCTTCTTCCGGCGCCTGCCCCTCGCCGGGCGCCGCGGCCTCCAGCAGGGCCGTCACCCGGAGGTCCGCGACCGTCACCTGCAGGCCGAGCCGTTCCTCCGCATCCCGCAGCAGGGCGGTGCGCAGCAGCTCGGCGGTGTCCGGCAGCGGCACGCTCCCGCTGCCCGCCAGGCGCACCGCGAAGTCCGCCTCGATGCGCAGCGGGCCGGGCGGCAGGGCGCCGGGCGGGGGCGGGACCACCGGCGCCCCGGCCGATTCAGGATCGGCGAGGCCGATCCGGAGCCGGCCGGGTGACACACCCGGCACCGCCCACGCCGTCCGGCGCAGCACCCCGGCCGCCGCCCGCTCCGCCAGCCACACCCCGTCCGCCGCACCGCCCAGCGGGAGCAGCCGCCCCAGCCCGAGCCTGCTTCGCACCGCCGTGGCCCATCCGTCAGCCGTCGTCATTCCTCCAGACTGCCGCATTTCCGGCGCGAGATGGAGCAAGCGGGCTTAATGTGGTCAAGAGAGCCCAAATCCTCCCTGAAGGGACGAACGGCGATGAGTGATACCTCGCAGACCCCGCAGGCCGCCCAGGTGGCGAAGTCCTCGCAGATCAGGGAACCGGCGGCCGAGGCGACCCGGAAGGCCTCGGCGGCCCGGCGCTCTGCCGACCCTGGGGCACGCGGCCGTACCACCATCGCCGACGGCGTGGTCGAGAAGATCGCCGGACTCGCGGCCCGGGACGTCGACGGCGTCCACACCATGGGCAGCGGGATGTCCCGCACCTTCGGGGCCATGCGCGACCGCGTGCCCGGCGGTCGGCCGAGCGTCACGCGCGGTGTGAAGGTCGAAGTCGGAGAGGTGCAGACGGCGCTGGACCTCGAGATCGTCGTCGAATACGGCGTCTCCATCATCGATGTCGCCCGGGACGTCCGGGAGAACGTCATCGCGGCGGTGGAGCGGATGACCGGACTGGAAGTGGTCGAGGTCAACATCGCCGTCAGCGACGTGAAGCTGCCCGAGGAAGAGGAAGAAGAAGAGGAGCAGGAGACACGGCTCCAGTAGTCGCGGGGACTCCACGGACCTCACAGGCAAGCGACGTCACAGGCAAGCGCGGAGCGCGGAGGAGCGCAGATGAGCATGGCGATGGTCGGCCTGCTGGCCGGGATGGCGCTCGGGTTCGCCGGGTATTTCGGCGGCTTCGGCGCGTTTGTGCTGGTCGCGGCGTTGGGTGCGGTCGGCTTCGTGGTGGGGCGGTTCGTGGACGGAGACCTGGAGCCCGGTGACTTCTTCCGCAGCCGCGACCGTTACGACCGGAGGCGGTGACGCGGTGACGGGGGCGATGACGGCCTCACGCGGTCCGGGAGCTCCCGGTGGCCGCCAGGACGGCGGCGCAGGCGGCGAAGGCGGCGGCCGCGTCGGCGCGGCCGACCGCGGGGCGACGACGCTCGCCGACCGCGTCGTCGCGAAGATCGCGGCGCAGGCGGCGCGCGAGGCCCTCGACGGCCTGCCGGAGGGCGGCGTACCGCAGGGCGGCAAGCCGCCGCACGCGTCCGTCGTCGTGCACCGGGACAGCGCACGCGTCCGGATCAGCCTGGAGCTCGGATACCCCTCGGACCTCGGCGCCCAGTGCGGAGCCGTGCGCCACCACGTCGGCCGCCGGGTGGAGACCCTCGCAGGCCTGCGGGTGCCGGAGGTCGCGATCCGGGTGGAGCGGCTCCATTCGCCGCACGGGGGCGGCCGGGACCGCAGGAGGGTCCGATGAGCACACGGGACAAAGGGCGGTTCTGGTCCGTGCGGCGCGTCCCGGCCGTACTGGTCGGGCTGGTCGTCCTGGGCGGCGCGGGACTGCTGCTGTACGACGTCGCGGCGGTACATGCCGGACGGCCGGGCATGGCCTGGCGCCGCGTGCTCTCCGACGAACTGGCCACCCGGCCCCTGGACGACACCTATGTCCGCGTCGGCGCCGCGGTGGCGGCGGCGCTCGGCCTGTGGCTGCTCGTGCTGGCCCTCACCCCGGGGCTGCGCACGATCCTGCCGATGCGGCGCGACTCCGTACCCGTACGCGCCGGTCTCGACCGGAACGCGGTGGCGCTGGTGCTGCGTGACCGGGCGCTGGCCGTGTCCGGCGTGCAGTCCGTCCGCGTCCGGACCCGCCGGCGCGCCGTCGCCGTACGGGCGGTGTCGCACTTCCGGGAACTGGACGAGGTGCACGACGACCTGCGCAGGGCGCTCGACCAGGCGATCGCGGACCTCGGGCTGCAACGGCCGCCGTCGCTGTCGCTGCACGTCGCCCACGCGGTGAAGAGGAGGTGACCGGCGTGCTCCGTACCGTCAACCGTGCCCTCGTCGGCCTGGCCGGGCTGGTGCTGCTCTGCGTGGGCGGCGCGGTCCTCGCGGCCGGCCTGGACCTGGGCGTGCCGTCGTGGTGGCCGTGGAGCGGCCCCGACGCGGTGCTGCTCGCGGAGGACCGGCGCGGCACGGGCGGCTGGCGATGGCCCGTCGCTGTCGCGGTTCTCGCGGCCCTGGTGCTGCTGGCGCTGGTGTGGCTGCTGGCACAGCTGCGGCGTCAACGGCTGACCGAGGTGCTCGTCGACACCGGCGACGGCGAGGGCGCGGTGCTGCAGGGCCGGACGCTGGAGGACGCGGTCGAGTCCGAGGCGGAGACGCTGGACGGCGTATCCAGCGCCCGGGTCCGGCTCACCGGCCGCCGCACGGCCCCCGAGGCCCGTGTCTCCCTGACACTGGAGCCGCACGCGTCGCCGGCCGCCACGCTCACGCACCTGTCGTCCGAAGCCCTCGGCCACGCCCGTACCTCGGCCGGCCTGCCCGTGCTCCCGGCCGAAGCCCATTTGCGGGCCCTCAAGCACCGCCCGGACCGCGTCACCTGACGCCGACCGCCCGGCTGAGGGCCGCCCACGGAACTCCGCGGCCTTTGACGGCGCCCCTGAGGCCGCTCGGAAGACGCGGAACCGGCCCGCGGCACGAAGCCGTGCCGCGGGCCGGACCAGCCCGTCGGTCAGAACCCGTGCCGCGCGCCCCCGTCCACGGGGAGCATCACGCCCGTCAGGTACGAAGCGGCGGGGGAGAGGAGGAACGCGGCCGTGGTGCCGAACTCCTCCGGGGTGCCGTAGCGGCGCAGCGGGATCCGCTCCTCGTTGGCCGCGCGCGCCGCGGCGGCGTCGCCCGACAGGGCGTCGAGTTCGCGGACGCGGTCGGTGTCGATCCGGGAGGGCAGCAGGCCGACGACGCGGATGCCGCGCGGGCCGACCTCGTTGGCGAGGGACTTGGCGAAGCCCGCCAGTCCCGGCCGCAGGCCGTTGGAGATGGTCAGTCCCGGGATCGGCTCGTGCACCGACCCCGAGAGCACCAGCCCGATCACACCGCCCTCGCCCAGTGCGGCCGCCGCCGAGCGGGCCAGGCGCACCGCTCCCAGGAACACCGCGTCGAAGGACGCCCGCCACTGCTCCTCGGTGGTGTCCGCCGCCGAGCCCGGCGCCGGGCCGCCCACGCTGATGAGGATGCCGTCGAACCGGCCGAAGTGCGTACGGGCGGCGTCGATCAGGCGCTCGGGCGCCGCCGGGTCGGCGTTGTCCACCGCGACGCCCACGGCGCCCGGTCCCAGGTCGGCGGCCGCCTCCGCGACCGCCTTCTCGTCGCGCGACGAGAGCACGACCCTCGCCCCGTCCGCCACGAGCGCCCGCGCCGACGCGTTGCCCAGCCCCCGCGACGCGCCCGTCACGACGTACACACGGTCCTTCAGTCCAAGATCCATGCGCCTATCCTGCTCCGGCGGCCTCCTCGCGCGCCAGGGCGCAGGCGGTTCCGACCAGTCCGACATGGCTGAACGCCTGCGGGAAGTTGCCCAGCTGCCGTCGCGCCCCCGGGTCGTACTCCTCCGCCAGCAGCCCCACGTCGTTGCGGAGCGCCAGCAGCCGTTCGAACAGCTCCCGGGCCTCCTTGGTGCGTCCCGTCATCCGCAGCGCGTCCGCCAGCCAGAACGAGCACACCAGGAACGTGCCTTCGCCGCCCGGCAGGCCGTCGATCGCCACCCCCTCCACGCTGTAGCGGCGGACGAGCCCGTCGTGCGTCAGCTCCCGCCGCACCGCGTCCACCGTCCCCACCACGCGCGGATCGTCCGGCGGGAGGAATCCGACCCGCGGGATCAGCAGCGTCGCCGCGTCCAGCTCGCGGGACCCGTACGACTGGGTGAAGGTGTTCCGCTCCGGGTCGTAGCCCTTCTCGCACACCTCGCGGTGCACCTCGTCCCGCATCACCCGCCAGCGCGCCGCGTCGCCGCCCAGCTCCGGGTGCGCCTCCAGCGTCCGTACGGCACGGTCGGCGGCGACCCACGCCATCACCTTCGAGTGCACGAAGTGGCGCCGGGGGCCGCGCACCTCCCACAGGCCCTCGTCGGGCCGCCGCCACGCCGACTCCAGGAAGTTCAGCAGGCTCAGCTGGAGGTTCCACGCGTGCGACTGCGCGGCCATGCCCGCCTCGCGCGCCAGGTACAGCGAGTCGATGACCTCGCCGTACACGTCCAGCTGCAGCTGGTGCACCGCGGCGTTCCCGGTCCGTACCGGACGTGACCCCGCGTACCCGCGCAGCCAGGGCAGCTCCGTCTCCGGCAGCCGCCGCTCACCCGCCAGCCCGTACATGATCTGCAGGTCGGCCGGGTCGCCCGCGACCGCGCGCAGCAGCCAGTCCCGCCAGGCACCCGCCTCCTCCAGGTAGCCGGCGGACAGCAGCGCGCCCAGCGTGAGCGTGGAGTCGCGCAGCCAGCAGTAGCGGTAGTCCCAGTTGCGCACCCCGCCGATCTCCTCGGGCAGCGAGGTCGTCGGCGCGGCCACGATCCCGCCCGTGGGGGCGTACGTCAGCGCCTTCAGCGTGATCAGCGAGCGCAGCACCGCGTCCCGGTAGGGCCCCTCGTACGAGCATTGCGCCGCCCACGACTTCCAGTCCTCCAGCGTGTGCTCCAGCGACTCGTACGGGTCGACCAGCGGCGGCCGGGGGCGGTGGGAGGGGTGCCAGGTCAGGACGAACGCCACCTTCTCCCCGGCGCCGACCGTGAACGACGAGCAGGTGCTGAACTGCTGGCCCCACGTCTTGACCTCGGGTTCACTGCGCAGCCAGACGGAGTCGGGGCCGGCGATCGCCACCCGGTGGCCGTCCGAACGGCGCACCCACGGCACGATCGACCCGAAGTCGAAGCGCAGCCGCAGCACCCCCGCCATCTCGACGGTGCCGCTGATGCCCTCCACGATCCGTACGACATCGGGTGCCTCGTCCCGCTGCGGCATGAAGTCGAGGACCCGTACCGTGCCCGTGCGGGTCTCCCACACGGACTCCAGGACGAGCGAGTCACCGAGGTAACTCCGTCGTGTGCACGCCGACGCGCCCTTGGGCGCGAGCCGCCAGTGGCCGTTCTCCTCGTCGCCGAGCAGCGCCGCGAAACAGGCCGACGAGTCGAAGCGCGGCAGGCACAGCCAGTCGATGGAGCCGTCCTTGCCCACCAGCGCCGCGGTCTGCAGGTCGCCGATGAGGGCGTAGTCCTCGATGCGTTGCGTCACGACTGGCGTGTTCCCGCACCGGCGTTCGGCTAAGCAACTGCCATGCGGCGGGGGCTCATCGGTGACGCCCCGGCACCCGGCGGCGCGTCCCGCGGGCGGCGCCCACCGCCAAGGGCGTACCCGCCGGCGCCACGTACCCGCCGGCGCCACGTACCCGCTGGCGCCCCGTACCCGCCGGCGCCTCACGTCGGGGAGGTGTCCGCCGGGCCCTCACGCCGGGGACGTACCCGGCGGCCCCTCACGCGACGGACGGTTCGGGCGCGGCGCCCTCCTGCGTCCCCGCCCCGGCCGCCGCCTCCCGGTCGCGCTTCTCGCGGCGCACCAGCACCACCCACCCGACCGGTACACCGGACGCGAACAGCCACCACTGCACCGCGTACGCCATGTGCGCGCCGATGGAGTCGTGGTCCGGCTCGGCGATCAGCTCGGGGGTGTCCCCGGCCGGCCGCGGCCCGGTCTGCTCCAGGTACCCGCCGAGCACCTCACGGCCGAGCCGCTCTGCCTGCTGCTCGCTGTTGATCAGCATCACCTGGCGGGGCGGCAGACCGCTGAGGTCCTTGATGCCGCTGGCCCCGGTCGTCTCGTCGGCCTTGAGCCGGCCGGTGACCGTCACCTCGCCCGCGGGGGCGGGCGGGACCTCGGGGTACGCCATCTGATCGGCGGCGGCCGGCACCCAGCCCCGGTTGACCAGCACGACGCGGCCGTCGGCGAGGACCAGCGGGGTCAGGACGAGGACGCCGACCTTGTCGTCGGCGTTGGTGCGCCGGCGGACGACGACCTCGTGGGCCGTGTCGAAGGTGCCGGTCGCGGTCACCTGACGCCAGTAGTCGCCGCGCGGAACGGTGTGCCCGGGAGAGGTGAGCTCCGTCACGGGGACGGGCTCCGCCTTGAGGTTGTCCGCGATCAGGGCGTTCTGCGCGACCCGGTTCTGGTGCCGGTGGAACTGCCAGAAGCCCAGCTCGATCATCACGGGGATGAGGACGAGGGCGACGAGGGTGAGGATCACCCACTGCCGGGACAACAGGAAGCGGTACACCCCATGACCGTACAACTCGGGCCATGGGGTGTGGGGAGCGGGGGTCCCGGCCGCGGGGCGGCGGGGTCGGGCGCGCCGACAGGGCGGCGGGACCGGGGGATCACACCTTGTCGACGATGCCCACCTGACCCTTCTCCGCGCGGGCGCAGTGCCCGCCGCAGAACCACTGGCCGTCGACCTCGACGCCCTGGCCGATGATCTGGACCCGGCAGTGTTCGCAGATGGGCGCCATGCGGTGGATGGCGCAGGCGAAACAGTCGAAGACGTGCACCGCGCCCTGCGCGTGCACCTCGAAGGACATGCCGTAATCGTTTCCGCAGACCTCGCAACGTGCCATGCGCCACAGGGTGCGGCGCCCGCCGCCGGAACGGACGGCGAAACGCCCGACGGCGGTCGCGCGGTCACCCGTCTGCCGAGTCCTCCGCAGGAGCCACGTCCCGGAGCAAATGGGTGAACGCCGCCTCGTCGAGGATCGGCGTCCCGAAGGACTTCGCCTTGATGGTCTTCGACGTCGCCGCGTCCGGATCGTTGGTGACGAGCAGGCTGGTGAGCCGCGACACACTGGTCGCCACATGCAGGCCGGCCTCCACGGCGCGGTCCTCCAGCAGTTCCCGATCGACGGACGTATCGCCCGAAAAGGCCACACGCATGCCCTGTTTGAGCGGCTTGTCCGATTCGTAACGCCCGGGGTTCGGGTACGGGCACGGCGGACGCTTGCGCGAGGGCCGCCAGCTGCCCGACCGGTACGCGGACGACGTGGCCTGCCGGCCGATGCGCGGCGCCGGCGCCGCCGCCCACTCGGTGAGCGGCCGGCACTCCAGCAGCGGCAGCCGTACGCCCCGCTCCGCCGCCGTGTGCAGGCTCGGCCGGAACGCCTCCGCCAGCACGCGCGCGTCGTCCAGCGCGTTGTGCGCGCGCCGCTGGACGACACCGAAGTGCGCGGCCAGCGACTCCAGCTTCAGGTTCGGCAGCGGCAGTGCCAGCTCCTTGGCGAGCGCGATGGTGCACAGCCGCTGGCGTACGGGCGCGGTGCACTCCGCGCGGGCGTACTCCCGCGCGATCATCGACCAGTCGAACATCGCGTTGTGCGCGACGAGCACCCGGCCGTCGAGCCGCTGCGAGAACTCGGTGGCGACCTCGGCGAACAGCGGCGCCCCCTCCAGCACGTCGCTCGTCAGGCCGTGGATCCACACCGGGCCCGGGTCCCGCTCCGGATTGACCAGCGTGTACCAGTGGTCCTCGACGTTGCCCTGCGCGTCGAGCCGGTAGACGGCAGCGGACACTATCCGGTCGTCGCGGGCGAGTCCGGTGGTCTCCACGTCGACGACCGCGTACCCCTGCGGGTAGGCGGCCGGCCACGCTGCTGCTGTCGTACGGTCGTCGAGCATGGTCACTGAGAATAGAGGCCGCCACTGACAACGTGGTCCCCGGCATCCCCCGCCCCGTCGCCGTGTTGACGCCCCGCGCCCCGAAAGCCGGGCCCTGCACGGCAGTTGGGCACGTGTCAGGCGAGCGGGGCGAGCAGGTCCCCGGCCGACGCCTGTTCCAGGCCGCAGCCGTCCACCGCGCCCGGGAGCAGCCGGTAGACCGTTCCCGACGCCCCCTCGGGCGCCACCGCGCCGTCGACCAGCGCCAGCAGCGCCTGCCTCCCGGCCGCCGCCCCGGCGGCGAGCGCCACCGGGTCGTCGGCGCGCCGCCGCGCGTCCGGTGCCCCGTTCGTGCGGATACGCCCGGCATAGGCACCGAGCGTCTCGCCCAGCCGCCGCGTGAAGTACAGCACCTCGCCGTCGCGCACCACGAGGGTCTCCTCCGCGCGGGCCGCCGCGTGCCACACCGCCACGTCCCACAGGCTCGTACGCCCCGCGGTGAAGTACTGGAACAGGTCCCGGCCGATGCCGCCCAGGGCGGTGCTGTGCCGGGCGACGCTGTGATAGCCCTCCGACGGCGGCAGGTGCACGTCCGTCCACAGGAACGTGCCCCGCTCCAGGTCCACCAGCAGCGGCACGTGGATCCTCGACTCACCCGCGAGGTCGTAACGCTGGCGCACCGCACGCGGGTCGTACCGCGAACTCCTGGCCTCCTTCGAGCTCAGCGCCATGAAACCGGCGAACGCGTCGAGGAGCTGGTCGAAGGGGATGTTGTTGTAGCTGAAGACGATGGGCAGCGCGTACCGCACCCCCGCCCCCGACAGCGCCGGCAGGTCCAGGTCGACGTACTCGGTCGCCCCGCCGGGCGCCGGCGCGGACGTCAGGTCACCGGAGTGGACCGCGGCCCGGTGGCCGTACACCAGCCTCGTGTAGTCGCACAGGCCGAGGAACGTCCAGTCCGCGTCGTACAGCGCGACCGAGAGGTCCAGGTCCACCCGGGTCCCCGGCGGCTCGGTCCAGTGCAGGAACAGGCGCAGCACATTCCCCTCCGGCAGCGGCTGGGTGCTGCCGCGCGGCACCGACACCAGGGCCTTCGCAGCGGCCCCCTCGGCCGAGGGGACGGCCAGCCCGGCGAGGCCCGCGTCCAGCACCGCCAGGCGGAACCGCGACGCGCCGGACAGACGGCGCAGGGCCTCCGCCTCCAGCAGCGCGCAGACCCGCCGGGTGAGGGCGTGGGGCAGCGGCGGGCGCGTGTCCTCCACCGCGTACGCGCGGGTCACCCGCCCGCGCGGGAAGAACACCCGCCGCTCGCCCGGCAGGTGACGGGCGCGCAGGCGTCCGAGCGCCGCGAGCAGCGGCCCGGGGCCCGCGCCGGGCAGGGCGCGCGCCAGCGCCGCGCTCTCCCCGGGCGACAGCGGCTGGGCTCCGTCCAGGCGCAGCAGGTGGTCCAGGCGGCGCAGCAGCTCTCCCGGGCGCTCGACGAGCAGCGCCAGGGCAGCCGGCCGGTCCCCGGCGCGCAGGGTCTCCTCGACCCGCGCGCCCCAGGTGTTCGCCCTGATGCGCGTGCCGTCGACCCGTACCGCGTCCGGGTGCTCGGCGGCCGTGCGCCGCAGCGCCGCACCGAACGAGACGGCCGAGGTGTCGGTGGCCCGCAGCACCGCGAAGGCGAGCGCCGCCTTCGGGTGCCTGCCGTGCTGCTCGAACGGGTGGAGCACCTCGGCCGCGCGCTTCCACGGGCCCGGGTGCCGCAGCACGTCCTCGACGAGCGGAGCGGCGTCCAGACCGTCCAGGACGGCCAGCAGCCGGCGGCGCAGCCCGCGCGGCAGCGACCGGAACCGGCGCGGCTCCAGCAGGTCCGGCGCGCCGCCCGACAGGACGGCCAGCAGCCGCAGCACGTCGGTCGCGGTGGTCAGCCGGTCGCCCAGCAGCGGGTGCACGGCCTCCCGGGTGCGCGGGTCGAGCAGCAGCGTGCCCAGGACGAGCGCCTTGGTCTCCCGTACCGGAATGGCGGCGGGCAGCCAGTCGAGCGCGGGCGGCGCGTACGCCAGCAGCACCTTGAGGTCGTCGCGGTCCTGCGGCGGCAGCGGTGTGCGGCGCGCCAGCAGGGCGGCCAGCGCGGTGGCGGCGTCCGCAGCCCGGTCGGCGCCCAGGTCCAGCAGGCGCAGCGGCCCGCCCGGCGCCCCGGCGGAACCCCGCGGCGCGCTCGCGGCCGGCTTCGCGGGCTTCAGGAACGGGTCCGCCGGGTCGATGCGGCGGTGGCAGACGGGGCAGCCGGAGTAGTCGGCGCCGTCCCAGCACCGGCGGCACACCAGATGTGCGCAGGGCGACACCGGGTGGACGGTGCCGACCGTGCCGCACAGCACGCAGGGCTGGGCGGGCCACTGGAGCAGCAGCGTGAAGACCCGGTCCACGTAGAGCCGGTACGTGTCGTCCGGGACGGACACCGGAAAGCCGCGGAACAGCGGCACATGGGTGCGGTCCGCGCCCAGTTCGGCGTCGAGCCGGCTCAGCAGCTCCTTGCCCGCGTCCGCGAGACCGGCCGGTCCGAGCCGCGCCAGCGCGGCGCGCAGTCGCGCCGTCGGGGCGAATCCGCGGTCCAGCAGCTCGGCTTCGAGGGCGACGAGGGCCCCGGAGGCCGGCGCGTCACCGGGGTGCCGCCCGGCCCCCTCCACGTACACCGTGCGCAGACGGCGGAGCAGGACGGACGAGACGGACGACAGCACGGACAAACAGATCCCCCTGGGTACCGGACAACCGGAAGAAGTGAGAGCGGGGACGGAGAGTGGGCGCGCTACGGATTCTGTGGAAGAGAAGAGGAGAAGGAAGCACGCGTACGGAGCCGTCCCCGCGGCACCGACTCTAGGGAACGCCTGTGCGGCGCCGCCACCCCTTTTCACCCGCCGCGTCCCCGCGGGCGGTTCGCCGCCCGACACGCGTGCGCGGCTCCCCACGACGTGCGCCTGCGGCAGGCGTACGGGTGAGACCCTCCCGTGGTGACTGATGCAGCCCATGACGAGGAGCACCGCGGCGCGCTCGGCACACGCCTCAACTGGCTTCGCGCCGCCGTGCTCGGCGCCAACGACGGCGTCGTCTCCACCGCGGGGCTCGTGGTCGGCGTCGCCGGCGCGACGGACGACCGCGCCACCCTCCTCACGGCCGGCCTCGCCGGCCTGCTGGCAGGGTCCATGTCCATGGCGGTCGGCGAGTACGTCTCCGTCTCCACGCAACGCGACTCGGAGAAGGCCGCGCTGGCCGTGGAGAAGCGCGAACTGCGCGAACAGCCCGAGGCCGAACTCGAGGAGCTCACCGACCTCCTGGAGGCCCGCGGCCTGACCCGCGAGGTCGCCCGCGAGGCCGCCGAACAGCTCACGGAACGCGACGCCCTGCGCGCCCACGCGCGCGTGGAGCTGGGCATCGACCCCGACGAACTCACCAACCCCTGGCACGCGGCCGCCGCGAGCTTCCTCGCCTTCACGATCGGCGCGCTGCTCCCGCTCCTCGCGATCGTCCTGCCCCCGGCCTCCGCGCGCCTGTACGTGACCGTCCTGTCGGTCCTCGCCGCCCTCACCTTCACCGGCTGGTCCAGCGCCCGCCTCGGCGCCGCCCCGGCCCGCCCGGCGGTCCTCCGGGTGGTGGGCGGGGGAGCGCTGGCGATGGCGGTGACGTACGGGGCGGGGTCGCTGCTGGGGGCGGCGGGGGTGTAGTACGGCTGGATCCGGCTGGGTGCCGATTCGTCCGCGCCGGTGACCGGGGTGCTGCCCGGGCCGATGGTCAGCTGCTCCATGGCGGCCAGTGGGCCCAGGTCCACGGGTGGACCCGGCTGCGGGCAGTTGACGAACCGCAGGGTCCGCAGGGAGGGCAGGCACAGCAACGGGTCCAGCGCGCGCGGGACCTCGCACTCCTGCAGATTGAGCTCCTCCAGGTGGGCGAGGCCGCTCAGCAGTTCCAGGTCGAGCGGCTCCACCTGGAAGAGGGTGAGTTTGGTCAGCCGGGCCAGCGAGGCGGTCCGGGCCAGTTGGCGCAGCTGGGTGGCGCCGGAGAGCGTGAGGGCCGTCAGGCCGGGCCACCGCTCCACCCCGTCCAGGGCCACATAGCGGGCTTGCTGGAAGAGAACGAGCTCGGTCAGCCCCGGGCCGATCGGCAGTTCGCCCACGCTCTCGATGAGCAGGGGGTGATTGAGCAGGAACATCCGTAGGTCCGGCATGTCCTTGAGCGGTTCCACCGAGACGTCCGGATGGACGCTGATGAGCCCCAGGGCTTCGAGCCCCGGCCTGGCGAGAGGGCTGATGTCGCGCACCTGCGAACACCAGCTCAGGCGGATGTCCTTCACCGGCGGCAGGGAGGCGAGGGGGGTGAGGTCCGTGAGTACGGCATTGTTGTAGACGAAGAGCCATTCGGGGTCCCGCAGGACGAGCAGCGGCGACAGGTCGGAGTGGGAGCCGACGAGGTCCACACGGCGCGCGTGGGCGACATGCCGCAGGGCATGGAGCTGCTCGGCGGTGTTCACGTGCAGATAGCTGGTGTCCCACGGCGCGGCGGCCAGTACGTCGCGCGCGTACGACTCGGTGTCGAAGGAGTTCCACGCCTCGGAGACCTCGAACGCCACGAGGAAACGGCTGTCCCTCCGGAAGCGGGACACGACCGCGAGTGCCGCGTCGCCCTCGAAGCGCGCCGCCGTCCGCACGACCGCCGCCGCCGTCCCCTCCTCCAGACCCTCCGGCCCCGGAAGCAGCTCCAGCACCAGTTCCCCGGCCTTGGCCAGCTCCTCGGCGTCCTCGGTCGACCGCGGCGGGACCAGCTCCCTGGCGCGGTCCTCCACTTCGCGCCGTACGTCCGGGTCCAGCTCGGGCGCGTGCTCCAGGCAGGCGGCGGCCAGGAGCACCAGCCGGTGCCGCAGCCGGGGCGCGCGGTCGGCCCTCTTGAGCAACTGCCGCAGCAGCCGCGCACGCTCCTCCACGCGCGCGTGGCCCACGGCCATCCGTACGACGTCGTCCCACTGGTCGTCGTGCGCGTGACGCACCAGCACGCCGAAGTCACGTACCGCGCCCGGGGGAAGGCCGCGATCAGGGACTTCAGCCACGTCTCGGTCCGGTTGCGCAGTCGCGTCGGTACCTCGTCGACACCGTCGACCAGGACCAGTGCCCGTCCGGACGACATCAGCGATTCGACCCACCCGGCGGGCGCCGAGCCGTGCAGCGGCACGCCCGCGGCGCGCAGGAAGTCGTCCGGCAGGGGCAGGACCTCCGCCGCCGTGAAGGCCCGCAGCCTCAGCACGAAGGGAACGCACCGGTTCCAGTCGGCCAGCTCCGCCGCGAAGGTGCGCCTGGCCGCGTTGAGCGCCAGCCATTGGACGAGCGTCGACTTGCCCGAGCCCGCCGGGCCGCGACGGAACGTCAGGTTGCCGTACCCCCGGCGTACGGTGGACGGTCGCATCCGGCCGAAAACCGACGGAGCGAGCGCTGTCGCCGCCGTACGGGAGCGGGCGTCGTGATCAGGTCCCGAGCCACTCGGGGCGGTCCGCGCCCCAGCGGCCCGGCGGGCGCGCCCAGTCCGCCGGCGCGCCGTCGTACGCCACCGGGGGCAGCGCGTACCGCAGCCGCCCCATGGGGGTCTCCCGCTCCGTCAGCCACCGGTCCGGGCCGGGGAACCCTGCGGCGTCGTCCGCCGGGCCGCGGGTGAGGCCGTGCACCAGCCAGTGCGCGGTCTGCGTCAGGGCCAGGCGGGCGAGCCACGTCCCGCCGGCCCGGTGCCGCTCGGTCAGCGCGCGCAGCAGGGCCGCGGCCAGCAGGTAGCCCGTGCCGTGGTCGAGGGCCTGCGCAGGCAGGGCGCCCGGCTCGTCGGCGGAGCCCTCCAGCACGGCGATGCCCGTCGCCGCCTGGACGAGGCTGTCGAAGCCGCGCCGCCCGCTCCAGGGGCCGTACCGGCCCCAGGCGGACAGCTGCCCCACGACCAGGCCGGGGCGGCGCTCGGCCAGCGCCTCGGGGGAGAGCCCGAACCGGTCGAGCGCGCCCGGCCGGTAACCGGTGACCACCACATCGGCGTCCGCCAGCAGGTCGTCGAAGGCGCGGCGGTCCGTGCCGCGCCCGAGGTCCAGGGTCGTCGACCGCTTGCCCAGGCCGGTGTCGTTGTGCGCCTCCTGGCTCTCGGGCAGGTGCGGGGCGTCCACCCGCAGGACGTCGGCGCCCAGCAGCGCCAGCGTCCGGGTGGCGACCGGCCCGGCGAGCACGCGTGTCAGGTCCAGCACCCGCAGGCCGGAGCAGGGCAGCGGCGCGCCGTCAGGGACCCGCGCCGGCGCGTCACCGGTGCGTTCCAGGGTGAGCAGAGGCCGGCGCGCCACCAGGGCGCCCTGCTCGTGCGCCGCCCATTCCCGCGGGCCTCGCACGGCGACCGCCAGGCCGCCCGCCGCGTACACGGCGTCCTCCACCTCCCGGGCCGGCCGCTCGGCGACCGCGCGGGCCACCGCCTCCGGCCCCGCGCCGTCCGGCAGGCCGAGCGCGGCCAGCAGCCGGGCGCGGTGATGCGGGTAGTTGGCGTGCGTGCGCACCTGCCCGTCGGCGGTGCGCCAGAACCGCGACAGCGGCGCGAAGGTGCTCCAGGCCTGCCCGTCGAGGCGTACGAGCCGGTCGCTGCGGAACGCCGTCGCGACCGCCCCGTCGTCCACCCGCACCCGCGGCACCGGCCGCCCGCCGCGTACGGCCCCGAGCTCGGCGGCCGCCAGCGAGCACACCGCGACCGTGGCGCGGGCCAGTTCGCTCACGGGCAGCCGCGACGGCAGACCGCCCCGCGGGCCCACCGGGCAGATCCGGTCGACCAGCGAGGCGTCGGCACCGAGTGCCACCCAAACCGGGGTGACTTCGTCAGGAGTGGGGGAGTTCATCCTTGCACTATGGCACCGGGTGCCATGCTTGAAAAGGTTCTACCGCTTCACGGCGTCCAGGGCGTCGATCATGCCGCGCCCGTAGAAGCCGTTCTTGTGCTCGCCGCCCTCGCAGACCGCGTCGACCTTGCCGTCCTTGTCGATGTCGTACGACTCGGTACAGGCCATGTCGTCCGCCTGGGCGTACAGCAGTGCCTTCACCTGGTCGGGCGTGGCCTGCGGACGGGCCGACTTGATCAGGGCGGCGACACCGGCGGCGTGCGGGGCCGCCATGGACGTACCGCCCTTGTAGTTGTACGTGTGGCCGCCGCGGAACGTCGTCGACAGGATCAGGCCGCTGGTGGCCGGCGCCTCCGGAGCCTGGTACCGCGTGGAGTCACCGCCCGGCGCCGCGACGTCCACGACGCCCAGGCCGTAGTTCGAGTACGACGCCTTCAGCCGCTGCGCGCCCGTGGCGGAGACCGTCACGACACCCGGCAACTGCGACGGGATGTCCAGGCAGTCCCGCGTGTTCACCTCCCGCTCGACCGGGGTGGTGTCGTTCGGGCTCGTTTTGTCGGTCAGCGTCTCGGATGCCAGGTCCGTCCGGGCGTTGCCGGCCGCGGCCACATTGACCACGCCCTTGCGTTCGGCGTACCGGGACGCCCGCGTGACGGCCTCGACCAGCGCCTTCTGGTCCGCGTCGGTCGTGCAGTTGAACAGCCACGGGTCCGTGTAGTAGCTGTTGTTGGTCACGTCGGCGCCGTGCTCCGCCGCCCACACGAAGCCGCACACGACCGCCTCGGTGTAGTACAGGCCGGAGTCGGGCTCGGCCACCTTGAGGCTGGAGACCTTCACCCCCGGGGCCACGCCGGTGACACCGACCCCGTTCTTCGCCGCGGCGATGGTGCCCGCCACGTGCATGCCGTGGTCGCTCTCCTGCGCCGCCGGGCGCCAGGCGTTGTCCTTCTGCACCGGTACACCGCCCAGGCAGCTCGCCGACGCCGCCCGGTCGAAGTTGGGCGCGATGTCCGGGTGCGTGTCGTCCACGCCCGAGTCGAGCACGGCGACCGTGACGTCGCGGCTGCCCAGCGTCCGCTGGTGCGCCTTGTCCGCCTTGATGGCGGGCAGGTCCCACTGCAGCGGCTGCAACGGGTCGTCGTCGGCCGGGGACGCCGCCGCCCGCGCCGCCGCGGCCTGCGCCTCGGAGGCCCTCAGCGGCTGCTCCGCCGCGATGTCGTCACTGGTCTGCGCCGCCAGCGGAGCGGTCCGCGTCGCACCGGCCGACGACACGCCCGCCACCCCGCGGATCTCCTCGGCGAAGGCCGGGTTCTGCGCGTGGACGACGATGACGCCGATCTGGTCGTACGCGATGACCACCGTGCCGCCGGCCCGGGCTATCGCCTTCTTCACCGACGCGGCGGTGGCGTGCCCGCCCGTCACGTTGACGACGTACGACATCGTGGGGCCGTTCGTGACGGCCGCCGCCGGTGTCCCGCCCGCCGGGGCGGCCGACGCCGCTCCCGCCGGCAGCAGACCGAGCGATGCCGTGAGCGCCAGTCCGGCGGGCAGAGCGAGTACGCGCCCGCGCCTGGATCCCAGATGAGCCATGGGTTCTCCACATCATCCGTGACAGCCGCCCGCACGCCGTGCGCGTACGGGCAGGTACATGACGAGCGAAGCTATCGCCGATCATCTTTGCGTATCAACGAGTTGGCGCATCCAGGTGGTCGCGGAGGAAAAAACGGCCGGTGGTGAACCGCTTCGCCCCGCCTGCCGTGACGTTGTCAGGGGGAGGAGCGTCACCCACCCCCGACCTCTGAGGATCCTTCGTCCATGCCCAGCTCATCCGCGTCGCGAGGAGTTTCCGTGGCTACCGATGCACCGCCGCCCAAGGGCGGTACGGACACCAGCCCCGTCCAGCCCACGACAGAGTCGTTCGTCGAGGTGCAGGAGAGCGCTGACTTCGGCGAACTGCGCCGCACGTACCGCTCCTTCGCCTTTCCCCTGACCGTCGCCTTCATCGCCTGGTACCTGCTGTACGTCCTGCTGTCCAACTACGCGGGCGGCTTCATGGGCACCAAGCTGTTCGGCAACATCAACGTGGCCCTCGCCCTGGGCCTCGCCCAGTTCGTCACCACGTTCCTCATCGCCTGGTTCTACTCGCGGCACGCGGCCGAGAAGCTCGACCCGAAGGCGGAAGCCATCAAGTCCCGTATGGAGGCCGACGTATGAGCCCCGCCGACACCACCGCCGCCGCCCCCCTGCTGGCGGCCGCGTCCGATGCCTCGGAACACCGTCCGCTGATCATCACCCTGTTCGCCTGCTTCGTCGTCGCGACCCTCTTCATCACCGTCTGGGCCGGCCGGCAGACCAAGAGCGCGGCGGACTTCTACGCGGGCGGCCGCCAGTTCACCGGCTTCCAGAACGGCCTCGCCATCTCCGGCGACTACATGTCCGCCGCATCCTTCCTCGGCATCGCCGGAGCCATCGCCCTCTTCGGTTACGACGGCTTCCTGTACTCCATCGGTTTCCTGGTCGCCTGGCTGGTCGCCCTGCTCCTCGTGGCCGAGCCGCTGCGCAACTCCGGCCGCTTCACGATGGGGGACGTCCTGGCCTACCGGATGCGCCAGCGCCCGGTCCGCACCGCCGCCGGCACGTCCACGATCGTCGTCTCGATCTTCTACCTGCTGGCCCAGATGGCCGGCGCCGGCGTGCTCGTCTCCCTGCTGCTCGGCATCACCTCCGACGGCGGGAAGATCGCGATCGTCGCGCTCGTCGGACTGCTGATGATCGTCTACGTGACCATCGGCGGCATGAAGGGAACCACCTGGGTCCAGATGGTCAAGGCCGTCCTGCTCATCGCGGGCACCCTGCTCATCACCCTGCTGGTGCTGTGGAAGTTCGACTTCAACGTCTCCGACCTGCTCGGCAAGGCCGCCGAGAACAGCGGCAAGGGCGCCGCCTTCCTCGAACCCGGGCTGAAGTACGGCGCCACCGGCACCTCGAAGCTGGACTTCATCTCGCTCGGCATCGCGCTGGTGCTCGGCACCGCCGGCCTGCCGCACATCCTCATCCGCTTCTACACCGTGCCCACCGCCAAGGCGGCCCGTAAGTCCGTCAACTGGGCCATCGGCATCATCGGCGCCTTCTACCTGATGACCATCGCCCTCGGCTTCGGCGCCGCCGCGATCGTCGGCCCCGCCGACATCACCGCGTCCAACAAGGCCGGCAACACGGCCGCGCCGCTGCTCGCCCTGCACATCGGCGGAGTGGACTCGGCGGGCGGCGCGATCCTGCTGGCCGTGATCTCCGCGGTCGCCTTCGCCACCATCCTGGCCGTCGTCGCCGGACTGACGCTCGCCTCCTCCTCGTCCTTCGCGCACGACATCTACGCCAACGTGATCCGCAAGGGGCAGGCAACCGAACAGGAGGAGGTCCGCGCGGCCCGCTGGGCGACCGTCTTCATCGGCGTCGTCTCCATCGCGCTCGGCGCGATGGCCCGCGACCTCAACGTCGCCGGCCTCGTCGCGCTCGCCTTCGCGGTGGCCGCCTCCGCCAACCTGCCGACCATCCTCTACAGCCTGTTCTGGAAGCGGTTCACCACCCAGGGCGCGCTGTGGTCCATCTACGGCGGTCTGGTCGCGTCCGTGACGCTCGTGCTCTTCTCGCCGGTGGTCTCCGGGAAACCCAGCTCGATGTTCCCGGACGCCGACTTCGCCTGGTTCCCGCTGGAGAACCCGGGACTGATCTCCATCCCGCTGGGCTTCCTGCTCGGCTGGCTCGGTTCGCTGCTCTCCAAGGAGGAGCCCGACAAGGGCAAGTACGCGGAACTCGAGGTCAAGTCCCTCACCGGTGTCGGAGCGCACTGATCCGGACACCGTACGGAACGAGCGGGAGAGTCGAGTCGTAGATCCCTACGACCCGGCCCTCCCGCTCCTGTGGACAATGGCCCGTGTCGTTGTCGGAGGCGTCGCGTAGTCTCGCTGGTATACGGATCCCGGTAACGCGGGGGAGGGGGCCCAGTGCTCATCGACACCTACGGCCGTGTGGCCACTGACCTGCGGGTCTCGCTCACCGACCGATGCAACCTGCGGTGCACGTACTGCATGCCCGAAGAGGGCCTGCAGTGGCTCGCCAAGCCCGACCTGCTCACCGACGACGAGATCGTCCGGCTGATCACCGTCGCCGTCACCGGCCTCGGCATCACCGAAGTGCGCTTCACCGGCGGCGAACCGCTGCTGCGCCCCGGCCTGGTCTCCATCGTCGAGCGCTGCGCCGCCCTGGAACCGCGCCCCCGGATGTCGCTGACCACCAACGGCATCGGCCTCAAGCGCACCGCCGGCGCCCTCAAGGCCGTCGGCCTGGACCGGGTCAACGTCTCCCTCGACACCCTGCGGCCCGACGTCTTCAAGACCCTCACGCGCCGCGACCGCCACAAGGACGTCCTCGACGGCCTTCAGGCCGCCCGCGACGCCGGCCTCACACCGGTGAAGGTCAACGCCGTGCTGATGCCGGGGCTCAACGACGACGAGGCCCCCGACCTGCTGGCCTGGGCCGTGGCCAACGACTACGAGCTGCGCTTCATCGAGCAGATGCCGCTCGACGCCCAGCACGGCTGGAAGCGCGACGGCATGATCACCGCCGGCGACATCCTCGAGTCGCTGCGCACCCGCTTCACGCTCACGCCCGAACCCGACGAGGCGCGTGGTTCCGCGCCCGCCGAGCGCTGGATCGTCGACGGCGGCCCCCACCGCGTGGGCGTCATCGCCTCCGTCACCCGCCCGTTCTGCCGGGCCTGCGACCGCACCCGGCTCACCGCCGACGGACAGGTGCGCACCTGCCTGTTCGCCCGCGAGGAGACGGACCTGCGCGCGGCGCTGCGCTCGGACGCGCCGGACGAGGAGATCGCCCGCATATGGAAGCTGGCCATGTGGGGGAAGAAGGCCGGCTCGGGCCTGGACGACCCCAGCTTCCTGCAGCCCGACCGTCCGATGTCAGCGATCGGGGGCTGAGCGGGTCTCCCACTCGGCGAGGGTCACCACGTCCTTGAGGAAGCCGCGCACCCCCAGGAACTGGGACAGGTGCTCGCGGTGCTCGTCGCAGGCGAGCCAGGTCTTGCGGCGCTCGGGCGTGTGCAGCTTCGGATTGTTCCAGGCCAGCACCCAGACGGCCGCCACCCGGCAGCCCTTGGCGGAACAGATCGGAAGGGTTTCGTCGCTCACCACACGTCCCAGGAAAAGGCCCGAACAAAGGCGACGCCGAGCAGCCACGGGGGGAGCTGCCCGGCGTCGGTCCGTCGCTCCGACGGGGGATGCGGAGCGCCTACGCAGTATGTCACGGGCTCATTGCCGCGGTGCACCGGAACGTCATGATTGATCTGAGCTTTTTTTGAGCTTGTGTGTTCCGTTGCAGGTCAGCGGCGGTCCCTGTCGGGGCGCGGTATGTCATCTCTGCTCGTACTGACGCTCCTGTACGGCGTCCGGCCGCTGCTCCCGCGCGGAGTCCGCGCCGCCGTCCGCCGGTGGCCGTGACGACTCCAGTGCGGGATGCACGGGAGTCGGCGTGACCGTGAAGGACGAAGGCGGCGGAGGAGCGGTCTCCCGCCCGGCGTTGGCGATCACCACCGCGATGTAGGGCAGCACCGCGCCCAGGACGAGCGCCACGATCGCCACGTGCCGCTCGACGTTCCACAAGGTGGCCGCCGCGATCACCGCAAGCGTGCGCACCGACATCGAGATGACGTACCGGCGCTGCCGACCCCGTACGTCATCCGCCAGACCCTGGCGCGCGCCGGTGATCCGGAAGACCTCGTCCCGACCGTGCTTCCGCATCGCCTTCCACCACCCGACGTCTGTGCCGGACCCTCCCCGGGCCCGACCTGTTTCCACGGTACGCCCGCCCCGCACGGCATTCGAGGCCGGGGGCGTCCCTTCCGCCCGGCTCACCGGGGACGGCGGCACCGGCACAGCCCCGCGCGGGACGCCCGACATGCGCCGTACGGCCCAACCCCTCACACTGTCGATGACTGCTCATGCCGATCAGTACCGAGGAGGCAGCCATGGGCTGGTTGTGGGCGATCATCGTGGGCTTCGTGCTGGGTCTGCTGGCGAAGGCGATCCTGCCGGGCAAGCAGCACAGTCCCCTCTGGCTGGCCACCATCTTCGGCATCATCGGCGGCCTCGTGGGCAACGCCCTCGCCAGGGCGTTCGGCATCGAGGCCACGCCGGGCATCGACTGGGGCCGGCACGCCCTCCAGGTGGCGGCGGCGGTCGTCATCGTGGGTGTCGGCGACATGGCCTACATGTCCATGCGCCGCAAGAAACAACGCGCCTGACCCGACGGCCCCGCCCGCCGGGTACGGACACCACGGCCGGGTACGGCACACGACGAGGGGCCCGGGTACGTCGCGTACCGGACCCCTCGCCCCGACGGCGGCGGTGTCAGCCGCCCCCGACCGGTGTGTCAGCCCGCGGCGACCTCGATCGCCGCGAGGTTCTTCTTGCCCCGGCGCAGCACCAGCCAGCGCCCGTGCAACAGCTCGTCGGCGGCCACCACGGCGTCCTCGGACGTCACCTTGGCGTTGTTCACGTACGCGCCGCCCTCCTTCACCGTGCGGCGGGCCGCCGACTTGCTGGGCGCCAGGCCCACCTCGACGAACAGGTCCACCACCGGGCCCGGCTCGGCCACCCGGGCGTGCGGCAGCTCGGCGAGCGCCGCGGTGAGCGTCGCCTCGTCCAGCTCCGCCAGCTCGCCCTGCCCGAACAGCGCCTTGGAGGCGGCGATGACTGCCGCGCACTGCTCGGCACCGTGCACCAGCGTCGTCAGCTCCTCGGCCAGCGCGCGCTGGGCGGTGCGGGCCTGCGGACGCTCCTCGGTGACCTTCTCCAGCTCCTCCAGCTCCGCACGGCTGCGGAAGCTGAGGATGCGCATGTACCGCGAGATGTCCCGGTCGTCCACGTTCAGCCAGAACTGGTAGAACGCGTACGGCGTGGTCAGCTCCGGGTCCAGCCAGACGGCGCCGCCCTCGGTCTTGCCGAACTTGGTGCCGTCCGCCTTGGTCATGAGGGGCGTCGCCAGCGCGTGCACCGTGGCTCCCGGCTCCAGCTTGTGGATCAGGTCCAGGCCGGCGGTCAGGTTGCCCCACTGGTCGCTGCCGCCCTGCTGGAGCACGCAGCCGTACCGCCGGTACAGCTCCAGGAAGTCCATGCCCTGCAGCAGCTGGTAGCTGAACTCGGTGTAGCTGATGCCCTGCTCGGACTCCAGCCGCCGGGCGACCGAGTCCTTCGTCAGCATCTTGTTGACGCGGAAGTGCTTGCCGATGTCGCGCAGGAACTCGATCGCGCTCATGCCCGCGGTCCAGTCCAGGTTGTTCACCATCAGCGCCGCGTTCTCGCCCTCGAAGGACAGGAACGGCTCGATCTGCGCGCGCAGCCGCGTCACCCACTGCGCGACGGTCTCCGGATCGTTCAGCGTCCGCTCCGCGGTCGGCCGCGGGTCACCGATCTGACCCGTGGCCCCGCCCACCAGCGCCAGCGGCCGGTGCCCGGCCTGCTGGAGCCGGCGGACGGTGAGGACCTGCACCAGGTGCCCGACGTGGAGACTCGGCGCGGTCGGGTCGAAGCCGCAATAGAACGTGACCGGACCGTCCGCGAGCGCCTTGCGCAGGGCGTCCTCGTCCGTGGACTGGGCGAACAGCCCGCGCCACTTCAGCTCGTCGACGATGTCCGTCACGATCTCGTGTCTCCTTGAACGATCGGTTTCGGTCGGTTGTGCCGAGTCAGTCTATGGGGGTCACACGCCCTGGCTGACCGAGCTCATGTTGAAATCCGGCACCCGCAGCGGCGGCATCGCGGCCCTCGTGAACCAGTCGCTCCACTCGCGCGGCAGCGTCTTCTCCGTACGGCCCGCCTCCGTGGCCCGGGACAGCAGGTCCACCGGCGATTCGTTGAAGCGGAAGTTGTTCACCTCCCCGACCACCTCCCCGCCCTCGACCAGGTACACGCCGTCCCGCGTCAGCCCGGTCAGCAGCAGCGTCGCCGGGTCGACCTCGCGGATGTACCACAGGCAGGTCAGCAGCAGCCCGCGCTCGGTCGAGGCGACCATCTCCTCCAGCGACCGCTCGCCACCGCCGTCCAGGATCAGGTTGCCGGCCGCCGGAGCCACCGGCAGCCGGGTGAGAGCCGCGCTGTGCCGCGTGGTGACCAGCCGCTCCAGGCGCCCCTCCCGTACCCAGTCCGTGGCCGACAGCGGCAGCCCGTTGTCGAACACCGACGAGTCGTCCCCCGAGCTGTGCGCGATCACGAAGGGCGCGGACTCCAGGCCCGGCTCGTCGGGGTCGCTGCGCAGCGTCAGCGGCAGCGGCGAGAGCGTCTCGCCGACACGCGTGCCGCCGCCCGGCTTGGAGAAGACGGTGCGGCCCTCCGCCGCGTCCCGCCCGGCCGACGACCACAGCTGGTAGATGGCCAGGTCGGCCACGGCGGTCGGCGGCAGCAGCGTCTCGTACCGCCCCGCGGGCAGCTCGATACGGCGCTCCGCCCAGCCCAGCCGCTCCGCCAGCTCCGCGTCCAGCGCCGTCGGGTCCACGTCCTTGAAGTCCCGCGTCGAGCGGCCCGCCCACGCCGAACGCGTCCGGTCCGGCGACTTGGCGTTGAGCTCCAGCGTCCCGGACGGCTGGTCGTGCCGCAGCCGCAGCCCGGCCGACGTACCGAGGTACGTCGAGGTCAGCTCGTGGTGGGCGAACCCGTACAGCTCCCGGCCGCCCGCCCGGGCCCGGGCGAACGCCTCGCCCAGCGCGGGCGCGAAGTCCGCGAAGACCGAGGACGACGTCTCGGCGGGCGCGTCCGTGAAGTCGGGCGACGCCGCCACACCCTCGACCAGCGGCTGGGCGTCCTCGGCCGGACCGGCGGAACGGGCCGCGGCCTCCGCCGCCCGCACCAGCGGCTCCAGGTCGTCGGCGGTGACCGCCGAACGGGACACCACCCCGGAGGCCGTGCCCTGCGCACCGTCGACGGTGGCGATCACGGTGAGCGTCCGGCCACGGGTGACGCCGTTCGTCGTCAGCGCGTTGCCGGCCCACCGCAGGTTGGCGGAGGACTGCTCGTCCGCGATGACGACGCACCCGTCCGCGCGCGAGAGCTCCAGGGCGCGCTCGACGATCTCGTACGGCTTGCTGACGGCGCTCATCGGCCGGCCTCCTGCGTGGTGTCGAGACTGTGCTGGCCCGGGGGGCGACCCCCGGACCCCCGGCGAAGGGCGTGGTGGGCGCTCATCGGCCGGCCTCCTGCGTGGTGTCGAGACTGTGCTGGCCCGGGGGGCGACCCCCGGACC
>NZ_KL591005.1:5982-30660 GCF_000716335.1 Streptomyces sp. NRRL S-118 | reverse complement strand
GGCGCTCATCGGCCGGCCTCCTGCGTGGTGTTGAGGATGTTCACGCCCCGGAACAGGGCCGACGGGCAGCCGTGCGAGACCGCCGCGATCTGGCCCGGCTGGGCCTTGCCGCAGTTGAAGGCGCCGCCCAGGACGTACGTCTGCGGCCCGCCGACCTTCTCCATCGAGCCCCAGAAGTCCGTCGTCGTCGCCTGGTACGCGACGTCCCGCAGCTGGCCGGCCAGCCGCCCGTTCTCGATGCGGAAGAACCGCTGCCCGGTGAACTGGAAGTTGTAGCGCTGCATGTCGATCGACCACGAGCGGTCGCCGACCACGTAGATCCCGCGCTCCACCCCGCCGATCAGATCCTCCGTCGACAGGCCGCCCGGCTCCGGCTGGAGCGACACGTTCGCCATGCGCTGCACCGGCACGTGCTCCGGCGAGTCCGCGAAGGCGCAGCCGTTCGACCGGCCGAGGCCCGTCAGCCGGGCGATCCGCCGGTCCAGCTGGTAGCCGACCAGGATGCCGTCCTTCACCAGGTCCCAGCTCTGCGCCTCGACGCCCTCGTCGTCGTACCCGATCGTCGCCAGCCCGTGCTCGGCGGTCCGGTCACCCGTCACGTTCATGAGAGCGGAGCCGTACACCAGCTTGCCGAGCTGGTCGAAGGTGGCGAAGGACGTGCCCGCGTACGCCGCCTCGTAGCCGAGCGCCCGGTCCAGCTCCGTGGCGTGGCCGATCGACTCGTGGATCGTCAGCCACAGGTTGGACGGGTCCACGACCAGGTCGTACGTCCCCGCCTGCACGCTCGGGGCCCGCATCTTCTCGGCGAGCAGCTCCGGGATCTGCTCCAGCTCCGCGTCCCAGTCCCAGCCGGTGCCGGTCAGGTACTCCCAGCCGCGCCCGGCCGGGGGCGCGATCGTCCGCATGGAGTCGAACTCGCCGGTCGACCCGTCCACGGCGACCGCCGTCAGCTGCGGGTGCAGCCGTACGCGCTGCTGCGTGGTGACGGTCCCGGCCGTGTCGGCGTAGAACTTGTTCTCGTGGACGGTCAGCAGCTGCGCGTCCACATGGGCCACCCCGTCCGCGCGCAGCAGCCGCGCGCTCCACTCGGCCAGCAGCCCGCTCTTGTCGGCGTCCGGCACGGTGAAGGGATCGATCTCGTACGACGAGACCCACGTCCGGTCCGCGTGCACCGGCTCGTCGGCCAGCTCCACCCGCTCGTCCGACCCCGCCGCCGCGATGACCTGGGCCGACAGCTTCGCCATGGCCACCGCCTGCGAGGCGACCCTGGCCGCGGCGTCCATGGTCAGGTCGACCCCGGAGGCGAACCCCCACGCCCCGCCGTGCACCACCCGCACCGCATACCCGAGGTCCGTGGTGTCCGACGACCCGGCGGGTTTGGCGTCCCGCAAGCGCCATGAGGCGCTGCGGACACGCTCGAGGCGGAAGTCGGCGTGCTCGGCGCCGAGCGCCCGGGCCCGCGCGAGCGCCGCGTCGGCGAGCGCCCGCAGCGGCAGCGCCGTGAAGGCTTCGTCGATGGAATGAGGCACGAATGTCTCCTGTCGTATGAGACCGGTCGTCCCCGATCATGTCGCGCCGCGCGCCCCGCTGCCCAGTGCTTTCCGGGGCGCTTTCTGTAGGGACCCGACAGTGACATTCGTACGCCACTGTCAGGGGTCGATTCCTCGTCGTGAGGGCGGGACCGATAGGTTTTCGTTGAACCACACCGTGCAAGGGAAAGGGTGATCTGTTGAGCCGCTCGGTTCTTGTCACCGGAGGAAACCGGGGCATCGGCCTCGCCATCGCCCGCGCTTTCGTCGACGCCGGCGACAAGGTCGCGATCACGTACCGCTCCGGCGACCCGGAAGAGCTCGCCAAGGAGGGCTTCCTCGCCGTCCGGTGCGACATCACCGACTCCGAGCAGGTGGAGCAGGCCTACAAGGAGATCGAGGAGAAGCACGGTCCGGTGGAGGTGCTGGTGGCGAACGCCGGCGTCACCAAGGACCAGCTGCTGATGCGCATGTCGGAGGACGACTTCACCTCCGTCCTCGACACCAACCTCACCGGCACCTTCCGCGTGGTCAAGCGCGCCAACCGCGGCATGCTGCGGGCCAAGAAGGGCCGCGTCGTCCTGATCTCCTCCGTGGTGGGGCTGCTCGGCTCCGCGGGGCAGGCGAACTACGCCGCCTCCAAGGCCGCGCTGGTCGGTTTCGCGCGCTCGCTCGCCCGTGAGCTGGGCTCGCGCAACATCACGTTCAACGTCGTCGCGCCGGGCTTCGTCGACACGGACATGACCAAGGTGCTGACCGACGACCAGCGCAAGGGCATCGTCGCCCAGGTGCCGCTCGGCCGCTACGCGCAGCCTCAGGAGATCGCCGCCGCGGTGCGGTTCCTCGCGTCGGACGACGCCTCGTACATCACTGGAGCCGTCATCCCGGTTGACGGCGGATTGGGCATGGGTCACTGAGTCACATGAGCGGAATCCTCGAGGGCAAGCGCGTCCTGATCACCGGTGTGCTGATGGAGTCCTCCATCGCCTTCCACACCGCCAAGGTGGCCCAGGAGCAGGGCGCCGAAGTCATCCTGACGGCCTTCCCGCGGCCCACCCTGACCGAGCGCATCGCGAAGAAGCTGCCTCGCCCGGCCAAGGTCATCGAGCTCGACGTCACCAACGACGAGCACCTCGACCGCCTCGCCGGCATCGTCGGCGAGGAGCTCGGCGGCCTCGACGGCGTCGTGCACTCCATCGGCTTCGCGCCGCAGGACGCGCTCGGCGGCAACTTCCTCAACACGCCGTTCGAGTCCGTCTCGACCGCGATGCACGTCTCCGCCTTCTCGCTGAAGTCGCTGACCATGGCCTGCCTGCCGCTGATGCAGAACGGCGGCTCGGTCGTCGGCCTGACCTTCGACGCGCAGTTCGCCTGGCCGCAGTACGACTGGATGGGCCCGGCCAAGGCCGCGCTCGAGGCCACCAGCCGCTACCTCGCCCGGGACCTCGGCAAGCAGAACATCCGCTGCAACCTGATCTCGGCCGGCCCGCTCGGCTCGATGGCCGCCAAGTCCATCCCGGGCTTCGGCGACCTGGCGAAGGTCTGGGACGAGCGTTCCCCGCTCGATTGGGACATGGCCGACCCGGAGCCGGCCGGCCGCGGTGTCGTGGCGCTGCTTTCCGACTTCTTCCCGAAGACCACCGGAGAGATCGTCCACGTCGACGGCGGCGTGCACATCATGGGCGCCTGAGCCCGTCCGCAGCCCGTACGACTCCGTGTGCACCGCCCGCGGAGTGGTACGCATCGAGGGCCGCGCACCCGTCCCCGGGCGGCTGCGCGGCCCTCGGGCGTCTCCCCGAGTCGAAGAGTCGCCGTGATCACGGCACACTGGGCAGAACGGACATTCGCGTCCGTCGCTCGGGGAGATCGGGGAGGAGGTGTGGCTGTGCGGAGCGACCACCTGGCCCTGGGGGCGGCATCGGCCCTCCTGTGGGGGCTCGCCGCCAGTACCCAGGCATATGCCGACGATCACGAAGCGTACGCCGCCTCATGCCGCACGTCGGTCGAGGGCTCCCTCGTCACGGCGTACTGCCACAACCCCTACCCCGACACGGACCGTGTCCGCCTGCACGTCGAGTGCGACCGTTGGTGGGACATCGACTCCGACAGCGCGCCCGTCGAGGTGGGCCCCACCGCCTACGCCGAGCTGACCGAGCGGTGCTGGAAGGAGGTCCGCGCCGCCTGGATCACTCACGAGCCGGTACGGGACTGACGCAGACACATGAACGGGTAGCCGGCCGCCTCGGTGGCCGCCGCGTCCGCGTCGCCCGCGCGGATGGCCTCCACCAGCCGCGCGTGGTCCATGTGGTACTCCGGGCGCAGCTCCTGGCCCACGTCCTCGCGCAGCCAGTCCCGGACCAGGTGGCCCAGATCGGCGTAGAGCTCCGCCATGACGTCGTTGTGCGAGGCCGCCACCACCGCCAGGTGGAAGGCCGAGTCCGCCGTGACGAACCGCTCGGCGTCACCCGCCTCCCACGCCTCCTCGCGACGCGCCAGCAGCGCGTCCAGCTGCTTCATGTCCCGGTCGGTGCGGCGCTCGGCGGCCAGGCGCGCGGCGGACGACTCCAGCGTGGCGCGCAGCTCCGCGATGTGCCGCGGGTCCGCCCCCGAGAAGCGGCGGTGCATCACCCCTGCGAGCTCGCTGGTCGCCACGACGTAGGTGCCCGAGCCCTGGCGGATGTCCAGGAGCCCGTTGTGCGCGAGCGCGCGCACCGCCTCGCGGATCGTGTTGCGGGCCACGCCCAGCTGCTCCACCAGCTCCGGCTCGGTGGGGATGCGGGAGCCGACCGGCCACTCGCCCGAGGTGATCTGGTTCCGCAGCTCGGCGATCACCTGATCGGAGAGCCCGGATCGGCGGGGAGAGCTGAGAGCCATGGTGCTCCTTGTCCTGGGGGCTGTCCCGGAGATTATCGGTGAGCGACGGGAGCGCCGGTGGGCGCTCGCCCCCGCACCCCGACGGAGGGACCGCCCGAGACGGCGCGATTGGACAGTCAATCATCCCATGATTCTATGATGGCCTCATGTCCCGTGAGCCGCAGACCCAGACGTCCCCCCGGATACCCCCGCAGCCCGACACCATGGGACGTGGCCGCGCCCGCGTGCCGACGACCGCTCCCGGCCCCGCGGGCGCCACCCCCGGCCCGGACGGCGCTCCCTGGTCCCTCTGGCTCGGCAGGCTCCTGATCGCCGGGCTCGTCCTGGCCGCGCTCAACCTCCGCCCGGCCATCACCAGCCTCGGCGCGCTCCTCGAAGAGGTGCGGGACGGGCTCCACATGAGCGGCAGCCTGGCCGGGGTGCTCACCTCCGTCCCGCCCCTGTGCTTCGCCGTCTTCGGTATCACCGCGCCCCGCCTCGCCCGCCGCTTCGGCCCGGCCGCGGTCGTGTTCGCCGGCATGGCCGCCATCACGGCGGGTCTGGCCGTGCGGCCCTTCACCGGCGGTACCTGGGCCTTTCTCGCCGCCAGCGCGCTCGCCCTGATGGGCATCGCCGTCAGCAACGTGCTCATGCCGGTGATCGTCAAGCGGTACTTCCCCGACCGCGTCGGCACCATGACCGGCCTGTACTCGATGGCCCTGGCCCTGGGCACCTCCCTCGCGGCCGCCGCGACCGTACCCATGACGGACGCGCTCGGCGGGAGCTGGCGCACCGGCCTGGGCGTGTGGGCGGTCCTCGCCGCGCTTGCCGCGGTGGCCTGGTTGCCGCTGGTGAGGGGCCGGATGCGCGGCGCCGCGGCGGTGGACGGGCCTGCCGGGCGCGGGGCGGCCGGCAGCGCCGACGGCAACGGTGGCGAGGCACGGACGCTGCGGATCACGCGCAGCCGTACCGCCTGGGCGCTGGGCTGCTTCTTCGGGCTCCAGGCCACGGGCGCGTACATCACCATGGGCTGGATGCCGCAGATCTTCCGCGACGCCGGCGTCTCCGCCGGCACCGCCGGGGTGCTGCTCGCCGTGACCATGGTGATGGGCGTGCCGCTCGCCTTCGTCATCCCCCGGCTCGCCACCCGGATGAAGAACCAGGGCCCCATCGTCGTCGCCCTCGCCCTCTGCGGTCTGAGCGGATACGCCGGTCTCTTCTTCGCCCCGGCTCAGGGGGCGTGGCTGTGGGCGCTCCTGCTGGGCGTCTCCAACTGCGCCTTCCCGCTCGCGCTCACCATGATCGGCATGCGGTCGCGCAGCAGCGGCGGCGTCGTACGGCTCTCCGCCTTCGCGCAGAGCGTCGGCTACCTCATCTCGATCCCGGGGCCGACGCTGGTCGGCGCCCTGTACCAGCACAGCGGCGGCTGGGGGACGCCGCTGGCCCTGATGGCGGGCCTGATGGTGCCGCAGATGATCGTCGGCATCCTCGCCGGCCGGGACCGGACGATCGAGGACGAGGTCTGAGGTGCGAGACTGGGGGACATGCAACCTGTGCTCGACCCGAACCCCCAGAACGGCCAGAAGAAGCTCCTCATCGTGGTGGGCTCCATGCTGGCGATCGGCGTGATCATCGGCATCATCGCCTCGATCGCCTCACCCTGAGATCCGACCTCCCGGGCTCCTGATCCGTGACGCCCGAGTGTTCGAGTGCGGAGCGCTGCGGTGCCCGGGGCGTCCGCGTCCGGGAGGCCCTCAGCGCCGGAGCCCTGTGCGCGGCCGCATCCCCTAGGGGGCGCGGGTCAGGGTGAAGTGGGTGGATCACCGGATGGGCCCGGGGCCCGCTGGCCCGTACCGTCCGGGACAGACGGTCACGACCCTCGGACCCACCGACCCCTCGCACCCACGGAGGCGGCCATGTCGGCCCCCACGCACACCCGGCACCACGTCACCGGCCGCGTCGACACCCGCCTGCCCTGGTGGGCCCTCGCCCTGCCGGTGCTCGCCTTCGCGCTCCTCCTCGCCCTCATCACCGGGGGCGGTGAGGCGCATGCGACCGGCGGGGATCCGGCGGTCGGGCGCATTCTCGAACGCATCCAGCAGACGCTCTCCCGCTGAGGCCGGAGCTGCCCAACACCCTGCGCCCCGTGGCGCGTTTCATGCGAAGCTGGGGCCATGAGCGTCGATACACCCCGCAGGATCGTGCTACTCCGGCATGCGAAGGCCGACTGGCCCCAGGTGTCCGACCACGAGCGGCCGCTCGCCGACCGAGGACGCATGGACGCGCCCGTGGCCGGTCGCAGGCTCGCCGAGACCGGCATCACCTTCGATCTGGCCCTGTGCTCGACCGCCGTCCGGACCCGCGAGACATGGAAACTGGCAGTGCACGAGCTTCCTCAGCGGCCCAGGACCGTGTACGAGGAGCGGCTGTACGAAGCCTCGCTCGGTGATCTCATCGCGCTGCTCAACGAGACGTCCGACGACGTGAACGACCTTCTCGTCATCGGCCACAACCCCGGGATGCACGCTCTCGCCGACGCCCTCGCGGGGCGGGCGGAGGGCGACACACTCGCCCGGATGAGCCGAGGGGGCTTCCCGACGTCCGCGTTCGCCGTGGTGGAGTTCACCGGCTCGTGGAAGTCCGTCGAGCACGGGGTCGGCACACTGACCGCCTACTGGGCGCCGCACGAGTGAAGCCCGCGCTGCCCCTGACGTGAGAGGGCCGAGGCCCGCGCTGCCCTTGACGTGAGAGGGCCCGGACACCAGCTCGGTGCCCGGGCCCTTCTTCCGTTCGCTTGCCGGCCGCTGCGGACCCCCGCGGCCCGTCGGACTCCCGCGGCCCGTCGGGCCCCCTGCGGCCCGTCGGACTCCCGCGGCCCGTCGTCCCTGCGGCCCGTCCGGACCGCCGCCCGGACCCGCCCGGACCGTTCCGGAGCGTCAGCCGACGACGTCGGTGTCCGCCGCCTCGACCTCTTCCCGGGTGATGCCCAGCAGGTAGAGGACCGTGTCCAGGAAGGGAACGTTCACGGCGGTGTCGGCGGCCCGGCGCACGACGGGCTTGGCGTTGAAGGCCACGCCCAGGCCCGCGGCGTTCAGCATGTCCAGGTCGTTGGCGCCGTCGCCGATCGCGACGGTCTGGGCCAGCGGTACGCCCGCCTCGGCGGCGAACCGGCGCAGCAGCCGGGCCTTGCCCGCCCGGTCGACGATCTCCCCGGTGACGCGGCCGGTCAGCTTGCCGTCGACGACCTCCAGCGTGTTGGCGGAGGCGAAGTCCAGCCCGAGCCGTACCTGCAGCTCGTCCGTCACCTGCGTGAAGCCGCCCGACACGACACCGACCTGGTAGCCCAGCCGCTTGAGGGTCCTGATCAGTGTGCGGGCGCCCGGCGTCAGGCGGACCTCCGCGCGGACCTTGTCCACGACCGACTCGTCCAGCCCTTCGAGCAGCGCCACGCGCGCGTGGAGCGACTGCTCGAAGTCCAGCTCGCCGCGCATGGCGGCGGCGGTGATCTCGGCGACCTCGTCCTCACAGCCGGCGTGCGCCGCGAAGAGCTCGATCACCTCGTCCTGGATGAGCGTCGAGTCGACGTCCATGACGACCAGGCGCTGGGCCCGGCGGTGCAGCCCCGCCGACACGACCGCCACGTCCACGCCGATCTCGGCGGCCTCGGTGGCGAGCGCCGTGCGCAGCGGCTCCGTCTCCGTACCGGACACCGCGAACTCCACGGCGGTCACCGGATACTTGGCCAGCCGGAAGATCCGGTCGATGTTGCCGCCCGTCGCGGTGATCGTGGCCGCTATGGCCGCCGTGTTCTCGGCGGTCAGCGGATGCCCGAGCACGGTGACGTGCGACCGGCCGACACCGCGCGGACGGTTGTCGCCCGTACCGGAGATGATCTCCGCCTGGAGCTTCAGCGACTCCGCCCAGCTGTGGACCGTCGCCCGCAGCTCACCCTCCGTGCTCGCGGTGGGCTCGGTGACGAGCGCGCACAGGACGATGCGGCCCCGGGTGACGACCTGCTCGATGTCGACCACGTCGACCGAGAAGGCGGCGAGGGTGTCGAAGAGCCCGGCGGTGATCCCGGGCCGGTCCTTCCCGAAGATCTTGACGAGAAGGGTGGGTACGTCGGAGGTCTGCGATGCGCTCATGGTCCCCCCACCGTATCGGCCCCGCGCCCGGCGGGCTTCCCCTGTCCCGCGGACCGGACACCGGCCCCTCCGGGGGACCTCCGCCACCGGACGAGCCCCCCGGCCGGTGCCGTGCCGGGCCGCGGCTCTCCGTCCCCGGCGGCACCGCTCCGGGCCGCGGCTCCGTATCCCCGTCGGAGGGAGCCGCCGCGTTGCCGTTGCCGTTGCCGTTGCCGTTGCCGCTGTCCCGCGCCGCGGCTGCCGGCACCGGCCGCGACGCCGCCGCGTGCAGGGGCGTACGCCGCCGGCGCACACGGCTCGCCCCGTTCGGCGGGCCGGCGGACGGCGCCGGCCGGCCCGACCCCGGCGCCCGCCCGGCCCCGCCGGGGGACCGTCGCCCGGCCCCGGCCGAGGACCGATCCGCCGCGGCGCCGGCCGCCCTGCCGCGCCGGCGGCCCCGGCACCTCGCCGGCGCCGAAGAGCGAGGCCAGGATCACATCGGCCCGCCGGACGCGGCCACCGGGACCGGTCCCGCACCCGCCCGTGGGCAAGAGGACCGTTCGAAGGCGGGCGGAGGGGTACCCAAAGGCCCGCGAAGGCCCTTGGTTCTTTCCGAGTTGCTCCCCCTGCGCATCATTCCCGCTTATTTGGCGGGATTTTGTCGCTCAAGGGGTATTCATGCCCCCACCCCACCCCACGGGAGCCAGGGCCCGCAGGCGCCTGCGCGCTGTCTTCACACCGCCCGACTTTCGAATACGGGACCGGGCCTGAAATAGTTCCCCACGATGTTCACCATCCCTAGACTCCCCGCGACGGGGGTCACTCGGGGGACAACTAGTGGGGCATGGAGTGCCGGAACTCGTACTGGAATTGAACGGAAGGACCTGGGCCCTCGATCCGTCCAGGTCGTACACCCTTGGCCGCGATCCGCAGGGTGACCTGGTGATCGACGACGCCAGGGTCTCGTGGCGGCACGCCACGATCAGCTGGGGCGGCCGGAGTTGGGTCATCGAGGACCACGGCTCCACCAACGGCACCTACGTGCAGGGCCAGCGGATCCACCAGATGGAGATCGGACCGGGATCGTCCGTCCATCTCGGCAACGCCACCGACGGCCCGCGGCTGAATCTGACCGGCGCCGGAGCGGGGGCGGGCGCGGGTGCCCACAGCGCGCAGGCCGCGGCTCCACAGGCCCAGGGCCACCAGGCCCCGCCGCAGCAGCACGGCTGGCCTCAGCAGGCGGCCCCGCAGCAGCACCAGGCGGTCCCGCAGCAGCAGGCCGCTCCGCAGCACCAGGGCTGGCAGCAGCAACAGCAGCAGCCCCACGTCCCGCAGCAGCCGTCCGGCCCCGGCGGCCCGGCCGGTCCCGCCGGCCCGGTCGAGCAGTACGCCCAGAAGGTCCCGGGCCAGGGCGGCGGCGCCGCGGGGGCCCCGCCGGTCTACGGCGACCGGAGCCCGACCACCTTCCACCAGTTCGCCCTCGGCCGGGTGATGCGCATCGGTCGTGCGCTCGAGAACGAGCTGGTCGTCTCCGACCTCCAGGTCTCGCGCCACCACGCCGAGTTCCACGCCACGCCCGACGGCCGCTTCGAGATCCGCGACCTCGGCTCCCACAACGGCACCTACGTCAACGGCCAGCCGCTGGCCAAGTCCGGCTCCGCCCTCATCGGCCCGAACGACATCGTCGGCGTCGGTCACTCGACCTTCCGGCTCGTCGGGGACCGTCTCGAGGAGTTCGTCGACACCGGTGAGGTCTCCTTCTCGGCCCGCCACCTCACCGTCACGGTGGACGGCGGCAAGCAGATCCTGAAGGACGTCTCGTTCGGCGTCCCGGAGAAGTCGCTGATCGCCGTCATCGGCCCCTCCGGCTCCGGCAAGTCGACCCTCCTCAAGGCGCTCACCGGTTACCGCCCCGCCAACCAGGGTGACGTCCTCTACGACAACCGGAACCTGTACAAGCAGTTCGCCGAGCTGCGTCAGCGCATCGGTCTGGTCCCGCAGGACGACATCCTGCACAAGGAGCTGACCGTCCGGACCGCGCTCAAGTACGCCGCGAAGCTCCGCTTCCCCGCGGACACCACCGAGCAGGAGCGCGAGGCCCGGATCGACGAGGTCCTGCGCGAGCTCAAGCTGGACGTCCACAAGGAGAAGAAGGTCACCTCCCTCTCCGGCGGCCAGCGCAAGCGCGTGTCCGTCGCCCTGGAGCTGCTGACCAAGCCGTCGCTGATCTTCCTGGACGAGCCGACCTCCGGTCTCGACCCGGGCATGGACCGCGACGTCATGCAGCTGCTGCGCGGGCTGGCCGACGACGGCCGCACGGTCCTCGTCGTCACCCACTCGGTCGCCGAGCTGGCGATCTGCGACAAGCTGCTCGTCATGGCGCCGGGCGGTTCGGTGGCGTACTTCGGCCCGCCGGAGGAGGCGCTCAACTTCTTCGGCTACGACACCTGGGCCGATGTCTTCTCCGCGTTCGAGAACTACCGCGACTACGACTGGGCGGGCCGCTGGAAGGGCTCGCAGCACTACCAGATGTACGCCGCGGACATCGACGCCGTCGCCCCGCAGTCGGTGCAGATGCCGTCGGCCCAGGCCATGCGCCCGCCCAAGCCGCAGAGCTGGGGCGCGCAGCTGTGGACCCTGATCCGCCGCTACGCGTCGGTCATCGCGTCCGACAAGGGCTTCATGGGTCTGATGGTGATCCTCCCGGCCGTCCTCGGCCTGGTCTCGGTCGTCATCCCGGCCGACTTCGGTCTCGCACCGCCGACGCCGCCGTCCCGCTTCAACGGCGACGCCGGCACGATCATGCTGATCCTCGCGGTCGGCATGTGCTTCTCGGGCGCCGCCAACTCCGTACGAGAGCTGATCAAGGAACGGGTCATCTACGAACGGGAGCGGGCCACCGGCCTGTCCCGCTCGGCGTACCTGATGTCGAAGGTGATCGTCCTCGGCGTGATCACGGCGATCCAGGGCGTCATCATCTGCGCCATCGGCTTCGCCACCCGCGATCTCCCGGAGGAGGGCCTCATCATGCCCCCCGCCGTCGAGCTCTGCGTCGTGATCATCGCCCTCGGCTTCACCTCGATGATGTTCGGCCTGGTCATCTCCTCCCTGGTGAAGACCGCCGAGAAGACCATGCCGCTGCTGGTCATGTTCGCGATCGTCCAGGTCGTCTTCACCGGCATCCTGTTCCAGGTGTACGGGTCCCCGGGCCTGGAGCAGTTCGCCTGGCTGATGCCGTCGCGCTGGGCCATCGCCGGCGCCGGTGCCACGCTGGACCTCGCCCACCTGATGCCGCCGTGGGACCCGAAGGACCCGACGAACCTGGACCCGCTGTGGGACCACACGGCCGGCCAGTGGGGCTTCAACGTCACCGTCCTGCTGCTGATCGGCATCGCCTGCGGCTTCCTGGTGGCGCGGCTGCTGCGCCGCCACGAGCCCGAGGTCATGCGCAAGTAACGTCTCCGTACGCCACCGGCGCCACGCGCGCGTGAAGGGCGGCACCCCGCACGGGGTGCCGCCCTTCCACATCGGTGCGCCTCGGGACCGTCAGGTGCCGCGGGGACGTCCCGGTGCGTATCAGTACGCGCTGTTGACGTTGTCCATGGAGCCGTAGCGGTCGGCCGCGTAGTTGCAGGCGGCGACGATGTTGGCGACCGGGTCCCACTGGCTCTTCTTGGTGCCGGGGACGTGGTAGGCGTCGAACGTCGGCTTGATGACCTGGAGCAGGCCGATCGACGGGACACCGTTGCGGGCGTTGATGTCCCAGTTGTTGATGGCGTTCGGGTTACCGCTGGACTCGCGGATGATGTTGCGGTGGATGCCCTCGTAGGTACCCGGGATGTTGTGCTTCTTCATGATGTCGAGCGCCTCGCGGATCCAGCCGTCGAGGTTGTTCGCGTACACCGGCTTGCGGGCGGCGGCGCGGCTGGCGGCGGCCTGGGCGGCGGCGCGCTTCTTCGCGGCGGCCTCGGCCTGGGCCTTCGCCTTGGCGGCGGCAGCGGCCTTGGCCTTGGCGGCGGCAGCGGCCTTCGCCTTTGCGGCGGCGGCCGCGTCGGCCTTGGCCTTGAGCTCGATGCTGGTGACCTGCTCGTGCAGGTTGACCTTGAGAGTGCCGGCCTGCGAACCGAACGCGACCGGAGCGGCGGCGGCGGCGACCGCCTGCGGCTCGACGGTCTCGGCGGTGGAGGCGTTGCTGGGAACGGCGGAGAGACCGACGGCGACGGCGCCGATGGCGGCTACGCCGGCGAGGGAGAGCTTCTTCTGGTTCTTCTTGAGACGGCTGAAGCCGGGGCGGGTGTTGAACGCGGACATGCAGTCGTACCTCTTCGAATCGCGGGACGTCGCCAGGCCGGGTGGCGCTGCGCCTGCTCGGCGGGCAACGGCTGCAATTCTTAGCGGCCGCAAAATCCTGTGGCAAAGGTGTGACGTACGATGCCGGGTAGTGGATCAGGAGGTGGAGCCAAGCCGTACAAATCGCCCAAGACCACCCCCCAACCAGCCATGATTCGGTCTTAACGGATCCACTACGGCGCTTCGTAAGTGACCTGTGTCCTATGCGAGGGCTCACAACGGACACGAGGCAGTCTCACCTTGTGTTGCGCACGCAATGCTCTACGTGAGGGCTCGACGAGCACCTTCCTCCGGCAGCAGGAGATGCACGTCGCCGAACTCGTGCCAGAGGTACTGACGGCTCAGCGCCTCGGTGTAGGCGCGGTCCAGCGCCTCCCGTCCGGCCACCGCCTCCAGCATCAGCAGGTGCGATGCCCGCGGCTCGTGCAGCCCGGTCAGCAGCCCGTCGACGACCCGCACCCCGCGCCGCGGCGTGACGACCAGATCCGTCCACCCCGCCGCCTCCCGTACGACGCCGTCGGCGCCCACCGCCGACTCCAGCGCCCGCACCGCCGTCGTCCCGACGGCGACGATGCGCCCGCCGCCCGCCCGCGCCGCGTTCACCAGCCACGCCGTCGCCCCCGGCACCGCGAAGCGCTCCGGGTACGGCGGTTCGTGCGCCTCCGCGGACGCCACTCCCGTATGGAGCGTCACCGGTGCGAACCGCACGCCCCGGCTCACCAGCTCCGCGACCGTCCCCGCCGTGAAGGGCCGCCCCGCGCTCGGCATCTCCGCCGACCCGGCGCCATCGGGGGAGGGCCGGGCGAAGACGGTCTGGTAGGCGGCCAGCGGCTGGTCGCGCTCGGTGTACCCGTACCGGACGGGCCGCCCGTACCGCGCCAGCAGTCCCGGCACACCGCCCGGCAGGCCGCGGGGCCCGCCGCCGGGCGCCGGGACCGACACCGACGCCCACCACAACCGCGCCGCTCCGGGCACCAGCGGTTCCTCCAGGACGAGCCGTGCGCCGCCCGGCAGCCGTACGACCCCGCCCACCGGTCCTCCCGGACGCGGTCGCGTACTGCCCCGCCCGTCGGGCGCACGCAGCTCCACGGCCCACCGCCCGTCGTCCCCGTACGTCGAGAAGTGCACCACCACGGCGTCGGTGCCCAGCCGCCCGCCGACGGCCGCCGCCAAGGTCGTGGAGGTGTTCACCACCAGCACGTCCCCGGGCCGCAGCAGCCCGGGCAGCTCGCCGAACGCGTGGTGCGACACGGTGACCCCGCGCGAGACCAGCAACCGCACGTCGTCCCGCCCGCGCCCCCGCTCCTCAGCGGGCACCCGTGCGCAGAGCTCGTCCGGTACCCGCAGCGCGCCCAGCACGGTCATGCGTCCGCCTCCAGCAGCGAGGACGCCGTGCAGCGCCCGCTCACCGGCCGCTCGCGAAGCAGCCGCAGGAAGGCCGGGACCACCGTCTCCGGCGCGGGACGCGGATCGTCGTCGTCCGGCACGGCGGCCGCGTACAGATCGGTCCGCATGTCGCCCGGGTCCACGGACCACACCCGCAGGCCCGGCTCCTCCACGCCGAGCACCGCCGCCAGCCGGTCCAGCGCCGCCTTGGAAGCCCCGTACCCGCCCCAGGTCTCGTACGCCTCCACCGCCGCGTCCGAGCTGACCACGATCACCGTCCCGCCGTACCCGCTCGCCCGCAGCAGCGGCAAGGCCTCCTGCACGAGACCGAGCGCGGCGACCGCATTGGTCTCCAACGCGGTCCGCAGCCCCGCCAGGGGCAGCGCGTCCAGCCGTACGAGGGGCTCGGCGCCCAGCGCGCTGGCGTTGCTCACCAGCAGGTCCAGCCCGCCCAGCTCCCGCGCGGCGGCCACCAGTCGCGCCCGGTGCGCCGCGTCCGTGACGTCCCCCGGCACCGCCACCACCCGCGTCCCGCGCGCCCGCGCCTGACCGGCGGCATCCTCCAGCGCGCCGGCGTTCCTGGCGTCGAGCACCAGGTCCCACCCCTCACCGGCGAGTGCCGCGGCGAGTGCCCGCCCCAGCCCCCTGGAAGCACCGGTGACGATCGCGACAGCCATGATCTCCACATCCCTTCGTCGAACGGATGCGTCCAGCGTCGAACGCCGGGCCCTGCCTCCACCTCGTGCGCCGGCCCCGTCCGGGCAGGGAACTTCGACCTAGTCCTGCGGCCCCGGGTGACGGCGGTCCCCGGTCCGATACGCACGGTCACACCCCGCCGGTACCGTGAACACATGACCGATCGACGAGAGCGTCCGCCCCGTTCCGGCCTCGCCGCCGTGAGCACGGCCCTGCTCGCGATGAGCAGGCACCTGGAGGTCCGCGACGTCCTCAAGACGATCGTCGCCTCGGCGCGCGAGCTGCTCGACGCCGAATACGCAGCCCTGGGCGTTCCGGACGACCACGGGGGCTTCGCCCAGTTCGTCGTGGACGGGGTGAGCGACGAGCAGTGGAAGGCGATCGGCCCGCTGCCCCGCCAGCACGGCATCCTCGCCGCGATGCTCCACGAGGCCCGGCCGGAGCGCCTCGCCGACGTCCGCCAGGACCCCCGCTTCGAGGGCTGGCCGGCCGCCCACCCCGAGATGTCGGACTTCCTGGGCCTGCCGATCCGTGACGGCGACGAGACGATCGGCGCCCTGTTCCTCGCCAACAAGCGCTGTTCCGGGCCCGCGCGCGCCGAGGGAGGCTGCGGCTTCACCGAGGACGACGAGGAACTGCTCGGCATCCTCGCCCAGCACGCCGCGATCGCCCTCACCAACGCGCGGCTGTACGAGCGCAGCCGCGAGCTCACCATCGCCGAGGAGCGCTCCCGCCTCGCGCACGAGCTGCACGACGCCGTGAGCCAGAAGCTCTTCTCCCTGCGGCTGACGGCCCAGGCGGCCTCGGCGCTCGTCGACCGGGACCCGGCCCGCGCCAAGGGGGAGCTCCAGCAGGTCGCCGCGCTCGCCGCCGAGGCGGCGGACGAGTTGCGCGCCGCGGTGGTCGAGCTGCGCCCCGCCGCCCTCGACGAGGACGGGCTCGTCCACACCCTCCGCACCCAGGTGCAGGTCCTGGACCGCGCCCACAGCGCGCGCGTCACCTTCGACAGCTGCGGGATACGGGCCCTGCCGGCCGCGCAGGAGGAGGCCGTGCTGCGCGTCGCCCAGGAAGCCCTCCACAACGCACTGCGCCACTCCGGCGCCGATCAGGTGGCCGTCTCCTTGGTGCGGCGCGGCCAGGGCGCGGTGCTCAGCGTCACCGACGACGGCAAGGGGTTCGAGCCGCGCGCGGTCCGCAGGGCGGGCCGCCACCTGGGCCTGGTCTCCATGCGGGACCGGGCGGGCGGCGTCGGCGGCACGCTCACGGTCCAGTCCGAGCCCGGCAAGGGCACCACGATCGAGATGGAGGTCCCTGGTGGCTGAGGCAGCGCCCCGTACGAGGACGGGGATCCGCGTCCTGCTGGTCGACGACCACCAGGTGGTCCGCCGCGGACTGCGCACGTTCCTGGAGGTGCAGGACGACATCGAGGTCGTCGGTGAGGCGGCCGACGGCGCCGAGGGCGTGGCCCGCGCGGAGGAGCTCCGCCCGGACGTGGTCCTCATGGACGTCAAGATGCCGGGCATGGACGGCATCGAGGCCCTGCGCAAGCTGCGGGAGCTGGACAACCCCGCGAAGGTGCTGATCGTCACCAGCTTCACGGAGCAGCGCACGGTGGTGCCCGCCCTGCGCGCGGGGGCCTCCGGATACGTCTACAAGGACGTCGACCCCGACGCGCTGGCCGGCGCCATCCGCTCGGTCCACGCCGGGCACGTCCTGCTCCAGCCGGAGGTGGCCGTCGCCCTCCTCAGCCAGGACGAGGGGAACGGCGGCACGGGACGCGGCGGCACCCTCACCGAGCGCGAGCGTGAGGTGCTGGGACTGATCGCCGACGGCCGCTCGAACCGCGAGATCGCCCGCGCGCTGGTCCTCTCGGAGAAGACGGTGAAGACCCACGTGTCGAACATCCTGATGAAGCTGGACCTCGCGGACCGCACACAGGCGGCGCTGTGGGCCGTGCGCCACGGCGTGACCGGATGGTCAACCGGCCCGGCCAAATAAGTCGGAGATTCATACCGTCGTGTGTATGTCATCCGCTCGGCGCAACCTCGGTGGCGCACGGCCGTTCTCCAGGACGTGCTGCGGTGATCTCCGCAGCGACGTCCAACGGAGGATTCCCGAAGTGAAGAACCTGAAGAAGGCCGCTGCCATCACCATGGTCGCCGGTGGGCTCGTCGCCGCCGCCGCGGGTGCCGCGTCCGCCACCTCCGGCGCGCACGCGGACGGCGCCGCCATCGGCTCCCCCGGTGTCGGCTCCGGCAACCTGATCCAGGCCCCGGTCCACGTCCCGGTGAACGTCAACGGCAACAGCGTCAACGTGATCGGCGCCCTGAACCCGGCCTTCGGCAACACGTCCGTCAACCACTGACGGCCCCGTCGGCGGCCCCCGCCCCACCCGGGGGCCGCCGACCCGTCGTCCCGCCCGGCCCGCACCCCGCGTCCCGGTCTGCCGGCCCGCCTCCGCGCCCGCCGAACCGCGCGGGCGGCGAACCCGCACAGCGGAAAGCGGAGGGCGAACCCCCCGCGTCACCCCCGCTCGCGCTCCCGTTCCTCCACCCAGGCGTTGAACGCCGCCACCTGCGCCCGCCGCGCCACCCGCTCCACCGGCCGCAGCGCCTCCGTGCGCGCCGCCATCTCCGACGCGCTCACCGCCCCGCCGTGCCCGTTCCCGTACGCCAGCGAGATCAGGAACCCCACCCGCTGCGCCAGCTCCAGCACCCGCACGGCCCGCGGCGGATACCCCGGCGCCAGCATCTCGCCTCCCGCCTCCGCCCGCGCCCGGTACGCGTCCAGCGCCGCCTCCGCCACCGGCCCCGACGCCGCCACGTCCAGCCGCGTCAGCACCACGGTCGCCTCCCGCAGCGCCTCCGCCAGCTCCCGCTCCGCCTCCCCGAGCGACGGCACGTCCGCCGGCGGCGCCTCCCGCACCGGCAGGCAGTGCCACACGACCTCCACGTGCACGTCCCCGGCGGGACCCGCCTCGTACACCTCCGGCACGAGCCCGAAGGCGGCCCCGTACCCGACCACCGCCTCCTCCGCCTCCAGCGCCCGCGCGTTGAACTCCGGAGGCCCGCTCAGCCCCAGCGGATGCCCGGGCGCCGGCAGCGCGACGCGCCACCCGGTCACCCCGAGCGCACGCAGCCGCCCCAGCGCGAGCGTCAGCCCGACCGGCCCCGCCTCGCCCGGCAGCCCCTCCACCCGGTGCACCGCGTCCTCCCCGACAATCGCGAGCACGGCCTCATCCGGCGACACCAACCCGGCCAGCAGGGCGTTCCCCCATGCGGCCAACCGTCCTGAACGTGGTTCCGAAAGCATGCCCCCACCCTAGGCACTGCCGCCGAACCGGACCTAAGGACCGACCCGCGCCACCGGTGGCGTAGGTTTTCCCTGAAGACCGCGCCCACAGGCACGGCCGCACGACGAGATCCGACCGCATAGGGGAGACAACGCGCTCATGAGCGATGTACTGGAGCTGGTGGACGTATCCGTGGTCCGCGACGGACGCGCTCTGGTGGACGACGTCTCCTGGTCGGTCAAGGAGGGCGAGCGCTGGGTCATCCTCGGGCCCAACGGCGCCGGCAAGACCACTCTCCTCAACGTCGCCTCCACCTACCTCTACCCGAGCGCCGGCAGCGCCCGCGTGCTGGGCGACCAGCTCGGCAAGGTCGACGTCTTCGAACTGCGCCCCCGCATCGGCATGGCCGGCATCGCGATGGCCGACAAGCTGCCCAAGCGCCAGACGGTCCTCCAGACCGTGCTCACCGCCGCGTACGGCATGACCGCCACCTGGCACGAGAACTACGACACCGTCGACGAGGACCGGGCCCGCGCCTTCCTCGACCGCCTCGGCATGACCGAGTTCCTGGACCGCAGGTTCGGCACCCTCTCCGAGGGCGAGCGCAAGCGCACACTGATCGCCCGCGCGATGATGACCGACCCCGAGCTGCTGCTCCTCGACGAGCCGGCCGCCGGCCTCGACCTCGGCGGCCGCGAGGACCTGGTCCGCCGCCTCGGGCGCCTCGCCCGCGACCCGTACGCCCCCTCCATGATCATGGTCACCCACCATGTCGAGGAGATCCCGCCGGGCTTCACCCACGTTCTGATGATCCGTCAGGGCAAGGTCCTCGCCGCGGGCCCGATGGAGATGGAGCTGACGTCGCGCAACCTCTCCCACTGCTTCGGCCTCCCGCTCGTCGTCGAGCACGTCGGCGACCGCTACACCGCTCAGGGGCTGCCCCTCTCCTGACCCCGCGCCCTCCCGCGCCGGCGGGCAGCGCCGAAGCCGCAGTGCCCGCCCCTCCGCGCCCTGTCGGGGACCCGACCCGCGGTCCTACCATGGCCGGGTGGACATCGACGCATGGGTCTGGTGGCTGATCGGCGCGGTGGGACTCGGCATCCCCCTCGTCCTGACCGCGATGCCGGAATTCGGAATGCTGTCCGTCGGCGCGATCGCCGGAGCCGTCACCGCGGCCCTCGGGCTGGGCGTGGTCGCCCAAGTCGTGGTCTTCGCCGTCGTCTCCGTCGCCCTCATCGCGGTGGTGCGCCCCATCGCGGCACGCCATCGTGACGGCCGGCCCCAGTACGTCACGAACGTCGACGCCCTGAGGGGCCGTCAGGCCGTCGTCGTGGAACGGGTCGACGGCAACGGCGGACGGATCAAGCTCGCCGGGGAGATCTGGTCCGCCCGCGCTCTCGACACCGACCAGTCCTTCGCGCCGGGGCAGCAGGTCGACGTCGTGGAGATCGACGGAGCCACCGCCGTGGTCATGTGACGGTACGTCGGAGTCGGTGCGCGGGGACGCCGTGCGACGCAACCCGGTCAAGCCCAGGGAAACGGTGCACGCGACACCCCGCCGTCTGGGAAACTCGATCATCGAATACAACCGCGGCAGTGAAGGGCACGGGGAACATCGATGCCATCAGTCATCATCGTCCTGGTCATCCTGGTGGTGCTCGTCTTCATCGCCCTGATCAAGACGATCCAGGTCATCCCGCAGGCAAGCGCCGCCATCGTCGAGCGCTTCGGCCGCTACACCCGCACCCTCAACGCGGGCCTCAACATCGTCGTTCCGTTCATCGACTCGATCCGCAACCGGATCGACCTGCGGGAACAGGTCGTACCGTTCCCGCCCCAGCCGGTGATCACCCAGGACAACCTGGTCGTCAACATCGACACTGTCATCTACTACCAGGTGACCGACGCCCGCGCCGCCACCTACGAAGTCGCCAGCTACATCCAGGCGATCGAGCAGCTCACCGTCACCACCCTCCGCAACATCATCGGCGGCATGGACCTGGAGCGCACCCTCACCTCCCGCGAGGAGATCAACGCCGCCCTGCGCGGCGTCCTCGACGAGGCCACCGGCAAGTGGGGCATCCGCGTCAACCGCGTCGAACTCAAGGCGATCGAGCCCCCGACCTCCATCCAGGACTCGATGGAGAAGCAGATGCGCGCCGACCGCGACAAGCGCGCCGCCATCCTCACCGCCGAAGGCATCCGCCAATCGCAGATCCTGACCGCCGAGGGCGAGAAGCAGTCCGCCATCCTCCGCGCCGAAGGTGAGGCCAAGGCCGCCGCCCTGCGCGCCGAGGGCGAAGCCCAGGCGGTCCGCACCGTCTTCGAGGCCATCCACGCCGGCGACCCCGACCAGAAGCTGCTCTCCTACCAGTACCTCCAGATGCTTCCGAAGATCGCCGAAGGCGACGCCAACAAGCTCTGGATCGTCCCCAGCGAGATCGGCGACGCCCTCAAGGGCCTCTCCGGCGCCTTCGGCAACATCGGCAACGGCACCCCCGGCTTCAACACCGGTGGCGCCGCCAAGCAGCCGCCGCAACAGCGCCGCGAAGAGCCCCCGGTCGACTGACGCACCCCCTCCGTCGTGCATGATCTGTGCATCAAGCACCGATCATGCGCGAGGAGCGAGGGCACCGCGTGACCATCTGGGAAATGCTCGCCGTCTTCGCCGCCGGCATCGGCGCGGGCACGATCAACACCATCGTCGGCTCCGGCACGCTCATCACCTTCCCGGTGCTGCTCGCCACCGGCCTGCCGCCCGTCACCGCCACCGTCTCCAACGCCCTCGGCCTCATCCCCGGCTCCATCAGCGGAGCCATCGGCTACCGGGCCGAACTCACCGGCCAGCGCCGCCGCATCCTGCGCCTCGGCATCGCCGCGGCCATCGGCGGCGTCAGCGGCGCCACCCTGCTCCTCGTCCTGCCCCCCACCGCCTTCGAGACGATCGTCCCCGTCCTCGTCGGCCTCGCCCTCGTCCTCGTCATCCTGCAACCCCGCATCTCACGGGCCGTCCAGCGCCGCCGCGAACGCCGGGGCGCCGACGGCGGCGACCCGGCGGGCGGCCCCCTCCTCTTCACCGCCCTCCTCCTCGCCAGCGTCTACGGCGGCTACTTCACCGCAGCCCAGGGGATCATCTACGTCTCCCTCATGGGCATGCTGCTCGACGACACCCTGCAGCGCCTCAACGCCGCCAAGAACGTCCTCGCGGCCGTGGTCAACACCGTCGCCGCGCTGTTCTTCCTCTTCGTCGCCCACTTCGACTGGACCGCCGTCCTGCTCATCGCCGTCGGCTCCACCATCGGAGGCCAGATCGGGGCCACGGTCGGCCGCCGCCTCCCGCCGGCCGTGCTGCGCGCGGTCATCATCACCGTCGGCATCCTCGCGATCGTCCAGCTCGTCACCCGGAGCTGACCGCACGACGAAGCCCGCCTCGATCCGAGACGGGCTCCTTTCGCACACGGGCGGACACGCCTACGCCGCCACCGACTGCCCCAGCCACTCAGGCAGCTCCGCACGGTCCCGCACACCCAGCGCGAGCAGCATCGCGTCCGCCGGAGACGGTACGAACGGCTGGTGGAGCAGCGGCATCCCCGCCTGCTCCGGCGTACGGTCCGCCTTGCGGTGGTTGTCCTCCGCGCACGACGCCACCGTGTTCAGCCAGTTGTCGCCACCACCCTGCGCCCGCGGCACCACGTGGTCCACCGTCGTCGCACGCTTCCCGCAGTACGCGCACCGGTGCCGGTCCCGCACCAGCACACCCCGCCGCGACCACGGCGCCTGTCTTCGGAAAGGCACCCGGACGTACCTGCAGAGCCTGATCACCCGCGGCACCGGCAGTTCCACGGCGGCCGCCCGCACGCGGAGCCCGGGATGGGACTGTTCGACGACGGCCTTGTCCTGCAGAACCAGCACCACCGCACGGTTGAGCGTCACCGTCGACAGCGGCTCGAAGCTCGCGTTGAGTACCAGCGTGTCCCGCATTGTGCCCACCTCCCGTGTGCCGGCCCACCCCCCTGGCGGGCTGGGATCAACTCTGGCCGGGCACGCCGGGTAGGACAACGCAATATCTCTTCACCCGGGGGCCGTCCCCGGGCTCCCCGAAACAAAAGATGCCCGCTTCTGATCTCTCCAAGACCAGAAGCGGGCAAACAACAGACGAACGTCAGGACTCGGCAGGAGCCGCGTACTCACCGATCAACTGCGCACGCGCCAGCGTGTGGAACCGCAGGTTGAACCCCACCGCAGCGGGCGACGCGTCCGCGTCCGGGCCCAGCTTCTCCTGGTCCACGGCGTACACGGTGAACACGTACCGGTGCGCCGGATCGCCGGCCGGCGGCGCCGCACCACCGAAGTCCCGCGTCCCGTAGTCGTTGCGGACGTGCACCGCCCCTTCGGGCAGCCCCTCGAACTTCCCGCCGCCCGCACCCGCCGGCAGTTCGGTGACCGACGCCGGGATGTCGAACAGCACCCAGTGCCAGAAGCCGCTCCCGGTCGGAGCGTCGGGGTCGAAGCACGTCACGGCGAAGCTCTTCGTCCCCTCCGGAAAGCCCTCCCACCGCAGATGCGGGGAGGTGTTCCCCTCGGCGTAGACCTGCGCGTCAGCCAGCACGGCCCCCGGCGCGACGTCGTCGCTCACCACGGTGAACGACGGCACCTGCGGATGGAAGTCGTGAGGAAGCGGCGCCCTCTTCTCCTCGGCCACGCTATGAACCTCCGTATCGCTGTTGTTCCGGCTTCCCGACCGACCTTAGAGCCAGTTGCGCCGACCACCGACGTCGGCGAGCCACTGGTTGAGGTACGCCGCCCAGTCGGTGTTCCCGAAGTCGTGGAGCCCCACCGTGAAGGCGCGGTACGAGTCGCTGCCCTCGCTGAACAACCCCGGCTTCTTGTCCATCTCCAGGACGACGTCCATCTCCCGCTCGTCCGCCACGAAGGACAGCTCGACCTGGTTCAGGCCCCGGTAGTGCTGCGGCGGGAGGAACTCGATCTCCTGGTAGAACGGCAGCCGCTGCCGCGTCCCGCGGATGTGACCGCGCTCCATGTCCGCGCTCTTGAACCGGAAGCCCAGCTGGATGAAGGCGTCGAGGATCGCCTGCTGCGCCGGGAGCGGGTGCACGTTGATCGGGTCCAGGTCACCGGAGTCCACCGCCCGCGCGATCTCCAGCTCGGTCGTCACACCGATGTCCATCCCGTGCAGGTGCTGCCCGGCGATCATCGTGACCGGCGTCTCCCACGGGATCTCGAGGCCGAACGGCACCACGTGCACCGCCCCGGCCTTCGCCTCGAAGGCACCGCCCAACCGGACCTTGGTGAATTCGATGTCCTGCCTGACCTCATGATCGCCGCTCTCGACCTCGACCCGCGCCTGCAGACCGACCGACAGCCCCTCGATCCGCTGGTCCACGGTGCCGCCCTGGATCCGCACCTCACCCTGGACGACCCCGCCCGGTACGACGTTGGCCTCGGTGAGCACCGTCTCGACGGACGCCCCGCCCGCGCCAAGGCTGGCGAGCAGCTTCTTGAACCCCATGTTCACTCCTTCTGGATCCTGACCCCTAGATACGCGCGACGACCGTAGCCGGTTCCCCATTACGCTCGTACGACATGATCGAGAGCCCCGACCGTACGCCGCTGCCGCGAAACTTCTTCGAGCGCCCCGTACTGGAGGTCGCCCCGGACCTGCTCGGCCGCACACTCGTACGCCTGACGGACGACGGCCCCATCGAACTGCGCCTGACCGAGGTCGAGGCGTACGCGGGGGAGGCCGACCCCGGCTCCCACGCCTTCCGCGGCCGCACCGCCCGCAACGCGGTCATGTTCGGACCGCCCGGTCACGCGTACGTCTACTTCACGTACGGCATGTGGCACTGCTTGAACCTGGTGTGCGGACCCGAGGGCCACGCCAGCGGTGTCCTGCTGCGTGCGGGCGAGATCCGGGTGGGGCACGAGCTCGCCCGCAAACGCCGGCTCTCGGCCCGTCATGATCGGGAACTTGCCAAAGGGCCGGCCCGGCTCGCCACCGCCCTGGACGTGGACCGCACCCTCGACGGCACCGACGCCTGCGCCGGCCCCGAGTCCCCGCTCGCCGTGCTCACCGGGACCCCCGCCCCCACCGACCAGGTCCGCACGGGTCCCCGCACGGGCGTCAGCGGCGACGGCGCCACACACCCCTGGCGCTTCTGGATCGACGGCGACCCCACGGTGAGCCCGTACCGCGCCCATGTGCCACGCCGGAGGAGGACTTGACGCGAGAGGCGGAAGCGCCTAACGTCTACCGAGCTGCAGGAGCCGGGCACGCCGTTCGAGCGCCCCGGAAGCAGCCAACCACCACACAAGATCGATCTCCCTCAAGGGTTTCGACTTCCGGCATGCCGGAATTCAATCCAGCGGCCCGATTATGAGTCGCAGAGGAAATCGTCTAAAGTGGTGGAGCGCCGAAAGGCAAAGG
>NZ_KL591005.1:3741-3904 GCF_000716335.1 Streptomyces sp. NRRL S-118 | reverse complement strand
TGGTTAGCTCATGGGTGGAACGTTGATTATTCGGCACGGTTGGTGAGGATCGCTAGTACTGCTTCGGCGTGGAACGTGAGTCTGATCTGGTCGTGTCGGGCACGCTGTTGGGTGTCTGAGGGTGCGGACTTTGTCCCATCTTCGCGATGCCGGCCCCGGTGAA
>NZ_KL591005.1:361-3553 GCF_000716335.1 Streptomyces sp. NRRL S-118 | reverse complement strand
GGGTGGCTGGTCGTTGCTTGAGAACTGCACAGTGGACGCGAGCATCTGTGGCCAAGTTTTTAAGGGCGCACGGTGGATGCCTTGGCACCAGGAACCGATGAAGGACGTGGGAGGCCACGATAGTCCCCGGGGAGCCGTCAACCAGGCTTTGATCCGGGGGTTTCCGAATGGGGAAACCCGGCAGTCGTCATGGGCTGTCACCCGCTGCTGAACACATAGGCAGTGTGGAGGGAACGAGGGGAAGTGAAACATCTCAGTACCCTCAGGAAGAGAAAACAACCGTGATTCCGGGAGTAGTGGCGAGCGAAACCGGATGAGGCCAAACCGTATGCGTGTGATACCCGGCAGGGGTTGCGCATGCGGGGTTGTGGGATCTCTTTTTCATAGTCTGCCGGCTGTGAGACGAGTCAGAAACCGTATGGATAGGCGAAGGACATGCGAAAGGTCCGGCGTAGAGGGTAAGACCCCCGTAGCTGAAATTCATGCGGCTCGTTTAAGAGACACCCAAGTAGCACGGGGCCCGAGAAATCCCGTGTGAATCTGGCGGGACCACCCGCTAAGCCTAAATATTCCCTGGTGACCGATAGCGGATAGTACCGTGAGGGAATGGTGAAAAGTACCGCGGGAGCGGAGTGAAATAGTACCTGAAACCGTGTGCCTACAAGCCGTGGGAGCGTCGGACATCAGCTTGCTGGTGTCTCGTGACTGCGTGCCTTTTGAAGAATGAGCCTGCGAGTTTGCGGTGTGTTGCGAGGTTAACCCGTGTGGGGAAGCCGTAGCGAAAGCGAGTCCGAACAGGGCGATTCAGTAGCGCGCTCAAGACCCGAAGCGGAGTGATCTAGCCATGGGCAGGTTGAAGCGGAGGTAAGACTTCGTGGAGGACCGAACCCACCAGGGTTGAAAACCTGGGGGATGACCTGTGGTTAGGGGTGAAAGGCCAATCAAACTCCGTGATAGCTGGTTCTCCCCGAAATGCATTTAGGTGCAGCGTCGTGTGTTTCTTGCCGGAGGTAGAGCACTGGATAGGCGATGGGCCCTACCGGGTTACTGACCTTAGCCAAACTCCGAATGCCGGTAAGTGAGAGCGCGGCAGTGAGACTGTGGGGGATAAGCTCCATGGTCGAGAGGGAAACAGCCCAGAGCATCGACTAAGGCCCCTAAGCGTACGCTAAGTGGGAAAGGATGTGGAGTCGCAGAGACAACCAGGAGGTTGGCTTAGAAGCAGCCACCCTTGAAAGAGTGCGTAATAGCTCACTGGTCAAGTGATTCCGCGCCGACAATGTAGCGGGGCTCAAGCGTACCGCCGAAGTCGTGTCATTGCAGTACATACCCCCAACGGGGACTGTGATGGGTAGGGGAGCGTCGTGTGCCGGGTGAAGCAGCCGCGGAAGCGAGTTGTGGACGGTTCACGAGTGAGAATGCAGGCATGAGTAGCGATACACACGTGGGAAACGTGTGCGCCGATTGACTAAGGGTTCCTGGGTCAAGCTGATCTGCCCAGGGTAAGTCGGGACCTAAGGCGAGGCCGACAGGCGTAGTCGATGGACAACCGGTTGATATTCCGGTACCCGCTTTGAAACGCCCAATATCGAATCCTCTGATGCTAAGGCCGTGAAGCCGTTCCGGACCCTTCGGGGAAAGGAAAGTGGTGGAGCCGCCGGCCCAAGGTGGTAGTAGGTAAGCGATGGGGTGACGCAGGAAGGTAGTCCAGCCCGGGCGGTGGTTGTCCCGGGGTAAGGGTGTAGGCCGTGTGATAGGCAAATCCGTCACACATCAAGGCTGAGACCTGATGCCGAGCCGATTGTGGTGAAGTGGATGATCCTATGCTGTCGAGAAAAGCCTCTAGCGAGTTTCATGGCGGCCCGTACCCTAAACCGACTCAGGTGGTCAGGTAGAGAATACCGAGGCGTTCGGGTGAACTATGGTTAAGGAACTCGGCAAAATGCCCCCGTAACTTCGGGAGAAGGGGGGCCACATCCGGTGAGGGGACTTGCTTCCTGAGCTGGGGGTGGCCGCAGAGACCAGCGAGAAGCGACTGTTTACTAAAAACACAGGTCCGTGCGAAGCCGTAAGGCGATGTATACGGACTGACGCCTGCCCGGTGCTGGAACGTTAAGGGGACCGGTTAGCTGACTTTCGGGTCGGCGAAGCTGAGAACTTAAGCGCCAGTAAACGGCGGTGGTAACTATAACCATCCTAAGGTAGCGAAATTCCTTGTCGGGTAAGTTCCGACCTGCACGAATGGCGTAACGACTTCTCGACTGTCTCAACCATAGGCCCGGTGAAATTGCACTACGAGTAAAGATGCTCGTTTCGCGCAGCAGGACGGAAAGACCCCGGGACCTTTACTACAGTTTGATATTGGTGTTCGGTTCGGCTTGTGTAGGATAGGTGGGAGACTGTGAAGCTTGGACGCCAGTTCAGGTGGAGTCGTCGTTGAAATACCACTCTGGTCGTGCTGGATGTCTAACCTGGGTCCGTGATCCGGATCAGGGACAGTGTCTGATGGGTAGTTTAACTGGGGCGGTTGCCTCCTAAAGGGTAACGGAGGCGCCCAAAGGTTCCCTCAGCCTGGTTGGCAATCAGGTGTTGAGTGTAAGTGCACAAGGGAGCTTGACTGTGAGACCGACGGGTCGAGCAGGGACGAAAGTCGGGACTAGTGATCCGGCGGTGGCTTGTGGAAGCGCCGTCGCTCAACGGATAAAAGGTACCCCGGGGATAACAGGCTGATCTTCCCCAAGAGTCCATATCGACGGGATGGTTTGGCACCTCGATGTCGGCTCGTCGCATCCTGGGGCTGGAGTCGGTCCCAAGGGTTGGGCTGTTCGCCCATTAAAGCGGTACGCGAGCTGGGTTTAGAACGTCGTGAGACAGTTCGGTCCCTATCCGCTGTGCGCGTAGGAATATTGAGAAGGGCTGTCCCTAGTACGAGAGGACCGGGACGGACGAACCTCTGGTGTGCCAGTTGTTCTGCCAAGGGCATGGCTGGTTGGCTACGTTCGGGAGGGATAACCGCTGAAAGCATCTAAGCGGGAAGCCTGCTTCGAGATGAGTATTCCCACCTCCTTGAGAGGGTAAGGCTCCCAGTAGACGACTGGGTTGATAGGCCGGATATGGAAGCCCAGTAATGGGTGGAGTTGACCGGTACTAATAGGCCGAGGGCTTGTCCTCAGTTGCTCGCGTCCACTGTGT
>NZ_KL591005.1:0-126 GCF_000716335.1 Streptomyces sp. NRRL S-118 | reverse complement strand
GTTTCGGTGGTCATAGCGTTAGGGAAACGCCCGGTTACATTCCGAACCCGGAAGCTAAGCCTTTCAGCGCCGATGGTACTGCAGGGGGGACCCTGTGGGAGAGTAGGACGCCGCCGAACAATCTTT
>NZ_KL591004.1:481308-483848 GCF_000716335.1 Streptomyces sp. NRRL S-118 | reverse complement strand
CCCGGAACCTTGTCCTCGTTGTCCTTGAGGAACTTCTCCGTCTGGTAGACGAGCTGCTCGCCCTGGTTGCGGGTCTCGGCGGCCTCGCGGCGCTTGTGGTCCTCCTCCGCGTACCGCTCGGCCTCGCGCATCATGCGGTCGACCTCGTCCTTCGGCAGCGAGGAGCCGCCGGTGACGGTCATCTTCTGCTCCTTGCCCGTGCCCAGGTCCTTGGCGGTCACGTGCATGATGCCGTTGGCGTCGATGTCGAAGGAGACCTCGATCTGCGGGACGCCGCGCGGGGCCGGCGGGAGGCCGGTCAGCTCGAACATGCCGAGCTTCTTGTTGTACGCCGCGATCTCGCGCTCGCCCTGGTAGACCTGGATCTGCACCGACGGCTGGTTGTCCTCGGCCGTCGTGAAGATCTCGGAGCGCTTCGTCGGGATCGTGGTGTTGCGCTCGATCAGCTTGGTCATGATGCCGCCCTTGGTCTCGATGCCGAGGGACAGCGGGGTCACGTCGAGGAGCAGGACGTCCTTGACCTCGCCCTTGAGGACACCGGCCTGGAGCGAGGCGCCGATGGCGACGACCTCGTCCGGGTTCACACCCTTGTNCGCTCCAGCAGGTCCGCGGTCAGCTGCTGGAACTGGGCACGGGTGAGCTTCTCGTCCAGGTGCAGCGGGCCCTCGGCGGACGCCGTGATGTAGGGCAGGTTGATCGAGGTCTCGGTGGACGAGGACAGCTCGATCTTGGCCTTCTCGGCCGCCTCGCGCAGACGCTGCAGCGCCATCTTGTCCTTGGACAGGTCCACGCCGTGCCCGGACTGGAACTGCTTGACCAGGTAGTCGACGACCCGCTGGTCCCAGTCGTCACCACCGAGGTGGTTGTCACCGTTGGTGGCCTTCACCTCGACGACGCCGTCGCCGATCTCCAGCAGCGAGACGTCGAAGGTGCCGCCACCGAGGTCGAAGACCAGGATGGTCTGGTCGTCCTTGTCGAGGCCGTACGCCAGGGCGGCGGCCGTCGGCTCGTTGACGATGCGCAGGACGTTGAGGCCCGCGATCTCGCCGGCCTCCTTGGTGGCCTGGCGCTCGGAGTCGTTGAAGTACGCCGGCACGGTGATGACCGCGTCGGTGACCTTCTCGCCCAGGTACGCCTCGGCGTCCCGCTTCAGCTTCTGCAGGATGAAGGCGCTGATCTGCTGCGGGTTGAAGTTCTTCCCGTCGAGCTCGATCTTCCAGTCGGTGCCCATGTGGCGCTTGACGGACCGGATGGTCCGGTCGACGTTGGTGACCGCCTGGCGCTTGGCCACCTCGCCGACGAGCACCTCGCCGTTCTTCGCGAAGGCGACGACGGACGGCGTGGTCCTGGCGCCCTCGGCGTTGGTGATGACGGTGGGCTCGCCGCCTTCCAGAACGCTGACGACGGAGTTAGTCGTGCCCAGGTCGATGCCGACCGCACGTGCCATTTCGATTCCTCCAGCTGACTTGAGTGGAACAGGCTCAAGGATGCACGACCGGGGGAACCGAGTCAACAGACCTGAGTCGAGGCGGCTCAGCTTTTATCGGGCTCTTATGCGCAAGCAGCCCCGCCTACCCGCCCAGGATCCCGCCCAGGATCCCGCCCGGGACCCTTGCCCGGGTCCGGCCGCGGCCGCCGCGCGACCCGCCGCATACCAACACGCTCTACCCACCGCGTACCTCACCATGCGATCGTGCATGAAGACGACAAAAGCCGCGTTATTCGCGTCTTACGGATTGACGAAACGGTCGGGTGCCCTCCATGCGACGACCCCTGCCTCCCCTGTCCCCCCGCCCCGGCGTGCCCGCCCCGCCCGGCCCGTCCACCCCACCGGGGACGCCCGCCCCGGGCGGCCCGCCCGCCCCGGCCGGGGCTCTCGCCGCCCGGCCGCGGCTGCACGTCCCGACCGCCAAGCGCCTGCTGGACCTGCTCCTCGGCTCGGCGCTCCTGCTCCTGACCGCCCCGCTGCTCGCCGTGACCGCCGGAGCCCTCGCCCTGCGAAGACCCGCCGGCGGCGTCCTCGTCCGCGAGACGCGGACCGGCCTGGGCGGCCACCCCTTCACCCTGTGCCGGCTGGCGGCCCGGCGGCCCGCCCTGCAACTGCTGTCCCAGCTGCCCCACGTCGTACGTGGCGAGATGTCGCTGGTCGGACCGGCCCCGCTGCCCCCCGGCGCACCCGGCGCCGCGACCCCCTGGCGCGCGAGCCTCCGGCCCGGCCTGACCGGCCTCGCGCAGGCACGGCGGCTCTCCGCACTGCCCTGGGACGAGCCACTGCTGCTCGACCAGCACTACGTCGAGCACCATTGGCTGGGACTCGACCTTGCGCTGCTGCTCCGGACCCTCGTGCCCGCGGTCCGGGCGAGCGACGCAGATCACCGCGCACGCGGCTACAGTGCGGCGGAATAAGTGGGTACGCTCAGCACGAACTGAATAAGTTACCGCTTAGTAGTACCTAAGTTTCCCCCACCTCGCCCGCCCGAGGAGCCCCCATGCAACTCGCCGCGATCATTGTGTCGCTGACCCTGACCGTGGTCGGCGTT
>NZ_KL591004.1:248265-481218 GCF_000716335.1 Streptomyces sp. NRRL S-118 | reverse complement strand
GCGCTGCTCGCCCGCGCCATCGGCCAGTTCGTCCGCTACTTCAAGCTGGGCCAGCCGGTCCCGGCCGGAAGCCGGACCGACAACCCCTACCAGCGCAGCGTGACCCTGGTACGGGAGTTTCTCGGCCACACGCGGATGAACCGGTGGGGCATCGTCGGCGTCGCCCACTGGTTCGTGGCNCCGGTGGGGCATCGTCGGCGTCGCCCACTGGTTCGTGGCGGTCGGCTTCCTCACCCTCGGGCTGACGATCGTCACCGCGTACGGCCAGCTCTTCAAGCCCGACTGGGTCCTCCCGATCCTCGGCGGCTGGCTGCCGTACGAGCTCTACACCGAGTTCATCGCCGCCGGTACGACGTTCGGCATCCTGACCCTGATCGTCATCCGCCTGCTGAACCTGCCCTCGCGCCCGGGCCGCAAGTCGCGCTTCGCGGGCTCCAAGATGGGCCAGGCGTACTTCGTCGAGTACGTCATCCTCACCATCGGCCTGGCCATCTACGTCCTGCGCGGCCTCGAAGGCGCCCTGCACCACGTCGACCACTACGAGGCCGCGTACTTCGCCTCGTACCCCCTGGTCCTCGCGCTGAAGGGCCTGGGCGTCGGCGCCCTGCAGAACCTGGTCTACCTCTTCGCCATGATCAAGCTGGGCACGACCATGGTCTGGATGATCACGGTCTCGCTCAACACGAACATGNGGTTCGTGGCGGTCGGCTTCCTGACGCTGCCGCCGACGATCATCACGGCGTACGGCCAGCTGTTCCAGGCCGACTGGACGCTGCCGGTGCTCGGCGGCTTCCTCCCGTACGAGCTCTACATCGAGTTCATCGGGGCGATGACCACCCTCGGCATCGCCACGCTCATCGTCATCCGCCTGCTGAACCTGCCCTCGCGCCCGGGCCGCAAGTCGCGCTTCGCGGGCTCCAAGATGGGCCAGGCGTACTTCGTCGAGACCGTGATCGTCATCATCGGCCTGTCGATCATGGCGCTCCGCGGCCTCGAAGGCGTCCTGCACCACGTCGACCACTACGAGGCCGCGTACTTCGCCTCGTACCCCCTGGTCCTGCTGTTCGAGGGCCTGAGCGTTCCCACGCTGGAGAACCTGGTCTACCTCTTCGCCATGATCAAGCTGGGCACGACCATGGTGTGGGCCTGCACCATCAGCCTGAACACGAACATGGGTGTGGCNAACACGAACATGGGTGTGGCGTGGCACCGGTTCCTCGGTTTCCCGAACATCTGGTTCAAGCGGAACGCGGACGGTTCCACCGCGCTGGGCGGGTTGCAGCCGATGACGTCGGGTGGCAAGCCGATCGACTTCACCGACCCGGGCGAGGACGACGTCTTCGGTGTCTCGCAGGTCGAGCAGTTCTCCTGGAAGGGTCTGCTGGACTTCTCCACCTGTACCGAGTGCGGCCGCTGCCAGTCGCAGTGCCCGGCCTGGAACACCGGCAAGCCGCTGTCGCCGAAGCTGCTGATCATGTCGCTGCGCGACCACGCGCACGCCAAGGCGCCCTACCTGCTGGCCGGCGGCGGCAAGACGATGGAGGGCGAGGAGAAGGCCTCCGAGGAGCAGCTGAAGGACGTGCCCGCCGCCGCGCTGGCGGAGGCGGAGCGGCCGCTGGTCGGCACGCTGGAGGACAACGGGGTCATCGATCCCGACGTGCTGTGGTCGTGCACCACCTGCGGTGCGTGCGTGGAGCAGTGCCCGGTCGACATCGAGCACATCGACCACATCGTCGACATGCGCCGCTACCAGGTGATGATCGAGTCCGCGTTCCCCTCCGAGGCGGGCACGATGTTGAAGAACCTGGAGAAGAAGGGCAACCCCTGGGGCCTGGCGAAGAAGCAGCGTCTGGAGTGGACCAAGGAGGTCGACTTCGAGGTGCCGGTGGTCGGCAGGGACATCGAGGACCTGTCCGAGGTCGACTACCTGTACTGGGTGGGCTGCGCCGGTGCTCTGGAGGACCGGGCGAAGAAGACCACCAAGGCGTTCGCGGAGCTGCTGCACATGGCGGGCGTGAAGTTCGCCATCATGGGCGGGGACGAGAAGTGCACGGGTGACTCCGCGCGCCGTCTGGGCAACGAGCCGCTGTTCCAGGAACTGGGCATGGAGAACGTCGCCGCGCTGAACATGGCGTTCGGTGAGGACGACGAGGACGAGACGACCCGCAAGCCGAAGTCGGCGAAGAGGATCGTCGCGACGTGCCCGCACTGCCTGAACACCCTGGGCAACGAGTACCCGCAGCTGGGCGGTGACTACGAGGTCATCCACCACACCCAGCTGCTGCAGCACCTGATCGACGAGGGCAAACTGATCCCGGTCACCCCCGTCGAGGGCCTGATCACCTACCACGACCCGTGCTACCTGGGCCGCCACAACAAGATCTACACGCCTCCGCGGGAGATCATGACGGCCGTCCCGGGCCTGCGGCAGCAGGAGATGCACCGCCACAAGGAACGCGGCTTCTGCTGCGGCGCGGGCGGCGCGCGGATGTGGATGGAGGAGCGGATCGGCAAGCGCATCAACACCGAGCGCGTCGACGAGGCGCTGTCCCTGAACCCGGACATCGTCTCCACCGCCTGCCCGTTCTGCCTGGTCATGCTCACCGACTCCGTCAACGGCAAGAAGAACGACGGCACGGCCAAGGAATCCGTCCAGGTCGTCGACGTCGCCCAGCTCCTGCTCGACTCCGTCAAGACCCCCGTCGAGGACGCCCCGGCCGACCCGGAGGAGCCGGCGTCGGAACCGGAGACCGAAACGGTGAAGTAGCCCCTCTCGGTACGCGCGAGCGGTACCAGCGGACGCGAGCGGCCGGACCTGCCTCGGGGGCGGGCCCGGCCGCTTTCGTACGCCGCGGCCCGGGCCGTCCGCAGCAGGTCCGTCCCGGGAGGGTCCGCCCCGCGGAGGACCGGCCCCGCGGCGCGTCCGCCCCGCGAGGGACCGGCCCGGGAGCACGTCGGTCCCGCGCGGGAGACGGCCCCTAGGGGATGTCACAGGTCGGCAGCAAAGGCAGTCCGTCGCCCCACCCCGGACGCCGCCCACAGCGCAAGCCGGTACGTTCAAGGGGTGGCTGGATTCAGGATCGGACGCGGCCGGGACAACCGCACACCGCAACAACACCCGCAGGCACCGCAGCAGCAGGCGCCCCATCAGGCGCCGTACGGCAGTGCGGCGCCGCCGCCGTACGCCCAGCAGCAGTGGTCGCAGGCGCAGCAGCAGCAGGCGCAGCAGTACGGCCGGCAGCAGCACGGGGAGCCGGAGTACTTCGGCGACCCCTACGCGCAGCAGTCCGCCCCGCCGCCGGCGCACGACCCGTACGCGGCGAACCAACCGGGTCACACACGGGCCTTCAGCATCCACGACGAGGCGTACGCCGCCGGGCCCGGCGGGTACGGCGACGGCGCCGCCTACCAGGCCGGCACCGCCCCCGCGCCCACCGGCCCGCGCCTGCACTGGAAGCAGTTGCTGAGCGGCATCGTGATGCGCCCCGGCCCGACGTTCTGGCAGATGCGCGACCACGCCGTGTGGGCGCCCGCGCTGGTCGTCACGTTCCTCTACGGGCTGCTGGCCCTCTTCGGGTTCGACCAGGCCCGCGAGGAGGCGATCAACGCCACGATCTCTTCGGCGATCCCGTACGTCCTCGTCACGGGCCTCATGTTCGTCGTCGGTGGCGCGATCCTGGGCGCCGTGACGCACACGCTGGCGCGCCAGCTGGGCGGCGACGGCGCCTGGCAGCCGACGGTCGGCCTGTCGATGCTGATCATGTCGATGACGGACGCGCCCCGGCTGCTGTTCGCGCTGTTCCTGGGCGGCGAGAATTCCTTCGTCCAGGTGATCGGCTGGCTGTCCTGGCTGGCGGCGGGTGCGCTGTTCACCTCGATGGTGAGCAAGTCGCACGACCTGCCGTGGCCGAAGGCGCTGGGCGCGTCGGCGATCCAGCTGATCGCGTTGCTGTCGCTGCTGAAGCTCGGCACGCTCTGACCGGTACGTGATACGCGGTACGTGAAAGGCCCCCGCCGCGGCGGGGGCCTTTCCACATGATCAGGATCCGGCCTGCTTCAGCAGTCCGTGGACGGACACCTCGGAGTTCACGCTGACCCACCAGAGGCCGTACCTCTTCTGCTCCCTTCTTGTCTCTGTTGGATCCAGCCCTGCATAGATTTCGTAGATCGACGTCCTCTTCTTCTTGAACTCGTACGAAGAGACGAAGACATCCGTTATGTCATCCGGCGACCAGAAGGCCAGGACATATCGCGGCTTGCGCGTCACATTGACCAGATTGTTGTTGTAGCTCACCCTGCCGTGGTAAAAAAGTCGCTTCCCACATTGCGCCGGTGGACAGTAATATCTGCCCTCATCCTTCCGCCAAGAAGCTCTGGCGGATTGAAATGAATCGCCGATCCTGCCCCGGTCCTGCCTCAGGACGGCAAAGTTCAAAGTGGCGTCCAGCGTCTCATAATCGGTTTTCTTGGGGAGCGTGATCACCTTTCCCATTGTGAACTCTTCTCCCACCTGAAGCGCCGAGCCCGGCCCTTGGAATTGACCGGACGCGATTACCACATCCTCTTTTTCGCTTTCATAGCTTTCCGCCTCCGTGTCGAACGCGTCCGCCCACCCCTGCATCCCATGGCCCGAATCCGAAAACTTGAATGTACGCCCCCGGACAACATAGTCGTCGACGACTATGTATACCGGAATCTGCCCGTCGTTCTTCGCAAAAAGCCTCAGCGGGACATGCATATAGGGCAGCTCTGCACGCGTCTGCGGCGTTCCGAACTCGGCCTTCAATACGAAGCGCATCGGCACCGCCGTGGGGGCGTAAAGGGTCGAGTACCCGAGACTGACGGACGAGAGAATCGCCGTGACGGTAACTCCTGCGGCGAATCTCTTCGGGTACGGTATCCCCCTCCACACCTTCTGGCGCATGAGGACGCAAAAGGCCCACAGAGACCACAGCCACATCGAAACAAAAAATGGGAGGGCGGGTATGAATTCCCGCTCCTCGAGCCACAGGAAGAGCAGAAGGCTCGTCGTGGCCAGCGCGATGATCACGCCGAGAAGGACAAAGGCGCCGGATATCCTGAGCTGCCGTCTGCCCCAGTAGTCGATGACCGCGAGCGTCGCTATGCCTTCCGTCGCGGCTGCCACCAGGAAGAGGACGCCGATCAGACGCTGCGCGAAGGTGAGCGCCCCGAGGGCGTCCGGCCAGCCGATGACCACGTGCAGTCCGAGCGAGGCGAGCAGCCCCAGGGCCATGAGGACCATGACCACATACCGTCTCCGGCCCTTGCCGGGCCATGTGCTGCTGTCGCCGCCACGCCAGAGGACGCACGAGGGGTCGTCCAGGTCCATGTCGTCCGGGTAGCCGAGGCGGCGGAGCACCGTCCGCAGTTCGCGCAGGGACCAGGCGCTGCCGACCTTCTCGCCGTGGATGGTGATGACGCGAAGACCGCGGTCGTCGGGTGGCTCCACGATCACCCAGGGCCGTATGCTCATGGGTCCACGTTCGGGCCCCTGCCGGTCATGTGCACGGCGAGCTGCTCCGTTCGGCGGAACCCAGGCAGCAGGGGCCTTTCACATGTACGCACTCAGGCGTCGAGGACCTGGCCCTCGCGCTTCACGACGGGCGGCTCCACACTCCAGGGGAAGTTGATCCACTCATCGGTCTTCTTCCACACGTACTCGCACTTCACGAGCGAGTGGGACTTCTCGTAGATGACGGCGCTGCGGACCTCGGCGACCGCGCCGAGGCAGAAGTCGTGCACCAGCTTCAGCGTCTTGCCGGTGTCGGCGACGTCGTCGGCGATGAGCACCTTCTTGTCGCTGAAGTCGATCACATTCGGCACCGGCGCGAGCATCACCGGCATCTCCAGCGTCGTGCCGACCCCGGTGTAGAACTCCACGTTCACCAGGTGGATATTCTTGCAGTCGAGCGCGTACGCGAGTCCGCCCGCGACGAAGACCCCACCGCGCGCGATGCTCAGCACGATGTCCGGCTCGTACCCGTCGTCGGCGATGGTCTGCGCCAGCTCGCGGATCGCGGTGCCGAACTTGTCGTAGGTCAGGTTCTCCCGTACGTCACTCATGCTCACACCTGCGTCCGATGGAAGTTCTGGAAGGACCGCGAGGCCGTCGGCCCGCGCTGGCCCTGGTACCGCGATCCGTACCGCTCACTGCCGTACGGGTACTCGGCCGGCGAGCTCAGCCGGAACATGCACAGCTGCCCGATCTTCATGCCCGGCCACAGCTTGATCGGCAGGGTCGCCAGGTTCGACAGCTCGAGCGTCACGTGCCCGGAGAACCCGGGGTCGATGAACCCGGCCGTCGAGTGCGTCACCAGCCCGAGGCGCCCGAGCGAGCTCTTCCCTTCCAGCCTGCTCGCGATGTCGTCGGGAAGCGAGATGACCTCGTACGTCGACGCCAGCACGAACTCGCCGGGGTGCAGGATGAACGCCTCGTCCCCCTCCGGCTCGACCAGCCGGGTCAGGTCGGCCTGCTCGACGGCGGGGTCGATGTGGGGGTAGCGGTGGTTCTCGAACACCCGGAAGTAGCGGTCCAGCCGCACGTCGATGCTCGAGGGCTGCACCATGGAAACGTCGTACGGGTCGATGCGGACCCGCCCGGCGTCGATCTCGGCCCGGATGTCCTTGTCTGAGAGAAGCACGCCCCGAGGATACGCAGGGCGCGCGGGCCCGCCCCAATCGGACGGACTCCGCGCGCCACCCACCGGCTCGCTAGCGCCGCTCGAGCACCACGGGCACGGCGTGCCGCAACCGCGCGCACCGCGGACACCGCAGAAGCCGCCCGGGCCCGATCCGGCCGGCCCCGAGCTGCTGCATCGGGAACGAAGCGGTACTGAACACGTGCCCTTCGGCACAGCGGACGACGGTGCGCTCCATGGAGTCCATCGAGTCCCTTCCCCAAATGCGTGGACGAGAAAGCCACATTAGGGGATCAACGGGACACCACTCCAAGCGGCACTCCGCACCCCCACGGTACGCCTCAACTCGCCCTGCCCGTACCCGGATCCGCGCGGGAAGAACACGAAGACCCTGCGGCGCGATACACCGGGGGCCTGCCGATGAGGTACAGTGAGCGACGATGCGGTACCGGTCCTCCGGTCCGTCCTCGCGGGTGTAGTTTAATGGTAGAACATGAGCTTCCCAAGCTCAGAGCGCGGGTTCGATTCCCGTCACCCGCTCCACGACAAAGGCCCTGGTCAGAGACCAGGGCCTTATTTGTTGTCTAGACCGGTTCAGGGACCTTGCACAACCTCCGCACCACCTTGCCCCTGTCCACGCTGGTCAGCGACCTTCTTTCGGGCCGTCTCCACAAGCCTGTGGAGACCTTCCGCCACCTCCTTCTGCCGTTCATGGTCGGAGTGCTGATAGATCAGCGCCGCCTTCTCCGTGGATTGCCCAGCCCGGACCATCGTGTCCTTGAGCGTGGCCCCGGCCCGGGTAGCAAGCGTGTGACCGGTGTGCCGGAGGTCATAGAACCGGAAGTCGGCAGGCAGCCCCGCCTTGACCCTCGCCTTGCGCCACTTGCGGCCGAACGATGATCGTCGAAAGGGGGCTCCCTTCTCCCCTACGAACAGCAGTCCGTCCGGCTCCTTCTCCGCGTACCACTTGAGGTGGCGTTCCAAGTCCTCACGCATGAAGCGCGGCAGAGCGATGAACCGCTTGCCCGCAGCGGACTTGGTCTCACCCGGGGCACGACGACCGGAGGTCAGTTCCGGCTCGGCCCGACGGACCCAGACGCCCACCTCGTCCAGGTCCACATCAGGGCGCCTCAGGGCAGCCTGCTCTTCGGGTCGGGCGGGACCGTATGCCGCGATGTAGACCATCAGGCGCCACCGTGGCCCCATCGCGTCGGCAACGGCGTCCACCTGTGGCACGGTCGCGATAGGCCGTTCCTTAGCCGTCTCCTTGCCCGCGCCTCTAATGCGGCAGGGGTTCCGGCGTATCAGCTCGTCGTCCGTCGCTGTCTCCATGATGGCTTTGAGTAGCCGGTAGGACTTGGCGACCGTGGTGGCGCCCGTGGCCTTCTTGCGCTCAGTGCGCCATGCCCTCACACGAGGCGCGGTGATCTCGTCGAGGTCGTACTCACCGAATGTCGGCAGGATGTGCAGCCGCAGCAGGCGCCGGTACAGCTCATCGGTGGTGGCTGACAGGTCCCGGTCGTCAACCCACTCCAGCGCGTACTTCTCGAAGTTCACCGCGCCGGCGTCCGGGTCACGCCAGTCCTTCCGCGTGATGTCGGCCTCGATCTGCGAGAGCCAGATCTCAGCTTCTTCCTTGGTCTCGAACGGCTCGGGTGCACGACGCCTCTGGCCGGTGGGGTCCACGTAGGAAGCGGTCCACCGACCGGAGCGGTACTGCCGCACCGCTCCGAAGCGCCGCATCGTCATGCTCTTCTTCGGTTCCTTGCTCGCCACTTACTAGTTCCTCCTACGACGACGACGCGGCTGAACGGGTGGGATGGTGTGTGCGTCGATGTACGCCGCTAGCACGCTCTCGGCGATGCGCACATGCGTGCCGACCTTCACGAACGTGATGCGGCGCTCCGCCACGAGGCGGCGCGGGAACCGCTCGGTGGTTCCCAGGACTTCAGCGACTTGCGGGATGGACAGCAGCCGCTCAGGCAAGGCGGTCTCCTCACGGCAGGCCCGCCACAGAAACCACGAAATACACAGAAACCCGGGGCAGGGCCGCTGACCTGTATGAACGGTGCGGCGGAGGGGCCGGGGCGGGCTGCCACAGAAATCGCGGGAAGGCCCACAGAAATAACCAGCCCGGGGTGGGCCCGTATTTGTGTGGGGCTTCTGTGGGTTTCTGTGGCAGCCACCCGTCCGCAGCCGCGGGCGACGTTTGCGCAGGTCAGCGGCTGGGAGGAGTTATTTCTGTGATTCTGTGGTTTCTGTGGCGGGGGTCAGACGGCGGGGTCGCTCAGGCAGGGGTGGATGAGGTAGCGCGGGGACGGCGGTCGGCCCCTGCCTCCGGTGCGCAGGACGGGCTGGCAGCGGATGTATCCGTGGTCTTCCAGCAGGTTCAGCGCGGGGTCGAGGTCGGCGACGGTGGGGAACTCCGAGCGCGAGAGCTTCGCCATGAGGTCGCGCTTGCTGACCTCATTCCACTGCTGGGCGCGCAGCACCTCCAGCACCGTGTGGGCGCGGCTGGCGGTGTGGTCGGCTCCCATGAGGTCGAAGACCACCAGGGCGTGGCCGGTGAAGTAGTCGGTCAGCTTCACCGCCGCGCGCATGGTCTCCGCGCTGATCGGCTCGGTGTGCCCGTTGCTCGTGTGCGCGGCCAGGTGCAGCAGACCCGCCATGCGACACGTTGCGCCGCCCAGCTTGTTCGCCCAGTTCTGGACGTGGGCAAGGTCTCCGCCGCGCTGCCGCAGCCGGGGTTCCTGCCGCTTCTCGAACTCCACCAGTACGTCCCCCGCCTCCGGGGAGAGCTGGAGTACTGCCGGGTCCGTCCAGTCCGCTAGGGACATGGTCAGAGCGGTGACGTGCTCCTCGTAGGTGGCGGCCACCGCGTCAGGGATGGGCTCGGGCAGGATGTTGCGGTAGCCCACGAGGGACTTGGGCAGCGAGTAGAGGAACCGAGCCAACAGGCCCCGTTCGTCGGCTCCCTTGATGCGGCCGATGTCCTCCAGGACGGACGGCTGCACCGTAAGCCCCATGGTCAGGGCCGGGGCCTCGATGAACTCTTCCCGGCCCCGCCGGTCCACCCGTAGCCGGTCGCCTGCCTGCCCGCGCAGGAACACGTCCAGGTTCGGCGTGCCCGAGTAGCGCCCGGCGATGATGTCGAAGATCCCGCCCTCCGCCGACATGACGGAGAGCCTGCCGCCCTGTTCGGCCAGCAGTGAGGCGATAACCTCCGGGGTCGCGTCATCGGCCAGCAGACGAGGCTTGGCGGGCACCGTCACCGACTCGGCAGCCTGAGCAAGGCTGATGGCCTCGGCCACAAGCTGATCCCGCTTCTCCGCATCCGCCCGAGCAGCCTTGGCGGCCGCGCTCTCCGCGACCTCCTTAGCCAGCCTGGCGGTGATCTCCGCTTCGACGATCCGCCCGGCCGACTGGGAGACCAGCAGCGCCTCACAGCGGTAAAGGGGGTTGGCCATCAGGTTGAACACCGCGCTCTTGCGGTTGCCCGGCGGCAGCGCGACGACCACGAACACGTTCGTGGGCTCACGCCACCGTCCCCGAACCTGAAGCACGGCGCGGCCCCCAGCAGCGGTGCCGAGCACCGCCAGGGCGAGGGAACCTGCCATGTCCACCGGGGTCTGCGTCTCCTCGGCGACCGCGCGCACGTAGTCGCCCAGCCAGGCCGGGAAGACCTCCGTGGGAAAGGCCGGCAGTTCCCGGCGGGCGGTGAGCGGAATGGGCTCCTCCCACGGCGCCTCCGCTGCCGCTTGAGCGTCCAAGGCTTCGAACCCGGCCCACAGTTCGGAGCTGTCCACAGGCTGTGTGCTCATGCCGCACTCACCTCCACAGCCCCGCCCCGGACGAGACCCGAGCGGATGGCGGTTCGGCACTCGGCAGCGGACAGGCCGGTGGCCTGCCCGGCGCTCATCAACTCCCCGGTGACGTCGGCCTCAGTGAGGTCGCCGGTACGGATCAGCCGGGCGAGGGCGTAGGCGGCGAAGTACACAGCCCGATTACGACCGCCCTGACGGGCGGACAGCACCTTTGACAGCTCCCCCCGCAGCGCGGTGGTGCTGTAGGCGGTGGCGTTGCGCATCCGGGCCGACAGCTCCGACAGCGGCATCGGGGTCGGTGCGGGCTTCGGGGTCAGCAGGTCACTGAGCCACGCAGGGAGGGGGGCCGCAGGGGCGTCGTGAACGATCTCGTACGGCGCTCCGCCCACGACGCTGCCGGCAGCAACCACGTACCCGCCCCAGGCCCGGGTGTCCACCTTCCAACCCAGGCTGCCGCCCGTGCTGCGTAGCCGCTTTTCACTCGGGGCGGTGAAGTACAGGTGCTGCCCGCCACGGCGGGTGCGCACCGTGTAGGTCTCGGTCGGCAGCCGCTCCCCCGCGCGCTCGCACAGGGCGGCGAACACGTCCAGGCCATCGGCCATCCCCGCCCACTCGGCCGGGGCGGTGTCCTCGTCGTCCTTGGGGATGTCGAGGTCCACCACCACGAGCTGGGCAGGGCCGGTGGCGATGCCGACGTTGTACGGGGCCGCCTGCCAGCACGCGGTGATGTGCTGCGGGTCGAGGGTGGCGCGCTGCTCCGGTGTGCGGTGCCCCTCCGAGCACCGGCCGGTGCGGGGGCAATCGCGCTCCGGGTGCCCGGCCGGACGCTTGTCCCCGGGGCGCAGGGGGAAGATGGGCCAGCCACGCTCAGCGGCGTTTAGGGCGGCGCGCAGCAGCGCGGGAGTGCCGGTTGGTGTCATGCTGGGTGTTCTCCTGTTTCTGTCGAAGGGACGGAGAGCCGGGGCGGTCGTGGTGTTGTGGTGACAGGCGACCGCCCCGGGCGTATCTAGGCGTTGGGGTGCTCCGCGCAGTTGCACTGGTAGTCGAGCCACTGGCAGTTTGGGCAGCGCCCAGCGGCCACCAGCTCGGCACGCTGTTCCGGCTTGGCCCATGCCGCGTACTGCTGCCGGATGTAGGCGCGCACGTCGCACGTGTTGTCGGCGCCGTCCAGGTCCATCAGGTGGCGTCCGGCCCGGCGGGCCAGCGTGCAAGCGTCGCCGTGGGTGCCGGCCTTCTCGTCGTCCAGCGCGATGCGGTCCAGCAGCGCAGCCTTGCGCAGCCAGAACTCCCGCTCGTCCTGCCGGCCACGCCGCACGTCGCTGGCGGCCTGGGCGGTCCAGCCGATTTCGCTGATGATGCTGGGTGCCTTGGCGTACGCCTCGTCCGGCGTCGGCCACTGCCCGGCGGCGGGCTTGTGGTCGGCGGTGACGTACAGGCGGGTGCGCTCCCCGTCGCGCGTGGGGTGCTGGCGTACAGCGCCGGTGGTGAAGGTAGCCACGAGCTGGCGGGTGACGCGGTCGGTGTCGGCCGGGTTGCAGATGACGCGGATCTCGAACACGGCGGTGTTCCTCTCGGTTAGAAGGGCGGTTCGTCGCTGTAGCCGCCGCGTCGGCGGCGCAAGCGCTCGGGCAGGCGCGGCAGGGGCAACAGGACCCAGCGCAAGCCCTCGTCCCAGCAGCGGCACGGCTCCCAGTCCGACCCCTCGTACTCGCCCGTCTCGGGATTGCCGTAGGGGTGCTCGATGCCGCCGATGCCCTCACACACCGGGCAGTCGGGGCGCGGGGTGTCGGTCAGGATCAGCGCGTTGCGAGGAAGCGCCGTGCGCTGGATACGCAGCCGGGGAAGGTGGCTCACCAGTCCTCCTTGGTGGTGTCGGTGCGGGAGGTGGGCAGTTCGGGCAGCCCGGCCCGGGTGAGCTGGGCGAGGTCGAACCCGGGCAGTGCGGCGCGTGCGGTGAGTGCGGCAGCGAGGGCTTCGGCGTAGGCCGCGCCCTCGCGGGCGACCTGGATCTGCGCCCCGGCGCGAAGGGCTTCGACGCGCTCGACGTGGGCGTGTTCCTCGTGCCGCAGGCTGGTGTGCCGTTCGTGGGCGAGGGTTTCGCGGCGATCGGTGCGCCAGTAGCGGGCGGCCAGGCCGTAGGTGACGGCGGTGGCGAGGGCCCACAGCAGCAGCGGCAGCGAGAGCCCGTCGGCGTACCCGGCCACCCCCGCCAGGGCGAGGGCGCCGGAGGTGGCGAACGCGGTCCCGGCGATGACCGGGTCACCCGCGCGTCCGGCCGACGCGAAAGCGCCGGCGGTCGCCGCACCGGCGGCGAGCACGACCATCAAGGCCGCGTTGCCGACGCTGTGTTCAGCGCCGTTGGCGTTCCAGATCCGGCCCAGGATCAGCACGGTGGAGGTGGCCAGGACGGGGGCCGCTTTGGGCGCGGCGATGGCCAGCCAGTGCCGGGTGACGATCGGTTCGTTCACGGCCTGTCTCCTCAGAGGTCCGGGATGGCGTTGATGACGGCGGCGGTGAGCTCATTGATCGGGCGGGATGCGCCGGTGGAGGCGAGGAAGAAGCCGAACATCACGGCGATGAACGCCGAGCCGTAGCCGAGCGACTTACCGCGCAGCAGGAAGAACAGGACGAGCCCGAACAGAAGGACGAGCGAGAGGGTCACAGCCATGGAAGAATTTCCTTCAAGCGGGAGGTCCGCGCCTGGCGGGCGGAACGGGGGATGGCATGGGCGAAGCGCAGTGGCTGAGCGCGCGGGTGCGCCGCGACTTCCCGGCCCCGGACGCCTCAGTGGTGATCCAGCTCCTTGAGGAGTGGGCCGACACCTGGTCGGACTGGGAAGTGGACCGCGTGCAAACAGCGATCGTGCTCGGTGCGGCTGGCGACGTGGACGAGTTGCTGGCGCTGCTCGAACTGGCCTACCAGGACTACCGCGACGTGCTGATGGCGACCGGCTTCGCCGATGACGACTGGCAGGAGCGCATGGAAGCCGCACTCAGGTCAGGGTGATGCGGGTCAGATGGGTCAGCGGGTGCCGTCGCGGTGGATGCGCATGGCGACGTTGAACCAGTGGCGGCCGATGCGGATGCGCTTGCGGTCGCCGTGGCAGCGGCGGCAGGTCTTGCCGGGCCTGAGCCGTCCGCGCCGGTCGGTCTTGAGCGCGTAGCCGAAGCCCTTGCACTTGCGGCAGTTGCCGAACGGCGAGGCGGCACACAGAGCGGCGTAACAGAGCGTAAACAGCAGGGTCAGCAGGCTAGCGGCGGCTATGAGGGTCACAAAGGGCCTCCAAGGGCGGTTTCAAGGGTGTGTGAGGGGGAGCCCGCTAGGCACTAGCGGGCTGATCAGGTTGTATATGGGTCGCTAGCAGGGGTGCTAGACCTAGCGAGGGTGCCCGCTAGGTCTAGCGACGATCTCCGTCTAGCTCGCATCCCGCTTTCCGTCACGCTCCGCAATCGCGGTCGTGAGCTTGGCGCGTTCAAAGCCGCGCCGGTTGGCGCCCTTGCCGTCCTCGGCCTTGCCCCACACCTGGCCCGTGGGGACGCCGTACGGCTTGAGCGCGGAGGTGAGCTGTTCCGGCTCCCAGCCGCCGTAGACCTCCGGCCGAAGCTCCGCCAGCCGCGCCACGGCCACTTCGTTCCACACCTTCGGCTCCTCCGGCGCGACGACGGACAGCAGGTCGCGCAGCAGGTCGTACGACGCCGTGTCGTCCGCCACCGGGGCCTGCCCGGCCGCGTGACCGGTGAGTGTGCCGGCGTCCTCGCGGAGCTTGCGGGCCCGTGAGGCGATCGCCTCCGCGATGACCGCGTCCACGTACACGCTGCGGACGATGCGGGCGTCACTGCCTTCGCCGACGAAGTAGTGGATGCCCTTGTCACCCCAGGCGAACATCGTGGCCCGCACCCCGCGCTTGTACGATCCGGTGCCGAGGACCATGTCGTTCTCGATCTGGCCCATGACCTTCATGCAGAACCGGGTGGAGGCGTTCGCGCTGATCCCGGTCGGCAGCGACTTGGAGTCCGGCCGCTGAGTGGCCAGCAGCAGCGTGATTCCCGTGGCGGGGCCGCGCTTGACCAGGTCGGTGCAGATCTCCTCGAACTCGCCGCCGTACTTGGGGTGCTCGAACCACACCTGGCACTCGTCCACCCCGATCACGATCGGGTGCAGCCCGAGCTTCGGCTTGCTGGCCAGCTCGGAGGTGACCTTGGACTCCGGGCAGATGTCGCGGGGCAGGGAGCGGATCATCTTCGCCCGGCGGCGCAGCTCCTCCCGCAGCGCGCGCAGGTCCTGGATCGCGTACTCGATGTCCTCGTCGTCCTCACCGGCGCGGTGGCGGTGGGAGCACTTCTCCCCCACCGGGTCCAGGTCGCCAGTGCCCTTGAGGTCGTAGGTGTGCAGCTCGGCCCGGGGGTCGAGGGCGGCGATCAGCAGCAGCAGCCTGAGCAGGAACGTCTTGCCCATCCGGGGGATCGCTCCGACGATGCCCGCGATGTACATCAGGGTGACGTCCACCCAGCGTCCGCGCTGGTCAGTGCCGAAAGCCACCGGCTTGAACAGGTCCACCGACCCGGACTTAGCCAGCGGCCAGGCAGGCTGCTTGGCCTTGGACATGTCCTGATCCCCCACCCACAACACCAGGCGCCCGGTGTGCTCATCCGGCACCGCTTCGGGCCACACGCAACCCAGCGGGCGACGCAGCCCGGAGGCGAGCCGGTCACGGCGGTCCATCACATCCGAGACCGTCACGCCGTACGGGAGGTCACCCTCAGCGCGCCAGCCGGGACCGTCACGGGTGATCGGAGCTGTGAACACGAACCCGTCCCGGCCCTTGGCGATCGCCTGGTTGATCTGCGAAATGCTCAGCGCAGCCAGGGCCCGCAGCACAATGTCGCTGGTCAGCTTCTGCGCCTTGGGCAGCTCCACCGCCCGGTTGATGACCGGCGCGTCCTCCGCCTGGCCCGCATATCCGAGCGCCATGACGACCGCGCCGACCGAGAGGGTCAGCAGCCAATCCGGGGCGAGGACGTACAGGGCGAGCGCGGCTCCCAGGCCGATGAACGAAGCCAGGATGACCACCAGGGTGCGCAGCCGGACGCGGCCATCACGCTGGCGCGAGAGCTTAAGGTAGGTGGCCGCGTCTTCCTTCTGCACCATCGCCAGCCGTACCGGCTCGCCCTCCTTGTCGGCCACCCACCGCATGGTGCCGCCGATGAACTTCGCTGCCCCACGCGGCGCCTGCATCGCCAGGCGCGCGGCGTAGGCCGGGGAGCGGAAGGCGTGGTAACCGGCCTTGTGGCCGTAGTGGCGGGCGACCCAACCGGCTGCCGTCTTCAGCTCGGCCGTGGACTTCAGCCAGGCCGGGACGATCGGGCGGCGCACGGCGCCCGCCAGGCGCCCCAGGTAGCCGGGGCCCTTCTGCTCCGGCCCGTCCACCATGATGCGGGCGGTCGGGTCCGGCTCCGGGGTCGGGTCGGCGGCCGACTGGCGGGCGGAGCGGGCCTTGTCCAGGTCCACCACCTCCGCGCCCGTCTCAGACGCGGTGTCGCTGGTCATTTCGGCTTCGAGCCGGTTGAACAGTTCGCTTTCGTCGTCGTGGTTCACTGCTGATTCCTTCCGGAAACGGAGGGTTGGAAGGGGCCCGGACGGCGCTTTGGCGGGCAGATCGTCCGGGCCCCGCTGAGCGAAGCCGTACGGGTCAGAGCTGGTTGGGCTCCAGGGCGAAGTACAGGACGCTGATCGGCGATCCGTACTCCGCCTTGAGCTGGCCCAGCAGGTGGGTGAAGCACTCGGCGCGGGTGAACCCTGTGGGGACGGTCAGCAGCCCGTCGCGGGTGTTCAGCACGCCGTCGCGGGTCTGGACCGTGGTGATGTAGTGGAACTCGGTGCTCCGCGACGTGAGGGCCGTGGTCTGTGTACTCACAGTGGATCTCCTTGGGTTGTTGAGGTTCAGGCAGCGACCTGGGGCGCGTCGGCGCAGCTCACGCACATGCCGAGTGAGGTCGGGATGCGGTATCCGGCATCCCGCCGGCACTCGGGGCACACCCGCTGAGCGGCGTTCGCCTTGGCGAGAACCGCCCACTTCGCGGGCGTCATCGGCCGGACGGGCTTGGCCAGGTCGAGGCGGTAGAGATACGCCACGCGGATGGGGCTGGTGCCCTTGCACCAGTAGCGGCGCGAGTACCAGAGGCGGAGCCCGCGGGCGCGGAGCTGGCGGCGTGTGGCCAGGCCATCGGGCGCCATACGCCAGGGGAAGGTGGGGATGCCGTAGCGCTCGCCGGTGGGGTCGTACAGGCGTCGGCGGGCGGCCATTACGCAGCCGTCGCCTCAGCGCGCCCGGCGCGTTCGGCCTTGAGCGCGTCGCGCAGCATGCGGCCGTTGGCGGCCGACGTACGGACCGCCTTGCGGATCGCGTCAGCCGTCAGCCCCTCGTCGGGCCAGTCGGCGGTAACCATGCGCGCCTCGTCCAGCAGCTCCTGCGGGGTGCGGGTCGGGCGGCTGCTGCGGGCCGACTCAGGGACCCGACCGGTCGCCCGGCGGGGACCCGACTGCACAGCGGCGACCGACTTCACCGGCACCGTCTTCGGCGCCTCGGTCGGCAGTCCCAGACCCTCCAGGACGCGTTCGCGGGCCAGTTGTTCGGGGGTAGCCGACTGATCGCGAGTCGGCTCCGAGTCGGCCGCCTGAAGAGCGCCATTTTCCTCTGTGGCCGACTCCGGCTGGGGGGCCGACTTGTGCAGGTCAGACCCCAACCGATTTGAGGGGTACTCTGCCGATTCATCATGGTTTGTAGCAGTTTCGGGAGTCAGCGGTCCGCCTGCCTCGATGGCCTGCCGGTCGGCGCCGGGGGCGACTGCGAACATCGCCGACAGGGCGGCGCTCGCACCGTGGGTGATGCCGTCGCGCTGGATGTCCAGCAGCAACCCGCCCAGCGACTCATCCCCCAGCCCGACCTTGCGCGCGAGCTTCCAGGACTTGCGAACCGACGCCTTCTTGACTCGCTCGTCGGGGTGGTTGGCGGCGCGGGCTTGGTGATAGGCCAGGGCCCGCACCACGGCGGCGGCCCTGGCTGCCGCCTCGGCATCGTGGCCGTCCTGGTGGACGACGATGCGGCGGGCGAGGAACGCCATGCCCTCCGCAGACACGCACATGCCCATGGGGGTCACCGCGTAGATCACGGTGCGGCCGGGGTCGTCAGCGGCCATCGCGGCCATGACGGACGCGGCGGCGGGCAGGGCCCACAAGCCCAACCGGATGATCCCCGGTGAGGACTGCCCCAGCATGGTCAGCCCGAGCAGCACCAGGCCCAGAACTGCGGTCGCGCCCTCACCGGCGGCCACGGCTCCCAGAGCCGTCCCCGGGCCGTAGGCCCCGCTGATGTTGCTGTACGTGCCCCAGCCGCCCGCGATGCCGGTGGCGAGCATGGGGACGAACGCAGCCGTCAGGACGACCTTCTGCGCGGTGGTCAGCGGCTTTCGGGTGGTCATCACGCCACCTCCCGGCCGGTGCCCGGGCGCCCGGCGCGGCGGCCGTTCACGGTGTCGCGTACCGGGGCCAGGCCCTCGGCGACGTACCAGCCGCCCCCGGACTCCTTGGCCACGTACATCGCCTCATCCGCCCGGCGCATCAGCGCGGGCAGAGTGCCGGCCAACTCGTCGTCGTGGCGGATCGCGCCGATGGAGGCGCCCAGTTCCACCGGCTCGCCGTCGAAGGTGAACGGCTCGCGCAGCGTCTCGTGCAGGTCCTCCAGAGCCGACAGCAGATCCACCTGGTGCGCGGCTGTGGCGACGGCGGCGAACTCATCCCCGCCAAGCCGAGCGGCACATCCGCCCATGCGGATCGCCCAGTCGTTCAGCCGTGCGGCGACGACGACCAGCCCGACATCCCCGGCCGCGTGCCCGTGGGTGTCGTTCAGGGCCTTGAAGCCGTCCAGGTCGATCACGACCACGGCCGTGAGGCCCTTGCGCAGCTCGCGCCCGGCGCGGGCCTCGAACGCCTCACGGCGCATCAGGCTCGTCAGCGGATCGCGGCCGGCCGCCTCGATCCGGCGCCGCAGCCGCAAGCTGTGCACCGACCATCCAGCCGCGAGCGGGAGAGCAGCGGCCAGGGTGCTGAGTGTCTGGCTCATGCCGCTGCCCCCGCCCCGGCGGAACGGCCGGCGGTGCGGGCGGCACGGAGAAACGGCACCGTGCGGGTCAGCGCGTCGGCGTACAGCGCGTCCCACCCGGCGACCTCGTCCCCGGCCTCACCCTCAGCCGCCAGGTCCGCGATGACCTCACGGGCCACGTCCAGGCGCGCCGCCCGCTCCTCGGCCGTCTCCGGGGTGAGCGGGCCCCGGAACAGGTCCCGGTCGATACCGGCAGGCAGCTCCTCCATACCGAGCGCCAGCTCCGCGAACTCGGCGGCGTCCAGCACCCGGTGGGTGCCGATGTACGTACGCATGTATGGCTCCTGTGTCGAAGGGACGGAATGGAGCCGGGGCAGTCGCGGTGTTGTGGTGACAGGCGACCGTTCCGGCGAGAGGCCCCATGCCGCGTGTGCGGCGGGGCGGTGCCCCGGCCGGGAGTCGAACCCGGCCTACGACCATCGGGGCTGCGCTGCTACTGGCCGTTGACGTCGTCGATCCTGACGTTCTCGGCTCATCCGTCGCGGTGGCGGACCAGCGTGAAGTAGTTGCCGCCGACGTCCGTGATGCGGTGCGGCTCGCCCTTGTGCTCGACGTCGGTGCCGACCTGGTCAACGTTCGGATGGCGGGGCTGGGTAATCCGGCGCATGTCGCCTCCTTTGGCGTGCGGCCTTGTTGCCGCAGTGCCCCGGCCGGGAGTCGAACCCGGCCTACGACCATCGGGGCGGTTCGACCGCAAGCCAGCACAACCCCCGTGAAGGGCTTCGAGAGGCAGTGCGGTCACGACGGTCATCACCCGGCCGCCACGGGGACGGGGCGCCACCCCCGTCGATCGATCTCGTCACACTGTTGAGTTCTCAAGGAACGGCCACTTCCGACGGGCGCGGTAACCCTCAATCGGGATCCCGTCTTCACGGGACACGCCGGAGCGGAGCGAGCGAGTTACCTAGGTATCTCGTCGACATGGATGAAGTTACCTAGGTTGCTTTGATGGGTCAAGCCTTGCAGGGACGAAGGGGAAGTGACCTAGGTTGGATACGCTCTAGGCATGGATTGGAAGCCTGAGAGGCCCCCTGCCGCCAAGGAGATCGCGGCCAACTTCCGCGACCGCATCGCCGATGGCACGTACCCCCCAGGAGGACAACTGCCTGGCGCCAAGGGCCTGGCCAAGGAGCTGGGCGTCAGCCTCATGACGGTGCAGAGCGCGTACAGGCAGCTCGCGGACGACGGACTCGTCGTCGGCCGTCGCGGCAGCGGCACGTACGTGATTGATCCGAAGAAGGGCGACCCCACGGCTCAGCAGACCGCTTTGGGCCTCCGCGAGCTTCAGGACCAACTGACGCATCTCACCTCCCAACTGTCCGAGCTTCGTGAACGCGTTGAGCGGCTTGAAGCCCCTCACCGCGAACCCGTTGACGAGAACCAGTAGGCCGCAACTCGCGCAGATACGCAGTGGACAGGGTTAACAGTTGGCCCCTGTTACCTGTTAACTCCCCACGTCAGGCGGGGCGTCAGGGCATGATGAGAGTCCGCCCGCATCGCCTGACGTCGGGGAAGCGATGAAGACGAAACTGCAAGCGGCTCGCGTGGCCCGTGGGTGGTCCCAAGCTGAGCTGATGGACGCGCTTGAGGACGCTGCCTTACGGCTTGGCATCAAGCTGGCCTCGCGATCGAGCTTGAAGACACAGATCTCCATGTTCGAGAACGGCCGGCGGGAGCCGGGGCAGGAGTACCAGGCCCTCTTCTGTGAGGTCTACCAGACGACCCGCATGGAACTCGGCCTAGCCCTGGAAACAGCTCCGTCCCAGCTCGACACCCTGCCCACGTTCCCAACCCCACGGTCCCCGGCCCCTAAGGCGACCCCTGAGGTCCTCGGCTACCTGAAGTCGGTATTCGTTCAGCATGTCCAGGCAGAACCTCTAGTTGGGCCCCGGTTTCTCGTGCCGGCCGTACAGAGCCAGATGCCGCTCATCGAGGAACTGTGCAAGGAAGCGTCCGGCCCACTCCGGGATGACGTGGTCCGGGTGGGGGCGCGGTACTCGGAGCTTCTCGGTTGGCTTCATCAGGACACCGGCGACTCACAGTCGGCCATGCTCTGGACTAATCGCGCGCTCGATTACGCGGCCGAACTGGACGACCCAGCCCTGAGCGCCTACGTGTTCCAGAGGCGCAGCAACATCGCTGCTGAGGCTGGCCAGGCCGGGTACGCCGCCGGGCTCGCCAATGCAGCGCTGAAGCACGCCCAGGAGCTGCCCAACCAGGTACGTGCCGTGGCTCTTCGGGCACGCGCCAACTCGTACGCATTGCTCGGCCAGGCGGACGACTGCACACGCGCCCTGGACGAAGCTCGCGTGTTCGCCGACAAGGCCCCGGAGGAGGACGGCGGCCTCGCTGCGTACTGCTCCGTCTCGTACATCGACATGGAAGCTGCGAACTGTTCACTCCAGCTCCAGCACCCGGAAGACGCGGTGCAGGCTCTGGAGGCAAGCCTGACCCGGTGGCCTGCCGAGCAGCAACGAGACCGGGGACTCTGCCTAGCTCGCCTCGCCACGGCGTACGCGCAGCTCAAAGACGTGGAAGGGGCCTACAACGCCGCATCACAGGCGGCGGCAATCGCGCAAGCGACGGGCTCAGCCCGCATCCTCGCCGAGCTGGGGCGGCTTCAGCCGCTCCTCACGCGGTGGCGGAAGCTCGTGGAGATCGCCGAACTGAATCGGCTCCTGGGCCGTATAAAGGAGAGCTGACCCGGATCTGAGGAGAGCTGTGAGCCTGCTACCCAACATCACGACTACCGATGTCCAGGCACAGGAACCGCGCGTGGCAGTGCTGCCGGTCGGATCGTACGAGCAGCATGGGAACCACCTGCCGCTGATCACGGACACGGCTATCGCCTGTGCCATCGCCCGCGAGCTGGCTGAGGCGTACCCCGTGCTCGCGCTGCCGCCCATAACGATCGCGTGCAGCCATGAGCACGGCACCTGGCCGGGCACCGTGAGCATCAGCGCGCGGACACTTCATGCGCTGATCACGGACATCGCGGACTCCTTGGAAGCCTCCGGCATCCGGAAGGTTGTCCTGGTCAATGCACACGGCGGGAACTACGTGCTGTCCAACATCGTCCAGGAAGCCAACCTCACCGAGCCACGAATGAGCGTCTTCCCTCAGAGCCGGGAGTGGCGCCGGGCGCGTGAGCACGCCGGCCTCGTCAGCAACTCGTTCGACGACATGCACGCGGGAGAGATCGAGACGTCGATCCTGCTTCATGCGGAGCCGAGCCTTGTACGGCCGGGCTATGAGAAAGCAGATCACGACGGGGGCGAGCGACCGTTCCTCCTCACGCTGGGCATGAAGGCGTACACGGAAAGTGGAGTCATCGGCTTCCCCTCATACGCCACGGCTGAGAAGGGGAAGTCGGTTCTGGCGAGCCTCACGACCAGCTTCGCGGATCACCTGGAGGCGCTCGACGAGGCGTAAATCGTCACATGCCTTGCTTGTCTGAGCGGGCGCGCGGCGCTGACGAGCGCGGTAGAACTACTCCTACCTCATCAAGGCCCGCGCACGGCGTGGGTGCGCGCCGCCTCTGCGGCGCGGCCTGCCTCCTGTCTCCGCCCCGGCTGGCCGCGCCCGGCGGCTACGGGCATGGAGCGGGAGACGCCGTCTGTGGCTGGGGCGGTCGGCTCCACGGCATTTGGCAGCCACTTTGGCGCGAGCCTCGCAGATCATGGCCCCACATCGGGCACTAACGGGCAGGCTCACAGACCCGCCCGATCCGCGGGCCAGCGTAAGGGGCCATGATCACTCGCGCCAAAGCGGCTCCAGCCCAAAGCCGCTCCACCGCCCTGCCTGACAGACGACGCTATGAGGGCGCCATTGTGCAGAGGTGGACCGGAATGCAAAGTCCCTCCGAGGGAACGACGGCTTCATACGGAAAATCCTCTCAGGTCAGAGCGCTGCACCAGGACGCAGTTCCTCAGTGGGCGCAAGGACGCGTTTCGTGCATTTCTCACCACCGACATCTGGAACGTTTGATCTTTTAGGTCCCATACCACAATCCGCTCGACCGACCGGCGCAAAGTCTGGGCCGTGCGAGGTAAGCCGAGGCCGACCGACAACGACAAAGGCCCACGGCATCTGGTGTGGTCAGAGCCGTGGGCCTCTTCAGTTGTAGTGGTCAGCCGGCGGGCTGGTTAATAGTCGCCTAGTTGCATCGCTCGATAGACAGCGTCATGCCACCCCTCGCAACGCTCTGCTACTACCGAACCGCTCCCGGTTTCCGTGATCTTCCAGGCACCGTCCACTGTGGGGTAAGGCTCGATGCGGTATGTCGCCGTCCGAGTCACCACCTCGTCTACGGCGACTGACTTGACAATCGCGTCGACTACACCGATGCCCGGAATCTCGCCATCCCTGCTCATCAGGCTCAAGCGGAAGAGCCCTGCTTTTGCAACCATAAGGAGAGCATCGAAGTCAATCTCAGCCGGGGCGCGTTCGCGATGCTCGCTGAGCAAGTTTGTCACGCCTCGCTGAACATCCGTGATAGCCACGCGCCAGTATGTCACTTGCCCGCCGTCTGCCATGATGCTACCGATTCACCGCCCATAGGTCATGTGGAGCCACGCAGAGAGCTGCTGCATCGCGGCATAGCCACGCTTCACAGTCACGAGCGCAGTAGTGTCACTCTTCGTTTAACTCTTCCTAGAGTACAACCACTGACAGGACGATGCCCCACTCGGAGATTAACCGAAAATAGGGAGACCAAAACGTCTCGGCACGGTACATGACTTACGCTTGCCGCACGCGGAACACATGGGAGCCCCGCAGAAGTCGCCATTGGGTGATGCCATTTCCACTCAACAGCGCTTACTACGGGGCCGATATCCGTCGTAGTGCGGGTGCATGAGGCAGTTTAACCCAAGCCCTTAGCCACGCAGTTGATATGTCCCAGAATAGTAGTCGCCCCTCGTGTATGGTCCCGCTATCCAACTGCCTCCCGCCTCATACCGGCGGAATGATATCCAGCCAGTCCAGCCGCAAGTGCTGGTACCGCAAAAATAGAACCTCACTTCCTCGTAGCGGTTATAGCAGGTTATGCCGACGGTATGCCCGCCATTCGTCGTACCAACGGAGCACCCATTTTTATCGAGATCGAGAGGAGCAGCGTGGGCCGCCGCACCTCCTCCCATTAGCACCCCCGCCGCTAGAGCTACGCTGCCGATCGCCGAACCCAGCCGTCTCATCATGATCAAAGCCTACCGCAATCACCTTCTACGCTGGAGAGGAATTTGAGCCATGGGCCTGCTCACATGGCGAGATGGCCAAATACAATAGGAACTCGAGTTCCACGAAGATGGAAGCAGGCTCACAAACCTGCACAATTGCGGGCCAGCGTAAGGGGCCGTGATCACTTACGCCACAGCGGTGGCGCGGGTGACGGGCAGCGGGAGTAAGTGTCTGACTACGTGACAACACGGGCGTACAACGGCGGATAAGCACGGACGCCTGCGGACCCGCTCGCGGTCATCCTCACCGGCGGCAGCCGCAACGACGTCACCCAGTTGCCACTGCTCGACGCCATCCCGACCATCCGCGGTCGCGTCGGCCGCCCTCGTCGCAAGCCCGATTCGCTCTTCGCCGACCGCGGCTATGACCACGACATCTACCGCGACTAGATCCGTGCCCGAGGCATCATGCCGGTCATCGCCCGCCGCAACACCCGGCACGGCACCGGACGATGCTCTGCCCACGCCGTACAGGATCTGCCGGCAGGAGGAGCGTTGAGTCTCCGGGCCGTGCAAGGTGGACGGTGGTGACCGACGATGACAGGTGCCCACGGGAGCGACTCGGCGGCACCACTCGTCTGCTCCTTGCGGCCCGCCATTCCCCGCCGGTTGAGAAGCCCAGCGCTACGAACCGTCTCAGTTTCCGTTTCGCACGCCGCACTGCCATGAACACAGGTGAACGGCCCCAGACAAGCCGTCAACAGCACCAAAGGACTTGGAAAGCATGTTGGCGGCAACCCCTCACGAGTTCGAATCTCGTATCCTCCGCCAGGCTAAAGGCCCGGACCGCTCCTCGGTGGGAAACCTTCACCAGCGGCTTCACGCCGCACCACCTTGCACCACCTACGGCGGTCAGCCACGGTAAATGAGGGACCATACTCATCCACTCATGAACCCCGGTGGTCGACGTTTCTGCATGTCATGACCCTATCTAGCTCTTGTGCATCCGGATTCCCAAGCTCAGAGCGCGGGTTCGATTCCCGTCACCCGCTCCACGCAGAAGCCCCAGGCCATCGGCCCGGGGCTTTGTTGTTGTCCGGACCAGGTCAGCCTTGTCGTGCCCGTTGAGTGCCCGATGCCTTCTCGCGCTCCCGCAACGACCTCCTTTTTGACACTCCTTGTCGGACTGCTCCGTCCGGACCATCGTGTCCTTGAGCCCGGCGCCGGAGCGGGTCGCCGAGCGTGTGACCGGTGTGACGAAGATCGTAAAAGCGGAAGTCGTCAGGCAGGCCGACGGCGGTCCGGGCCTTGCGCCACTTCCGCCCGCGAGGTGGACCGCCGGAACGGCTTGCCCTCCTCTCTCCCCCCGAACAGCAGTCCGGTCGGCCCCTTCTCGGCGTACCAGTCCAGGTGTCGGCGGAGGTCCTCTGCCATGAAGGCGGGCAGCACCATGAAGCACCGTCCCGCCTCCGACTTGGTGTCGCCCTGAACGCGTCGACCGGTGGTCAGTTCCGGTTCGGCCCTGCGGACCTACACGCCGGGGTGCCGAGGTCGACGTCCGGTCGCCGTATGGCCGCCTGGCCCTCGGGGCGGACCGGACCGTACGCGGCGAGGCGGACCTCAGCCGCCAGCGCGGCCCCATCGGGTCGGCGACCGCGCCCCTGGGAGACAGTGGCAACGGGCCGTTCAGGCACCGACTCCTTGCCAGGTGTGCTGTTCGGCGTGGTCGGCGAACAGGCAGCAGCCCTCCCGGACGGGGCTCGGTCCGACCATCGGGCAGTCCGGCAGTACGACCAGTTCCACGTCTGTTTCGTCCCAGCGGAGCCAGAGCGCGGTGCCGTACTCGAGGTCGTCGAGAAGGCCGTAGTGCTCACCGGCGTCATGCTTGGACAGCCGGCACTGCACGACGCGATCGAGGCATTCTGCGGTCGACCTCGCCTGCGCTTCCCGCGCGAGGTCCAGCGGCAGCCGACGCCACTGCGCGCAACGCATCACGGCATCGCCCGGAGGGCGTCGATGGTGCTCTGCCGCGCGCATCTGCCGCACGTACACGGCGGAAAGCCGCGGCCGTCCGGGATCAACGGCTTCTTCCCCACCCGCACCTCCACCAAGGGGCTCCATGTGCGGCCGGAGTCGCGTGACACCCGCAGTGTCATCCGTACGTCGTCCTGTCCGTTCACCATGGCCAAGAGCATCGCGCTCCGCAGGAACCGCCAGAAAGGCCAGGCGGATTACCCAACCTGGGTAACAGCACCCATGGTTGGTCATGAGTAGCGATCCGTAGTCATCACGCCGGAGCGTGCCGATGCCTGAGCCATCCCGCTCGAAGGATCTCCCGGTCAGCCTGCTCGTGGATCCGGTGATGATCGAGGCAATGCCAGGCCAGAGACTTCCGCCGTATCTTCCAGCTGGTCAGGGCCCGAGCAGGCATCTACCCATCGATGATCGCGCGGCGTTGCGATCTCACCCCCAGCCGTGTCGGCGAGGTGATGGCCGGGCGTCGGCAACTGCTGCACATGGACGTGATCGAGCGGATCTCGGACGGACTGCGCATCCCCGGGCACATGCTGGGCCTGGCCCGACGCGCATGGGAGACCCCGCAGAACCTGACCGTCACACCACGTGAACCTGCCGAGGAACCGCCCACCGACACGCAGGTGGCGTCGGGCTTGCCCGGGGCGGACGTGGACAGCATCCTCGCCCTGGCGGCCGAGCGGGACCTCAGCCTCTCGACGCTGGACGCCCTGCACTCGTCGATCGCGGATTACTGGCGGCGGGACGACGAGCACGGCGGCGAGACCCTACGGCCGGCAGTGGTGGGCCAGCTTCGGTACGTCGTGGGTCTCCTCAAGGAGCAGCGCCCCACGCCCATGCGGAACGGCCTGCACAGCATCGCGGCCGAGCTGGCCCGGCTCACCGGGTGGACCTACTTCGACGCCCGCCAGTACAACCAGGCCCGCGCCTACTTCACCGAAGCCCTCGGCCTGGCCAAGGCCGTGGATGACCGCCAGTTCATGGCCAACGTTCTCGCCTGCATGAGCCTCCAGGCCACGTACCAGGACAAGCCCGGAGACGCCCTCGCACTCGTCACTGCCGCGCAGGACCAGGCCCGAGGCGCTGAGGGGACGATTCTTGCGTGTTGGCCATGCTCGCGATGCGTGAAGCCTTCGCCCACGCCGTCCTCGGGAACCGCGGTGCCACGCACCGCGCGATCTCCGAAGCCCACAGCCACTTCGGGCGGGTCAGCGCCGACGATCCGGATCCGGCCTGGGTGGCCTACTTCGACCAGCCGAAGTTGATTGTGGACACCGGCATCGCGCATGGCCGCCTGGGCGAAGCCGCCCTTGCCGAACCGCTGATCGCGGACACCCTTCGCCGTGAACACGGATCGAATCACCGGGGCCGTGCCTTCCACGCCTTCTGGCTGGCCCGCACCCAGCTCCAGCGCGGCAAGCTCGACGAGGCGTGCCACACGGCGATGGACGCCCTGGCGCCGGCGGCGGCCGTCAGCTCCCGACGGGTCGCCGGTCACCTTCGGGAGTTCTACGAGCAGTTGGGGCCCTTCCGCCGGGAGCCGGCCGCGGTGGCTTTCGAGGCCCGGCTCCGGGAGGAACTGCCCCGGCAGGTCAGCGGATCGCCTCGTCCATGAGCACGTAGAGCAACCCGACGAGGGAGCCGCTACTGACGATCTCGCGGCGGTCGATCATCCCCCGGATATCGGCCAGCGGGATCCACTCAACCCGGTCCGACTCGTTCTTCTCGGTCGGCGGCCCCTCGTACGTCGCCCCGTCGGCGCGGAAGACGTGGTGCTGGGAGTCGGTGATGCCGTTGGCGGGCTCGGCGTAGATCAACGGCTTGATGGGCCCGGGGCGCCAGCCGGTCTCCTCCAGGACCTCACGGGCCGCCGCCTCGGCTGGCGTTTCGCCCTCCTCGACGAGGCCCATGGGCAGCTCCCACGCCCAAGCGTTGGTGATGAAGCGGTGCCGCCACATCAGCAGGACCTCGCGGTGGCCGTTGACGACTGCAGCCACGGCGAGATGGCGGAGGCGGACGACGTGGTGTTCCCAGCGGTTACCGTCCGGCGTCTCGATGTCGGTGAGCCACAAGTTCACCCACTTGTTCTCGTAGATCGGACGTTCCCCGTGGACCTTCCACTGCATCGCGGCGGCCCCTCTCCATCGGCCTTCAGCATCTCAGAACTGGGATGGAAGCCATCGGGGTTCGGCACGCCCGTGACGCACGGAAGACTGCTGGGGCCGCTCTGCGCCTCGGCGCGTATGGCGCTACTGGGGCCGTGCTTGCGGCGCTGTGCGCTTGCCGCGCTTTCCACTTGCCCGGGCGCGCCGGTCCAAAGAGCCGCCACCGAAGCAGCCAGAGACTTAGCAGCACGACCCCGGCTGCGGTAAGACTTCCTCTACTTCATCAAGGCCCGCGCACGGCGCGGGCGCGCGCCGCCTCAGCGGCGCGGCCTGCCTCCTGTCTTCGCCCCGGCTGGCCGCGCCCGGCGGCGCGCTGCGTGCATGCGGGCTGAGGTAGGAAACCCCGCTGTGGCTGGGGCGGTCGGCTCCCAGCGGTGGTCACAAGGAAGATCGGAACCATGACAGCCAGGAAAGCCCAGTAAGCGACCGTCATCAGCAGCGGCTCGCCAACGAAGAGCATGAAAAGGCCCAGCAGCAGACTGCCCTCGACGTTGATCACGATGAGCGGCATCGGCACAGCGACGGGAGGATACAGCGCAGCGTGCCCCTCACGTGCCTGATTCGGGAGAGACCGGAGGGGAACAACGGGGAACGCCGGGGAGTATCCCGAGAACACGCAGGTCAGCGTCTTGCCAGCTCAAGACCGATCTACGTACGCGATCTCCCAAACTGGCGCCTTTGCGGGCGTAGCAGACACACCCTGCGCTCCTGCACCTATAGAGACAGCGCCCAGCCAACAACTCCTATGGGAGTGAGGGTGCAGACAACGCCGAGGCATAGGCATACGTAGGCCAGCGCCTTGAAAGGCTTCTGCCGCTGGGCTCGGCATGCTGCGAAGCAGACAAAGCTGACAATGGCGAGGCACGGCAGAGCTATGAAGAAAAACCCCAAGGCTGCCATGATCCCCCTGACGACCGGACCGCCGTACAGCAGCAAAGTACAGCAACCATCGTGTCATGGGCCCGGACCACCAACACAGGTCGGCAGACCTCAGCGATCACCCCGCCCGTAGTTCGCATCGAGGAGGCGGCGAGTGTCTAACTGCGTGACAACGCCAGCGAACAGCGGCAAACAAGCGCAGACGCTTGCGGACCATCGCAGCAGGTGAGAGCCGTACAGCCCCAAGGTCGAGGGCCCACCCAAGTTGCTTCGGGACGAAGAGGTCGCTCCGGCAGGGTGCGCCGCATGACCGAAGACGCTCCCGGACTGTCCTGAGTACAGCCAGCCCATGAGGGCGGGCGGCTATGTCCTCTCCAAGCGGGAGGACGATGGCCGGCGCGCGCCTGCCGGTCGCTCTGGGGGGTGCCAGTCGGCATGTCTGGTGGCGCTGGGCCGACCGGCCGGATGAGCCCTTGGAGGCTTGCGCGGTGCCGGAGCTGTTCCGCTGACATCAACGAGCGTGGACGGCAGCGACACGCGGCAACCACGTCCGGCACCGGTGCACGAGGCGAGTCCGGACCAAGACGAGGGTAGATCGAACTCCTTAAAGCGGTGCTCGCCCACCAGCCAGTTCAGGGGGAGGGCCTGAGGCTGCCGCCGGCCCCCGGTCAGCCGCAGCAGCCCCCTCCTGGCCATGGTTGAGTAGATGGAGGCCGTTCAACGGCATCACCACCGGCGACGGCGGATCTTGCCCGTCTTGCGTATCTGCCGAGCAAAGATCTTGCCCGACTGAATGAGTAGCGCCCTCCATCAGACGTGCTCACCTGTATCTCCAAGATGCGGCGCTGAAGACGCGGGGGCAGGTGCGGGTACATGTCACAGCGTTTCTGTCTCCAAGAGGTGATCGATGCGAGGGGGAGCAGATAGACGTTGCCGCGCTTGTCGCGGTAGTACAGGGTCCGATCGGTGAGGACGAAATCGCCGTCAGGCGCGGGAAAATACGCCGAGATCTCGTCCGCTGATGCGCCCTCGGGAGGCATCGGTTCCTGGCGGACGAGGTCTCCAGCGCTACTTGCGACAGCCGTCTCTCCCTGCTGCAAGCGGTCTCCGAGCGTGCGCGTCCTGTCGGCAAGACGCTGAGCGAGCTCTGCCCTGGCTGTTTCCCGTATGCCCGTGGGTGCCGGTCCTCTATGTGGTGGGACGAGTTGCGGCATCTTCTCGCGGTTGGCAGCCGGCCCGGGACACTGCCGTCGCGACCGGGCAAGCTGACGGGCGTGAATTAGTCGGCCCTGAAACGCGAAGGCCCAATACAAAATCACGCCTGAGAATTGCCCCAACCTCTTTCGGGAGGCATCTCAAAGCTGAGCGAACCCACGCTGCCGACCTAACTACTGGGCCATGCTGCACGCCCCCGCTGAACGTGTTGTGCACGTCCGCGAACTGTTTGCTTGCCCACCTGGACACCGCTGCCGGTCTCGCCACGCTGCGCATGGCCGAAGCGCCGCGAGCCGCGCCCCTTGGATCATGCGACCCTGACTGACGAGGCCAGGAGCACAAGCCCGAGCCTCCTTCTGCATACTCCAGTATGCTTGCTACATGTCCTCAACGACCCGCATCACGGTCACGCTGCCCAGCGATCAGGTGGCGGAGCTCCGCAAGCTCACGGACAACGTCTCCGGCTACGTGGCGGAAGCCGTGGCCCGCCAGATCCGGCACCAGCTTCTGGGCGACGACCTTCGCCGGCACGAGGAAGAGCACGGAAGCTTCAGCGACGAGGAGCTCGCCGAGGCACACGCGAAGATCCTTGGCGCCGCCGGCTCCTCCAAAGGGGCGGACGCCGCGTGAGCGAGCGCATCGAAACCGTCGTTCTCGATTCGGAGGGGCTCTCCGCCTGGATCGCGCAGGACCGCAAGCTCCTCGCGATGCTGAAGGTCTTCCACGACATGGGAGCCGACCTGGCGATCGGGGCGAACACCATCGTGGAAGTCAGCCACTCCCGCACCAATATGCCTCGCCTGAATTGGGCCCTGTCCCGTATCAAGGTGGAGCCGGTCACCGAACACGCAGCCAAAGCGGCAACGGAGCTCCTCAAAGGCGCGGGGCTGCACGGGCACAAGTACGCCATCGACGCCACGGTGGCCGAGGTCGCGCTGCGCCAGCCGAAACCGGTCGCTCTGCTGACGTCCGACAGCGACGACATGACCAAGCTCTGCGGCAACCAGGTCCGGATCATTCCACTCTGACGCACCAGGCCGCCCGGAGCATGCGCCCCGGCACGTTCCGTTGCGCTGCCACCACCGTGCCCCGTTCGTGCCCAGCGGAGCGGACGACAGCGGTCATGTACGGATCGGCCCCGGGAAGGAACCCCAGCCCACGCAGGCTGGGGTTCCTCCAGGCGGTGGGTATCGGTCGGCAGGTGGGGTCACCCGCGCCGTGAACCGCTCGTCGCCGCGTCGGCAGGCCGGCCCGAAGAGCGATCGCCGAGGATCGGGCAGGTCAGCGCTGCAGCGTGAGGACACCCGGCCGGTACGGCAGTCTGTCGTAGGGGCCGCCCGCCTGAGGCGACTTGCCCTGGTAGAGGAACTGCAGGTTGCAGGGGTCGATGGTCATGGTCTGGTCGGGGTTGTTGCGGACCAGGTCGCCGTGGCTGATGTCGTTGGTCCAGGTCGCACCGCTGTTCGCCTTGCCCGCGAACGGGTTGCTCTCGCTGGCGGCCTGCGGGGTCCACGAACCGCTCAGGCTCGAGGCCGTGAACGAGCGGAAGTAGCGCCCCTTCGTACCCTTCGCCTCGACGATCATGAGGTACTGGTTCCGGCCCTGCACCTTGTAGACCTGCGCCGCCTCGAACAGGTTGTCCGTCGTGTCGCTCATGACCGTCGTGTACGACGAGCCGAAGTTGCCGGGGAAGTTCCCGATCGGCATGCTCGCCCGGTAGATCCTGCCGTTGTCGCCGGCGAAGAACAGGTACATGTTCCGGCCGTCGGCGATGAGTGTCTGGTCGATCGGCCCGGTGGGCGAACCGGGGATGCTGCCGGTGAACAGCGGCTTCGGCGCGGACCAGCCGTTGGGGTCGGTGGGGTCGCTCGACGTGCGGTAGATGAAGGGCCACGAACCCCACTGGTACGCCATCACCCAGATGTTCTTGGGCGCGAAGTAGAACAGCGTGGGCGCCACCGCGGGCTGGCCCATCCCCGTCTGGCGGGCCGATGCCATGTCCGACCAGTTCGTGAAGGGACTGAACATCATCGAGCCGTACGACGCCCCCGACGCGTTCGACGCGTAGACCAGGTGCTTGCCCTTGTACGTCACGTTGGTGAAGTCCTTCACCGCGTCCCACCCGTTCGCCGGCTGCGCCAGCGCACCCGTCGACCTCCATCGGTACGTCGACGGAAGAGCACACGTGCCGCCCGTCGGCGCCGGCGCTGACGGGGTCGGGGTCCCGGACGGGCCGGTCCACTTCTGGTTGCCGCCGGACCAGCAGGAGTGCAGCTGGATCCTGGTGCGGTTGGCGGTGCCCGCGCCGACGGCGTCGAGGCACCGCCCGGACTGGACGCCGGCGATGGTGCCGTCGGTGTTGATGTTCCACTGCTGGCCGGCGCCGCCGTCGCAGTCCCCGATGACCACCGCGGTGCCGTTGCCGGTGCCGTTGGCCCTGGCGCCCAGGCACTTGTTGCCGTAGATCATCAGCTGCTTGCCGGCGGTGTAGGTCCAGCGCTGGTTGGCCTGTCCGTTGCAGTCCCACAGCTGCGCCTGGGTGCCGTTGGCGGTGGTGGAGCCGTCGATGTCGATACAGCGACCGGAGGCCACGCCCTTGATCGCCCCGGTACCGGCCCCACCGGGGGTACCGGGGGCGGCCTTGAGGGCGTTCACGACGGCGGTGTAGGCGGGCTTGGGGTTGCCGTTGTTGTCGAACAGCAGAGGGCTTTCGTCGCTGCGCCAGGAGTCGCTGTCACGGATGCCCCATACCGTGATGCCGGTGCACCGGGCCACGGAAAGGCATGCCTTGACCGTGTTGGCGTAGTGGGTGGGCGACGCCCCGGCGATGTCCAGCTCGGTGATCTGGACGTCGACACCCAGGGCTGCGAAGTTCGCCAGGGTGGTTTGGAAGCTGGACGGCGGGCCGCCGGTGCCGAAGTGGCTCTGGAACCCGACGCAGTCGATCGGCACGCCGCGGGACCTGAAGTCCTTCACCATGCTGTAGACGCCCTGGGTCTTGGCGTCCGACCAGTTCTCGATGTTGTAGTCGTTGTAACAGAGCTTGGCCGAGGAGTCGGCCGCCCGGGCGGTGCGGAACGCCTCCTCGATGAAGCCGTTGCCCAGCACGTCCTGGAACACCGAGCTGCGGTGCTGGGTGGAGCCGTCGGCGAACGCCTCGTTGACCACGTCCCAGGCGTAGACCTTGCCCCGGTAGCGGGCCATCACGGTGGTGATGTGGTTCTTCATCACGCTGCGCAGCGTGCTCGCGTCGCGGATGGAGCTGACCCAGGACGGAAGCTGCCTGTGCCAGACCGTGGTGTGGCCGCGCACGCGCTGGCCCTGTGCCATGGCACGGTCGACGATCCTGTCGGCGGGGCCGAAGGTGAACGTGCCGCGGGACGGTGCGATGGCGTCCCACTTCATCTCGTTCTCCGGGGTGATCATGTTGAACTCCCGGTCCAGGATCGCGGCGTACGCCGGGTCGCCGAGCCTGCCGGCGGCCACAGCGGTGCCGAAGTACCTGCCCGAGGGGGCCGCCTGCGTACCCAGGGTCGTCGTGGCTCCGGCGGAACTGGGAAGCAGCGTCACGACGCCGGCCACCATCGCCGCGGCCGACAGTCCTGTCGTCAGTGTCCGGCGACGCCGGCCGAGCCGGTGCAGGCCCTTCATGATTCTCCTCGGGGGTCGCGGGTCGCCCTGGGCGCCCTGATCGTGCGCGCATCGGCCGGTAAGGCCTGATCCGCCGCGGGGTGGGCGCGGTGCAGGAGGTGCGGCCGTTCCTGCCTGCCGGTCGCCCGGGGTTCGTGGGTGTGTCGCGTCATCGGAAAGGCTTTCTTCAGGGGATACGACAACGGGAAAGTCGGGGAACCCGCCACGCCGGCTCGTCATGGTGAGCGGCGGGAAGGGCTACCCCCACGAAGTGGAGGCTTCCGCACTCGCGGTCCCGTAACGGAAAAGTCGCGCCGCCCGGAAAATTGCCCAGTGATGCATTTCGCAGGCAAAAAGCGTTATCCCGAGCCCCGCCGTCCGGTCACCTGTGGGGGCATACGGATCGAAGCCGAATGCGGCGCAGCCACCGGCTCACGGCCGGGTGGAGAACGGCGTGTACCGGGATCGTGGTGCAGGATCAGCGGCGCGACTCCGTCCGCCGCCTTCAAGGAGCGGTTCTCAGGCCCCGGCCCTGCGCACGATGAAGGAAGCCTGGCCGGCGAAGGCCCGAGTGCCGTCGGAGCCGTCGAGCCAGATGCCACCGTCGCGGTGGCGGATGACCGATCCGGGATAGTTGTGCGCGTGCAGGGTCACCGACCCGGCGACCGCCCCGGGGCGCGGGCAGAAGGTGGCGTCCTCACGGAACAGTTCGCTGCCGTCGTCGGTGCTCAACTGCAGCCGGAGGTAACGGTGGCGCAGGTAGCGGCCGTCAGCGGCGCGGAAGGTGACGCACCGTGTGTCGGCCAGCCCCCGGACGACCGTGAAGGTGACCCGCTGCCGTGTTCGCGCGCTGCTGGACGCGGGGACTCGGCCGAGCATCGCGAAGTCGTCGGCGTACGTGACGTACAGGCCGGGTTCGTCCACGGACTCCAGCGCGTGCGCGCCCAGCGGAACAGTGCCGGCCACGGCGGACGGACTCACCGGGGAGGGCTGGGCCGGCGTGGTGGTGCGCGACGGGGTCGGCGTGGGAGCGCCGACCGTGGGCGCGGCGATGACGCCGGGCACCCGGGGGGCCGGTTCGGGCCAGGTCGCGTAGGTGGCGGTCCCGGCGATGAGCACCGCGCCGGTGGCGAGGCTCGCCATCGGATGAGCGGTCACCGCGTGCAGTTTGCCGATCAGCGAGCTGTGCAGCCCGCCTCCCCCCGTCGCCGTGCCGGCGGCGACGTGTGCCGTGGCCAGCCCGGCAGCGCTCGCGGCCGTACCCGACAGCAGGCCCTTGGCGGCCAGCGCGGCGACGAGTCCGGCCGGGACGGCCAGCGGCGCGATGCCGAGGAGCAGCAGTTCGGCCGGAACCCGTTCGGTCGTCGTCGCCAGGCAGACCGGGCACTCACGGGTGTGCCGCGCGATCCGTTTGCGCCACACCGATGAACGGAGACCGTCCCAGCCGGCGACCGTCTCGTCCAACTGCGGACAGCGCGGGTCGGCCTCCAGCGCGGCGACGATCGTCCGGCTCAGTTCCAGCTGCTCGCGCATGCGTTGGACGCGTACGCCCACGTGGGCGACGCTGAGCCCCATCGCGGCGGCGATGTCGTTACGGCTCAGCGAGCCGGCGCATTCCTGCCACCACAGCGACAGCAGCACCCGGTGGTCGGGGTCGAGCCACCGGCCGGCTTCGACAACCTGACGGCGCTCGTCCGACATGTGCAGACGCAGGATCGTCGCGTCCTCGAGTGCGGCGCCGACGTCCGGTATCCGGAGTGCGTCGTCGATGACCGTGGTCCGGTCGGCGGAGGCGCGCTGCCGGTGCCAGTGGGTATTGATCTGGCGGAGCGTGATCGACACCAGCCAGGACCGGAAGCTCTCCGGGGCACGCAGGGCGGGCAGGTCGCGCACCACGCGCAGCAGGGTTTCCTGGACGACGTCGTCGACGTCGGCATGTCCTCTCAGCGCTCGCCCGACGATGTTGTAGAGCAACGGCAGGTATGCGGCGATCAGTTCCTCGCGCGCCCGATCGTCACCGGCCTGCGCCGCGACGACCAGCCTCGCGTGGTCCGCGTCCATGAGCCCCATTCCCACCTCCCTCAGGGGGGGCGATCCGCCGGGTACGGCGCAGCGCCTTGGCGTCGGCAAGGGTAAGCGGCCGAAGCCTGTGCTTGCATCACGGGACCGGTCCACGCCGGTGTGAGGGCCCGGTACCGGGCGTCGTGGGCTTGTCGGTGGTGTTCCCTGGCCGACTCCCCGGTGGGCCCGAAGAAAGTTCCCGTCCCGAGGCAACCCTTCGCGGGGCCTGTGACCACAAGGAGGCGGATCCGGCCGTGTTGGCAGCCGGATGCCCCTTTCCCTGTGGCATGCAAGGAGAACACCCCCCATGAACAACCCCACGAACGGCGGGCGCCGGGGGCGTCACCGCCGTCGCTGGACCGCGACCGGTCTGCTGCTCGGCGTGCCCGCCGTCCTCGTGCCGTACCTCCTGTTCGTGCAGGAGGACTCGCAGGCCGCGGTGGTCGACGGCAATGCCTACTACCGGCTGGTCTCCGTGCGCAGCGGCAAGGTGCTGGACGTCAACGGCTTCTCCACCGCCGACGGCACCCGTATCCAGCAGTGGACCGACCAGAACACCGCCAACCAGCAGTGGAGGCTGCGGCCCACCGGGGACGGCCACTACGAGCTGGTGAACCGCAACAGCGGCAAAGTGCTGGGCATAGCGGGCGATTCAACCGCCGAGAAGGCCGTCGCCGAGCAGCAGACCGACAGCTCCTCCACCTCCCAGGAGTGGCGGATCGACGAGGTGAGCGGTTCCGGCGCCGTCACCCTCACCTCCCGCAGGAGCGGCCAGGTCCTGGACGTCTCCGGGGGCTCCACGGCCGACGGCGCGGCGGTCATCCAGTATCCCGGCAAGGGCAGCACCAACCAGCAGTGGAAGTTGGTGAGGACGTCCGGGACCCGGGCGGCCGCGACCGGACCGTACGTGTGGAACAACGCCCAGGTGGTGGGCGGTGGTTACGTCACCGGGCTGGTGTTCAACCCTCGTGAGAGGGGTCTGCTGTACGCGCGCACCGACATGGGCGGCGCCTACCGCTGGGACGCCGCGGCCGAGCAGTGGATCCCGCTGACCGACTGGCTCGGCGAGAAGGACTGGAACCTGCTGGGCATCGATTCGCTGGCCAGCGACCCCGTCGACCCGGCGCGGCTCTACCTGGCGACGGGGACCTACACCAACGGCTGGGCCGGCAACGGCGCGATCCTGCGCTCCACGGACCGGGGCCGCACCTTCCAGCGCACCGATCTTCCCTTCAAGCTGGGCGCCAACGAGGACGGCCGCGGGGCGGGCGAACGGCTGGCGATCGACCCCGCGGACCACGGAACCCTGTTGCTGGGCACCCGCAAGAACGGCCTGTGGCGCAGCACCGACCACGGTGTGACGTGGCGTCAGGTCTCCTCGTTCCCCGTCAAGGACGGGGCGAGCAGCGGCGCGGGCGTCTCCTTCGTGACGTACGGCCCGGCCGGCAGCAGGACCGTCTATGCCGGCGTCGCCGACAAGCACACGTCCCTGTACCGCTCCACCGACGGCGGCAGCACCTGGCAGGCCGTCTCCGGGCAGCCCACCGGCCAGATGCCGCAGCACGGCGTGCTCTCCGGTGACGGCTCGCTGTACCTGACGTACGCCGACTCCCCCGGACCCAACGGCGCGACGGCCGGTTCGGTGTGGAAGTACACGCCGGCCGTCGGGGCGTGGAGGAACATCTCCCCGTCCCGGGGCAGCCACGGGTTCTCCGGTCTGGCCGTCGACCCGCGGAAGCCGTCCACGGTGATGGTCACCACCCTCGACCGCTGGTGGCCCGAGGACGAGGTGTACCGGACCACCGACGGCGGCGCGACCTGGAAGGCACTGTCCGCGAAATCGGTTCGGGACGCCTCCGCCGCTCCCTACGTCGGTACCGGCGTCGGGCACTGGATGACCGCCCTGGCCATCGATCCCTTCGACTCCGGGCACGTGCTGTACGGCACCGGCAGCGGCATCTGGCGCAGCGAGGACGCCACCGCCACCGACACCGGCGGCACCAGCCACTGGGCCGTGGGGGCCCGAGGGCTGGAGGAGACCGCGCTGATGGACGCGATCGCCCCGCCCGGCGGCGCCACCGTCATCACCGCCATGGGCGACCTGGGCGGGTTCCGCCACGACTCCCTGACCAGGGTCCCCGCCGGGCGGCTGGACAACCCGATGATGATCACCAGCACCGACGTCGACTTCGCCCAGTCCAACCCCGCGATGATGGTGCGCGTCGGCCGTGGCGGTGCCCAGGACGGCGCCTACTCCACCGACGGCGGCCGCAGCTGGAGCGGCTTCACGGCGGAGCCGGTCGGCAGCGCCGACAGCGGCCAGGTCGCACTCGCGGCGGACGGCTCCGCCATCGTCTGGACCCAGGCCGGTCAGGCCCCGTACCGCTCGACCGACAAGGGGACGAGCTGGTCGAAGGTCAGCGGGCTGGGCACCGGCGCGGTGGTCGTCGCCGACCGCTCCTCGGCCAGGACCTTCTACGCACTGTCCGGCGGCACGCTCCACGCCAGCACCGACGGCGGCGCGACCTTCACCGCCCGCGCCACCGGCCTGCCCGCCGGCCGGCTCACGGCCGTCCCCGGCATCGCCGGAGACCTGTGGATCGCCGGCGGCGCCAAGGGTCTGCTGCACTCCACCGACGGCGGCCGCACCTTCACCACACTCAAGACGGTGCAGTCCGCCTCCGCCCTCGGCTTCGGCAAGGCCGCGCCGGGCGCCGCGTACCAGGCCCTGTACCTGATCGGTACCGTCAAGGACGTCACCGGGGTCTTCCGCTCCACCGACAAGGGCGCCACCTGGGTCCGCGTCAACGACGACGCCCACCAGTGGGGCAGCATCGGCGGCGTCGGCGTCATCACCGGCGACCCCGACACCTACGGGCGCGTCTACGTCGGCACCAACGGACGCGGCCTCCAGTACGGCGACCCGTCCTGACGCCGGCGCCCGAGCGGGCCGCAGGCACAACGGCCTGCGGCCCCGCGACGGCTGCCGGCTCCCGGCTGGACGTTCGACCGGTTCGCCGGCATGCCGAGGAGCTCAGGTGCGGCAGCGGTGCGTCGTGCCCCGCGAGAAGAGCCAGGGATGGCGTGACTCGCGCTGCTGAACCGCAGACCTCTGCGCTGCGCCCTCCCGCGCCGGGAGGATCCGCCGTGGTAGTCGACAAGCATGCCGACGAAGCCTTCGCGCACCCCAGACCATCCGGCCCGACTCAGCCGCGTCCGTCGCGTACTCCGGCATTCAGCAGCCGGACGGGGGTGGCGTCGGCTCCGTGATCTCGGCCTGGGGCAGCTTTCCCTGGGCTTCGCGGCACTCGGATTTCTCACGCTGGTGCCCCTGCTGGTCATCGTGTCCTCGGCCGACCCCGAAGGCGGGCGGGGATTCGGGCAGTGGCTGGCGGACGGACTCGGCGTCTCGACGACGTCCCGAGGAGAAGTGGAGCAGCTGTTCACCTTGCCCGATCAGGCCCTGCGCACCACAACGGCATTCGGCATCGCCGCCCTTGCCGTCTTCGGCCTGACCTTCGCGGCGGCGGTCCAGGCCGGCTACGAAAAGGTGTGGGACCTGCCGCAGGCCCGTTGGTGGGCCAGGTGGCGGCACGCCGTGTGGCTCGGCGCGCTCACCGGCTACCTGTTCCTCTCCGCGACCACCACGCTGCCCCGGGAGTCTCCTGTCGGCGCCCTGGCCGCGGCGCTGAGCGCCGTCGCGTTCTTCTGGTGGTCGCAGCGCTTGCTGCTCGGAGGGCGGGTCGCTTGGCGGGCCCTGTTGCCCGGGGCGGTGGCCACCGTGATCGGGCTGCTCGGCCTCAGGGTCTTCTCCCTGCTCGTCTTCTCCCCGCTGATCGCTTCCAACACGGTCACCTACGGCCCCGTCGGAACCGTCCTGGTTCTCCAGTCCTGGCTGGTCGGCGTGGGCGTCGTCATCTTCGGCGGTGCACTGTTCGGTCGTCTGGTCCACGAGGAGTTCCCGCGCCTGGCCCATGCGCTGAAAAGGCGAGGATGAGGGAGCGCCGCCCTGACACGCGCTGAGGGGTGGGGACGACGGCGCCCGGGCGCCGCACCCGCCGCGCGCGAACTGCGGCGCGGCCGGGGGCCGTAGCGCACGGCTCGCAGGACGAGGGCCTCGATCGCCCGTGGGAACGACGTCCGTCCCGGCATTCTCCGACGGCTTGTCACGAGGCGGACACCGCTGCCGGGCTCACTCCGTGTCGCGACGCTCCTGGCCTGCCCGCGGTTCTTCCGTGGCGATCACGCGGGTCCGGCCGGTGCCGGTCTCGACAAGGATCTGTTCGGCCGTGGTGTTGCCCCCGCCGACGGCCCGGGCCATCGCGGCGCGCGCCGCGTCCGGGGCCGTGTCCGGGGGGACCACCAGCAGGGAGAAGTGGTCCCGAGCGCCCCGGGTGATGAGGACGGTGTCGTCACCGACCGGGAAGGAGTCGATGTGCACCACGCGGTCGCCGATGGTCAGCCGGGTCGGTAGTTCCTCCCAGGCGCCGGAGTCCAGGCCGACGCGGTCGACGGGTCCGAGGTGCTCGGTCAGCACGGTGATGAGGTTCGGCAGCTCGGCGGCGAGGTCGCGGGAGCGCGGCCACCACGCGCCGTCGAGGTTTCCCTCCCGGGCATGTGTCGTCTCCAGCCGCAGCAGGGCTGTTCCGGGTTGTACGGCCTCGTGGATCGCGTCCGGCAGGAGCTTCGGTTCACGCGGGGTGTCGGCGTCGGGCATGAGGTGTGCTCACCCGCCTGCGGTTTCGGTAGGGGTTCGTCGATCGCCTGGGACGGCGTCCGGGCGGCTGCCGGTTTCACCGTACTCCGTGAGCCCGCGTCCATGCCCGCCCCTGCGCCGCGACTCTCCGACTCCCGGTGAATTCGCTGGTCACGCGCGGGTTCACCGGTCCGTGGCCGGAGTACAGTGGAGGGACCGGGAGCATTTCGCACACCGGCTTCCGTGCCGGTGTCGTTCTCGGGGAGCAACAACACCGGGACGCGACACCGCGCCCGGGGACAGGTCCGCGCCATGACCGCGACCATCGACCGTGTGACCATCCGTGAGCGTGCGACCTCACCACCGGCCCGTCTGTCCATGACCTCGGGCTCCGCCCCGGGTCTCCTGGACGGCGCGTGGTGGCCTCGCTCTCGCGATCTTTTCCGTGAACTCCCCGCCCTCGTCGGCGTGCTGGACGCACGCTGGGGCCGGATCACGCGTGTCACGGTGAACCCGACGCACTGGCCCGTGATCCCGCGCAAGGTGCCCGCGGCGGGGCACACCGTGCATGTGGGCTGGTTCGCCGAGGAGCAGGATCCGCACAAGATGATCCTCCTCTCCTACACCGCGGGGCGCTGGGACCTGCTGGTGATCCCGCCGGAGACCGGCGCGGCTGCTGCCGCCCGGCTGATGGCCGCCGCAGCCACCCCGGGGGGCCTCCTCACCGCCAGCAGGCTGATGGCCGACGAGTCCGCGATCCGCGAGGTGGTTGAGGACCGCGGCCGGGAATCGGAGTGGGACAGCGAGGGCGGGTCAGCGCCTCCGCCGCTCAGGAACCGGCTCGGGCTCCTGACCTCCGCCCGGGAAGGGTGAGGACGATGGAGACCGTCATCACCACCGCGGTGATCCTCGGCATGATCGCCCTCGGAGTTCTGCTGATCCACCTGCTCAACGCGCAGCACGACCAGAGGATCGCAGCCTTCCGCTACAGCGATGTGCTGCCGATGCGCGGCGGCCGGAGCCGGAAGCGCCGGCACCCGGCCGACGGGTCCACCGGACACCACGACGGGGACCGCGGAGGGCATCGGCTCCCCGTGGACCGAAGGCAGGTCTGACCGAAGGCAGGTCCGACCGAAGGCGGGCCGGATCCCCTCCGGCCGAAGGGCGGTGGGTGCGTCCGGGGAGGCGCGCCCGCCGGCACATGGCCTGGATACCCCTCCATGTCACCCGGACGGACGAGGCCCCCGCCCCCGGGCGACGGCGGGGTGTCACATGGTGATGACCGTCTTTCCGCGTGCGTGGGTCTTCTCCAGTCGGCGGAGCGCCTCGACGGCCTCGCCGAGCGGGTGCGTGGCGCCGACGACCGGGGTGACCTTTCCCGCCTCGACGAGTTCGCTCAGCGTCCGCAGGTCCTCCTGCCGTTCGGCCGAGAACAGGCCGAGCAGACGCTGGCGTACGAAGGGGGACAGCAGCAGGGCCCTGAGGACCCGGTCCGTACCGCCGAGCCATCGGCCGCCGCCTTCTCCGCCGACGATGACCAGCGTGCCCCGCGGGGTGAGGGCGCGGCGGAGGTGGGACAGCGTGCGGTTGCCGGCGGTGTCGACGATCAGGTCGTACGGGTTCCGCGCGCGGTCGGTGATGTCCTCGCGGGCGTAGTCGATGACGTCGTCCGCGCCGATCGCGCGGACCAGGTCCTTCTTCGCCGTACTGCAGACGCCCGTGACGTGCGCCCCGAACGCCTTGGCGAGCTGCACCGCGTACGTCCCCACGCCGCCCGCCGCGCCGATGACCAGGACCCTCTGTCCCGGCCGTACCCTGCCCGCGTCGCGCAGCGCCTGGAGGGCGGTGACGGCGGAGATCGGGACGGCGGCGGCTTGTTCGTGGGTGAGGTTCACGGGCTTCGGCAGGAACCTGTCCTCGGGAGCACACGTGTACTCGGCGAAGGATCCCTCGCAGAAGCCGAACACCTCGTCTCCCGGCCGGAACCGGGTCACCCCCGCGCCGACCGCTTCCACGCTGCCGGAGACTTCCCGGCCCCGGACGGGCACCTTGGGGGCACGGAACCCGAACCCCATGAGGCGCAGCAGGTACGGCCGGCCCGTCATGAGGTGCCAGAAGCCCGCGTCGACGGCTGCCGCGTGCACCCGTACGAGCACCTCGCCCTCACCGGCCGTCGGTTTGTCCACCTCCCCGAGGCGCAGCACGTCGGAGGAGCCGTAGCCGTCCTGGACGATCGCCTTCACGACGTGTCCCCTTCACTGTCCGGGTACTGAAAGACCTGGTCGAGCGAGACGCCGAAAACGCGGGCGATCTGGAACGCCATCTCCAGGGAGGGCGAGTAGCGCCCCTTCTCGATGGCGATGACGGTCTGGCGGGTGACGCCGATGCGGTCCGCCAGTTCCGCCTGGGTCATCTCTCCGTGGGCGAAGCGGAGAGCGCGGAGGGAGTTCGTGACGCGGGTCGCCTTCACCACGGCTGGAAGCCCCATCGGTAGGCGGCGATCCTCGCCACGGAGCCGAGGACGGCGGAGAGGAAGAAGGCCAGGCAGATCGTGTTGGCGATCCAGAAGTGGTCCACCTCCGCCATCGCCATGACGAGCACCGCGATCCCGCCGATGACGAGGAACGACTGTCCCGTGTACTCGCCGAACCGGCTGATCTCCCTGTCCCGCTGGTCCTTGGTCGTGCCCTCGTCGCACGAGCCCATCGCGGCCACGGCGTGGAGCGCGATCGACCCCACGACCGCCGCGCCGACGGTCCACAGCAGCGTCGCCACGTACGGCACCTCGGCGAGCGGGATGCCGTCCGCCCGCCCGAGGACGATGACCAGGTACGTCAGGTACGCGCTGATGGAGACCCCTGCCATGGTCCACGCGCGCTTCTCTTCGAGCGCCACTCCCGACCTCCCCCTGTAAAGAAAACTTGACATGACGAATGTAAGGCTGGACGTACATCGAGTCAAGGATTCTTTACATTGCCGGCGGGGGCGACGTCAGTGGGGCCGGGCGGGTGACCGAGGTGTCGGCATGCTGCAGGGCGAGGGCGGCGATGTCGTCATCGAGCCTTCCGCCGCTGTACCGGAGCAGGTCCCGGTGAAGGCGGTCCAGCAGTTCGCTGGGGGACATCAGGCCCTGCCGGGCCATCCAGTCCGGCAGCGGAAAGAACTCGCCCGCGTGGTCCCGGGTCTCGGTGACGCCGTCGGTGTAGAGCAGCAGCTGGTCGCCCGGGAGGAAGGCCACCGTGTCGACGCAGTAGGGCTCTCCGATGAGGCTCGCGAGGTTGAGGGGCGGCGAGGGCGCGGAAGGATCGAGGACGCGGGTCCGCCCGTGGTGCACGAGCAGGGGCGGGGGGTGACCGCAGTTGACGATTCTGACGTGGCCACCGCCGGGCGGCACCTCCGCGATGAGAGCGGTGGCGAAGCGCTCCGGCAGGTCCGGGCCCGGGTACCCGGCGATGTAGCGGGTGATGCTGGTCTCCAGGCGCCGGGTGATCCCCCGCAGATCCGGCTCGTCGTGCGCGGCCTCCCTGAAGGAGCTGATCACCGCCGAGGCCGCTCCCACCGCGGACAGACCTTTGCCCCGCACGTCACCGATGAGCAGCCGTACCCCGTACGGGGTGTCGGCCGCCTCGTAGAAGTCGCCGCCGATCCTGGCCTGCTCCTGGGCCGCCAGGTACAGCGACTCGATCTCGACCTCGTGGATACGGCGCGGAAGCGGCCGCAGCAGCACTTTCTGGGCCGCGTCGGCGACGAGCCGGATGTGGAAGAGCATCTCCTCCCTGCGGATGCGGAGGTGGCTCGCGTACGCGGCGGCCAGGGTCACCGCGACGATCGCCGCCCCCGTGTACGGCGTCCCCAGGTCGGTGTGGAAGAAGCTGAGGACGATCATGGCGACCAGGCAGAACGCCCCCAGCAAGAGCGTGGGGATGACCGGCCACATCGCGGCGGCGAGGGCGGGCGCGGCGGGAAACAGGCGGCTGAACGCGATCTCCCTCGGCGTGGAGAACGCCAGGGCGGCGATGAGGACCGTGAGGATCACGGGGGACAGGAAGGCGGCTTCCCACCGACCGCTGTAGGGGAAGCGGCGGCGGCGCAGCCGACCGAGCGTGATCATAAAGCCATCATATCGGGACATAAAGGGCACCCATCGGTCGCGCAGGGCGCCCGAGTACCCGACATACGGGGCTGTAGCGGCGTCGGCGGTGTGCCGGTCGTCGCGACGGCGAGGCGCTGCCGGCGGTACGCCGGGGCACACGGCGGCGCGGGAAGGCGCCGGCCCGGAGGTGCCGATCCGGAGGCTCCGGTCCGCACGTGCCGGCCGCCCGCAGGTGGCGTCCACAGGTGCCGGCCGCCCGCAGGTGGCCGGCAGGAGGTCCGCACGTGCCGGAACGCGCCGGTCCGAAGGCCCGGGTCCGACGGTGCCGGTCCGAAGGCGCAGGTTCGCACGTGCCGGTCCGAAGGCGCAGGTTCACACGTGCCGGTCGGGAGGTGGTGCGCACGTGCCCGGAGGTGCGGTCGGGAGGTGCCGGAAGGTGCCGGATTACGATGCAGCCATGAGTCGGCAGGGATGGCGTGCGGTGGCGGCCCGGCCCCACGGGGCGCGGGCGTACGCGCTGCTCGTGCTGGCCGTCCTGGCCGGCGTCCTGGCCATGCACGGCTTGGGCCCCGCGCTCGCCTCCCCTGCCGCGCCCCACTCCGTGGCGGTGGCCGGTGCGCACCATGGCAGCACGGCCTCGGCCGCGTCCCGCACGGCCGTGTCGGCCCCCGAGGACTGCGTGCACGCCGGCCACGGTGACAACGGCACGGACGGCGGGCACGCCGAGCACGCCGACACCACCTGCGCCGCGGGAGGTACGAGCACGGCGCCCGTGCTGCCCGCCCCGGCCCCGGCCGGAACGGACCCGGGCGCGCCCCCGGGCACGACCGCCCTCGTCAACGGCGCGACGTCCGGCGTACGCGCTCCGCCGGCGCTGAGCGAACTGCAACTCCTGCGCATATAGGGGCGCCCCGGCGTGCCCGGGCCCTGTGCCCGGCGCCGCCGCGAGAGCCATGCCCCATCCGGTTCCAGTGCACACAGGAGTTGCACCACCATGACCGCACGTCGTTCCGTGATCCGCCGCGCCGCCGCTGTCGCGGCCACGGCCACCGCCACCGTCGTACTCGCCGCCTGCGGCGGCGGAGAGGACAGCCCGTCCGGCCACGAGGGCCACAGGAGCGCCTCGCCGAGCGCTTCCGCCCCCGCCGGACAGGGCACGCACAACGCCGCCGACGTCACGTTCGCGAAGGGCATGATCCCGCACCACCGCCAGGCGGTGGAGATGGCCGTGCTGGCGGAGACCCGGGCCGCGTCCGCCGAGGTCAAGGAGCTCGCCGCGGAGATCAAGAAGGCGCAGGACCCGGAGATCAGGACCCTGTCCGGCTGGCTCACCTCCTGGGGCGAGGACGTCCCGGAGGGGCACGGGAGCGGGGAGCACGCCGGTCACTCGATGTCCGGCATGATGACGCCCGAGGAGATGGACCGGCTGGAGAAGTCCTCGGGCACGGCGTTCGACACAGCGTTCCTCGAGATGATGGTCAAGCACCACGAAGGCGCGGTCGCGATGGCGAGGACCGAGCAGTCGGAGGGCGCCCACCAGCCCGCCAAGGACATGGCCGGCACCATCGTCACCACGCAGAGCGCCGAGATCACCCGCATGAACGAGCTGCTCGGGAAGAGCTGACCCGAGGGCTCCGGGGGAACCCGCGGCGGGGGCGCTCACCGGCTGCCCCCGCCGCTTCTCCCCTGCCCTGCGCCGCCCTCTGCCGGTGCGGTGCGTGCGGGACCGTCAGGTCCGGCACACACTGGAGAAGTGCGAGGGAGGACGCCATGGACCGCAGTGACCACACCGCGCGTCGGGCCGCCACCCCCGGCGCGCGGGGGCATACCGCCCAGGGGCACACCGCGCACGCTCAGCACGGTCACGGCGCCGGCGGCGCGTCCTGGGGCATCGCGGCCAAGGCGACGGCGCACTGCCTGACCGGCTGCGCGCTCGGCGAGATCCTGGGCATGGTCATCGGCACGGCCCTGCTCTGGAGCAACGTCCCCACCATGGTCCTGGCGATCGCCTTGGCGTTCCTCTTCGGCTACTCCTTCACCCTGTACGCGGTGCTCAGGGCGGGCCTGAGCCTCAAGGCCGCCGTCCGCGTCGCCCTGGCCGCCGACACCGTGTCCATCGCGATCATGGAGCTGGTGGACAACCTCATCATCGCGCTGACCCCCGGTGCCATGGACGCGCACCTCTCCGACGGTCTCTTCTGGTCGGCCCTCCTGGGCGGCTTCGCCGTCGCCTTCCTCGTCACCACCCCGGTCAACAAATGGATGATCGGCCGCGGCAAGGGCCACGCCGTCGTCCACGCGTACCACTGACACGCACGGGCCGGCCCGACGCCGTTCGGCCCCGGCGTTGCTGCGTTTACCGCGCGTCCATGGCGTGGGAGATGGCGTTTCCGCTGTACATCTAGGCATATGCAAGAAGAGCGAAAGAGCCCGGGCGGCAAGGTGTACGCCTGGCAGAACCCTGCCGTTTCCGCGCTGATGGGCGCCCTGATCGGAGCCATGGCGGGTCTGGCGGGAAGCGTTCTCGTCTACGTCCAGGCGGAGCGGGTGCAGGACGCGACGGCGAACGCCCGCCGGTCGGACATCCGGCGGAGTGCCTATGTGGAGGTCGGAACGAGCTCCCAGTCCTTCAGGACCGAGATGAACGGCGTGGTGAACTTCATCGGCGAGGCGTCGACGGCTCAGGTCGAGGAAGTGCACAACACCAGGTACATCCCTGCGGCCAACAAGCTGGTGCAGGCGGAGACGACAGCACGTCTGGTGGGCACGGCGGAGAGCAGGAGGATGCTGGCCCGAACGGTGCCGCACCGTGAGTCGCTCGCGGAAATGGTGGCACTGGCCTTTCAGGGCGAGACCCTCGATGTGGACAAATACAGCGAGGTGATGAAGAAGTACGAGGATGCCTTTGCGGCGTTCATGAACGAGGCGGACGAAGAGGTGATCTGACGGCTGCCGTCCTGGCCTGCAGATCCATGGGGACGGGCCCGTCTGCGTGAGCGCGGGGCCGGGGGCGGCCGCCTCGCGGAACGCGCGCCATCCAGCTCGTCGTGATGGACTGGAGGAAGAGGAGGTGTGCCGTGTCCGGTCACGCTGGCAAACCCCGCAACGTATTTCTCGTCTGGCTCGTCTGGCCGCTCATCACGCTCGGCATCTATCACCTTGTCTGGTACTACAAGGTGAATCGCGAGGCCCGCGACTTCGATCAGCGGATCGAGGTCAGTCCGGGCCTGGCCGTGGTGGCCATCACGATCGGCGCGTTGGTGATCGTGCCGCCCTTCGTGTCGGTCTTCAACACCGGTCAACGCATTGCCCGCATGCAGAGGTCGGCAGGGATGCAGCCCACGTGCAACCCGTGGATCGGGTTGATCCTGGTGTTCTTGTTCAGTCTCCACTCGCTCTACTACCAGCACGAGCTGAACCAGATCTGGGAGCACTACCGGAACCCGGTGGAGGGCGAGCAGGTTCCTCTGGCGGTCTGAGGCGCGGTCCCGAGCCGCGGCGCGGTCCCGAGCGCGACGCGCAGCGCACACCGGTCGCCGACCGTACGGGTCCCCCTCCGTCGCCCCCGGTAGCCGCCGCTCAGGCTGCTGCTCGTGGTGCAGGTGACGGTCTGGCGGGCGGCTCAGGTGCGGTGATCACGACGCCGGGCGGACGACCGCGCGGTGAACGCGATCGGCTGCGGTTCGGGGGTCCCGCGGAGCGGACCTCACCCCCGAACCGCCCCGAACCGCCCCGGACCGCAGCCCCGGACCGCAGCCCCGGACCCACTCCCCGACGGCCGCCCGCCGCGGAAGCGGACGCCGCCGGGCGGGGGGTTCAGGACGCCGACGGGGTCCAGTCGCCCAGCCAGTCGGCGACCTCCTGCGCCGCGGCGCGGGCGTCGCTCAGGTGTGGGCGGTCGGCGGACGCGGGGCCGGCGCCCGGGCCGGTGTTCCGGTACTCGGCGAACCGGTCCGCCTTCCAGGAGAACCCGCCCATGTCGGTCCAGGGCGCGGGCCGGACGGCGGCGCTCAGGGTGGTGTCGCGGACGGTGGCCTGCGGGTCGAGGGAGGCGTCGCCGCCCGCGTGCCAGGGGCGGCCCAGGTGGAAGGTCCTCGCGGGCACGTCGCCGTTCACGACGGACCGGTTGATCAGGAAGCCCTTGCGGCCCGCGGGGGTGCTGGGCGCGGTGATCCAGCCGGCGGCGGTGCCGTCCCAGCGCTTCTTCAGCGTCAGCACCGACCGGTCGATCACCGCGGTGGCCCGGCCGAAGACGAAGTCGACGTTGCCGGTGATGTAGGAGCGGGTCACGTACACACGGCCCTGCCGGTCCTTGGCCGCGGTGTCCAGCAGCAGGGTGTCCTGGTCGCCGTCGACGATGATGCCGTCGAGGAGCACCTTGTCGGCCGCGGTCCGCAGCGCCACCGCCTGGTGGCCGTTGAGGTGCTGGTTGCGGGCCTCGTCGAAGTCGTTGGCGATGGTGAGGTTGCGGGCCTGGAAGTCGTCGGCCTCGACGGCGACGGTGGCGCTGCCGCCGGTGCCGTAGGTGCCCGAGCCGCCGGGCCTGGGGGTGCCCGCCGCGTTGCCGTACACGATGACGGTGTCCTTGCGGCTCGGGCCCGAGCCCTGGAGGGTGATGTGCGGCTTGGTGGACGGCACCTTCACGGTCTCGCGGTACGTGCCCGGCTTCACCTGGATCACCACGCGGGAGGCGTTGCCCGCGGGGACCGCGTCGACGGCCTTCTGGATGCTGGTGTACCGGCCGCTGCCGTCCTTGGCCACCGTGATCACGGCCGGGGCCGCGGCTGCGGAGGCCGTGGTCGTGGTCGTGGTCGTCGTACCGATGGAGGGGCGGGGCCCGGCACCGGCCCTGAGCAGCGCCGGGACGTCGGCTGCCCGGTCGAGGGTGTAGCGGTAGTACGCCTTCGGGTCGAACGCCGGGCCGCCCCCGCTCTCGTTGCGGCCGCTGGTGCGGGAGAAGACGTTGCCGCGCTGGACGAGGGCGGCGGTGGCGTCCCGGGTGACGGGGTTCCGCAGGCCGTCGAAGTAGGAGTTCTCCAGCACCATCCTGGTCCTGCCGCGGGCGTAGTTGCCGTACGCGGCGGTGATGGCCGTCCCCGGCTCGTCCTGGAGGTAGTTGTTGTACAGGTGCGCGTGGGCGGCGTTGTCCGTGGACGGGTTGCGCTGCTCGGTCTCGCGGAACCAGTTGTGGTGGACCGTCAGGTCGGTGGTGACGTTCCCGGTCCAGCCGATGCCGAAGGTCTTGTTGTTGTTGCTCAGCTTGTTCCAGGACACCGTCACGTAGGTGCTGTCCTTGCGGATGTCGATGAGCCCGTCGGCCATGTGCCGCAGGTCGTTGTGGTCGATCCACACGTGGTGCGCGCCGTCCATCTGCACGGCGTCGAAGTCGTGGTCCTTGTCGTTCCAGATGCCCTGGTACGCGTCCCGGATCGTCAGGTTCCGGAGGATGACGTTGTGCACACCGGGGCCGAGGAAGAAGCCGCCACCGACGATGTGCCCCGAGGTCCCCGAGCCGACGATCGTCTTGTCGGAGGCGACCTTGATCTCCTTGCCGACCGGGTCCATCCGGATGGTGCCGGCGACGACGATGACGTACGGCTCCGCCGCGGTCGCGTACTTCTCCAGATCGGCGAGGGTCCGGACGGTGACGGTCCGCCCGCCGCGCCCGCCGTACGTGCCCTTCTGCCCCAGCGCGTCGACCGACGCGAAGCCGTCGGCGGCCTCGGTGGCCCAGGCCGGTACGGCGCCCGCGGCCGACGCGTGCGGCTGCGCGTCCTCGCCGAACAGGCCGAAGACGGTGCCGTAGGCCAGCGCCCCGGCGGCGATCAGGGCCAGCGGGACTCCGGCGACCAGGGCCGGCCTCCGCCGGCGGTGCCGGGCCTTGCTGCGGTTGTCACTCACGAAGTGCGTCCGTTTCGACTGTGGGGGTGGTTCGGTCACCCCCTGGTCGCAGCCGCCGCGGAAAAGGTTGCCGTCACACCGGAAACCCGCCGGCGCCCGCCGGTCCGGCGCTGGACGTCTACGCCGCATCCGGCGAGCAGGGCCTCACCGTCAGCGCCATCACGGGGGCGAGCGGCGTCAGCCCGGGCAGTCTCTACCACCACTTCGGCAGCCTCGACGGCCTCGTCACCGCGCTCGCGCTGCGCTGGGTGGGGCGGCTGCTGGACGAACTGGTCGCGGCGCTGGGGCGGACCCGTACCGCACGATCGGGCATCCGTGCCGTCGTCCGGACCTACCTGGAGTTCGTCCGGGACCATCCCGACGCGGCGAGGCTGATGCACTCCGCCACCGCGGACCGGTACACCATGGCCCACGCCGGACGGATCAGGGACTCCCAGGAGGCGCGGCTGTCACCGGTCGCCGCCTGGATCCGCGGCCGGGTCGAGTCGGGTGAACTGGCGCCGCTCCCCGAGCCGCTGGTGGAGTCCCTCGTCCTCGGCCCGGTGGTCGGCGTGGCCCGCCGGTGGCTCTCCGTCGGGGACGTCGACCTGGAGGAGGCTGCCCGCACCCTGCCGGACCGCATCTGGCGCTCGGTGAGCCCGTGACGACCGGGCGCGGGTTCCCGGGCCCGCCGCCCGGCCGGCCGGTCACCGTCCGGCCTCCCCGGCCAGGGACGCGCCGGGCTGCCGGGCGGCCGGGACGGCGGTCCGGTCCGGAGCGGGGGCGGGGCCGGAGGTGAGCCCTGCGGACGGCGAGGCGCTGCGGTGCCTGGGGGCGGCCTGGCGGGGTGGCCTGATCAGCGTGATCTGGCGCACCAGTTGCTGGAAACAGGCCAGCGAGGCGAGGGCCGGCAGCGCGGCGGCCGCCGCGGCGGTGACGGTCCTCGGCGCCTGGGCGACGCACAGGAGCATGGCCATCGCGGAGAACAGCAGGACGACCGCCCAGGAGTGGGCGGCCCTGCGCTGGTGGAGAGCGGCACGCAGCACCGAGAGGGAGGCGACCAGCCACGGCCCGTAGATCAGCAGGGGCCACCAGCTCACCACCGCACTGCTGTTGTGGGCCTCGGCGATGTGCCGGAGGGGGTCGTAGGTGACCACCCCGCCGAAGACGCTGACCATGGAGACGATGGCACCCGCCAGCGCGGCGAGGCAGAAGCTGGCGATGCGCAGCCAGGTCAGCGACCACTCGCGCGTCTTGCGGTGGCCGGCGCCGGCGGACCGGATCGGGGGCAGCGTCGCGGTGATCCGGTCGAGGTCCGCCGGCGGGCCGTGACCGGGCGCGGTCTCGTGCGGTGCGGGAGCCGGTGCGGGACGCGGGGTCCGCTCCTCCGCCGCGATGGCGTCCTGGAGCAGGAACGCGAGTTCCTCCGTGGGGTCCCAGGGCGGATCCGCCGGCCCGTAGGGCGGCCGGGGTTCGGGAACGCGGAAGGCTTCCTGGTACGGATCCGCCGTTCCCGTAACAAGATCGGCGCGGGGGTCGAAGTCGTAACTTCCGGTCGGATATCCTCGGTGGAATTCATGCACAGGAGTTCAGGCCGATCCGTCCGACGGACCTTGATCTTTTCCGGAGCCGGCGCGGCCCCATGATCGCTCGAAGTCCTCTTCGATCCGGTCCATTGCCTCGATGAATTCCTCCAGCACCGGGGTGGACCAGGTGAGGGCGATCCGCTCGGCCGGACTCCAGGAGCGCCTGCCGGGACCGCAGAAGAAGAGTGCTGCGGGCGCGGGCGTATAGGTGAATTCACCCATGGGCACGCGGGCCGGAAGGCGTCGGCCATTCGTCAGCACGTGCCCTTCAGACGGGACTGCTGGACAGGTGGGCGTCATATTCCACCTAACGCTCCGGCAGGTCCCCCAGGTGCGCGGCATACGAGTGAGCATGTTGGTCCGCACGGGGGACCCCCCGGGGTTTTATCGGTTCTGCAAGCCCCTCCAGCGATGGCTGAAAATCTTGCCTGCTCGGCGGTTGATATCCAGTCGGACAATCCGGGATGACATCTTCTCGGATCAAAGGACGGCCGTGGCCCCCCGGACCGGCCGGCGGCCCTGCCGGGGAGGCACCCGATCACGGTCCGCGGGTCACGGAGCCGCCGGTCACGGCCTCCCGCGTCACCGGCTGCCCCGTCACGGACCGCCGGACAGCAGGGCGTGGAAGCACTCCGCGCCGAATTCGAGGGCCTCGACCCCGATGCGTTCGTCGGGGCAGTGCAGACGGTCGCGGTAGACGACGTCGGGGCCGTGCCGCAGCGGCATCCAGCCGAAGCACTGGATCCCCAGCCGGCTGCTGAAGAGCCGCGCGTCGGTGGACGCCGTGGTCACCACCGGCAGGGGGATCCCCTCGGGGTCCCGGGACCGCAGCACCGCGGCGAGCCGGTCGTAGAACGCGTCGAGCCGCGGGGGCGGGCTGATCTCGCCCTCCACGAACAGCTCCAGGTCCAGGTCGGCGCCCACCTGCCGGCGCAGCAGGGTGAGGAACTCCTCGGTGGTGAAACCGCCCGGCAGGACACGGCCGTCGAGCTCCAGCACGATCTCCGTGGGGTGCACGTTGGTCCCCGTGCCGCCGTGCAGCACCGTGGCGCTGACGGTGTGCTGCACGAGGGAGCGCAGGTACCGGACCGTCGTCCCGTCCAGGCCGTCCAGGACGCCCGGGTCCGCCGGGTTGCGGCGGAATGCCTCGATGCGTGCGCCGACACCGCCGGGCAGGGCGCCGGCGAGCTCCTCGAGCATGCGGTCGACGACGGGCGTCCGCTCGATGCCCAGCCCGCCGCCGGAGATCGATTCGAGCACGCGCCGCAGCCGGTTGACGGTGCCGGTGTCCGGCGCGACGCGCGAGGCGTGTCCACCCGGCCCGCGCACGGTCAGCCGGACCCAGCAGGTGCGCTTCTCCGCGACCACGATGGGGTGGAGCCGCGCGTGGCGGCCGAGCCCGAGCTCCGCCCCGCCGTCCTCCCCGATCGCGTACCGCACCCCGGCGAAGAGCTCCGGGTGCCGCTCGACCAGGAAGCGGGAACCGACGTCGCTGCCGGTCTCCTCGTCGGGGACGACGGCCAGGATGATGTCGCCCGCCGGTACGTCGCCGCGGGCCCTCATCCGCAGCAGCGCCGACAGCATCATGGCGAGCTGCCCCTTCATGTCGACGGCGCCGCGGCCCCACAGCTCCCCGTCCACCACCTCGCCCGCGAAGGGCGGCCGGGTCCACGTCTGGCCCTCCACCGGCACCACGTCGACGTGCGCGTGGAGGAGCAGCGGCGGTTCGAGACCGCGCCCGGGGTAGCGGGCGACGAGGTTGGGGCGGCGCGGGTCGGCGGCGACGATCCGCGTCTCGATGCCGGCGCCGTCGAGCACGCCCCGTATCCACTGGACGCATTCGGCTTCGTCGCCGGGCGGGTTCACCGTGTCGAACCGGATCAGCCGCTGCGCCAGCCACACCGGTGACTGTCCCTGCGCCCTGGGCTTCGGCGCGGATTCCATCGTTTCCATAGGTCTCTTCTCCTCGGCGGGCCTGGCCGGCGCCCGTGTCACGCCGTCGCGGTGAGCGCCCACACGGCCCGCAGCCTCGTCAGCGCCTCGCGCATGACCGTCACGTCGTGGACGAGCGCGATGCGTACGAACCCGGTGCCGGGGTTCGCCCCGTCCGGGTCCTCGGCGGCGAGGTACCGGCCCGGCATGACGGAGACGGCCGCTTCCCGCCAGGCGCGCCGGGCCGCCTCCTCGCCGTCCGCCACCGGAAGCCACAGGAAGAACCCCGCTTCCGCACGGCGGTACCCGGGCAGGTCCCGCAGCAGCTCGTCCGCGAGGGCCCAGTTGGCCGCCAGTGCCCGCCGCGCCGCGTCCACATGGGCGTCGTCCGCCCACAGGGCGGCCGCGACGGCGGCGACCGGGTCGGCCGCCGACACCCCGCAGGAGCGGTTGTACGCGGCGTAGGCGGCCACGCTCGCGGCGTCCCCGGCGACGAACCCGCTGCGCAGGCCGGGTGCGCCCGACCTCTTCGACAGGCTGTGCAGCACGAGGTGGGGCACGGGCTCCGCGGCGCCTCCGGCGACGAGCGGGAGGTAGCCCGGCGGGGCCGCCCCGAGCCACACGTCCGTGTAGCACTCGTCGACCAGCAACCAGGCCCCGGCCGCCGCGGCGAGCCGGCTCAGCCGGGCCAGGGAGCGGGCGGGCAGGACCTCCCCGCGCGGGTTGCCGGGGTTGCACACCACCACGGCCGCGGCGCGTCCGCCCGCCGCGCGGACGGCGGCCTCCACGGGCGTCACGTCACCGGGGTCGTCCAGCGTGTAGTAGGCGGGCCGCGCGCCCGCCGCCTCGGCGGCCGCGCGGTAGGTCGGGTAGTACGGGTTGGGCATGACGACGACGGGAGCGTCGCCGCCGCGGCGGCGGGCGACGGCCAGGGCGATCGCCACGGCGACCGCCTGCTTCGTGCCCGGCGTCGGCTCGAACGCCACGCCGCCCGGGCCGGCGGCCCGCACGCCGAACCGGCGCTCCAGCCAGTCGGCGTAGGCGGCGCGGAGGGCGGCCGGGCCGCCGGGCTGCGGATAGCGGGTCCAGCCCTCGGTGTCGGGGGACGGCGGCGTCACCGTCGCGGGGCGGGCCAGCCGGGACTCCCCCAGATGGAGCTGGACGGGGCCGGCTCCGGCCGGTGCGGGAACGCCGTCGAGCAGTTCCCGCAGCCGGGCGAAGGCGCTGCGCGCGGGGTCGCTCATGCGTCAGTCCCGGACCAGGTCGTTCAGCGCGGTCTTGCCGCGGGTGCGCTCGTCGGCGTACTTGACGATCACGGCGGCGTACACGGAGAGGCCGGGCCGGCCCTCGACGGCCCGTGCGCCCGGGACGACCACGGCGTTCTCCGGCACCTCGCCGTAGAACACCTCGCCGGTGGCGCGGTCCACGATCGGGGTCGCGCGGCCCAGGTACACGCCCATGGCGATCACCGCGCCGCGCCGGACCCGGACGCCCTCGGCGATCTCGCTGCGGGCTCCGACGAACACGTCGTCCTCGATCACCACCGGGTCGTCGCCGATGGGTTCCAGGACGCCGCCCAGGCCGGCGCCGCCCGAGATGTGGCAGCGCTCGCCGACCTGCGCGCACGAGCCGACCGTGGCCCAGGTGTCGATCATCGTGCCGGCGCCGACGTACGCGCCGATGTTGACGAAGCCGGGCATCAGCACGGCGCCGGGCGCCACGTGGGCGCCGTACCGGACGACCGCGCCCGGGACGACGCGCACCCGCGCCTTCTCGAAGTCGCTGTCCTGCCAGTCCTCGAACTTCAGGGGCACCTTGTCGTAGCTCTGCGGCCGGCCGGCGTTCCGTTCCGCGGCGGTGTTCCGCCGGGTGAGGAAGGACAGCAGGATCAGCTTCTTGACGTGGGTGTCGACCTGCCAGGTGCCGTCGACGGGGCGCGCGGCGCGCAGCTCGCCGCGGTCCAGCGCTCCCAGTCCGGTCTCGATGTGCGGGGCGAGGACGCGCAGTTCGTCCTCCGTCAGCTCCGAGCGCCGCTCGAAGGCGTCCTCGATGAGGGTTCTCGTGGTCTCGCTGGTCACGTCGCGTCTCACGCTTCCTGTCCGGGGTGGGTGCCGCGGGCCGTCGGCACGGGCCGCGGCTGCCACCGCGCGGTGGCCGTCCAGTCCTCGAAGGTCTCGGCGCGCCGGATCTCGACGACGTCCCCGCCGTCGGTCAGCAGGAGCTCCGCCGGCCGGAGCCGTCCGTTGTAGGTGAAGCCCATGGCGTGTCCGTGTGCGCCCGTGTCGTGGATCAGCGCGATGTCGCCGACCGCCGGGTCGGGCAGCGTGCGTCCGACGGCGAACTTGTCCATGTTTTCGCACAGCGCGCCCACCACGTCGGCCTCGACGTCCGGCCGCCCCTGCGCGAAGGGCAGGCTGACGTGGTGGTAGGCGCCGTAGAACCCGGGCCGCATGAGCGCCGACATCGAGGCGTCCACGCCGGCCATCTCCCGGGCCTTGCGCATCCGGTTGATCACCCGGGTGACGAGGACGCCGTGCGGCCCGGTGACGTAGCGCCCGCACTCCATGAGGATGCGCGGGGTGTTGCCGCCGAAGCAGCGGTCACGGGCCCCGATGACGGCGTCCGCGTAGGCGGCGAAGTCCAGGGGCTTGTCCTCGGGGCGGTACGGGATGCCGAGGCCGCCGCCGATGTTCACGTACTCCAGCTCGATGCCGGCGTCCGCGGCCACGCGGGCGCCCAGCTCGATGACGTCGGCCGCGGCGCGCGAGGCGCGGTCGATGTCCAGTTCGTTGGCGCAGATCATCCCGTGGATGCCGAAGCGGGTGGCGCCCCTGCGGCGGGCCTCGCGGTAGGCGTCGGCGAGTTCCTCCGCCGGGACGCCGAACTTCGTGTGCGCGGCGTCGCCCATGAGCGCCGATCCCGCCGCGAGGCCGTGCGGTGCGACCCGGAACGCCACCGTCCCGGGCAGGGTGTCCACCCGGTCGAAGAAGGCCCGGTCGTCGAAGGTGATCAGCGCGCCCGCGGCGAGCGCCTGCCGGTACTCGGCCGGCGAGGTGTTGTTCGACGTGAAGACGATGTCGTCACCCGTCGCGCCGAGCCGGGCGGCCAGGTCCAGTTCGACGGGCGACGCGCAGTCCAGGCCGCTGCCCCGCGCCAGGAGGAGGGACAGCACCGCCGGGTTGGGCAGGGCCTTCACCGCGAAGTACTGCCGGTAGGGCTCGCCCGCGAACGCCTCCGTCATCGCGCGGTACGTCCCGGTGATGCCGCGCGCGTCGTAGATGTGGAACGGCGTCCCGTACGCCGCGACGATGTCCTGGAGCAGCGGCAGCAGCCTGCCGGCGAACTCGTCCGATATGGGCACTGCTCTCCCTCTCCTCCGGGTCCGCTACGGGACGCGTACGACGCAGATGGTGCGGTTGCGCAGGCCGCTGATGGGCCGCAGGTAGGGGAAGTAGTAACTCTCCACGGAGGAGAAACCGGCGCTCTCCAGGCTCCGCTGGAGGTAGTCCTTGGACAGGAACCAGAAGTCCTGGACGCGGTGGTGCGGCTCGAACGCGGCGTCGGCCGAGAAGGGCGCGTCGTTGGAGAAGACCAGCGTGGTGCCGGAGGCCAGGCCGAGGCCCTCCAGTTTCCGCAGCGCGGGGCGCAGTTCGTCCTCGGCGTCGAAGAGGTGACCGAGGAAGCCGTCGGCGTACACGGCCTCGACGCCCGCCAGCTCCGCCGCGTCGAGTTCGTAGTAGTCGGCGGTGAAGGCGTCCACCCCTTTCCTGCGGGTGAGCTCGACCGCCTCCTCGTTGAAGTCGATCGCCCGGACCGTGCGGCCGAGGGCGGCGAGGTCGCCCTCCACGAACCCGTTGCCGCAGCCCAGCGAGAACACGCGGGCGTCGTCCCCGGTCAGCGACACGAGTTTGAGCAGCATGTGGGAGCGGTATTCGGGCACGTACGTCGACGGCGTCACGGAGTCGTTGAACGCCTCGCCGCGCTCCCAGATGGCGTAGATGCTCTCCTGGTCGGTGCTGGCCGAGCGCTGCGCGGTGTAGTAGTCGCGCACCGCGCCGAGGTCCTGCTTGGTCTGGATCATCGCTGTCTCCTAAGCGGCGGAACGGCTCGTGGCGTGGATGTGTTCTTGCGTGTACTCGACCGACGTGGACGGCCGGCGGCGCAGCCCGTCCACGAGCGGCCGCAGGGGGGCGCCGGTGGCGGGGCCGAAGGCGCGGTGGAGCGCGACGGACGCGTCGGCCCGGTCCGCGAGCAGCGTGTCGGCCAGCACCCGGGCCAGGGACCGCAGCCCGGCCAGGACGGCCTCGGGCCGGCCGGTCAGGCGGGGGCCGTCCTGCTCGTCGAGGGTGAGCGCGCCGAGCTGGACGAAGTAGGACAGCTGGAGGAACATGCCGTCGCTGTCGGGGAAGTGGCCGAGCCCGCGGTCGACGTAGCGCAGGCACTCCGCCAGGTAGTAGGCGACGACGTCGCCGGCCGGGAGACCGGTGCGCCGCGCCCAGACGTCGGCGAGGATCAGGATGCCGAAGACGTCGGCGGCGACTTCCTGGAGGACGACGGAGGCCCAGCGCTCCGCTTCGTTCAGCGCCTTGTAGTCGGTGACCGGGCGGTGCACGAAGTGGCCCAGTTCATGGCTGAGGACACCGAGGACGGGGATGGTGGCGAACCGCGCGTCGGCCGGGTCGAACGTGTCGCCGGTGCGGATGTGGCGGTCGGCGAGGGGCGCGGAGATGCTCTCCAGCAGCGCCCGGTGGGTGTTGCGGAAGTAGAACGTCTTCTTGAAGGGCGAGTACTTGACGCCCTCGTCCTCCGGCAGGAAGTAGGCGATGTGCTTGGGGTGGAGGTTGCCCTCGCCGGCCATGTGGAAGAGGTCCGTCACGCCGAAGGCGGGCACGTCGCCCAGGCGGAGGTCGGGGTGGAGGCCGCGCAGGTACCCCTCGGCCTCGGTCCTGTCCTCCAGGGCGCGGTCGACGTGCGCCTGGCTGCGGTCGTCGCGCCGGCAGGCGAAGGCGGTCGGCAGGCCGCGGACCTCCTTGCCGTACCAGGTGGATATCTGGCCGGCGACGACCGTGAGCTCCTCGTCGAGGCCCGCGAGCTCCTCGAGGATCTCGTCGGTGTAGCCGTGCTCGACCGCGTCGGCGCGCAGGGTGAGGGCGCGCCGGTCGGCCGCGCCCGTCAGGTGCGGGATGATCGCGCGCATCGCCCGGGAGATCGCCCCGGGGTCGTTGAAGCGCCGCCGGGCCGGGATGCCGATCTCCTTGACCGTCCGCCACTCGTCCTCCACGGCGGACTTCAGCGCGGCGAGGCCGCGCGCGAAGTCCGGGCCGAGGCCGGGGACGTACGGGGCCAGGTCGAGGCAGGACACCTCGTAGCCGGGCGCGGGCGGCCAGAAGGTGCCGCGGTAGGCGCGGTAGGTCCCGGCCCCGGGGAGGTTGCGGGCGTAGTCGAAGCGGTCGGCGGGGTGTTCTTCGGACACTGGATTGCCCTTCTGGGGAAGGTGTTCTCGGTGCTGCGGCGTGCGCCGGGCGGCGCGGCTACGCGAGGGTGAAGAGGCGCTGTTCGCGCTCCCACGCGCGGACGGTCTCGTAGTCGCGCTGCAGGACCGCGGGGTCGGCGTGGGTCATGAAGACGATGCCGGGGCTGGAGAAGAGGTCGGTCGTGACGCTGACCGCGTCGCCCGGTGAGGGCGCCTTCTGCAGCCAGGTCGTGCTGCTGAGGGAGGCGAGCAGTTCGGCGTAGAAGGATTCCTTCACCACACCGGCCCGGTCGGAGATGAACTGCACCTGCCACAGCGGGAACCGGTGGGGGCGCTGCGCCTCGCGGAGCCGGTGCACGGACGCCGGTCCCTCGGTCACCAGGTCGGCCAGCAGGTCCAGCATGCTGGTGCCGACGGCGTGGCGGGCCGCGTCCCGGTTGAGGCCCCCGGAGAGGCGGGCGGCGCACTCGATGAGCGTCGGCCCGTCGTCCCCCACCATCAGCTCGGTGTGGTGGGCGCCCCAGCGGATGCCGAGGGCGTCGAGGACGTCGTGGACGTAGCCGGTGATCTCCTTCGTCGCGGGCGTCGTGGGGTCCAGCAGGACGCTGCGGTCGTAGATCGCTCCGGCGCCCGGCACGCTGATCTTGTCGGTGCGCCAGATCTCCGTGACGAGGTGCCGGCCGTCGGCGCTGACGCCGTTGATGAAGTACTCCTGGCCGGACAGGAACCGCTGGGCGAGGACGGCGTCGTTGCGCTCGCCGATCCGGTTGACGGCTCCGTGCAGCCGGTGGAACGCCTCCTCCAGCGCGGCCCGGTCCGGGCAGAAGGTGACCGAGTCCGTCCCCGCGCTGGCCCGCGGTTTCAGGACCACCGGCCAGGAGCCCTCGTCGGCCCAGGCCAGGAGGCCCGCGGCGTCGTGGGCGAGGTAGTGGTCCATGCTGCGCAGACCCGCCTCCCGGAGGCGGTTGTGCATCTCGTACTTGTCGCGGTGGGCGTTGCTGCGGGCCGGGTCGTTCCCGGGGAGGCCGAGGGCGTCCGCCAGGAGACTCGCGACGATGACGCCGCTCTCCGTGCCGGGGACGACGGCCGACGGGCGGTACGCCGCCAGGTCGCGGACGAGCCCGGCGGTGTCCCCGCCGTGGGCGAAGTGGTCGAGGTACGCGTCCCGGTCGAACGTCTCCCGGTAGTAGTCGGGGATGTCCTCCAGCGCCGAGACGTGGACGCAGTCCCAGCCGCGTTCCGCCATCACGCGCGGAAGCTGCGACCCCGACGAGTAGCCGTCGACGACGACCAGCACTTTTCGTGATGTCATAGTCATGCCACGTTTCCCTTGTGGGTGATGCGTGTTCCGTGGACGGTGAAGACCGCGACCACGGCGCAGCCGGCCGCCGAGAGGGCGGACCACTCCATGCGCGCGTCGAAGCCCTGGAACAGGTAGGTCAGGAGGGGTGCCAGGGCCAGCAGGGCCGCGACGGTGAACGGCTCGGAGAGGATGATGCCGCGCTGCAGCGGCCAGAGCGGTGCGATGACGCCGAGCACGGTCGCCACCGCGAGCAGCCCGGCCTGTGACGCCCCGCCGACCGACAGCCCCGGTCCGCTCAGCGCCAGTACGGCCGCCACGGCCAGCAGCAGGTGGAAGCGGTGCGTCATGATCCGGGTGGCGCCCCACCCGCGGTCGCCGAGCTGCTTGGTCGCCACGGTGTTGAGGGCCTGCGACACCCCGGCCACCACCGACGCGAGCAGCCCGGTGACGGAGGCCGCCACGCTGACCCCGGCGAGTCCGGACTGGCCGGTCAGGGAGCCCCAGGCCAGCATCCCGGCCCCGAGCAGCACCCCGGCGGCCGGTACGTAGACCCGCCGGGGGAAGCGCCGGCCCCGCAGGATCCGCTCCAGCGCGATGGTGACGAGCGGGCCGAGGCCGCCCATCATGGCGCTCACGATGGCGGGCTCGATGAAGTGCAGGGCGTAGAAGTAGCCGATCCAGTTGAAGGCGGTCGTCCCGTTCAGGATCAGCAGGGGCACGCTCGACGCCCGTCCGACCCTGAGAGCCCCCGGTCCGTCGCGGACCACCAGGACCGTGCCGAAGAACAGGGCGCCGGCGAAGAAGCTCCAGAACAGGAACGTGAAGGGGTGCATGCTCTGGAGCAGGTTCCCGGAGAAGACCGCGTTGGCGTTCGCCAGGACCAGGAACGCCGACACGTAGGCGATGCCGCGACCCGGCGAGCCCTCTCCCGGCGGGCCCGCCACGGAGCCGGACGTCCCCTCCGCGGTGCCCGGGGCGGCGGGCCGCCCCGGTGAATCCGCCCGCGCCCGGCTGGTCACGCGGCGCGCCCCGCGCGGTGGTCCGCCAGGACGAGGGCGGCGCCCTTCTCGCCGATCATGAGGCTCGCGGCGTTGGTGTTGCCCGAGACCATGGCCGGCATGACGGAGGCGTCGATCACCCGCAGGCCCCGCACACCGTGCACCCGCAGCCGCTGGTCCACCACCGCGCCCTCGTCGCCGCCCATGCGGCAGGTGCCGACGGGGTGGTAGGAGGTGTCGCCGTGCGCCCGGGCGTAGGCGAGGAGCTCCTCGTCCCCGGTGACGCCGCGACCGGGCACCAGTTCGTACTCGCGGTACGGATCGAAGCTCGCGCCTTCGACGATGCGGCGGGCGATGCGCATGCCCGCCACCAGCCGGGTGCGGTCGGCCTCCGCGTCGAGGAAGCGCGGCCGGATCGCGGGCGGGGTCAGCGGGTCGCGCGAGCGGATGTGGATGGAGCCCTTGGACTCCGGCCGCAGCGGGTAGACGCCCACGGTCATGCCGGGCGAGGTGTCGAGCCGCCGGCTCGATCCCTCGCCGTAACTGGCCGGTGCGAAGTGGAACTGCACGTCGGGACGGGTCTCCTCGTCCGAGGTCCGGACGAAGCCGTGCCCGAGGGCGATGGGCAGGCTGAGCAGCCCGCGCCGCTCGCGCGCGTAGACGGCGAGTTCGCGCAGCAGGCCGAGCCCGCGGGAGCGCTCGTTGAAGGTGATGGGGCGGCGCACCCGCCAGCGCAGCCGGGCGGCGAAGTGGTCCTGGAAGTTCTCCCCGACGCCGGGCAGGTGGTGCACGAGGGGCACTCCGCTGTCGGAGAGCACGCGTGCGGAGCCGATGCCGGAGAGCTCCAGCAGTTGCGGGGACTGCACGGCGCCCGCGCTGACGATGACGTCGTGGCGGCTGCCGGCCCGCTGCTCCTGGCCGTCGTGGCGGAACTCGACGCCGGTGCAGTGCCTGCCCTCGAACCTCAGCCGCCCGACGTGCGCCTCCGTCAGCAGCGTGAGGTTGGGCCGGCGGCGCGCCGCCTTCAGGTAGGTGCCGGCGGCGGAGGAGCGGCGGCCGTTCTCGTGATTGACCTGGTAGTAGCCGAAGCCTTCCTGGTCACCGGAGTTGTAGTCGGGGTTCTCCGGGTAGCCGGCCTTCACGCCGGCCTCGACGAACGCGTCGCACAGCTCGTCGCGGTCGCGGGGCAGGCCGACCGAGATCAGGCCGTCGCGGCCCCGGTTCTCGCCACCGATGCCGTCCGCCCGCTCCAGGCTCTTGAAGTAGGGCAGGACGCCGGACCAGGACCAGTCCTCGTTGCCGAGCGCCGCCCAGTCGTCGTAGTCCTCCTTCTGGCCGCGAACGTAGATCATGCCGTTGATGGCGTTGGATCCGCCGAGGAGCCGCCCGCGCGGGATCCGGACGCTGCGGCCCTCGATCGTCGGGTCGGCGTCGGTCTCGAAGCACCAGTCGTACTTCGGGTTGCCCATGAGCACCGTCTCGGCCGCCGGGACGGACAGGAGCGGGCTGTGCCGCTCGCGGCCCGATTCGAGCAGCAGGACGCTGATGGACGGGTCCTCGGTCAGCCGCCCGGCGAGCACGCAGCCCGCGGCGCCGGCGCCCACGATGATGTAGTCGTACGTCTTCATGGCCGCCCGCTCAGGCCGCGGCGGCGGTGGTGCGCCGCCCCGTGATCGTGGTCCGGTGCAGCAGCCGGGTGTGCGCGACGTGGTCGTAGTAGGTGGCCCGGTGCATGGCGCTGCGGTTGTCCCACAGGAGGATGTCGCCGGGCTGCCACGTGTGGCGGTAGGTGAACCCCGGCTGGACCGCGAACTCCTGGAGGAAGGTGACCAGCGGGAGGCTCTCCTCCTCGGGCATCCCCTCGATCCGCCACGGCACGTTGCCGCCCACCATCAGGGCCTTGCGCCCGGTCTCCTCGTGGACGCGGACGACGGGGTGGCTGACGTCCACCCACTCGGCCCGCTCCTCGGGGGTGGGCGCGGGGCGGTCCGGGTAGTTGTACGGGCGCGACTGGACGCGGCTGATGACGACCCGGAGGTCCTCGATCCGCTCCTTGACCCGCTCGGGCAGGGCGTCGTAGGCGGCGTACATGTTGCCGTACCACGTGTCGCCGCCCACGGGCGGCACCTCGCGGGCGTACAGCATGGAGCCGACCGGGGGGTCGGTCAGGAAGTGGCCGTCGCTGTGCCAGACACGGCCGCTGTAGGCGGAGCCGATCGGCTTCCCGTTCTCCTTCTTGTTCGACAGGATCAGGATCTCGGGATACTCCTGGTCGTTGAACTGGGAGCGGGTGTACGTGTAGATCTCGCCGAACCGCCGGGTGAACTCGATGTGCTGCGCGGGCGTCATGTCCTGGCCGCGGACGAGCAGGATCGTGGTGTCCAGCCAGGCCCGGTACACGCGCTCGAAGTCGCTGTCGGAGAGACCGGCCGTGACGTCGACCCCGCGCACTTCGGTGCCGATGGACTCGGTGATGGGTACCAGCTCAAGCATGGGTGCTCCCTTGCGGATTGCTGTGGATGTGGCGGCGCCCCGGGCCGGTCAGGGCAGCGATACTCCGTACTCGTCCACCCACGTGTGCAGCTCGACGAGTTGGATGAGGAGCGCGGCCTGGTTCGATCCGCCGGGCAGCTCCGCGTCGATCGCGTTGTTGCGGATCCGCTCGATCAGGCCGTTCAGCCGTGCGGTGTCGAACAGGCCGGCCAGGGGCGACGCGGCGTCGTTGGCGATCCAGGACGCGGCGCGCACCAGCGTCCGGTCGTACTCCGGGTTCTGCACGTGCGGGTAGGCGCTCTTCTTGCGGTGGACCGTGCTCGGGGGCAGGACATCGGACATGGCCGCCTTGAGCAGTCCCTTCACCCCGCCCCGCGACTTCAGCGACCAGGGCACGTTCCAGACGTACTCGAGCAGGCGGTGGTCGCAGAACGGCACCCGTACGTCCAGGCCGTTGAAGGAGCTCATGCGCTCCTTGCGGTCGAGGATGACCGACAGCGGGCCGGCGAGACCGAGGTGGAAGATCTCCCGCATGCGGGCGTTCTCCGGGTCCTCGCCGTCGAGCCGGGGCACCTGCGAGACGATCTCGGAGTACCGGGCGCGCTCGTCCTCCTCGGGGTCGACGAGCGCCATCAGGTCCGGGGACAGGTACCGCGACAGCTTGGGCCCGTCGCCCAGCCACGGGAAGTTCCGGCGCCCGACCACCTCCTGCTTGAAGAAGTACGGGTAGCCGCCGAAGACCTCGTCGGCGGCCTCGCCGGTCAGCGCCACGGTGCCGTTGCCCCGCATCTCGCGGAACAGCAGGTACATCGACGCGTCGAACTGGCCCCAGCCCGGCAGGTCGCGGGCGCGCCGGGTGTCCGGGATGACGTCCAGCAGGTCCTGGACCGTGGCGGTCAGCGTGTGGTGCCGGCTGCCCATGAACTCGGCGGCGGCCGCGGCGTACGGGGCGTCCACGTCGGGCCGCAGCTCGGTGGCCACGAAGTGGGCGGGGTCGCTCTCGAACTGCACGCAGTAGGTGTCCAGCGTCCGCTCGGAGCCGGTCCGGCGCAACTGCCGTACGGCCAGGGCGGCGACGGAGGTGGAGTCCACCCCGCCCGACAGCATGGCGCCGAGGGGGCCGTCCGTGGCGGCCTGGCGCTCCACGGCGTCCTCCAGCAGCTCCCGGACCCGGCGTGCGGTCGTCTCGAAGGAGTCGCCGTGGGGTGCGCTGGTGAGCTGCCAGTAGCGGTCCTTGGTCAGGCCGGACCGGGTGTACGTCAGCACGTGGCCCGGGGGGACCTCGTACAGGCCGAGGAGCGGGGTCTCCCCGGGCAGGGCCAGCCGGGGCTGGAGGGCGACGGGGAGCGCTCGGAGGTCGAGCCGTGCCGTGAAGCGGGGATTCGCCATGATCCCCTTCGGTACGGACGCGAAGAGGATTCCGCCGTCGTACGCGGAGTAGTAGAGCGGCTTGATTCCGACCCGGTCGCGGCCGAGTACGAGGCGCTGCGTCCGGCCGTCCCAGACGGCGAATCCGAAGACGCCGTCGACACGTTCGACGAATCGGTTCCCCCAGAGCAGATACGCCTGTAAGAACAATTCGGCGTCGGTGCGTTCCCCGGGATTTCCTCCGGCGGCTTCGATGTCGGCCGCGAGTTCCCGCCGGTTGTGGAGGGTGCCCGCGACGGTGACGGTGACCGGTTTTCCGCCGACGCGCGACGCGAAGGGCTGCTCGCCGTGCACCGTGGTGGTGAGCAGGTCCCGGTGCCCGAGTGCGGCGGTCCGGGAGATCCAGGTCCCCTTGGTGTCGGGACCGCGGTTGCGCATGGAATCCGTCATCGCGTGGACGACGGGCTCCTCCTTGGTCAGGTCGTGGTGGAAGTCGACCCAGCCCACCAAGCCGCTCACTCGATCATCTCCTGTGGCACGCCCCGCCCACCCGCCGTATTCGGGAACGGCGAAGTACAGCGAGATAACTGACGAGGGAAGGAAGTCCTCTGCGGGAGCTGTTTTCTCCGGGCGGGACGAGAACGACGATGGCACAGCGGAATGGCGTGCATCAGCGGGAAAGACGATCAGCTTGCTGCGTGACAGCTTGGTGCCGCGCGAACGAATCGGGCGGGCCGGGCAAAAACCCATCAGGACACGGCGGCGAGAAACCGTCTCTCAGGATGTGGAACAGGGATGTGCATCCCGTGACCCATGGGTAATCCTGAGTTCGGGGGCTGGGCTGGTCATGCAGTCGACGGGCAGGGGGGCATACGCCTGATGAGCACGGAAGCACCTGATCGAGAAACGCTGCACCGCCTGTACGGCTACGCCCTGGCCCAGGGGGCGGGCGGCGTGGCACTCACCGAACTGGCCGGAGCGCTCGGGCTGCACCGGCCCCGGGCCGAGGCGGCGGTGACCCGGCTGCTGACGATGGGGCTGCTGCGCGGCCGGGCGGGCGACCGCCTCGTCGCGGTGTCCCCGGCGGAGGCGGCGGCGGACGTCATCGGTCCACTGGAGCGCGGCATCCGGCTGCAGCGCACGCAGATCGAGCAGACCCGCGAGCAACTCATGGCGTTCGTCCCGGACTTCGAGGCGTGCCTGTCCGGCACGGGCGAACAGCACAGCCCGTTCCAGGTGCTGGAGAACCTCGCCGACGTCCGGGCGGTCATCGCCGACCTCACCCAGCAGTGCCGGGAGGAGATCCTCACCGCCCAGCCCGGCGGGCGGCGCGAGGAGAGCATCCTGGAGGAGGCGATGCCGCGTGACGAGGCGGCCCTGCACCGGGGCGTGCGGATGCAGATCCTCTACCAGCACACGGCGCGGTTCAGCCGCGGCACCACCGTGTACGTCGACCGGGTCACGCAGCTCGGCGCCCATGTGCGCACGCTGGACGACCACTTCACCCGGCTGCTGATCTTCGACCGGAAGGCCGCGCTGATCGCGGTGCCGGGCAGGCCGCACGCCGCGGCGCTGATCCGGGAGCCCCATGTGGTGGCCTTCGTGACCGAGACGTACGAACGGCTGTGGCTGGCCGCCGAGCCGTTCGTGGGCAGCGCGGACACCCGGGTGGAGATCGCGGACGACCTGCGGCAGAGCATCATCCGGCTGCTGACCGAGGGCATGACGGACGCGTCGATCGCCAACCGTCTGGGCATGTCGGTGCGGACCTGCCGCCGCTACGTCGCCGAGATCATGGCGGAGCTGGGCGCGCAGAGCCGCTTCCAGGCGGGGCACATGCTCGCCACCCAGGAAGCGGTCGGCGCCTGATGCGGTCGGTGCGGCGGGGCCGCCGCCCGCCCCGCTACTGCTCCAGTGGCTCGTGCGCGGTCTCCGGCAGGCGCAGGTAGACGAGCGCCGACACCAGGCAGAGCGCGGCCACGTACCAGGGGAAGACACCGGCAGCGCCCGCGGCGTCGAGGGCCGTCCCCACATAGGGGGCGGTCCCGCCGAACAGGGCCACCGTGAGCGAGTACGGGAAGCCGATCCCGGCGGCGCGCGCACGGGCCGGGAACACCTCGGCGTTCACCGCCGCCGCGATCGAGGAGTAGCCGGTGAGCAGCAGCATGCCCGCGCACTGGACGAAGAGCAGTGACAGGAAGGATCCGGGGGTGATCAGGTCGATCAGCGGCACGCACAGCACGGCCGTCCCCACCGCGAACCCGATCAGCAGGGGACGCCGGCCGAGCCGGTCCGACAGCAGCCCGCCGAGCGGCTGGACCAGGGCGAAGAAGATCAGCGAGACGGTGCCCACCAGCAGGGCCTGCCTCTTGTCGAACCCCTGGTTCACCTGGGCGTACGTGGGCAGGTAGGCGGTCCACGTGTAGAAGGCGATGGTGCCGCCGATCGTGATGCCGCAGATCAGGAACGACTCCCGGGGGTGGTGGCGCAGCGCGTGGAACAGGCCGGGCCGCCGCTCCATCTGCCACCGGCCGCGCGGTTCCTCGGCACCCCGCCGGATCCACAGGCCGGCCAGGCTGAGCACCGCGCCGATGAGGAACGGCAGCCGCCAGCCCCAGTCGCGCATGTCCTGCTCGGGGAGGGTGAACACGATCAGCGTCGCCGTACCGGAGGCGAGGACCTGTCCGATCGTGGCGGACACGTAATGGAAGCTGGAGAACAGGCCGCGCCGGCCATGCCCGGCGGACTCCACGAGGAAGGTGGTGCTGGCCGTGAACTCCCCGCCGGCCGACACCCCTTGGAGCAGCCGCGCGAGGACCAGGACGACGGGTCCGAGCATCCCGGCCGTGGCGTAGGTGGGGGTCGCCGCGATCAGCAGACAGCTCGCGCCCATCAGCAGGACCGTCGTGGTCAGCGCGGTCCGCCGGCCGTGCCGGTCGGCGACGGCGCCGAGCAGGAGCCCGCCCACCGGCCTGGCGAAGAAGCCGACGGCGAAGACGGCGAACGTCGCGAGGAGCGGAACGAGCGGGTTTCCCGCCTTGCCGGGGAAGATCTCGGCCGCGATGTAGACGGCGAGGAACGTGTAGACGTGCCAGTCGTACCACTCCACCACGTTGCCCACGGCGCCGGCGACGAGTTGCCGGAACCCATTGGCGGGGGGACGGGTCACGGGGTCGTCCGCCACTGGTGACCAGTGCGTCATCTTCGCTCATCCCCTATGGGTGTCTGATCGGACGCGCCCATGACGGCACCGGGCGGAAAGGGAGTTCGGCACCGGCCGGTGGTGTCCTCGTCGACTCCACTGGCCGGGCGGGAAGCGGATGGGTTCCGGGCTGTCGTTCCCCGGAGATGCGGAGCGGCGACTCGGCCGGCGCCGCGGCCCGGTCAGCCCCAGCCGGTGTCGTCACCGGTGACGGCGTTCGCCGTGCCCGTGCCGGCCGTCGTGATTCCGGTCGTCGCCTTCGCGACGTTCCGGCCCCATCCGGTGTCGTCCTGGCCGGGTCCGGCGGACACTCCGAGGGCCGCCACGGCCAGGGCGCATCCGGTAAGAAGGGTCTGACGCAGACGTTTCACGGCACGTTCCTTCACGTCGGGTTTCCTGATCTCTTTTCGCCACAGCCGCCCCGGCCGGTTCTCTTTCCGTCCGGCCGGTTCTTTCCTGCTCCCGGCTGGTTTTCCGCTCCCGGCCGGTTCTTTGCGTTCCGGCCGGTTCGATTTCGTCCCGGCCGGTTCTTCTGCTTTCGGCACTGGCCGGCGGTGCGGCGTGCGCATCACACTGCCACGCCAGGCATCGGTGTGTGGTGCGCCCGGCGACTCACGAAGCTGCATGGCAGCAAGATGCGCAAGCGACACATCCGGGTAAACAAGGAGAAGCCGCCATACCGCTACACAAGGGGCACGAGGAGCTTCGTCATGAAGGCGCTGTTGGGGTCTTCCTGATATTCACCGAAGGGAGGGCAGTAGGAGAAACCAAATTTCTCGTACAAGGCCCGCGCGGGCGCAAAGAATTCTTCCGTTCCGGTTTCCAGACTGATCCGGCGAAACCCCGCCCGGGCGGATTCCGACAGCATGCGGGCGAGGAGTGCGGCGGCCACGCCCCTGCGCTGCGCGGCGGACGACGTACGCATCGACTTGATCTCGCCGTGGTGCGCGTCCAGGCGCCTGACGGCGCCGCAGCCGAGGAGGACCCCGTGGTCCCGGACGGACCAGAACGTCACCTCGGGGCGGCGCAGCGCGTCGAGGTCGAGGGCGTGCACGCTCTCCGGCGGCGTGACGGACCGCAGTTCCGCCAGGTGCTCCTCCAGGAGGGCGACGACGTCGGAGGCGGAGAGGTCGTCGGTCGAGATGTCCATCGGTGGGGCGGTGTCCCTTCACGCGGGGCGGAGAAGGCCCGGTGGCCCGTGTCGTGGGCCGATGCTGCCAGGCCGGGGCATTCCCCCTGAAGACACGCATCGCGCAGCAAGCTGTACGGCAGCTTGCTGCCTGCCCCCGGAAACGGGCACATAGCGGACGCGTGGCGGCCCGCGCCCCACGCACAGGGACACACCCGTGGCAACCTCGCCCTGGAACAGGCGGCCAGGGATGCCGGCTGCACGTGCGGTGCGCTCCACCACCGGTTCGAGGACGAGCAGGACCCGACGCCGGCCGTGATCGAGTGGGTGCCGGGCACCTGGGAGCGGGAGGCCGGCCGGCCGGTCGGCGGAGCGGCCGCCCGATGCCGGTGGCCGGCCGCCCACCCCGACCGCCGGAGCCGACCGGAGACCTCAGGCCGGGGCGCCGGACGGCGACGCGGTACGCGCCAGGTCACGATTCGGAACGCATCGGCCGAAATCTCGCTTGCGCTTAAGCAACCGCTTAGCATGGTGGCCCTCCGGACGGCATGGAGGCGCCATGCAGCACATTTCCGCCCCGCAGGAGCTCTTCCACCTCGCCTGCCGGCGCCTGCTGGAGCGGGGCAGCGCGTTCACGGACACGGTCGTGGCGAGGATCCGCGCCGACGTGCCGTACTACGCCGATCCCGTGCTCGCCCCGCCCGACGTGCGCACGACCGTGGGCAACGGCATCCGCCACGGGCTGGAGGCCGGCCTCGAGCCGGACCGGATCGTGGACGTCGAGCGGTACACCAGGGAGCTGGGCGTACGGCGGGCGGAGCAGGGGCGGCCCCTCGACGAGGTGCTGCACGCCTTCCGGGTGGCCGGTTCCAGCGTGTGGAGCGGGATCATCGGCGTGGTGGAGCGCGACGGGCTCGGCGACGTGCGCCAGCTCGTCCACGTCGCCGAACTCGTCTGGAAGAGCAACGACCGCGACGCCGTGCTGGTCGCCGACGCCTACCGGCAGGCCGCCGAGGGGGTCGCCAGCCGGCACACCGAGCGCGTCCGGCTGATCCTCGCCGCCCTGCTGGAGACCCGCGACGACCCGGCGTTCGCCCGCGACGCGGCCGCGGTCCTCGACCTGCCGCTCGACGGGCGGTACGCGGTGGCCGCGGTGGCGGCGCCGCCGTACGGCGGGGAGCCGTGGAGCACCCCGGAGGTGCCCGGCATCCGGATCCTGCGGCACGCCGCCGCGGACCGGGACGTGCTCGTCGCCCACCTGGGCGCCCTGCCCCTGGACGCGCTCGCCGCCGGTCTGCGGCCCGGCGCCGGTGTCCGCATCGGGATCAGCCCGGTCGTCCAGGGCCTGGACGGCCTGGCCCGGGCCCGCGACATGGCCGCGCTGGCCCTGCGCACCTGCCGGGCCGGCGGCGAGGTCGTCCGGCTCGACGCGCGGCTGCCCGACGGCCTGCTGGTCTCACGCCCCGACCTGGCCGCCGAACTGGCGCACCAGGTCCTGCGCCCGCTGTACGACCTGGAACCCGCCGATCGCGAGACGCTGCTGACCACCCTCGGGGTGTGGATCGAACACGGCGGCTCCGCCGCCCAGGCCGCCCGGCGCATGTTCTGCCACCGCAACACCGTGCTCAACCGGCTGCGCCGCGTCGAGCAGATCACCGGGCTCTCGCTGACCCGCCCGCGCGACCTGCTGCGCCTGACGCTCGCGTTCGACGCACACCGGCTCCTCGGCCCGGCCGCGGCCCTGCTTGGGAGTCAGCACAGCCGGAGCCGCCCGGCGTTGTGACCGTGCACTGCCCTGGGCCGGACGCCTGGACGGGCGGGGCCGCGTCGGCTGCTCTGGTGTGCCGCCCCCGCACCCGACCCTCCGCCGCCAGGAGACGCCATGGCCGACCCGTACGCCCATGCCCATCCGTACTCGCCCGACCATCCGTACTTCCCCGACCATCCGTACTTCCCCGACCACCCTTACTCCCCGGAGCCGTACCCCCAGGAGCCGTACGCCCCCGCCCGTCCCTCCGGCCGTCCGCCCGGCGGGCCGTACGCACCCGCATCCGCGTCCGCGCCCCTTACCGGGCCCCGTCACCGCACCGGCGCGACCTTCGCCGTCGTCAACGGAGCCGTCTTCGCCGTCCATGTGATCCTCGCCTGCTGGGCCCCCGGCCTCATGGCCACCGGCCTGTGGGGCGGGATCACCATCGGTGTGGCGGCGCTGCTCCTCCAGGTCTCCCTGCTGCTGTGGACGGCGGTGCGGTACGACCGATGAGCACCGGTACGCGTCCGAGTGCGGACATCCTCCTCGCCACCTCCGGCGCCCTCGACCGGGACGCCCGCGACCTGGTCCTCGTCGGCTTCCTGGCCTTCGTCGTCCCCGTCCTGTTCATCTGCGTGCTCAGCGGACCCGAGCGGGACCGCGTCGACGACTTCTACACGGCCGGCCGCAGGCTGCGGCCGCTGCGCGGGGCGCTCGTCCTCGCCGGCGTCTACCTGTCCGCGGCCACCGTCCTCGGCACCACGGGCAGCGTCGCGATCTACGGCTACGACGGCCTGTTCATCGCCCTGTGCACCGTGCTGTCGCTCGGCGTGCTCCTCCTGCTGGCCAAGCCCCTGCGGCGCCGCGCCGGCTACACCCTGGGCGACACGCTCGCGCTGCGCGCCCCCGGGCCGGCGGTACGGATCGCGGTCGCCGTGGTGACGCTGAGCGCCTGCGTCCCGTACCTGGTCGTCCAGCTCTCCGGCGCGGGGACGACCACCGCCGCGCTGCTCGGGATGTCCGGCCCGGGCGTCGAGCAGACGGCCGTCGTCATGATCGGGGCCCTCGTCGTGTGCGCCACGGTCTTCGGCGGCATGCGGGGCACCATCGTCATCCAGGCGATCAAGACGGTGGTGCTGCTCTGCGCCGCCGCGGCGGTGGCGGCCGTGCTCCTGAACCGCTTCGGCTGGGACACCGACTCCCTGATCGGTGCCGCCGCGCAGGGCAGCGGCCGCCCGGACGCGTACCTGCGCCCCGGCCTGCGGTTCGCCGCCGGCACCGGGGCGGAGAGCACGCTGGACTTCATCGGCCTGATGGTCACCATCGTGCTGGGCGTGGCGTGCCTGCCCCACGTCACCATGCAGCTCGGCGCGGCCCCCGACGCGGCGGCCGCCCGCCGTACCGTCCGTCACGCCCTCGGCATCGTCGGGGCCTTCTGCCTCACCACGGCCCTGCTGGGCTTCGGGGCGGCCGCGCTGGTCGGCGCACCGGCCATCGTCGGGGCGGATCCCGGCGGCAACAGCGCCCTGCTGCTGCTCACGGCCGTGCTCGCGGGCGGCCCGGCCACCGGCACGGGCGGCGCGCTGCTCGTCGCACTGGTCTCCTCCGCGGTCTTCCTCACCACCCTCGCCGTGGTCGCGAGCGTCACCCTCGCGGCGGCCGCGGCGATCGCCCACGACCTGTACACGCAGGTACTGCGGAAGGGGCGCACCACCGAGGGCCGCGAGGTGGCCGCCGCCCGCTGCGCGTCCGCCGGGGCCGGGGTGCTGAGCATCGCCCTCGCGGTCGGGGTGCAGGGGTGGAACGTGCAGTTCCTGTCCGTCCTGTCCCTGGCGGTGGCGGCCTCCAGCCTGCTCCCGGCGCTGGTGTACTCCTTCTTCTGGCGCGGCCTCAACCGCACCGGGCTGCTGTGGACCCTGTACGGCGGCCTGTTCTGCGCCGTCGGGCTCCAGCTCTCCGGTCCGGTGTTCTCCGGCTCGCCCGCGGCCCTCTTCCCGGACCGGCACTTCGACTGGTTCCCGCTCCAGACGGTCGTCCTCGTCTCGCTGCCCGCGGCGTTCCTGCTCGGTCTGGTGGGCAGCGTGCTGGGACGGCGGCGGGCCCCCGCGGCCGGGGAGCTCCACCGGGCGGGAGCGCCGGGGCCCCGGTGAGGGTCAGGCGCCGTGCGGGGGGCGGCGGCGGACGCGCGCGAGGACGAGCACCGTGTCGTCGTGCGGCGGACCGGGCAGCAGACGCCCGAGGATGCGGTCCGCCGCCGCCTCCAGTCCGCCGCCCACGTGGCGCAGTTCGCCGCACAGCGCCCGCACGCCGTCCTCGATGTCCCGGCCGCGCGCCTCGACGAGGCCGTCGGTGTACAGCGCGAGGACCGCACCGTCGGGGAGGTCGACGCCGGTCGTCCCGAAGCGGTGGCCGCCCACCCCGAGGGGCACGCCCAGGACGTCACCGATCACGTCGACCGAGCCGTCCGGCCGGCGCACGACGGGCGGAGGGTGCCCGGCGTTGGCGATCCGGGCCCGTCCGGTGGCGGGGTCGTACAGGAGGTACACGCAGGTCGCCAGCTCGATGCCCGCCTCCTGGGCGCACAGGTCCAGTTCGGTGAGGAGCGCGGCGGGCTCCTGGTTGTGCCGGGCGAGCGCCTTGGCGGTGATGCGGAGCCTGCCCATGGCCGCGGCGGCCGGTACGCCGTGCCCCATGACGTCGCCGACGACCAGGGCGACCCGGCCGCCGGACACGTTGATCACGTCGTACCAGTCGCCGCCGACCTCGGTGATGTGGCTGCCGGGCACGTAGCGGTGGGCGAACTCGACGTACGGGCTGGACGCCAGCGCGCTCGGCAGCAGCGCGCGCTGGAGGGTGACCGCGATGTCCTGCACCCTGCTGTAGAGGCGCGCGTTGTCCAGACTGAGCGCGGCGCGGGAGGCCAGCTCACCGGCCAGGTCGAGGTCCTGCTCGGTGAAGGGCAGCCGGGCCGCGGAACGGCCGAACATGATGAGCCCCTGCACCGTGCCGCGCGCGATCAGCGGGGCGATGAGGAGGCAGGACAGACCGCTGTCCCTGAGCAGCCGGGCCCGCTCCTGGTGGATGACGGTCCGGGTCATGAACTCGTCGTTGACCGGTACGGAGACGGCCCTCCCCGCCGTGATCATGCGGTGGATCGCGGAGCCGGGCGGGTACGTCACCTTCTCCAGCCCGCTCACCAGCTCGGTGGCGGGCGGAGGGAGCGTGGTCCCGGAGGCGATCCGGCGGGTGTTCAGGGGCCGCCCGGGGTCGAACACCTCGGGCTCGTCCATCCACTCCACGAGCTCCACCACGGACGCCTCGCAGAACTCGGGGACCGCGGCACCGACCAGTTCCCGCGCGGTGGTGCCCACGTCCAGGGTGCTGCCGATGGACGCCGCCGCCCGGTACAGCAGGGCGAGCCGCCGGCGGTGGGCGCTCGCCTCCATGAGCGCCTCCTCCCGCTCGGTCACGTCCACGAGCAGCCCGCCCACCCCGGGGCGGCTGCCGACCGCCCCGCTGAGCGGGAAGAAGCTCACCGACCGCACCTGGTCGCGGTCCGGGTGGCCGGGGGTCCGCACCCCGACCAGCGCGCCCACGACGGGCCGTCCCTCCTCGGTGACGCGCCGCAGCACCCGCTCGTACTCGCCGCCGTCGGACGTGATCATGATGTCGCCGGTCCGGCGGCCGAGGTGGGCCTCGATGGACAGGCCGTCCATGTCGGCGAGGGCCTGGTTGAGGTGGACGTACCGCAGCTCCTCGTCGAGCATGACGAGCCCGATGGGGCAGGTCTCGAAGAGCGAGTCGAGGAACGCCAGATTGGTCTTCACCCGGTCGAGCTCGTCGCTGCGGCTGGCCAGCGCCATGACGACCGACGCCCCGTCGGCTCCGGTCACCGGGAACGCCCGGAACCCGCAGTCGAAGGGGGTGCCGTCCCGGTGCCGGGCCCGCAGCCGGCCGCGCCAGTACCCGAGCCGGCGGCCGCGCTCGGCCAGTGGCACCGGCCCGGCGCCGGTGCCCGCGTCACCGGGGGCGGCGCCTTCGGGCGGGTCCGCGAAGAGCACACCGGCCGGCCGGTCCAGCACCGCGGCGGAGTCGTGTCCGAACAGGTCCTGGGCGCCTGGCCCCCAGAAGCAGATGCGATCGTCCCCGCCGATGCCGAAGACCGCGACGCGTACGTGCTCCAGCAGCGTTCCCGGCTCCGACCAGAGCGGGCCGGGAGCCTTGTCGTCCCCCGACCGGTCCGGCGCCACCGGCGCCCCCTTCCGCACGTTTCCCATCCGTGTATCCATTGTGCGGACACCGGGCGGAATGTGGTCAGCCGTGGGCCGCCGGGGGCCTCAGCACCTCGATCACGCTCGCGAAGCTGTCGGACCCGTGGCCCGCGGCGGCCGCCCGCACCATGGCCGCCTTCAGCAGCTCCGGCAGGGCGTTGTCCACGCCCCGGGCGGCCGCGGCGTGGAGGAGGTGGTCGATGGCCGCGATCTGCACGTCGACGGTGGCGTCGTCGCCCGGGTACCGCCCGGCGTCCACCTGCGGCGCGTAGGTGGTCAGGAAGCCGGCCACCGCGGTCAGCCAGCGGACCGCCAGCGGGGTGAAGTCCGTGGCCTGCGTCTTCTCGGCGCCGAGCAGCGCGGCGCCGTGCAGCCAGCCGGTCATGGTGGACCACATCAGGCCGAGCAGCGCGACGTCGTGCAGGGAGGCCAGGCCCGGGTCGGTCCCGAGGAGCAGCGGGTCCCCGAGCGCCTCCAGGGCCGGGCTGTGCTCCGCGAGGACGGTGGGCGACCCGCTGTACAGGAACATCATGTCGGGGCTGCCGACGCCCGGCGGGGTCGTCATGATCGCGCCGTCGAGGTAGTCGGCGCCGTGCGCCGCGGCCCAGCCGGCGGTCGCCCGGGCCTGCTCGGGGGAGCCGGTGGTGAGGTTGACCAGGGCCTTGCCGGCGAGGGAGTCGGCGATCGGGTCGAGGACCGCGTGCACCGCCGCGTCGTCGAGCACACAGACGATCACGAGGGGGGCGGCCGCGACCGCCTCGGCGGCCGTGGCGGCCACCCGGGCGCCCCGGCCGGCGAGCGGACGGGCCCGGTCCGCCGAGCGGTTCCACACGGTCGTCGGGTGGCCGCGGTCCAGCAGCGCCGCCGCCAGCGCCGTTCCCATCGAGCCCAGCCCGAGGACGGTCACCGCCGGGCGCTCCGGACGATCGGGGGATTCGGTACGCATGTTCTTCAACTCCTGGGTGTGTCACGCACGTTGCGGTCGCTCACGTACGCACCACGCTCGCAGCGCCCGGCCCGCGGGAACAGTGGCACCGGTGACGTCCCCCACCAAATTCCTGCCATAGGCTGCACGGCATGAGTACTGCCGCCGGGCCCGGATCCGTCGCCGTGGTGGTGACCGGGGAGATCCCGGTCCCGTCCTGGGACCTCTACGAACTGAGCATCCCGTGCACCGTCTTCGGCAAGCCGCAGCCCGATCTCGCCGACCCCTGGTACGAGCTGAGGCTGTGCGGCACCGCCGGCACGGCCCCCGGCGGCGCGGCCGGGCTGTCGCTGCGGACGCCCTACGGGCTCGACGACCTCGTCGGCGCCGACACGGTCGTCGTCCCCTCGGTCCCCGACGCCTGCGTCGAGGACGGCGCCCCGCTGCCCCGCGACCTGATCGCCGCCCTGCGCGCGGCCCATGACGCGGGCGCCCGCGTGGTCTCCCTGTGCACCGGCGCCTTCGCCCTCGCCGAAGCGGGGCTGCTCGACGGGCGCCGCGCCACGGCCCACTGGCTCCACACCGCCCAACTGGCCGCCCGCTACCCGAAGGTGGACGTGGACGACTCGGTGCTGTACGTGGACGACGGTGACGTGCTCACCAGCGCCGGGCTGACCGCCGGACTCGACCTGTGCCTGCACCTCGTGCGCCGCGACCTCGGCGCGCACATCGCCAACCAGCTCGCCCGCCGGATGGTGGTCCCCGCCCACCGGCCGGGCGGCCAGGCCCAGTTCATCGACCTGCCCGTACCCGCCACCGACGACGACGCCCTGGCCCCGGCCCTGGAGTGGGCCCGCACCCACCTGGACCGGCCGCTCACCGTGGAGGACCTGGCGCGGCGCGCCGCGATGAGCCCGCGGACCTTCTACCGGCGCCTGCGGGCCGTCACCGGGACGACCCCGCTGCAGTGGCTCCTCGACCAGCGGCTCGGCCTGGCGCGGAGCCTGCTGGAGGCGACGGACCTGCCGATCGAGAAGGTCGCGGAGCTGAGCGGCCTCGGCACCGCGAACAACCTGCGCCACCACTTCCTCAAGCAGGTCGGGGTGACGCCCGGGGACTACCGGCGGGCCTTCCCCCGGAAGGCGCCGGCGTGACCCTCGCACCCCCGGTACGGGACGGCGCGGGCGCCGACTTCACCAGGGCGGCCTCCCCCTGGAGGGGCGCGGCTTGTAGTGTCACCGCATGACGAAGCCTGATGACCTGCTCGTGGATGTCGCGTCCATGGTCGAGTCCGAGCAGTCCAATCAGATGTCCCTGACCGTCGTGGTCAACGGAGCCGTGATCACGGGACGGCTCGCTCCCGAGGCCGTGTGGCGGGAGCGCGTCGCCGAGGTCCTGCGGGACTCCGACCGGCTGAGCGCGTTCTCCGGTGTGTTCGGCGGCGCGGCCGCGGGCACACCCCCGAAGCGGCCCTCGCACCTGCACTTCCACGTCGCGCGGATCCTGCAGGGCACGCTCGGCATCCCCGAGACCGGTGGGATGTACCGGGTGGCCATCGAGGATGTCAGCGCGTGGACGGTGGGCGACTTCAGCTACACCGACAGCTGAGCCGCGGGCGCTCCCGCGCCACGGCACACCTCCGCGGGGTGTCGCCGTGCGGGGCCGCGAGGATCCCCACGGCGTACCCGTCGTCGTCCACCACGACGGACGCCTGCTGCGTACGGCCGCGCATGGCGCGCTCGGCGACGGGCAGGGCCGTCAGGGCGGAGGTGAAGGGCCCCCGGTCATGGGTGATGTCCCGCAGGCGGGTGAGTTCCGTGTACCGGGTGCCGGCCGGGTGCGCGGTCAGCTGTGTCCGGGAGACGAGCCCGGTGACCCGCCCGTCGGCGTCGCACACCACGAGGTGCCCGGTACGGGCGGCGGCGAGGACGGAGAGGGCGAGGTCCAGGATCATGTCGTCGCCGACCTGGGGGCCGTGGGCCCCATGGCGTCGCGGACGGTGCTCGGCGGACGCGTCAGGCGGCCGCTCCCCCCGTCGCGGGGCGGCGGGGTGCCAGGACGGGCGGGTGAGCCGGGTGGCCCCCGCCCGCTCCGCCGTGCCGCCGGCCGGTCCCGTCACCGGCCGGCCCGCCGGGCTGCGCCGCCACGGCGGCGAGGACCGGGACCCCCGCGGGCGTCCGCGCACCCGTGATCCGGCTCAGCTCCGCCCCGTCGGGGCGCACCGCGGTGATTTGCGCGGTGACACCCGCATGGGCCAGCAGGGCGTTCATGGAGCGGCGCTGGTGCGGCAGGACGAGGGTGACGACCCTGCCCTCCCCGCCGGCGCGGGCGGTGCGGCCGCCCCGGTGCAGGTAGTCCTTGTGATCACCGGGCGGATCGACGTTGACGACGAGGTCGAGGTCGTCGACGTGGAGGCCGCGGGCCGCCACGTCCGTCGCGACCAGGACGGTGACGTGCCCCTCCCGGAACTCCGCCAGGGTGCGGGTGCGTTGCGCCTGGGTCCTGCCGCTGTGCAGGGCGCAGGCGCGGATGCCGCTGTCGAGCAGGTGCCGGGTGAGGCGGTCCACCGCCTGCCGGGTGTCCAGGAACATGATCACGCGGCCCTCGCGGGCCGCGATCCGCGTCGTCGCACCGGTCTTGTCGGTGTCGCTGACGTGGAGGACGTGGTGCTCCATCGTGGTGACCGCGCCGGTCGGGGTGTCGACGGCGTGCACGACCGGGTCGTGCAGGTACCGCCGGACCAGGATGTCGGCGTCGCGGTCGAGCGTGGCGGAGAAGAGCAGCTTCTGGCCGGTGGCCGGCACCAGGTCCAGCAGGCCGGTGATCTGCGGCAGGAAGCCCAGGTCGGTCATCCGGTCGACCTCGTCGAGGACGGTGACGGCGACGGCGTCGAGCCGGCAGTCGCCGCGCTCGACGAGGTCACCGAGCCGGCCCGGCGTGGCCACCAGGATGTCGGCGCCGTCGCGCAGCGCGGCGGCCTGGCGGCGGATGGACAGCCCGCCGACGACGGTGAGGGGCCGGAGCCTCAGGGCGCGGGCGTACGGGGCGAGCGCCTCCCCGACCTGCTGGGCGAGTTCCCGGGTGGGCACGAGCACCACCGCCAGGGGCCGGCGGGGTTCGGCGACGCGGCCCGCGAGGCGCGCGACCACGCCGAGCCCGAACGCCAGGGTCTTGCCGGAACCGGTACGGCCGCGGCCCAGGACGTCCCGGCCCGCCAGCGTGTCCGGCAGGGTCGCCGCCTGGACGGGGAACGGCACGGTCACACCCTCGGCCGCGAGCGCGGCCAGGAGCGGGGCGGGGAGGTCCAGGTCGGCGAATGCCGCGACCGGGGGGAGCGTCGGGGTGCCGGGGCCGTGCGCGGGCTCCCGGAGGTCACCGGGTCCGGGCGGGCCGGGGCGGGATGAAGGGTTCACGAGATGCCTTCCTCGAAATGGACGTGATGAACACATCGAGGAATCGTCGGCCCTCGACACTGCCGGATACAGCGGAATTGCGGCGACGAGCAGAAGGCCGGGCGCGCGCGGCCGGGGCCGGAACCGGGCGGCAGGTCCGTGGGAAATCAGGCAGCGGGGCCTGGGCCGAGACGCAAAAAACGGCGCCGGGGCCCGCACCCCAAGGTGCGGGCCCCGGCGCCGTCAGGACGGTGCACGTCAGGCGGGAACGATGTTCTCCGCCTGCGGGCCCTTCTGGCCCTGCGTCACGTCGAAGGAGACCTTCTGGCCCTCCTGCAGCTCGCGGAACCCGGAGGTCGCGATGTTCGAGTAGTGGGCGAACACGTCCGCGCCGCCACCCTCCTGCTCGATGAAGCCGAAGCCCTTTTCAGCGTTGAACCACTTGACGGTGCCAGTAGCCATGTCTCTGCTCCTTGCGGGTTTTCCGAGCCCGCACCGTGCGGGTCTCGCGCGTCGCCGCGATGATTGACCCGTCCGGAATACCGGCAAAACAAAAGTGCTCCGCCGCGAACGAACCGGCGGGGCACTTGAAGTCTGGGAACCACAACTGCAACTGATATCGACAGTAGCACGCAGGGCGGCGAAGGGCGGGGAAATACGCCGGGCAATTGTCGGTGCGAGAAATCCTGGGCGCGCGCCCCTTCGGTTTCTTCCACGGCCGCTGGAGAAATCCTCGTCGAATCCGGCGGACTTTTCCCGCCGCGCCCCCCTGGGCGGCGGCACCCGCCCCGGCGGGGCCCCGGGCACGGCACCGGGGAGCGCCATGACGAACCTGCAGCGGCCGCAATAGACTTTCCGTACGCCCGTTGGTCAGGTCCGCGGGTGCAGCACGAGGCGAACGTCACCGGTCCGCCCGCTGCCGACGGGACGAAAGGTCCGCATGGCGTCAGAATCCCGCTCCACCCCCGCCGCCGACAACCTCGACGACGACCACTACCCCGCCTACACGATGGGGCGCGCCGCGGAGATGACCGGCACGAGCCCCGCGTTCCTGCGCGCCCTCGGCGAGGCCGGGCTCATCACGCCGCTGCGGTCCGAGGGCGGTCACCGCAGGTACTCCCGGCATCAGCTGCGCATCGCGGCCCGCGCCCGCGAGCTGGTCGACCAGGGGACCCCGGTGGAGGCGGCCTGCCGGGTCATCACCCTGGAGGACCGGCTCGACGACGCCCTGCGGGACAACGAGGAACTGCGCCGCAGGGAGGGCTCCCCCGGTGGCGGGCCGGTCGGCGGCGAGGACGTCTGACGGACCGCCCGGGTGCACACTGGCCACGGGGGGCCGGCCGGTCCCCGGGGTGTGCGAGGAGGTGGCGCTGTGCAGGCCGAGGAGGAAATGCCCGCGACCGGACACGCGGAGGTCCGGGTCGTGGCGGCGACCCCGGAGGTCGCCCGCATGGTCGCCGACGTACTGCGGCACTGTTTCGCCGCGACGGAACAGCGCAGCTATCCCGCCGGTCCCGGGGGCGGCACCCGCCTCCACCTCACGGTGGACACGACCCAACCGGCGGAACCCGCCCGTTCCTGGCTCGCGACCAGCGAGTCGTCGTTCGACGACCGCCGGCGGGCGGACGAGGTCTGACACCGCCCGGCGGGACCACCGGAGAGCCGCCACCCGGCCGCCGAGCCCCGTGTGGCAGCCCCCGGCGCACCGGGGCAGGCTGGACGTGAAGAGTCCGACGGACACGGAACCCGCTCAGAGGACGCACGCATGATTCGGTCAGCAGACATACGTGAGTGGCGCAACCACGACGTGGTCGACCCCAGGGGCCACAAGATCGGCGTGCTGGAGGCGGTCTACGTCGACACCAGGACCGACGAGCCCGCCATGGCCACGGTGCGCACCGGGCTGCCCACCCGGCAGCGCCTGGTGTTCGTCCCCCTCGACGAGGCGACGGTCGGACCGGACTACCTCAAGGTCGCCTACGACAAGGGCCATGTGCGGGACGCCCCGTCGATCGAGACGGACGGCGTCCTTGCGGCCGAGAGCGAGGAGGCGGTCTTCCGCCACTACGACCTGCCCTACCGGCAGGGTGCGCACGGCGAGCGGCAGCTCGCGCGCCGCTGACCGGCCGCCCCGCCGCAGGAGGGTCCCGCCATGGCGCTGTTCCTGTTCCTGGTCCTCGTGGCCATCATCCTCGGGCTGATCGGCGTGATCATCGAAGGTCTGATGTTCCTGCTGGTCATCGGCATCATCGTGCTGGTCGTCGACATCGTGTTCGTCGCCGTCCGCCGCTCCCGGCGCTCCCGCCCCCTGAGGTAGCCGCGGCGTCCCCGCGTAGGGTCGCCGGGTGAACCTGCGACGGAGCAAGAAGCTCAGCCGGCGACTGGTGGCCGCCGCGGCCTTCGGCGACCTGCCCCGCGTACGGGCGCTGCTGCGCGCCGGCGCCGGTCCCGGCCGGGCGGACGCGGACGGGACGACCCCCCTCTACGCCGCCGCGGTGCAGGGAGAGGCCGCGGTCGCCCGTGTGCTGCTCGCCGCGGGAGCCCCGGCCGACGCCGAGAGCGGGTTCGGCTCCGAGGGCACGCCCCTGTGCGCCGCCGCCTGCTGGGGTCACACCGAAGCCGTGCGGGCGCTCCTGGAGCACGGCGCCGACCCGGGGCTGCGGGAGGACCACGGCACCGGGCGCACCGCCCTGGAATGGGCGGCCGCCGGACCGTACCCGGACGTCGTGGAGCTGCTCACCGCGGCGGGCGCGCAGTCCCCGCCGCCTCCCCGCAGCCCGCGCTGAAGGCGCCGCCCGCCGCCACGATGCGCCGTGCGATCCGGTCGACGTCGGCGCGTGCGGCCGCGGGCGGCGGCGCGCCGAGCCGCTGCCGGGTGGTGGCCGCCGCCCGCAGCAGCCGTGCCGCGCCCCGGTACCGGCCCGCCGGGGCACGTGCCCCGCCGAACCCTCCGGGGCCGGGGCCACGGGACGGGCACGCCCCCGCGGCGCAACGGGTCCGGGGAGGAGGTCGCCGAGGCCGCGCCGCTCCTCGCCTTCGACCCCCGCCATGTTCACCACGGGCGTCGGGTTCCCCGTCGGCGGCGGCCGGGGCCGGGGACCGGTCGCCCCGCGCACGCCGGGGCGCCGTCCTGATCCCGCCGCCCGGCGGGAGCCGTGCGGCGCGCGGGCGGGTGCCGGTGCTGCGCCACACGGCTGAACCGGCCGGCCACGCCTCGCCGGCCGCCCGGCCGGACGGTCCGCGCCGCGTAGCTTCGGGACGATGAGCGTGCCCCACCGCCACCGCTTCCACCTGGACCAGGACGGCCACTCCGTCACCGTGCTCCTCGGGCGCACGGCGCACGACGTGGAGGTGCTGGTCGACGGCAAGGTCGTCGCCGCCCGGCACACCCACGGCCGGGGCGGCACGGAGCTGGCGGCGGAGCTGCCGGGGGACCCGCCGGAGCCGATCACGCTGCTGGTGGAGGACGTGGACGAGGTCCCGCTGTGCGTGATGGTGCGCGGCGGCGCCCGCTATCTGATGCCGCTGGTGCCCCTGGCGACCGAGGGGCAGCCGCACGCCGCGTCCGCCGTGCGTCCGCTGCGCGGGATCCGCCGCCGGCTGCGCCGCTGGCTGCGCGCTCTGGTGCGGCGGCGGCAGGGCGGTACGGGCCGCACCGCCCGGCGGCGCTGAGCGGTCACGCCCCCGGACGGGCCCGGCCGCCGGCGCGCGTCAGGCGGCGGCGTCCTCCTCGACGACCGGCACCACCAGGACCGGGCACTGCGCCTCGTGCAGGACCTCGGCGCTGACCGAGCCGAGGAACAGCCGGCGCAGCCCGGTGCGGCCGCGGGAGCCGACGACGAGCAGCGAGGCGTTGAGAGCGGCCTCGACCAGCAGCGTGGCGGGCCGGGTGTGCTCGATGCGGACCTCCACCGGCACGTCGGGGTAGCGGTCGCGGCGCAGACCGGTCTGCTGCTTCAGGTACTCGCGGGCCCCGTCCTCCATGAGTGTGAAGTCGGGCGGCACCATCCCGACCGGTCCGGACGGCAGCATGCCGGGGTGGAAGGCGCCGTGGACGACCTCCAGCGCGGCCCCGCGCAACTGCGCCTCGCGGTACGCCACGTCCAGCGCCGCGAGCGACGCCTCGTCCGCGGCGACGCCGACCACGACACGGTTGTCGCGCGGCTGCTCGCTCTCCCCCGGGCGTACGACGATCACCGGGCACTCGGCGTGCGTGGCCACCTGCCAGCTGACCGACCCCAGGGGCAGCCGCGGGAAGCCGCCGGAGCCGCGGTGGCCGATCACCACGGTCGCGGCGTCCGCGGAGCGCTCCACCAGCGCGGCCGCCGGGCTGCCGACGGGCAGTTCACCGGCCACGATGACCTCGGGGTACTCGGACCGCACGACCTCCTCGTACCGCTGCACGAGCATCGCCGCCTGCTTGACCGCGGCGTCGCCCCGCTCCTCCTCCCCCGGGGACTCCCGCACGACGTGGGCGATGTGCAGGGGGTTGCCGTGCAGCAGTGCCTGCCGCGCGGCGAACCGTACGAGCTCCTCCTGTCCGGGCCCCTCCTCGACGCCGACGACGATCGGCCGGTCGCGGTGAGGTACGGCGTTGCTCATGACTGGCTGCTCCGTTCTCGCCCGTTCTCGATCGGGGCGCTGCGACGATTCGTTCACGGTGCGTCATACGCGTACCCGGCCGGAGGGAGTCCAGCCCTGTACGGCAAGGGCGCGTACCAAACGGACGGTCACGCAGAGTTACTCGCCGGTAGGTCGCCCGGCCGGTCGGTGTTCGCTCAGGTGTTGCTCAGATCCGGATAACGATCGCGTCAAACCGATCGTCCCTGTTGCCCGCGCATGACCGCTTTGCACGCCTTTCCTCGTGGTGTGGATCACGTCCGAACGTCTGGATCATCGTGACGGCTGTGATAAATCTGCACGACTCCTGCCGGACGCCATCCCTGTCCGGCCGGGCGCTACGACCGGCGGACCGCCGGTATGCAACTCCATCCACATCCGGGGGGATCGTGACCCGATCCGTGGCCGTCAGGCACGGATCGCGCATGGAGAAAGGCGCAAGAAACCATGACCTCAGTGCAGGTCGGCAAGCAGAGCGACGGCAATGGGGCCGCGGGAGGCACTCCCGAAGAGGGCTACGAGCGCGGGCTCGGCAGCCGTCAGGTCCAGATGATCGCAATCGGCGGCGCCATCGGCGTGGGCCTCTTCCTGGGTGCGGGCGCGAACATCGCGAAGGCCGGACCCAGCCTCATCCTCATGTACGCCCTCGCGGGCGTGATCGTGTTCTTCATCATGCGGGCGCTCGGCGAGCTGCTCCTGTACCGGCCGGTGTCGGGCTCCTTCGCGGAGTACGCCCGCGAGTTCCTCGGCCCGTTCTTCGGGTTCGTGACCGGGTGGACGTACTGGCTGATGTGGGTCGTCACCGGCATGGCGGAGCTGACGGCCGCGGCGATCTACGTGAACTTCTGGTTCCCGCAGGTCCCGCAGTGGGTGACCGCCCTGGTCTTCCTGGTCGTCCTGTACCTGGCCAACCTGATCTCGGTGAAGATCTTCGGCGAGATCGAGTTCTGGTTCTCGATGGTCAAGGTCACCGCGCTGGTCGGCATGATCGTCATCGGTCTCGGTGTCGTGACGCTCGGCTTCAGCCAGGCCGGTGACACCGCCGCGGTCTCCAACATCTGGGCCCACGACGGCATCTTCCCCAAGGGCATCGGCTCCAGCCTGATGACCCTCCAGGGCGTCATGTTCGCCTACCTCGCCGTCGAGCTCGTCGGTGTCACGGCGGGCGAGTCGGAGAACCCGGAGAAGACCCTGCCCAAGGCCATCAACACGCTGCCGTGGCGGATCATCGTCTTCTACGTCGGTGCGCTCAGCGTGATCCTGATGGTGGTCAAGTGGACCGAGTTCGAGGCGGGCGTGAGCCCCTTCGTGGCGGCCTTCGCGAAGATCGGCATCCCGGCGGGCGCGGCGATCGTCAACTTCGTCGTCCTGACGGCCGCGCTGTCGTCCTGCAACTCCGGCATGTACTCCACGGGCCGTATGCTGCGGGGCCTGGCCGCCAACTCCGAGGCGCCGAAGGCGCTCGGGAAGCTGAGCTCCACCAAGACGCCGGCCATCGGCATCACCCTCTCCGCCGCCCTGATGGGCATCGGCGTGGTCCTCAACTACGTCGTCCCGGAGAAGGCCTTCGGTTACGTCACCTCGGTGGCCACCGCCGCCGGTATCTGGACCTGGCTGATGATCCTCGTCAGCCACATCCTCTACCGCCGGGCGGTCGTCGCCGGCCGTCTGCCGGCCTCGTCCTTCCCCGCCCCGGGCGGCACCGTGTGCAGCTGGATCGCCGTGGCGTTCCTCCTCATGGTGACCGTGCTCATCGCCATCGACCCCGACAGCCGCGTGTCGCTGTACGTGGGCGCCGGCTGGGCCGTGTGCCTGGCGGTCGGCTGGGCGGTGCTGAAGACCCGCACCCCGCAGGTCGCCGCGAACGCGGCCGCCGGCGGCGAGCAGCCCCTGGAGACGGCGGGCCGCCCGCGCGGCTGACGCCCCGCTCCCGACGCACGAACGGGACGCCCCGGCACACATGCCGGGGCGTCCCGTTCGCCGTCCCGGGCCACGGGCCCGGGACGGGGTCACGCATCCCGCCGGCCGTCGAGCCGGGCCACCGGCCGGCGCGGCGAGGTCACCCCCTCACGCCGTCTCCGACGGATCCGCCGGTCACGCCGCGGCGACGCCCCGCCCGGAGCGCCGCACGCGGCCGGTCGTACCGCGGCGCGTCCGTCCGCGCCTCCGGCGGGCCGGGAAGGCGGCGCTCACCTCCCGTGCCGGGCGTCCGGCACACCGTCGGGCAGGTCGCCGAGGTCGGTGAGCGCGGTCTCCACGGCGCGGTGGAAGGTCGGGTACGCGAACATCATGTGGCGCAGGCGGGCGACCGGCACCTCCGCCTGGACCGCGACCGCGAGCCCGTAGAGCACCTCGCCGCCCGCCGGGCCGGCGGAGGTGGCGCCGACCAGCACCCCGCGGTCGGCGTCGGCGACCAGCTTGACCAGGCCCTCGTTGCCCGCCTTGTGGATCCAGCCGCGGGTCGAGGACGGCACCTGCGCCGTGCCCGTCCGCACCCGCAGGCCCCGCTCCCGGGCCTGGTGCTCCGTCAGCCCCACCGAGCCGACCTCCGGGTCGGTGAACGTCACGCGCGGCAGGGCGCGGTAGTCGGCCTCGGGTCCCGGCTCGCCGAGGAGGTCACGGGCGACGATCTCCGCCTGGTACATCGCCACGTGCGTGAACGCACCGCGCCCGGTCACGTCGCCGACGGCCCAGACGCCGTCCGCGCCGACCGCGCGCATCCTGCCGTCGACCTCCAGTGCCCGCGCGTCCGCCACGTCCAGGCCCACCGTCTCCAGGCCGAGGCCGGTCAGCACCGGGCGCCGCCCGGTGGCCACCAGCAGCCGCTGCGCGCCGATCTCCTCGCCGCCGTCCAGGGTCAGCCGGAACGTGCCGTCGTCCTCGTACCGCACCCGGGTGGCGCGCGCCCCCGTCAGGACCATGATCCCCTGCCCGCGCAGGACGGCGGTGACGAGCGCGCTCGCCTCGGGTTCCTCGGGTGGCAGCAGCCGGTCCGCCGCCTCCACGACGGTCACCTCGGTGCCGAAGCGGGCGAACGCCTGGGCCAGCTCCAGGCCGACCGCGCCGCCGCCGAGCACCAGCAGCGAGCCGGGCGCCTCCTCGGCGGCGACGGCATCGCGGTTGGTCCAGTACGGGACGGTGTCGAGGCCCGGCACGGGCGGCGCCTGCGGGCGGCTGCCGGTGGCGACGACGATCCCGCGCCGCGCGGTGAACACCGTGCCGTCGGCCTCGACCCGGCCGGGCCCGGTCAGCCGTGCGCGGCCGCGCACGAAGTGCCCGCCCTTGCCGGTGAAGCGGTCGACGGCCGCCCGGTCGTTCCAGTCGTCCGTCGCCTCGCCCCGGATCCGGGCGGCGACCTGGGCGAAGTCGGGTGCCGCCTCGGCGGCGCCGGCCATGCCCGGGACGCGCCCGGCCTCGGCGAGCAGGTTGCCCGCGCGGATCATCATCTTGCTGGGGATGCAGGCCCAGTACGGGCACTCACCGCCGACCAGTTCGGCCTCGGCCCCGACGACGTCGAGCCCGGCCGCGGCCAGCCGCCCGGCGACGTGCTCGCCGCCCACGCCCATCCCGATCACCACGACGTCCGTGTCCCGCGCCATACGGCACCTCCTAGGTCAGCTCTGCGAAGGTCTCCACCGCCCGGGTGCGGCCCGTGACGACGATGACATCGCCGCGTTCGATGACCGTCTCGGCGGTGGCGTACGTGAAGTCCTGCCCCGGGCGCTTGATGCCGACGACCGTGACCCCGTACCGGCTGCGCACCTGGCTCTCGCCGAGGGGGACGCCGGTGGCGCGGACCGGGGCGACGGTCTTCGCCAGCGCGTAGTCGTCGTCGAACCGGATGAAGTCGAGCATCCGCCCGGTGACCAGGTGCGCGACGCGCTCGCCCATCTCGTGCTCGGGCAGGACCACGTGGTGGGCGCCGAGCCGTTCGAGGATCCGCCCGTGCTGGCGGCTGACGGCCTTGGCCCAGATGTTGGGCACCCCCTGGTCCAGCAGGTTGGCGGTGATCAGGATGCTCGCTTCCATGGCGTTGCCGATGCCGACGACCGCCCGGCTGAACTCGTGCACGCCGAGCTGGCGCAGCACCTCGGGGTCCGTGCAGTCCGCTGCGGCGGCGTGCGTGATCAGCGCGCTGTGCTGCTGGACGAGGCGCGGGTCGGAGTCGATGCCGAGGACGTCCCAGCCGCGCCGGGTGAGCTCGTCGGCCAGGGAGCTGCCGAAGCGGCCGAGACCGATCACGGCCACGCGCCGGTCGCCCGGCACGGTGTGCGGCGGCTGCGGGGCGGGCCGTTCGCGGCGGCGCCGGCGCCACGGGTTCGGGTGGTCAGCCAATGACGGGTCGCTCCTCGGGCAGGTGGTAGCGGCGGGTGCGTTCGCGCAGGGCGAGGGCGGAGACGAGGGTGACCGGGCCGAGCCGGCCGACGAACATGAGCAGGACGAGGATCAGCCGCCCGGCAGTGGCGAAATCCGCGGTGATGCCGGTGGACAGGCCGGCGGTCCCGAACGCGGCCACCGTCTCGAACAGCACCGCGTCGAGCGCCACCCCGCTGAGGGTCTCCAGGGCGAGCGTGCCGGCGACGACGAGCCCGACGCCGAGCAGCGCCACGGTCAGCGCCTGGCGGAGGGTGTGCGGCGAGAGCCGGCGGCCCATCGCTTCGGAGTGCGGTTCGCCGCGCACCTCGGCGAGCATCGCCACGGCGAGCACGGCGAAGGTGGTCACCTTGATGCCGCCGGCGGTGCTCGCGCTCCCGCCGCCGATGAACATCAGGATGGAGGTGAGCAGCAGCGTGGAGGGTTCCATCGCGCCGATGTCGACGGTGTTGAAGCCGGCGGTGCGGCTCACCGCGGAGTGGAAGAAGCCGTTCAGCGCCCGTTCCCACCCGTCGAGCGGCCCGAACGTGCCGGGGTTGTCCCACTCGAACAGGCAGGTGAGCACGGTACCGGTGACCAGCAGGACGGCCGAGGTGAGCAGCGTCAGCTTGATGTGCAGCGACCACCGCCGCCGTCCGGTGGTGCGCCGCCGGTGGCGGTGGCGCAGCAGTTCCAGGATCACCGGGAAGCCGATCCCGCCGATGATGACGGCGACCGCGACCGGCAGCGTCACCCACGGGTCCCGGGCGTACCGGACGAGGTTGTCGGGGTACAGCCCGAAGCCGGCGTTGTTGTACGCCGACACCGCGTGGAAGAACCCCAGGTACACGGCGGAGCCCACGCCCTCGCCGTACGCGAACCGCAGCCGCAGGGCCAGCACGGCGCCGGTGGCCAGCTCCACGACCAGCGCGCAGAGGGCGACGCCGAGCAGGACGCGGCGCACGTCGCCGATGCCGAGGCTCCTGGTCTCGGCCGCGGCGGTCAGCTGGAGCCGCAGGCGCAGCCGGCCGGAGACGAGGAGCGCGAGCAGCGACGCCATCGTCATGATGCCGAAGCCGCCGATCTGGATCAGCGCCAGGATGACGCCCTCGCCGAAGCCGCTCCAGTAGGTGCCGGTGTCCACGACGACCAGTCCGGTCACGCACACGGCGGAGGTCGCGGTGAACAGGGCGGTGACGGGGTCCGTGGCGCGGCCGTCCTCGGTGGCGATGGGCAGCGCGAGCAGCCCGGTGCCGGCCAGGACAGCGACGGTGAACGCGAGGACGACCGTACGGGCCGGGTGCCGGGTGAACAGCGCGTGGCGGGGTCCCCGCCGCGGTACCCGCGCGGCCCGTCCCGCCGTCCGTCCGGCCTCCACCGCCTCCGCCCGCCGCGTCAGTAGAGGATCGAGGGCAGGTAGGCGCCGGCCGGTTCGTTGTAGAACCCGATGGTCATCAGGCTCAGCAGCTGCACCACGCGCAGACCGTGGGCCAGGCACCAGGGAAGCAGTGCGCTGTCGCGGGCGGGGACGAGGATGCCCGGCCCGCCGAAGGCCTCGGCCGCGCCGATGAGCGCGCGGACGTCCTCGGTCGTGTCGCCGACGGCGTGGGCGAAGAAGGCCAGGTCCGTGGCGTAACCGGTGACGCGCCCGTCGTGCTCGACGACGCGTGCGGTGCCCCGGGCGAGCGCATCGGCGAGTTCGCCGTGGCGGTCGGTGCCGTGGACCCGGCGGCACAGGTCGTCGCAGGCGGCGAGATCCGCCTCCCGGGCGGGCCGTACCGCGTGGCCGGGGACCGTGACGCCGATCGGCGGGCCCTGAAGGCAGACCACCGTCTCGCGGAAGACGAAGCCGAGTCCGGCGTACAGCGCGAACGAGCGGGAGTGGTAGCCGCTCTGGAGCAGCCGGATGCCGGGGGCGTCCCGCTCGGCCGCCCGGTCCATGACGTGGCGCATGAGGCGGCGGCCGATGCCGCCGTCCTGGACGGCCGGGTCCACCGTGACCGGGCCGACCCCGACGACGGGGGAGCGCTCGTCGAGGAAGTTGCTGCCCACGATCCGTCCGTCGAGCTCGGCGACGACGCTGTGGAAACCGGGATGGCCCAGCAGCATCGCCATCGTGTCCTCGGCCTCCCGGGCACTGGCGAAGTCGGACGGGAAGCCGTGCTCGTGGGCGACGGCGTGGAAGGCCTCGTAGCAGATACGGCCGCACTCGGCGGCGTCCTCCGCCCGCCCGGGACGCAGGGAGAGGTCCACGGCCGCACTTCCTTCCGTCCGGATCCGCCCCCGCTCGTTCCCATCAAACGCCGGGCGGGCGGACCCCACAAACGGTGTTCACCCCACCGCGACCGCCATCAGCGCGCCCCACACGATCGTGACGACGGCCAGACCCAGCATCACCGTGCGGACCACCTCCTGGCCGGAGGGCCCGAGCAGCCGCCGGCACCGGTCGCACGTATGGGTGCCGTGGGGCGGCCCGTCGAGCCAGTACGCCCCGAGGAGCGCGGCGTGGGCCGGGGGCGTGCCCGTCTCCCGGGACGGGTGGCCCGCGCCGGTGCCGTCCCGGGTCACCGTGCCGGTACCGTCCCCGGGCGCCGCCGCGTCCCGCGTCCGCTGCTGCGCCTGCGCGGCGGCGCCCGCCGTCGCCTGCGTCCGTGTCTGCGTCTCGAAACCGCTCACACCCCGGGAACGATCCGGCCCCGGAGCAAAATACGCGCACCGCCATCACTGCAACCAGATCGTCATGATCGTCGCAGGTGGTGAAGTTCTGCCCCGCGCACGACGGAGCACCCGCCTCCGACGGCACGCCGGGGGGCGCACCCGGGGGACGATCCGCCGGGAACGTACCCCTCGGCCGGGCCGGCACCCCCGGTATACAGTGCGACGATCATCGTGGAACCACACCACCTGGGGGGCCTGCCATGGCGCTGTTCGGAAACGCGCACACCATCGACCCGGCGACGGCGCAGCAGGACTACGCCCGGCTGCTCGGCAACGGCGAGCAGGTGCACGCCGCGTTCCTGCTGATCCGCGACACCATCCTCTTCACGGACCGGCGCCTCATCCTCGTCGACAAGCAGGGCATCACCGGCAAGAAGGTGGAGTACCACTCGATCCCGTACCGGAGCATCACCCACTTCGCGGTGGAGACCGCCGGCACCTTCGACCTCGACGCCGAGCTGAAGCTGTGGCTGTCCGGGAGCCCCGCGCCGATCCAGAAGACCTTCACCAAGGGCGTCGACATCTACGAAGTGCAGGCGATCCTCACCCAGTTCGTCGCACGCTAGACGGGGCGGACCGGGCGGGGGTCCGCCGGGCGGGCCAACCCGGGCGCGGAGCGGTAGGCGCCGCCGGCGCCCGGGCAGGCATGGCGGCATGCCCCTGCTCATCGGCACCTCCGGATGGCAGTACAAGGACTGGCGCGACGTGCTGTACCCGGCCGGGCTGCCGCAGCGGCTGTGGCTGGAGGAGTACGCGCGGCACTTCGCCACGGTGGAGAACAACAACGCCTTCTACCGGCTGCCCACCCGGGAGGTGTTCGCCTCCTGGCGTGAGCGCACGCCGGAGGGGTTCGTCATGGCGGTCAAGGCGAGCCGCTACCTGACCCATCTGAAGCGCCTGCGCGAACCCGCGGAACCGGTCGCGCGGCTGATGGGCCGTCTGGAGGGGCTGGAGGACCGGACGGGCCCGGTCCTGGTGCAGCTGCCTCCGGACTTCCGGGTGGACGTCCCGGCGCTGGAGGCGTGCCTGCGGTGCTTCCCCGCCACGGTCCGGGTGGCCGTCGAGCTGCGGCACGCGTCGTGGTGGGAGGCGGAGCGCGAGCTGCGGACGGTGCTGGAGCGGTACGGCGCCGCCCTGTGCTGGGCGGACCGCCGGTCCCGCCCGGTGACACCGCTGTGGCGCACGGCGCCCTGGGGGTACGTCCGCTTCCACGCCGGCCTCGCCGACCCGTCGCCGCGCTACGGGCGCCAGGCATTGGCCTCCTGGGCCCGGCGCATCGCCGGCACGTGGACCGACCAGGACGACGTGTACGTGTACTTCAACAACGACCCGGGCGGCGCGGCCGTCGTGGACGCCGCCGCGTTCGCCCGCGCGGCGTCCGCGCTGGGCCGCACGACGACCCGCACGCCGCCGGTGCGCCGGGAACCGCCTCCTTCACCGCGCCAGGACTGAGCCGCCGTCATAACCCGGGCACACCGCGGGCAGTCATCGGCCGTGAACCGGAGTCCCGAAGCAACGCATCGCGCCCGCACGCCCTCTTCCGGCTCGACAGACGCATCCCCCACGAAAGGACGCATGGTGCGTACGAGCCACGCCAGACGCGCGACCCTGGCCATATCCGTCATCGGGGCCGTACTGGCGCCCGCCGCGCCCGTGTTCGCTGCCGGGCCGCCGCCGTCGGCCGACCTGCGGGCGGACGTGAACCGGGACGGGCGCGTGGACGTCGCCGGCGCGACGGACACCGCGGGCGAGGACACCTGGACCGCGGCCCGCGGCGCGGTCGTCCTGCCCAACATCGACGACGACACCAAGCGCTGCGCGACCACCGGCCCGGGCGGCAAGCCGCTGTCCGACGCCCGCCTCGCCGCCTGCAACGACGCCTCCGACACACGGGTGAACGGCACCGCCGACGCCGCCGACCTCGCCCGGGTGCGCTCCGTACCGATGAAGGACCTGCCCGCGTCGGCCACCGGCACCCCGGCCGTCGTCGCCGGGGCGGCCCGCACCCGGGTCTTCGTCAAGCGCGCCGGCGGCTGGGACCGGGTCAAGGGCAACACCCGTCTGACCGCCGCCGAGCTGCGCTCCGGCGTGGAGTTCGGCGTCGAGGTCACCGACGTCGTCCGCGACACCGCGGTGTGGGACGGCCGCGCGGTCCTGCGCCTGTCCGTCACCTCCGGCGGGCGGACCACCTCCGACGACGTCACCCTCCGTGTGGCGCCGCTGCTCACCCACCACCACCTACAGAACGCCCAGCAGGTGATGGTCACCAAGGTGCCGGGCAAGGACCCCTACGCCCGCCGCCAGCAGGCGTTCGTGCAGGGCCTGGCCAAGGAGGCCAAGGCGGCCGGCATCACCAAGCCGCTCGTCACCTTCGACAAGTACCAGGACATCTGGGCCCAGGACTTCGTCGAGCCGGGGTACGTCAGCATGACCGGGCCCGACGGGCGCCGCCAGGTCATCCGCGTGATGCTCCGCTCGGCGCAGCCCGACCGCGAGTCCGGCCGGGAGCTGTTCGAGAAGCTCCGCGGCAACGGCGTCGGCGTCGTCCAGGTCTCGGGGGTCCGCGACTCGGAGGAGTGGACCCTCAACTCCATGGGCAACCTGGAGACCGTTCCGCCGTACGCCCACGGCGGGCGCTCCTTCCCGGCCGGACGCATCATCATGGGCGAGCGCAAGGACGACGGCTCCAAGCCCGCCCGCGCGATGCGCACGCTGCTGAAGGCCCAGGGCTTCCAGGACCCGCTGTTCCTCGACACCTCGTGGCTGCACGTCGGCCACGTCGACGAGTTCGTGCAGTTCCTCCCGGCGCCGGGCACCGCCCGCGGCTGGCGGATCGGCATCGCCGACCCGGAGGCCGGGCTGAAGCTGCTGCGCGACGCGCAGAAGGCCGGGCACGGCTCGACGCGGATGTTCTCGGTCCCGGGCAGCAAGGACGTGCCCGCCCCGAAGGAGACGATCGCCCAGGCGCTCGCCTCGAAGTGGCTGGTCGCCGACAACACGATGGCCGCGCAGCGCATCAGGGCCAACCTCGACGTCCTCAAGCGCGAGACGGGTGTGGCCGACGCGGAGATCGTCCGCGTGCCCGCGCTCTTCACCCGCGGTACCGAGGAGGGCGAGCGCGGTGCCCGCATGCCCCGCCTGAAGCGCATGGGCGCGGGCGACCTGCCGGACGCGGTCGACGAGTACGGCCAGCAGAAGCGGCTGCCCCGCGAGGGCGAGCGGGCCGCGGGCCCGGCGACCGTCATGACCAGCGCGTACGTCCCCGGCGCGGTCAACGGCGTGCTGCTCGGCCGGGACCGGTACCTCGCTCCGAAGCAGTGGGGCCCCGTCATCGGCGGCAAGGACGTGTTCACCGCCGCCGTGAACGCCGCGTACACGCGGGCCGGGCTGAAGGTGGCGTACATCGACGACTGGGAGACCTACCACCTGGGCATGGGAGAGGTGCACTGCGGGACCAACACCCTGCGGGACGCCTCCCGCGCCTGGTGGAAGCCGTAGCGGGCCCGTGACGTGACGCCCCGTCTGCTTCTAGGCTGACCGGATGAAGCCTGTGACCACACCTCGGACGAAGCCGGACCGCCCCCAGCCGGAGCCGCTGCTGCGCCACGTCGTCGGTGACGCCCTGCGCCGCGAGCGCCTCGCCCAGGGGCGCACGCTGCGCGACGTGGCCGACGCGGCCCGGATCTCGATGCCGTACCTGTCGGAACTGGAGCGCGGACGCAAGGAGGCGTCCTCCGAGGTGCTCGCGGCCGCGGCCGGGGCGCTCGGCCTGGGTCTGGGCGACGTGCTCTCGCTGGCCCAGCAGGAGCTCGCCCGGTCCGTGCCGCGGGTCACGGCGGCGACGGCGCCGGCGCGTGCGACCGTCGGCCACCGTGCCGAGGTCTGCCTCGCGGCCTGAGCACGCGCCCCCGGGAGGCCCGGCACCGCGGACAGGCCCGGCACCGGGCAGGACGGCACGCCGACGCGGAAGGGGACCCGACCCGTCCCCTCCCGCGTCGCCGTCCTTCCCCCGCCACCGTCCCACCGCGATGGGAGGCCGTGGTCGGACGGCCGCGGCAGGCAGCACCGGCCGTGGGCCCGGCGGCGGGGTACGGGCCGCCCGGTCGGGCGGCGCCCTCAGCGGACCGGGACGGGGCACGCCATCAGCAGGGCCACGTCGTCGTGGTCGCCGGGGTGGCGCAGCTCGCGCAGCAGCCGGTCGCAGGACTCCTCCAGGCCGCTGTCCCCCAGCGTGGCCATCAGTGCCAGCAGGGCTTCGAGACGGCTGTCGATGTCCTCCTCCCGCGTCTCGATCAGCCCGTCGGTGTAGAGGACCAGCCGGTCGCCCGGCTCCAGGTCCACCGTGACCTCGCGGAAGGGGATCCCGCCCACCCCCAGCGGCGGCGCGGTGGGCAGCTCCAGCAGGACGGGCTCGCGGCCCCGGCGCACCAGGACCGGGGGCAGGTGGCCGGCCGTGCACAGCCGGCACCGGTGGTGGTGCGGGTCGTACACGGCGTACACGCAGGTGGCCAGTGACGGGTCCATCCCGGCGCTGATCTCGTCCAGGTGGCGCAGCACCCCGGCCGGTTCCAGGTCGAGCCGGGAGAGCGTCTGCGTGGCCGTGCGCAGCCGTCCCATGCTGGTCGCCGCGTTGATGCCGCTGCCCATCACGTCGCCCACCACCAGGGCGGTCCGCCCGTCGGAGAGCGGGATGACGTCGAACCAGTCGCCGCCGACCTCGCTGCCGGGGCCGGCCGGCTGGTAGCGGGTGGCCACCTCCAGCCCGGTGAGGTCCCCCGGCGCCTCCGGCAGCATGCTGCGCTGGAGCGTCAGCGCGGTCTCCCGCTGCTGCCGGTACAGCCGGGCGTTGTCGATGCACACCGCCGCGCGGGCGGCCAGCTCGCAGGCGAGCAGCGTGTCGTCGTCGCTGAACGGCATCGGATTGCGGGCCCGCTTCAGGTCGAGCGCGCCCAGCACCTCACCGCGCGCGATCAGCGGCACCGCCAGGTACGAGTGCACCCCGGCCTCCGCCAGCAGGTCCGCCGCCCGGCGGTCGCGCGCCACGCACGACAGCGCCTGCTCGTCGAGGTGCGCCTCCCGCACCGGCCGCGCGGTGCGCACGCACCGGGTGACGAGCCGGTCGGCGCCGTAGCGGGCGAGTTCCCCCGGCGGGTCGGCCGCGTCCACGGCGACCGTCGGGTACGCAGCCGAAACGGCCAGGGCGCGGAAGACGGCGGGGGCCTCGGCGCCGGACGTGATCCGGTTCGGGCGGCCTTCCAGCACCGTGTCCAGCACGTCGACCGCGGCGATGTCGGCGAGCTCCGGCACGGCGACGTCGGCCAGCTCCCGGGCGGTCTGCTCCAGGTCCAGCGTGGTCCCGATGCGCACCGACGCGTCGGCGACCACGGCCAGCCGGTCCCGCGCCCGCTCCGCCTCCGCCGTGGCCCGGTACCGGTCGGTGACGTCGACCACCGACACGGCCAGCCCGATCGGCCTGCCCGCCACGTTGTCCAGCCGGTACATCGACACCGACCAGGCGTGGTCGTGCTCCGGATCGGCCGGGGCCCGCCCCACGACCTGCCGGTCCAGCAGCGGTACGCCCGTCTCCAGCACCCGCCGCATCGACGCCTCGGTCCGTCCGGCGTCGATGAACGGCAGCACCTCCCCGACGGTGCGGCCGAGGTGGTCCTCCGCGCTGACGCCGTCGATCCGCACGAGCGCCGCGTTGACCCCCACGTACCGCAGGTCCGGCCCGAGGACCGCCAGACCGATCGGCGACTGGTCCACCAGCCGCACCGACAGGGCCAGGTCCCGCTCCACCCGGCGCAGCGTCTCCCGGTCGGTGGCCAGGCCCAGGGCGTAGAAGTCGCCGAGGTCGTCCAGGAGCCGCATGTTGCGGAACTCCAGCCGCCGCGTGGTGCCGTCCTTGCGCCGTACGGGGAAGACGCCCGCCCAGCTCTGCCCGGTCGTCATCACCTGGTCGAAGAGGCGCAGCACCAGCGGGAGGTGCTCCTCGCCCACCAGCAGGCGCGCGGCGTACTTGCCCAGCGCCTCGTGCGCGCTCCAGCCGACCAGGTCCTCGGCCTGCGGGCTCCACAGGACGATGCGCCCGTCCGCGTCGATCACGATCGCGGCCACGCCGAGGACGTCGAGCAGGCCGCCGGCCGGCGAAGGCCCCACCTCCGCGCCGTCGACCGCGCCGTCGACCGCTTCCCGATCGGCCCGCAGCTCATCCGCACCGCCCATGCCACCCATGGTCCCCCCACACCCGCGGCGACCGCAGCCGGTGGACCACCGCCCGGCGGGCGGCACCCCCGCCCGGGGGGGCCGGGGGCCGGCGGCCGGCCCGGTCACCGGGCGGCGAGCAGCTCCAGCGCCTCCTCCCAGCGGAAGCCCGCCGCGCCGCCGCTGCCCTCGCCGATCCGTACGCCCATCCCGCGCAACCGCGCCAGGCTCTCGCGGTAGGCGGGGTGCGCGGTGAGCTCCGCGTTCACGCAGGGCAGCACGGCGGTGGGCACGCCCGCGCCGTACGCCTCGCACAGGGTGCCCAGCGCGAGCGTGTCGGCGATGCCGGCCGCCCACTTGTTGATCGTGTTGAAGGTCGCCGGGGCGACGGCGACGGCGTCCGCCGGCGGCAGCGGCCGCGGATCGCCGGGGCGGCGCCAGGCCGAGCGGATCGGGTAGCCCGTCCGGGCCTCGACGGCCGGCCCGTCGAGGAACGGCAGGCCGTGCGGCGTGGCGATGACGCCGACGTCCCAGCCCTCGTCCTGGGCGGCGGCTATGAGCGTGCCGACGTCACCGGCGATCCCGGCCGCGCACACGACGACGTAGAGGAAGCGCTTCTGGTCCACGGGGGCCAGTCTGCCCGGCCCTCAGGAACCGGCCGTGGCCGCCTGCGGGAAGTACCGCGTGAACGGGTCCGGCTGCACGCCCATCACCTCCCCGAAGGGCGTGGCCAGGTAGTGGATGAGCAGTCCCAGGAAGACCGTCAGCCCCACCATGCCCATCACCATCACCAGATGGCTCACCCCCCGCCCGACCCCGAAAAAGGAGCTTCCGCCGCGCCAAGCCTCGCGGCGCCGAGACCCGCGGCCACGGCCGCCGTCGCGGCACCGGCCGCACCGGTGAGGACGCCGACCCCGGCACCCAACGCGGTGAGAGCGCCCGCCCCAGCAGCAGCCCCCGCACCCGCGGCGGCTCCCGCCACACCCGGCGCACCCAGAACTCCCGCCGCCCCGGCCACCGCACCAGCGGCCCCGGGCGCCCCCGGAACACCAGGCAACCCGGAACACCCGTGACTCCCGGGACACCGGGAACTCCTGGTGCGGGCTATGGATGGTCCGGACCGCCGTCCGGACCGTTCGGGGCACGTCACGGCGTCGGCGTCCGACGGCACCGCCGGCCCGGAAAGCCGGGCGAGTGCGGATTGCGCCAGCCACAACGAGCCCGCGCGGGGACCTTGCTGACCGACCCTCATCTGATGGGTCGGTACCCTGCTCCCAGGATCGATCGGGATTGAGGTTGGTGCGCACGTGCTGGTGGCGGATCGGTACCGGTTGGAGTCACCCATCGGCCGCGGCGCAATGGGGGAGGTCTGGCGGGCCACGGACGAAGTGCTCGGCAGGCCGGTGGCCGTCAAACTGATGCTGGGGGACGACCCCGACTCGCAGGCGGCGGCGCGGTTCCGGCTGGAGGGACAGACGGCGGCCCGGCTCAGCCACCCCCATGTGGTCGCGGTCTTCGACTTCGGGGCCTGGGACGGCCGCTTCTACCTGGTGATGGAGTACGTCGAGGGCCGCAGCCTCGCGCAGGAGCTGGCCGCCGAGGGGCGGTTGCGCCCCGCGCGCGTGGCGACGATCGCCGCGCAGACGGCCGCAGGGCTCGCCGTGGCGCACCGGCAGGGCATCGTCCACCGGGACATCAAGCCGGGCAACCTGATGTCCGACGGGGACGGGACGGTCAAGCTCGGTGACTTCGGCATAGCCCGGTTCGTGGACGATCCGGCGGCCGCTCTCACCACGGCCGGCCAGATCGTCGGGACGAGCCTCTACCTGGCTCCGGAGCGGGCGCTCGGCCGGCCGGCGGGCCCGGCTTCCGACGTGTACTCGCTGGGCTGCGTGCTGTACCAGCTCGTGACGGGCCGGCCGCCGTTCCAGGCCGACACGGCGACCGCCACGCTCTACCAGCACATCGACACCCAGCCGGTACCGCCGCGCGGTCTGGGCGCCGACGTGCCGCCGGCGTTCGAGGCGTACCTGCTGGGGATGCTGGCGAAGCAGCCGGAGGAGCGGCCGCCGGCGCAGCAGGTCGCGGACTGGTTCGGGTCGGGTGCCTGGCAGGGCCACGGGGAGCCGATGCCGGCTGCCGGACCCGTCCGGGCCCCGGTACCGGGCCGCCGTCCCGCGGCCGGTGCCATGCCGGGTCCGCGCTCCGCCGCGCCCGGGACGCCGGCTCCGCGGCCTGCTCCGGCCGCCGCGCCCGCCGCCGTGCGGGCGCCCGTGTCCGCGTCCGGGGCGCTGCCCCCGCCCGCGCCGATGCCCGCCGGTCCCCGGGGGACGGGCCCGGCGCCGGCGACGACGTACGTGCTTCCGGGCCGGAGCGGCGGGAGTGCCGGACGGGGGCGCCGGGCCGCTCCGGCGCCGGCGCGCCGCGGGGCCCGCGCGTTCGTCAGCCGCCGCCCCCGGGTGGCGAGCGCCATCGCCGGTGCGGTCGCGTTCGTCACGGCCGTCCTGGTCGGGATGGCTCTGTTCTCGCCCGACAGCTCCGCCGGGACGACGCCGGGCCAGGTCTCCACGACGCCGGGCGGCCCGGCAGCGGGCCCCGGCTCCCAGGAGGACTGAGCCGCCCGGCGGGCGAGGGAGCCGCCGCCGGGCCGTGGCCGCGAGGACCCGTCCGCCCGGCGGCGGCCGGCGCGCGCGGCGGCCGCCGCCGACCCCGCCCCTGCGGGCGGACGACGCTGTTTCGCGGACACTCCCTACACGTCCGTCATCCTCGGCATCTCGCCCTCGGTCCTCGACATGTCGATGACCGAGAAGGCCGCGCCCTGCGGGTCGCTCAGCGAGGCGAACCTGCCGAACGGGGTGTCCATCGGGCCCCAGCGCAGGATTCCGCCGCGCGCCGTCGCCCTTCCCACGGCCGCGTCGCAGTCGTCGACGGCGAAGTACACGTTGATGTGCGGCGGGACCTCCGGCGGGAACTCGTCGGTCATCCTCATCCGGCCCAGCACGGGGTCCTCACCCAGCTGGAAGACCCGGAAGTCCATGTGGTCGGGGGACTCCATCTCCTTGGTCCGGTAGGGGAAGACGGCGGGGAAGAAGTCGTCGGACTTCTCCGGCTCCCGGGTGAAAATCTCGGCCCAGCAGTAGGAGCCGCGCTCGCCGCGCGCCTCGAAGCCCTCGTGGGTGCCGCCCTGCCAGACGCCGAAGACCACGCCGCCGGGGTCGCGGGCCAGGACCATCGAGCCGAAGTCGCCGACCTGCATCGGCTCCATCAGCACCTCGCCGCCGTTCTCGCGGATCTTGCGCGCGGTGGCCTCGACGTCGTCCGACGCCAGGTACAGGCACCACGCGGCCGGACCGTCCTGGCCCGGCATCGGCGGGACGACCGCGGCGGCGGCCTTTCCGTCCGCGTACGCCTGCGTGTAGTCGCCGTACTCCGACGACGCCTCGCCGAAGGTCCAGCCCAGCACGTCACCGTAGAAGGCCTTCGCACCTTCCACATCGGTGAACATCGCGTCCGCCCAGCAGGGCGTGCCCTCAGGTGGTACGGCCATGGCTCTGCCCCTCTTCGCACAAACGGTTGTCCCATTTGTCACGCTAACGAGCCATCCGGTGGGCCGCGCGCCGAAGCGGAGGCGAACCGGTTCGCAATTGTCCGCCGGGGCGCCTGTCCACCGCCCATGACGAGGTGTCATAATGCCGATGTAGCCCTTCGTGCATCCCCCGTCGCGAAGGGCTACATCCTTGTACCGAGCACACAGGTGCCGTACGCCACGGGCAAGGGACTCCCCTCGTGGCCCCCTGCCCGTGTTTTTTCGAGTTAACAGTGACGTAGAGTGCCTGCGCAAGTCCGGATCCGATGCAGGCGTGGGTTGCTCCGCTTTGTCGCTGATGCAAAGACACCCACGTTCTGGGTCGGTTACAGTACGAGCCCGTTGACCGGACTCGAACAGCGCGCGACGTGGGGACCCCGATGACCAACGGCGAAGAACGCACGCCCGAATTGCGGACGTTGCAGCAGAAGGTCGAGTACATGGTCGAGAAGACGTTCCCCGGCCAGAAGGTCTCGGGACGGGTCTTCGCCGATCTCGTCAAGCAGCGCGGTGGTTCCCTCTCGCACAGCTACTTCTCCAACATCCTGGCCGGGAAGGTCACCCACCCCTCCGAGGACATCCTCAAGGCGCTGGGCCTCGGCTTCGGCGTGGACTGGCGCTTCTTCAAGGAGGAGAGCGAGGTCGTCGACGACGTCGTCGCCGGGCTCCAGTTCCTCGCCAAGCGGCGCACCGGCGAGATCAGCGGCGTGGCCGCGCGGGGCAACGACGACGACGGGATCCCGGCGGAACTGCTGGAGTTCGCGCTCTCCCTGCTGGAGGAGACGAAGAAGAAGGACGACGCCGGCGGCCCGGGGCCCGGCGGCGGGAGACCCGGCGGCCCGGAGCCGGCCCGGTAAACTCGCCGACCGCACGTCGTCACACGCACGCGTGACGACGACGGACTGACGGACGTAAGAGGCAGCACCCCATGTCCCTGCGCAAGCTGCGCAAAGAGTGCGAAGCCGGTCTGGCGGACCTTCCCCTCCCCTCGCCCTTCACCATCGAAGCGCTGGTGGCGAACATGGAGGCGGCCCGGGGCCGCACCATCGTGCTGCGCGAACTGCCCGACCGGCTGGCCCGGGTCAACGCCGCCTGCGGACTGCGCCTCACCACCGGCACCACCAGCTTCGTCCTGTACCGCCGCCGTCCGACCGCGTACCAGACGCAGCACGTCATCCTGCACGAGCTGTGCCACGAGTGGTTCGACCACGGCACCACCCTCGACGCCGAGCAACTGCGCCGTCTCCTGCCCGTCTTCGACACCTCCCTGATATCCCGGGTGCTCGCCTCGGGCGCCACGGTGCAGGCGCGGGCGCAGTACGACACCCACGACGAACGAGTGGCCGAATTCGGCGCGTCGCTGATCCCGCGGATGGCGCGCGAGGTGACGAGCGATGACATGGTGGGGCGGCTCGCCAACTCCCTGTCCCGCCCCGTCGCCCACCGCCGGCGCGGCTTCTTCCGCCGTACCACCGACAAGGACTCCCCGTGACCGCCCTCGACCTCGCCGACTACCTCATAGCCGGCCTGATGACCGCCGTCGCGCTGTGGCGCATGCCCGCCGCCCTGTGGGGCGACGAGGAGGACAAGCGGCGCCGGGCGCTGTGGGGCTGTTACGCCGGGTTCGCCGTGGCCCTGTGGACCAAGACGCCCGTGGTGCGCACCGGGCTCAACGACAGCCCGGTCGTCGACCTCGCGGTCCTCATCAAGCACTACACGGCGACCATCGCGATTCTGGCCATTCTCAGCTACATCGTCGCCATCTACGGCCACTACCCGGAGGGCGGGACCGTGCCGCGGCACGTGCGGTTCGCGCGGGGGGTGCAGCACGTGGCGGCCAAGGCGTCCCTGGCCACGCTGATCCTGCTGACCGTCCTGTTCTTCACCGTCGTGGACCGGTCCGTCCCCTCCGACCGCTTCGTCTCCGACCACGCCGGACAGGGGGGCGCCACGCTCTACATGAGCGTGTTCTACCTGTACCTGGGCGCCGCGTCCGCCGTGTGCGCGTACCAGTGGGGGCTGGCGACGGCCAATGCCACGCTGCGCCACCTGCGGATCGGGCTCGGCATGATGACGTGCGCCATGGTCATCGGCGTCGGCTACACCGTCAGCCGGACGCTGTTCCTGTGGATCAGCGTGGTGGAGCAGCCCGGCCGCGCCTTCGCGCAGACCTTCGACAAGGCGACCGAGGCCGCGCAGATCGTGCTGTTCGCCCTCTTCGCGGTGGGCGCGTCCATCCCCGCCTTCAGCAAGGGGTGGCGGCGCGTGAAGCTGTGGCGGGCGCAGGCCCGGCTGCACCCGCTGTGGCGGGAGCTGATGGCCGCCTTCCCCGACCAGCCCTTCGAGCCGCCGGCGTCGCTCGCCCGTGAGCTGACCCGGTTCGGCACCCCGGCCGACCTGCGCGTGGACCGCTGGGCCGCCGACATCGCGGACGCGGTCGAGAAGCTGCGGCACTACGTCACCGACGGGCTGGTGGACGCGGCGCGGGCCGCCGCGGGCGGCGAGCCGGGACCGCTCGCCGACGCCTACTGGATCAAGGCGGCGCTGGCCGCCAAGGCGGGTGGGGCGCCCGCCGGCAAGGCCGCGGCCATCGAGGCCAAGCACGCCGCCGACCAGGACGACGAGGTCGCCTGGCTGGTGCGGGTGGCGGCCGCCTACCGGACGATCGACGGCGAGCGGGCCGAGGCGCTGCTGCGGCCCCTGGAGAAGAGCGCGTGAGCACCACCACCGGCACCCCCGAGGACACCCGTACGGCGGCCCGGGCCGTCACCGACGTCTTCCAGCCCCGAAACGTCTTGCTCATCGGCATGCTCGCCATCGGCTGGGCGGCCGCCGGGCACTGGAGCGGTCTGCTGTGGGGGCTGCTCGGGGCGCTGTGCGCGGGGCTGGTGCCCGCCGCGTACATCGAGTGGGAGCGCAAGCGCGGCACGTGGGGCGACCGGCACGTCGTCGACCGCACCAAGCGGGCGCCCATCTTCTTCGTGATCCTCGGCTCGATCGGTACGGGGTCGCTGGTCATGGTGGCCGGGCACGCGCCGGCCGGCATCCTCGCGGCGATGCTCGCGCTGTGGGTGATGACGGTGGGGCTGCTCGCGGTGAACACCGTGTGGAAGATCTCGGTCGACGCCGCGGTCGCCTCGGCCGTCGTGGCCCTGCTGTCCGTCGCGCACTCGCCCTGGTGGCTCCTGGGGTACGCGATGACCGCCGCCGTCTGCTGGTCGCGGGTGGCGCTGCGGTACCACACGGTCGCGCAGACGGTCGCCGGGGCGTCGCTGGGCGCGGCGACGGCGACGGCGTTCCTGCTGGTCTGACGTCTCCCGGGCGCGCGGTCGGCGGCCGTGGACCGCTACGCGGTGCGCGACCGGCCGCGGCGCGGGCAGGTGGAGCAGATCTCCTCCGGGCGCAGCGTGTAGAGCAGGCAGCAGCCGGCGCGCGTCCGGGTCGGCTCGCCGCAGGCCGCCGGGTCCGGACGGAAGGCGGCCGCGCCGGCGAGCGGGGGCGTGCGGCCGGGCAGCAGGGCTTCGGCGGCGTGGGCCGCGGGCCAGGGGTCGCCCTGGGCGCGGCCCAGGTGCCACAGTCCCTGGGCCATCGCGTCGGTGACCAGCGCCCACATGCCGTGTTCGCCGCGGCGCACCAGCGGGCGGAAGGCTTCCAGGACCGGGCCGAGGTGCGCGGCGATCGCCCCGCGGAGCTCCTGTGCGTCGAGGGCGCGGGCGGTGGCCGCTTCGGCCGGGGACACCACCAGCCGCCGGGTCCGCCCGTCGTACGCGACGCCGTCCGGGGTCAGCCGCGGTGCGCAGCCTTCCAGGTACCAGGGGCCGCTCATGGCGAGGGCGACGGTGAACGCGTACCGGTGCAGCACCCACGTGGGGGCGACGTCGCGCCGGGGCCGCACGCCGTAGAGCTCCCGGACCCGGCGCTCCTCGGCCGCGACCAGCGCCGCCAGCGCCTCGGGGTCCCGCACGAGGCGCCGCCCGGGCACCGGGCCGTCACCGTCGTGGCCGCCCGCGTCCGGCGCGCCGACCTCGAACCGCAGGACGGGCGAGACGGCGGCCATCGAGCGGTACGCGGCGGTGACCCGCTCCACCGCGGAGGTGCGGAGGGACGGCGGCGGTGCGACGGTGGAGGGCATACGCATCCTGATCGACGAGGCATCAGCGGTTAGGCAAGCCTTGCCTCATTATTACCAGGAGCCCCACCCGTTCGCGCGCCGGGGGACGATCACCGGCCGGCGGGAGACGATCACCAGCGACCGGGGGGCGATCACCGGCCACGGGGAAGGACGATCACCGGCCACCGGTCGCGAGCGCCACCCCCGCGAACGCCGCGCCTAGGCCCGCCGTCACGCTCGCCACCACGTTGACCGCCGCGTACAGCCGCGCGCCCGTCTCGGCCAGCCGCAGCGTCTCGTACGAGAACGTCGAGTACGTCGTCAGCGCCCCGCACAGCCCCGTTCCCAGCAGCAGCTGCACCTGCGACGCGGCGCCCGTCAGCAGCCCCAGCAGCAGACAGCCCGACACGTTGACGGTGAAGGTGCCCCAGGGGAACACCGAGTCGTGGCGCGCCTGCACGGCACGGTCCGTCAGGTACCGCAGCGGGGCCCCGATCGCGCCGCCCGCCAGCACCAGCAGCCAGTTCACCACCGCACGACCTCGCACCGCTCCAGTGTCACCAGCCCCTCGGCCGCCGCCCCCGCCCCGTCCGCGGCGCCGTCGCCCCGGCGGGCCAGCAGCTCCTCCAGCCGCGGCAGGAACGCCCGTACCCGCTCCTCCTCGTCCACGATCACCACCGCCACCGGCAGGTCCTCGCTCAGCGACAGCAGCCGCGCCGTGTGCACCACGGACGACGACCCGAAGCCCTCCACGCCGCGGAACACGCTCGCACCCGCCAGCCCCGCCTCCCGCGCCCGGTGCACGATCTCCGCGTGCAGCGGCCGGTGCCGCCACCGGTCGCCCTCCCCCACCAGGACCGTCAGCCGCAGCGCGCCGCTCGTCCTCATCACGCCGCCCTCCGCACCAGTACCCGCCGCGTCGCCCACGCCGCCGACCAGACGGCGCCCAGCGCCACGACGACCGTCGCCCACAGATACCCCAGCGCCGTCGCCGTCTCGTGCCGCCGCAGCAGCCGCTCGACGTCCCCCGCGTACGTGGAGAACGTGGTGAACCCGCCCAGCACCCCGGTACCCAGGAACGGCCGCACCAGCCGGTGCACCGGCGCCCCGCCCTCCGTGATCGCCACCAGCAGCACGCCGATCAGCGCGCACCCCGACCCGTTGATCCACAGCGTCGCCCACGGGAAGCCGCCCGGCGCCGCCGGCCACGCCAGCGACACCCCGTACCGGGCCGCCGCCCCCAGCGCTCCTCCGGCGGCCACCACGCCCACGACGGCGAGCTCCCGGCCTCGTGCCCCATCCACGGCTCCAGGATCTCAGCTACCGGCTGCCGGAGCTCAGGACCTCCGCCAGGAACTCGTCCAGCTCCACGTGCTCCTCGCCCGCCGGCACCGCCCCGTAGGTCCGGTCCAGGAACCGGAGCAGCGAGCGCGTCCGCACCGTGAAGACGGCGCTGCGCATCAGCTCGATGCACAGCTCCTCGCGCGGGCCGTCCACCTGCGGCCACACCCGCACGTCGCCCTCGCCGACCTCGCCGCGCATCCCGTCCCGCAGCATGCCGCGGTCCAGCCGCCATTCGGCGTAGACCCAGCCGCCGTGCGTGAACTCCACGGTGACGGCGTACGGGTCCCTCGGGTCGTACCTCATGTGGGCCAGGACGGGGATCTCCTGGCCCATCTGCGGGAGCAGCCGCATGAAGACCTTGTCGCGCAGGACCGCGTCCGCTGTCATGTCGTCCCTCCGGGGAGAGTTCGCCTTGTCCGTACCCGGGCTCCCTTGCCAGTGCCCGCGCAGCGCCGATTGATGCGAATGCGGAGGGGCGTCGTCCGTCCGGCGCACTCGCCCTGCGCACCGGCGCGGGCCTCCTTAACGTGACTGAATGATCGTCAGCTCGCTCGCGGCCGCCGCCCTCTTCCTGATCCCCGCGGTGCCCCCGCTGCCGGTGGAGCCCGTGCCGCCACGCCCCAGCCCGGCTGTGGACGCCTCCGTCCTGCACCGCTCCGGCACCCAGGTGCGCGTGCCCCCCGGCACGGCCCGCCCGCCCGGCGTGTCCGCCCGCTCCTGGCTGGTCGCCGACGCTGGCAGCGGCGCGGTGCTCGCCGCGCGCGACGCGCACAAGCGGCTGCGCCCGGCCTCCACCCTCAAGGTGCTGTTCGCCTTGACCGCGCTGCACGGCCTGTCGCCGGACCGGCCGCACACCGTCAGCCGGCACGAGCTCGTCGGCATCGGCGAGGGCAGCAGCCTCGTCGGGCTGAAGGAGGAGGTCACCTACCGGGTGGCGGACCTGTGGCGCGGGGTGTTCCTCAGCTCCGGCAACGACGCGGTGCGCGTCCTGGCCGGCCTGAACGGCGGCTGGCAGGCGACCACCCGCGAGATGCAGGCCACCGCCGATGCCCTGGGCGCCCGGGACACGCACGTGGTCTCACCGGACGGCTACGACGAACCCGGGCAGGTCTCCTCCGCGTACGACCTGGCGTTGTTCGCCCGCGTCGGCCTGCGCGACCCGGACTTCGCCCGCTACTGCGCCACGCCGTACGCGAAGTTCCCGGGAGGCGGCTGGTCGTACGGCATCCGCAACACCAACCGGCTGGTCACCGGCGACGACGGGGTCGCCCGCTACCCGGGCATCCTCGGCGTCAAGAACGGCTACACCAGCGGCGCGGGCCACACCCTGATCGCCGCCGCCCGCCGGAACGGCCGCACACTCGTCGTCACCGTGATGAACCCCCGCCGCGGCGGTGCGTACGCCGTGTACGAGGAGGCGCGCCAGCTCCTCGACTGGGGCTTCGCGGCCGCTCCCCGCGCCCGGCCGGTCGGCTCGCTCCAGGCCCCGCCCAAGGCGGCCGCCACCGCGGCGGGCCCCGCGGCATCCCCCGCCCCGGTCCGCGCGGCCCCCGCTCCCGCCCGCCCCTCCGCGACCCCGCAGGCCCGCGCGACGGCCCCGGACGACGGCCCCCACGTCCTGCTGCCCCTCACCTTCGTCTCCTCGGCCTGCATCGCGGCGGCCACCCTGTGGTGGGTCCGGCGACGGACCGCGCCTCCGCTGGAATGATGGCCCGCAAACGGCCGTCACTCCCGGGACCTGCGGCGAGTGAGCCGAAGGGGCGCGCGGGCGCCTGAGGAACGGGGTCCCCCGCCGGAGGCAGGAGCCCCGCGGAGGGAAGGCGACCGCCATGCCGATTCCGGTGATCCTGGACTGCGACCCCGGTCACGACGATGCCTTCAACATCATGCTGGCCGCCGCCCACCCCGCGGTCCGGCTGCTCGGCATCACCACCGTGGCCGGGAACCAGACCGTGGAGAAGACCACCCTCAACGCCCGCCGCGTCTGCACCGCCGCCGGCATCCGGGGCGTCCCCATCGCCGCCGGGCTGGCACGGCCGCTGCGCGGGGCGGGGATCGTCGCGCGGAACATCCACGGGGAGTCGGGGCTCGACGGGCCCGGCTTCGGGGAGCCGGACGTGCCGGTCGACGGGCGGGACGCCGTCACGTTCCTGCGGGACACCCTGCTCGCGCACCCGGAGCCGGTGACGCTCGTGCCCACCGGGCCGCTCAGCAACATCGCCGCGCTCCTGCTCGCCCACCCCGGACTCGGCCCGCGGATCGGGCGGATCGTGCTGATGGGCGGGTCCACGGGCCGCGGCAACCGGACACCGGCCGCCGAGTTCAACATCCTCGCGGACCCGGAGGCGGCCGACATCGTCCTCGGCAGCGGACTGCCGGTCACCATGATCGGGCTGAACGTCAGCCACAAGGTGCTCGCCACCCCCGACGTGGTCGCCCGCATCGAGGCGCTCGGCACCCCGCTGGCGCGCCTGTGCACCGAGCTGCTGACGTACTTCGGTGCCACCTACCGCGAGGTCTTCGGCTTCCCCGCGCCGCCGCTGCACGACCCGCTGACCGTCGCCCACCTCGTCGACCCGGGGCTGATCACCCTCGTCCACGTGCCCGTCGCCGTCGAGCTGACCGGCACGCACACCCGCGGCGCCACCGTCGTCGACCTCGACGGCGTCACGGGCGCCCCGCCCAACGCGCACGTCGGCGTCGACGTGGACGTCCCCGCGTTCTGGGATCTCGTCGTCGACGCCGTGCGCGTGCTCGGGGGCTGATCAGCGCCGCAGCGCCCACTTCTGCACGGCCTCCAGCGGGCCGTGCGCGAAGCGGCGCAGCCACAGCGTGGACACCACCAGCAGCAGCGCCGAGACCGCGGCCCACAGCCCCATCACCCACCACGGCCGCCACGCGGCACCGAGCCCGGCCGCCAGGCCCAGCCCGATGCCGTACGCGGCGAACACGCACAGCACGTTCTGCAGGACGTAGCCGCTCAGGGCCATCCGGCCCACGGAGGTCAGCCCGGCCGTGAACGGCCCCGGGCGGCGCACCCGGTCCACCACCGCACCGATGAGCCCGATGTACCCGACGGCCATCAGGGGCGCCGCGCAGTACCGCCCCAGCAGGAGGTAGTCCGCGCCGGCCAGGGCCACCGCCACGTTGAGCGGCACGCCGAGCCCGAGGCCCCAGCCCAGCATCCGGGCGCGCAGCCGCCGCCCGGTGTCGCCCGCGCCGAACGCGCCCGCGCGGAAGAGCCGTACGCCCAGCAGGAACAGGAACACGAGGAGGAGGAAGCCGAAGACCGGCTCCAGGCGCAGCGCGATCGCGTTCTCCAGGCGGAAGGCGATCTGGTCGGCCCAGCTGCCGTGCGCGTACAGGTCCACGACGCGCGCGGAGACCGTGCCGGAGCCGTTGTCGGCGGTGGCCAGCGCCGCCGTCAGCAGGCCCGTCACCGCCAGGTGCAGCCCCGCCGCCCACCACATCAGCCGGCGCCGCGCCCGCTCCGAGCGCGTCAGCAGCCAGGCCACCAGCAGGGCGGTCACCGCGTACCCCATCAGCACGTCCCACGCGAAGACCAGCACGAAGTGCACGGTCCCCTCGGCGAACAGGAACAGCGCCCGCCATGTGTAGCGGCCGGGCCACGGCTGTCCGCGCCGCGCCGCCGACTCGTACTGGATCGCGAGGCCGGCGCCGAACAGGATCGTCAGCAGCGACAGGAACTTGCCGTCCGCGAGGAGCCGGAACACGCCCTCCGCGGCCTCGGGGACCGACCCGAACGACACGGCGTCCGGGCCGCCTTGCAGCACGCCCCACTCGGAGCCGGGCGCTGTGAAGACCCAGACGTTGGTCATGAGGGTGCCGAGGATGGCCACCCCGCGCAGGACGTCGAGGAGGACGAGCCGTTGCGCGGCGGCCGGCGGCGGTGAGGGTGCGCGGAGTGTGTCGGTCATGTGTTCCATCGTTCCGGCGCGCCCCGCCGGGGTCGTCGTGAGCGCAGACGAAACCGCACTACATCGAAGGGTGCAGCGGCCGGGGCCCCGGGCTCGTCCCCCACGGGGACCGGCATCGACAGGGCGGTGGACCGCCCCCGGCGCCGGGCAGCCGGCGGAGTCACGGGACGAGGAGAGGGCGGCCTACAGCAGGTGGGCCCAGGATCGCGGGTGGGCCTCCAGATGGGCGCGCAGCGTCATCGGGGGGTGGCCCGTGAGGCGGCGCACCGTGTCGGCGGTCGTGCTCATCTCGCCCGCCGCCATGGCTTCGTACGAGGTGACCCAGCCGGTGACCTCCCAGTGGTCCGCGCCGTACCCGGCGCGTGAGGCGTAGGCCTCCTCGCGGGTCTCCGGCACGTAGCGGACCGTCCGGCCGGTCGCGCGGGACAGCTCGCCGGCCACCTCGGCGAGGGTGAGCGCTTCCTCGCCGGTCACGTCGTACGTGGCGCCGTCGTGCCGCTCCCCCTCCAGGAGCACCGCCGCGGCGACGTCCGCGATGTCCTCGTGGGCGACGGCGGCGACCCGGCCCTCGCCCGCCGGGCCCCGGATCACGCCGTCCGCCCCGGCCATGGCGGGGAACGCGGCGAGGTACCAGCCGTCCCGCAGGAACGTGTGCCGCAGCCCCGACGCCTCGATGTACCGCTCGGTGTGCCAGTGGTCGCGGGCGAAGGTGAACGTCGCCTGCGGCGCGGCGTTCAGGAACGAGACGTACACGACCCGCCCGGCGCCCGCCGCGACCGCGGCGTCCACCGCCGTGCGGTGCTCCTGGATGCGGTCCGGGCTCTCGTGCGCGGAGACCAGGAACAGCGTGTCCACGCCGTCGAGGGCCCGGCGCATCGCCTCGGCGTCGCCGTACGGTGCGGGCGCGGCCTTCTGCGCTCCGGTCAGGTCGGGCAGCCGGGCCGGATCGCGGCCCAGCAGCCGTGTCCGCGCTCCGGCGTCGGCGAGGCGGCGGGCGACGCGGCCTCCGATACGGCCGGAGGCCCCGGTGACGGCGATGACGGGGGATGGCATACGGGCGAGTCTGTCAGGCGTACACCTCGGTGACCTCCAGCACGCGCGCGGTGATGCGCCCGTCCGGCGTACGGTCCGGGTCCGCCAGGTACGCCCCGTAGGCCGCCCGGGAGGGGAACGTCAGCAGGTGCACCTCCGACAGGCCGTCGGCGGTGCGCAGCCGCCGCTCCAGCCGGCCGCCGTGACGGGGGAGGAGCGCCAGCAGGGCCTCCTCGCACCGGCGGGCGTCGTCGAGTGCGCCGGCCGGGTACTCCAGCACCACGGCCACCTGGAACAGCGGCGCGGCCGACGGTTCCAGCGACTTGGCGAGGTGGACGTCGACGTGCCCGCCGGGGACGCCTTCGATACGGGCCGTCTCGGTGTACCCCAGGCGCCGGTAGAACGGCGGCGCCTGGAAGGAGTACGACGACACCACCATGCGTACGCAGCCGCGGCGCCGGGCCTCCTCCTCGGCCGCCCGCATCAGCCGCGTGCCGAGGCCGTCCTTGCGGTGGTCGTCCCGGACCCAGAGCAGCTCGACGGCGCCGAGGTCCCCCCAGGTCCAGCCGGTCACGCCGCCGGTCAGCTCGCCGGAGGCGTCGTCCGTGGCCCGCACGGAGAACGGCACGTAGTCCCCCGCGCCGGTGGCCTCGGCGTTGAACGCCGTCAGCTCCTCCTCCAGCAGCTCGGTGAGCTGCTCGTCCGCACCGCCGACCGTGATCGTCACTTGTCCTCCAGGTCGCCCTCGGCCTCCAGGTACACCTGCTTGAGCCGCTCCAGGACGCGCGGGTCCGGCTCCGCCCACATCCCGCGCGACTCCGCCTCCAGGAGCCGCTCGGCGATGCCGTGCAGGGCCCAGGGGTTGGCCTCCTGGAGGAAGGCGCGGTTCTCCTCGTCCAGGACGTACGTCTCGGTGAGCTTGTCGTACATCCAGTCGGCGACCACGCCGGTCGTGGCGTCGTACCCGAAGAGGTAGTCGACCGTCGCGGCCAGCTCGAACGCGCCCTTGTAGCCGTGGCGGCGCATCGCCTCGATCCAGCGCGGGTTGACCACGCGGGCGCGGAAGACGCGGGAGGTCTCCTCGACGAGGGTGCGGGTGCGGACGCTCTCCGGCCGGGTCGAGTCGCCGATGTACGCCTCGGGGGCCGTGCCCTTGAGCGCCCGGACGGTGGCCACCATGCCGCCGTGGTACTGGAAGTAGTCGTCGGAGTCGGCGATGTCGTGCTCGCGGGTGTCGGTGTTCTTGGCCGCCACCGCGATGCGCTTGTACGCGGTCTCCATCTCGTCGCGCGCCGGGCGGCCCTCCAGACCGCGGCCGTAGGCGTAACCGCCCCACACCGTGTACACCTCGGCCAGGTCGGCGTCGGTGCGCCAGTCGCGCGAGTCGATCAACTGGAGGATGCCGGCGCCGTAGGTCCCCGGGCGGGAGCCGAAGATGCGGGTGGTGGCGCGGCGTTCGTCGCCGTGCTCGGCGAGGTCGGCCTGCGCGTGGGCCCGTACGAAGTTGTCCGCGGCCGGCTCGTCGAGGGAGGCCGCGAGGCGGACGGCGTCGTCGAGGAGCCCGATGGTGTGCGGGAAGGCGTCGCGGAAGAAGCCGGAGATCCGCAGCGTGACGTCGATGCGCGGGCGGCCCAGCTCGTCGAGCGGGACGGGCTCCAGGCCGGTGACGCGGCGCGAGGCGTCGTCCCACACGGGCCGGATGCCGAGGAGGGCGAGCGCCTCCGCGACGTCGTCACCGGCGGTGCGCATGGCGCTGGTGCCCCACAGCGACAGGCCGACGGAGGTGGGCCAGTCGCCGTTGTCGGTGCGGTAGCGGTTCAGCAGCGAGTCGGCGAGGGCCTGGCCGGTCTCCCAGGCGAGGCGCGAGGGCACGGCCTTGGGGTCGACGGAGTAGAAGTTGCGGCCGGTCGGCAGGACGTTGACCAGGCCGCGCAGCGGCGAGCCGGAGGGGCCGGCCGGGACGAAGCCGCCGTTCAGGGCGTGGACCGCGTGGTCCAGCTCGTCGGTGGTGGCGGCCAGCCGCGGCACGACCTGGCGGGCGGCGAAGTCGAGGATCTCGGCGACGGCCTTGTCGTACCCCTCCGCCACACCGGCGACGGCGGCCGGGTTCCAGTCGGCGGCCTCCATCGCCTCGACCAGGGCGCGGGCCGTGGCCTCCGCCTCGTCGGCGGTGGTACGGGTCGCGGCGGACTCGTCCAGGCCGAGTGCCTCGCGCAGACCGGGCAGGGACTGCGTACCGCCCCAGATCTGGCGGGCGCGCAGGATCGACAGGACCAGGTTGACCCGCTCGGGGCCGGCGGGGGCACCGCCGAGGACGTGCAGGCCGTCGCGGATCTGCGCGTCCTTGACCTCGCAGAGCCAGCCGTCGACGTGGAGGAGGAAGTCGTCGAAACCGTCGTCGTCCGGGCGGTCCTCCAGACCGAGGTCGTGGTCGAGCTTGGCCGCCTGGATCAGCGTCCAGATCTGCGCGCGGATGGCGGGCAGCTTGGACGGGTCCATGGAGGAGATCTGCGCGTACTCGTCGAGGAGCTGCTCCAGGCGCGTGATGTCGCCGTACGACTCGGCGCGGGCCATCGGCGGCACGAGGTGGTCGATGAGCGTGGCGTGCGCGCGGCGCTTGGCCTGGGTGCCCTCGCCGGGGTCGTTGACGAGGAACGGGTAGACCAGCGGCAGATCGCCGAGGGCCGCGTCCGGGCCGCAGGCGGCGGACAGGCCGGCGTTCTTGCCGGGCAGCCACTCCAGGTTGCCGTGCTTGCCGAGGTGGACCATGGCGTCGGCGCCGAAGCCGCCGTCGGACCGCGGGGTGGCGATCCAGCGGTAGGCGGCCAGGTAGTGGTGCGACGGCGGCAGATCGGGGTCGTGGTAGATCGCGATCGGGTTCTCGCCGAAGCCGCGCGGCGGCTGGATGAGGACCAGCAGGTTCCCGCGGCGCAGGGCGGCGAGGACGATGTCGCCCTCCGGGTTGCGGGAGCGGTCCAGGAACATCTCGCCGGGCGGCGGCCCCCAGCGCTGCTCGACGTTCGCACGCAGCTCCTCGGGGAGCGTGGCGTACCAGCGCTTGTAGTCGGCGGCCGGGATGCGGACCGGGTTGCGGGCGAGTTGCTCCTCGGTGAGCCAGTCCTGGTCGTGGCCGCCGGCCTCGATCAGGGCGTAGATCAGCTCGTCGCCGTCGCCGGACGCCAGGCCCGGCACGTCCTCGGTGCCGAAGTCGTAGCCCTCCTCGCGCAGCCGGCGCAGCAGCGCCACGGCGGAGGCGGGGGTGTCGAGGCCGACGGCGTTGCCGATGCGGGAGTGCTTGGTCGGGTACGCGGACAGCACCAGCGCCAGGCGCTTGTCGGCGTTCGGGATGTGGCGCAGCCGGGCGTGGCGCACCGCGGTCCCGGCGACGCGGGCGGCGCGTTCGGCGTCGGCGACGTACGCCGGGAGCCCGTCGGCGTCGATCTCCTTGAAGGAGAACGGCACGGTGATGAGCCGGCCGTCGAACTCGGGGACGGCGACCTGGCTGGCGGCGTCGAGCGGGGAGAGGCCCTCGTCGTTCTCCTCCCAGGCGGAGCGCGGCCCGGTCAGGCACAGGGCCTGGAGGATCGGCACGTCGAGCGCGGCGAGCGCGCCCGCGTCCCAGGCCTCCTCGTCCCCGCCGGCCTGCGCCTCGGCGGGCTTGGTGCCGCCGGCGGCGAGGACCGTGGTGACGACGGCGTCGGCGGCGCGCAGGGTGTCGAGCAGCTCGGGCTCGGGAGCGCGCAGGGACGCCACGTACAGGGGGAGGGGCCGGCCGCCCGCGTCCTCGACGGCGTCGCACAGGGTGTGGATGAACGCCGTGTTCCCGCTCATGTGGTGGGCGCGGTAGTACAGCACGGCGACGGTCGGGCCGGTGCCGTCCTTCGGCGCGGGCCGCTCCAGCGGGCCCCAGGTGGGCGCGGCGGCCGGGGGCTCGAAGCCGTGCCCGGTGAGCAGCACGGTGTCGGACAGGAAGCGGGCGAGCTGCTCCAGGTTGTCCGGTCCGCCGTGGGCGAGGTAGGCGTGCGACTCGGCCGCGATGCCGATGGGGACGGTGGAGGTCTCCATCAGCTGGGCGTCGGGAGCCTGTTCGCCGGTGAGGACGACCAGCGGCTTCCGGCTCGCGCGCAGCGCGTCCAGCCCCTCCTCCCAGGCGCGGATGCCGCCGAGGAGGCGTACGACGACGAGGTCGGCGCCGTCCAGGCAGGCGGGGAGGTCGTCCAGCGGGAGGCGGGCCGGGTTGGCGAACCGGTACGCGACGGGCCCGCCGGCCGCGCGGGCGCTCAGCAGGTCGGTGTCGGAGTGCGACAGCAGCAGGATCGTGGTGGCGGAAGTCGTCGCCTCGGTCGTCGCGTGCGTCATGGCGTGCGCTGGCCTTCCTCGGGGTGTCCGCGCCCCGGGTGGTCGTAGGACGGCGGGAGTTCCTGACTCGCCCGGTCCGGGGTGGCCGGGCTCACAGTGGCGGGACCGCGCCGGATTCTCACCGGGCTTCCTCCCTAGGGCCCTGGGACCCTGTGCCGTCTGCATAGTAGAGGCTGCGCGTATGCTCGCCGCCATGCCGCCCAGCTCACCAAACCCCCAGGACCGGGGTGAAGCTCACATACGGGACCGCGGCCGGGACCGCGCCGGTGACGTCGTGCGGGACCGCGGCGACGCCTGCCCGGGTGCGCTGCGGCTGCACCGGGCCGACGACGGGTCGCTCGCCCGACTCCGGCTGCCCACCGGCGTGCTGACGGCCCATCAGGTCGAGGTGCTGGCGGAGGCGGCGGACCGCCTGGGCGACGGGCACCTCTCCCTCACCTCCCGCGGCAACATCGAGCTGCGCGGCCTCGGCGAGGGCTGCGGGCTCGGACTGGCGGAGGTGCTGCGCGAGGCCGGGCTGCTGCCCGCCTCCGAACGCCACGAGCGCGTACGGAACATGGTCGTCTCACCGCTCGCCGGGTCGGACGTGACGGCATGGGCGTACCGGCTGGACGAGCTGCTGTGCGGCGAGGACTGGACGACGGAGCTGTCGGGCCGCTTCCTGTTCGCCGTGGACGACGGACGGGGCGACGTCGCGGCCCTGGGCGCCGATGTGACGTTGCTCGCAGAGGCCGCCGGTACCGCCCTGGTGCGCGTCGCGGACGCGGCGTACCGGGTCTCCGCCGCCGACGCGCCGCGCGCCGCGCTGGCCGCGGCGGAGGCGTTCCTCGCGGCGGCCCGGGCGGCGGGCACGGGTGCGTGGCGGGTGCGGGAGCTGCCCGCGGGGCAGGACGTGAACGTGACGGCACACCTTCAGCGCGCAGCGGTCGCGGCGGAGCGGGTGACGGGCGCGGAGCTGCCGGCCGGCGCACCGCCCGCGCCCGGTGCGACCGGCGACGGAACCGTGTGCGTCCTGGCCCGCCTCGGCCGGGTGACCTCCGGCCAGTTCCGCGCACTGCTGCCGGCCCGGGAGGTACGGGTCACCCCGTGGCGGGGTTTCGTCCTGCCGGGCTTCGCCGGCCCGGCGGCCGCGCGGGAGCGGCTGCGCGCCCTCGACGCGGCCGGTTTCATCACCCGTGCCGACTCCCCCTGGGCCGGCGTCAGCGCCTGCACCGGACGGCCGGGCTGCGCCAAGTCCCTGTCCGACGTGCGGGCGGACGCGCGGCCCCGCGAGGGTGCGCTGCCCGTGCACTGGTCGGGCTGCGCCCGCCGGTGCGGCCATCCGCAGGGCGCGTGGACCGACATGGTGGCGACCGGCGAAGGCGCGTACCAGGTGACCGTGGTGACCGTACAAGGATCGACGAAATGAGCGAGAGCAGAGTGTTCGACTACGAGAAGGACGGGGCGGAGATCTACCGCCAGTCCTTTGCCACGATCCGCTCCGAGGCGGATCTCGCGGGCCTGCCCGCCGACGTCAGCCAGGTCGCCGTGCGGATGATCCACGCCTGCGGCATGGTCGACCTCGTCCAGGACCTCGCCTGGACGCCGGACGTGGTCGTCCGCGCCCGCGAGGCTCTGCGCGCCGGGGCGCCGATCCTGTGCGACGCGCAGATGGTCGCCAGCGGCGTCACCCGCAAGCGGCTGCCCGCCGGCAACGACGTGGTCTGCACGCTCTCCGACCCCGCCGTGCCCGCGCTCGCCGCCGAGCTGGGCACCACGCGCAGCGCGGCCGCCCTGGAGCTGTGGCGCGACCGCCTCGAAGGGGCCGTGGTCGCGATAGGCAACGCGCCGACCGCCCTCTTCCGGCTCCTGGAGATGATCGACGCGGGCGCCCCGCGCCCTGCGGCGGTGCTCGGCATCCCGGTCGGCTTCATCGGCGCGGCCGAGTCGAAGGACGCGCTGGCGGCCCGCCCGGACCTGGACCACCTGGTGGTGCGCGGCCGGCGGGGCGGCAGCGCGATGGCGGCGGCCGCGATCAACGCGATCGCGCACGAGGCGGAGATCCAGGCATGAGCGGCAAGCTGTACGGCGTGGGGCTCGGCCCCGGCGACCCGGACCTGATGACGGTCGCGGCGGTGAAGGCCATCGCGGCCGCCGACGTGATCGCGTACCACTGCGCGCGCCACGGCCGGTCGATCGCCCGCTCCATCGCGGCGGAGCACATCCGCGAGGACCACGTCGAAGAGCGCCTGATGTACCCGCTGACGGTGGAGACCACCGACCACCCGGGCGGCTACCGGGGTGCGCTGAACGACTTCTACGAGGAGGCGTCCGCCCGCCTGGCGGCCCACCTGGACGCGGGCCGCACGGTCGCGGTCCTGGCCGAGGGCGACCCGCTCTTCTACGGCTCGTACCAGCACATGCACAAGCGTCTGGCCCCTCGCTACGAGACCGAGGTGATCCCCGGTGTCACCTCGGTGAGCGCGGCGGCGGCCCGGCTCGGCGAGCCGCTGTGCGAGGCCGAGGAGGTCCTCACGATCATCCCCGGCACCCTGCCGGAGGACGAGCTGACGGCACGGCTCGCGGCCACCGACTCGGCGGTCGTGATGAAGCTCGGCCGGACGTTCCCGACGGTCCGGCGCGCGCTGGAGCGGGCGGGCCGGCTGGAGGACGCCCGGTACGTGGAGCGGGCGTTCATGTCCGGCGAACGCACCGGTGCGCTGGCCACCGTCGATCCGGGGACGGTGCCGTACTTCTCGGTGGCCGTCCTGCCGTCCCGCATCGACGCGGAGGCCCCGGAGGCCCGGGAGACCGGCGGCGAGGTCGTGGTGGTCGGCACCGGCCCGGCGGGCGCGCCGTGGCTGACGCCCGAGTCGCGCGGCGCCCTGGTGAACGCCGACGACCTCGTCGGCTACACCACCTACCTCGACCGGGTGCCGGTGCTCCGGCCCGGGCAGCGGCGGCACGGCTCGGACAACAAGGTCGAGTCGGAGCGCGCCGAGTTCGCCCTGGACCTGGCCCGGCGCGGGCGGCGGGTCGCGGTGGTGTCGGGCGGCGACCCGGGCGTCTTCGCCATGGCGACGGCCGTCCTGGAGGTCGCCTCCCAGGACCCGTACCTGGACGTGCCGGTGCGTGTCCTGCCGGGCGTGACCGCGGCGAACGCGGCCGCGGCGAAGGCCGGCGCCCCGCTGGGCCACGACTACGCGACGATCTCCCTCTCGGACCGGCTCAAGCCCTGGGAGGTCATCGCCGGGCGGCTGGCCGCGGCGGCCGCGGCCGACCTGGTCCTCGCGCTCTACAACCCCGGCTCGCGCAGCCGCACCTGGCAGGTCGCCAAGGCCCGCGAACTCCTCCTGGAGCACCGTGCCCCCGACACCCCGGTGGTCGTGGCCCGCGACGTCGGCGGCCCGGAGGAGTCGGTCCGCGTCCTGCCCCTCGTGGACCTCGACCCGGCCGAGGTCGACATGCGCACCCTGCTCCTGATCGGCTCCTCGCAGACGCAGGCGGTCCGGCGGGGCGGCGAGGGTGACGACCGCGTGGTGGCGTGGACACCGCGGAGGTACCCGGAGGCGTGACGGCTGCGGACCGCGCGGGCGGGTGCGCCGCGCCGGCGCGGTCCGCGGGGCGCGGGGGGTGCGGGACGCGGGCACGCGGAGTGCAGGGCGGGTAGGGCGTACCGCGCGCGGCGCGTGCGGGGCGGGCGCCGCGTCCGCGTGGGCCGCGTGTCGCGCAGGGCGTACCGCGCGCGGGGCGTGCGGACGCGGCGCATGCGCCCGCGTGCGGTACGCCCGGGCGGGCAGGCCCTTCCGGTGCTCCCGGAGCATCCGGGGCCCGGCAGGCCGCCGGCCCGGTGCGCACCGTCACGCCCACGTGACGGTGCACCCGGCCGGCGGCCCCGCCGGGCCGGACCCGCCCGCGTCAGTGCTGCTGGACGAACGCCCGGCCCCGGTGGCCGGCGTCGGCGGAGCAGGACCGCTTCTCCGCGTCCGTCATCTTGCGGGACTTCACGACGACCGCGTTGTTCCTGCCGTCCGTGCCGTTCTTGGCGGGACCGGTGATGGTGTCCTGCCAGAACCAGTAGTAGTGCCCCCACTTGGGGCTGTCGTAGTGGGTCTGCCAGGTGCCGGAGACCTTCTGCATCACCTGGGCGCGGGAGATCCAGCCCACCTCGCCGGGCTTGACCGTCATGGTGAGTGAGCTGCTCTCGGAGTGCGTGCTGGACCAACTGTGGCTGTAACTCGCCGTCACGCTGAGGTCCACCATGCCGGCGATCTTGCCACCCGCGGTGACCGAGACGCCGAGGGAGTCGGTGGAGCCGACGGTGTCGTCCCAGGACATGGTCTGCGTGGTGTCCGAAGTGCTGCAGTTGTAGAGGGAGTCGGACACCTGGCGGAACTCGCCCAGGTACGCCTCGCCGATCCTCGGCTCGTTGAACGTGCACTTGCCCAGGCCGGACGCGCAGTCCGCCATGAGTTCCTGCCGGGTGGGCTCGGCCCCGGCGGCCGCCGCGGGCATCGTGCCCGCGGCCGTGATCCCGCAGACCGCCACCGCCGTGGCGAGCGCTCGGCCGCCGTACCGCGTGACGCGGTTCTTCGTCATTCTCCGTACCTTTCACGTGCATGGGGGGCCGGCGTACGGAACGGGCACTGCCCGCGCCCGGGACGCCGCCTGGTGCGGCGCCGATTGTTGCCGACGGCCCACCCCAATGACCCTCCTCAGTCACCGGAGTTGGCCGGAAATGCACTACGGGGGGAAGCCCCACCCGAGATCGGGGAGCCTGCCGGATGGGACCTGGCCGGCGGCTCCGCGACGCTTTTCCCATGACGCGAACCACGACCCGCCCCGCCCTGCCGATCGCCGCGCTCGCCACGCCACTGCTCACGGTCGCCGCACCGGTGGCGACCGCCGCACCACACGCCCCGCCCGCACCACCGGGCCGTACCCCGCCGCGCGCGCTCGACGGGAGACCCTGCGATCCGCCCGCCGACGGCCTGAACCGGCATGCGTCACGGACACCGCAGGTTCTGTCGAGCGGTTGGTGCCATCGGCTGAGAGGGGGCGTCTGTTCATATGGCGCCCGCGCAGTGCCGCGACACCTGCCGCAACGCTTCCAGCAACGCAGGGGGACGGTCCACGGTGAACGGCAGGCCGAGCGCGGCGAGGTAGACGGCCAGTGTCAGCGGCGTGGCGGCGCCCATGTGCAGCAGGCACCGCTGGTCGTCGAGAGGCTCGACCCGGGCTACTGGCGGTACCCGCTCGCTGACTGCCGCGGCCGGCGCCTGCACGGTCGCGACCGTGCGACAGGGTCCCAGTGTCGAGGCCACGCCTTTGGTCACGAAGTCGATGGCGTCCCCCGGCGGCAGAGACCGGCCGGGAAAGGAGGGCCCCAGGGGCGTACGTGGCCTGAGCCGGTCGATGCGGAACATCCGCCAGTCGTTGCGATCGACATCCCACGCCACCAGATACCAGCGTCGCCCGGTCGACACGAGGCGGTGCGGTTCGGCGTCGCGCACGGTGGCATTCCCCTCGTGATCGCAGTAGTCGAACCGCACCCGCCGCCGGTCCCGGCAGGCGCCGGCCAGCGTGGTCAGCACGTCGCCGTCGACGGCCGGGCCTTTCCCGGGCAGGGGCACCGTGGAGGCCGCGAGCGCGGCCACACGGGGGCGCAGTCGGGCCGGCAGCACCTGTTCGAGCTTGGCCAGCGCACGTAGAGACGTCTCCTCGATGCCGCCCACCGCCTGGGCCGTGGCCGTACGCAGGCCGATCGCCACCGCAACCGCCTCCTCGTCGTCCAGCAGCAGGGGTGGCAGCCGGGCGCCGGAACCCAACCGGTAGCCACCCGCGGTGCCGGAGGTAGCCGCCACCGGGTAGCCGAGGTTGCGGAGCCGTTCGATGTCGGAGCGGATGGTCCTGGTGCTGACGCCGAGCCGGTCGGCCAGCTCTGGCCCTGGCCAGTCGGTGCGGGACTGGAGTAGCGACAACAGCCGCAGCAGGCGCGCCGCAGGGTCTCTCGTGGTCATGTCGTTCAGTCTTTCTGCCATCGCGGAAGTCCGGCTGCCGCAACGGCCGCCATGGTGAGGGCTCCTCGAACAGAAGGGGACATCCATGCAAGCGACAGTGGTGACGGGCGGGTCACGCGGGATCGGGCGGGCCGTGGTCGAACGGCTCGTGGGCGACGGCGCCACGGTGGTGTTCAGCTACGCCGCCGACGAGCAGGCGGCTCTGCAGGTGGAAGAGGCGTGCGGGGGGCGGGCCGTCGCCGTGCGCGCGGACGCGGCCGACCTCGACCAGATGGAACGACTGTTCGCTACGGCGGACAAGGTGTTTGCCGACAGAGCCGCGGGTCCGCTCACTGCACTGGTGAACAACGCGGGTGTCATCGATCATTCGCCGATCGACGAACTGACCCCGGAGAGGTTCGAGCGGGTGATGGCGGTCAACGTACGCGGCGCGTTCTTCGCAGTGCAGGCGGCAGCCCGCCGGATGGCCGACGGCGGCCGGATCGTCACGATCTCCTCCACCGGCACCGCCTGGCCCAGCGCGGGCGAGTCGGTGTACGCCGCGAGCAAGGCGGCGATCGAGCAGCTCACCCGGGTCACCTCCCGGGAACTGGGGCGGCGCGGGATCACGGTCAACGCGGTATCGCCCGGCCCCACCGATACGGACATGCTGCGCGCCAACACCCCGCCGGAAGCGGTAGCCGGAGTGGCGCACATGACGGCTCTGGGCCGGGTGGGCACTCCCGCCGACATCGCCGCCGTTGTCGCGCTGCTGCTCACCCCCGATGCTGGGTGGCTGACCGGTCAGAACCTCGTGGCCGACGGGGGCCTGGTGTGACATGGGGCGGAGCCTGTGGTGCTCTGGGCAGACATCGCACAGGTCGGCGGTAGCAGTCGATGGTGCAGGTGATGGCGGTCGGAGCCGTCCGGTGGAGCTCAACGGGAGGACGCTGGACTCCGGCTCGTACGTCCTGGAGTACGACTTCGACGCATAGGCATCGCCGGCCTGGCCTCAGGGGGCGTGGACCTGTCACCGAGGAGCCGGACCACGCCGGGTGCGACGGCAGGGGCGCGGCGCAGCACCCGGGGCTCAGGGCTCAGCGAGTCGCCAGCGTCGCCGCCCACGCCGCCGCCTCCTCCACCGTCCCGGCCACCGGGACCCCCTCCGGGGCCGGGGGCCGGCGGATCAGGACCACCGGGAGCCCGGCCTCGCGGGCGGCCCGGAGCTTCGGGGCGGTCGCCGCGGCGCCGCTGTCCTTGGTGACCAGGACGTCGATCGCGTGGCGGCGCAACACCTCCCGCTCGCCGGGCAGGGTGAAGGGCCCGCGGTCGAGGAGGACCTCCAGGCGGGGCGGGAACGGGGGCTCCGGGGGGTCGACCGAGCGGAGGAGGAACCAGGCGTCCGTCACGTGGGCGAAGGACGCCAGGCCCATGCGGCCGGTGGTGAGGAAGATGCGGCGGCCCAGGGCGCGAGCCGCCTCCGCGGCCTGCGCCAGGGTGTCCACCGGGTGCCAGTCGTCGCCGTCGACCGGGGCCCACCCGGGACGGCGGAGCGCGAGCAGGGGAACATGGGCTTCGGCGGCCGCCCGGGCCGCGTTGGAACTGATGGTGTCCGCGAAAGGATGAGTGGCGTCGATGACCGCGTCCACCTGGTGCTCGCGCAGCCAGCGGGCGAGGCCCTCGGCGCCGCCGAAGCCGCCGATCCGCACCTCGCCCGGCGGCAGCCTGGGAGCGGCGACGCGGCCCGCGAGCGAGGTCGTCACCCGCGCGGTGCCGTGGAGGGACTCGGCCAGGCGGCGGGCCTCGGTCGTGCCGCCGAGGAGGAGTATGTGCACGGTGACGGTCCATGGGTGAGGCGACGGGTGGGCGTAGTGCGCAACTCAAGCACACCGGGCTCCGGGCCGGCTGGACCACCGGGGCCTGCGCCACGGCGGCCACGACCGCCGCGTACACGGCGCTGCTGACCGGGGAGTTCCCCGACCCGGTGAGCATCGCGCTGCCCAAGGGGCAGACGCCGGCCTTCGCGCTCGCGGCCGAGGAGCTCACCGGCACGTCCGCCATGGCCGGGATCGTGAAGGACGCCGGGGACGACCCCGATGTGACGCACGGCGCGCTGGTCAGGGTCACGGTCAGGAAGCTCCCGCCGGGCGCGGGGGTGGTCTTCCGGGCGGGGTCCGGCGTCGGGACGGTGACCCGGCCCGGGCTGCCGCTGGAGGTCGGCGAACCGGCCATCAACCCCGTCCCGCGGCAGATGATGCGTGAGCACATCGCGCGGGTCGCCGCCGCGCACGGCGGCACCGGGGATGTCGAGGTCACCGTCTCGGTGGATCACGGCGAGGAGATCGCCCGTTCCACGTGGAACCCCCGCCTGGGGATCCTGGGCGGGCTGTCGATCCTGGGGACGACCGGGATCGTGGTGCCGTACTCGTGCTCGGCCTGGATCGACTCCATCCGGCGCGGTGTGGACGTGGCCCGGGCGGCGGGCCGCACGCACGTCGCCGGCTGCACGGGGTCGACGTCCGAGAAGACGGTCGTGTCGCTGTACGGGCTGCCCGAGGACGCGCTGCTGGACATGGGCGACTTCGCGGGGGCGGTGCTCAAGTACGTGCGCAGGCACCCCGTCGAGCGGCTCACCATCTGCGGCGGCTTCGCCAAACTGTCCAAGCTGGCCGCCGGGCACCTGGACCTGCACTCGGCACGCTCCCAGGTCGACAAGGGGTTCCTGGCCGGGCTGGCCCGCGCGGGCGGCGCCGACGAGGAGCTGGCGGCGGAGGTGGCCGGGGCCAACACCGGGCTCGCCGCGCTCCAGCTGTGCACGGCCCGCGGCGTACCGCTGGGCGACCTGGTCGCGGCCGCGGCCCGCGACCAGGCACTGGACGTCCTGCGCGGCGCCCCGGTCCGGGTGGACGTGGTCTGCATCGACCGCGCCGGGAACGTGGTGGGCCGCAGCGCCGTCGGCTGAGGCTCCGCCCTTCCGGCCGGGACCTCCCGGGCCCTCCCGGACCCTCTCGGCCCCTCCCGGCCTGGATCCCGTCCACCCCCGGCCGATGCATCCGGTCGCACCCGGCCGATACCTCCGGTCGCACCCGGCCGATACCTCCGGTCGCACCCGGCCGATACCTCCGGTCGCACCCGGCCGATACCTCCGGTCGCACCCACCGTAGGTCGGGTGACGTCGGCGGGAAGCGACCACCCGGTCTCGGCTCCGTGGTGACGTTCGACCGGGGCGGCAGGAGCTCACCCACCCCGGCCGGGACCGGGACGGCGCCGAGGTCGGCGAGGTGTGCGGGGTCGACCGTGGTCAGCAGACGTGCCGGTCGCGCTCCGGCGAGTACAGGTGGCTGTCCCGGAACTGGGTCGCGCCCAGCGTGCGGCCCACGAGGATGACCGCCGTGCGCGTGATGCCGGCCTCCTTCGTGGCGGCAGCGATGTCGGCGAGCGTGCCCCGCAGGACGACCTCGTCCGGGCGGCTGGCCATGGCGACGACGGCGGCGGGGCAGTCCTCGCCGTAGTGCGGCACCAGCTCGGCGACGACCCGGTCGACGTAGCGGGCCGCCAGGTGCAGCACCAGCAGCGCGCCGCTGCGGCCCAGCGTCGCGAGGTCCTCGCCCTGCGGCATCGGCGTGGCCTGCTCGGCGATCCGCGTCAGGATCACGGTCTGGCCAACGGTCGGCACGGTGAGCTCCCGCTTCAGCGCGGCCGCCGCGGCGGCGAAGGCCGGTACGCCCGGGACGACCTCGTAGGGGATGCCGGCCGCGTCGAGCCGCCGCATCTGCTCGGCCACGGCGCTGAAGACGGACGGGTCGCCGGAGTGGAGCCGGGCGACGTCGTGGCCCTCCTCATGGGCGCGGACCAGCTCGGCGGTGATCGCGTCCAGGTCGAGCCGGGCGGTGTCGACGAGCCGGGCGTCCGGCGGGCACTCGGCGAGCAGCTCGCGCGGCACCAGGGAGCCCGCGTACAGGCACACCTGGCAGGAGGCGAGGGTACGGGCGCCGCGCACGGTGATGAGGTCGGCGGCGCCGGGGCCCGCCCCGATGAAGTAGACGGTCATCGTGGAACTTCTCCAGGCTTGGTTACGGACCATTGCGTGACCGGCATGGCCTGGCGCCAGCCGGTGAAACCGCCCACCGGGACGGCGTGCGCGACGGAGAGCCGTACGAGCTCGCCGCCGTACCGCCGGTGGCGATCGGCGAGCACCGCCTCGGACTCGAGGGTCACGGTGTTGGCGACCAGCCGCCCGCCCGGGCGCAGGGCGTCCCAGCAGGCGTCCAGCAGCCCGGGTGCGGTCAGGCCGCCGCCGATGAACACCGCGTCGGGCGCGGGCAGACCGGCCAGGGCCCCAGGTGCGGCCCCGGTGACCACCCGCAGTGCGGGCACGCCCAGCACCTCCGCGTTGTGGGCGATGCGGTCGGCGCGTCCGGCGGAGCGCTCCACCGTGATCGCGCGGCAGGAGGGGTGGGTGCGCATCCACTCGATGCCGATCGAGCCGGAGCCGCCGCCCACGTCCCACAGCAGCTCGCCCGGCGCGGGCGCGAGCGCGGCGAGCGTCGCGGCGCGCACGTGCCGCTTGGTGAGCTGGCCGTCGTGGTCGTAGGCCGCGTCCGGCAGGCCGGGCACGGCTCCCAGCCGCAGCGCGCCGCCGGCCCGCACGCAGGTGACGGCGATGACGTTCAGGGGGTCGCCGGGCGGGTGCTGCCAGGTGTCCGCAGTGCCGGACAGCCGGTTCTCGCGCTCCGAGCCGAGCTGCTCCAGCACGTCCAGGCGGCTGGGCCCGAACCCGCGCTCGCGCAGCAGCTCCGCCACCTCGCCGGGCGTCCGCGCGCCCGCGGCGAGGACCAGCAGCCGCCGGCCGTCGTGCAGTGCGGCGGCCAGCGACGCGAGCGGCCGGCCGACCAGCGTGACCGTCGTGGTGTCCTCCTGCGGCCAGCCGAGGCGGGCGCAGGCGTACGAGACGGACGACGGGTGCGGCAGGACGTGCAGCCGCTCGGGGCCGACGGTCTCGGCGAGCGCGCGGCCGATCCCGTAGAACATGGGGTCGCCGCTGGCCAGTACCGCGACGGTGCGCCCGGCGTGCTCGTCGAGCAGCCGGGGCACGGCGGGGCGCAGCGGCGAGGGCCAGGCGACGCGCTCGGCGCGGCACGCGTCGTGGGGAAGGAGGGCGAGCTGCCGGTCACCGCCGATGACGACCTCGGCGGTGCGCAGGGCGTCGCGGGAGGCGTCGGCGAGCCCGGCCCAGCCATCCGCGCCGATGCCGACGACGGTCACGGGGACGGTGCCCGGGGCGACGGGGGGTATGGGGCTGCTCACGGGCCGGAACCCTACCCGGTGGTGTCCGGGGGTCCCACCAGTGGCTTTCCGGTGGCGTTCCGGTGGCTGCTTCGGCGCGGGTTCGCCAAGGTGGAGGAGCAGCCGGCGAAGCTGCGCCGGAGCCCGCGCGGGTGCGGGGCGCGAACAGGCGGATCGCCGGGGGAACGCGCCCGCGTCCGGGAAGCGAGAGGTGTGAGCGCGATGGAGTTCGGGATCTTCACGGTCGGCGACGTGACACCCGACCCGGCCACCGGCCGTGCCCCGACCGAGCACGAGCGGATCAGATCGATGGTCACCCTCGCCCTCAAGGCGGAGGAGGTCGGGCTGGACGTCTTCGCCACCGGTGAGCACCACAACCCGCCGTTCGTGCCGTCCTCCCCGACGACGCTGCTCGGGTACGTCGCCGCCCGCACCCGCCGGCTCGTGCTGTCGACGTCCACGACCCTGATCACCACCAACGACCCGGTGAAGATCGCCGAGGACTACTCGATGCTCCAGCACCTCGCGGACGGGCGCGTCGACCTGATGCTGGGGCGCGGCAACACCCCGCCGGTGTACCCGTGGTTCGGACAGGACATCAGCCAGGGCATCCCGCTCACCGTCGAGAACTACGGACTCCTCCACAAGCTGTGGAGGGACGAGGTGGTCGACTGGAAGGGGCACTTCCGTACGCCGCTGGAGGGTTTCACCGCCACACCGCGGCCGCTGGACGGGGTGCCGCCGTTCGTCTGGCACGGCTCCATCCGGTCCCGGGAGATCGCCGAGCAGGCCGCGTACTACGGGGACGGCTTCTTCCACAACAACATCTTCTGGCCCTCCGAGCACACCCGGCAGATGGTCACGCTCTACCGCGAGCGGTACGCCCACTACGGGCACGGCGCACCCGAGCAGGCCATCGTGGGCCTGGGCGGCCAGGTCTTCATGCGCCGCCGCTCGCAGGACGCGGTCCGCGAATTCCGGCCGTACTTCGACAACGCACCGGTGTACGGGCACGGGCCGACCCTGGAGGAGTACACGGCCCGGACCCCGCTGACGGTCGGTTCGCCGCAGCAGGTCGTCGAACGCACCCTCGGCTTCCGGGAGGTGGCGGGCGACTACCAGCGCCAGCTGTTCCTGATGGATCACGCAGGGCTGCCGCTGAAGACCGTCCTCGAACAGCTCGACATGCTCGGCGAGGAGGTCGTGCCCGTGCTGCGCGCGGAGTTCGCGGCCCTGCGGCCCGCGGGGGTCCCGGAGACGGCCCCGCCGCACCCGGCCACTCTCCGCCGCGGCCCCGACGGTGCCTGACCGCTCCGGGGGTCTGCCGACCGGCGCCCGCCGCGTCCGCCGCGTCCGCCGGAGCCGCCGCGTCCGTCGAAGCCGCCGCGTCCGTCGAAGCCGCCGGACCTGCCGAGCCGCCGGACCGCGGAGCTGCCGCGCCCACCGGGCCCGCCGAGGAACCGCGCCCGCCGGACCTCCGGGGCCGTCGCGTCCGCCGAAGCCGCCGCGCGGTCGCTATTCGTGCGTGTAGAACACGTAGAACGCCGCGCACCCCACCCCCGCACCGACGATCAGGGACACCACCGCCACCGTCAGGACGCTGTTGCCGCTCAGGCTGTAGAGCCACCCGACGGCGAGGCCCGCGAGCGAGCCGAACGCCACCGCCCGCAGTTCGCGGGGCAGCCGGCCGCGGTAGCGCCACAGGAGGTGGCACAGGACGCCGAACACCAGGCCGCTCACGACACCGAGCATCGCCTGCCCCACGGTGACCATGGAGCCCTCGCGCTCGATGTTCTGGGCGTAGAAGCCGTAGAGCACCGCGAGGACGAGGGGCACGATCCAGCCGGCGCGGCTGTGACCGCGCGTGCGTCCCGGGGGGCCTTCCACCGAACGGCGATGCCGGCCCGGCAGCGTGGTGTGTGCGGACATGGCGAGCTCCTTCCCGCTCCTCCCCCCTCGGCCGCGCTCATCCCCTCCCCATCACCCCAGGGCACACCCGCCGCCGCGGTCCGGCAAGTGGATCAGCCGGCGGTCGCGCGGGGAGCCGGGCGTGCCAGAATTCCCGGGTGCTCCGCCACCGCCACGCCGCCGCCCGGACGGTCGGCGCGGTGCTCATCGGCATCACCGCTGTCGTGGGGTGCCGCGTGGTCGGGATCGACGCCGTGACGCCCGTGCCGCAGCTCCTGTCCTTCCTGCCCTGGCTCGCCCTCCCCACGGTGCTCGGCCTCCTCGTGGCCCTCGCGGCCCGGTGCCGGGTCCTGGCCGGCTGGGCGGCCGTCCTGCTCGCCGTCACCGCCTGGTACAGCCGGCCGTACGGGCCGGCCTCGACCCCTGCGGAGGGCCGCCCGGTCGCGGCGCCGCTGCGCGTCCTCGCCGCCAACGTCGAGTTCGGCGGTGCGACGCACGAACTGCTGCGGGTGATCCGGCGCGAACGGCCCGACCTGGTCTTCGTCACGGAGTGCGACCCGGCCTGCGCCCGGACCCTGAGCGCGGCGTACCCGCATCGCGCGCAGGTGGCGGGCGAGGGCTCCACCGGGTCCCTGATCCTCAGCGCCCACCCGCTCACGTCCGGGCCCGCCCTGCCCTCGGTGATGGGCATGCCGGGCGCCGTCGCACGCGTCGCCGGCCGCGACGTGCGGCTGCGGCTCGCCCACCCGATGCCTCCGCTGCCCGGCCAGGTCGCCGTCTGGAAGCGGGAGCTGGGGCTGCTGCGCGACGACGCCGCCCGGCACGCGCACGGCGGGCCGCTCCTCGTCGCCGGGGACTTCAACGCCACCCAGGACCACGCCGCCTTCCGCGCCGTCCTCGACGCGGGCGCCCTGCACGATGCCGCGCGCCTGGCCGGGGCCTTCCGCACCCCGTCGTGGCCGCAGGGGGCCGGGCCCCTGCCGCCGTACGCGCAGATCGACCACGTGCTGGTCGGCGGGGACGACCTCTCGGTGCGCGGCGCCCGCTTCCTCGACGTGCCGCGCACGGACCACCGCGCCCTGCTCGTCGAACTCGACCTGCACGCCCACCGCTGATCCGGGAAGGTGGAGGGCATGGACAAGGGGAGGCCATGGACGACGAGCAGGTCCCCGGCCGCGGCGGAGCGCCCGTCGCCGGGCACCGGGCCGGCGAGGGCCCGGACGGCGCGACGGTCCGCCCGCCCCGTGCCGAGGCGTACTGATCCCGGCACCTGATCCCCCGGCACCGCTACCCATGACACCGGACCCCACGACACCGGACCCACCGGCACACGACCCGCCGGCACAGGATCCGCCCGCACACGACCCGCCGCCACCGGAACCGCCGGCACAGGGCCCACCCGCACCGGAACCCCCGGAGCGGGGCCCGTCCGCACACGACCCGCCGCCACCGGATGCGCCGGTGACGCGGCCTGCCGAGCCGCCGACCGGTGGCGCGGCAGGCGCGCGCGACACCGCACGGCCCGACACCGCACGGCCCGACACCGCACGGCCCGACACCGCACGGCCCGGCACCGTACGGCTCGCGCCGCCCGAGTGGCTGATGCGCGGGCTGCGGCCCGAGTCCGCGCCCGTCCCGTGGGCGGCCGTCGCCCGCGCCTCGGTGGCGCTCGCCGCGCCCCTCGCGGTCGGCATCGCGATCGGCCGGCCCCTGTACGGCGCCCTGGTGTCCATGGGGGCGCTGTCCGGCGTGATCGGCGACACCGCCGACGCGTACCGGATGCGCGTCTTCAACATCGCCGTGCCGCAGCTCTTCGGTGCCCTGGGCGTGACCCTCGGCACGCTGGTCCACGGCGAGGGCCTGCTCGCCGTCGCGGTCCTCACCCTGATCGCGCTCGCCTCCGGCATGATCTCCTCGATCGGTGCCGTGGCGTCCGTGTCCGGGCTGCTGCTCCTCCTCAACGCCGTCGTCGGCGCCGGACTGCCGATGCCCAGCCCGTGGTGGACGGCGCCGCTGCTGCTGACGCTCGGCGGCGCGGTGGTCCTCGTGCTCACCCTCCTCGGGTGGCCGCTGCGCGGCGGCGTGCCCGAGCGGCGGGCCGTCGCCGCCACCTACCGGGCGGTCGCCGACCTGCTCGCGGCGGCGGGCACACCGGCGTACGACGACCTGCGCCCCGCGGTCACCGGGGCCCTGAACACCGCGTACGACCTGGTCCTGGCGCGCCGCGCCCGCGACCACGGCCGCAACCCGACGCTCGTGCGCCAGCTCGCGCAGCTCAACGCGGTGATCCCGATCGTCGAGGCGGCGCCGGCGGCGCACCAGCGCGGCCGCCCGCTCCCCGCCGCGGTCCCGGCGGCGGTACGGGACCTCGCCACGGCCGTCGAGACGGACGGGGCCACCGCGGCGGCGCCACCCGGCCTGCCCCACGGCCTGCCCCACCCCTCCGGCCCCTCCGAGCGGGCGGTCGACCACGCCCTGCGCCACGCCGCGACCGTCGTCCACAGCGCCGAGCCCGGCCCGTACAACGTCGACGACCGGCTCGGCCGCCCCGCCGGGCTGGTCGTCCGGATCCGGCGCACCACCCGCAACGTGTTGTTCTCGGGTGCGTCGTGGCGGTACGGGCTGCGCCTCGCGCTGTGCATCGGGACGGCCCAGTCCCTCGTCTCGCTGATCGCCGTTCCGCGTTCGTACTGGGTGGCCCTGACCGTCACCTTCGTCCTGAAGCCCGATTTCGGGTCCGTCTTCTCCCGGGCCGTGCTGCGCGCGCTCGGCACCGTGGGCGGCCTGGCCATCGCGGCCGTCGTGCTCGCCGAGGTGCCGCGCGGGTGGTGGGACGTGCCGGTGATGATGGTGCTGGCCGCGCTGATCCCGGCGTTCTCCGCGAAGGGCTACGCCTTCCAGACGGCCGCCATCACGCCCGTCATCCTGCTCCTGTCCGACTGGCTGAACCGGGAGGGCTTCGACCTCGTCCTGCCGCGCCTGTACGACTCCCTCCTCGGCTGCGCCATCACCCTCCTCGCGGGCTACCTGCTGTGGCCGGAGAGCTGGCGCACCCGGATCGGCGACCGCCTCGCGGACACGGTCGCCGACACCGCCCGCTACGTGGTCCGCGCCTTCGGCCCGGACGCCGGCCAGGACCGGTCCGCACGGCTGCGGGCCCGGCGCCGCCTGTACCGGGACCTGTCGGCGGTCCGCACGGAGTTCCAGCGCGCGCTGACCGAACCACCGCCCACCGGCACCCGTGCGGCCGCCTGGTGGCCCCTGGTGGTGGCCGTGGAAAGGATCGTGGACGCCACGACGGCGGCCCGGGTCCGCGTCGACCACGGCGCGGCGCCGCCCGCCCCCGTCGAGGTCTCCGACATCGAGGGGCAGCTGCGCGAGCTGGCCGCCGGACTGCGCACGAGCCACGTCCTGGTGGAGGTGCGGGCGGAGCTGGAGGGCGATGACGAAGGGGTCCTCGCACCCCTGCGCCAGGAGGTGCGGGCGGCCCGCGCGATCGCCTCCCCACAGCCCTGAACTGCGGGGACCGGGACGCCCGAGGAGAGCCCTCCGGGCGCCCTCACCCTTCCGCCCCCGCCCGACTACGATGCGCACGATCCACGCGTGCAGAACTGCTCCTGATCTACCGCCATATGCCATGCCATCCAAGGACATTCGCCATGCGCAGCAGCACTCCCCGGGGGCTCCAGCCCAATGTCCTGGGCACGGGCGACACCATCGTGATGGCCGTGGCCGGGAGCGCCCCCGCCTATTCGCTGGCCGCGACCACCGCCGTGCTGGCCGGCGCGGTCGGCCACGCCGCGCCCGCGGCGCTGCTGTACTGCGCGGTCCCGATGCTCGGCATCGTGCTGGCCTTCGGGCGCCTGGGCCGGATCGACGTCAACGCGGGCGCCGGCTACTCCTGGGTGGGTCGTACGCTCCACCCGTTCCTGGGCTTCCTGTGCGGCTGGGCGCTGGTGGTCGCCGCCACCCTCTTCATGGTGGCCGGCTCCCTCCCCGCCGGTCAGCTGACGCTCGCGCTGTTCGACCCCGCCCTCGCCGCCGCCATCGGGCCGGCCACCGCCGTCGGCGCGGGCTGGTTCCTGCTGATGCTGTCGGTGGTGCTGGCCGGTGCCCGGCTCACCGTACGGGCGCAGCTCCTGCTGACCGCCGTGGAGCTGCTGATCCTGCTGATGTTCCTGTTCGGCGCGCTGCTGCACCGGGGCGCCGCGGCCGCCTTCGACTGGTCGTGGCTGGGCCTCGGGCACTTCGACGGCGTGTCCGGGTTCGCGTCCGGCGCGCTGATCGCCGCCTTCTACTACTGGGGATGGGACGTCACCAGCAACCTCAGCGAGGAGACCCGCGACAGCCGCCGCACCGCGGGGTTCGCGGCGCTCGTCGGTCTCGGCGTGGTCTTCCTCCTCTTCGAGGCGTTCACGATCTCCGTCAACATCATCCTCGGAGCCGGCGAGGCCGCCTCGGGCGGGGCGAACGTGCTCGCCCTGCTCGGTGACGCGATCTGGCCGGGCGGTGGTGGGAAGCTGCTGGTCCTGGCGGTGCTGCTGTCGACCGTGGCGACCCTGGAGACCACGCTGATCCAGGTCACCCGGTCGCTGTTCGCGATGGGCCGCGACCGTACGATGCCCGCCGCGCTCGGCACCGTGCACCGCCGCTGGAACACGCCGTGGGTGGCGATCGCGGTGGTCGGGGCGGTGGCGCTGGCGCTGTTCGCGGCGGCGACGGCGCTCGGGTCCGTGGGCGACATCCTGCGCGCGGCGGTCCACGCGATGGGCCTGCAGATCGCGTTCTACTACGGGCTGGCGGGGGTCGCGGCGGTGGTGGCGTACCGCGGAGTGCTGCTCGGCTCGGTGCGGGAGTTCCTGCTCGGCGGGGTGTGGCCGGTGCTGGGCGCGGCGTTCATGTTCTGGATCTTCTTCGAGTCGCTGGGCGAGCTGAGCGGCGCGTCGGTCGCGGTGGGGCTCGGCGGGCTGGGGGCCGGGCTCGTCCCGATGCTCTGGTACTGGCGCAGGGGCAGCACGTACTACCGCCCGGCCCGGCTGGACGCGGCGCGGGCGATGGCGGCGGCCGACCCGTACGCCGTGCCGGGGCGGCGGGGCGGGGCCGCCCCGGGCGAGCCGCTGGCGACGGACTTCTGATGGGGGCCGCACGCCGCCGCCCGCCGCGGTTCCGGCCGGACTTCGACCCCGACTTCGGCGACCGGGCGCTGACCGACGCCCGCCACGACATCGTTATCGGCCGCTGGCAGGGGGTGCGGGACCTGCTGGCGGCGACGGGCGAGGACTGGCCCCGGCGGACGCACCGGCTGCGGCTGCTGGCCCACGCCGCGGCCGGCAGCGCGGTGGCCGAGGCGTGGCGGGCGGCCGAGCCGGACCATCCGGACGCGGCGGTGCTGCGGGCCGCCACCGAGGTGGTACGGCTCTTCACGGCGGCGATCGCCGCGGGCCGGGGCGCGGCGGTGGACCGGGGACGGCTCGACGCCACGGTCATGGCCTGTCTGACGGCCGCCGACGCGCGGCCCGCCGACCCCATGCCGTGGGTGTCCCTGCTGACGGTGGCACGGCTGTACGAGGGAGGCGTCGGGCGGCGCCGGCTGCGGGGCTGGTGGGACGAGTTGCGGGCGCGCGACCCGGACAACCTGGAGGGCCACATCCAGCTGCTGCGCTACTGGTCGGCGCGGTGGCACGGCACGCACGGCGCGATGTACGACTTCGCGCGGGACGCGGCGGGCGCGGCGCCCCCCGGTTCGCACCTGCCGGTGCTGGTGCAGGTCGCGCGGGTGGAGGAGTACCGGTACGTCGCCGAAGGGGCACAGGGGCAGGGTCCGGTGCGCGGCTTCGACCAGCACTGGAAGCACGAGCTGGCGGCCACCGAGGTGCGCCGCACGCGCGAACGGTGGATCGGCGGGCGGCAGCCCGGCCCGGTGCGGCCGGAGGAGGTCGAACCGCTCAACTACCTGACGCACGCGGCCGTCCACGCCGGGCTGCCCGAGGTGTACGGCGAGCTGTTCGGGCTGCTCGGGGCGCGGGCGTCGTGGGTCCCGTGGGCGTACACCGGTGACCCGGCGGAGCAGTACACGAGGTGGCGCGGGGGAACGGCCCGCGCCACCTCGTGACTCCCCCCTGATTCAGACGCCGATGTTCCGGCCGTCCTTGCGGTACACGGTGACGACCGCCGGGCGGACGATCCTGCCCGGGCCGTCGGGCCACACCGAGGCGGGCTTCTCGACGGACGCGCCGTCGATCTCGCCCGGGTGCTGCACGGCGACGACGACGCGCCGCTCCTGGATGATCGGCCCGCACGTCTCGGCGCCGGCCGGCACGGTCAGGAACTGCTTGAGCTCACCGCGCCGCTCGCCCTGGGTCGCGACGGCGAAAAGGCCGTCGTGCGAGCCGAGCTGATTGCCGTCGGTGGAGATCCACAGGTTGCCGTACGGGTCGAAGGCGACGTTGTCCGGGCAGGAGATGGGGCTGACGGCGTCCTTCGGGTAGCCCGCGAAGTAGGTGGCCGGGTCGTCCGGGTCGCCCGCGACGAGGAACAGCCGCCACGCGAACCCGTCCGAAGCCGGGTCGTCCCAGTGCTCGGCCAGCTCCAGGACCTGGCCGTGCTTGTTGAGGTTGCGGGGGTTGGCCTCGTCGGCGCCGGGCTGGCCCGGCTTGCCCCGGTTGGAGTTGTTGGTCAGCGCGACGTACACACGGCCGGTGCGCGGGGACGGCTCGACGTCCTCCGGGCGGTCCATCTTGGTGGCGCCGACCTTGTCGCCCGCCAGGCGCGTGAAGACGTACACCTCGTCGGCCGTCATGCCGGGGACGTGGCTGACGTCACCGGTGGCGAGCGGGATCCACACGCCGGAGCCGTCGAACTCGCCGTCGTTCGGCAGCTTGCCGGTGCCGTCGATGTCCTGCGGGCTGTCACCGGTCAGCTTGGCGACGTACAGCGTCCCCTCGTCGAGCAGCGTCAGGTTGTGCTCGCGCGCCCGCCGGGAGCTGCCCTTCATCATCCGCTTCGACGAGACGAACTTGTAGAAGTAGTCGAACCGCTCGTCGTCGCCCATGTAGACGACCGGCCGGCCGTCGGCGGTCAGGCGCGGCTGGGCGGCCTCGTGCTTGAAGCGGCCGAGCGCGGTGCGCTTGCGGGGCGTCGAGTCCGGGTCGTACGGGTCGAGCTCGACGACCCACCCGAAGCGGTGCGGCTCGTTGGGCTCCTGCCGGACGTCGAAGCGCGGGTCGAACCGCTCCCACTTGCGCTCGGTGGCGCCGGAGCCGATCCCGTACCGCTTGTCGGTGGCGGACGAGCCATTGGCGAAGTACTGGTTGAAGTTCTCCTCGCCGTGCAGCGTGGTGCCCCACGGGGTGGTGCCGCCGGCACAGTTGTTGAGGGTGCCGAGGACCGTGCGGCCGGCCGGGTCGGCGCCGGTCTTCAGCAGGTCGCTGCCCGCGGCGGGGCCGGTGAGCTCGAACTCGCTGGTGGCGGTGAGGCGGCGGTTGAGCGGGTGCCGCGTGACCGGCGACAGCTTGCCGGAGCGGTGCTCCTCCTGCACGACGACCACGGACAGGCCGTGCGCGGCCCAGGCGATCTCGACCTGCTCGCGGGTCGGGTTCTCGGGGTCGTACCCCTTGAACATCAGCATTTCGTCCGTGTACTCGTGGTTGGCGACGAGCAGCTGGCGACCGTACTCGCCGCGGAGCGGCAGCAGGCTCAGGAAGTCGTTGTTGTAACCGAACTGTCCCGCCTGCGCCTTCGCGGTCTGCTTGTCCGCGTCGAAGGCGGGCGCACCGCGCAGGATGGGCTCGCCCCAGCGGATGACGACGCTCTGCGCGTAGCCCTCGGGCACGGTGACCTTGTCGTCCTTGTTGGGCGCGACGGGCGCGAAGCGCAGCCCTCGGGCGCCGCCGGTCGGGCTGGTGGTGCGGCCGGTCGCGCGGGGCTCGGCGGCGACCGCCTCCTGCCCGCCCTGCACGGCGACGGCCGTCCCGGCGGTGGCGGCGACGGTCACGGCGGCAGCGGTGCGCATCACGGAACGGCGCGACAGCGCCCCGGCTATGACGTCACCGACGTACTCGTTGTCGCTGGTGTTCGGCACCTCGTGGAAGCAGGCGTCGCCGCAGCGGTAGCGGCAGGTGAGGGCGGACCGGCCGCCCCCGTGCGAGTTGGGGCTCAGCAGCGGCAGCAGTCTGCGCACGTCGTCCTCCTGGTGGAATGTGGTCCGGCGAGGACGTTAGGTGCGCATATGAGCAGACCGGCGGCGAAAAGATGAACGATGCATGAATGTGGGTCGTCCGGGGCGGGGTTGACGCGATCGCCCCTTGCCTTTCGGCGCCACACGGGGCGGCTAACCTTACGTGTCCGCCCTGGCCGGGGATGATTCCCGCAGTACGGACATACACGGCACCCAACATGCGAAAGGCCTCGCCCATGGGCATTCGGAGCTTGCTGCGCAAGGTGTTTGGACGCGACCGTGCGGAGCGAAACGAGTCGGCGGCCACCCCCTCCGTCCCGCCCCAGACGGAGCGGGCGGTGCCCTCGGCGACGGTCCCGTCCCAGACACCTCCTTCCTCGGCGGAACAGGCGGCCGCGGACCTGGTGGCTGCCGCGTTCGACGCCCCCCGCCCGCGCCGCACCACGGTCCCCGCGGCCCGCGACGCCTCCTCGGCCGCGGACGCGGCCACGGCGGAGAAGCCCGCGGGGCCGGAGGCGGAGGCGGTTGCTGCGGAGAAGCCCGCCGAGGCGGCGGCGTCGGCGGAGGCGCCCGCTGTCGCGGAGGAGCCGGAGGCCGAGAAGGCCCCTGATGCGGAGGCACCCACCGAGGCTGAGACGCCCGCCGTAGCCGAGGAGCCGGAGCCCGAGAATGCCCCTGAGGCGAAGGCGTCAGCTCTCGCCGAGGAGCCGCAGGCCGAGAAGGCCGCCCCGGCGGAAGCATCCGCTGACGCGGAGGAGCCGGAGCCCGAGAAGGCCCCTGAGGCGGAGACACCCACCGAGGCTGAGACGCCCGCCGTAGCCGAAGAGCCGCAGGCCGAGAAGCCCGCCCCGGCGGAAGCCCCCCAGGCCGGAGCCCCGGAAAGCGAGGCCCCTGCCGACGCCGAGCCCGTCGCTGTCGAGGTGGAGGAGCCCGCCCTGGCTCCGAAGGCCCAAGAGCCTGCGGAGGAAAAGCCCGCGGCAGAGGCACCGGCAGCAACCCCCGCCCCCGCCGAAGAGGCCCCGCAGGCGGCGGAACCGGCATCCACGGAGAAGCCGGCAGCGGCCGAGGAACCGGCATCCGCCGAGAAGCCGACACCTGCAGCCGTAGCGGCAGCCGCACCCGCCGGCACCGAAGAGTCGGCCACCACCGACGAGCAGATCACGGCCGAAGAGCAGGCCCCCACTGGCGACGCCCCGCAGGGCAAGCCGGCGCACAGTCTGGCGCGGGTCAAGGCGCGGGCGCCGCAGGGCGGCGTGGTCGTCGAGGCGTACAAGGCTGCCGGTGCCGCCCTCAAGAAGCGCGGGCTCACCGGGGCGCGCGCAGCCGTGTACCTGGTGCTCGACCGGTCCGGGTCCATGCGCCCGTACTACAAGGACGGCAGCGCCCAGCACCTCGCCGAGCAGGCACTCGCGCTCGCCGCGCACCTCGACGGGAGCGAGACCCCGACCGTCCCGGTCGTGTTCTTCTCGACCGAGGTCGACGGCACCGGCGAGGTCACCCTGGACGACGTCGAGGGCAGGATCGAGGCCCTGCACAGCAGCCTCGGCCGGATGGGCCGGACCAACTACGACCGGGCGATCAACGAGGTGCTGGACCTGCACGAGAAGTCGGGTGCGTCCGACCGCCCGGCGCTCGTCGTCTTCCAGACGGACGGCGCCCCGGAGTCGAAGACGGCCGCCACCCAGGCCCTCGCCGACGCCGCCGCCCGCAACGGCCGGATCCAGTGGCAGTTCGTGGCGTTCGGCGAGGAGGACTCGAAGGCGTTCGACTACCTCCGCAAGCTCCAGGCGGAGAACGCCGGCTTCTTCCACGCGGGCCCGGCTCCCCGCGACGTACCGCACGCGACCTTCTACCGCGCGCTGCTCGCGGACTGGTCCGCCTAGGACGCCACCGGGGCCTGGTCGGCGACGGGCAGTCGCACCGTCACGACCAGGCCCCCGCCGTCCCGGCCCACGGCCGTCGCCGTCCCGCCGTGCGCCACGGCGACCGACCGCACGATGGACAGACCGAGGCCCGCCCCCGGCCCCGTCCGGTCCCGACCCTCACCCCGCCGGAACGGCTCGAAGAGCCCCGGTACGTCCGCGTCCGCGATGACCGGTCCCGTATTGGCGACCGTCAGCACGCCGCCGGCCGCGTCCACGTCCACGGCCACGTCCACGAGGCCGCCCGGCACGTTGTACGTGACCGCGTTCGCGACCAGGTTGCGTGTCAGCTGCGCGAGCAGCACCCGGCTGCCCCGGACGACGACCTCCCCGCCACCGCGACCACCCCCACCGCCGGCGCCGGCCCCGGCCCCGGCCCCGGCGACGACGCGTGCGGACACGCGAGCGGTCACGCCGTACGCCTCGCACTCCTCCGCCACCACCTCTCCCAGCGGCACGTCCTCCCGCTGCTCCAGCCCCCGCTCGCTGCGTGCGAGGAGCAGCAGGCCCTCGATGAGCCGCTCGCTGCCGCGGTTGCTGTCGAGCAGCACCTGCTTCACGCCGACCGAGTCGTCCAGGCCCACCTGGATCGCGGCGCGCTGCGTGGCCAGGGGGGTGCGCAGCTCGTGCGACGCGTTGGCGATGAACCTCCGCTGGCTCTCGAACGCCGCCTCCAGCCGCCCCAGCAGCGCGTCGATCGTGTCGCCCAGCTCCTTCAGCTCGTCGTCGGGGCCGCGTACGGCGAGCCTCTCGTGGAGGGTGCGCTCGGACAGCCGCCGCGCCCGGGCCGTCATCTCATGCACCGGCCGGAGCACGCGCCCGGCGGTCCACCAGCCGACGGCCACCGCGCACAGCGCGATGACGAGCAGCGCCCCGCCGGACCAGATCAGCAGCTGCTCGGACGCGGCGCGGCTGACGGTGTCGGTGAGCCGGTGCACCTCGAAGGCTCCGCCGCCGGTCTGGGCCTCGGCGATGGCGTGGGCCTCGTCCCGCGTCCCGGCACGGGAGAGGAGGTTCACGACGCCGAGCAGCAGGCCGCCGAGCACCAGGAAGACGGCACCGTAGACCAGCGCGATACGGGTCCGGATCGTGGACCCCGCCCCGATCCCGATGCCGCTCCCGGCCCCGGTCCCACTCCCAGCCCCGGCCCAGGCCCCGGTCCCACTCCCAGCCCCAGCCCCAGCCCCGGTCCCGCTCCCGGTCCCGCTCCCGGGCCGGCTCACAGCGCGTACCCCACGCCCTGCACGGTGCGGATCAGGGGCGGCCCGTCCAGCTTCGCGCGCAGCTTGCTCATGCACACCCGTACGGCCCCCGTGAACGGGTCGGCGTGCGCGTCCCACGCCCGTTCCAGCAGCTCCTCGGCCGACACCGTGGCGCCGTCCGCCTCCAGCAGGATCTGCAGCACGGCGAACTCCTTCGGTGACAGTTCCAGGTCCCGCCCGTCGCGCTCCGCGGTGCGGCGCACGGTGTCCAGACGGATCCCGTGCCGCTCCAGGACGGGCGGCAGGGGCCGGGCGCTGCGCCGCCGCAGGGCACGCACCCGCGACACCAGCTCGGGGAACTCGAAGGGCTTGCCGAGGTAGTCGTCCGCGCCGAGGTCCAGGCCCGCGACCCGGTCCTCCGTCCCGGCAGCGGCGGTCAGCATGAGGATCCGGGTGCGGGCGCCCGCGGCGACCGTCCGCCGCGCCACCTCGTCGCCGTGGACGCGGGGCAGGTCCCGGTCGAGGACCACGACGTCGTAGTCGTACAGCCCGAGGTGTTGGAGGGCGGCGTCCCCGCTGTGGACGGTGTCGACGGCGAAGCCGGCCCGGCGCAGCCCGGTGGCGACGAGCTCGGCGAGGACCCGCTCGTCCTCGGCAACCAATACGCGCATCCCCCCACTCTCCCCCGGCCGGTGTTTCGCGGATCTCTCCGGGCCTCCAGGGGCGTCCACGGGCGTCTCCCCCCTCGATACGAAGGTGAGGACAGCGTGCGGCGGCGGATAGGATTTCGACCATGGCGGCCACTGGATCCGAGAAGCAGGGGGACGAAGGCGTGAAGGCTTTCTACGTATCGACCCCCATTTACTACGTCAACGACGCTCCTCACCTGGGCCACGCCTACACGACCGTCGCAGGCGACGTGCTCACGCGCTGGCACCGTCAGCGTGGCGAGAAGGTGTGGTACCTCACCGGCACGGACGAGCACGGTCAGAAGATCATGCGCACGGCCGAAGCGAACGACGTCACTCCGCAGGAGTGGTGCGACAAGCTCGTCGAGGAGGCGTGGAAGCCCCTCTGGGAGCACCTGGAGATCGCGAACGACGACTTCATCCGCACCACCGAGAAGCGGCACACGGACCGCGTGCAGGAATTCGTGCAGGACCTGTACGACAAGGACGAGATCTACAAGGGCGGGTACGAGGGCCCGTACTGCGTGGGCTGCGAGGAGTACAAGCTCCCCGGCGATCTCATCGAGGCGGAGGACGGCACGAAGCTGTGCCCGGTCCACAAGAAGCCGGTGGAGATCCTCAAGGAGGAGAACTACTTCTTCAAGCTGAGCGAGTACGGCCCGAAGCTGCTGGAGTTCTACGAGGCGAACCCGGACTTCATCCAGCCGGAGTCGGCCCGCAACGAGGTCGTGAACTTCGTGAAGCAGGGACTCCAGGACCTGTCCATCTCCCGGTCGACCTTCGACTGGGGCATCCCGATCCCGTGGGACGACAAGCACGTCATCTACGTGTGGGTCGACGCGCTCCTGAACTACGCGACGGCCGTCGGCTACGGCTCGAACCAGGCGAAGTTCGACGAGACGTTCCCGGCGAACGTGCACCTGGTCGGCAAGGACATCCTGCGCTTCCACGCGGTGATCTGGCCCGCGATGCTGATGGCGCAGGGTCTGCCGGTGCCGGGCAAGGTCGCGGCGAACGGCTGGCTGATGGTCGGCGGCGAGAAGATGTCGAAGTCGAACCTGACGGGCATCAAGCCGCAGGACCTGACCTCGCACTTCGGCGTGGACGCGTACCGCTGGTACTTCCTGCGGGCGATCGCGTTCGGCAGCGACGGTTCCTTCTCGTGGGAGGACTTCACCGCCCGCTACACCTCCGAGCTGGCCAACGACTACGGCAACCTCGCCTCGCGCGTGGCGGCGATGGTCGGCAAGTACTTCGAGGGCGCGCTGCCGGAGGCCACGGCCTCCGGTGACGCCGAGCAGGCGGTCCGGGAGGGCCTGGCCAAGGCGGTCGCCGAGGCGGACCGGAAGATCGGCGAGGAGCTGGACTTCCAGGGCGGCATCCTGGCGATCTTCGACTTCGTGAAGCAGGTCAACGGCTACATCACGGAGCAGGAGCCCTGGAAGGTCGCCAAGGACACGTCCGACGAGGGCCGCGCCCGCCTGGCGACGATCCTCTACACCGCCGCGGAGTCCCTGCGCGCGGTCGCCGTCCTGCTGAACCCGATCATGCCGGACACCTCCCAGAAGCTCTGGGACTCGCTCGGCGCCGAACCGGCCCTGGGCGCCCTGGCCGGGCAGCGGGTGCAGGACGCCGCCACGTGGGGGCAGTTGCCCGCCGGCGCGACGGTGACGAAGGGCGCGGTGCTCTTCCCGCGCCTGGAGGACCCGAAGAAGGACTGACGTCCCCCCGCCCCACCACCACGACCGCCGCCCTCCCCGGAGGGCGGCGGTCTTGTCGTGTGCGGCAGTGCGGCGGTACTGCATCCAGCCGTTTCCGAGACAACTCATTGCAATCGAAAATCCGACCGTGTGATGATCCCCGTCGTGACCGTGAACGGGGACATGACCACAGCGGACGAGTCGCCATCCGGCCGGCCCTCGCGGCTGGCGGATCTGCTGGACGGACCGAGGTGTCCGGCGCCGGCGCCTTCCACACCACTCGAACCGCCTTCCCTCACGTCAGCGCGGCGGGAGTTCGCCGCCCTGCTGGGCGAGTTCCGGCGTACGGCCGTGCTGGTACCGGTCGATCCGCACGGGGGTCCCTGGATCGCCGAACACGGCGGGGTCCGGTGGATCTGCGCGTTCTCGAACGAGGAGACGCTGGCACGGTTCGCACATGCACGTGGTGAGGCCGGGCGGGAGTGGGAGTACCGGGCGGTGCTGGGGGCGCGGCTGCTGGATGTGCTGGTGCCGAAGCTGGGGGTACCGGCGGGTGTGGCGCTGGACGCGGGCAGCGAGGACGGCGTGGTGTTCCCGCCGGTGGAGGGCATCGTGCCGGACGCGGCGGTGGTGGAACTCGGGGGGAAGCAGTGAGCGGTACGGATCCCGATCTCGCGGCGTCGAATGCCGGCTTCCGGCTGATCGCGGCAGGCATCGACAAGGCGCACGGGGAACTCAAGGACCTCGGCATGATCGGCGAGGCGACCACCGGTCGCGGGTTCTCCGACCTGACCTTGACCAGCCTGGAGTTGGGTCATGCGGGACTGACCGCCGGGTTCAAGACATTCTGCGAGCGCTGGGAGTGGGGTGTCCGGGAGCTGATGCAGCGCGGCAACGGCTTCGTCTCGGCCATCGGGTTGTCCGCGGGGGCCTTCCACGAGCAGGAGCAGTACGTCAAGGACACCGTCAAGATCGCCGTGAATGGGCTGAACGGCAATCCGCACCTCAGCGAGGACGAGGTCAAGGCCAAGGACTGGGACGACATCAAGTCCCAGAGGACGGGCGACAACGCGGACTACAGCCCGGAGTCGATGGCGGCGGCGCACCGGAACGTCGAGCAGACGTGGAAGGACACCGGCTACGACCTCGAGGACGCCGCTCTGGACTCGATGGAGAACAGCGGTGCCTTGGACCCGGCGCTGCGTGAGGCCGTGGACGAGCGCATGCGCGAGACGTTCGGCCCCACCCGGGAGGCGATCGAGCGAGGCGAGCGGCCGGCTTGGGGGAGCGAGTAGATGACGGACTGGCTCGGGAAGCTGGGGGACGCCTGGGAGGCCGGCGAGAAGGTCGTCGGCGTGGGTATCGACAAGGGCACCGATGCCCTGGGGGAGGTCCTGGACCACGTCGGCGCGGAAGGCATCGCCGAGTCGGTCACCGACTGGGGCGACAGCGCGGCCTCCGCGCTGGGAGCGGAAGTCGGTGAGAAGCAGCTCGGCCAGAGCGAGGAGGCCGGTGAGCTGGTCCACGGCCAGGCGTCCAAAATCACCGCGAGTGCGAAGAACCTGCGCGACTTCAGCGCGGCCTTCAACATGGTCGGCGCCGGCATGAAGGGACTGGACTCCGCCCACTGGAAGGGCGAGGCCGCCGACACCTTCCGGGATAAGTTCCAGCTCCTGCCCACCGACTGGCTGCACGCGGCGGACGCCTTCGAGGCCGCGGCCGCAGCGCTCACCGCGTACGCCGCGACGGTGACCGCGGCACAGGGGATGGCCAGGGAAGCGATCGCCCTGTTCAAGCAGGGCAACGAAACCTCGCGGAAGGCCGTCGACGCGCACAACGAGAAGGTCGACGCCTACAACACGGCACGCACCAGCGACGCGCCACTGCCGGAACCGGCTCCCTTCACCGACCCGGGCCAGGCGCTGCGCGACCAGGCCCAGGAAATCCTCGACAACGCCCGCCGCCAGCGCGACGCGGCCGCCGAGAGGGCCAACCAGGTCGTCACCGCGGCCCTCGCCCACGCCCCCGCCGAGAAATCCGCCATGGAGCGCGCCAAGCTCGACCTGCTGGACCGCGCGATGGGCAACGGCATCGAGACGGTGCACTTCGTGGGCGGAGCGGTCAAAGGCACGGTCGGTCTCACCAACTTCGTCCGCTCGCTCCACCCTCTCGACGGGTACAACCGCACGCACCCGGCCGAGTACTACGAGAACGTCAACATGACGCTGGCCGGGGCGGTGACCAGCGCGGCCCACCCCGACCGGGCGGTGAAGGGCGCATGGGACGCGTTCCAGGAGGACCCGAGCGAGTTCTGGGGCCGGCTGGCCCCGGAGGCCGTCGGCACCAGGGGCGCCGGTGGGCTGAAGTCCCTCGCCCGCAAGGGCGCGGACAACACCCCGGACGGCGTCGGCAAGGGGCGTGCCGGGCACAGCGAGGATCCGCACGACAGGTCACGCCAGTGCACTGACCGGCAGTGCAAGGGAGACCCCGTCGACATGGCGACGGGCAGGATGATCCTGCCGCAGACGGACGTCACTCTGCCGGGCTCCTTACCGCTGGGCTTCACCCGAACCTTCGAGTCGTCCTACCGCGCGGGCCGATGGTTCGGCCCGACGTGGTCGAGCACCATCGATCAGCGCCTGGAGATCGACTCCGAAGGGGTCGTGTTCGTCTGCGAGGACGGCAGCCTCCTGGCCTACCCGCACCCCGCGCCCGGGGTGCCGGTCATGCCCACCCACGGCCGCCGCTGGCCCCTGGACCGCGCGGGGGACACTTACACCGTCACCGATCCCGGTACCGGCCTCGTCCGGCACTTCACCGAGCAGGGCGCCGGCCTTGCCCTGCTGACCCAGCTGGACGACCGCAACGGCCGCTGGACCACCTTCGAGTACGACCAAGCCGGCGCCCCGTCCTCGATCGTCCACCACGGCGGCTACCACCTGAGGCTCACCACCTCCGAAGGCCGCGTCACCGCCCTCCACCTCGCGGGCGCCGCCCCCGACGGCACCGACCAGGAGATCCTCCGCTACGGCTACACGGACGGCCATCTGACCGAGGTCACCAACTCCTCGGGCCGGCCCCTGTGCTTCGGCTACGACGAACTGGGCCGCATCACGTCCTGGACGGACACCAACGGAAGCCACTTCGACTACGTCTACGACGACCGCCACCGCTGTGTGTACCAGTCGGGCTCGAACGGCCACCTCGAATCCCACTTCACCTGGGACGACATGGACGCGGACACCGGTCTGCGGCAGACGTCCGTCACCGACGGCCTGGGCCACACGACCCGCTTCCTCGTCAACGAACGGATGCAGGTCGTCGGCGAGATCGACCCCCTCGGGGCGGTCGTCCGCTCCGAGTACGACCGGTACAACCGGCTCCTGTCCCGCACGGACCCGCTCGGCCACGTCACCCGCTTCACCTACGACGACGGCGGTCGGCTGAGTGCAGTGGTGAGACCGGACGGCCGCGAGATATCCGCCGAGTACGACGCGCTGGGCCTGCCGGTCCGGGTGCGCGGCGCGGACGGCACGGTGGTACGCCAGACGTACGACGAGAAGGGCAACCGCACCTCGGTCACCGACTCCGCCGGGGCGACGACCCGCTTCGCGTACGACGCGCAGGGCCACCTGACGACGATCACCGACGTGCTCGGCCACTCGACCGCCCTGCGCTGCGACGGCGCCGGCCTGCCGGTCACGATCACCGACCCGCTCGGGGCGACCGTCCACTACGAACGCGACGGCTTCGGCCGTCCGGTCACCATCACCGATCCGCTGGGCTCGGTGACCCGCCTCGAATGGACCGTCGAGGGCAAACCGGCCCGGCGCACGGAACCGGACGGCACAGAGCAGTCGTGGACGTACGACGGCGAGGGCAACTGCCTGTCCCACACGGACGCCATGGGCTCGGTGACCCGGTTCGAGTACACGGACTTCGACCTGCTGACGGCCCGGACCGGCCCGGACGGCGTGCGCTACGAGTTCTCACACGACACGAACCTGCGGCTGACACGGGTGACGAACCCGCAGGGCCTCACGTGGGACTACGCCTACGACCCGGCGGGCCGTCTCACCTCCGAAACGGACTTCGACGGCCGCGCCCTGACCTACGCGCATGACGCGGCGGGCCGCCTGATCTCCCGCACGAACGGCCTGGGGCAGACGGTCCGGTTGGAGCGTGACGTTTTCGGCCGGATCGTACGCAAGGACGCCGAAGGGGCGGTCAGCACCTACGAGTACGACGTCTTCGACGAACTGGCGGTGGCAACGAACCCGGACGCGAGGCTGGAGCGCCTCCGGGACCGCCACGGCCGTCTGAAGTCGGAAACCGTCAACGGCCGGACGCTGTCGTACGCGTACGACGAGCTCGGCCGCAGGGTGGGGAGGACGACGCCGGGCGGTTCGGTCAGCACGTGGTCCTACGACGCGGCGGGCCGCAGGAGGGGGCTTACCACGTCCGGCCGGGAACTCGCCTTCGCCTTCGACGCGCTGGGGCGGGAGGTGGAGCGCACGGTCTCGGACGTCGTGTCGCTGACGTCGTCGTACGACGCGGTGAGCCGGCTGACGGCCCAGGAGGTCACGTCCCGGGGTGGCCGTCTACAGCATCGGGCGTACGACTACCGTCCCGACGGAGGGCTCGTCTCCGTCACGGACGGCCTCTCGGGCACACGCAGCTTCGACCTCGACGGTGCCGGCCGGGTCACGGCGGTGCGGGCGGACCGGTGGACGGAGCGGTACGCGTACGACGAGGCGGGCAACCAGACGGAGGCGGACTGGCCGTCCGCCCACCCGGCCCACGACGTGACGGGCCCGCGTGCCTATGAGGGCACCCGCATCACCCGCGCGGGCGCCGTCCGCTACGAACATGACGCCCAGGGCCGGATCGTCCTGCGGCAGAGGACCCGCCTGTCCCGCAAGCCGGACACCTGGCGCTACGAGTGGGACGCGGAGGACCGGCTGACGTCGGTGACGACACCCGACGGCACGGTCTGGCGCTACGCGTACGACCCGCTGGGCCGCCGGACATCCAAGCACTCGGATCTGGAAACAATCCACTTCACCTGGGACGGCGCGACCCTCTGCGAGCAGACGACCGCGAACATCGTCCTGACCTGGGACCACGCAGGGCTGCGCCCCCTCACCCAGACGGAACGCCGCACGGACACGGACGACGAACGCTTCTTCGCCATCGTCACCGACCTGATCGGCACCCCGACGGAACTCGTCGACGAGTCGGGCGACCTGGCCTGGCGCACCCGCACGACCCTCTGGGGCACGACGACCTGGAACCGCGACGCCACGGCGTACACCCCGCTCCGCTTCCCCGGCCAGTACTTCGACCCGGAGTCGGGCCTCCACTACAACTACTTCCGCTACTACGACCCGGAATCGGCTCGCTACCTGAGCCCGGATCCGCTGGGGCTGAGCCCGGCCCCGAACCCCGCGACGTACGTTCGCAATCCACACACGTGGGCTGACCCCATCGGGCTGTCAGGCTGCAAGGAGTTCGCTCCAGGGAAAACTTTGGGGAACGTCAGCAAACTTAAGGGCTGGGTGCCTGACTCAATCCCGAAAGAGGCCATGATAGTCCTCCAGGACATGAAGAATTTTAATCTTGGATGGTGGGGTGGGCCGGGATTCCATGGACCGAAGTGGTGGGTGGAGCCGTTTGAGAACAACGGGAAAAACGACGGATACCGACTCCCCACTCACGACCCATCAGGCAATCCGATAACATACCAAGAATATGGGACCTATCCGTCTCCGGATAACCCCGAACCAGGTGGCGAGCGATGGGTGTTCGGCAGCGATGGGTCCTCATACTATACTCCAACCCACTATCAGACGTACATTGTTGCGGAAAGTCCTAGATGGGCAGAGCAATGAAAGAAGAGGCAATCGCCATCCATATCGATCCATGGATGCATATCATCACGACGGGCGGCGGCGTGCCGATCGACGAGCTCCTCCCGATACAGGGCCGCTTTTATGTGGCACACCTGGAAGGGCAAGAAATTCCCGACGAGTTCTCGGCGTTTCAAAACCTCCAGGAGTCATTGAAGTTCCCCGAATATTTCGGCTGGAATTGGAACGCCGTCTACGATTGCCTTCGGGATCTTCAATGGCTCTCAGTAGACCACCATGTCGTGATCGTAAGATCCGCAGACCGTGCTCTGCGCGAAGACAACGCTGCCCGCGACGAATTTTTCAGGACACTCTGGCGTGCGGGTCGACGATGGTCTTACGTGAAGCGGCCCGAGGGATCGACACTCAGCAGATTCACAGTCGTCCTCTCCTGCTCCAAGGATTCCGAATCAGACCTTACGAATCTGCTTCAAAGTTTTCAGGATTAGTTCGCCTCCCGGAAGCCGGCAAGGGCACACTGGCGAGCCGGTCATCGAACGTCACCATGACTTGGGACCACGCGCTCCGCCCTCCCCCAGACAGAACCCAGCACTACTGCTACGACCGATGATCTGAAGCTGTCGAATGCCGGAGACCTCGTAAAGCTCTATGGAAAGATCCCGAACATTCGGCGGTTTCGCTTGCGCTCCAGCACCGGAAGGACACTGGCACCGACCCCCTCCCGGAGGGCGGGAGGCACTGCCGTGGACGGGATCCGCGTCAGGAACGTTGCCGCGAAGCCGAATGGCCGGCGGGCTGCTTGGCAGCGGGGACATCGACCCCGTCCATGAATACGACGTAGCAAACCTACTGCGGAACAGATCGCCCGCTTCGCCGAGGAGGCGCACTGACGTGCTGGATAGCCGGGCCGAGGGGGCGACTCTCAGCATCGAATTCATCGAGTCCCTGACCCCAGGTCATGCCGGCGCAGCAGATGACGTCGCCGTGTGTGTGGTTCGGTGCATCGAAGGCACAGCCCGGCTGGGCATGGTGTTCCAGCACCCCAGGACCACCGCCAGACTCCGACTGTCTTCCATCGAGTGGTACGGCAGGCAGGCCGACCAGCTGGATACCGTCCACTCCGGCAAGGTCACGCTGACCGGGGCTGGCGCGGATAGGTTGTGCAGGCGGGACGTCTTGAGCTCGGTATTGCACGGGTATCCGGTTGTTTCCCAAGACCGGCCGTGAGGGCGCGGTACACCGCGCCGTCGTCCGCCTTGCCGGCCCCGGGGCGCCAAGTGGCGCGCTAACGCGCCGGAAGAGGCGATGTGGGGGCGGACGCACCCGACGCCGCCGTGATCACCTCGTCCAGGACCTCGCGGGAGCGGAGCAGATCGGTGATCACGCGGTCGATGCGGTCCCGTTCCGTGGTGAGGTCGGCGACCAGGCGCGCGGTGGCGATCTCGGAGGGGCCGCCGTCCGTGTCGCGCATACAGGGGAGGAGCTGGGCGATCTTCCTGCTGTGGAGGCCGGCCGCGTAGAGAACCTGGATACGGATGACCCGGTCGACGGCCCAGTCGCCGTAGATTCGCTGGCCGCCCGGGGTGCGCTCGGCGGTCAGCAGGCCCTGTGTCTCGTAGTAGCGCAGCGACCGCTCGCTCACTCCGGTACGCCGGGCCAGTTCGCCGATCCGCATCACACACCTCGCCTGTCGGTCCGAGGACTTGAGCCTGACACTGATGTCAACTTCTACCGTACCGGCATGACAAACGCACCGGAGAAATCCCGCCTGTTCCAGCCCGCCCGCCTCGGTGCCCTGCGCCTGCCCAACCGGCTCGTCATGGCGCCGTTGACCCGCAACCGCGCCGGTGCCGACGGCGTCCCGCAGCCGCTCATGGCCACGTACTACGCGCAGCGCGCCTCCGCCGGACTGATCATCGCCGAGGCGACCACGCCCAACGCGGTGGGGCAGACGTACCCCAACATCCCCGGGATCCACGATGACGCCCAGGTGGCCGGCTGGCGGCTGGTCACCGGCGCGGTCCACGCCGCGGGCGGCCGGATGTTCCTCCAGCTCCAGCACGGCGGCCGGGTCGGCCACCCCGACAACAGCGGTCTGGTGCCGGTGGCGCCCTCCCCCGTCCCGCTCCCGGAAACCATCCACACGCCGAGCGGGCGCAAGGACGCCGTCGTGCCCCGGGAAATGACCGTCGCCGACATCCGGTCGACCGTGGCCGACTTCGCCACTGCCGCCCGCAACGCCGTCGATGCCGGCTTCGCCGGGGTGGAGGTGCACGCCGCCAACGGCCACCTCCTGCACCAGTTCATGGCACGGAACACCAACCACCGCACCGACGCCTACGGCAGCTCGATCACCGGCCGCATCCGGTTCGTCGTCGAGGTGGTGCGGGCGGTCGCCGCGGCCATCGGACCCGAGCGGGTCGGCCTGCGCATCTCTCCCGGAAACACCATCAACGGCATTGAGGAGGGCGAGACGAAGCAGCTCTATCCGGCGCTCGTCGACGCTCTCGCCGATGACCGTCTCGCCTACCTGCACACCGTGTTCGCCGACCCCGATGACCCGCTGTGGCAGGAGATCCGCAAGAGGTGGACCGGCACACTGGTCGCAAACCCGGCCCTGGGATGGGGTGGTCCGCTGCCCGCCGATGGTGGCAGGCAGGCGGGCGAGCGGCTGCTGGCCGCCGGTGCCGACCTGATCGCGCTCGGCCGGGCCTTCATGGCCAACCCCGACCTGGTCCAACGGCTGCGGACCGGCGCACCGCTCAACCCGCTGCGCGACAACGGCTGGATGTACGAGGGCGGCGAGACCGGCTACACCGACTACCCCTCGCTCACCGAAGCGGGCACGACGGTCACGGCCTGATCCGGTAAGCATATGGAGTGACGAAAGGGCGCGGGAAAACCGAAAGGCTCGGGCGGGAAGTCTTCGGCCCGCTGGGCGGCATCGTGGAAATCGGATCGGTCGTCGACGCGGGCGGTGGCCGGCCGCTGTCGACCATCTCGGTGAGTGACTTCACCGCCCGTCATCGCGACGAGTTGAACCGGATCCTGGCGGCCGTGCGGGATATCGGGGGCTTTCCGCCCGAAACGATGCGCATCGTCGATGACCTGGGCTGGCATCGCGATCACGCCATCACCGCGGCCTCACTGCTGCTGTGGTCCGGTGGCGTCGAAGCGTACTCACCACTCCTCGAACAGCCCGAGAGCGTACGGAGAATGCTCCGCGCCGGAGCCGACATCCAACTGGTGAACCTCATGCACGCACTCGTGGGAGCGGCCGCGCAGAGAATCCCTCACCGTGACCCGGAAGACCTCGTGCCGCTCATCGTCGCGGTCATCGACATCGCGGCCGCCCTGGTCGGACTCGGTCACGCGACTGCCGTCCGGGACGTCTTCCGCATGTGGCGCGTGGCGTATCTCCCTGGTGTCCTGATGCCCTCCTCGACCACTCCTGCGGCGATCAAGCAGCGCTTCAGGACGTTCGCGCACATCCTCGATGCGAGGGACTGACCGCATGCACGCCGACGCCGAACCCGTACCCCGACTGGGGATCGTCTCCGTGGAGGGCGCCGAGTGCAGCTCGACGGAATCATTCATAAGGGGTTCTTGTGGTGACACCACCTCCCCATGACAGCCGGCTCGAGCAGCAAAGCCTGTTGCTCGGACCGGACGGAGTCTTCGCGCAGGCATGGCTGTCCGGCAAGAGCGTGGCCCCTGTCCCCGCAAGCACCCACCTGGACGCCGCCATGATTCGCCGCATCGAAGCAGGGTGCCGGGCTGTGGGCACGCAGCACATTCTCGACGCCCCGCCTACGGCCGTCACCCACGGCACCTCGGCCAGGGCAGTACCGCGTCGACCCACCGAGACCGGCCTCGCTGGTACTACGCCTCCTGCGATTCTGTACACCCCGGACCTGCAAGGAGCCGTGCTGTTTCCCGCACCGGGATACACGCTGATTGCCGGGACTGAGGTGTTCCTGACCGCCGCAGTGCCTGAAGGAATCGATGCGGCCCGGGCTAGCTTCGGGCGCTACGCACGGGCGTTGGAGAGGCATTGGCCATATCTCCAGAGGATCGCCACAACCTACCCGTCTGTCCACAGAGCGTGGTCCCGCCCCGGCGATGTCACACCGGGAACTGCTTCAGCTCGCCTTATGTCGCTCCTTACCAGCTTTACTCAGGGCACATGCACCGCGGCGGAATTCGCGGACGGATGGTGGGAAGCCCGGAGGTCCGCATATTCTCAGGGTGAACGGGCAAGCGGGCACTTGACCGATCTTCTCGATCGAGTGTTCATGGTGCTTTAGGACTACACGCCCGACCCTGAACTCAGAGAGCCCGGTAACCTGACGGACAGTGAGCTGCGGGAGAGGATCCGAAGCCTCGTCCGGGAAACGAAGCGAGGGCCAGGGGGAGAATGACCGGCGGCGGCCAGGGCGACCAGCGGGGCGTCCGCCCGATCAAGGAGTTCGGGGTCGTCGGTGCGACGGGCCCGGGATCCGGATATCCCGGGCGCTCCTGGCAAACCCGGACCTGGTCGAGCGGCAGCGGACCGGGTGTGGCACGTGCGGTCGGTGCCGTCAGTTGCCCGACGCGTACGACACGAAGCCCGCCCAGGCGGTCGGGGTGAGCGCGAGCTGGGGGCCGCCGAGGCACTTGGAGTCGCGGACGTGGACCGTGCCCGGGGAAGTGGCGACCTCGACGCACGAGTCGCCCTCGCTGCTGCTGCTGTAGCTGCTCTTGAACCACGCCAGTCCGGAGGCGTCCCCGGCCGAGGTGTTGCGGATCATGTCTCTCCCAGCAGTTGCTCGATGAAGGCTGTCGACTCACGGGGAGTGAGAGCCTGGGCCCGGATGATGCCGTAGCGCAACTCCAGGATATGGAGCTGTTTCCGCTCGGTCACGGGTCGGCCGTTGGCCACGGCAGGTGAGCGCCCGACGGCCGACCCGTCGCCGAACTTCAGCACCTCGATACCGCCTGCCAGTCCGGCATGCTCCTCGCGGCTCATCGGCATCACCTGAAGCTCGACGTTCCTCAGCCCTGCCACCTCCAGCAGGTGTCCGAGCTGGGCACGCAGCAGCGCCCTTCCGCCCAGAGGACGCCGAAGCGTCCACTCCTCCAGGACGAAGCCGAGTTCGGGTACAGGGTCCCGCTCGAAAACGGACTTACGGGCGACACGACCGGCCACCATCCGCTCCACCTCGTCCTGCGAGTACGCGGGCCTTCGCATGAGCAGCAGCCCGCGTGCGTACTCCGGTGTCTGCAACAGGCCGTGAATGTTCAGCGGGTCGTACAGCTGGAACTCGACCGCCCGCGCCTCCAGCTTCGCCAACTCCCGCACCTTCTTCGGGTACCGGACCTTCGCCACGTCCTCCTTCATGGCCGAGAGCAGACCACCCGCCCCCAGGACCTCGTCCGCCTTGTCCAGGAACTCGGGCCGGGGGATCCGCTTTCCGGCCTCGATCTTGTAGATGAGGTCCTCGCCGTAGCCGACGGCCACACCGAAGTCGGCGGCGCGCATCCCCACCGCCTCCCTCCGCAGCTTCACCTGCCGGCCCACCGTGGCGATGACGGCCACGCCCCAGTCGTCGTCCGGGTCCACCTCCCAACCCGGCTCGTCCGCCTCGCTCCTGAGCCGCACCCCGGTCTCGCCGTCCACCGACATACCCGCACCCCTCTGTCCGCGCTCTCGTGCCGCGACGTCCCTACCCCACGGGCGGATTCGGACAGCCCGGACAGCAGTGGACAAGCTCCGGACAGTCACCCTACGTATCGACCTTGTCACTGTTCACGGTAGGCGAAGGTGGCCACGCTCAGTGACGTGAACCAGATCGACGTCGCTCAACTCCTCTCGCCCTCCGCCCACTTCCGCGTGCTGCTGTCCCCCACACCACGCGGTGCGCGGCTCGCCCGGCTGCTCGCCGCCGAGTGGATGCGCACCAGGGAGGAACTGCCGCATCGCGTGACCGAGGCCGCCGTGCAGCTTGTCGCGGAGCTCACGGCCAACGCCGCCACGCACGGCCGCGTGGCCGGCCGTGACTTCCGGCTCGTACTGCTCGTCCACGAGGACGCCCTGCGGATCGAGGTCACGGACACCCGGGCCGACGCTCTGCCGCGCCGGCGGCTGCCGTCGCCCGACGGGGACTCCGGCCGCGGGCTGCTCCTCGTCGAGGCGCTCGCCGACCGCTGGGGCGTCGGGCTCGGCCCCGCCCCCCAGAAGACCGTCTGGGCGGAAGTCGACCTCACGCCCCTCTGATGTGCGAGAACGGCTCAGTCACCGGAGTCCGGGATCGTGGACTCCGGTGGGGCCGCCGGTCTCCCCCAGGAACGAAGAGAGGGAAAGAACCTCACCAAACCCCACCCCTCCTCCCGTTCGATGAGCCGCTCACTCACTCGGGTGAAAAATGGCAACTTGGCTATCTTTGGGGCGGGTTGCTTGATCTACGCTCAGCGCGACACACCACATCACCACTGACATGCGTCGGCCCCCGCCGGGAGTGCGAATCCCAAGGCGAGGGCCTGACCACCGAGGAAGTTAAGGGCTTCCCGATGGATACCCAAAACACTAGCGTGCGCGCGCACGCCCAGTCCCGTAGCGACGGGAAAAACCACCCCTCCCGGCGAGCCCGCAAGGCCACGCACTGCGGCGGCGTCATCCACGACAACTCCCGTCACACCAGCCGCTTCACGGTGATCGGCAACCACCTCGCCCAGCACGCCGAACTGTCGCTCCTCGCGATCGGCCTGGCCGTCCACATCCAGTCGCTCCCCGGCGGCGCCCAGGTCGACATCGGCACCCTCACCGGCCGCTTCCCCGAAGGAAAGACCCGGATCGCGGGCGCCCTGCGCGAGCTGGAGGCCCACGGCTATCTGCGTCGCACCCGCATGCGCACCGATGGGGGCAGGATCGTCACCCGCACGGTCTCCTGCAACCAGCCCGGCCGGTCCAGCGCCACCGAGGCGCCGAAGCCCCGGCCCCGGCGGAGCGCCGACGAGCAGGCCCGCCGCCGCGCGCTGCCCGCCGTACCGCGGCCCGCGTACCCCGCCCCCGACCTGCTCCGGACCGCCCTGGGGGTGCTCTCCGGCCTCCGCCGCGAGGATCCCCGCCTCCTGCTCTCCGCCACGGACGCCGAGCATCTCGTCCCGGGCGTCGCCGCCTGGCTCGAACGCGACCTCACACCCGAGGCCGTCCAGCGCGCTCTGACCACCGGCCTGCCACCGGAGCCGCTGCACCGCCCGGCCGCCCTCCTGGCCCACCGCCTCGCCGCCCTGCTCCCGCCCCTGCCGCCCTTCCGCGCCCCGGAAGCACCCGCGGCCGTCCGGCATCCGCTCCAGAACTGCGACACCTGCGACCGCGCCTTCCGCGGCCCTGAGCCAGGCACCTGCGGGCCATGCGCTTCAGGACCGTGACCCGGGAACGAAGAAGCCCGGGATCCGAGGATCCCGGGCCTTCGGACACTCCGTGCGCGTGCCTACCGCGCCGCGTCCGGGTGCACCGCGTCCGTCACCGGGCGGGCGTCGGACGGCTTCTCCTTCGCCACCGGCTTGCGCAGCTGGATGTTCAGCTCGCGCAGGCGGGCCTCGTCCAGCTCCGTCGGGGCGCCCATCATCAGGTCCTGGGCGTTGCCGTTCAGCGGGAAGGCGATCGTCTCGCGGATGTTCGGCTCGTCCGCGAGGAGCATGACGATGCGGTCCACGCCCGGGGCGATGCCGCCGTGCGGCGGGGCGCCGTACTGGAAGGCCTTGAGCATGCCGGTGAACTCGCGCTCGACCGTCTCGCGGTCGTAGCCCGCGATCTCGAACGCCTTGAACATGATGTCCGGCTCGTGGTTCCGGATCGCGCCGGAGGACAGCTCGACGCCGTTGCACACGATGTCGTACTGCCAGCCCAGGATGTCCAGCGGGTCCTGGGTCTCCAGGGCCTCCAGGCCGCCCTGCGGCATCGAGAAGGGGTTGTGCGAGAAGTCGATCCGGCCGGTCTCCTCGTCCTTCTCGTACATCGGGAAGTCGACGATCCAGCAGAAGCGGAAGACGTTCTCCTCGAAGTGGCCGGCCCGCTTGGCGGCCTCGACGCGGACCGCGCCCATGATCTTGGAGACCTCGTCGAACTCGCCGGCGCCGAAGAACACCGCGTGGCCCGGCTTGAGGCCGAGGCGCTCCACCAGCGTCGTGACGTCGTCCTCGGTGAGGAACTTGGCGATCGGACCGGTGAGGGCCATGTCCTCGCCGACGCGGATCCAGGCCAGGCCCTTGGCGCCGTGCTCGACGGCGAAGTCGCCGAGGGAGTCGAAGAACTTACGGGTCTGGTCGGCCACGTCCGGGACCGGCAGCGCCCGCACGTGCTTGCCCGCGAACGCCTTGAACCCGGAGTCGGCGAACACGTCCGTGATGTCGACGAGCTCCAGCCGCGCGCGCAGGTCCGGCTTGTCGGAGCCGTACTTCAACATCGCCTCGCGGAACGGGATCCGCGGGAACGGCGAGGTGACGTGGCGGCCGCCGCCGAACTCCTCGAACAGCTCGGTCATGAGCTTCTCGACCGGCTGGAAGACGTCCTCCTGCTCGACGAAGCTCATCTCGATGTCGAGCTGGTAGAACTCGCCCGGCGAGCGGTCGGCGCGGGCGTCCTCGTCGCGGAAGCAGGGCGCGATCTGGAAGTACCGGTCGAAGCCCGAGATCATCAGCAGCTGCTTGAACTGCTGCGGCGCCTGCGGCAGCGCGTAGAACTTGCCGGGGTTCAGGCGGGACGGGACGACGAAGTCGCGCGCGCCCTCGGGCGAGGTCGCGGTGAGGATCGGGGTCGCCATCTCGTTGAAGCCGAGCGCCGTCATCTTCTGGCGCATGGCGGAGATGACCGCGGTGCGCAGCATGATGTTGCGGTGCATGCGCTCGCGGCGCAGGTCGAGGAAGCGGTACTCCAGGCGGCGCTCCTCGTTGACGCCGTCGTCCGTGTTGATCGTGAACGGCAGCGGGGCGGACGCGCCGAGGACCTCGACGTCGGAGACCTCGACCTCGACCTCACCGGTCGGCAGGTCGGCGTTGATGTTCTCCGCTCCGCGCGAGACGACCTTGCCGTCGACGCGTACCACGGACTCCTTGGTCTGCTTGTCCAGCGCCTCGTACGCGGCGGTGCCGGGCCGGGCGACCAGCTGCGTGATGCCGTAGTGGTCGCGCAGATCGATGAAGAGGATGCCGCCCAGGTCGCGCCGATTGTGCAGCCAGCCGCTCAGCCGGACGTCGGTGCCGACGTCAGAGGCGCGGAGCTCGCCGCAGGTGTGGGACCTGTACCGATGCATCGTCGTTCATCCAGTCTTCGGGATAGGGGTACAACTCGACCCGTCAAGGGTACCGGCCGTGTCACGGCGGGGTTCCAAGATCGAACGGTGGCGACGGGTCGGCTCGTCTTCCTAGAGTGGGGCAATGCGTACCGAGGACGTCCTGGCCGCCATCGCGACCGGCGTGTGGCGCTGGGACAACGCGACCGGGATCGTCACGCTCGACGCGGAGGCGGCCCGGCTGCTCGGCCTGCCCGCCGAGCCGGTGGAGCTGTCGGAGGCGGCCGTGCGGTCCCGCTTCCACCCGGTCGACTGGAACGAGATCGACGGGATCGTGAACCTCGCCGTCGCCGAGGGCACCCTCGCCGAGGCGCGGCTGCGGATCATGGACGGGAGCGGCCGGGTGATCCGTACGGTGCGCAGCCGCTCCAAGCCCTTCATCGACGGTACCGATTACCAGCTCGTCGGCATGATCCAGGAGGTGGCCGAACCGCAGCCCGGCACCGCCGCGCGCACGCCCGTCACCGGTGACTGGCGCCGCTCGCGGGAGGCGTTCCTGCTGGACGCGGGGCGGGCGCTGGCGGAGGCGCGGTCGACGGCGGAGGTGCTGCGGGTGGCCGCGTCGCTGTCGATGCCGGGGTTCTCACCGGACGGCCTCGCCGTGTTCGGCGTCGCGGGGGACCGGCTGACGATCATCGGGCACCACGGGCACGACCCGGGCGACGACGGCCCCTTCACGGACATGCCGCTGGACACGGACTACCCGGCGGCCGAGGTCGTACGGACCGGCCGGGCGATCTACCTGCCGTCGCCGGAGGAGTACCGCACCCGCTTCCCGGCGACCTGGCCCCTGGCGCAGCGTTTCGGCAGGGAGTCGTGGGCGTTCCTGCCCCTCATCGTCGCCGGGCGCACGATGGGCGCCTGGATGGCGGCCTTCAAGCACACGGTCGCCTTCACGCCGGACGAACGGTCCGTGCTGTCGACCGTGGCCCGGATGCTGGCGCAGGCGCTGGCCCGGGCGGGGGTGGCGGAGTCGGAGCGCGAGCTGTCACTGGGGCTGCAGCGCACGATGATGCCGGTCCTCGGCCCGGCGATCCCGGGCATGGAAGTGGCCGCGCGGTACGTGCCGACGGGCGGCGGCCTCCAGGTCGGCGGCGACTGGTACGACATGATCCAGCTCCCCGGCGGGCGCATCGCCCTGGTCATCGGCGATGTGCAGGGGCACGACGTACGGGCGGCCGGGCTGATGGGGCAGCTGCGGATCGCCCTGCGTGCGTACGCCTCCGAGGGCCACCGCCCGGACGCGGTGCTGTCGCGGGCGTCCCGCTTCCTGTACGGCATCACGGACGGGGCCGCGGGCGACCACGGCGACCACGGGGGGCGCTTCGCGACCTGCCTGTACCTGGAGGTCGACCCGGCGACGGGCTCGGTGGACATCGCGCGGGCGGGGCACCCGGACCCGGCGATCCGGATGGCCGACGGCACGGTGGTGCTGCGGCCGACCGCCGGCGGGCTGCCGCTCGGCATCGTCCCGGACACCGACTACCCGACGACACGGTTCACGCTGGAGCCCGGCGAGACGCTGATGATCTGCACGGACGGGCTGCTGGAGACCGGCGGACACGACCTGGAGTCCGGCTGGGCCCGGATCCGCAAGCTGCTGGAGCAGCACGTGTCCACCGATCCGCTGGAGGTGCTGGCCGACAGTCTGGTGCAGGCGGTCCACGGGCCGGGTTCGCACCACACGACCGGGCCGTTCGCCGACCGGCGCGAGGACGACATAGCGGTGCTGCTGCTGTCCCGGACGGGCGGCGTGGCGCAGCGGCGGGTGGCCCGCCGCACGGCGCTGACCGTCGCGCAGGCGGAGCCGGAGCGGATCGCGGCGGCCCGGCATCAGCTGCGGGAGCTGCTGCACGACTGGGCGGACGAGGAGCAGGTCGACGCGGCGGTCCTGATGGTCTCCGAGATGCTCACGAACGTGCTCGTGCACACCGACGGCAACGCCCTGCTCGTCGCCGAGGCGACCGGCGAGCACGGGACGCGCCGGCTGCGCGTGGAGGTGGCGGACGCCAGCGACGAGCTGCCGCACCGGCGCCGCCCGGGCGAGATGGCTTCGTCGGGACGCGGCCTGGTCCTGATGGAGGTGCTGGCGCACGCGTGGGGCGTGGACCCGCGGGGCGAGGGCAAGTCGATCTGGTTCGAGCTGTACGAGGAGGCGGGCGCGGACGGGGCCGCCGACGCGGGCGCGGCTCCTGACGCGCTCGGTGCCACCGGGACCACCGGGGCTGACGGGGCCGACGGGACGTAGGGGCCCGACAGGACCACCGGGACCACCGGGACCACCNGGACGGACGGGCCCGNCAGGACCACCGCCACCGGGACCACCGGGACGGACGGGCCCGACAGGACCACCGGGACCACCGGGACGGACGGGCCCGGCGGGACGGACGGGCCCGGCGGCGGCGGCGCCTACGACGGCGCCGACACGCCGGTCGCGTAACGCCTGCGCAGCTCGCCGAGGACCCCGAACGCGGCGGCCGTGAGCGGCACCGCCAGCAGCATGCCGAGGATGCCCGCGACGGACGCCCCGGCGGTGATGGAGAGCATCACGGCGGCCGGGTGCATCTGGACCGTGCGGGACTGGACCATGGGCTGGAGCACGTGCCCTTCGAGGAGCTGTACGGCGAGGACGACGCCGACGGCCCACAGCGCGATCACCCACCCGCGCTCGGCGAGCGCCACGAGGATCGCCACCGTGCCCGAGAGGAAGGCGCCGAGGTAGGGGAGGTACGCGCCGACGAAGACGAGCGCGCCGAGTCCGACGGCGCCGGGGACGCGCAGGATCAGCAGCCCGGCGGTGATGAGGACGGCGTCGATCAGCGCGATGAACGTGGTGCCGCGCATGAAGCCCTCCACGGCGCCGAAGGCGCGGCGCGCCATGGCTTCGGCGTGGTCGGCGCTGTCGTGCGGCACGAGGGAGCGCAGGGTGGGCACGGCGCGGGCGGAGTCGCGCAGGAAGAAGAAGACGAGCAGCAGCGCGAGGACCGCCATGGCGATCACCTCGCCGACGACGCTCAGCCCGCTGATGACGCCGGACGCCGCCGTGCCGCCGAACTTGCCCAGCAGTTCCCTGGCGTTGGCGGCGAGGTCGTCCAGCGAGGTGCCGGCGGCGCCCAGGTGCCGGGTGAGGTCGGTCGCCGCACGGCGCAGTGAGGTGACGATCTGGTCGCCGGTGTCCATGAGGGCCTTGACGATCACGTACGTCACTCCGCCGACCACGACGAGGACGGCGGCGCAGGTCAGTCCGGCGGCGAGCGAGCGGTTGACCTTCATGGCGAGGAGCCGCCGGTACAGCGGTCCGAGGAGTGCCGTACCGAGCAGGGCGAGCAGGACCGGCGTGACGGCGGTCCTGAAGGTGACGCACAGCCATACGCCGACGGCCGCGACGCCGGTCACGAGCAGCGCGACGGCGCACCAGGCGGCGAGGCGCCGGACGGGCTCGGGCAGCAGCGTGTGCACGCCCCCACCGCACCATGCCCGGTCGGGGCCCGCCCGTGGGCGGGCCCCGGAGGGGTGAGCCGGCGTCAGCCGGCCTGCGGGCCGCCGGGCTTCATGCCGTGCACGGCCGGGATGGTGCCCAGCCGGCCCTTCTGGAAGTCGTCGAAGGCCTGCTGGAGCTCTTCCCTGGTGTTCATGACGAACGGGCCGTAGTGGGCCATCGGCTCACGGATCGGCTGCCCGCCCAGGAGGACGACCTCCAGGTCGGGGGTGTGGGAGTCCTGCTTCTCGTCCGCCCGGAGGGTGAGCGAGGACCCGGCGCCGAAGACCGCGGTCTGGCCCAGGTGGACCGGACGGCGTTCTGCACCGGCCGTACCCTTGCCCGCCAGGACGTACGCGAGACCGTTGAAGTCCTCCCGCCAGGGCAGGGTGATCTCCGCGCCCGGCGCCAGCGTGGCGTGGATCATGGTGATCGGGGTGTGGGTGATGCCCGGCCCCTGGTGGCCGTCGAGCTCACCGGCGATGACGCGCAGCAGCGCGCCGCCGTCCTGGGAGGCGAGCAGCTGGACGTTGCCGCCGCGGATGTCCTGGTAGCGGGGGGCCATCATCTTGTCCTTGGCCGGCAGGTTCACCCACAGCTGCAGGCCGTGGAAGAGGCCGCCGGAGACGACGAGGTGCTCGGGCGGCGCCTCGATGTGGAGGAGGCCCGAGCCCGCGGTCATCCACTGGGTGTCGCCGTTGGTGATGGTGCCGCCGCCGCCCTGGCTGTCCTGGTGGTCGAAGATCCCGTCCAGGATGTACGTGACGGTCTCGAAGCCGCGGTGCGGGTGCCACGGGGTCCCCTTCGGCTCCCCGGGCTGGTACTCCACCTCGCCCATCTGGTCCATCATGATGAACGGGTCGAGGTAGCGGTAGTTGATGCCGGCGAACGCGCGGCGCACCGGGAAGCCCTCCCCTTCGAACCCGCTGGGCGCGGTGGTCACGGCCAGCACGGGCCGTGCCGCGGCGTCGGCGGGCGCGCCGACACGAGGCAGGGTGAGCGGGTTCTCGACGGTTACGGCAGGCATGACAGGTCCTCCTCGGAGCCGGTGCTGCCACCAGATTAGTTGAATGATGAACTTCTGGCTACTGGAACACGGCCGTGTGCCTCCGCATTCCCTTCCCTCGCGCCCCCCTCGCGCCTCCCCCAGCACCTCCGCGGATCCGCGGCGAATCCATGACCGCGCCGCGCGCGCCGGTGGTGCCGCGAGGCGGCCCGAAGGAGGCCCTCGCTCCCGGGCGGAAGGGTTCCCACGGGCTCCGGCCGAGCCCTTCACCGCAGGCGCTCCGACGCCCGCACAGACGGCCGACGGACGCCGCGAAACCGCCCTGACCTGGGCATATAGCCGGTGCTGAGAAAGGTACGCACGCGCACGACGACAGGAGCGAACCCTTGGCGACCGTCCCCGGAACCCAGCCGCTGGACCTCAACAGCCGTTCCGCCCGAACCGCGTCATGCCGACCCGGTCCCTCTCCTCGGTCATCGAGGCCGAAGCGGCATGACACGCACCGCGGCCCGACAACCAGCCCGGCCTGACACCCGCCCCGGCCCGGCACGCAGCGCGGCCGGGCACGCAGCGCGGCCGGGCACCCCGCGTGGGGGTGACCGGCCGGCACGGCGCTCAGGGCAGGACGGGTCAGGCCAGCTCCAGCTCGGCGACGATCTCGTCCTCGCTCTTCTCACCGGTGGGCCGGAAGCCGAGGCGGAGGTAGAACTCCTCGGGTCCGCCCTCCCCCTCCGTCCACGTCACCGTCACGCGCGTCCCGCCGCGCCGGCGGACTTCGCCGGCCACGGCCTGCACCGCGAAGCGGCCGTACCCCTTGCCCTGCTCGTCGGCGGCGACGGCGAGACGCCACAGCCCGGAGCGCGGCCGGTCCTGCGGGTCCTTGGGGTCGAAGCGGACGTCGAAGAAGCCCATCACGAACCCCACGAGCCGGTCGCCGTCGAAGACGAGCCGCGGCCAGGCGATGTCGGGCTGCGCGTACGCCTCGGCCAGCGACTGCGCGACCGGAGCGACGAAGCGCTCCTGGCCGGGGCGGACGGTGAGGCGGCAGGCGGCGAGGACGTTGTCGGGGGTGATCTTCTCCAGCCGGAGCGATGTTGTCATGCGGCGCACCCTAGGAGCGCGGCGGACGACCGTCTCCCGGATTTCCCGCGGGCGGCCGTTCTCAGCCGTACATCCGGCGCATGGCGAAGTCGACCATCTGCTCGACGGCCTTGGCGTCGAAGACGATCCGGTGGTCGCCCTCCATGTCGAGGACGAAGCCGTACCCGGTGGGCAGCAGGTCGATCACCTCGGCACCGGTGATGACGAAGTACTTGGACTCCTTGCCCGCGTACCGGCGCAGCTCCTTGAGGGAGGTGAACATGGGGATCACCGGCTGCTGCGTGTTGTGCAGCGCGAGGAAGCCGGGGTTGTCACCGCGCGGGCAGTAGACCTTCGACGTCGCGAAGATCTGCTGGAAGTCCTCCGCGGACAGCGATCCGGTGGTGAAGGCCCGCACGGCGTCGGCGAGCGAGGGCGGCGACGGCTCGGGGTACAGCGGCGGCTGCTGCGCGTACCCCTGCTGGGGCGGGGCGTACTGCTGCTGGGCGCCCTGGTTCTGGTCGTAGCCGTACATGGCCACCAGGGTACTGAGTACGAACCGGGGTCGTGGGCCCCACCACCGGCCCGCGCCGCCCCGGCGGCTCCTTTCGGACAGCGGGCAGCACCGCCCGCGGGTCCGGCGGAACGCTTTGCCCGCCCGGGCGCCGGAAGCCTGGCGCCGCCCCGGGGCCGTGCCCCCGACCCGCCGCGGTCCTCACGGCCGATGCGGAGAGGTGCCCGCGGCCCGGCCGGCCGCCGCTGCCCGGGGCGTGACGCGTCACAGATCGCCCGATAGGGGTTGCTCTTATTACCGACGGGTAGCATCATCGTAGCTACTTGCTGGTACGTGTACGAGGATCCTGCCTCCCCGAGCCTTACGGAGCCGTCGCCATGGGGCACTACAAGTCGAATCTCCGCGACATCGAGTTCAACCTCTTCGAAGTCCTCGGGCGCGACAAGGTGTACGGCACCGGTCCGTTCGAGGAGATGGACGTCGAGACCGCGAAGAGCGTCCTGGACGAGATGCGCCGTCTCGCCGAGAACGACTTCGCCGAGTCCTTCGCGGACGCCGACCGCAACCCGCCGGTCTTCGACCCGGAGACGAACACCGCACCGATCCCCGCTTCCTTCAAGAAGTCCTACAAGGCCTTCATGGACTCGGAGTACTGGCGCCTCGGCCTGCCCGAGGAGATCGGCGGCACGACCTCGCCCCGCTCCCTGATCTGGGCCTACGCGGAGCTGATCCTCGGCTCGAACCCGGCCGTCTGGATGTACTCCTCCGGCCCCGCCTTCGCGGGTGTCCTCTTCGAGGAGGGCAACGAGATCCAGAAGCAGATCGCCCGGATAGCCGTCGAGAAGCAGTGGGGCTCCACCATGGTCCTCACCGAGCCGGACGCCGGCTCGGACGTCGGCGCCGGCCGCACCAAGGCCGTCCAGCAGGAGGACGGCTCCTGGCACATCGAGGGCGTGAAGCGCTTCATCACGTCCGGTGAGCACGACATGTCGGAGAACATCCTCCACTACGTGCTGGCCCGCCCCGAGGGCCACGGCCCCGGCACCAAGGGCCTGTCGCTGTTCCTCGTGCCGAAGTACCACTTCGACTGGGAGACCGGCGAGCTGGGCGAGCGCAACGGCGTGTACGCCACGAACGTCGAGCACAAGATGGGCCTCAAGGCGTCCAACACGTGCGAGATGACCTTCGGCGACAAGCACCCCGCCAAGGGCTGGCTGATCGGCGACAAGCACGACGGCATCCGCCAGATGTTCCGCATCATCGAGTTCGCCCGCATGATGGTCGGCACGAAGGCCATCGCCACCCTGTCCACCGGCTACCTCAACGCGCTGGAGTACGCCAAGGAGCGCGTGCAGGGCCCGGACCTGGCGAACTTCATGGACAAGACCGCCCCGAAGGTCACCATCACGCACCACCCCGACGTGCGCCGCTCGCTGATGACGCAGAAGGCGTACGCGGAGGGCATGCGCGCCCTGGTCATGTACACCGCCGCAATCCAGGACGAGATCCAGATCAAGGAGGCGGCCGGCGAGGACGCCAAGGCGCTGCACGGCCTGAACGACCTGCTGCTGCCGATCGTCAAGGGCTACGGCTCCGAGAAGTCCTACGAGCAGCTGGCCCAGTCGCTCCAGACCTTCGGCGGCTCCGGCTACCTGCAGGAGTACCCGGTCGAGCAGTACATCCGGGACGCCAAGATCGACACCCTCTACGAGGGCACCACGGCGATCCAGGGGCAGGACTACTTCTTCCGGAAGATCGTCCGCGACCAGGGCGCCTCGCTGAACACGCTGGCCGAGGAGATCAAGAAGTTCCTCGCGCTGGGCACCGGCGGCGACGAGCTCGCCCCGGCGCGCGACGCGCTCGCCAAGGCGGCCGTCGACCTGGAGGGGATCGTCGGCACGATGCTGACCGACCTCACCGCCACCGGCGAGGACGTCAAGAACATCTACAAGGTCGGCCTCAACACCACCCGCCTCCTCATGGCCTCCGGTGACGTGGTCGTCGGTTACCTGCTGCTGCGCGGTGCCGCCGTCGCGGCCGAGAAGCTGGAGACCGCCTCCGCCAAGGACAAGGCGTTCTACCGGGGCAAGATCGCGGCCGCGAAGTTCTTCGCCGCCAACATCCTGCCGGGCGTCTCGATCGAGCGCGCCATCGCCGAGGGCGTGGACAACTCCCTCATGGAGCTGGACGAGGCCGCGTTCTAACAGGACGCGCCCTGGTCCCACGGCGGCCCGCCCCCGAGGTTCCCGGAGGGCGGGCCGCCCCCTGTGCCCCACGGGGCACGGAGCGACCGCGCCGGCCGCCGCGCCGGCACGGTCACGCGGCCGACGTCACCGCGGGCCCGCCCGGTCTCACCGGGCGGCGCACCGCCGGGGCCGGGCCGGTATCGCGGCGCGCGTGAGCAGAGCCGCAGCCGTCACCGGCAGGATGTCGCCGAGGCGCACGGGGTCCCGGTCGGGGGACCCCGTCGCCGCGGCCGCGCACGCGCCGCACAGCAGCATCATGAGCGCGGCGGTCCATTCGGCGCCGGGGGCCGCGCACGCGGCGCATTCGGGAGCGGGGGCGAGCGTGCGGGTGCGGGTGGAGCCGGTCGTCGTGGTCACCAGGACACCTCCGGTCGCATTCGGCTGACTGGTTCCGATCGTCGCAGCCACCACTGACAATCGGCCTGGGTCCGTCCGGGCCCCGGCCGTAAGGTGACGTCATGCGCAGCTCTCCCGCCCGCTTCGACCGCGGCCACACCGACGACCTGATGACCTTCCTGGCGGCCTCGCCGTCCCCGTACCACGCCGTCGCGAACACCGCGGACCGGCTGGAGAAGGCCGGTTTCGAGCAGCTCGACGAGACCGCGGCCTGGGACGGGACGGCCGGGGGCAAGTACGTGATCCGCGCCGGTGCGATCATCGCCTGGTACGTGCCGGAGGGCGCGGCCCCGCACACCCCGTTCCGCATCATCGGGGCGCACACCGACTCGCCGAACCTGCGTGTCAAGCCCCGCCCGGACAGCGGCGCGCACGGCTGGCGCCAGGTCGCCGTGGAGACCTACGGCGGCACGCTGCTCAACACGTGGCTCGACCGCGACCTGGGCCTGGCCGGCCGGCTGACCCTGCGCGACGGCACCCACCGGCTGGTGAACGTGGACCGGCCGCTGCTGCGCGTGCCGCAGCTCGCCATCCACCTGGACCGGCAGGCCAACGAGGGACTCAAGCTGGACCGGCAGCGGCACATGCAGCCGATCTGGGGCCTGGGCGACGACGTCCGCGAGGGCGACCTGATCGCGTTCGTCGCGGGCGAGGCGGGTGTGGCCGCCGACGACGTGGCGGGCTGGGACCTGATGGTGCATTCCGTCGAGGCGCCCGCCTACCTGGGCCGGGACCGCGAGCTGGTCGCCGGGCCGCGCATGGACAACCTGCTGTCCGTGCACGCGGGCGCCGCCGCGCTGGCCGCCGTGGCGGCCCTGGACGACCTGGCGTACATCCCCGTCCTGGCCGCCTTCGACCACGAGGAGAACGGCTCCGAGTCCGACACCGGCGCCCAGGGCCCGCTCCTCGGCACGGTCCTGGAGCGGTCGGTGTTCGCGCGAGGCGGCGGGTACGAGGACCGGGCGCGCGCCTTCGCGGGCACGGTGTGCCTCTCCTCCGACACCGGCCACGCGGTGCACCCGAATTACGCGGAGCGCCACGACCCGACGCACCACCCGCGCGCCAACGGCGGCCCGATCCTCAAGGTGAACGTCAACCAGCGGTACGCGACGGACGGCAGCGGGCGGGCCGTATTCGCGGCGGCCTGCGAAAAGGCGGGCGTGCCGTGGCAGACCTTCGTCTCCAACAACGACATGCCGTGCGGCACGACGATCGGTCCCATCACCGCCGCGCGCCACGGAATCCGTACCGTCGACATCGGTGTGGCGATCCTTTCCATGCACAGCGCACGTGAACTGTGCGGTGCGGACGACCCGTTCCTCCTCGCGAACGCGCTGACGGCATTCCTGCGCGACTGACGAGAGCGCCCCGGAAAAAGGATTATGCGGTACGCCCCGGCCTGTTTAGGATGCACAGGCCGGGGCGCCTCTCTTCGACCACACGCACATTTCTCTCGTATGCGCCCCATTCATCGTCCGGGGGGACGCACACACGTGAAGCGCAATATTTCTCTCGCCCTGTCCACGTCCGTGGCACTGGGCGTCCTCGCGGTGCCGGGCACCGCGTTCGCCGCACCCGCCGCCGGGCCGGCCGCCAAGCGGGTCGGCGGGCACACCACCGAGTTCGGTCACCTCTTCGTCGACGACCTCACGACCGACAGCGACGTGACCGCCATCAGCGCCGTCGTCCACAGGAGCGGTGACGACACGGCCCTCGCCACCGCCGTGGACTTCCAGCTCGCCTCGGGCAGCAGGAAGTGGGGCGACTGGACCACCAAGGACGAGGTCCGGCTCGACGCCGCCGGCGCGTACTCCGTCGACCTGGTCGTCAAGGAGGCCGACGGCGACGAAACGACCCTGAAGAACGCCGGCACGTACGACTACACCGCCAAGCGGTACTTCGCGGAGTTCGGTGTCGACAAGCCGCACCCCACCCTGGACGACCAGAAGGTCACCGCCCAGGGTCGGCTCCTGACGTGGCAGCCCGTCACGCACGAGCGCACCCCGGTGGCGGACGTCCAGGTCACCATCCGCGACACCACCTTCTCCGACTGGACCCGCACCGTCACGACGGACGCCGACGGGCGCTTCTCCCACTGGTTCGTCGCGGGGCCGGGGCCGGTCCCCGTGTACGCGTACCAGGGGGGCGTCCGCAGCGGGACCGTCACGGTGACGCCCAAGGCGCTGCCCGCCCGCATCACCGTCGACCAGCGGTCCTTCAGCGGCGCCTACGGCGCGCCGCTGAAGGTGACGGGCAAGGTCGAGTACCAGTCCGAGGACGGCACCTGGAAGACCACCGACTACGCCGACGTGAACGTCGAGGACGACGAGGGCCGGTTCAACGGCCTCGACACGACCGATGGCGACGGCCGCTTCAGCGTCGACGCCCGAGTGCCCTACAGCGGCACGAAGCTGCGGGTACGCGCCAGTTACGGTAACTGGTTCGCCAACGAGCCGACCGTCCCGCTGACCGTCCGCACCCTCGCGACCACCGCCGTCGAGGACTTCGAGATCAAGCTCAACGCCTTCCACGAGCTCACCGTGAACGGCCGGGTGGACATCGAGGGCGCGCCGCTGCCGCACCGGACGGTCGACATCCACGTGTCGCCGAACGGCAAGGACGGCTGGAAGAAGCTCAGCACGGTCTCCATGGGCACCTGGGGCACGCAGTTCCTGAACACCGTGAAGGCGCCGCCGACCGGTTACTACCGGGCGCACTACACCGGCGGCCCGAACGTCCCGGCGGCCACCTCCACGGTGCTGTACGCGGGACGCGCGGAGACCCGCATCAAGGACTACAAGGTCGCGCCGGCCGCGGTGAAGAAGGGCGGCTCGGTCAAGATCACGGGCACCCTGCTGCACCGCACGCCGAGCTGGAAGGCGTACGGCGGCAAGAACGTCACCATCTACTTCCGCCCGAAGGCCCACCCGAAGCAGTCGTTCCACGTGACCATGGTGAAATCCGCGGCCAACGGAACCTTCACGACGACCGTGAAGGAACGCGGTGACGGCTGGTTCTTCGCCCTGCACCAGGACGCCGACGACAATCACCTCGTGAACCAGGAGGTCGCGGGCCTCGTGGACGTGAAGTGACACCGCTCAAGTAACCCATAACCTGCGGTAATCCAGCCGGAAGAACCCGTGCGCGACGCGCGCCGATCCCCGTATGATGCGGGAGTTCGGCGCGCGTCGCCTTTTCACCGCCTTCACGTGAGCATCGCACGACCTCCGCATGGCTCTGGCCGTCCGCGCGCCCCTTTTCATCCTGTCCGGGGGACATTCACTTGAGACGCAGCATTTCCATCGCCCTGTGCACCTCCGTCGTACTGGGCGCTCTTTCGGTGCCGGCGGGCACCGCTTTCGCCGCCGCCGGAGAGGCGGCCCTCGGTGCGGTCGAGGGCCACCGGGGCGGCCTGGGCCGCCTCTTCGTCGATGACCTGAGGACCGACAGCGACGTGTCGGCCATCCGCGCGGTCGTCCACCGCGCCGGCGAGGACGTCGCCGTCGAGACGGTCCACGACTTCGCGCTCGTCGAGGGCGACCGGAAGGCCGGCGACTGGCGCACCGAGCGCGAGGTCAAGCTGGAGATCACCGGCCTGTTCTCCGTGGACCTCGTCGTCACGGAGGCGGACGGCGACGAGACGACCTTCAAGGACGCCGGCACCTACGACTACACCGCGAAGAAGGCCATCGAGGGCTTCGACGTCGACAACCCCAACCCGACACTGGACCACCGGGGGTTCACCGCGTCCGGCCGGGTCGTGGAGTGGCAGCCGGTCACCCACGAGCGCACGCCGGTCGCCGGAGCGGGCGTCACCGTCAAGTACGGCGACACGTACGGCGTCTTCGGCGACACGAACGCCAAGGGCGAGTTCCGGTACGCGTTCACCGCGAGCGGATCCGGCGCCGAGCTGGCGGTCAGGGCCTTCTCCCAGGGCGCGGAGCCCAGCGAGGTCAGGACGGTCGCCCCCGTGCCGACCTCCGGCCGCATCACGCTGACGCCCGCGACTCCCGTCCTCACCGGCAAGGTGGGCGACCGGGTCACCGTGCGCGGCACCGCCGAGTACCTCGGCGCGGACGGCACCTGGAAGCCGCTCCGCGACGCTCGCGTCCACATGACCGGCACCAGCACTCCGGTCAGGGCGTACACGGCCGCCGACGGCTCCTTCGCCTTCAAGCAGACCATCCCGGGCGGCAGCGTCACGTCCGACCAGGTGCACCTGTACTACGGCGAATGGCTCACCAACAGGCCGACCGGCGACATCACCTACCGCAGGGTGGGCGTGGCCTCGATCCACGACTTCTCCGTCTCGCTGGACGAGTACGCGCAGCTGACGGTCCACGGCCGGGTCGCCGTCCGGGACGCGGCGCCGCCGCACCGCAACGTCGACCTGCAGTGGTCCCGCACCGGCCGCGACGGGTGGATGAAGGTCACCACCCTCCGGCTCGACGGCAGCAGCGGCTTCAAGGCCACGGTCCCGGCCCCGCCGACCGGCTACTACCGCGCGGTCTACAAGAACACCGCCTTCGTCACCGGAGCCGTCGGCCCGGTGCTGTACGCCGGCCGCGCCGAGACCCGCATCAAGGACTTCAACGCCTCTCCGGAGCCGGTCCGCAAGGGCGGCACGATCACCGTCACCGGGACGCTGCTGCACCGCACGCCGAGCTGGAAGGCGTACGCCGGCAAGCCGGTGCTGATCCTGTTCCGGCCCAAGGGCGACGAGCAGTGGTACCTGATGACCGAGGTGAAGTCCGCCGCCAACGGCACCTTCCGGAAGAACTTCCGCGAGGTCGGGGACGGTTCATGGGTGGCCGTGCACGCCTACCCGAACAGCAAGCACCTGGTGAGCGCGTCCGCCGAGGACCACGTCGACGTCAAGTGACGCCGACCGCCTGATCGTTGCGTAGGCGTTCCGGGGGCGGGTACCCGGAACGCCTACGGAATGGACGAGGAGGCGGAAATCATGGGCCTGGGTGGCTGCATCTTGCTCATCGGGGTGGGTGCGATCCTCACCTTCGCGACCGACTGGGAGGCCCAGGGCGTCAACCTGGACGTCGTGGGGCTGATCCTCATGGCCGTCGGCATCCTCGGCGTCGTGGCGTTCACCAGCATCTACCGCCGCCGCCGGGCGATCGTGGCACCGGTGGCCGACCCCATGGTCGATCCCCGGGACGACCGGCGCGCACTCTGATCGTCCGGTACACCCCTGATCGACGGTTGCGAAACATCGGCGAAAGGCCGGACCTGACACGGTGTCCGGCATGGTTCTCCTGGGACAGGACGACGCCCTCGTACGGCACCGCGGGCCGGGCCGGCGGACCCTGCTCACCGCCGGGGCCGCGGCCCTGGCGGTGCTGCTGGGCGCGGCCGCGTACGCGATCGACGCGTACCACGACCGCCCGCCCTGGGGCTCGGACATCGCGTACGAGGCCGGGTACGTCCTGGGTTCCCGGGCGCGCCACCACGACGTGAGCGGGGAGCGCGTGCGCGCGCTGCTCGACGGGGGCTGTGCACGGATGGAGGCCCAGGGCCTCGGCGGCCGGAAGGCCACCCACGACCCCGCGCTGTGGGTGGCCGGGTGCCTGGACGGCGCGGCGGGCCGGCCGTCCGCGCACCAGGGCCTCGCGTACTGAACCGTGACGCCCTCCGGCGGGCCCGTGCCCGGCTCCCGGCCTCCGGCTGCCTGCTTCCGGCTGTCGGCTCCCTGCTCCCTGCTCCCTGCTCCCTGCTCCCTGCTCCCTACGCGCCGTCGGCGTCGAGCCCCGCCAGGATGAGCGGCAGCCGCGCGGCCCCGCCCTCCGTGATCCTCACCGGCACGCCCCAGTCCTGCTGGTGCACGTGGCAGGCCGGGTACTCGTTGGCCGGGTCGTCGTCGCAGGAGGCGGCCATCGCCGAGACATGCAGCACGCCCTCGGTGACGTCCGGGCCGAGCGTCAGCTCCCGCGACAGGTCCGTGCCGGTGCCGGAGCCGGCGGCGAGCAGCTCCGGCGGCGTGGAGGAGACCAGCAGGCGGGTCGACGGGCCGTAGCGCTCGTCCAGCTTCTGGCCGGTCGGCGCGTGGAAGACCACGTCCAGCCGCAGCGTGCCGGGCGCGATCTCGGTGGCCTCGCGCCGCGTACGGTGGGCCACCGCCTCCACCTGCACGGCCTCCTCGGGCAGCCGCAGCCGCGTCAGCCGGTGGCGGGCGGACTCGACCACGACGATGTCGTCGCCGGCGAGCACCGCGTCGCTCGGCTCGCGCAGATCGGTGGCGAGGGTCGTGACCTGGCCGGAGGCGGGATCGTAGCGGCGCAGGGCGTGGTTGTAGGTGTCCGAGACGGCGACGGAGCCGTCGGGCAGGGCGGTGACGCCCAGCGGGTGCTGGAGCAGCGCCTGCCCCGCATCGCCGTCGCGGTGGCCGAAGTCGAACAGGCCGGTGCCGACCGCCGTGTGCACGGTGCCGCCGGCGTCGATCCAGCGCACGGCGCTGGTCTCGGAGTCCGCGATCCACAACCGGTCCCCGGCCGCCGCGAGCCCGGACGGCTGGGCGAACCAGGCGTCGCCGGCGGGCCCGTCGACCAGTCCCTCGTTGGTGGTTCCGGCGGCCACGCGCACGGTGTCCCGATCGGGGTCGTACGCCCACAGCTGGTGGACGCCCGCCATGGCGATCCACACCTCGCCCTGCCACCAGGCGACGTCCCAGGGGGACGAGAGCGCCACCTCGCGGGCGGGCCCGGAGGTGGGGGAGCCCTGCCACCACTGCGTGCCGGTGCCGGCGAGGGTGGAGACCTCACCGGTGGAGAGGTCCAGGGCGCGCAGGGCGTGGTTGACGGTGTCGGCGACGACGACCCGCGCTGAGCCTCCGGCCCCGGGGGCGTCCCCGGGCAGGAGCGCGAGGCCCTGGGGCTCGTTGAAGCGCGCCTCGTCGGCCTTGCCGTCGGCGAGACCGCGCTCCCCGGAACCGTAGCGGCGTACGACGGTCTCGCCGTCCGCGGCCAGCTCGACCAGCTGGTGGCGGGTGGTGTCGGAGACCAGGAGGTTGCCGCTGTCCAGCAGGAGCGCCTTGCCCGGGAAGCGCAGGTGGGTGGCGACGGGCTCGGGCGGGACGTAGGGGCCGTCGCCACGCCGCAGGGTGCCCTTGGCCTCGTGCTCGGCCTCCAGTTCCTCGACGAGCGTCGCGATGGCCGTGGCGTGGCCCTCGCCCGCGTGCTGGGCGACGACGTACCCCTCGGGGTCGATGACGACGAGCGTCGGCCAGGCCCGCACGGCGTACTGCTTCCACGTGGCGAGCTCCGGGTCGTCGAGGACGGGGTGGTGGACCCCGTACCGCTCGACGGCGTCGACGACGGCCTGGTGGTCGGCCTCGTGGACGAACTTCGGCGAGTGCACGCCGACGATCACCACGGTGTCGCGGTGCTTCTCCTCCAGCTCGCGCAGCTCGTCCAGGACGTGCAGGCAGTTGATGCAGCAGAACGTCCAAAAATCAACAACAATGCACTTACCTCGCAGGTCGGCGAGGGTGAGCTCTTTGCCCCCGGTGTTGAGCCATCCGCCCTTGCCGATCAGCTCGGGGGCACGGACACGGGCACGGCGGCGGGGCTCGGGCGCGGGGGTGGGCGCCGGGGCGGCATCGTTCATGGTTCAAGCTTGCCATTCGCCCATGAACGACCGATCACGGCCGTGCGACGCGGGTGACCTCCGTGGGTGAAGGTGAGCCACTCCCTACCTCCGCCCTCGGGCCACAGAAACGCCACGGCTCGTTTACGATGCTCGCCCGGCGGGTCGGCAGGATCGCCCAATGGATCTGGATGCGCTGCTCGGGGATGATCCGCTGTCCGCGCACTCCCTTGCTCACCTCAACGCGGTCTATGGCGAGCGACAGCCGTTCGCGCCTGTCCTCGTTCGTCGCATCCGCCCACGCCTCTCGCAGGGTGACGCCGTCGAGCATCGGAGACACGTCCACGGACGGCACGGGAAGCCTCCGGAGATCGCCGCGGAGGCCGTCGATTCGTCCCCTCAGGCGCTCTGAAAGCCGGTTGTAGCGCTCCACGGCAGCCGCGCCACTGAACTCACCACGCACGTAGCGTGCATCCTCCAGATCAGCCAGGCGGGCTTCCTCATCCTGAATCTCCGCAGTGAGAGCATCACGTTTAGCGAAGGTCTCCGGGTCCACGCGGTGCACCCAGCGATCTGCGATCGCGACAAGCAGCGGATCGTCCGGTTCGAGCGCCGGAAGCTTCGTGAGGAACTGTTCCGTCACATACTGGTCAACCGCATCAGCCAGCGCCGACGCTCCGATGCACTGGTTACCTGCACGGCGTGCCATGCACTGATAGCTGACGCCCACACGGTGCATCCGGCGACCGCAGTCAGGAACCGCGCAGTAGACGAGTCCCGTGAGCAGCGCCGTCCCGTCGGGCTTCGGCCGCCGCTTTCCTACGTGTACGAACGTCCTGGATTCCAGCGTGCGGATGATCTGCTCACGCTCCCCGACCGTGATGACCCCCTCACCGACCTCGACCGTGTCGAGCGTCTCGGGATCGCGATACGGAAGGACCCTGCCCGTGTACTTCCGCTCACCGTCGTCCGTCTCAACGGTTTCGGTCTCCGGCATCAGGCCGGCGAACGCAGGGGAGCGCAGGAGCTGCATGATGCTGGCCGCATTCCACTGCCCACCCCGGGGCGAGAGGATCTCGTACTCGTTGAGGAGTCGGGCGATCTTGACCAGCGATGTACCGGCAAGCGCTTCATCCGCGATCAGGCGGGCGTAGACGACGTGTTCCGGGTCGTGGATGAGCTTCTTGCTCTTCGGGTCGATGAGCAGCCCGTACGGGGGCTGGCCGCCGATCCACTGACCTTTGCTACGCAGGTAGCGCTTGGCGTGGCCGACGCGTGTACCGAGATTCCTGGACTCGGACCGGGCAAGCTCAGCCAGCATCGCGACGACCATGCGCGCCGAGTCATTCGAAGTGTCGAGACCGTCCAGAACTGAGACGAGACGGCCGCCGGCCTTCTCGATGTCGTCCAGCACCTTGCCCACTTGGCCGATGCCCTTGCGGGAGAGCCGGTCCAGTTTCCAGACGATCAGTGTGCCGACGACACCCGCCGTGACTGCCGCCAGCGCGGCGTCGAAGCCCTTGCGCTCAACGGTCTTGTAGCCGGAGCGCCCTCTGTCTATGTGGACCTTGCGGACGGTCAGTCCGTTGCGTTCGGCCCAGGCACGGCAGTCGGATTCCTGCCGTTCGATCGCGGTCTTGCCGTCCCGGTCGAGGGACAGGCGCAGATAGAGGTCACAGATTGCGTCTTGGTGCACACCCTCAGTGTTGCCGCAAGTTGGGTGGTCCGTTGTCGATTTTCAGAAATCGAGGATCAGTACGCGGCCGCGGAAGTCGGCGACCTTCGGGTCCTTGCCGCCGGTGTTGAGCCATCCGCCCTTGCCGATCAGCTCGGGGGCACGGACACGGGCACGGCGGCGGGGCTCGGGCGCGGGGGTGGGCGCCGGGGCGGCATCGTTCATGGTTCAGGCTTGCCGTCCCGCCCTGAGCACCGGACCACGGGCGGGAAGCCGGGCGGGCCGGAAAGGCGGGCGGGTTACGGGCGCAGCTCCACGGACAGGTGGGAGGAGAGCGCGCGGAGGAAGTCCGCCGCGTCGAAGATCTCGCCGGCGGAGGCGACTCCGGTCGTCCTGGTCCGTCCGGTGAGGATGCGGTCGACCGCTTCCACCGCGAGCGGTGCGGTGACGGCGTAGATGTCCCGCCCCCTCGCCACGGCGCGCCGTTCCGCGCCGCCGGAGCGCACGACGGCGTCGACGAGGAAGGTCTGCGCGGACCGCCCGTGCTCGTCGGCCGCGGTGGGCGCGGGGGTGTCGGGTGCCGACAGGTCCCTGGCGGCCTCGACCGTCATGTAGGTGCGCACGTCGGGGATGGCCAGGTGGCTGGGCACGGTGACGACGTCGGCCATGGTGAACTCGCCGAGGACGTCACGGGGGCCCATCGGCTCGGGGAAGGGCCAGGTGAGGCCGGGCATGGCGTCGTCGCGGTACTCCAGCCGCCCGTTCGCGTAGCGGACGCGCCGGCCGTCCCGCCGCTGCCGGGACACGGCGCCAGCGACGCGCGTGCCGGGGGTGGGGTGCCAGCCGTTCAGCCCGTAGGCGACGTGCGCCTCGTCCGCCGCCGTCCAGTCGCCCATCGCGGCGGTGACCAGCAGGTCGCCGAGGCCGCCGTAGAAGGCCATCGCCGGGACGATGACCGCTCCGGCGGCGCGGGCGCGGTCCGTGAAGTGCGTGAACGTGTCCAGGTTGGCCTCGATCTCGGCCGCCACGTCCACGTACGGGATCCCGGCGCGCAGTGCCGCCTCGATCACGGGGGCGGCCGTCGTGGCGAAGGGCCCGGCGCAGTTGACCACGGCCGCCGCACCGGCCAGCGCGCGGTCGAGTGCGGCCGGGTCGTCGACCGCCGCCGGGCGGGCGTCGAGTCCGGATCCGGACGCCAGGGCGGCCAGCGTTCCGGCGTCGCGGCCGGAGAGGAGCGGGACGAACCCGCGCTCGCGCAGCCGCGCCACCACGAAGCGCCCGGTGTGCCCGTACGCGCCGTACACCGCCACCGTCGGTCCTGTTCCCATGGGTTCTCCCCCGTACTCGATGTCCGTCGCGCTGTCATGAACATCCTGTCGAGGACCGGTACCGACCACGAGTGTCCGGAACGACGTGACCCGTACAATTCCGGACGTGGCTTCCGTCGCGCTGGCCGTCACCGACGGCATGCTGCACTTCGAGCTGTCCCTGGCCTGCGAGGTCTTCGGGTCCGCCCCGGCGGGCGTGCCCGGACCCTGGTACGACGTCGCGGTCTGCGGGCCGGACGCCGTGCGGGTCGACCGGTTCCTCCTGGAGCCCGACCACGGCCTCGACCGGCTCCGGGACGCCGGCACCGTGATCGTTCCGGGCTGGGCCGACATCGACCGGGACCCGCCCGCCGATCTGGTCGACGCGGTGCGCGCGGCCCACGCGGCCGGCGCGCGCGTGGCCTCGCTGTGCACGGGTGCGTTCGTGCTGGCCGCCGCCGGTCTGCTGGACGGCAGGCGCGCGACCACGCACTGGGCGCACACCGGGGAACTGGCCGCCCGCCACCCCGGGGTGCGGGTGGACCCGGACGTGCTCTACGTCGACGAGGGCAGCGTGCTCACCTCCGCCGGCAAGGCCGCCGCCATGGACCTGTGCCTGCACCTGGTCCGCCTCGACCGCGGGTCGTCGGTCGCCAACGCCGTGGCCCGCCGCCTGGTCGTGCCGCCCCACCGGGACGGCGGCCAGGCGCAGTTCGTCACCACCCCGGTGCCCGCCCCGGACAACCATCCGCTCGCCGCGCTGTTCCCGTGGGTGCTCGAACGGCTCGACCAGCCGCTCACCGTGGAGGACCTGGCCCGGCGGGCAGGCATGAGCTCGCGCCACCTGGGCCGCCACTTCAGGTCGGTGACCGGCACCACCCCGCTGCAGTGGCTGCTGACCCAGCGGATCCGCCACGCCCAGGAGTTGCTGGAGACGACCGGCGACAGCGTGGACACCATCGCGGCGGCCACCGGCATGGGCACCGCCACGACGCTGCGCCGCCACTTCAACCGCACGGTCGGCGTGCCGCCCGACACCTACCGCCGCACGTTCCGCTCGCGGAACGTGCCCGGCCCGGACAGCGGCCCGGACGGCCGCCCGGCGCGGACCGCCGTCAGCGGCGCGGCGGTGGCATCCCCAGGAGACGGTCCTTCAGCACCGGGAACTGCTCGCGGGTCGTGGCGACCTTCCGCGGGTCCAGCTCGACGGTGAGGACCTCCTCCGCCGGGCCCGCCTCCGCGAGGATCTCGCCCCACGGGTCGACCACGATGCTGTGGCCGGCCTGCTCCACGCCCGCGTGGGTGCCCGCGGTGCCGCAGCCGAGGACGTACGCCTGGTTCTCGACGGCACGCGCGCGGGTCAGCAGCGTCCAGTGGTCGCGGCGCCGGGCGGGCCAGCCGGCCGGGACGACCAGGGCGAGCGCGCCGGCGTCGACCAGGCCGCGGAAGAGCTCGGGGAACCGCAGGTCGTAGCAGGTGGCGATGCCGAGGGGGAGGTCCGGGACCGGGACGGTGACGAGGTCGGCGCCCGCCGCCATCATCACGGCCTCGCCCTTGTCGAAGCCGAAGCGGTGGATCTTGCGGTAGGTCGCGACGAGCTCGCCGGAGGGGGAGAAGACCAGCGCGGTGTTGTAGAGGAGCCCGTCGGGGGCGCGTTCCACGACCGAGCCCGCGTGCAGCCACACGCCCGCCTCCGCCGCGGCCTTGGCCATCGCCTCGCAGGTCGTACCGCCGGGCACCTGCTCCGCCTCGGTCTCGTACGCGTCGTACGCGAAGGCGCCCACGGGCCACAGTTCGGGCAGGACGACCAGGTCGGCGACCCCCCGCTGCCCGGCCACCAGGGAAGCGACGCGCGCACGGCGGGAATCGGGGGATTCGTCCGGGTCTACTGCGATCTGGATCAGTGAGGCGCGCACACTACCACCGCCCTGGCATTCGAGTCGTCAACACGGGCCTACGATCGTCATACGAAAGCACTGCCGGGGTGCCTCACGGCAGCGTAACTTAACTGCCACAGCACCCAGCCCGCCCGCGTACCGACCGTCCGAGGGGTCCCGTGACCGTCCATCCCAGCCTCCAGACTTACGCCGACGCCTGGACCCACTCCATCGAAGCGATATCCGAGCTGGTGCAGCCGCTCGTCGAGGGGGAGTGGAATCGCGCCACGCCCTGCCCCGGCTGGTCGGTGCGCGACATCGTGTCGCACGTCATCGGCATGGAGTGCGAGATGCTGGGCGACCCCCGCCCGATCCACACCCTCCCCCGGGACCTGTTCCACGTGCGCGGCGAGTTCGCGCGCTACATGGAGGTGCAGGTCGACGCGCGGCGCCACCACACCGGTCCGGAGATGACCGCAGAGCTGGAGTACGTCCTGATCCGCCGCGCCCGCCAGCTGCGCAACGAGAACCGCTCCCCCGACACCCTGATCCGCGCGCCGCTCGGCGCCGAGCAGTCGCTCGAACTGGCCTACCGGATGCGCGCCTTCGACGTGTGGGTGCACGAGCAGGACCTGCGCACCGCGCTCGGCAGGCCCGGCAACCTCGACTCGCCCGGCGCGTACGTCGCCCGCGACAACTTCCTGTACGTCCTGCCCAAGGTCGTCGCCAAGGACGCGGGCGCCCCGCCGAACACGGCGGTCGTCTTCGACGTGCACGGGCCGGTGGAGTTCCTGCGCACGGTACGGGTCGACGCGAACGGGCACGGCACGATCGACGGCGCGCCGTCCCTGGGCCCCGCGGTGACCATCGCCGTGGACTGGGAGACGTACGTGCGCCTGGCGTGCGGCCGGGTGCGGCCGGCGGCGGTGGCCGACCGCCTGAAGGTCGAGGGCGACCAGGAGCTGGCGGACGCGATCCTCGCGAACTTCGCGGTGACGCCGTAGCCGCCGCGGGTCCCGCCGCGGGAGCGGCCCTGGGGCCCGGTGACCCCCGCGGCAGGGTCCGGCGTGCGACGCCGGGGCCCCACGGCCTGGGCACCACGGCCCGGTCACACCGCCGGGTCACACCACCGGTACGTGCACGGCCTCGACCCTGCTCGCCACCAGCCGCTCGCGTTCCCGCCGCGCCGTGCGCGCACGCAGCCGGAGGATCTGGGTGATGCCCAGCGCCTGGAGCACGAAGACCGACGAGAAGGCGATCCGGTAGTCGTCGCCCGTCGCGTCCAGCAGCACCCCGACGGCCAGCAGGGTGGCCATCGAGGCGGTGAAGCCGCCCATGTTGACGATCCCGGAGGCCGTGCCCTGGCGCTCCGGCGGGTTCGCCGGCCGGGCGAAGTCGAAGCCGATCATCGAGGCGGGACCGCACGCGCCCAGGACGACGCACAGGGCGGCCAGCAGCCACATCGGGGCCCGTGCGCCCGGGTGGGCGAGGGTGGCCGCCCACAGGACGGCCGTCGCGGCGACCGTGCCGAGGGCGAGCGGCGCGCGCGCCCCGTGGTGGCGGGCGATGACCTGTCCGAAGGCCAGACCGAAGACCAGGTTGGCGAGCACCACCAGTGTCAGCAGGTCACCGGCCGTGCCCCGGGACAGACCCTGGTCCTCGACGAGGAACGGCAGGCCCCACAGCAGCAGGAACACCATCGCGGGGAACTGGGTGGTGAAGTGCACCCACATGCCGAGCCGGGTGCCGGGCTCGCGCCACGACCGGACGATCTGGCGGCGGACGAACGCCGCGCCGGCGTGGCGCACGGGCTCCGGTGCGCACCCCTCGGGGTGGTCCTTCAGGAACAGGAGGAGCACCACCAGGACGACGGCGCCGGCCGCCGCGCTGCCGGCGAAGGTCCACGTCCAGCCCAGCCCGTCCAGCATCCGGGCCACGACGATCGTGGAGACGAGGTTGCCGAGGACCCCGAACAGCCCGGCGATCTGCGCGACCAGCGGTCCCCGGCGGGCGGGGAACCAGCGGGTGCCCAGCCGCAGGACGGAGATGAACGTCATCGCGTCGCCGCAGCCGAGCAGCGCGCGCGAGGCGAGGGCCATGCCGTACGAGGGGGAGAGGGCGAAGCCGAGCTGGCCCGCGGTGAACAGCACGACGCCGAGGGTGAGGACCTTCTTGGTGCCGAGCCGGTCGACCATCAGGCCGACGGGTATCTGCATGCCCGCGTAGACGAGCAGCTGGAGTATGGAGAACGTGGACAGCGCGGAGGCGTTGATGCCGAAGCGGTCGGCGGCGTCGAGCCCGGCGACGCCCAGGGACGTGCGGAAGATGACGGCGACGAAGTAGACGCTGACGCCGACGCCCCACACGAGGACGGCGCGGCGCCCGCCGGGGGCTTCCCCGCCGGAGGCGGGGGGAGGGCCGGACGGCAGGGCGGCCCCGCTCACCGGTCCTCGCCCCGGACCAGCACCTTCACCCGGCTGACGTGCCGGTGCACGCACTGCGCGGCGCCCTCCGCGTCACCGGCGCGCAGGGCGCCGAGGATCTCGGCGTGCTCGGCGATGTTCTTGGCGATGCGGTCCGGGTGGGCCTCCATGACGGCGACGCCCATCCGCAGCTGGCGGTCGCGCATCTGGTCGTACAGGCGCGACAGGATCTCGTTGCCGGCGTGGCGCACGATCTCGGCGTGGAAACCGCGGTCGGTGACGGCGACGGCCGCCAGATCGCCGTTCTCGGCGTGCCGGCGCTGCTCCTCCAGCAGCGCCTCCAGCCGCTCGATGAGCCGCGCCGACGCCGGTACGGCCCTGCGGACCGCGAACTCCTCGACGAGCAGGCGGGTTTCGACGACGTCGGCGATCTCCTGCGCGGAGACGGCGAGCACGAGGGCGCCCTTCTTGGGGTAGAGCTTCAGCAGCCCTTCCATCTCCAGCTTCAGCAGCGCCTCGCGCACGGGCGTGCGGGAGACTCCGACGGCCTCGGCGAGCTCGCCCTCGGTGAGGAGGGTGCCGCCCTGGTAGCGGCGGTCGAGGACGGCCTGTTTGACGTGGGTGTAGACGCGGTCGGCTGCGGCGGGGGCGGAAGGCATGAACACAGCATAGATACAACAGGGGGGCCGGAGAGAGGCCCGTCCCGGCATGTGGGACGGGCCTCGCTCAGCGGGGCGTCACGCCCAGGTGATGAGCCTCTTCGGCTGCTCCAGGACCGCGGCGACGTCCGCGAGGACCTTGGAGCCGAGCTCCCCGTCGACCAGGCGGTGGTCGAAGGAGAGGGCCAGCGTGGTCACCTGACGGGGCTTCACCTTGCCCTTGTGGACCCACGGCTGGAGCTTGATCGCTCCGACCGCCAGGATCGCGGACTCGCCCGGGTTGAGGATCGGCGTACCGGTGTCGACGCCGAAGACGCCGACGTTGGTGATGGTCACCGTGCCGCCCTGCATGGCCGCGGGGGTCGTCTTCCCCTCACGGGCCGTGGACACCAGCTCCGACAGGGCCTGGGAGAGCTCGGGCAGGGTCTTGGCGTGCGCGTCCTTGATGTTCGGCACGATCAGACCGCGCGGCGTGGCGGCCGCGATGCCGAGGTTCACGTAGTGCTTGACCACGATCTCCTGAGCGGCCTCGTCCCAGGAGGCGTTGATCCCCGGGTTCCGCCGGATCGCCACCAGCAGCGCCTTGGCGACGAGGAGCAGCGGGTTCACCCGGAGCCCGGCCATGTCCTTGTCGGACTTGAGCTCCTCGACGAGCCGCATGGTGCGGGTGACGTCGACCGTGACGAACTCGGTGACGTGCGGTGCGGTGAAGGCGGACCCGACCATCGCCTGGGCGGTGGCCTTGCGGACGCCCTTGATGGGGATGCGGGTCTCGCGCGCCCCGCCCGCCACGACGGCCTCGGGCTGCGGCTGCTGCTGCGGCTCGGGCTGCGGTGCCTGCGCCGGTACCGGTACGGCGGCGGGGGCGGCGATCGACGCGGCGGCGAGGGACACGGCCGCGTGGACGTCCTCGCGGCTGATGATCCCGTCGGGCCCGGTCGGCGTCACCGTCGCCAGGTCGACCCCGAGGTCCTTCGCCAGCTTGCGCACCGGCGGCTTGGCGAGCGGGCGCGGGCCGGCGGGGGCGGGGGCCGTGGGGGCGGCCGTGACCGTGCCCGCGCTGCCGTTCAGCTCGCCCTGGAGGGCGGCGGCGGCCGGCTGCGCCTCGGGGGCGGCGGCCGGCTGCTTGCGCGGGCGGCGCTTGGTGGACGTCGCCGCCACGCCGTAGCCCACCAGGACGGGCTGGCGTCCCTGCGGCTCGGCCTCACCGGCGGAGTCCTTGGCGGCGGGCTCCTCGGCCGCGGGCTGCGCGGTCTGCGGCTGCTCGGCGGCAGCCCCGGGGGCCACGTCCACCGAGATGATCACTTCGCCGACGTCGACGGTCGTGCCCTCGGGGAAACGCAGCTCGTGGACGACCCCGTCGTACGGGATGGGCAGTTCGACGGCCGCCTTGGCGGTCTCCACCTCACAGACGACCTGCCCGTCGGTGACGGTGTCGCCCGGCTGGACGTACCACTTGAGGATCTCGGCCTCGGTGAGGCCTTCCCCCACGTCCGGCATCTTGAAATCGCGGATCACAGCGGGCCTCCTCAGTACGCGAGCGAGCGGTCGACGGCGTCGAGCACCCGGTCGAGGCCCGGCAGGTACTCCTCTTCGAGCCGGGCCGGCGGATACGGCGCGTGGTAACCGCCCACCCGCAGGACCGGCGCCTCCAGGTGGTAGAAGCACCGCTCCGTGATGCGAGCGGCGATCTCGGCACCCGAGCCGAAGAAGACCGGCGCCTCGTGGACGACCACGAGCCGGCCCGTCTTCTCCACCGATGCCTGCACGGTGTCGAAGTCGATCGGGGAGATCGACCGCAGGTCCACGACCTCGACCGACCGGCCCTCCTCGGCGGCGACCGCGGCCGCCTCCAGGCAGACCTTCACCATCGGCCCGTACGCGACGAGCGTCAGGTCGGTGCCCGCGCGCACCGTGCGGGCGCGGTGCAGCTCGCCCGGGATGGCCTCCGTGTCGACCTCGCCCTTGTCCCAGTAACGCCGCTTCGGCTCGAAGAAGATCACCGGGTCGTCGCTCTGGATGGCCTGCTGGAGCATCCAGTACGCGTCGGACGCGTCCGACGGCGAGACGATCTTCAGGCCGGCGACGTGCGCGAAGAGCGACTCGGGGGACTCGCTGTGGTGCTCGACGGCGCCGATGCCGCCGCCGTACGGGATGCGGATGACGACCGGCAGCTTGATCTTGCCGAGCGCGCGGGCGTGCATCTTGGCGAGCTGCGTGACGATCTGGTCGTACGCCGGGAAGACGAAGCCGTCGAACTGGATCTCGGCGACCGGGCGGTAGCCGCGCAGGGCGAGGCCGATGGCGGTGCCGATGATGCCCGACTCGGCCAGCGGGGTGTCGATGACCCGCTCCTCGCCGAAGTCCTTCTGCAGTCCGTCGGTGACGCGGAAGACGCCGCCGAGCTTGCCGACGTCCTCACCCATGATGACGACCTTGGGGTCGTTCTCGAGCGCCGTGCGCAGCGACTCGTTGAGCGCCTTGGCGAGGGGGAGTTTCTGAACAGCCATGGTTACTTGACCTCGCCATCCGCGTCGGCGAACGACGCCTGGTAGGCGGCGAACTGCGCGCGCTCCTCATCGACGAGCGCGTGCCCGTCGGCGTAGACATTCTCGAAGATCGCCAGGTGGTCGGGGTCGGGCATGGACCGGACCGCCTCGCGGACGCGCTTGCCGAGGGCCTCGCTCTCCGTCTCCACCTCCTCGAACCACGCGGCGTCGGCGTGCCCCTGCTTCTCCAGGTGCGTCCGCAGCCGCAGGATCGGGTCCTTGGCCTCCCACGCCGCGCGCTCGTCGTCGTGGCGGTAGCGGGTGGGGTCGTCGGAGGTGGTGTGCGCGCCCATGCGGTACGTGAACGCCTCGACGAGCGTCGGGCCCTCGCCGCGCCGGGCCCGCTCCAGGGCCGACCGGGTGACGGCGAGGCAGGCGAGGACGTCGTTGCCGTCGACGCGGATGCCGGGGAAGCCGTAGCCCTGCGCGCGCTGGTAGAGCGGGACGCGGGTCTGGCGCTCGGTGGGCTCGCTGATCGCCCATTGGTTGTTCTGGCAGAAGAAGACGACGGGGGCGTTGTAGACCGCGGAGAAGGTGAACGCCTCGGCGACGTCGCCCTGGCTGGACGCGCCGTCACCGAAGTAGGCGATCACCGCGCTGTCCGCGCCGTCCTTGGCCACGCCCATGGCGTACCCGGTGGCGTGCAGGGTCTGCGAGCCGATGACGATCGTGTACAGGTGGAAATTGTTGCTGTTCGGATCCCAGCCGCCGTGGTTCACACCACGGAACATTCCGAGCAAATTGGCCGGGTCCACCCCGCGGCACCAGGCAACGCCGTGCTCACGGTACGTGGGGAAAACATAGTCGTCGTCGCGCAGTGCGCGGCCCGAGCCGATCTGCGCGGCCTCCTGGCCGAGGAGCGAGGCCCACAGGCCGAGCTCGCCCTGACGCTGGAGGGACGTGGCCTCCGCGTCGAAGCGCCGGGTCAGCACCATGTCGCGGTACAGGCCGCGGAGCTCTTCGGGGCTGAGGTCGATGTCGTACTCGGGGTGCTGGACGCGCTCACCCTCGGGCGTCAGCAGCTGTACGAGCTGAGGCTCCTTGGCGCTCGCGCTCGCGCTGGTGCGCTTACTGCTGCGACGCGGCTTGCGCGCGGCAGTGCCTTCCACGGTCACGTGCGTGCTCCTCCGTCTGTCCGGCCCCCGGGGTCCGCCGGGCGCTGGGGTTCCCCCTGCTCGTTTCGTCCGAGCGCGGGAGAGCGGCTCCGCCTGTCTCCGTACGCGTGCACGGGGTGGGTGCCCTCGGCCGGGAACAGGCGTGACAGGTGCCCCGGCGAGCACCCCGTCAAAGGCACGTTACCCAGTGCGCCGCATTACTGCGAAACCCCATTTGACCTGCGATTTTGCTTGGATTTCCAAGTAAATCGAGAAATGCGGGGACGACGAACGGAACTGCACTGGTCACAGCCTTGTGGGCCGCCGGAACACCGGCACGTTATCCCGCTGACCCGGCACACGGGAAGACTTCGTATGTCAGACTCATTCCGTGCGCGAAGACTGAAAAATCACCTTATTTCTCCCGGATGGCCATGAAGTCGTGCGCCGCGGAGTGCACGAGCTGCTCTCCGTCGAGCCCGGGATCGAGATCGTCGGCGAGGCGGGCACGGCGGCAGATGCGCTGGTCAGGATCCCTGCGACGCGTCCGGACGTCGCCGTCCTGGACGTCCGTCCGCCCGACGGCAGCGGGGTGGAGGTCTGCCGGGACGTCCGGCCCCTGGACGATTCCATCAAATGTCCATGCCCCCTCGTACGCGGACGACGAAGCGCTCTTCGACACGATCACGGCGGGCGCGTCGGGGCATGGAACGCCGCAGCCTGGTGGCGGCCTCTGTCGCCGCGCCTCCGGTCGGAGCCCGTGAGGCTCCAGGGGCGGGCGTGACGGACACACTGAGTGATCTAACATATGCGGAGTGCCGCGCTCATCTGCAACACCCCCCGCCCCACCCGTGAGTGCGCTGTTGCGCCGCTACGACGACCCCGGCGAGCCGCTCTCCTGCGTCCCGGTGACCCAGGGCCTGCTCAACCGCGGCTACCGCCTCGCCACCACCCGTGGCGCGTACTTCCTGAAACAGCACCTGGACTCCCCCACCGCCGACCGGGCCACCATCGTCCGCCAGCACCGCGCCACGCAGCGGCTGCACCAGCTCGGCGTCCCCGTGGCCCCGCCGCTGCCCGACGCCGGGGGCGACACCGTCGCGGAGATCGGCGGCCGGTGCTACGCCCTGCACCCCTGGGTCGAGGGGCGCCACCGGGGCGGCGACCAGCTGACGACGGCCGGCTCCCGCCGCCTCGGCGCCCTCCTCGGGCTCGTCCACACGTGCCTGGAGCAGGTCATGGAGCCGCACACGGACCGCGGGCACCGCAGCGCCGACCCGGAGGAGACCCTGCGGCTCATCGACCAGCTGCTGGCCCTCTCCCGCGGCCGCCGCCCCCGCGACGCCTTCGACGAACTCGCCGAGCACCGGCTGCTGGAGCGCCGCCGGCTCCTCGCCGACCATGCGCACCGCCGCCCCTTGCAGGCCGGCGCCGGCGGCTGGGTGCACGGGGACTTCCACCCGCTGAACCTGCTCTACCGGGGCGCCGAGCCCGCCGCCATCCTCGACTGGGACCGGCTGGGCGTGCAGCCGCGGGCCGAGGAGGCGGTGCGGGCGGCCGTCATCTTCTTCGTACGGCCGGCCGGGGAGCTGGACCTGGCGAAGGTGCGGGCGTACGCGCGGGCGTACCGGCGGGCGGCCGGCGCGGACGCGGCCGAACTGGCGGCGGCGGTGCACCGAGTGTGGTGGGAACGGCTGAACGACTTCTGGATACTGCGCTGGCGCTACCAGCTGCACGACGGCAGGGCCGACCCGCAGTTCCCCGCGGTGTCGGCCCTGGCGGTGTGGTGGACACGGGAGTACGAGGCGGTCCGCGACGCCTTCACCGGCTGACGCGCGCCGCCCCGCGGCGGGGGATCCGGCCGGGGCCTGCCCGGGGCCGGGCCCCGCGAGCCGCGGGGGGCGGGAGGACAGGCCCGGCGGGGGAGCAGGTGACAGGCCGGGCAGGGGCCCGGACGCAGGACCGGCGGGCGGAGGACCGGCCCGACAAGGGTCCTGGTGCAGGCCTGTTCGGCTGACCGGCCCGGCAGGGTCCGGACGCAGGACCGGCGGGCGGAGGACCGGCCCTACGCGCCGCCTCCCTGCGAGGTGCCGGTGATCGTCCCCTGGCTGGTGCCCTCGGTCGTGCTGCCCACGGAGCCGCCGCCCTCGGTGGACCCCTCGGTGCCGCCCTCCGTGGTGTTGCCCTCCGTGGTGTTGCCCTCGGTCGTGTTGCCCTCGGTGGACCCCTCGGTGCCGCCCTCGGTCGTGCTGCCGTCGGAGGTGTTGCCCTCGGTGGTCCCGTCCGTGCTGCCGTCGGTGGTGCCCGGGGAGGGCGTGTCACCGGACGGGGACGGCTGGTCCGGCGACGGCTGCGTCGGCGGCTTCTGCGAGGGCCAGTTGTTGTCCCAGTTGTTGCCGCCGCCCGTTGAGGTGTCCGGCTCCTGGGTCGGGTCCGACGGCTCGTCGCTCGGCGTCGGGCTCTTGTCCTCGCCGGGCGTGGACGGCGCGGTGCTCTTCGGCGGCTGCTGCTTCTGGTCGTTCTTGCCGGTGCCGGCCTTGTCGAAGGCGTACACGGCTCCGGCCACGATCGCGATCAGCGCGAAGGCGACGAACAGCCACAGCTTGCCGCGGCCGCCGCCGCTGCCGCCGTGCCCGCCGTCGTACGCGTACGCGCCGTCGTTCGGGTTCGCCGGCGGCAGGATCGCGCCCTGCGACGTGTCGCCGTGCGGCGGGTGACCCATGGCGGTCGTCGCGGCGACGCCGCCGACCGCGGCGAGGCCGCCCTCGTGCATCTCGACGGGGCCGGTGTTCCAGGTGCCGGTGTGGCTGCCCTGCTGCTGCAGCATCTGCAGCCCGTACTGCACCAGCCCGCGCATCTCCTCGGCGCTCTGGAACCGGTCGTCCGGGTCCTTGGCGAGCGCGCGCATGGCGAGGCCGTCGAGCTCCGGCGGCGCGACGTCGGAGACCTCCGACGGGGGCACCGGCATGTCCTGCACGTGCTGGTACACCACGGACAACGGTGTCTCGCCGGTGAAGGGCGGGCGCAGCGCCAGCAGTTCGTACAGCAGGCAGCCGGTGGCGTACAGGTCGGAGCGGTGGTCGACGGCCTTGCCGAGCGCCTGCTCGGGCGAGAGGTACTGCGGGGTGCCCATGACCATGCCGGTCTGGGTCATCGTCGTGGACGCGCCGTGCAGGGCGCGGGCGATGCCGAAGTCCATCACCTTCACGGCGCCGCTGTGGGTGATGATGACGTTCGCCGGCTTGATGTCACGGTGCACGATGCCGTGCTGGTGCGAGTACGCGAGCGCCTCCAGCACACCGGAGACGATGATCAGCGCCTGCTCGGGCGGCGGCGCCTCCGCGTTGATCAGCAGGTCCCGGATGGTGCGGCCCTCGACCAGCTCCATCACGATGTACGGCACCGACTGGCCGTTGACGACGTCCTCGCCGGAGTCGTACACGGCCACGATCGCGTGGTGGTTCAGCCCGGCCACGGACTGCGCCTCGCGGGTGAAGCGGGCCTTGGACACGGGGTCCTCGGCGAGGTCCGCGCGCAGCAGCTTGACGGCGACCGTGCGCCCGAGGCGGACGTCCTCGGCGGCGAACACCTCGGCCATGCCGCCGCGGCCCAGACGGTGCGTCAGCCGGTAGCGGCCGTCGCCGACCAGCCCGCCGGCACCCCACTCCGAGGCCTCGTCCTGCGCCGTGCGGCCCGTCGCCGTCCCTCCGTCGCGCACGCCAGGCGTGTCGCGGGCGTCCTGGCCGCCCTGTGCATCCCGCGCATCCCGCGTGTCGCGGCCGTCCGGCACTCCGCCGCCATCCGACACTCCTCCGCCGCCGCCTGCTTCGGATCCGGGTGCCATCAGTCCTCGCCGTCGTTTCTGTGCCCGCGTGCTGGGTGCGCCTGCGGTGTGCCGCCGTGTTCTCAAGGGGTACTACGCCCAGTCACGCTACAGCCTCCGCGCGCCTGGCCGGTCGGGATGGACCGGCCATCCAATCGCTTCCACGTACACCTGTGCAAATTGCATGCCCGGCGTGTAACGCTTCCGAGACGCTTCTTGTGCGTACGGTCACGGAACGGGCACCCGGCTTGACGTGTCCCGGCCCTGGGGCAGACTGGGCCCGTAAAACCGGATCACCGCGGCCACGCGCGCGCACGGGGGAGCAAGACGATGAGCCAGGACGGCGCACAGGGCCGCTATGCGGGCGGTTCGGTAGCGGGCGGCCGGTACCAGCTTCGCGATCTGCTCGGCGAAGGCGGCATGGCGTCCGTGTATCTGGCGTACGACACGGCACTGGACCGCCAGGTCGCCATCAAGACGCTCCACACGGAGCTCGGGCGCGAGCAGTCCTTCCGTGAGCGCTTCCGGCGCGAGGCACAGGCCGTCGCCAAACTGCAGCACACCAACATCGTCTCGGTGTTCGACACGGGCGAGGACGAGCTGGACGGCTCCCTCATGCCGTACATCGTCATGGAGTACGTGGAGGGCCAGCCCCTCGGCTCCGTCCTGCAGGCGGACATCCAGCAGCACGGCGCGATGCCGGCCGACAAGGCGCTCAAGGTGACGGCCGACGTCCTGGCCGCCCTGGAGACCAGCCACGAGATGGGCCTGGTCCACCGGGACATCAAGCCCGGCAACGTGATGATGACCAAGCGCGGCGTGGTCAAGGTGATGGACTTCGGCATCGCGCGCGCCATGCAGTCGGGCGTCACGTCGATGACGCAGACCGGCATGGTCGTCGGCACCCCGCAGTACCTGTCGCCGGAGCAGGCTCTCGGACGCGGCGTCGACGCGCGCTCCGACCTGTACTCGGTCGGCATCATGCTCTTCCAGCTGCTGACCGGCCGCATCCCCTTCGACGCGGACTCGCCGCTGGCCATCGCGTACGCCCATGTACAGGAGGAGCCGGTCGCGCCGTCCACCATCAACCGGTCGATCACACCGGCGATGGACGCGCTCGTCGCGCGGGCGCTGAAGAAGAACCCGAACGAGCGTTTCCCGAGCGCGGCGGCCATGCGCGACGAGTGCCTGCGGCTGCTGTCCGCCGGTCACACCGGCGCACCGGTGATCGTCGCGGGCAGCGGCCCCGGGAACAGCGGCTCGGCCGTCGGCTCGGCGGTCTTCCCGCCCGTCGACCACTCGACCCCGGCGCCGGGCCCGCACCACGTGCAGACCCCGTACCAGCCGACCCCGGCCCCCTACGGCCCGCCGACGCCGGCGCCCACCCCCACTTACGGATACCCGCAGCACACCCCGCCGCCCGGCCCGGCCACGGCGTCGGCGCCGTACCGGCCGACCCCGACTCCCACGCCGTACACGGCCCGGCCGCAGACGGGCCCGGCCCCCACCGGCGGCGTGAAGGGGAACATGCCGGCGATCGTGAGCGCGATCGTCGTCACGCTGCTCGCCATCGGCGGTGTGATCGTGGCGATGAACGTCGACGACGAGGACCCGGGCACCGAGGCGGGCACCGGCGGTACGAGCGAGTCGGTCGACCCGGACCACAAGGGGCCGAACCTCGGCGCGACGATCGACACGAAGAAGTGCACGGCGCCCCGCGAGGGCGACGACCCGGAGAAGTTCGAGGTGCCGGACTTCCGGTACAAGAACATCGAGTCGGTGAAGGCCTGCATCCAGGCGGCCGGCTGGAAGATCAAGAAGGAGACGCCGGTCAACGAGAACGTCTACGGCGAGGGAACGATCCTCACCCAGTTCCCGACGGACGGCACGGAGATCTCCGAGGACGAGGCCGAGTTCACCCTCGAGATCTCCACGGGTGACCCCGCCTCCTGACGAGACACCCGGCACCACCCGAACGGGCCCGTCGCGCACCTGCGCGACGGGCCCTTCGCAGCTGTCGAGATGCCGCTCCGTCGCGGGCATGTGACGCTGAGCGCGTTGTCACGGCGAAGACCGTGACAACGGCTACCTCGGCGGTTCGGCACGGGAGGGGGTCACGTGGTGACTCCAGGACTCGGCTCGCGACGGGCGCTCGCACTCGCGCTCGGCTCGTTGATGTGGGCGCTGCCCGTGGGTGCGCACGCGGACGAGTCGCAGGCGCCCGCGCGGCAGGCCGGCCCCCGCAGCTCCTCCCCTCCCGCCCGGCCGGCCCCGCGGACCGCAACCCCTGTCCCGAGCGCGCCCGCCACCGATACCGCTGCCCATGCCGGCGGTGGTCCGGCCGGGGCGGCCGGCAGCGGGGCGGGCGCCGCTGCGGGGCACACGGGCGGGGGCTTCGGTGCGGCTCCCGGCCGCTATCCCGGCCCTGATCCCGGCCGCGATCCCGGCCGCGATTACCGCCGCGATCCTGGCCACGATTTCGGCCGCCCCTCCGGCAGGGTGCCCGGCAGAACTCCCGGCAAGGCTCCCGGCGAGGTCCGGCCGGGACGGGTGTCCGGCGGGGCCGAGGGGGCGCTCCGTCCGGGGCGCGTGTCGGTCCCTCCGTCGCCGTCGCTCGCCGGGCGCCCCGCGGGGGCGGGCCGGGAGCGGCCGGGGAGATCCGTTCCGCCGTCGCCCTCGACGAGCCCCTCCGCCTCTGACTCCGGCACGGGCACCGACTCGGGCACGGACGCGGGAGACCCCGCGCGTACCAAAACTGCAACAGCGCCGGACGCGTCCGGCGGGCAGGAGTCGCGGCCGGAAGGCGTACCGGAGGCGGACTCCCCAGGGGCCGCCGTCCCGTCCCGCACACCACCCGCCGCCGCGTACGAACCGGCGGCACGGGCCGCCGAGACCGCCGCTGACCGGCAGATTCCGGTCCTCACACTCGGCGTGGGACTCGCGATGATGGGGCTGGGACTGGGCTTCCTCGGCCTCCGGATGCGCCGCCGCTGAGCACCCCGGGAAACGGCCGGGTCCTCCTTGAGGGGGACGCCGCGCGTCCGTCCGAGGGCGGTTGCCCGTGCCGACATACTCGGTATACATACTCAGTATGTCGATCCGCCACGGGCTCCTCGCCCTGCTCGAACACGGCCCGCGTTACGGCTCCCAGCTCCGTACGGAGTTCGAGTCCCGCACCGGGTCCACCTGGCCGCTGAACGTCGGTCAGGTGTACACCACCCTCAGCCGTCTGGAGCGCGACGGCATGGTGGAGCAGAGCGGTGAGGACGATGCGGGCCATGCGCTCTACGCGATCACCGAGGCCGGCCGCGGCGAGCTCCGCACCTGGTTCGAGAAGCCGGTCGACCGCACCAGTCCCGCGCGGGACGAGCTGGCGATCAAGCTGGCCATGGCCGTCGGCGCGCCCGGTGTGGACATCCGTGCCGTCATCCAGTCGCAGCGCCGCCACACCGTCAAGGCGATGCAGGACTACACCCGGCTCAAGGCCCAGGCGATCACCGCTCTGGAGAGCGGGGCCTCGCAGGAACGCGACGACGTGGCCTGGCTGCTGGTGCTGGAACAGCTCATCTTCCAGACGGAGGCCGAGGCCCGGTGGCTCGACCACTGCGAGGCCCGGCTCATCCGGATCTCGGCGGCCGCCGGTGCCACCACTGCCGCCGGTGCCGGCCGTGCCGCCGGTGGTACGGCCGCGGCCCCCGGTGGCGCGGCCGCTGCGGCCGCACCCCCGCGCGTCCCGGCCTCCTCGTCCGAGCGCGTGACCGGCCGGAGCCGCGGGCCGCGGCACTGACCGACCCGCGGCCCCGACCGACGTCGCCCTGACCGGCCGCGGCGCTGACCTCGCAGCAGGCCGGGCCGGGGGCCCGACCGACCTGACCACCCGTACCTCCATCACGTACGTCCGCTTCGTCATCCGCTCCGTAATCCGCTTCGTACGCCCGCACCTGTGCGCGTGCGCCAAGGGGGGACCTCTCCATGCCAACGCCTCAGCCCCACCAGTCACAGCAACCCCATCAGCAGGCTCATCTCTCGCACCAGCAGCCGGTGCTGAGCCTCCAGCAGCTCACCCGCGTCCACGGCACCGGTGCCACCGAGGTCCATGCCCTGCGCGGGATAGACCTGGACGTCTTCCCGGGCGAACTGGTCGCCGTCATGGGCCCGTCCGGCTCCGGCAAGTCGACCCTGCTGACCATCGCGGGCGGCCTCGACACCCCCACCTCGGGCCGGGTCGTCGTCGAGAACACCGACATCACCACCGCCGACCGCAAGACGCTCGCCGCGCTGCGCCGCCGCAGCATCGGTTACGTCTTCCAGGACTACAACCTCATCCCGGCGCTCACCGCCGCCGAGAACGTCGCCCTGCCGCGCGAGCTGGACGGCACCTCGGCCCGCAAGGCGCGCGGGGAAGCGCTCGCCGCGCTGGAGGAGATGGGCCTCGGCCACCTCGCCGACCGGTTCCCCGACGAGATGTCCGGCGGTCAGCAGCAGCGTGTGGCGATCGCCCGTGCGCTGGTCGGCGACCGCAGGCTCGTCCTCGCCGACGAACCGACCGGCGCCCTGGACTCCGAGACCGGTGAGTCGGTACTGGCCCTGCTGCGGGCCCGCTGCGACGCGGGCGCGGCCGGCGTCCTGGTCACCCATGAACCGCGCTTCGCCGCGTGGGCGGACCGCGTGGTGTTCCTGCGGGACGGCGCGGTCGTCGACCAGACCGTGCGCAGCGACGCCGATTCCCTGCTGACAGGGCGGGCGGCCGAGCGGTGAACAACTGGTTCCATTCGTGGCGCGCGGCCGTGCGGATCGCCCGCCGTGACGCCTGGCGCTTCAAGGGGCGCAGCTTCCTCGTCCTGGCGATGATCGCCCTGCCGATCCTCGGCGTCAGCGCCGCCGACCTGACCATGCGCTCCGCGGAGCTGTCCACCGAGGAGAACCTCGCCCGTACGCTGGGCGCCGCCGACGCCCGTATGTCCGACGCCGGATACGGCGGCGCGGCGGTGCACCAGAGCCCGGACGCCGAGACGTCCCCTCCGGTGGAGAACTACGACAACAAGCCCTTCCCCCAGGGCAAGGCGGACATCGCCAAGGCTCTGCCGAAGGGCGCCACGGTCCTGGAGGACTCGACCGGGTACGGCAAGCTGCGCACCGCGCACGGTCTGCTGCACACCGAGATCCGCGAGCTCAGGACCAGCGACCCGATGACGCACGGCATCATGGCCCTGCTGGAGGGGCGCTTCCCGCAGAAGGCCGACGAGGTCGCCGCGAGCGCCCACTTCCTGGAGGTCAGCGGGCTGAGGGTGGGCTCGTCGCTCGCCGCGCGCGGCCTGGACCGCGAGTACCGGATCGTCGGCGCGTACGAGCTCCCCAATGACCTCAAGGCCGACCAGGTCAACGCCCTGCCGGGCGCGTTCCTGGAGCCGCTGGGCAAGGCGCTCACGGCGGCCGGGATGCCGGAGCAGGACAAGAGCACCACGTACCTGATCCACGTCCCCGGTGGTTTCACGTGGAACATGGTCAAGGACGCCAACACCAAGGGCGTGACCGTCGTGTCGCGCGCCGTCATGCTGAACCCGCCCGCGAAGTCCGAGGTGCCGCTGTACCAGCGCGCGGACTACACCGACTACGGGCTCAGTGAGGGCGCCGAGGCCGCCGCACTCGCGGCCGTCGGCACGGTCGTGGGCCTGGCGATGCTGGAGATCTGTCTGCTGGCCGGTCCCGCGTTCGCGGTCGGCGCCCGCCGCTCGCGCCGCCAGCTGGGGCTGGTGGGCGCCAACGGCGGCGACCGCCGTCACATCCGGGCGATCGTGCTGGCCGGTGGCCTGGTGATCGGTGCCGCGGCCGCCGTGGTCGGCACGGTGCTCGGCATCGTCCTCACCTTCGTGCTGCGGCCGGTGCTGGAGGACTACATCGGCCAGCGCTTCGGCAGCTTCGACGTCCGGCCGCTGGAGCTGCTGGGCATCGGGTTGCTGGCCGTGCTGACCGGCCTGCTCGCCGCGATCGTCCCGGCCGTCACCGCCTCCCGGCAGACCGTGCTGGCGTCGCTCACCGGGCGGCGAGGGGTACGCCGCAGCAACCGCGTCCTGCCGATGATCGGTCTGGTCGCCGTGGTGCTGGGTGCGGCCATCGCACTTTACGGTTCAGTGTTCTCCGACCAGTTCATCATCGTCGCCGGCGGCAGTGCCCTCGCCGAGCTGGGCGCGGTGGCGATGACCCCGGCCCTGGTGGGCCTGTTCGGGCGCGCCGGGCGCTGGCTGCCGCTGTCGCCCCGGCTGGCCCTGCGCGACGCGGTGCGCAACCGGGGCCGTACGGCTCCGGCGGTCGCCGCGGTGCTGGCCGCCGTCGCCGGAACCGTCGCCGTCGCGACGTACGCGGCGAGCGACGACGCCCAGGCCCGGGCGGCGTACGAGGCACGGCTGCCCCACGGAGCGGTCTACGCGATGGTCACCGAAGGCGGCGGCCGTGATGTTCCCGCGGTCCGCGACGCCGTGCAGAAGAATCTGCCCGTCGAGCTGCGGGCGGACGTGGACCGGATCGCCGTCGGCAAGCCCACCTGCGACCTGTACAGCGGCGGCGAGGGCTGCGGCCGCCACGAGGTGGTCATTCCGAAGGCCAACGAGTGCCCCCTGTGGGCCTCCACGCCGGACGGGTCCGACCCTGCCGAGAAGTTCAGCAAGGCCGAACGCCGCAAGCTCGCGAAGGACTGGCGCTGCCGTGATGGTCAGGGCATGTCCTTCACCGAGAGCGGGCTGGTCGTCGGCGACGCCAAGATCCTGAAGATCCTGGGCATCGAGGACCCGGCGGCCGAGAAGGCCCTCGCGGACGGCAAGGTCGTCACCTTCTGGCGACCGCTGCTGGACAAGGACGGCAAGATCTCGATCCGGCTGGTCACCGACACGGAGAAGGCCGACGCCGCCGCCAGCGCGGGCAAGGAGATACCGGGCGAGGTGAAGGCGCTTCCCGCGTACCAGGCGCCCGAGGGCACCAATGCGTACGGGCTGTCGGGCATCGTGCCGCCGGCCGCGGCCAAGGCGGCGGGCATGACCACGGTCCCGCTGGGCGCGTACTACTCGACCGGGCGCATGCCGACCACCGAGCAGCGCCAGAAGCTCGACGACGAGCTGGCCAGGACGGGCGTCGGCATCGACCTGCACGTGGAGGAAGGCTTCGTCAGCGAGAACAGCATCGTGCTGCTGACCCTGACCGTCTTCGCGGGCCTGATCACGATCGGCGCGGCCGGTATCGCGACCGGTCTCGCCCAGGCCGACGCCGAGGCCGACCTGAAGACGCTGGCCGCGGTGGGGGCGCCGCCGCGGGTGCGCCGGACGCTCAGCGGGTTCCAGTGCGGGGTGGTCGCCGTGATGGGTGTGGTGCTGGGGTCCGCGGCGGGCGTCCTGCCCGCGATCGGGCTCCGGCTGACCGAGCGGCGCGAGCAGATGAAGTGGTACCAGGAAGCCCTGGACCAGGGGTACGGAATGATGGGTGACGCCCCGCACGTTCCGATCATCGTTCCCTGGAGCACGCTGGCCGCCCTGCTGATCGCCGTTCCGCTGGGTGCGGCGCTGCTGGCGGCGCTCGTCACCCGCTCCCGTGGGGCTCTGGCCCGCCGCGCGGCGACGTAAGCCGGACGGATGTGCCCCTGGAGGAGGGTGGATCACCCTCCTCCAGGGGCAGACCGTGTGATGACGCACCTGTACGAGAGAATGGGCGGCATGGAGATGCCGAGGAATGAACGGTCGCAGGAGAGCAACCCCCACGTCCTCGTCGTGGGACAGGACGGGATGGCTCTCGGCGGCGGTGACGGTGACGACGAGTCGCGCGAGGTCCCGGTGACGGAGATGGTCGAACAGCCTGCGAAGGTCATGCGCATCGGAAGCATGATCAAGCAGCTTCTGGAAGAAGTACGCGCGGCTCCTCTGGACGAGGCCAGCCGGGTCCGTCTCAAGGACATCCACGCGAGCTCGGTGAAGGAGCTGGAGGACGGCCTGGCGCCGGAGCTCGTCGAGGAGCTGGAACGCCTCTCCCTGCCCTTCACGGACGAGGCCGTTCCTTCCGAGGCCGAACTGCGGATCGCGCAGGCGCAGTTGGTGGGCTGGCTGGAGGGGCTGTTCCACGGCATCCAGACGGCGCTGTTCGCCCAGCAGATGGCGGCCCGCGCACAGCTGGAGCAGATGCGTCGCGCGCTTCCCGCCGCCGCGCACCACGACGACGAGGAGCACGCCCACGGCGCCATCCGCTCGGGGCCGTACCTGTAAGGGCACACCGGCCCGGCAGGCACCGGTGCCGCGCCGTGCCGTCGTCGAGGCCCGGCACCCGCACACGCGGGTGCCGGGCCTCTGCGCTGGACCGGATCCGGTCCGGTCGTGTCGGATCAGGTCAGGTCCCGTCCAGTCCTGTCTGGTCCGGTGCGGTCCGTATACGGGGTGTCCCGGACGGGACGTGGCGTGCGGAGCTCAGGGCAAGGCTCAAAGCAAGGCAGGGGTCAGGGCCTGACCAGCAGCATCTTGCCCACGTGCGTGCCGCTTTCCAGCGCGCGGTGGGCCTCCGCCGCATCCGGGAGCGGGAACGTACTGTCCACCACCGGCCGCACCGTGCCCGAGGCGATCAGCGGCCATACGTGCTCGCGGACCGCCGCCATGATCGCCGCCTTCTCCTCCAGCGGCCGCATCCGCAGCGACGTCGCCGTCACCGCCGCGCGCTTCGCCAGCAGGGCACCGAGGTTCAGTTCGCCCTTGACGCCGCCCTGGAGGCCGATGACCGCGAGCCGCCCGTTCACCGCGAGGGCCCTGATGTTCCGGTCCAGGTACTTGGCGCCCATGATGTCGAGGATGACGTCCGCCCCGGCTCCGTCCGTCGCCTTCTTCAGCTCCTCGACGAAGTCCTGCTCCCGGTAGTCGATGAGGATGTCGGCGCCCAGCTCGGCGCAGCGCTCCAGCTTCTCGGGGCCGCCCGCCGTGACCGCGACCCGTGCGCCCACGGCCTTCCCCAGCTGGATGGCCATCGTGCCGATGCCGCTCGCGCCCCCGTGGACGAGCAGCGTCTCGCCCTGCCGCAGGTGCGCCACCATGAACACGTTCGACCAGACCGTCGCGGTGACCTCGGGAAGCGCCGCCGCCGTGACGAGGTCGAGCCCCTGCGGCACGGGCAGCACCTGCCCCGCCGGCACGGCGACCTTCTCCGCGTATCCTCCGCCGCTGAGCAGGGCGCACACCTCGTCCCCGACGGACCAGCCCACGACGCCCGGCCCCAGCGCCGCCACCCGGCCGGAGCATTCGAGGCCGGGGTACGGGGACGCCCCGGGCGGCGGGTCGTAGAAGCCCTGCCGCTGCAGCAGGTCGGCACGGTTGACCGCGCCGGCGGCCACCTCGATGAGGATCTCGCCCTCGGCCGGCACGGGATCGGGCACCTCGGCCCAGACGAGCGCCTCGGGTCCACCTGGTTCCGGAATCGTGATCGCATGCATGGCGGCGAGGCTACTCCGGCGACGCCCGCTACGGACGTGCCGTCCGCGGGTCACTCCGGCGGCGAGCTCAGCGGTGCGACGCCGTCCGCGGGTCACTCCGGCGGCGAGCTCAGCGGTGCGACCGGCTTGGCGCGGACGATCGTGATCAGCCGGTCCGTCAACTGCAGCGGGCTCGCAGCAGGATCGTCGTACCCCAGCAGCCGGTGGCCGCGCAGCACGCTCACCACCAGATCGTCGGTCTCCCGCACGCTCTTGCCCACCTCGGCCTTTATCACCGGCCGTTCGACCAGGTCGAGCCCGCTGCCCGACTGGATCAGATCCTCCATCACCGTGCCCGCGCTCGGGCTCAGCACCGACAACCCGAGCAGCCGGCCGGCCGCGCTCGCGCTCGTGATGACCGCGTCCGCACCCGACTGCCGCAGCAGCGGGGCGTTCTCCTCCTCCCGCACCGTTGCGACGATCTTGGCTCCGCGATTGAGCTGGCGTGCCGTCAGGGTGACCAGGACGGCCGTGTCATCGCGCTGCGTCGCGATCACGATCTGACGTGCTCGCTGGACCTCCGCCCGGAGCAGCACATCGCTGCGCGTGGCGTCGCCCACGACGCCGACGAACCCATCGCTGTTGGCCGCCTCGATGACCTTGTCGCTCGGGTCGACGACGACGATCCGCTCCTTCTTCAGGCCGGTCGCGATGAGCGTCTGGACGGCCGAGCGGCCCTTCGTACCGAAACCGACGACGACGGTGTGGTCGCGCAAGGTGGACCTCCAGCGGTTCAGCCGCCACTCGTCACGAGTGCGCTCGGTGAGCACCTCCAGAGTGGTACCGACGAGAATGATCAGGAACAGCACGCGCAGCGGGGTCACCAGCAGCACGTTGACGGTCCTTGCGCTGTCGCTGTGGGGGACGATGTCGCCGTATCCGGTGGTCGACAGCGTCACGGTGGCGTAGTAGATGGCGTCGAGCACGTCGACGTCCCCGTCGGCGTTGTCGTGGTAGCCGGCCCTGTCCACCACGACGATGAAGACGGTCAGCGCGAGTACGCACAGCGCCATCAGCAGCCGCTTGGCCACCTGCCGCAGGGGACTCTCCACGACCTGGCGCGGCATCTGCACCCGGGAGATGTCCAGGTGCTCCTCGGCACGACGGGCCATCGCGTCCTGGCCGGGAAGTTTCACGTGAAACACCCTTCGGTGGGCGACGGCCACGGCAGGCCGAGGATTTCCAGGACATCGCCGGCCTTGGCGCCGCCGGGAGGGACGACCGCCAGGCCATCGGCCTCGGCTATGCCGCGCAGCATGGCCGGCCCGTTGTAGTGCAGCGGCACCGCCCGGCCGGCCCGGTGCCCCACCGGCACCAGGCGCGTGTCGTGCGGATGGCCGTGCACCGCGTTGCCCACGGGAAGCCGGTACGGCTCCGTGACCGGCCGACGCCCGCAGAGCCCGCGCAGCAGCGGCTCGGCAAGGGTGAGCAGTCCGGAGACGGCCGCCAGGGGATTGCCGGGCAGGCCGACCAGATGGCGCTCGGAGGTGAGGCGTGCCAGCAGCATCGGGTGGCCCGGGCGCACCTTCACCCCGTCGACGAGCAGCTCCGCGCCGGCCTTGCGCAGGACGGGGTGCACATGGTCGACCGGTCCCGCCGCAGTGCCGCCGGTGGTGATCACCAGGTCCGCCTCGGAGCCCGTGACGGCCGCGTACAGCGCGTCCGCGTCGTCCTCGATACGCCGGGTGGCGACGACGTCCGCGCCCAGGGCGGCCAGCCAGGGCCCGAGCAGGGGCCCGAGGGCGTCCCGGATCAGGCCGTCGTGCGGAAGGCCGGCCGTCAGCAGCTCATCGCCGAGCACCAGGACGTCCACACGCGGGCGCTCCACCGTCACCAGCTCGTCGTAGCCGGCGGCCGCGGCGAGGCCGAGCACGGCGGGGGTGACGGGCCCGCCGGCCGGCAGCAGCTCGTCACCGGAGCCGCACTCCTGGCCGCGCGGCCGGATGTCCTGCCCCGGCAGCACCTCGCGCTCGGCGTACAGCCGGGCGACGACCGCCGGAGCGCGGGAGGGCTCGGTGCGTGCGGAATCGGTACGCGCGGGCTCTGGGCGTGCGGGCTCTGTGCGTACCGGCTCGGTACGCGCGTGCTCGGTGCGGATGACCGCGGTGGTGCCGGGCGGAACGCGGGCGCCGGTGGCGATCCGTACCGCCTCACCGTCGGGCAGCTCGGCCGCCCGGGCGTGACCGGCCAGCACGGACCCGCCCTCGGACACCCTCCAGGGGCCGGGGCCGGCGACGGCCCAGCCGTCCATGGCGGAGGTGTCGAAGGACGGGAGGTCGGTGAGCGCGACGAGCGGCTCGGCCAGTACGCGGCCGAGGGCTTCCGCCAGGGACACTCGCCGGGACCGCACGGACCGTGTCCGGCCGGCCCCCGCCGCGAGCGCGCGGGCCTCGGCCCAGGGCGTGGCCCGGTGCCGCTCCTCGCCTCCGCCTCCTGGTGATGTCATTCCCGGCCGGCCTCGTTCGCCCAGCGGTCGGCGAGTGCGGCGGCCTTGCGCGCCGCCTCGGCCACGGCTTCGGGGCCGTCGCCGCCGGCCTTGGCGGCCGCGTACCCGACCAGGAAGGTGGTGAGCGGCGCGGCGGGCCGGGCGACGCCGTGCGCGGCGTCCCGGGCGAGATCGAGCAGGACGCCGGTGTCGACGTCGAGTTCGATGCCGAGTTCGGCCTTGACTGCGGTGATCCATTCCTCCAGCACGTTCCCATGCTCCCTGATCCGGGCGCGTGCCGTGGCGAGGTCTTCCCAGGTGTCGCAGTCGAAGGAGGCGAACGGTCCGAGGGGGACCCGTGCGACGTCGAGTTCCTGGACGAGCAGCCGCAGCGGCAATCCGGACAGACTGCCGTATTCCGTTGCCAGCAGCGCGATTTCCCGCCGCAGCGGCTCGGTGCGGTACGCCGCGACGAGCGGCTGGTCGCGGCCCTCGGCGTCCACGGTCAGCGCACCTTCGTTGTCGCCGGCCTCCAGGGCATCGGTCAACGTCCGCACGCTGTCCTCCCCCAGGAACGGCAGGTCGCCGCTGAGGACGACCACGTGGCCGGCCTCCACGTGCCGCAGTCCGGCCGCGAGCGCGGCCACCGGTCCGCCTCCGGGAGGTTCCTCCCGCGCCCACACCACGGGCCGCACGGTGGGGCGCCGGTCGCCGACCACCACGACGCGGGTCGCTTCCCGGCAGGCCGCGAGCACCCGGTCGAGCAGGGCACGCCCGCCCACGCTCAGTCCGGGCTTGTCCGCTCCGCCGAGTCGCTTGGCGGCTCCCCCGGCAAGCACGACGACGTCAGTTCGGGTCACGCGACCAGTATCCCGAACCCGCCGGAGCCCCCGGTCCCCGGGGGAGCACCCCGGGGAGCGGGACCTCAGAGCGTGCGCAGCAGCACCGCCGGAGCCTCCACGCAGTCCGCCACGTACCGGAGGAATCCGCCTGCCGTGCCTCCGTCGCAGACCCGGTGGTCGAAGGTGAGCGAGAGCTGCACGACCTGGCGGACGGCGAGTTCGCCCTGGTGCACCCAGGGCTTGGGGATGATCCTGCCCACCCCCAGCATGGCCGCCTCGGGGTGGTTGATGATCGGCGTCGAGCCGTCGACCCCGAACACCCCGTAGTTGTTCAGGGTGAACGTGCCGCCCGTCAGGTCCGCCGGGGTCAGCTTCCCGGCCCGCGCCGCCTCCGTCAGGCGGGCGAACTCCGCCGTCAGCGACTCCGCCGTGCGGCGGTGGGCGTCACGGACGACGGGCACGACCAGGCCCCGGTCGGTCTGGGCGGCGAAGCCCAGATGCACCTCCGGGAGCCGCACGATCTCCCGCGCCTCGGTGTCGACCGTGGCGTTGAGCTCCGGGTAGCGGGCCAGTGCGGCCGTGCAGATACGGGCCAGGAGCGCCAGGAGGGAGATCTTCGGCCCCCCGGCCGCGTTCATGGCGGTCCGCGCGGCCATGAGTTCGGTCGCGTCGGCGTCGACCCAGCAGGTGGCCTCGGGGATCTCACGGCGGCTGCGGGACATCTTGTCGGCGACCGCGCCGCGCACGCCGCGCAGCGGCACTCGCTCCGCGACCGCGGGTGCGGTGGCGGCGGGGGTGGCGGGAGCGGGGGCCGGGGCGGTGACCGGCTGCACCGGCGTGGCGATCGCCCGCTCGACGTCGGCGCGCAGGATCAGCCCGTCGGGGCCGGACCCGCGCAGCGCACGCAGGTCGATGCCCTGCTCCCGGGCCAGCTTCCGCACGAGCGGTGAGATCACCGGCACGGGACCGTCCCCGGGCACGGCCGCCGGAGCCGGTGCGGCCGCGGGTGCAGCGACAGAAGCGGCGGCAGCGATAGAAGCGGCGGAATCGGCACCGGGTGCGGTCGCGGCCGGAGCGGCGGGAGCCGTACGGGCGTCCGCCTGCGCCGATCCGGACGGAGCGGCGGCGGACGCCGCCCGCACCCGGCGCCTGCGCGCCACCGGCGCCCCCGTGCCGTACCCGACGAGGACGTTCCCGGACGTCTCCTCCGCAGCGGAGGACGCGGATCCGGAGGTGGTCGCGGATCCGGAGGCGGTTGCGGATCCGGACGGGGCCTGGGAAGGCCGGCCCGGGGCATCCGGGGAGGAGTCCGACGGCACCGACGTCGCGCCGACGGCCACCGTCAGCAGCGGCGCCCCGACCGGCAGCTCCGTCCCTTCCTCACCGAACCGTGCGGTCACCACGCCCCCGTACGGGCACGGCACCTCCACCATCGCCTTGGCCGTCTCCACCTCGACGACCGGCTGGTCTATGGCGACGACGTCGCCGACGTCCACCAGCCAGCGCACGATCTCCGCCTCGGTGAGGCCCTCGCCGAGGTCCGGCAGTTTGAACTCCAGCACCTGGGCCATCAGCTGTCCGCCTCCCACTGCAGTCGCGCCACCGCGTCGAGGATCCGGTCCACGCCGGGCAGATGGTGCCGCTCCAGCATCGGCGGCGGGTAGGGAATGTCGAACCCGGCCACGCGCAGCACCGGCGCCTCCAGGTGGTGGAAGCACCGCTCCGTGACACGAGCGGCGATCTCGCCGCCCGGTCCGCCGAATCCGTTGGACTCGTGCACGACGACCGCCCGGCCGGTGCGCCGTACGGACGCGCACACCGTCTCGTCATCGAACGGCACCAGTGAGCGCAGGTCGACGACCTCCAGGTCCCAGCCCTCGGCCCGGGCCGCCTCGGCTGCCTCCAGGCAGACCGGCACGGAGGGCCCGTAGGTGATGAGCGTCGCGCTGCGACCGGTGCGCCGCACCACCGCGCGCCCGATCGGCTCCACCGCCGCCGGGGCCTCCGGCGACCAGTCGGACTTCGACCAGTAGAGCCGCTTCGGCTCCAGGAAGACGACCGGGTCGTCGGAGGCGATCGCCGCCCTGAGCAACCCGTACGCGTCGGCGACCGTGGCGGGCGTGACGACATGGAGCCCCGGAGTCGCCATGTAGTACGCCTCGGACGAGTCGCTGTGGTGCTCGACGCCGCCGATCCCGCCGCCGTACGGCACGCGCACCACGATCGGGAGCGGCATCGCGCCCCGCGTCCGGTTGCGCATCCGCGCGACATGGCTGATCAACTGCTCGAACGCCGGGTAGGCGAAGGCGTCGAACTGCATCTCGACGACCGGCCGCAGCCCGTACATCGCCATGCCGACCGCCGTGCCGAGGATGCCCGCCTCGGCGAGCGGGGTGTCCGTGCAGCGGTCCTCGCCGAACTCCTTGGCGAGCCCGTCCGTCACCCGGAAGACACCGCCGAGCGTGCCGACGTCCTCCCCCATGACGTGGACCGACGGGTCCTCGGCCATCGCGTCGCGCATCGCCCGCTGGAGGGCCTGCGCCATGGTGGCCGGCTTGGCCGCCGCCCTGGCCGCGGACGTGGTTGCCACGGTCGTCATCACGCCTCACCTTCGGCGTCGAGCTCGGCACGCAACTGTGCTGCCTGCTCACGCAGTTGTGCCGTCTGCTCGGCGAAGACATGCGCGAACAGGTCCATGGGCTCCAGCTCCGCGTCGGCGTTCATCCGCTCGCGCAGCCGCGCCGCCATCACCTCGGCGTCCTCCGCCGCCTGCCGTATCCCCTCCTCGTCGAGGAGGCCCCTCTCGGTCAACTCCCGCTCCAGCAGCCGGATCGGATCGTGCGCGCGCCACGCCTCGACCTCGCCGTCGCCGCGGTAGCGGGTGGCGTCGTCGGCGTTGGTGTGGGCGTCGATGCGGTACGTGACGGCTTCCACGAGGGTGGGGCCGCCGCCGCGCCGGGCGCGGGCCACCGCCTCGGAGAGGACCTGGTGCACCGCGGCCGCGTCGTTGCCGTCGACGAGCCGGCCCGGCATGCCGTAGCCGACGGCCTTGTGGGCCAGCGAGGGCGCGGCCGTCTGCTTGGCCAGCGGGACGGAGATGGCGAAGCCGTTGTTCTGCACGAGGAAGACCACGGGCGCCTGCCAGACCGCGGCGAAGTTCAGCGCCTCGTGGAAGTCGCCTTCGCTGGTGCCGCCGTCGCCGACCATGGCCAGGGCCACCACGTCGTCGCCCTTCAGCCGCGCGGCGTGCGCCAGTCCCACGGCGTGCGGGAGCTGGGTGGCGAGCGGGGTGGAGAGGGGCGCGATGCGGTGCTCCCGCGGGTCGTACCCGGTGTGCCAGTCGCCGCGCAGGAGGGTCAGCGCCTGGACGGGGTCCAGGCCCCGCGCCACGGCGGCGAGCGTGTCGCGGTACGACGGGAAGAGCCAGTCCTGCTCCTCCAGCACGAGGGCGGCGGCGACCTCGCAGGCCTCCTGGCCGGTGGTCGACGGGTACACCGCGAGCCTGCCCTGCTTGGTGAGGGCCGTCGCCTGCGCGTTGTACCGGCGGCCGCGCACCAGCTCGGCATAGAGCCGGCGCAACAGCTCGGGGGCGAAGCCGGTCGCGGCGTCCGTACCGAGCACCCGGTACGGCTCGGGGTCCGGGAGCAGCGGTGCGGGATCGGTGCGCGGCTTCCACGCCGGGGGCGGGGTGGGCCGGTAAGGGGCGGCACCGGGCAGCTCTTGGACCGTCATGACAGCACCTCCTCGTGGGAGCGGGCATAAGACCCGAAGGGGGGCACGACTGTGACGCGCCTCACCTACCGATTGTTCGGTCGTGGCGGCATTTTGGCTACAGGCGCCTCCAGCCTGTGGACAAACGGTTCTCCACAGCCTGGGATGGAAGCAGGTCGTCCATGCGAGAGAGGCGGGGGGACATGGCAGCTGAACAAATGGCCGACGGCGGGGAGCTCAGGCCGGCGGGTGGCGAGCCCGAACACGCGCCGCGGCCGCTCGACGCGATCGACCGCGACATCCTCCGGATCCTCCAAACGGATGGCCGGGCCTCGATACGCTCCGTGGCCGAGCGGGTCCACGTGTCGCGTGCCAACGCGTACGCGCGGATCAACCGGCTCATCGAGGACGGCGTGATCCGCGGCTTCAGCGCACGGGTGAACCACGAGCGGGCCGGCCAGGGGGCCTCCGCCTACATCACCCTCAAGATCGTTCAGAATTCGTGGCGCACGGTGCGCGAGAAGCTCCAGGCGCTGCCGGGAGCGGCACACATCGCACTGGTCAGCGGGGACTTCGACGTTCTGCTGCTGGTCCACACGCCGGACAACCGCACCCTGCGCGAACTGGTCCTGACCAAGCTCCAGTCCATCCCGGAAGTGCTGTCGACACGGACCCTGCTGGTCTTCGAGGAGACGGATCTGAACCGGCGGATCCTGACGGACGAGAGCTGACCGGAGGCCGCCGAGGGCCGGAGGTGCTCCCGAAGCCGACCGGCACCGGGCCACGACCGGGCCGCAAACACGACGAGGCACGCCGGACGGGGTCCGGCGCGCCTCGAGGTGCGGTGCGGGTCAGGAGGTGGTGCGCAGCCCGTCGAAGGCCAGGTGGACGACGGTGTCGACCAGCTGCTGGCGCTCGGCCCCGCCGCCCGGCTGCGGGCGGTACCACTCCACGAGCGAGTTGATCATGCCGAAGAGCAGCCGGGTGGCGAGCCGTATGTCCACGTCCGCCCGCAGGTCGCCGTCCGCGGCCGCGGCCTTCAGCAGCTCGGCGACACGGTGGTCGAACTCGCGGCGCCGCTCCAGCGCCCACCGCTCGGTCTTGGTGTTGCCGCGCACCCGCAGCAGCAGCGTCACGTACGGCAATTCGTCCATGAGCACCTCGACGGTGCGCCGGGTCACGTACTCGACCCGCTCGATGGCCCGCCCCCGCACGGCGCCCGGCTCGTCGAGGACCGCGAAGAGCCCGTCGAGCGCCCGGCTGACCGCGCGCCGCAGCAGCTCCTCCTTGCCCGTGACGTGGTGGTAGATCGAGGACTTGGAGATCCCGGCCGCCTTGGAGAGGTGCTCCATGGAGGTGCCGTCGTAGCCGCGCTCGTTGAAGACGCGGACGGCGACCGAGAGCAGCGTCTCGGGGGTGTAGGTGTCACGCTTGGCGGTGGTCATCGGCTGTCCTGGTCCTTCGTGGCGGCCCGCTCCTCGTGCTCCATGCGCAGGACGCCGAGGCAGGGGGCGTAACGGCCGGTCGGGTAGCGCTCGTGCAGCGCGCCGAGCAGCTCCGCCACGTGCTCGTAGCCGAGCAGGGCAGCCCACTCGAAGGGCCCTACCGGGTAATTGACCCCCAGGCGCATCGCGGTGTCGATGTCCTCGGCGGAGGCGACGCCGCGGTCGACGGCGTCCACGGCGAGATCGACCAGCATCGCGACCGTACGGGCGACGATCATGCCGGGCACGTCGCCGATCACCGAGACGTCCTTGCCGAGCGCCTGGAAGAGCCCCACGGCCTCCCGCAGTGTCCCCTCCGAGGTGGAGGGTGCGGTGGACAGGGCGATGCGGGTGGCGGTCGTGTAGTCGTGGGCGAGGTCGAAGTAGATGATCTCGTCGCCGTCGTACTCGAAGACGGTCTCGCCGTCGGCGAGGCCGAGCTGTCCGCCGCCCGGGAGGACGAGGTGCTTGCCGTGCTTCTTGCGCCGGACCCTGATGCCGGCCTGCTCCATCATGGCGACGAGCGGTTCGGCGTGACCCAGGTGGCCGTGGACGGTGACGGCCGTGGGTGCGGGAGCGGGCTCCTCGGTGCGCGGGACGGGCCGCTCGCTGCCCTCGGCGTACGGGTACCAGCCCTGGCCCGCCTTGCGGCCGAGGCGCCCCGACTCGACCAGGCGGCGCTGGGCGAGGGACGGGGTGAACTTGGGGTCCTGGTGGAAGGACTCCCACACGGACCGGGTGACGGCCTCGTTCACGTCCTGCCCGATGAGGTCGGTCAGCTCGAAGGGGCCCATCCTGAAGCCGCCGCACTCGCGCAGGACCGCGTCGATGGTGGCCGGGTCGGCGGCCCGCTCCTCGTACAGGCGCAGCGCCTCGGCGTAGAAGGGGCGGGCGATGCGGTTGACGATGAAGCCGGGGGTGTCGGCGCAGCGGACCGGCGTCTTCCCCCAGGCCCCGGCGGTGTCGTACGCGCGCGTGGCCGCGGTGTCGTCGGTGGCGAAGCCGCTGACGATCTCGACGAGCGGGAGCAGGGGGGCGGGGTTGAAGAAGTGCATGCCCACGAAGCGGCCCGGCAGCCGCAGCGCCCCGGCGATGGCGGTGACGGAGAGCGACGAGGTGTTGGTGGCGAGCAGGCAGTCGTCGGGGACGATCTTCTCCAGGGCGGTGAAGAGCTCCTGCTTGACCGCGAGCCGCTCGACGATCGCCTCGATCACGAGTGCGGCGTCGGCGAGGTCCTCGAGGGTGTCCGCCACGTGCAGCCGCCCGGCCGCCGCGGCGCGCTCGTCCGCGGTGAGACGGCCCTTTTCCGCCAATCGGTCCAGTCGCGCGGTGATGGCCGCGGCGGCCTGTGCGGCTCGGCCGGGGCCCGCGTCGTAGAGGCGTACGGGGTGGCCGGCGACCAGCGCGACCTGGGCGATGCCCTGTCCCATCGTGCCGGTGCCGACGACCGCGACGGTGCGGCTGCGCTCGATGGCCATGTTGTCGGTCATGACAGTGATCCTCCCCGATGAGCTGTCCACAGGTTCGGGAGGCCCCCTTGTCCCGACCGATCGTTCGGTTACTCTAGCTCTGTCCGCCTGTCCCTGCCCAGCTCGACGAGGAGTTGGTCCGTCATGGCCGCCGCTCAGCTCACCACCGACCACCTGTCCGAGAGGCACCGGCCCACGCTGGACCAGGCCCTCGAGGCGATCCGTACCCGGGCCTACTGGTCCCCGCATCCCGAGCACCCCAAGGCGTACGGGGAGAACGGCTCGTTGAGCGCGGCCGACGGCCTCGCCGCCCACAAGGCCGTCCTCGGCGCCCGCTTCGAGCTGGACCAGCCGGGCACGGACGGCTGGACGGGCGGCGAAGTGTCCCCGTACGGGCCGGAGCTGGGCGTGGAGTACCCGCACGCCGACCTGGACGTCCTGCTGCCCGCGATGCGCGCCGGCACGGCCGCCTGGCGGGACGCCGGTCCGGAGACCCGCGCGCTGGTGTGCCTGGAGATCCTGGCCCGGATCAGCGCCCGGACGCACGAGTTCGCGCACGCGGTCATGCACACCAGCGGGCAGGCGTTCATGATGGCCTTCCAGGCGGGCGGACCGCACGCGCAGGACCGCGGCCTGGAGGCGGTGGCGTACGCGTACGCGGAGCAGGTCCGCACACCGCTGGTGGCGGACTGGTCCAAGCCGCAGGGGAAGCGCGACCCGCTGGAGCTGCGCAAGGCGTTCACGCCGGTGGGACGCGGCATCTCGCTGCTGATCGGCTGCAACACCTTCCCGACGTGGAACGGCTACCCGGGCCTGTTCGCCTCCCTGGCCACCGGCAACCCGGTCCTGGTCAAGCCGCACCCGCGCGCCGTGCTGCCCCTGGCGCTCACGGTCAGGGTGGCCCGCGAGGTGCTCGCCGAGGCCGGTTTCGACCCGAACCTGGTGGCGCTGGCCGCGGAGCGGCCGGGCGAGGGCATCGCCAAGGATCTGGCGCTCCGGCCCGAGATCCGGATCATCGACTACACCGGGTCGACCTCCTTCGGCGACTGGCTGGAGACCAACGCCCGGCAGGCGCAGGTGTACACGGAGAAGGCCGGCGTCAACACCGTCGTCATCGACTCCACCGACGACTACAAGGGGATGCTGTCCAACCTGGCGTTCTCCCTGTCCCTGTACAGCGGCCAGATGTGCACCACCCCGCAGAACCTGCTCATCCCGCGCGACGGGATCTCCACCGACGCCGGCCCCAAGTCGTACGACGAGGTCGTGGCCGACCTGGCCGCGGCGGTCGACGGCCTGCTCGGCGACGACGCCCGGGCGAACGCCCTGCTGGGCGCCATCGTCAACCCGGACGTGAAGGCCCGCCTGGAGGCGGCGGCCGGCCTGGGCGAGGTCGCCCTCGCCTCGCGCGAGATCGCCAACCCCGACTTCCCGGACGCCGTCGTCCGGACGCCCGTGCTCGTCAAGCTCGACGGCTCCAAGCCGGACGCGGAAGCGGCGTACATGTCGGAGTGCTTCGGCCCGGTCGCCTTCGCCGTCTCGGTCGACTCGACCGCCGACGCGCTGGAGCTGCTGCGGCGCACGGTGCGCGAGAAGGGCGCCATGACGGTCGGCGCGTACACGACGTCGGCGGATGTCGAGCGCGCGGTCGAGGAGGTCTGCCTGGAGGAGTCGGCGCAGCTGTCGCTGAACCTGACGGGCGGGGTGTACGTCAACCAGACGGCGGCGTTCTCCGACTTCCACGGCTCCGGCGGCAACCCGGCGGCGAACGCCGCACTGTGCGACGGCGCCTTCGTGTCGAACCGCTTCCGCGTGGTGGAGGTCCGCCGCCAGGCGTGATGTCACCCGCCGGCTCGCCGTGAGGAGGTCCGCCCGCCGGGCGTGACCTCCACCGGTCAGGTGCCGACCGCGGCCGCGCCCGGCACCTCGGGGGAGATCTCCGCGTACCGCTGCACCCACGCGTGCATGGCGATCGCCGCGGCCGCGCCCGCGTTGATCGAGCGCGTCGAGCCGAACTGGGCGATCGAGCAGACCATCGCCGTGTGCTTGCGGGCCTCCTCCGTGAGGCCCGGCCCCTCCTGCCCGAACAGCAGCACGCAGCGGCGCGGCAGCTCGGTGCGCTCCAGCGGTACCGCCCCGGGGAGGTTGTCGATGCCGATGACGGGCAGCCCCTCGGCGGCGGCCCACGCGGTCAGCGACTCGGTGTCCGGGTGGTGGCGCACGTGCTGGTACCGGTCGGTGACCATCGCACCGCGCCGGTTCCAGCGGCGGCGGCCCACGATGTGGACCTCCTTGGCGAGGAAGGCGTTGGCCGTGCGGACGACGGAACCGATGTTGAAGTCGTGGCCCCAGTTCTCCACGGCCACATGGAAGTCGTGGCGCCGGGTGTCCAGGTCGGCGACGATCGCCTCGCGCGTCCAGTACCGGTAGCGGTCCACGACGTTGCGCCGGTCGCCCCCGGCGAGCAGCTCGGGGTCGTACCGCTCGCCCTCCGGCCAGGGCAGGGGGTGCGGGCCGACACCGATCTCGGGGCCGTAACCGTCGTCGTACTGGAGGGGGGTCTCGCTGCTCACCCCACGAGGGTACGGGGGGCCCGCGCGTCGGTGGCAGGCCGATCGTCCGGTGCCGGCCTTCTGAGTCCGGGCAGCAGCCGGTCACGGCCGAGCCGGACACGGGCACCGAGCCAGACCAGGAAGACCGTCGGGAGGAAGACGGCGTCCGCGGCGATCATCGCGAGGGAGAAGAACGGCAGTCCCAGCAGCACCGCGATGCCCGCGTGCTCCAGCATCATCGCCACGAGCAGGACGTTCTTCACACGCCGGTTGAAGAGCGTGAAGGGGAACGCGACCTGCACGACGACCGTGCCGTACGTCAGCAGCAGCACGACCACGCCGCTGTTGGCGAGGAGGTCCGAGAAGAACGGCCAGGGTGTGAAGTAGTCCAGCTTCAGCGGGTAGTACAGCGCGGTGCCGTCCTGCCAGCGTGAGCCCTGGATCTTGTACCAGCCGGCTGTGGCGTAGATGAGGCACACCTCCGCCATGATCACGAAGAGTGCGGCGTTGTGGGCGAGGTTGGCGAGGACGTCCAGCAGGACGCGCGGCTCGCCGGGCGCGTACCGGCACACCACCCACCACAACCCTTGCGCCGCCCACAGCAGCCACAGGAACCACAGCAGCCATGTCTCGCCGCTCCGGTCGCCGAGCAGGGTCGCGGCCACCATCCCGGAACCGAGGGCCGTCCACAGGGCGACGCCGATCGCGTCACCGCGGGAACCGGCGCGCGCGCCGCGGCGGGCGTCCAGGGACCAGACCTGGCCGCAGCGGGTGAGCACCAGGTAGATCGCCATCAGGTGGACGACGTTGTCACCGCCGTCCCCCATGAAGATGGAGCGGTTCTGCAGCGACAGCACACCGATCATGAACAGCACGGACATGGTGCGGGTGCGCCAGCCGATCAGCAGGCCCACGCTGGAGAGCATGGCGACCGCGTACACGATCTCGAACCAGACGAAGCTGTCCGACCACATCAGGACGGTGAACGAGTGGTTGTTCGCGATCAGCTGCTGGCCCATCTCCCAGGACCACGGGCCCTCGGGGCCGTACAGCTCGCGGCGGTGCGGGAATTCACGCAGCAGGAAGAGCAGCCAGGCGCCGGCGAACCCGATGCGCACGATCGCGGTCTGGTACGGGCCGAGGGCCGTGGCCGTGACGCGCTGGACGGCGCGGGCGAGCCGGCGGTCGGCCGGCTCGCGCCGGGTCCCGGCGGACGGGGCGGTGCCGCTGGTGCTGGTGGGGTTCACTGGTGCGCCTCCGTACGGCTGGCGTCCTCGCCGCGTTCCACGCCTCCCGGGAGGTCGGCAGCGGTCACCGTCCACCACGGGAGCGTCCGGTAGTAGGTCCGGGTGTCCGTCTCCTCCTTGCTCCAGACCGGGGCCTGGATCCCCCGGGTGGCGGAGCGCAGCTGGATCCGTTCGACGCGACCGCCCAGGTCGTGGGCGTCCAGACGGAGCATCGCGATGCGGCGGATGTAGCGCTCGGAGAGCCGGCCGCGCAGGCCGTTGGGGCGGTTGTCGGTGGTGTGCGAATTGACGAAGAAGTCCCAGCCGCGCCGCAGCTCGTTCTGGTTCACGTGGCTCGGCAGCAGGTTGCCGCGGATGGCTTCCCCGTCGTCGGCCGTGAGGTCGATCCACCGGGTGGTCCGGCGCCCGCCGTCGGCGGCGGTGATCTCAGCCCGGGCGTGGACGGCGATGTTCTGCTGGAGCGGGTTCGGCGCGAAGAGCTTCCAGTTCTGCTCGAACTCCGGGAAGACCCATTCGTCGACGGCCTTGCCGTGCTGCTTGGTCAGCGTGTTCGACGGCGCGACGTGCAGGAACACCATGGCCAGGTGGTAGCAGGTGAAGACCGTGACGACGGCGAGAGCGACGGAGGCCACCACTTGATACGGCAGCGAGAGCCCGGCTATGCCCCCGGTGCGGGGGACCGGCACCCCATCGGCATCCGGGCCGGCATCCGCGCCCGGGCCGGCGTCCGCACCCTCGCCCGCAGCCGTGTTCGCCCCCGGGTCGCCGCCCGATCCGGACGACGTGGTGGGGGATGCGCCGGCGGGACGGGACGCGGCGGCGCGTGCACCGGGTGGGGAGGGGTGCGGGGCGGTGCCCCGGAGGTTCGCGGCGAGCTCGGCGCGCCCGCCCTCCTTGTCGTACGAGTCCATCCCGCCCCGATCCGCCTCGGTCCGCGGCCGCATCGATCCACCGCAGTTATCCACAGGGTTGACACCATACGGCCCGCCGACTCACCATTGAAGTCATTCAACCGAACGATCGGTCGGTAGGGGGCCCGATGACGGCAGTGACTGCGGATACGCAGGAGGCGTACCAGGCGGTGTTCGACGCCGCGGTGGCCGCCGACGAGCGGATCGAGCCGCGCGACTGGATGCCCGAGGCGTACCGCGCCTCGCTCGTCCGGCAGATCGCGCAGCACGCCCACTCCGAGATCATCGGCATGCAGCCGGAGGCCAACTGGATCACCCGCGCGCCCTCGCTGCGGCGCAAGGCGATCCTGATGGCCAAGGTCCAGGACGAGGCAGGGCACGGCCTGTACCTGTACAGCGCCGCCGAGACGCTGGGCGTCAGCCGGGACGAGCTGCTCGACAAGCTTCACTCCGGCCGCCAGAAGTACTCCTCGATCTTCAACTACCCGACGCTGACCTGGGCCGACGTCGGCGCCATCGGCTGGCTCGTCGACGGCGCCGCGATCACCAACCAGGTGCCGCTGTGCCGCTGCTCGTACGGCCCCTACGCCCGCGCGATGGTGCGCGTGTGCAAGGAGGAGTCCTTCCACCAGCGCCAGGGGTACGAGGCCCTGCTCGCTCTCTCCCGCGGGACGCCGGAGCAGCACGCGATGGCTCAGGACGCGGTGAACCGCTGGTGGTGGCCCTCGCTGATGATGTTCGGCCCGCCGGACGACGAGTCGGCGCACTCGGCGCAGTCGATGGCCTGGAAGATCAAGCGGCACTCCAACGACGAGCTGCGCCAGCGCTTCGTCGACATCTGCGTTCCGCAGGCCGAGGCACTGGGGCTCACGCTCCCGGACCCGGACCTGCGGTGGAACGAGGAGCGCGGGCACTACGACTTCGGCGCGATCGACTGGACCGAGTTCTGGGAGGTCCTCAAGGGCAACGGGCCCTGCAACGAGCAGCGGATCTCCCAGCGGCGGCGCGCGCACGAAGAGGGCGCCTGGGTCAGGGAAGCGGCAGCGGCGTACGCCGCGAAGCACGAGCAGCGCGGCCGGCGCGAAGAGCACGGACAGCGCGAAGAGCACGACCGGCAGGCGGAGCACGGGGAGGCGACGGCATGACGAACACCGACTGGCCGCTGTGGGAGGTGTTCGTGCGCTCACGCCGCGGGCTGTCCCACACGCATGCGGGAAGCCTGCACGCGCCGGACGCCGAGCTGGCCCTGCGCAACGCCCGGGACCTCTACACCCGCCGGAACGAAGGCGTGTCGATCTGGGTCGTGCCCTCCGCGGCGATCACCGCTTCCTCGCCGGACGAGAAGGACCCCTTCTTCGAGCCGGCCGCGGACAAGCCCTACCGGCACCCGACCTTCTACGAGATCCCGGAAGGGGTGCAGCACCTGTGACGGCTCCGGAGACGACTCCCACGGCGATCGCCGCAGCGATCGCCCTCGGCGACGACGCACTGGTGCTGTCGCACCGGCTCGGGGAGTGGGCCGGCCACGCTCCCGTCCTGGAGGAGGAGGTCGCGCTCGCCAACATCGCGCTGGACCTGCTCGGCCAGGCCCGGGTGCTGCTGTCCCTGGCCGGGGACGAGGACGAGCTCGCCTATCTGCGCGAGGAGCGTGCGTTCCGCAACGTCCAGCTGGTGGAGCAGCCCAACGGCGACTTCGCCCACACCATCGCGCGACAGCTGTACTTCTCCACCTATCAGCGCCTGATGTACGGCCGGCTGGCCGCGGCGGACGCCGGTGACCTGTCCGGACTCGCCGCGAAGGCGGTCAAGGAGGTCGCCTACCACCAGGACCACGCCGAGCAGTGGACGCTGCGGCTGGGCGACGGCACCGCCGAGAGCCATGAGCGGATGCAGCGGGCCTGTCAGGCGCTGTGGCGCTTCACCGGCGAGCTGTTCCAGCCGGTCGAGGGCCTGGACATCGACTGGCACGAGCTGGAGGCCGACTGGCTGACGTCGGTGACGGCGCTGCTGGAGCGGGCCACGCTCACCGTCCCCGACGGGCCGCGCAGCGGGGCGTGGAGCGCGGGCGCGGGACGCCAGGGCCTGCACACGGAGTCGTTCGGGCGGATGCTCGCGGAGATGCAGCACCTGCACCGCAGCCACCCGGGGGCGACGTGGTGACCGGCACCGCGGCCCCGACGGGCATGACGGCCCTGGAGGAGGAACTGAACCGGCTGGCCGGTTCGGTGCCCGACCCGGAGCTGCCCGTGCTGACTCTGGAGGAGCTGGGGGTGATGCGCGGTGTGCACGTCATCGCCCCCGGCAGGGTCGAGGTGCGGCTCACCCCCACCTACACCGGCTGCCCCGCGATCGAGGCCATGTCCTCCGACATAGAGCGGGTGCTGAACGAGCACGGGATACCGGACGTCACCGTGGTGACGGTGCTGTCCCCGGCCTGGACGACGGACGACATCAGCGCGGAGGGCCGGCGCAAGCTGGCCGAGTTCGGCATAGCCCCGCCCCGCCCGCGGGGCGCGGTGGACGGCGCCGGCGGCGGACCCGTCCCGGTGGCGCTCGCCATCCGGTGCCCGCACTGCGGCTCGACCGCGACGGAACTGCTGAGCCGGTTCTCCTCCACCGCCTGCAAGGCGCTGCGCCGCTGCACCGCATGCCGCGAACCGTTCGACCACTTCAAGGAGTTGTAGATGTTCCACCCGCTCCGGGTGAGCGAGGTCGAGCGGCTCACGGACGATTCGGTGGCCGTCACCTTCGCCGTTCCGCCCGCCCTGCGCGAGACCTTCCGCCACACCCCCGGCCAGCACGTCACACTGCGCCGGAGCACGGCTGTCGGTGAGGAGATCCGGCGCACGTACTCGATCTGCTCCCCCGCCGCTCCCGCCGGTGCGGACCCGGTCCTGAAGGTGGCCATCCGGCTGGTGGACGGCGGCGAGTTCTCGACGTACGCGCTCAAGGAGCTCGCCGTCGGCGACACCGTCGACGTCATGGAGCCGATGGGCAGGTTCCTGCTGGCGCCCCGTCCGGGCCGCTTCGCGGCGATCGTGGGCGGCAGTGGCATCACGCCGGTGCTGTCGATGGCGGCGACGGTGCTGGAAAGGGAGCCGGACGCACAGTTCTGCCTGATACGCAGTGACCGCACCGCCGCCTCGACGATGTTCGTCGACGAGGTCGCCGACCTCAAGGACCGCTTCCCCGGCCGCTTCCAGCTGATCACCGTGCTGTCGCGCGAGGAGCAGCAGGCGGGCCTGCCGTCCGGGCGGCTGGACCGGGAGCGGCTGACCGCGCTGCTGCCCCGCCTGCTGCCCGTCGGCGAGGTGGACGGGTGGTACCTGTGCGGACCGTTCGGGCTCGTGCAGGGCGCCGAGCGCACGCTGCGGGACCTCGGGGTGGAGCGCGGGCGCATCCACCAGGAGATCTTCCATGTGGACGACGGTTCCGCAGCGGTCGCCGCACGAGCTGCCGCGGTGGCCGCGCACGCCACGCTCACGGCCACCCTGGACGGCCGGTCCGGCACCTGGCCGGTCCGCGAGGCGGAGTCGCTGCTGGAGACGGTGCTGCGGGCCCGCGCGGACGCTCCGTACGCCTGCAAGGGTGGGGTCTGCGGGACCTGCCGGGCGTTCCTCGTCAGTGGCGAGGTGCGAATGGACCGCAACTACGCGCTGGAGAACGAGGAGACCGAGGCGGGCTATGTGCTGGCCTGCCAGTCGCATCCCGTCACGCCCGAGGTGGTGCTCGACTTCGACCGCTGAGTCCGTGCCCATTCCCTTCCCCTAGAACCTGTTCTATCTTGACGCTCCGTCAGGCAGGGCGGTCGTCGGACAGGAGGGGCAGGGCTGTGGACTTCACCTTCAGCGAGGAGCAGCAGGCGGCCGTCGAGGCGGCGAGGGCGGTGTTCTCGGGCGTCGCTCCCGACGGGGTACCGAGCCCCGCACTCACCGAGGGCGCCGTGGCGGACGACTTCGACCGCACGCTCTGGTCCCGCCTCGCGGACGCCGACCTGCTGAGCCTGGTGCTCTCCCCCGAGCACGGCGGCGCGGGGCTGGACCCCGTCGCGCTGTGCCTGGTGCTGCGCGAGGCGGCCAAGGTGCTGGCCCGTGTGCCGTTGCTGGAAACCTGCGCGGTCGCGATGGCCGTCGAGCGCTACGGCAGCCCCGCCCTGGCCGTCGAGCTGCTGCCCCGGGTGGGCCGCGGCGAGCTGGTGCTGACCGTGGGCGCGCACGGCCGCACCGGGCACGACCCGGCCGAGCTGGCCGTGACCGCCCGACGCGACGGCGACCGGGGCGGCAGCGCGACCGGGGACGGCGCAACCGGAGGCTGGGGCGACGGCTGGGTGCTCGACGGGACGCAGACGGGCGTGCCGTGGGCCCAGGGCGCCGACCGCATCGCCGTTCCGGCGCACACGCCCGACGGGCGGGCGGTCCTCGCCCTGGTGCCCGCCGGCCACGGGGGCGTGACGCTCGCCGAGCAGGTCTCCACGAACGGTGAGCTCTTCGCCGAGGTCCGGCTCGTCTCCGTACGCCTCACCGCCCATGAGGTGATCGACACGGAGGGTGCCTGGGAATGGCTGCGCGGGCTGCTCACCACGGGCACCTGCGCGCTGGCACTCGGCCTGGGCGAGCAGGTGCTGACCATGACGAGCGCGTACACCGGCAAGCGGGAGCAGTTCGGCTTCCCCGTCGCGACGTTCCAGGCCGTCGCCGTCCAGGCCGCCGACCGGTATATCGACCTGCGCGCCATGGAGGCCACCCTGTGGCAGGCCGCGTGGCGCATCACCACGGGCGCCGGAGGGCCGCTGCCCGCGTCGGCGGACATCGCGGTGGCGAAGATCTGGGCCTCGGAAGGCGTGCGGCGCGTCGTCCAGACCGCGCAGCATCTGCACGGCGGCTTCGGCGCGGACACCGGCTATCCGCTGCACCGCTTCCACGCCTGGGCCAAGCAACTGGAGCTCTCGCTCGGCCCGGCCGCTGCGCACGAGGAGGCCCTCGGCGACCTGCTGGCCGCTCACCCGCTGGGATGAGTCCGGCCCGCTGGGATGGGTCCGGCCCGCTGGGATGGGTCCGGACGGCTGCCCCACCCCACGAGCTCCGCTCGCTGAGCCGCCGCAGCCGGTACGCACACCTGGCCGGCGCTGCACCTGGCGGCGCTGTTCGCCTGCCTTCGCCCCGGGCCCGGCCCCGAGCCGCCGCGACCGGTGCACGCTGCTGCCCGCATGCCCGGCTGCCCGGCTGCCCGCGCCTCGGCCGGGCCACGCGCGGATCGCGCGCCACTACAGGCAGGCCAGGCCGACAACCACCGAACCTCGGAGCTACAGGACGACGGCGGGGGCTCCGGTGTCGGTGACCATCGGGCGTCCCGCGCTCTCCCAGGCGAGCATGCCGCCGTCGATGTTCACGGCGTCGATGCCCTGCTGCACCAGGTACTGGGTGACCTGCGCGGACCGGCCGCCGACCCGGCACATCACATAGGCGCGCCGCCCGTCGGCCACCGCCTCCGTCACCTCGCCGAAGCGCGCCACGAAGTCGCTCATCGGCACGTGCAGCGCACCGTCGACATGCCCGGCCGCCCACTCGTCGGCTTCGCGGACGTCGAGCACCAGCCCGTCGGCCGGCACCGAAGCTGCGTCCACCGTGGGCAGCGGTGCGAAGTTCATGGGGTCACGCCTTCTCTCGTCGTAGCGAACATCTCGAACCTACTGCACCCCTTGCGCCAACGCGGCCAGCTCAGCCTCGCGCTCGGCGACCTGCGCCAGCAGTTGCTCGGCGATCTCGTCCAGCAGCCGGTCCGGGTCGTCGGGCGCCATCCGGAGCATCGCGCCGATCGCGCTGTCCTCCAGGTCCCGCGCGACGACGGTCAGCAGTTCCTTGCGCCGGGCCAACCAGTCCAGCCGGGCATAGAGCTCCTCGCTTTCGCTCAGCTCGTCCGCCGCGGGCACCGGGCCGCGCTCCCACTCCTCCGACAGCTCTCGCAGCAGCGCCTCGTCCCCGCGCCCGTAGGCGGCGTTCACCCGCGTGATGAACTCCTCGCGCCGCTGCCGCTCCGCCTCGTCCCGGGCGAGGTCCGGATGGGCCTTGCGGGCGAGCTCACGGTAGAGCTTGCGGACCGCGTCCCCGACCCGCACCCGCTTCGGCGGCTGCACGGCCTGGTTGTTGAGCATCGCGGCGGCCTCCGGGGACAGGCCGTCGGAGTCGATCCAGCTGTGGAACAGCTCGTCGACCCCCGGCATCGGCAGCACCATCGCGCGGGCCTCCTGCGCCCGGCGCAGATCCTCCGGATCCCCGGACCGCGCCGCGCGGGCCTCCGCGATCAGGGCGTCCAGCTCGTCCAGGCGCGCGTACATCGGGCCGAGCTTCTGGTGGTGCAGCCGGGAGAAGTTCTCCACCTCGACCCGGAAGGTCTCCACCGCGATCTCGAACTCGATCAGCGCCTGCTCGGCCGCCCGCACCGCCCGCTCCAGCCGAGCCTCCGGCCGCTCGGCCTGCTCACCGGCCTGGGCGCCGCCGGGCTCACCGGCTGGCTCACCGGCCTCGGCACCGCCGGGCCCACCGGCCTGCTCGTCGCCGGGGGCACCGCCGGCCTGGGCGATGGTCTCGCCGGCTGCGGCCTCGCCGGTGGTCTGGTCGGTGCCGTGCCCGGTGCTCTGCTCGCCGGTCAGGTCGTCGCTCGGGGTCGTCACCCGACCAGCGTACGGGCGGAAGCGGCCCAGCCGGTCACACCCCCGTTTCGGCGGCTATCCGCCCGCTCCCGACCGCGGCGACCAGATCGGCGTGGTCCGCCTCCGTACGGTCCGCGTACGCCACGGCGAACCGCGCCATCGCCTCGTCCAGCTCGTCGCCCTTGCCGCAGTACCCCGCGATCAGCCGCGGATCGGCGCTGTGCGCGTGCGCCCGGGCCAGCAGGGCCCCGGTCATCCGCCCGTAGTCGTCGAGCTGGTCGGCCGAGAGCGCCGCGGGGTCCACGCTGCCCTTCCGGTTGCGGAACTGGCGCACCTGGTAGGGCCTGCCGTCGACGGTCGTCCAGCCCAGCAGGTTGTCGCTGACGACCTGCATGCGCTTCTGCCCGAGGACCACGCGCCGCCCCTCGTGCTCCACGCCCGGCGCCCCGAACCCCACCCGGGTGAGGTGGGGCAGCAGCGCCGACGGCCTGGCCTCCTTCACCTGCAGCACCAGCGGCTCGCCACGGTGGTCGAGCAGCAGCACCACGTACGAACGGGTCCCCACGCTCCCGGTGCCGACCACCCGGAACGCCACGTCGTGGATCGCGTACCGCGCGAGCAGCGGCAGCCGGTCCTCCGGAAGCGTGCGCAGGTACGCCCCCAGCGACGTGGCGACCGCCGCCGCCTCCGCGTCCGGCACCCGGCTCAGCACGGGCGGCGCGTCCACGAAACGACGGCTGCCGTCCTCGCACACCTCCGTCGACTTGGCGGCGAAGCGAGCACTGGTGTTGGCCCTCGCCTTCTCCGCCACCCGCTCCAGGGTGCCCAGCAGGTCCCGCGCGTCCGTGTGCGAGACGAGCTCCTCATCGGCGATGGCGTTCCACGCGTCCAGCACCGGCAGCCTGGCGAGCAGGCGCATGGTCCGCCGGTAGGCCCCGACCGCGTCGTACGCGGCCGCCCGGCACACGTCCTCGTCGGCGCCCGCCACCCGCCCGGCCAGGATCAGCGACGTCGCCAGCCGCTTGACGTCCCACTCCCAGGGGCCGACCACTGTCTCGTCGAAGTCGTTCAGGTCGATGACGAGACGGCCGCGCGCATCGCCGTAGAGACCGAAGTTCGCCGCGTGCGCGTCCCCGCATATCTGCGCACCGATCCCGGTGACCGGCGTACCGGCCAGGTCATGGGCCATGAGGCCGGCGGCCCCGCGCAGGAAGGCGAAAGGTGTCGCGGCCATCCGGCCCACGCGTATCGGCGTCAGCGAAGGCACCCGGCCGCGGCTGGACTCCTCCACCGCGAGGACCGCGTCCGGCCGCCCGTCGGACAGGACCAGCGCACCGTGCGCGCTCCTCGGCACCCGGTCGCGCAGCGCCTTGCCACGCGCCTTGAGGGACTGAGCCGCCGCACCCGCCGCACCGGGCGCCCGCTGAGCGAACCCCGGCACCCTCGGAATCCGCCCGCCGCCGGTACCGGCGCCACCGGCACCGCCCCCAGCATCACCGGCATCCACCACGGGATCCACCCGGGCAGCCAGGACGGGATCCACCACGGCGTCCGCCCCGGCGCCGACACCCGCCCCCGCGGACACCGCCACCGCCTCGTCCTCGTACATGAAGCCCCCCGTCCGCAACCGCCCCGCTGGCAACTGCCAAGAAGGTACCGCCGCCCCCGCACGAGCGTCTTCCCCTGTGGACGACGCACTGTGGATAACTCGCGCACCTCGCGGTACTCGCCCTGCGGACCCAGTCCACCACCGGACACCCGATGCCCACAGCCGCAGGAATCGCACGAGGAAGGCGAACCGATGCCCGGGGCGCGCGACGAGGCCGTCGAGATCATCCAGCGAGAGCTCACCGCGTTCGCCCGCCGGGCCCGAGCGGCGGCCGCCCGGCTCCACCCCGAGCTGCCCCTCGTCTCGTACACGCTTCTCGCGCACATCGACCATCGCCAGGGCTGCCGCGCCACCGACCTCGCGGCCCACTACATGCTCGACAAGTCGACGGTCAGCCGTCAGATCGCGGTCCTCGAGAAGCTGGGCCTGGTCGAGCGCCGCCTGGACGTCAGCGATCACCGCGTCCACGTCCTGCATCCCACCGAGGCGGGCAGCCGGCTGCTCTCTTCCACGCACGCCAGCCGCCGAGCCGCCTATCAGGCGCGCCTCGCCGACTGGACCACCGAGGACCTCGACCGCTTCGCCGCGTACCTGCTGCGCTACAACGCCGGCCACGACGGCCCCGGGCACACGCACCGCTGAGGCACCGAGCCGGAACGCGCACAGACCGAGAGACACACCCCGCTCCGAGAGACACACCCCACGCCGAGGAACGCACTCCGGCGAACGAACGACGACGGACGCACAACGAGGAACGGGCCCCCGTCAGAACTTTCGTCCTGACGGAGACCCGTTCTCCTGTGCGCGAGGGGGGAGTTGAACCCCCACGCCCTTGCGGGCACTGGAACCTGAATCCAGCGCGTCTGCCTATTCCGCCACCCGCGCATTGGGTGTTGCCGCTGTCCTCCCCGGCTTTTCGGCCGGAGCGCCTGGCGACATCAGAAGATTAGCACGTCGCCGAGGGGGGATTCACATCCCTTGTTTCGAGGCCCCGGACCGCGAACAGAGAGAGGGTGAGGAACGCGGCGAAGCCCCGCAGGGCAAGGGACGGAGGACAGCCCCGGCATGACCACAGCGCAGCCAGGGTCCGCTCCGGCCACACTCCCGGGACGGCTCCGGCACCACCGCACCGGCCACAGCGCCGCACCCGAAGCCGCAGCCGAAGCCGGCACCCCCACCGCAGCCCCGTCCCACCCGCACCCGCACCGGCCACCGCGCTGTCCGGGCACCCCGACCGCCCCGTCCAGGCACCCCGTCCACACCAGCCCCGGCACCGGCCCCGCGCCCCGTCCGCGCCGGGCCCCCGCACCCGATTTCCGCCGGGCCGCACCGCGGAGCACCCGCCCCGCGCCCCGACGGGCCGGAAGTCGAGGGGGAACACGGCGAACCGGACCCGGCCGTACCCACTCCTCCACGGTGCACCCCGCATACGGGACACTGTCAGGAGGCCACCTCTACGATCCTGTGAGAGGTGACACTCGTCCACAGGCCAGAGAAGGGGAACCAGCCGATTTCCCGACGCGTGGATACGATCAGTAAGCAGTACCAGGACGGCAACGACGGAGGAGGTGCCCCATGGGAGTCCTGAAGCGGTTCGAGCAGCGACTCGAAGGCCTGGTCAACGGCACCTTCGCCAAGGTCTTCAAGTCCGAGGTGCAGCCCGTCGAGATCGCGGGCGCCCTCCAGCGCGAGTGCGACAACAACGCGACGATCTGGAACCGCGAGCGGACGGTCGTCCCCAACGACTTCATCGTCGAGCTGAGCGCCCCGGACTACGAACGCCTCAGCCCGTACTCGGGCCAGCTCGGCGACGAGCTGTCCGGCCTGGTCCGCGACTACGCCAAGCAGCAGCGGTACACCTTCATGGGACCGATCAAGGTCCACCTGGAGAAGGCCGACGACCTCGACACCGGGCTGTACCGGGTGCGCAGCCGCACCCTCGCGTCGAGTACGTCACAGTCGGCCGAGCCGTCGCAGGGCGCCCGCCCCGGCGGTTACGGGTACCCCCCGGCCGGCGCTCCTCCCATGCCGGCGGCGCCGCCGCCCGGCATGAACCGTCCGCCCGCCGCCGGCCGTCCGCCGGCCGTCCCGGGACCCATGCCCGGCGCCCAGGTGCGCCGCTGGATCGAGATCAACGGCACCCGCCACCAGATCTCCCGCCCGACGCTCGTGCTGGGCCGCAGCACCGACGCCGACGTGCGGATCGACGACCCCGGCGTATCGCGCCGACACTGCGAGATCCGGACCGGAACGCCCTCGACGATCCAGGATCTCGGGTCCACCAACGGCATCGTGGTGGACGGGCAGCACACCACCCGCGCTACGCTCCGCGACGGCTCGCGGATCGTCGTGGGCAGCACCACCATCGTTTACCGGCAAGCCGAAGGGTGAAGCGGGGGCAATGTCAGAGCTGACCCTCACGGTCATGCGGTTGGGTTTCCTCGCCGTACTGTGGCTGTTCGTCATCGTGGCCGTCCAGGTCATCCGTAGCGACCTGTTCGGAACGCGCGTCACGCAGCGCGGTTCGCGCCGCGACGCCGCACGGCCGCAGCAGGCGGCACGGCAGGCCTCGGCCCCGCCGCAGCAGCGCCAGCAGCAGCAGCAGTCCGGCCGTCAGCGGCGGGGCGCGCCGACCAAGCTGGTCGTGTCCGAGGGCAGCCTGACCGGCACCACGGTCGCGCTCCAGGGCCAGACCATCACGCTGGGCCGTGCGCACGACTCCACGATCGTGCTGGACGACGACTACGCGTCCAGCAGGCATGCCAGGATCTACCCGGACCGTGACGGCCAGTGGATCGTCGAGGATCTCGGGTCCACCAACGGCACGTATCTCGACCGGACCCGACTCACCACCCCGACACCGATTCCGCTGGGCGCGCCGATCCGCATCGGCAAGACCGTCATCGAGCTGCGGAAGTAGTACGACAATGAGCGAGCGGAGCGAGCGAGCCGCAGCGGTGGCGCCCACAGGCGAACTGCACCGGCTCCCGACCGGAGGGTGGGCAGTGTGGCTCGAGACCGGCTGTACCCCGAGGCAGAGTCGACCGGGCAGGTGCGCATGAGCCTTTCACTGCGCTTCGCCGCCGGATCGCACAAGGGCATGATCCGCGAGGGCAACGAGGACTCGGGTTACGCCGGCCCCCGCCTGCTCGCGATCGCCGACGGCATGGGCGGCCAGGCCGCCGGCGAGGTCGCCTCCTCCGAGGTGATCTCCACGCTCGTCACCCTCGACGACGACGTGCCCGGCTCCGACATCCTCACCTCGCTCGGCACGGCGGTCCAGCGCGCGAACGAGCAGCTGCGGATGATGGTCGAGGAGGACCCCCAGCTGGAAGGCATGGGGACCACCCTGACGGCACTGCTGTGGACCGGGCAGCGCCTCGGCCTGGTCCACGTCGGCGACTCCCGCGCGTACCTGCTGCGCGACGGCGTCCTCACCCAGATCACCCAGGACCACACCTGGGTGCAGCGGCTGGTCGACGAGGGCCGCATCACCGAGGAAGAAGCCACCACCCACCCGCAGCGCGCCCTGCTCATGCGCGCGCTCGGCAGCGGGGACCACGTCGAGCCGGACCTGTCCATCCGTGAGGTGCGGGCCGGGGACCGGTACCTGATCTGCTCCGACGGCCTGTCGGGCGTCGTCTCCCACCAGACGATGGAGGAGGCCCTCGCCAGCTACCAGGGCCCCCAGGAGACCGTCCAGGAGCTGATCCAGCTCGCGCTGCGCGGCGGCGGCCCGGACAACATCACCGTGATCGTCGCCGACGTCCTGGACGTCGACGGCGGCGACACCCTCGCCGGGCAGCTCAGCGACACGCCGGTCATCGTCGGCGCGGTCGCCGAGAACCAGACGCAGCTCAACGACGGCGGCGCCATGGAGACCCCGGCCGGCCGCGCGTCCGGTCTCGGCCGCCCGGCGCCGCAGCAGCCCCAGGGGGGCTTCGGCCCTCCCGGCAGCGGCGGTGACCTGGGCTACGGCGGCATGCCGCCCGAGGGCTCCTTCGGGGCGTACTCCGAGGACGACTTCACCAAGCCCCGCAAGGGCGGCTCCTGGCTGAAGCGGTCGTTCTACATCGTGCTCGCGCTGGCCGTGGTCGGCGGCGGGCTGTACGGCGGGTACCGCTGGACGCAGACGCAGTACTACGTCGGGGCCAACGACGAGCACGTCGCGCTGTACCGCGGCATCAGCCAGGACCTGGCCTGGGTCTCCCTCTCGAAGGTCGAGAAGGACCACCCCGAGATCGAACTCAAGTACCTCCCCGACTACCAGCGCAAGCAGGTCGAGGACACCATCACCGGTGGCAGCCTCGCGAAGGCGCAGAACAAGATCGAGGAGCTCGCCGTCCAGGCCTCCGCCTGCAAGAAGCAGGAGGAACGCCGGAAGGCGACCGACCAGGCGCCCGCGGCACCGCCCGGTGAGGGCGAGGCCGGCGGCACGACCGGACTCCCGACCGCACCCACGCCCACCGCCACCGCAGCCACTCCTTCCCCGGGCCCCAGCCTCTCGGAGGAGGAGCAGAAGCTGGCCTCGAACTGCGGCAAGCAGTAAGGACCCGTAGGGGGGCCTTTCACCACCATGAGCGTTGTCACCAACACGACCACCATCGGCGCGATCGACCTGCCGAGCCGCCGCAACACCGAGCTGGCGCTGCTCGGCTTCGCCGTCGCCATCCCGGTGTTCGCGTACCTGAACGTGGGCCTGGCCCTGGACGGCGAGATCCCGGCCGGCATGCTCGGGTACGGCGTCGGGCTCGCTCTGCTCGCGGGCATCGCGCACCTGCTGGTGCGGAAGTTCGCCAAGTACGCCGACCCGCTGCTGCTCCCCCTGGCGACACTGCTCAACGGCCTGGGCCTGGTGCTGATCTGGCGGCTGGACCAGTCGCCACGCATCATCGCGCGGTACGACACCTTCACGCCGGACGCGCCCAAGCAGCTGATGTACTCGGCGATCGGCGTCGCGCTGTTCCTGCTGGTGCTGATGTTCCTGAAGGACCACCGCGTCCTGCAGCGCTACACGTACATCTCCATGGTGGTGGCGATCATCCTGCTGCTGCTGCCGCTCGTCCCGGGCCTCGGCGCGGACGTCTTCGGTGCCAAGATCTGGATCCGGATCGGCCCGTTCTCCATCCAGCCCGGTGAGTTCGCCAAGATCGTGATCGCGGTGTTCTTCTCCGGCTACCTGATGGTGAAGCGCGACGCGCTCGCCCTCGCCAGCCGCCGCTTCATGGGGCTCTACCTGCCGCGCGGCCGGGACCTCGGCCCGATCCTCACCATCTGGGCCGTCAGCCTGCTGATCCTGGTCTTCGAGAACGACCTCGGCACCTCGCTGCTGTTCTTCGGCATGTTCGTGATCATGCTGTACGTGGCGACCGAGCGGACCAGCTGGATCATCATGGGTCTGCTGATGGCGGTGGGCGGCGCGGTCGTCGTCGGCTCGACCGCCACCCACGTCAAGTCCCGCGTGGCCGCCTGGCTCGACCCCTTCGGGTGCCTGAAGACGGCCCCCGAGGGCTCCAACATGGCCCAGGCCTGTGACCAGATGACCCAGGTGCTGATGTCGTTCGGGTCCGGCGGCACCCTCGGCACCGGGCTCGGGCAGGGCAACTCCGACCTGATCGGCTTCGCCGCCAACTCCGACTTCATCTTCGCGACCGTCGGCGAGGAGCTGGGCCTGGCCGGCGTCATGGCGTTCCTCCTGATGTACGCCCTGATCGTCGAGCGCGGCATGCGCACCGCCCTCGCCGCCCGCGACCCGTTCGGCAAGCTGCTCGCGACCGGCCTGTCCGGCGCGTTCGGCCTGCAGATCTTCGTCGTCGCCGGCGGCGTCATGGGCCTGATCCCGCTGACCGGTATGACCATGCCGTTCCTCGCGTACGGCGGTTCCTCCGTGATCGCGAACTGGGCCCTCATCGCCATCCTGCTGCGGATCAGCGACACCGCGCGCCGTCCCGCGCCGGCCCCCGCCCCGTCCCCCGATGCCGAGATGACCCAGGTGGTCCGACCGTGAACAAGCCCCTGCGCCATATCGCGATCTTCTGCGGCCTGCTGGTGCTCGCCCTGCTCATCCGCGACAACTGGATCCAGTACGTCCGGGCCGGCGAGCTGAGCACGCACGAGCGGAACAAGCGGGTCACCATCGAGCGGTACGCCAACCCGCGCGGCAACATCATCGTCGACGGCAAGCCGATCACCGGCTCCGTCGACTCGAAGGACCCCTTCTACCGGTACAAGCGCACCTACATCGACGGCCCCATGTGGGCGCCGGTCACCGGGTACGCGTCGCAGGCGTACGACGCCAACCAGATCGAGAAGCTCGAGGACGGCATCCTCACCGGCAACGACGACCGGCTCTTCTTCGACCGCACCCTGTCGATGTTCACCGGCGACAAGAAGAAGGGCGGCAACGTGATCACCACCCTGAACGGCGCCGCCCAGCGGGCCGCCTTCGAGGGCCTGGGGAAGAAGAAGGGCGCCGTCGCCGCCATCGACCCGCAGACGGGCAGGATCCTCGCGCTCGCCTCGACCCCGTCGTACGACCCCTCCTCCTTCGCCGGGTACAGCGGCAAGGACGAGAAGGCCTGGGTCGCGCTGGAGAACGACAAGAACAAGCCGAAGCTGAACCGTGCGCTGCGCGAGGTCTACCCCCCCGGCTCCACCTTCAAGGTGCTGACGGCCGCGGCGGCGCTGGAGACCGGCAAGGTCACCGACATCGACGCGCCGACGGACACGCCGGAGCCGTACATCCTCCCGCACACCACCACGCCGATGAAGAACCACGCCCAGGGGTGCGAGAACGCCAGCCTGAACCGGGCCATGGAGGTCTCCTGCAACTCGGTCTTCGCCAAGCTCGGTGACCAGGTGGGCCGGGACGAGATGGTGAAGATGGCGGAGAAGTTCGGCTTCAACAACGGGGAGATCGACACCCCCGTCCGCGCCGCGAAGTCCGTGTACGACAAGCAGATGGACCGCCCGGGCAACGCGCTCTCCTCGATCGGCCAGTTCAACACCGCGGCAACCCCGCTCCAGATGGCCATGGTCGCCGCGGCGATCGCCAACGACGGCAAGCTGATGAAGCCGTACATGATCGACCACGTCACCGCGCCCAACCTCGACGTTCTGGAGAAGAACGAGCCCGAGGAGATGAGCCGGCCGATGTCGGCGGAGACCGCGCAGCTGGTCCAGCGGATGATGGAGAACGTCGTCAAGAACGGCACCGGCGGCAAGGCCGCCATCGACGGCGTCACCGTCGGTGGCAAGACCGGTACGGCCCAGCACGGCGAGAAGAACAAGGCCCGCCCCTACGCGTGGTTCATCTCATACGCGAAGACGGACAGCGGCTCCCCGGTCGCCGTAGCGGTTATCGTCGAGGACTCCGACGCCACCCGTGACGACATCAGCGGTGGCGGTCTGGCCGGACCCATCGCGCGCGATGTCATGAAGGCGGTCGTGGACAGCAGGAAGTGACGGCTGTGGCTGTGTACCGGTCGCGTATCAGGTGGCGGTCGCGGTCTGATCGGCTCCCCGTGGCCGGTAGCGTATGCGCGAACAGCACACCGCCGGACCACACAGAGGGGTGCGGTCGGGACTGACGGAGAGGGCTGGAACAGTTATGGAAGAGCCGCGTCGCCTCGGCGGCCGGTACGAGCTGGGCTCGGTGCTCGGCCGCGGTGGCATGGCGGAGGTCTACCTCGCCCACGACACCCGGCTCGGCCGCACCGTCGCCGTGAAGACGCTGCGGGCCGACCTCGCCCGTGACCCGTCCTTCCAGGCCCGGTTCCGCCGTGAGGCCCAGTCGGCCGCCTCGCTCAACCACCCGGCGATCGTCGCTGTCTACGACACCGGCGAGGACTACGTCGACAACATCTCCATCCCGTACATCGTGATGGAGTACGTCGACGGCTCCACCCTGCGTGAGCTGCTGCACTCGGGCCGCAAGCTGCTGCCCGAGCGCACGCTGGAGATGACGGTCGGCATCCTCCAGGCCCTGGAGTACTCGCACCGCGCCGGCATCGTCCACCGCGACATCAAGCCGGCCAACGTCATGCTGACCCGTACCGGCCAGGTCAAGGTCATGGACTTCGGCATCGCCCGCGCCATGGGCGACGCCGGGATGACCATGACGCAGACCGCGGCCGTGATCGGCACCGCCCAGTACCTCTCCCCGGAGCAGGCCAAGGGCGAGCAGGTCGACGCCCGGTCGGACCTGTACTCCACCGGCTGCCTGCTGTACGAGCTGCTCACCGTCCGCCCGCCGTTCGTGGGCGACTCCCCGGTCGCGGTCGCGTACCAGCACGTCCGCGAGGAGCCGCAGCCGCCCAGCAACTTCGACCCCGAGATCACGCCCGAGATGGACGCGATCGTCCTGAAGGCGCTGGTCAAGGACCCGGACTACCGCTACCAGTCGGCCGACGAGATGCGCGCCGACATCGAGGCGTGCCTGGACGGGCAGCCGGTCGCCGCGACCGCCGCGATGGGCGCGGCCGGGTACGGCGGCGGCTACGGCGGCCCCGACGACCAGCCCACGACGGCCCTGCGCCAGACCGACCCGGCCGGCCAGACGTCGATGATGCCGCCCCTGAGCCCGGACGACGGCGGTTACGGCTACGACGACCGCCCGGACCGCCGCCGCCAGAAGAAGTCGAACACCTCGACGATCCTGCTGATCCTGGCGGGCATCCTGGTGCTGGTCGGCGCGATCCTGATCGGCCGCGCGGTCTTCGACAACACTGGCGAGAACACGAGCAAGCTCCCGGTGCCCAACCTGGTCGGCAAGCCCCTGTCGGAAGCGCAGGGCATGGCGACGAACGCCGGGGTCCAGCTGTCGCAGGCCGGGGTGGAGCGCTGCGAGCAGCCCAAGGGCGCCATCTGCCGTCAGTCGCCCGAGGCCACCGAGGGCGCCAAGATGAACGAGGGCGAGACCGTCCAGGTCTGGGTCTCGGAGGGCGCGCCGAAGATCGAGGTCCCCGACGTCACCGAGAAGTCCGAGGAGAACGCCAAGCAGGCGCTCGACGAGAAGGGCTTCAAGGTCGAGGTCAAGTACGAGGAGTCCGAGCAGGACCCGGGCGAGGTCATCCGGCAGGACCCGCAGGGCGGCACGCAGGCCGAGAAGAACTCCGAGGTCACCATCACGGTGTCCAAGCAGGCCGAGCGCAACGTGCCGCCGGTCACGGGCCAGCAGTTCGACGCCGCCAAGGCCCAGCTGGAGACGCTCGGCTTCACGGTCAAGCGGGAGGACGTCGACTCCGACCAGCCCGCCAACACCGTCGTCGGGCAGAATCCGGAGGGCAACGCCCAGGCGCCCAAGGGCAGCGAGATCACGCTGAAGGTCTCCAAGGGCCCGCAGCAGCAGGTCCAGGTCCCGGGGCTGTTCGGGCAGACGCTCGGACAGGCGAAGCAGTCCCTCGCCCAGGCCGGTCTCCAGCTCGGCAACGTCAACGGCCCGAACGACGACAACGCGCGTGTGGTGGCCCAGGACCCGCAGCCGAACACCCCGGCGCAGCCCAACCAGGCGGTCAACGTGCAGACCATCGCCGGCAACGGGAACGGGAACAACGGCGACAACGACGGGGACAACGACGGCGGCGGCTTCTTCGGAGGCCCCTCCGGCGTGGTCTTCCGCCAGGACTGACCCCCGCGCGCAGAGCACGGGTCAGGAAGCCCGGGACACGAAGCACGGAGCCCCGGCACCCTCCACAGGGTGCCGGGGCTCTTTCGGCTTCGGTGACCGGTCGCCGGTCGGAGATCCGCGATCAGCGGTGAGCGGTGAGCGGTGAGCGGTCGGTGATCAGCGCAGCTCGGCCGGGGGCGTGCGGTCCTGGTCGACCTTCTCCGTCCGCTCCAGCTCGCCCCACACGATGTAGCGATAGTCCGAGGTGTAGACCGGGGTGCACGTCGTCAGCGTGATGAAGCGGCCCGGCTTGGTCCTGCCGGACTCCTTGGGGACCGGGTCGAGGACGCGGACGTTGTACTTCGACGTCTCCGGGAGGGTCTTGTAGACCTTGTAGACGTACCAGGTGTCCTTGGTCTCGAAGACGATCGCGTCGCCGTTCTTCAGCTTGTGGATGTTGTGGAACTTCGCGCCGTGTCCGTCGCGGTGCGCGGCCAGCGTGAAGTTGCCCTGCTTGTCCGCCGGGAGCGCGGACTTGATCGGGTCCGTGTAGTAGCCGGCGACGCCGTTGTTCAGGGTCTTGGGGTCGGTGCCCTGCTTGACCAGCACCTCG
>NZ_KL591004.1:45909-248173 GCF_000716335.1 Streptomyces sp. NRRL S-118 | reverse complement strand
CTGCTTGACCAGCACCTCGCCGTTCTTCATCGCCGGTACGTGGAGGAAGCCGATGCCGTCCTTCATGTCCAGCGCGCCCGGTCCGGAGGCCCACTTGTCGCGGACCTGGCTGCCCTGCTTGTCGGCCTCGCGGTCGGCCAGGACGTTCGTCCACCACAGCGAGTAGACGACGAACAGGCCCATCAGCACACCGGCGGTGATCAGCAGTTCGCCGAAGACACTGATGACGCCGGCGATCCGGCTGCGCGCACGTGCCACTACATCTGTCCCGTCTGGAGTTCGAGGTCGAGGAGTCGGGGGGTCGTTCGTCAGCCTACGAGCGCGTCCGGTTTACCCTTGCTGCGCGGGCGTTCCTCGACCATCTTGCCCCACACGATCATTCGATACGTACTGGTGAACTCCGGCGTACAGGTCGTCAGCGTGATGTAGCGGCCGGGCTTGGAGAAGCCCGATCCCTGCGGCACCGGCTGGATCACCGAGATGTTCGAGGGCGGGGTCTGCGGCAGGATGCTGTGCATCTCGTACGTGTAGTACGCGTCCTGCGTCTCGACGACGATCGGGTCGCCCGGCACCAGGCGGTTGATGTAGCGGAACGGCTCGCCATGGGTGTTGCGGTGGCCGGCGACGGAGAAGTTGCCCTGCTTGTCTGAGGGCATGGCGGTCTTCAGGGCGCCCTCGGCGTAGTGGCCGACCATGCCGCGGTCCAGGACCTTCTCCTTGTCGATGCCCTCGGCGATCGGCACCACGACGTCCAGCTTCGGGATGTACATGATCGCGAAGCCCTGGCCGGGCTCGAACGCACCGGGCTTGCGCCCCTCCGCCCATGCCTCCTCGATCCCCTTCTTGGCCTTGTCGGCCTCCAGGCCGGCACGGACGTTGGTCCACCACAGCTGGTACGTGACGAAGAGCAGCATCACGACGCCGAAGGTGATGAACAGCTCGCCCACCACACGGCTGGCGACGACACCGACACTGTCCTTGCGGGCGCGGGCGGCGCGCCGGGCCTCGACGCGCGTCATCGGCCGCTCGGGGGCGGTGGACGCCCCTGAGGCCACCGAGGACGCCGAGGACGCCGAGGACGCCGCCGCGGCGCCGCCCGGGGCGTGCTTGCCCGCGCGGCGGCGGCCGCGTCCCTTGGCCGCCGCCGCACGGCGGCGCTCGGCGCGGCCGCCCGTCGGCCGCACGGGTCCGTCGGACGCTGCCCCGGCCCGGGACACGGACCTGGAGCCGGGAGCGGATCCGTCGTCCGGAGTGGGCCCGGAGCCCGGAGCGGATCCGTTGTCCGCAGCGGACCTGGAGCCCGGAATGGACCTGGAACCCGGGGCCGTCCCGGCCGGTTCGGTGCCGGGCGCCGGAGTGGCCTGCGTGGCGACCGTTCGCCGCACCTCCTGCGTGCGGAGGGCCATCGTCTCGTCGTACGGAACTTCCGGCGCGGCCGGGCTCTGCCAGTACGGGTACTCCGGCTCCGGTTCCCGCTCCGGCAGGTTCGTCGCCCGGAACCAGGGCGACCCCTCCTCCCCCGCGCCGTGCTCCGGGCGCGCGGAGGTCACGCGACGGCCTTGCCCACCACCGGCGCGAGCCCTGCCGACCGGCCCACCGCTCCGGTGTCGCCGCACTGCTCGAGCCAGTTGGCGAGCATCAGGTGCCCGTGCTCCGTGAGCACCGACTCCGGGTGGAACTGCACGCCTTCCACGGCCAGCTCACGGTGGCGCAGCCCCATGATGATGCCGTCCTCCGTCCACGCGGTGACCTCCAGCTCCGCGGGCAGGTCGCCCGGCTCGGCGGCCAGCGAGTGGTAACGGGTGGCGGTGAAGGGTGACGGCAGCCCGGTGAAGACGCCCCGGCCCTCGTGCGTGACCGGCGAGGTCTTGCCGTGCAGCAGCTCGGGCGCGCGGTCGACGACACCGCCGTACGCCACGGCCATGGACTGCATGCCCAGGCAGACGCCGAAGACGGGGACCCCGGTGTCGGCGCAGTGGCGGACCATGTCGACGCAGACGCCGGCCTCCTCGGGCGTTCCGGGCCCGGGCGAGAGCAGCACGCCGTCGAAGCCGTCCTGGGCGTGGTTCAGCTCGACCTGGTCATTGCGCCGGACCTCGCACTCGGCGCCCAGCTGGTACAGGTACTGGACCAGGTTGAAGACGAAGCTGTCGTAGTTGTCGACGACGAGAATGCGTGCGCTCACTGACCGTCCACCGTCACATCGTTGAACGGAAGCAGAGGCTCCGCCCAGGGGAAGACGTACTGGAAGAGCACGTAGACCACCGCCAGCACGAGCACGAGCGAAGTCAGTGCCCGCACCCAGGCGTTGCCCGGCAGATGCCGCCAGATCCAGCCGTACATGACGTCTGCTGGTCCTTCCGTCGTATGCCCTTCGATACCGCACCAGAGTACGGCTCCGCACCCCCCGGGTGGGTCAGCTGTCCAAAGCCGGTGGTTTGCCTTCCGTCACAGGCCGTGTGGCCTCCAGCCGCGCCCAGGCGATCAGCCGGTGGCTGCTGCCCCACTCCGGATCGCAGGTGGTGAGGGTCAGGTACCGCCCCGGCCCGCCGAAGCCCGCCTTCGCCGGTACGGGGTCGACGACGCCGACGTCGGAGGGCACGGTCCGGTAGGGCTGCCGCGCGATGCGGTACGTGAACCAGGTGGTGCCGTCGTTCAGCACCACCGCGTCGCCGGGGCGCAGCCGCGGGAAGTCCTTGAACGGGTCGCCGTACGTGCGGCGGTGGCCGGCCACCGCGAAGTTCCCGGTCCCGCCGAGCGGAGCCGTGGCCGCGTAGTGGCCGAGCCCCTTCTTGAGGGTGCCGGCGCCGGTGCCCTCGAGGACGGGCCAGTCCCACGCGCCGCCGAAGCGGGGGATGTACATGACGGCGAACGGCTTCCCGGGCGCGTACGCCGCGGGAGGCGCCCCTCCGGAGAGCCCTGGCGCCGCCGACGGCGCGGAGGACGGCTCCGAGGGCGCGGAGGCGGAGGGCTCCGGGCGCGGCGGCACCGGCGGGGCAGCCGGGCCGGTGGCCGGCGGCGCCTCGGCCCATCGCAGTTCCAGCGCCCGGATCTCGCCGGCCACGGCGTCCCGGGCCTCGACGCCGGTCCAGAGCACCACGTAGGCGACGAAGAGCAGGATCACCGCGCCGGCGGTGATGCAGAGCTCGCTGAGGGTCCTGACGATCAGCCGCACGGGCCCGCCCTCCCCGGAAGCGGAGCTAGTCGGTCACAGGCTTGGCGTGGTGGAGATCCACTGTGCCCGAGTAGCCCGGCAGAGTCACCGCCTCGTGCCCGTCGACTTTCCAGCCGAGCCCGTACGCCTTCACGTACAGCAGGTAGTTCTGGATGGCCGTCGAGTCCTCCAGCGCCCGCCGGAGGCGTCCGCTGTCCCCCACTGCCGTGATCTTGTAGGGCGGCGAGTAGACCCGGCCCTGGAGGATCAGGGTGTTGCCGACGCAGCGGACCGCGCTGGTGGAGATCAGCCGCTGGTCCATCACGCGGATGCCCTCGGCGCCGCCCTTCCACAGGGCGTTGACGACCGCCTGGAGGTCCTGCTGGTGGATGACCAGGTCGTTGGCCTGCGGCTCCGGGTAGCCGGGGGCCGCACGGGCGTCGGGCGGGGCGTCGTTGAGGGTGACGGTCAGGCCCTGGCCGGCGACCGCGGTGGTGCCCGCGGCCTTCTCCAGGGCTCCGAGCTTCTCGTCCTCCGCCTTGGTGGAGCCGTCGTCGCGCCGGGCGAGGGCGTCCACCTCATCGCGTACGGCGGCCGTCGACTCGTCCAGCTCGCCGTTCTTGTGGCTGCGTTCGCGGATGAGGTCGGAAAGCTTCAGCAGCGAGGCGTCCTCGCGGATGTTGGTGCCCTTGGCGGTGTTGAAACTGGTGACGAAGATCAGGCCGGCGAGCGCGAAGACGCCGGCGGTGAGGACCCGGACCGGGCGCCACGGGCGGCGCGGGGCGGGCTCTGCGGGAGAGTCGGCGGAATTGCTCAACGTACCCTTATCTCCTTCAGCGCCGAGGAAGCACTACGCTAACGGACGCCCGGGCGGAGCAGTGGTCCCCCTCGTCCTCAGCCCCGGCACCAGCACAAACGCAGCACACAGCCACAGTTCCCTGCGCGGTCACGCAGCGCATCGACAGGAGAGTCCCTCGTGCCGAAGTCACGTATCCGCAAGAAGGCCGACTTCACGCCGCCGCCGGCCGCGAAGCAGGCGACCGCCATCAAGCTGACCAACCGCAGCTGGGTGGCGCCCGTGATGCTGGCTCTCTTCGCCATCGGGCTGGCCTGGATCGTCGTCTTCTACGTCACCGACGGCTCGCTGCCGATCAAGTCGCTCTCGAACTGGAACATCGTGGTCGGGTTCGGCTTCATCGCCGGCGGCTTCGGCGTCTCCACGCAGTGGAAGTGACGTCGAGGCAGCCTTCGCGGTAGCCGTCAAGCCGTGCCCTGAGGTTATCCACAGCGTTGTGTACAGGCCGTGGAAAAGGTCAGACGATCTGTGGATAACCCACACGGTGTTGACGCCGATGTGACTGCGGCGCCTCTCACGCCGCTTCCGCATCTCCGCAGGTCAGAGCTGTGGGTACAGGTGTTCCCCACCCGGCGCGCAGGAACCGCGACGCGCTGTGGACAACGCTGGGGAAAAACCCCGCTCAGCTGAGCGCGACGGTCCTCACAACGACAGTCACCAGGGACAGGGCGAGCACCAGCCCACAGGCCCCCCACTGCATGACGGCCCGTCGCTCGCGGGAGCCGCCGACCATCCCGTACGCGATGACCGCGCCCGCGATGAGGCCGCCGATGTGCGCCTGCCAGGCGATGCCCTCCCAGAAGAAGGTGAGGACGAGGTTCAGTACGAGCAGTGCCATCACCGGGCGCATGTCGTACTTGAGCCGCCGCACCAGCACCACCGTCGCACCCAGCAGGCCGAAGACCGCGCCGGAGGCACCGAGGGACGGCTGGTTCTGCGCGGCGATCAGATAGGTGAAGGCGCTGCCGGCGAGCGCCGAGAGCAGGTACAGCGCCAGGTAGCGGGCCCGTCCGAGCGCCGCCTCCAGCGGCCCGCCCAGCCACCACACCCCGAGCATGTTGAAGCCGATGTGCCAGATCGCCTGGTGCAGGAACGCGGACGTCAGCAGCCGGTACCACTCGCCGTCCGCGATGCCGACCACCTCGCCGAGCTGCGGATCGTAGGCGAGCCCGACCAGGGAGAGCCGGTCGTCGAGCTGCGGTACGGCCAGCACGGCGAAGAACACCGCCAGATTGACGGCGATGATGATCTTCGTGATCAGCTGCGGATCTCCGCCGGTGATCCGGCCGCCCGCGACCGTGCGCGGCTGGTTCGCGGACGGCGCGTGTCCCGTGCCCGACCCGTTCCGTACGCAGTCCGGGCACTGGAAGCCGACCGAGGCGTCGACCATGCAGTCCGTGCAGATCGGCCGCTCGCAGCGGGTGCACCGGATACCGGTCTCCACGCCCGGGTGGCGGTAGCACTGCGGCGCCTGCGCCTGCTCCATGGGGTTCCCCTCTCAACGCGACGCCCCGTCCATCCTGACGGACGGACGGGGCGAAAAGTGCCCGCTCAGCTCTTGCGGGACTCGATCTCCACCGACTCGATGACCACGTCCTGGACCGGGCGGTCCGTACGGGGGTTGGTCTCGGTGGCGGCGATCGCGTCCACGACCCGCTTGCCGGCCTCGTCGGCGACCTCGCCGAAGATCGTGTGCTTGCCGGTGAGCCAGGTGGTCGGCGCGACGGTGATGAAGAACTGCGAGCCGTTGGTGCCCGGGCCGGCGTTGGCCATGGCCACCAGGTACGGCTTGGTGAAGTGCAGCTCCGGGTGGAACTCGTCGCCGAACTCGTAGCCGGGGCCGCCCGTGCCGTTGCCGAGGGGGTCGCCGGCCTGGATCATGAAGCCGCTGATCACGCGGTGGAAGACCGTGCCGTCGTACAGGGGGTCCGTGGACTTCACGCCGGTCGCGGGGTGGACCCACTCGCGCTCGCCCTTGGCGAGCTCCACGAAGTTCCTGACCGTCTTCGGGGCGTGATACGGCAGGAGCCGGATCGCGATGTCGCCCATGGTGGTCTTCAGGGTGGCGTAAAGCTGCTCGGCCACGGCGTGCCTTCCGTAAGTCTGCGCTGACGTACCCCGATCCTCCCACGGCCGATGCCCCGGATGCCCGTACCGCATGCCGAGCGGCACAGCGGCAGGCATGATTTCAAACAGGACGGAAAGGCGAATACCGACCCGCCCCGCCACCGAGGAGGAGGATCCTGTGACCCGCAAGGACGGCGTGCGCGCCGCGACCGATACGGCAATGGACAGCGTGCGGCATGCCGCGGAAGTGGTGGCGCCCTACGCGAGCACGGCGAAGGACACAGCCGTGCACTACGCGAACGAAGCGCGCGTCAGGGTCGCGCCCAAGGTCTCGAGCGTCGCGCATCAGGCGCGGACGCAGGCTCGCACCCAGTACGACACGATGGTGGCGCCGCATGTGCCGCCGAAGCTCGACAAGGCCGCGCACCGTGCGGTGGTGCAGACCCGCCGGGCGGCGCGTCAGGCGGCGGAGTACACCGCGCCCCGGATGGAGAAGGCAATGGCCGCCGCCCAGCCCGTGGGCATGGAGGCGGTGCACCGCTCGGCCGCCGCAGTGGCGGCCCTGCGCGGTCAGGTGACGGCGAAGGACATCCGGCGGATCGTCAGGAAGCATGAGCGCCGGGCGCGGGCCGGGCGTGTCGCCAAGGGGATGGCGGTGGTGGGCGTCCTGGCGGGTGCGGCGTTCGCCGCGTGGAAGTGGTGGGACAAGCAGGCCAACCCGGACTGGCTGGTCGAACCGCCGGCTGCCACGGAGGTCTCCGAGCGGACTCCGCTGACGTCGGTCGACGGCAGTGCCGGAACCCTGGACCCCGAGGTGGAGGCCAAGCAGGCCGAGGCGGAAACCGATTCGCCGAACGGCGAGGACCGGCCGTAGGCCGCGACGCCTCAGGCGGCGAGCGCCAGGTCGGGGAGCTCGGTCGGGGCGGGCTCCGCGGCAGCGGCGGACGGCAGGTGGCGCACGGAGGGCGATGATCCGTGCGCCTCGGCGCGGATGCGCTGCTTGATCGTGGGCGGCAGCGACCGGTCCCGCACGGACGCCTTGCGCGGTACGGGCACCGGAGCGGGGGCCGGCGCGGGCGCGGCGGGCTGCTCCGGCCGGGCGGCGGGGACCGCGGTCGCGGTCGTCGTGCCGTGGCGGAAGCCGAGTGCGGCGAGGAGGGCGGTCAGGAGGGAGAGGAAGGCGGTCCAGACGCGGGTGACTTCGACGGCGGCCATGGCCCCTCGCTTTCGTGTCGGTTCCTGCTGGTCGATATCGGTTCGAGACGGCGTGCAAGCGGGTGAGCGGGTCAGCGGGTGAGCTGCTGACCGGGTTGGGCGATCTACATACCTTCCTCATGATGTGTACGCATCTCGAGAACGCGAGGACCTCCACCGCCGCCGCGCGGATCTTCCGATGAACAGCACTCGTGTGGCGTAACAGAAGTGGCGCCCCCACTCCGCGCCGTACTAGAGGAGTGGCGTGACTTCCACGATTCCCCCCACTTCCGCCGCATCCGACGCGACTGTCGCCCCTGCGCTGACCCCCGAGGCCCAGGACCTGCTGTTCCGGCAGGCGCACACGGCCCACGCGTACACGGACGAGCCGGTGCGCGACGAGCAGATCGCCGCGATCCACGAGCTGATCAAGTACGGGCCGACCTCACTGAACAGCCAGCCGCTGCGCGGAGTACTGGTTCGCAGCGCCGAGGCGCGGGCGCGGCTGGTCGAACACATGGCGCCGGGCAACCGGGTCAAGACGCGACAGGCTCCCCTGGTCGTCGTCCTCGCCGCCGACCTGCACTTCCACGAACAGCTGCCCAAGGTCGCACCCCATGTCCCGGACGCACGCGAGCTCTTCACCGACGACGGGCCGCGCCACGACGCCGCCGTGCTGAACGCCGCGCTGCAGATCGCCTACTTCATCGTGGGCGTACGGGCGGCCGGCCTGGCCGTCGGGCCGATGTCGGGGTTCGACGCCGAAGCCGTCACCGCGGAGTTCTTCCCGGACGGCCGCCACCGTGCCCTGGTGGTGGCGAACGTCGGCCGCCCCGCCCCGGACGCCTTCCGCCCCCGGGCCCCGCGCCTGGCCTTCGAGGAGGTCTTCCGGACCGCCTGATCCCCGCGAGCGGACCCCTCACCGCGTTCGCGCAGGTGAGGGGCCTCGGAAGCGGTCCGGCCGGGCTCTCGGGGCGGTCCGGGGGACGAAGCTGTACGCCAGCAAAGCCGGCAGCCGTCGCGCCCCCACGCAGGCGGTTCAGGCCGGGAGGTCCGCCGGGTACTCGTCCCGCACGCACCCCCGCCGCTCCCGCTCGACGACCGCGCGATGTACGCGGAGGCGCTCCCGCTGCCGCGCGGCGGCCGCGCTGGTGGACGAGCTGACCGGTGGCGCGGCCGATCCGGCGGCTCAGCGACCCGGGCGGGCACGGATGTCCTCCGCGGGCCTCCCGGGCGGTACCGGTTCCGCAGCTCCTGCCCGCCGGACGGGAACCAGGAGATCGGCCGGGGGAAGGGACGGGGGGCGGACGGGGATCCGCAGGGCGGGCACAGGACGGACGCAAAACACCCCTCCGACAGCGTTTCCGCAGATCGGAGGGGTGTCCGGGTGTGGAGCCTAGGGGAGTCGAACCCCTGACATCTGCCATGCAAAGACAGCGCTCTACCAACTGAGCTAAGGCCCCGGGACGGCCACAGGGTGCCGTGCCGCAGACCAGAGTACCGGTTACCAGGGGGTGTCCCGCAAAAGGATTGGGACTCCCCGGAGGCGACCACTCTCCGTAAGATGCTGGGCGAGGTTCGCAGCAGCGAACCGAAGCGATGGGGAGACGCAATGGATGCAGCACAGCAGGAAGCGACCGCGAGAGCCAGAGAGCTTCAGCGCAGTTGGTACGGGGAGCCGTTGGGGGCGCTCTTCCGCCGGCTCATCGACGATCTGGGCCTCAACCAGGCCCGTCTCGCGGCGGTGCTCGGACTGTCGGCGCCGATGCTCTCCCAGCTGATGAGCGGTCAGCGCGCCAAGATCGGCAACCCTGCCGTGGTGCAGCGTGTCCAGGCCCTCCAGGAGCTGGCGAGCCAGGTCGCCGACGGCAGCGTCAGCGCGGCCGAGGCCACCGACCGGATGGACGAGATCAAGAAGTCCCAGGGCGGTTCGGTGCTCACCGGTTCCAGCCAGACCACCGCCAGCTCCGGCGCCCCGACCGTCAAGCGCGTGGTCCGGGAGATCCAGTCGTTGCTGCGCTCGGTCTCGGCGGCCGGCGACATCATCGATGCGGCCGACTCGCTCGCCCCGACGCACCCCGAGCTGGCAGAGTTCCTCAGGGTGTACGGCGCGGGGCGCACCGCGGACGCGGTCGCCCACTACGAGTCGCACCAGAGCTGAGTTCAGGCGGACGGACGGGGAGCGGCGCAACCGATGGGTGAGGTCTTCGCTGGGCGGTACGAGCTGATCGACCCGATCGGGCGGGGTGGTGTGGGTGCCGTCTGGCGCGCCTGGGACCACCGCCGGCGCCGCTACGTCGCGGCCAAGGTGCTGCAGCAGAGCGACGCCCACACGCTGCTCCGCTTCGTGCGCGAGCAGGCGCTGAGGATCGATCACCCGCATGTCCTCGCCCCGGCGAGCTGGGCCGCCGACGACGACAAGGTGCTGTTCACCATGGACCTGGTGAGCGGCGGGTCGCTGGCCCATGTGATCGGTGACTACGGGCCGTTGCCGCCGCGCTTCGTCTGCACCCTGCTCGACCAGCTGTTGTCCGGATTGGCCGCGGTGCACGCGGAGGGGGTCGTGCACCGCGACATCAAACCGGCCAACATCCTGCTGGAGGCGACCGGAACGGGACGGCCGCATCTGCGGCTGTCCGACTTCGGCATCTCCATGCGCAAGGGAGAGCCCCGGCTGACCGAGACCAACTACGTGGTCGGCACACCCGGTTACTTCGCGCCCGAGCAACTGATGGGCACCGAGCCCGACTTCCCGGCGGACCTGTTCGCCGTCGGCCTGGTCGCGCTCTATCTGCTCCAGGGGCAGAAGCCCGATTCGCAGGCGCTCGTGGAGCACTTCTCCACGTACGGCACGCCGGGCGCCCCGCAGGGCATCCCGGAGCCGCTGTGGCAGGTCCTCGCGGGCCTGCTGCAGCCCGACCCGCAGGCCCGCTTCCGTACGGCCACGGGCGCGCGCAAGGCGCTGTCGACGGCCGTCGAGATGCTCCCGGAGGCCGACGGGGACGAGGAGCCCGTCGAGGTCTTCGACCAACTCGGCCCGCTGCCGGCCGGCTTCGGCCCGGACGGCCCCGTAGCCGCGTCCGCCGCACCCCCTGCCGACCCGGCACCCGCGCGGCAGGACGCACCCGGGAATCCTCAGCAGCCCGCGCCCCACCCGGCCCCCACGGCGGCGCCCCACGACACGTCCGCCGCGGCCCAGGCCGCCCAGGCCACCCGGACCGCCCCCGTACCGGCCCCGCCCCTCCCGGTCCCGTCCGAGACCGGCAGCTTCCACCTTGCACCGCCGCCCCAGCACCCCGCTCACCACGCGGCTCCCCCCTCGCCGGCACCCGCACCCGCACCCGCCACGGTGCCCGCGCCCCACCAGGACCCCCGCACCCATCAGTACACCGCCCAGCCCACACAGGTTCCCGCCCCCGTCGCGCACAAGCGACCGGGACCGCCCCCGAAGGTCGCGGTCCCGGTGCTGCTGACGGCGCTCGTCTGTTTCGCGATCGGGATCTGGGCGCTCACCCGGATCTGAGCCGCCCGGCCGCCCGACCGCCCGGCCCGGACCCGGAGCCCAGGGACCCGGCCGGCTCAGGGCATGCTCACCACGACACGGCCGACGCGGCGGCGCGCCGCCGGGCCAGCAGCGTCCACACGCCCAGCCCCGCTACCAGCACCGTCCCGGTGCCGATCCCGGCCGCCGCGACGACCTTCATGGTGGCGCTGCGCTGCGCCTCCGGACCGCTCTGCCCACTGGCCGCCTGTTCCTTGTCGTCGTCCGTGACCGCGAAGATCCCGGCGGGCCCCTCGTAGGCGGGCCCCTGCTGCGCCTGCCCGCGCACGTTGACCCGCAGCGTCAGTCCGTACGGCTTCTTACCGAACTCCTCGCCGACCTTCGGGTTCAGGCTCACGCGCAGGTAGTACCAGCCCGCGAAGCGCATGTCCTCGAACTTGTCGCTGGAGTCGTAGCGGTTCTCGTACCGCACCGGTGGCAGCGGATCGAGCGCGGCCGACTTCTGCTTGCCGGTGTACGAGACGGTGTCGGTCCCGGCCACCACGCCCTGCATGGGATTGAACAGCGTCATGGCGAGCGCGCTGCCGACGTAGCCGTCACCCGTCGAGCTGCCGAGGTCGGCGCTGGCGAAGATCTGCTGCCCCCAGTCGACGGGCACGCGGTAGAACCGCGACTGCCCGGGCTCGATCCGGTCGGTCCACTCGCCCTCGGTGAGGCCGGTGGCGTCGTGGAAGCTGGTGCCGCCCTTGCGCTCCCGGGGGCCACCGGCCGGCGGGGACGGCGACGTGCTCGGCCAGACGGACGGTGCCGCGGTCGGCCCGACGGACTTCACCCCGGGCTCCAGCTCGTGCCGGATCTCCAGGTCCCACGGCTCGCCCGCGGCCGTCTCCTCGTCGGACCGCTCGACGACCACGTAGTACGAGTCGCCCTCCTGGCAGGAGGTGCTGTCCTTCTTGATGGTCCGGTGCGCGTAGGCGGCCAGCGGCCGGGGGAACTCGGCCGAGCCGAACCGGCTTTCGTTGGAGCTGCAGTCGTAGCCGTCCCGGTCCTGCAGGGAGACCTTGAGCGCGTCGGAGTAGGCGACCTTCGCTCCCGCCCGGGGGATCGCCACCGCCGAGACGTACGCGTCGCGATCAGCGTCCAGGTCGACCCGGTAGACCAGCTTCTCGCCGGACTTGATGCTGTCCTTGTACGTCGCTCCGGCGGCAAGCTGCGGGGCTTCGCTGGTGCTGGAGGCGCCGTGCGTCTGCCGGGCGCCTTCGGCGAAGGCGTACGGCCCCGGCTGTCCGGCGGCCCATGCCTGCCCGGTCAGCACCGCCGCGGCGCACAGCGCCGCCGCCCCGCCCCGCACCACCCGGCCGCCGGCCCTGCCGTACCGCCCGTTCACGCGCTTCCCCTCCGTACGCCACGCCTACCACGCCTACGAACCGGGAACCATCCTGCCCCGCCCGCCCCCGCGCTGTCTGCCGCACCTCCCGCGCATTCGCGGAAGCAACCGACATATTCGCGGACGCGAACAGCACGAAGCCCCGGCCGCTTCAGCGGCCGGGGCCCGTACGCAGACTGCGTGTCGTCTCACACACCGGAACCTGCGGGCACGGAGTCGGTCGCCTCCGTCCACAGGTCCTGCTCGGCGCGATCCGCCTGGATCTGGCGGTACACGAGGAGCCCGCCGATGGCGGCCAGTGCGACCAGGAGAAGCTTCTTCACCGCGCGACCTCGTCTTTCGTTGACGTAGGAGACCTTATGGCGCTCGACTATACACACCGGTCGAGACCATACGGTGACCTATGCCCCACGGGAAAAGCGATCGGCCCGGTCGGATTTCTCCGACCGGGCCGATCACCGTCACTGTGGGGCTAACAGGATTTGAACCTGTGGCCTCATCCTTATCAGGGATGCGCTCTAACCAACTGAGCTATAGCCCCTCCGCGCTGCGCGCTGACCTCTGAAGATTAGCGCACGGAGCGGTGAGTTCCCAAATCCGCTACTCGTCCTCGGCCAGCGTGAGCTCCACGCCGCCCACGAACCCGGCGGACAGGTTGTAGATGAAGGCGCCCAGCGTCGCCAGCGCCGTGGCCAGCACCACGTCGATGACCGCGATCACCGACGTGAAGATCAGCACCCGCGGCAGGGACAGGAAGGCCTGCAGGTCGAAGCCGTTGCTCTCGTTGGAGCCCGTCGCCTCGCTGATCGTGCCGCCGACGGTCGAGAAGACGCCCATGGCGTCCATGACCATCCACAGCACCGCCGCCGCCACCACCGTGCAGATGCCCAGCGCGATGGAGAGCAGGAAGCTCACCTTCATCACCGACCACGGGTCGGCCCTGGCCACCCGCAGTCTCGCCTTGCGGGTACGCGGCATGGTCGTCGCACCCGTCCGGGGCCGGCGAACCGTGCCCCCACCCTGCGTGGAATACGCCTGGGGCGGCTGGTACGGCTGTGCCGTCTGCTGCGCCGCAGCGGGCCGCTCACCGGGCAGCGGTCCCTTGTCGTACGTGGTCACCGTAACCCCCTGGGAGTCCGTGGCTGGGCCACGGGCACCGCTCGCTCCTGAAGCGGCCGATCCGGCACCCGTGGCTCCACTCACGCTCTACTCCTCGTGCTCCCCGGCCGGCGGCTCCGTACCCCCGGCGGCCTCGGCCGTCACCTCGGTGCCTTCGACGGCACCTTCGGTTCCTTCGGTTCCTTCGATGTCTTCGGTACCTTCGGCCCCGTCGACCTCTTCGGCCTCGCGACCGGCCTCGGCGTTGCGTGCGATACCGACGACGGCATCGCGCTTGCCCAGATTGATCAGTTGGACGCCCATGGTGTCACGGCCCGTCTCCCTGACTTCATTGACTCGCGTACGAATCACACCGCCGGACAGCGTGATGGCGAGGATCTCGTCGGTCTCCTCGACCACCAGCGCGCCGACGAGCGAGCCGCGGTCCTCCACGATCTTCGCAGCCTTGATGCCGAGGCCGCCACGCCCCTGGACGCGGTACTCGTCGACGGCGGTGCGCTTGGCGTACCCGCCGTCCGTCGCAGTGAACACGAACGTACCCGGCCTGACCACATTCATCGACAGCAGCTCGTCGCCCTCGCGGAAGCTCATGCCCTTCACGCCGGACGTGGCACGGCCCATCGGCCGCAGGGCGTCGTCCGTCGCGGTGAACCGGATCGACTGCGCCTTCTTGGAGATCAGCAGCAGATCGTCCTCCGCCGACACCAGCTCCGCGCCGATCAGTTCGTCGTCACTGCCGTCCTCCCGCTCGCGCAGGTTGATGGCGATGACGCCGCCCGAACGAGGCGAGTCGTAGTCCTTCAGCGAGGTCTTCTTCACCAGACCGGCCTTCGTGGCCAGCACCAGGTAGGGCGCCGCCTCGTAGTCGCGGATCGCGAGGATCTCGGCGATCTGCTCGTCCGGCTGGAAGGCCAGCAGGTTGGCGACGTGCTGACCGCGCGCGTCCCGGCCGGCGTCGGGCAGCTCGTACGCCTTGGCACGGTAGACGCGGCCCTTGTTGGTGAAGAAGAGCAGCCAGTGGTGCGTGGTGGAGACGAAGAAGTGGTCGACGATGTCGTCTTCCTTCAGCTTCGTGCCGCGCACGCCCTTGCCGCCGCGCTTCTGGGAGCGGTAGTCGTCCGTCTTGGTCCGCTTCACATAGCCGCCACGCGTGATCGTGACGACGATGTCCTCCTCGGCGATCAGATCCTCCATGGACATGTCGCCGTCGAAGGGCACCAGCTTGGAGCGGCGGTCGTCGCCGAACTTCTCGACCAGCGCCGCCAGCTCCTCGCTGACGATGCGGCGCTGACGCTCCTCGGAGGCCAGGATCTGGTTGTACTCGTTGATCTTGGCCTGGAGCTCGTCGTGCTCCTGGATGATCTTCTGGCGCTCCAGGGCGGCCAGGCGGCGCAGCTGCATCTCGAGGATGGCGTTCGCCTGGATCTCGTCGATCTCCAGCAGGCCCATCAGGCCCTCGCGTGCGACCTCGACGGTGTCGCTGCGCCGGATCAGCGCGATGACCTCGTCGATCGCGTCCAGCGCCTTGAGCAGACCGCGCAGGATGTGCGCCCGCTCCTCCGCCTTGCGCAGGCGGAAGCGCGTCCGGCGGACGATGACCTCGATCTGGTGCGTCACCCAGTGGCGGATGAACGCGTCCAGCGAGAGGGTGCGCGGCACGCCGTCGACCAGCGCCAGCATGTTGGCGCCGAAGTTCGTCTGCAGGTCGGTGTGCTTGTACAGGTTGTTCAGCACGACCTTGGCGACCGCGTCCCGCTTGAGGACGATGACGAGCCGCTGCCCGGTCCGCGAGGACGTCTCGTCGCGGACGTCCGCGATGCCGCCGATCTTGCCGTCCTTGACGAGGTCGGCGATCTTCTGCGCGAGGTTGTCCGGGTTGACCTGGTACGGCAGTTCAGTGACCACCAGGCACTGGCGGTTCTGGATCTCCTCGACCTCGACGACCGCGCGCATCGTGATGGAGCCGCGACCCGTGCGGTACGCCTCCTCGATGCCCTTGCGGCCGACGACGAGCGCGCCGGTCGGGAAGTCGGGACCCTTGATGCGCTCGATCAGCGCGTCCAGGAGCTCCTCGTGCGTCGCCTCGGGGTGCTCCAGCGCCCACTGGGCACCGGCCGCGACCTCGCGCAGGTTGTGCGGCGGGATGTTGGTCGCCATGCCGACCGCGATGCCCGCCGAGCCGTTGACCAGGAGGTTCGGGAAGCGCGCCGGCAGGACCGTCGGCTCCTGGTTGCGGCCGTCGTAGTTGTCCGTGAAGTCGACGGTCTCCTCGTCGATGTCCCGGAGCATCTCCATGGACAGCGGCGCCATCTTGCACTCGGTGTACCGCATGGCGGCCGCCGGGTCGTTGCCCGGGGAGCCGAAGTTGCCGTTGGAGTCCACCAGCGGCATGCGCATCGACCACGGCTGGGCCAGGCGGACCAGGGCGTCGTAGATGGAGGAGTCGCCGTGCGGGTGGTACGTACCCATGACGTCACCGACGACACGGGCGCACTTGTAGAAGCCCTTCTCGGGCCGGTACCCGCCGTCGTACATCGCGTACAGCACGCGGCGGTGGACCGGCTTGAGGCCGTCCCGGACGTCGGGCAGCGCACGCGACACGATGACGGACATCGCGTAGTCGAGGTACGAGCGCTGCATCTCGGTCTCGAGCCCGACGGGCTCGATCCGCAGCTGCGGTCCCTCTTCCTCGGGAGTCGTCTCGGCGGTGCCGGGCGGGTTGGGCATGGTTTCGTCGGCCATTGCTGGTCGTCAATCCTTTCGTACGGTCAGCTGAGACCGACTCAGATGTCGAGGAAACGAACGTCCTTGGCGTTGCGCTGGATGAAGGACCGGCGCGCCTCCACGTCCTCGCCCATCAGCACCGAGAACAGGTCGTCGGCCTGGGCCGCGTCGTCGAGCGTGACCTGGCCGAGCACGCGGTGCTCCTGGTCCATGGTCGTGATGCGCAGTTCCTCGGCGTTCATCTCACCCAGACCCTTGAAGCGCTGGATGGAGTCCTCGCGGATGCGCTTGCCCTGCTGCTTGCCGAGCTCGACGAGCGCGTCGCGCTCCCGGTCCGAGTAGGCGTACTCGAAGTCGTCGCGCCCCCACTTGATCTTGTACAGCGGCGGGCGGGACAGGAACACGTGCCCGGCCTCGACCAGCGGCCGCATGAAGCGGAACAGGAAGGTGAGCAGCAGGGTGTTGATGTGCTGGCCGTCGACGTCGGCGTCCGCCATCAGAATGATCTTGTGGTAACGGAGCTTCTCGATGTCGAAGTCCTCGTGCACACCGGTGCCGAAGGCGGAGATCAGCGCCTGGACCTCGGTGTTTTGCAGGATCTTGTCGATCCGGGCCTTCTCGACGTTCAGGATCTTGCCGCGGATCGGCAGGATGGCCTGGTACATCGGGTTGCGGCCGGACTTCGCGGAGCCGCCGGCGGAGTCACCCTCGACGATGAAGATCTCGCACTTGGACGGGTCGTTCGACTGGCAGTCGCTCAGCTTGCCGGGCAGGGACGCGCTCTCCAGCAGGCCCTTGCGCCGGGTCAGGTCGCGCGCCTTGCGGGCGGCCACGCGCGCGGTGGCGGCCTGGATCGCCTTGCGGACGATGTCGGCGGCCTCGTTGGGGTTGCGGTCGAGCCAGTCCGACAGGTGCTCGTGGGCGACCTTCTGCACGAAGGTCTTCGCCTCCGTGTTGCCCAGCTTGGTCTTGGTCTGGCCCTCGAACTGCGGCTCGCCCAGCTTGACCGAGATGATCGCCGTGAGGCCCTCGCGGATGTCCTCACCCGTGAGGTTGTCGTCCTTCTCGCGCAGCAGCTTCTTGTCCCGCGCGTAGCGGTTGACCAGGCCGGTCAGCGCGGCGCGGAAGCCTTCCTCGTGCGTACCGCCCTCGTGGGTGTGGATCGTGTTCGCGAAGGAGTACACACCCTCGGTGTACTGCGAGTTCCACTGCATCGCGATCTCGACCGAGAGCAGCCGCTCCTTGTCCTCCGCCTCGACCGAGATGACCGTGGGGTGGATGAGCTCGCCCTTGCGCGAGTTGAGGTACTTGACGAAGTCGACGATGCCGCCTTCGTAGTAGTACGAGACCGTCCGCGCCGGCGCCTCCTCGGCCGTCTCCGCGGCGTCGGGGTCGTCGGCGTTCATGGTCGCCTTGGCCGACTCCCGCTCGTCGGTCAGGGAGATCCGCAGGCCCTTGTTGAGGAACGCCATCTCCTGGAAGCGGCGCGAGAGGGTCTCGAAGGAGTACTCGGTCGTCTCGAAGATGTCCGCGTCGGCCCAGAAGGTCACCGACGTGCCGGAGTCCTCGACCGCCTCGTGCTTGGCGAGCGGAGCGGTGGGGACGCCCAGCTTGTAGTCCTGGGTCCAGCGGTACCCGTCGCGCTTGATCTCCACCGAGACCCTGCTGGACAGGGCGTTCACGACGGACACACCCACGCCGTGCAGACCACCGGAGACGGCGTAGCCGCCGCCGCCGAACTTGCCGCCCGCGTGCAGCACGGTCAGGACGACCTCGACGGCGGGCTTCTTCTCCACGGGGTGGATGTCGACGGGGATACCGCGACCGTTGTCCACGACCTTGACGCCACCGTCCGCGAGGATGGTGACGTCGATGGTGTCCGCGTGCCCGGCCAGGGCCTCGTCGACGGAGTTGTCGACGACCTCGTACACCAGGTGGTGGAGTCCACGCTCACCGGTCGACCCGATGTACATGCCGGGCCGCTTGCGGACCGCGTCCAGACCCTCGAGGACGGTGATCGCGCTGGCGTCGTACGACGAGGTCGCCTCGCCGGCAGCAGTGGACGGAATGTTCTCGTTGGGGTTGCCGGAATCGGCCACGAAGCGCCCTTTCTGGCACAGCACAAGCCGTCTCTCCGGGCATGCGGAGGCGGCTGCGTCGTTCGACATGTTCCGCAGTGGGCGGGATTACTTACCAGTGTACCGGTGACGCCGACACTCATGGGGGTTTGCCGGTACCTGAGTCCGCATGTGCCGCCCTGAACCGGCGCCCACCGACTCCCCATATCCGGGAAGGGGCTCCAAGAGGCTCACGCCGCCACTCAGCGCTTCGACCTGTCAACCTCCAGCAACGGTGACGGCCACCTCACCCGCCCCCTCGCTCCCACGGCGCTCCGCGGGCCCCCGCGAGCACCGCGCACCCCTTGTTACGCGGGGGACCGGGAAGGCGTCGCTGGTCGGCGGGCATGACAGCCGTGCCGGTGCGGGGCGCCGGGGGCGGCGGCCGTCCGCGGGAGGAGGAGGCAGGGCAGGGGGATCGGCGCGGGGAGCACCCGTTGCGGGGCAGCGAGGGGCGGGCCGGGTGATGGTGGGGGCGTACGGCGGAGGGCCGGGGCGGGACCCCGTGCCGGTGGCCCATGGCCGCGGCCGCCCCGGACGGGACGGCTCCTGTGGCGCACGCCGGCCGGGCGGCCGTCCGGCGCCCGCCTCAGCCGTAGGTGTCGCCCGGGCCCGTGCTCCCCGGCGCGCGCAGAGGTCCGTAACCGCGCCGCGGGCCGCCCGGCCCCAGCACCTTGATCATCCGCACGGTTCCGTGACCCAGGTCCTCGTTCAGCCGCGCCACCAGCCGCGGCGCCAGCAGCCGCAGCTGCGTCGCCCACGCCGTGGAGTCGCACTGCACCGTGAGGACACGTTCCTCGGGGTCCTCGTCGTACCGCAGGGGCACGCAGTGCTTGGCCAGGTCCTCGCCGACGATCTGCGGCCAGCGGCCCATCACGCCGCCCACCGCTGCGGGCGTCTCCCAGCCGCGCTCGGTGATCAGCCGGTTGATCGCGGCGCCCAGCGGCAGCGGGTCCCGCCCGTCGGCCCGGGCACCCGAGCGCAGTCCACCGCCTCGCCGGGCCTGCTTCTTCTGCTGCGCGGCGGCGCCGCGCGCCTTCGCCTGCTCCTTGGCCGCGCGCAGCGCGACCCGCGCCAGGTCGACGCCCGACGGCTCCGGGACCGACGGCACGGACGGCATCGGCTGCATCGCTCCGGCCGGCTGGATCCATGAAGCCGACGGCACCGACGGCTCCGGCATACGCTCGCTCGTCACAACCGCTCCACCGTTCCCTCCGCCACGGCATACCGCGTCCCGGCCAGCACGCCCGGCACGTCGTCGTCGACGGCCGCCGTCACCAGCACCTGCTCTCCCGGAGCCACCAGTTCCGCCAGCCGTTCCCGCCTGCGCGCGTCCAGCTCGGCGAAGACGTCGTCGAGGACGAGCACCGGCTCGTTGCCCTCGGCCCGCAGCAGGTCGTACGAGGCCAGCCGCAGCGCCAGGGCGTACGACCAGGACTCGCCGTGGCTCGCGTACCCCTTCGCGGGGAGGTCGCCCAGCTTGAGCACCAGATCGTCGCGGTGCGGCCCCACCAGCGTGACGCCCCGCTCGATCTCCTGCTTGCGGACCTCGGCGAGCGCCCCCAGCAGGCCCTCGTACAGAGCCTCCCGGCCGTGCACACCGGCCGCGACCGGTCCGCGGTACTCGAGGGCGACCGGGCCGCCACCCGGCGCCAGCTGCTCGTACGCCTTGTCCGCCAGCGGCTGCAGGGTCGCGACGAGGTCCAGCCGCTGCGCCAGCAGCTCCGCCCCGGTGCGCGCCAGGTGCTGGTCCCAGACGTCGAGCGTGGACAGATCCATGGAGCGCCCGCCGTGCCGCCGCGCCATCGCCGCCGACTTCAGCAGCGTGTTGCGCTGCTTGAGGACCCGCTCGTAGTCCGAGCGCACGCCCGCCATCCGCGGCGACCGCGCGGTGATCAGCTCGTCGAGGAACCGCCGCCGCTCCCCGGGGTCGCCCTTGACCAGTGCCAGGTCCTCGGGCGCGAACAGCACCGTCCGTACGATCCCCAGCACATCGCGGGGCCTGACCTGCGAGGATCTGTTGATGCGCGCGCGGTTCGCCCGCCCCGGATTGAGCTCCAGCTCCACGAGCTGGGACCGCTCGCCCTGTCGTACGGCCGCGCGGATGACGGCGCGCTCGGCGCCCATCCGTACCAGCGGCGCGTCGGACGAGACCCGGTGACTGCCGAGCGTCGCCAGGTAGCCGACCGCCTCGACCAGGTTGGTCTTCCCCTGCCCGTTCGCGCCGACGAAAACGCTGACGCCCGGATCGAGAGGGACCTCGACCCGGGCGTACGAGCGGAAGTCGGCCAGCGACAGATGCGTGACGTGCATGGTGTGCGCCGACCTTCCCCCGGCATGCCGTGCACCGCGGGATGCACAGCCTGTGGAACTACTTCTTCGCCTCGACCGCGTGGCCACCGAACTGGTTGCGCAGCGCGGCGATCATCTTCATCTGCGGTGAGTCGTCCTGCCGGGACGCGAACCGCGCGAACAGCGACGCGGTGATCGCCGGCAGCGGCACCGCGTTGTCGATGGCCGCCTCGACCGTCCACCGGCCCTCGCCGGAGTCCTGGGCGTATCCGCGCAGCTTCTCCAGGTGCTCGTCCTCGTCCAGCGCGTTGACGGCCAGGTCGAGGAGCCAGGAGCGGATGACGGTGCCCTGCTGCCAGGAGCGGAAGACCTCGCGGACGTCCGTGACGGAGTCGACGGCCTCCAGCAGCTCCCAGCCCTCGGCGTACGCCTGCATCATCGCGTACTCGATGCCGTTGTGGACCATCTTCGCGAAGTGGCCGGCGCCGACCTTGCCCGCGTGGACGGACCCGAACTCACCTTCCGGCTTGAGCGCGTCGAAGACGGGCTGGACCTTGGCCACGTTCTCGGCGTCGCCGCCGTACATGAGCGCGTAGCCGTTCTCCAGGCCCCAGACGCCGCCGGACACACCGCAGTCGACGAAGCCGATGCCCTTGCGGCCCAGCTCCTCGGCGTGCTTCTCGTCGTCCGTCCAGCGCGAGTTGCCGCCGTCGACGACGACGTCGCCGGGCGAGAGCAGCTCGGCGAGCTGGTCGATCGTGGACTGGGTGGCGGCACCGGCGGGCACCATGACCCACACGACGCGCGGGCCCTTGAGCTTGCTCACCAGCTCTTCGAGGCTGTGGACATCGGCGAGGTCCGGGTTGCGGTCGTACCCGATGACGGTGTGGCCGGCGCGGCGGATGCGCTCGCGCATGTTGCCGCCCATCTTGCCGAGACCGACGAGACCGAGCTCCATCAGATTTTCCTCAATCGTTGTGTGCGAGTTCGTACCCGCGTCCGAGACTACGCCCGGACGTCGCTGCACACCTGTGGGGTCGGGCGCTCACTCGGCCGCTCGGCCGAGCGGCGCCCGCGGAGGACCTCGCCGGTCCCGTCGGAGAGCGTCAGCCGCTCAGCCGCACCGGCATGATCAGGTACTTGTACGCCTCGTCCGCCTCCGCGTCGAGCGCCGGCTTGCCGCTCAGCAGCGCCGGCTTGGTGGAGGTGGTGAAGGAGAGCTGGGCGACCGGGGAGTCGATCGCGCTCAGACCGTCCAGCAGGAAGGTCGGGTTGAAGGCGATCGAGATGTCGTCGCCCTCCAGCTGCGCGTCGACCCTTTCCACAGCCTGTGCGTCGTCGCTCGAACCGGCCTCCAGGATGAGGACGCCCTGCTCGAAGGTCAGGCGCACGGGCGTGTTCCGCTCGGCCACCAGCGCCACGCGCTTGACGGCCTCGACGAACGGCGCCGTCTCGATCACCGCGACCGAGTTGAACTCCGTCGGGAAGAGCGTGCGGTACTTCGGCAGGTCGCCCTCGAGGAGCCGGGTGGTGGTGCGGCGGCCCGCGCCCTCGAAGCCGATCAGACCCTCGCCCTTGCCGGAGCCCGACAGCGCCAGCGTGACCGTGTCACCGCTGGTCAGCGACTTGGCGGTGTCCAGCAGCGTCTTGGCGGGCACCAGGGCCACCGCGGAGGCGTCCGGGGACTCGGGCTTCCACAGGAACTCACGCACCGCGAAGCGGTAGCGGTCGGTGGACGCGAGCGTCACCGTGTCGCCCTCGATCTCGATCCGCACGCCGGTGAGGACGGGCAGCGTGTCGTCGCGGCCCGCGGCGATGGCGACCTGGGCCGCGGCGGAGGCGAACACCTCACCGGGGACGGTGCCGGTCGCGGACGGCATCTCCGGCAGCGCCGGGTACTCCTCCACAGGGAGGGTGTGCAGCGTGAAGCGGGAGGAGCCGCAGACCACGGTCGCCCGTACACCGTCTGTGGAAATCTCCACCGGGCGGTTGGGGAGGGCGCGGCAGATGTCGGCGAGCAGGCGGCCGGAGACCAGGACGGTGCCGTCCTCCTCCACCTCGGCCTCGACCGAGACCCGCGCGGAGACCTCGTAGTCGAAGCTGGAGAAGCTGAGCGCGCCGTTCTCGGCCTTCAGAAGAAGGCCCGCGAGTACGGGCGCCGGCGGACGGGCCGGGAGGCTGCGGGCCACCCAGGCCACCGCCTCCGCGAGTACATCGCGCTCCACCCGGATCTTCACCGGAACCGCCTCCTGCTGTTGCTGGCTCTTCGTCGACTGCGGGAACCAGTCTGACGCACGCCACCGGCACTCGGTGCGGCTCGGGGTCAAGTCGTGACGAGAGGCACCGGGGGCTCCGGCGCCGAGTTGTGCACAGGCCCCTCTTCGAAGCGAATTCCCCGGTAACTATGAGTGGGAGTAGTAGTAGGGCCTGTGGAAACCGTGGATAACGTCGTCCACGCAGGTCAGGCCCAGTTTTTTGTCCACCGCGCCTGTGGGCGGAGCCCGTGGACAACCGGGGTGATCTGTGGACGCACGGAAGTTCTGCACAGCCCATGCACAGCCGGGACCCACTTCTCCCCAGCGCCGTCCCCAGTTTTACCCACCTTCCCCACAGCCCAATCCGGCATCTTCGTGTGACCGCTTTCACTCGGCGCGGTGAGGTCGGGTGTTTCGTTGCCGAACAGTGGACAGCGGTGTGGAGAAGACCCGCCAAGCTGTGGACCATGGACTGCTGCCTGTGGGCCGCCGGTGGACAACTCTTCCACGTGCCTGTGGACGAAATCTCTGTCCACAGCCTGTGGAGCGAGCTCGGCCACAATTCCACAACCCTGTGAGCTGGGCGAACGCAGTGTCGACCGGTCGGCCTGTGGACGCCGTATGGACAACTCTCCGGTCCCCAGGCTGTGGATCGAAGATCGCGCCGTCCTCTGTGGAGAACGGCGTGACGGGTCTGTGTATTCGAACACCGTTGGCCCACCGGGACCCGCGCCGGGGCCCGCCGATGGCTCATCGGGACGGCCCGGAGGCGCTTCGCCGGCCCGTGGAAGGCACGCGGGGAGCACACGGAGGACCGGGCGGACGCCGGGCAGGCCCCGGGGCAGGGCTCGGAGCGGACACCGGGCAGGCCCCGGGGAGGCAGGTCCGCTCGCGGCCGTGCGGGGGCTCGGCCGGGTGCCCCACCGCCACGAAGGGCCTACAGGGCCTCAAGGGCTCGGAGCGCGGCGAAGGGCGCCCCGGAACCGTGTCCCGGAGCGCCCTTCGCGCCGTCTCGCCCCTGCTGCTACTGCCGTTCCGGCGCCGCGCGTCAGCCGTTCTTGATGCGGTTCGTGAGCTCGGTGACCTGGTTGTAGATCGAGCGGCGCTCGGCCATGAGCGCGCGGATCTTGCGGTCCGCGTGCATCACCGTCGTGTGGTCACGCCCGCCGAACTGGGCGCCGATCTTCGGCAGCGACAGGTCGGTCAGCTCCCGGCACAGGTACATGGCGATCTGCCGGGCCGTCACCAGCACCCGGCTCCGCGAGGAGCCGCACAGGTCCTCCACCGTCAGCCCGAAGTAGTCCGCGGTCGCCGCCATGATGGCGCCGGCCGTGATCTCCGGGGCGGCGTCCTCCCCGCCCGGGATGAGGTCCTTGAGGACGCCCTCCGTGAGCACCAGGTCGACCGGCTGCCGGTTCAGGCTGGCGAAGGCCGTCACGCGGATCAGCGCGCCCTCCAGCTCCCGGATGTTGCGGGAGATGCGGGAGGCGATGAACTCCAGTACCTCCGGCGGGGCGTTGAGCTGCTCCTGCACCGCCTTCTTGCGGAGGATCGCGATCCGCGTCTCCAGCTCCGGCGGCTGCACGTCGGTGGTCAGACCCCACTCGAAGCGGTTGCGCAGCCGGTCCTCCAGCGTCATCAACTGCTTGGGCGGCCGGTCGGAGGACAGCACGATCTGCTTGTTGGCGTTGTGGAGGGTGTTGAAGGTGTGGAAGAACTCCTCCTGCGTCGACTCCTTGCTCGCGAGGAACTGGATGTCGTCGACGAGCAGGATGTCCACGTCCCGGTAACGCTTGCGGAAGGTGTCGCCCTTCCCGTCGCGGATCGAGTTGATGAACTCGTTGGTGAACTCCTCGGAGCTCACGTACCGCACGCGCGTGCCGGGATAGAGGCTGCGCGCGTAGTGCCCGATCGCGTGCAGCAGATGGGTCTTGCCGAGCCCCGACTCCCCGTAGATGAAGAGCGGGTTGTACGCCTTGGCCGGCGCCTCCGCCACCGCGACGGCGGCCGCGTGCGCGAACCGGTTCGACGACCCGATGACGAAGGTGTCGAAGAGGTACTTGGGGTTCAGCCGGGCGTGCTGCTCACCGGGGCGCCCCGCCCCGGCCGCCCCTCCGGCGCCCGCCCCCGGGCCGGCGCCCGTGGCGCCACCCGCTCCGGGCGACTGAGGCTCCGGAAGCTCGCGCCGCTCGGCGCCGCGCTGCTGCTCGAAGGGCGACGGCGACCCGTGCCGGGTGTGGTCCGGCGCCTGCGGGCCCCGGTAGTCGTGGTGCGGCTGCTGCGGGCGGGCCGTCGCGTACGGGTCGCGTTCCTGGAACCCGCCCAGGCGCGGCTGCTGCCAGGACAGGTCCTCCTGGGTGCGCGGCCAGGCGCCCGGCTCGGGGCGGTGCTGCTGGTAGTCGGGGTAGGCAGGGCGGGCGGTCGGCAGACCGTCGTCCGGCAGCGGCCGGTGGCCGTAGTCGTCGTAGCGCGGCTGCTCGCGCGCGGGCGGCGCCGGCGGGGCGGGAGGTTCGCCCGCCGAGTCGTCGACGGTGATCGCGATCCGGATGGGGCGCCCGCACTCGCGGCTGAGCGTGTCACTGATCAGCGGGGCGAGCCGGCCCTCCAGGACGCGCTTGCCCCACTCGTTGGGTACGGCGAGGAGAGCCGTGTCGGCCACCAGTGCGAGCGGCTGGCACCGCTCGACCCACTGTTTGTCCTTCGGCTCGATGCTCTGCTGGCCTTCACCGAGGAGCTGTTCCAGCACTCGTGGCCACACTGCGGCAAGATCAGCAGGTACGTCAGCCACAGGCACGCTCTCTCACAGGTCCCACGAATGTGTGGTTCTCGGGACGGGATGGGAAGACAGGCAGGAAAGGAATCCGAGTTCAGCCACGGTAGTCGTGGCGGCTCACGTGGTTCAAGTTGTTGTCCACAGCCTGTGCATAGCGGGGCCCGCTGTGGTGCTGGTTTGACCGGATGGCGTAGCCGCGCGTACCGTAACCAGGTCGAGTTGTCGATGGCTGCTGCCGCCTGCCTCCGATGGGCAAAGATCACGATCAGTGATTGTGAAAGCGGTGCACTCGGGCGTATTGCGAGCTACTCGTGGGCGCACGGTGACAGCCAGGCGATGTCCCGCCACCACCCGAATCATTTCTGGAGCCCCCGAGTGAGCAAGCGCACCTTCCAGCCGAACAACCGTCGTCGTGCGAAGACCCACGGTTTCCGTCTGCGCATGCGTACCCGTGCCGGCCGCGCGATCCTCGCGTCCCGCCGCAGCAAGGGTCGCGCCCGCCTGTCCGCCTGATCGCTTACAGGTCATGACGTGCTGCCTACCGAGAATCGGCTGAGGCGGCGCGAGGACTTCGCGACCGCGGTACGCCGAGGACGCCGGGCCGGCCGCCCGCTCCTCGTCGTCCACCTAAGAAGCGGTGCAACGGACCCGCACGCGTCAGGGGAGAGCGCTCCCCCGACACGTGCGGGTTTCGTCGTCAGCAAGGCCGTGGGCGGATCGGTCGTCCGCAACCAGGTGAAGCGCCGACTGCGCCACCTGGTGCGCGACCGGCTGCCCCTGCTGCCCCCCGGTAGCCTGGTGGTAGTACGGGCGCTGCCCGGAGCGGGCGACGCCGACCATGCACAGCTGGCCCGAGACCTGGACGCCGCCCTTCAGCGGTTGCTGGGAGGGGGCGCGCGATGAAGTACCCGCTGCTGGCTCTGATCAAGCTCTACCAGTGGACGATCAGTCCGCTGCTCGGCCCCGTGTGCCGGTACTACCCGTCGTGTTCCCACTATGGATATACGGCCATCGACCGGCATGGCGCGGTGAAGGGCACGGCCCTGACCGCCTGGCGGATCCTGCGGTGCAACCCGTGGTCGCCGGGCGGTGTGGACCATGTCCCTCCACGCAAGCGCCCGCGTTGGCATGAACTGCTGCGCGGCGCCCTGCGCGGCAAGGGCGGGCACTCAGCCGAGACGAGCCCGGCCGCAGAGACCTCGCCCAATGCTCAAGGAGCTTGATTAGTGGACACGATTGCCAGTCTGTTCGCCTTCATCACCACACCTGTTTCGTGGATCATCGTCCAGTTCCACAAGCTGTACGGGGCGATCTTCGGCCCGGACACCGGCTGGGCCTGGGGTCTGTCCATCGTGTCCCTTGTGGTGGTCATCCGGATCTGCCTGATCCCGCTGTTCGTCAAGCAGATCAAGTCGACCCGCGGCATGCAGGCGCTCCAGCCGAAGATGAAGGCGATCCAGGAGCGCTACAAGAACGACAAGCAGCGTCAGTCCGAAGAGATGATGAAGCTGTACAAGGAGACGGGTACCAACCCGCTCTCCTCGTGCCTTCCCATCCTGGCGCAGTCGCCGTTCTTCTTCGCTCTGTACCACGTGCTGAGCAAGATCGCCTCGGGTGACGAGATCGGCGTCCTCAACCAGCGACTGGTGGACAGCGCTCGTGAGGCCAAGATCTTCGGTGCTCCGATCGCCGCGAAGTTCATGGACGACCCGGGCAAGGTCGAGGCGCTCAACGCCACGCTGCTGGACGTCCGCATCGTCACGGCGATCATGATCATCCTGATGTCGCTGTCGCAGTTCTTCACGCAGCGCCAGCTGATGCAGAAGAACGTCGACCTGACGGTGAAGACGCCGTACATGCAGCAGCAGAAGATGCTCATGTACATCTTCCCGGTGATCTTCGCCGTGATGGGCATCAACTTCCCGGTCGGTGTCCTCGTCTACTGGCTGACCACCAACGTGTGGACCATGGGCCAGCAGATGTACGTGATCAACCAGAACCCGACTCCGGGCAGCAAGGCCCAGGACCAGTACCTGCAGCGCCTGCTCAAGAGTGTCTCCTCGCACGGCGAGGTCCGTGGCCGTCGCCGCCGCACCGTCGTCCAGACGATCGTCGCCAAGGGGCCGGACCGCAACGAGAACGAGCGGCGCTTCATCGGCGCTCTCGCCAAGGCCGGTTTCTCCGCCCAGGCCGACGGCACCGTGACCAAGGTCGACCCGGCCGTTGCCGAGGCCGAGAACGCGGCCGCGGCGCGTCGTCAGCAGCCCAAGCGCCAGACCAAGGCCAAGCGTCAGGCCACTGCTGCCCAGCAGGGCGCCAGCAAGCCTTCTTTGGAAAAGCAGCCTTCCCTGGAAAAGCAGCCTTCCTTGGAGAAGCAGGCCGACGAGCCGCAGGAAGACAAGCCGAAGCAGGCGGGCAGGACCGCCTCCGGCTCCGCACGCCAAGCCAAGTCCGGACAGCGCAAGGGCCAGCAGCGGCCCAAGCACCCGTCGTCCAAGAAGTAAGAAGGAGTCCATCCGTGACGGAAGGCACCACCTCCGCCGCCGCCGAGGGTGGCGACACCCTGACCCGCCTGGAGCAGGAAGGCGAGATCGCGGCCGACTACCTCGAGGGTCTCCTCGACATCGCCGACCTTGACGGCGACATCGACATGGACGTCGAGGCGGACCGCGCCGCAGTCTCGATCATCAGCGACACGGGCAGCCGCGACCTGCAGAAGCTCGTGGGGCGCGACGGTGAGGTGCTGGAGGCCCTTCAGGAGCTGACCCGGCTCGCCGTGCACCGGGAGACCGGTGACCGCAGCCGGCTGATGCTGGACATCGCCGGTTTCCGGGCGAAGAAGCGCACCGAGCTCGCCGAGCTGGGCGCCAAGGCCGCGGATGAGGTCAAGGCCTCGGGCGAGCCGGTCAAGCTGAAGCCGATGACCCCGTTCGAGCGGAAGGTCGTGCACGACGCGGTGGCCGCCGCCGGTCTGCGCAGCGAGTCAGAGGGCGAGGAGCCGCAGCGCTTCGTCGTCGTGCTCCCTGCCTGAGCCCCGCTTCATGTCGGCCCCGTCTGTTCGCAGGCGGGGCCGATCTTTGTCAGCCTGTAAGTCAGCACTGCGGTCTCGGGACCCTGGTGCGGTAATGCGGTACGGAAGGACGGTTCCCGTGACGGAGGCAGAAGAGCTTCCCCATGCGCCTCAAGAAGCGCGGACGGTATTCGGCGAGTTCTTCCCGGAGGCGGTCCGGTACGCGGAGCTCCTGGCGGACGCGGGGGTCAAGCGCGGTCTGATCGGCCCCCGTGAGGTGCCTCGGCTGTGGGAGCGACACCTGCTGAACTGCGCGGTGCTCTCGGAGGTCGTGCCCGAGGGCGTCACGGTATGCGATGTGGGGTCCGGGGCGGGGCTGCCCGGGATTCCGCTGGCGCTGGTCCGTCCCGACCTGAAGATCACGCTCCTGGAGCCCCTGCTGCGCCGTACGAACTTCCTCCAGGAAGTCGTCGAGCTCCTGGGTCTGGACCACGTGACGGTCGTTCGCGGCCGCGCCGAGGAGATGCTGGGCAAGCTGCCTCCGGTACATGTGGTGACGGCCCGCGCGGTCGCGCCGCTGGACCGCCTCGCCGGCTGGGGCGTACCGCTGCTCCGTCCTTACGGAGAGATGCTGGCGCTCAAGGGCGATACGGCCGAAGAAGAGCTCCAGGGTGCGCGGGCCGCGCTGAGCAAGCTGGGTGTCGTGCAGACCTCGGTGCTCCACGTCGGCGAGGGCGTTGTCGATCCGATGTCGACCGTCGTGCGGGTGGAAGTGGGCGAGAGCCCCGGTGGCGTCCGCTTCGCAGCCAAGCGCGCCAAGGCGGCCCGGACGTCTCGACGCCGCCGCTAGGTCATCGTCCCGAGGCCCCGGCGGGCCACGATGCCGTTGATCCTCATACGTACGCATTTCGGAGTGTCGTGGTGCCCGCGGTGGGCGTCGAGTGCATCAATGTTTCACGTGAAACGTCGCTCACTGCTGCAGGGAATCATCAGTCGCGGTCGCGCGGCTGCCACGCCGCGCGACCGTAGGCCCCCCGTGGGGGCGAGAGAGTTGTCCACAGAGGTGGAGTTCTCCACAGAACCACGGGCCTCGCTGGTTCACGACCCCGAAAGCATGGCAGGCTCTCCTCATCGCGAGCCTGAAGCCGAGGAGAGTGAATCCTTGCGGTCCGACGCCAACATCGCGGGACCGATGACCGATCCGGTCCCCGGTCCCCGTACCGAATCGGCGGGGGAGGATGTTTCACGTGAAACGCTTCCCCCGATGGACGACACCCCCATCGGTCGTGCTGCCCAATTGGCGGTGGAGGCTCTGGGCCGTGCCGGCGAGGGGCTGCCCCGCCCCCAGCAGACGCGCGTGATGGTGGTTGCCAACCAGAAGGGCGGCGTGGGCAAGACGACCACGACGGTCAACCTTGCTGCGTCGCTGGCGCTGCATGGAGCACGCGTCCTCGTCGTCGACCTCGACCCGCAGGGCAACGCCTCCACGGCGCTCGGCATCGATCACCATGCCGAGGTCCCTTCGATCTACGACGTCCTGGTGGACAGCAAGCCGCTCTCCGATGTGGTCCAGCCGGTCCCGGACGTCGAAGGCCTCTTCTGCGCCCCGGCCACCATCGATCTCGCCGGTGCGGAGATCGAGCTGGTGTCGCTGGTGGCGCGGGAGAGCCGGCTCCAGCGGGCGATCCAGGCATATGAGCAGCCGCTGGACTACATCCTCATCGACTGCCCGCCGTCTCTCGGCCTTCTGACGGTCAACGCCTTGGTGGCGGGTGCGGAGGTACTCATCCCGATCCAGTGCGAGTACTACGCGCTGGAGGGGCTGGGGCAGCTGCTGCGGAACGTCGACCTGGTACGAGGCCACCTCAACCCGGGCCTGCATGTGTCGACGATCCTGCTCACCATGTATGACGGCCGGACCAGGCTCGCTTCGCAGGTGGCCGAGGAGGTGCGCAGCCACTTCGGTGACGAGGTGCTGCGGACCAGCATTCCGCGGTCCGTCCGGATCTCGGAGGCGCCCAGCTATGGGCAGACGGTACTGACGTACGATCCGGGCTCCAGCGGTGCGCTGTCGTACCTGGAGGCGGCGCGTGAGATCGCCCTGCGGGGTGCCGGGGTCTACTACGAGGCGCAGCACGCCCATGTGGGCAACCAGATCAGCAAGCACAGCATGTCGGAGGGGATCCAGTGAGCGAGCGACGTAGGGGGCTGGGGCGTGGACTTGGTGCGCTGATCCCCGCGGCTCCCCAGGAGAGGCAGACGCCCTCGGTGGGGACGGGTTCCACCTCCCCGGGTGCGATTCCCACGCTGACGGCGGAGCGTGGTGTGGCAGCCGCGAAGGTGGCCACGCTGCCGGCGAGCCCGCGGCCCGCGGAGCCGGGGATCATGTCGCCCGAAGCTGAGGCGGTACCTGAGGCCGAGGCTCCGGCGGGGGCCCACTTCGCCGAACTGCCGCTGGATGCGATCACTCCCAACCCTCGCCAGCCGCGTGAGGTGTTCGACGAGGATGCGCTGGCCGAACTGGTCACCTCCATCAAGGAGGTGGGCCTGCTGCAGCCGGTCGTCGTGCGTCAGCTGGGCCCGGAGCGGTACGAGCTGATCATGGGCGAGCGGCGCTGGAGGGCCTGCCGCGAGGCCGGCCTGGAGCGTATCCCCGCGATCGTCCGTGCTACCGAGGACGAGAAGCTGCTGCTGGACGCCCTGCTGGAGAACCTGCACCGGGCGCAGCTGAATCCACTGGAAGAGGCCGCGGCCTACGACCAGCTGCTGAAGGACTTCAACTGCACCCACGACCAGCTGGCCGACCGCATCGGGCGCTCGCGCCCCCAGGTCTCCAACACCCTGCGCCTGCTGCGGCTCTCGCCGCCGGTCCAGCGTCGCGTCGCCGCCGGTGTGCTGTCGGCCGGCCATGCCCGTGCTCTGCTGTCGGTGGACGACCCGGAGGCGCAGGACAAGCTGGCGTACCGCATCGTGGCCGAAGGGCTCTCCGTGCGGGCTGTCGAGGAGATCGTGACGTTGATGGGCTCCCAGACCGGGAGTACGCCGACCAAGCCGAAGGGACCGCGGGCAGGTGCCCGGGTGTCGCCCGCGCTCACCGACCTCGCGTCCCGGCTTTCGGACCGATTCGAGACGCGGGTGAAGGTCGATCTCGGACAGAAGAAGGGAAAGATCGTCGTCGAGTTCGCGTCGATAGACGATCTCGACCGCATCCTGGGAACCCTGGCCCCGGGTGAGGGGCGGGTCCTGGCGCAGCGGCTCGCGGAGCAGGAGCAGCAGGACGACGAAGGCTGAGTCCCTTCGGGACGGCCGTCGAGGGCGGGCCGTGTCCGGTGTTCACCGGAACACGGTCCGCCCTTTGGCGTCTTCCCGTATGCGCGTCATCACCCGATCGATACGATGCGTTCTGGTATGCGCATCAGCCTGACCCACCATGGAGGGAGAACCAGGCATGCGAGAGGTGAGCCGCGGCCAACTGGTGACAGCAGGCCTGGGACTCGGCGCTGTCGGCGGGTTCATCGGCAGCCTGCTCCGGGAACGGAGCGCGCTGGCAGCCGCCCGAGAGGCGGCACGCGAAGGAAGTGAGGAGCAGCCTTCATGGGGCGTCGGCTCGTACCGCTCACGTTGGACAACCTTCCGGATCTCCCCAAGCGTTGCCGAACGTGTGTCTTCTGGGAACTTGACCCGGTCAGCGGAGAGGCCGCAGTAAAAGCAGGGACCCCGGGGCTGGAGAAGGAGGCATGGATCTCCGCCGTGCTCCTGGACTGGGGGTCGTGCGGCCGGGTGGTCTATGTGGACGACGTCCCCGTGGGGTTCGTCCTCTACGCCCCTCCGGCCTATGTGCCGCGGTCGAGTGCCTTTCCGACGAGTCCCGTGTCGCCCGATGCCGTGCAGCTGATAACGGCCTGGATCGCTCCCGGCTACCAGGGGCAGGGGCTGGGCCGGGTCATGGTGCAGACCGTGGCGAAGGATCTGCTGCGGCGGGGCTTCAAGGCGATCGAGGCGTTCGGGGATGCTCGCTGGAAGGAACCGGCGTGCGTGCTGCCTGCCGACCACTTGCTGTCCGTCGGCTTCAAGACCGTCCGGCCGCACCCCACCTACCCTCGGCTGCGGCTGGAGCTGCGCTCCACCTTGTCCTGGAAGGAGGATGTCGAGTTGGCGCTCGACCGTCTGCTGGGAGCGGTACAGAAGGAACCGGCGCTGCGTCCCCTCTGAGTGGTTCCACCGGCCTCAGGATTGCCGAACGGCCCACCCCTGACCGGGGTGGGCCGTTCGTGTTTCATGTGAAACAGAATGCGTCAGGCCTTGGTCTCGCTATCGAGGAAGGGCTCCAGGTCGCGCAGCAGCGCGGCCTTGGGCTTGGCGCCGACGATGGTCTTGGTGACCTCACCGTTCTGGTAGACGTTCAGCGTCGGGATCGACATGACGCCGTACTTCGCGGCGGTGGCCGGGTTCTCGTCGATGTTCAGCTTCACGATCGTGAGCTCGTCGTGCTCGCTGGCGATGGCCTCAAGCGACGGAGCGATCTGGCGGCACGGACCGCACCACTCGGCCCAGAAGTCCACGAGTACGGGCTTGTCGCTCTTGAGGACGTCCTCCTCGAAGGAGTCGTCGGTCACGATCTTCACGGCGCCGGCCACGGCAGCCTCCTTAACTTTGCGGGGTGTGGGAGTGGGGATGGGACGGGGTCAGACGACGGGGGTCTTCTCCGGCTCGGCGACCTTCTCGCCGTCGGCGAGAGCTGCCAGGTAGCGCTCGGCATCCAGCGCCGCGGAGCAACCCGTGCCGGCCGCGGTGATCGCCTGGCGGTAGGTGTGGTCCACCACGTCGCCGGCGCCGAAGACACCGCGCAGGTTGGTGCGCGTGGACGGCGCCTCCACCTTCAGGTAGCCCTCGTCGTCGAGGTCGAGCTGGCCCTTGAAGAGCTCGGTGCGGGGGTCGTGGCCCACAGCGATGAACAGACCGGTGACCGGCAGCTCGGAGGTCTCGCCGGTCTTGGTGTTGCGCAGCGTCAGACCGGTGAGCTTCTGCTCGCCCTGGATTGAGGCGACCTCGCTGTCCCAGGCGAACTTGATCTTCGGGTCGGCGAAGGCGCGCTCCTGCATGGCCTTGGAGGCACGCAGGGTGTCCCGGCGGTGCACGATGGTGACGGACTTGGCGAAGCGGGAGAGGAAGGTCGCCTCCTCCATCGCGGTGTCGCCGCCGCCGACCACGGCGATGTCCTGCTCCTTGAAGAAGAAGCCGTCGCAGGTGGCGCACCACGAGACGCCCCGGCCCGACAGCGCGTCCTCGTTCGGCAGACCGAGCTTGCGGTGCTGGGAACCGGTGGTGACGATCACGGCCTTGGCCCGGTGGACGGTGCCGGCGGTGTCCGTCACGGTCTTGATGTCCCCGGTGAGGTCGACGGCGACCACATCATCCGGCACGAGCTCGGCGCCGAAGCGCTCGGCCTGGGCGCGCATGTTGTCCATCAGGTCCGGGCCCATGATGCCGTCACGGAAGCCGGGGAAGTTCTCCACGTCGGTCGTGTTCATGAGCGCACCACCGGCGGTGACGGCACCTTCGAAGACCAGCGGCTTCAGCGAGGCGCGCGCCGTGTAGAGCGCGGCCGTGTAGCCGGCGGGCCCGGAGCCGATGATGATCACATTACGGACGTCGCTCACGGGTTTCTTCCTCGTCTCTGCAGACTGCCTACTGCCTACGGGGCCGGGTCAAGGACTCTCACCCCACCCAACGGATCCTACGGGGCGTGCATTCCCGCAGTGACCGAGTGGCACGGCAGCGTCGTCAGGGACGCGGGTAGGAGTGTGTCAGCAGCAGGTCGCCCTTGGGCGCCTTCGAGGTGATGCAGGCCGCGTCGACGATATAGGCCTCCACCCGGCGGACGTCCGTGGAGTGCGGCATGACCACGAGGAACGCCTTCTTCCCCTGGTACTCGCCGGGCTCAGCAGCCAGTGCGGCTTCAGTACGCCCGGTACCCGCCTGCACGCAGGGCGGTACCGGAGCGTCGCCCCCTCGCTTCACCGAGTGGGTGCCCAGGGAGCGGTTCTGCTTCTCGGGCGCAGCCGAGGCCGACGACTCAGCGTCGGTGAGCATCGTCCGCACACGGCCGTCCACGGGAGACCCGGAGAAGAGAGCGTTGTCGGGAGCGCTGGCGCTGATGTCAGCCGTCTTCGAGCCTTCGCCGTCCCCCTGCTGGACGCTCTGCACGAGAAGGGCGCTCGCTCCGACGAGGGCCACACCGAAGACCGCGCTCAGGACCGCGTTCCGGCGCCGTCGGCCGGTGGCACGGCCGCGGCCCGGACCGGTGGCGGCGCGAGGGTGCCCAGCGGGGCGGTCCACTCGCATCGGCTCCACGGTCGCCGGGGCGAGAAGTGTTTCACGTGAAACATGGTCCGCTTCGGCAGGAGCGGTGGCATCCAGCAGTGCTTCGGCGGCCAGCGCTGCGTCGATGCGTCCGGCGATGTCGGCGGGCATCCGCGACGGGCCGGGCAGCGTGCCCAGGAGGCCACGGATCTCCTCCAGGGAGGTCCGTACGTCGGCGCACAGGGCGCAGCTCTCCAGATGCCGGCGCACATCGGCCATCCGGGATGGCGAAAGAAGCCCCTCAGTGAGGTCGGAGATCTCCGAGACGTCCGGGTGCTGAGTCGTGTCGGCCGTGGATGTCACGCGCGTCCACCTCCGCCCTTCACAGCAGCAGGATCATTGGGTCCTGCATCACGTGCTCCCGACGCAGGTGGGACGGATGTCCCCGGCGTCCGGTTCCTTCCCCCTCCGAGCTCACCCTTACCCCCCGTGTCACCGCGCAGATGAGTGAGCATGGGAAGCAATCTGGCGCGGCCGCGCGCACAGCGGCTCTTCACCGTCCCGGTCGGAACGTCGAGGATGCTGGCGGCCTCGGCGACGGGGTAGCCCTGCATGTCGACCAGCACCAGCGCGGCCCGCTGATCCGCGGGCAGCTTCGCCAGAGCGGCCAGGAGCTCCCGGTGGAGGTCCTGGCGCTCGGCCGGGGCCTCTGCCGACTCGTGCGGCTCCAGCAGCTGCTCCAGCCGCTCGGTGTCCTCCACGGGTGAGGTCTTGCGTGTGGCGGCCTTACGGGCCCGGTCCAGACAGGCGTTCACGGTGATGCGGTGCAGCCACGTGGTGACGGCGGACTGCCCCCGGAAGGTGTGTGCGGCCCGGAAGGCGGAGACGAGCGCGTCCTGGACGGCGTCGGCCGCCTCCTCACGGTCGCCCAGCGTGCGCAGGGCGACCGCCCAGAGCCGGTCGCGGTGGCGGCGAACAAGCTCACCGAAGGCGTCCGGATCCCCGGCGACATGGCGCGCCAGCAGTTCCTGGTCGCCGGTGCTGCGCAGTTCGGCATCGTCCAACGGTGAGCCCCCTCCCCACGTCTCTGTGTCAGCCGGTGAACTTCACGTCGGTGATCGCCTGCTTGAAGCCCGGCTTGCTGTAGCCGTCCTGTCCGGAGTACGGCATCGCGGTCATCCAGAGCAGCACGTACCGCGTCTTCACCGGCTTGTCGGCGGAGATCTGCAGGGTGGTGCCGCTGCCCGTCCCGGTCGCGATCTTCTTCATGTCGTCGACGGAACCGGAAGGGGACAGCGCGTCGGTCGCGTAGAGCGAGATGGTGGTGTGGTCGCCGATGAACCGCAGGCCTATGGAGACGCTGGAGACGTCCCTCTCCGAGCCGAGGTCGTAGACGATGCCGACACCCTTCTTGATCGAAGGTTCGAGTTCCGGCCCGTCGAGGTAGTACTTCGTCCGCCAGTAGCTTCCGCTGTCGCCGTCGTGCGTCTTGTCGGCGTCGTCGGCGTTCTGCGGAACGCCGTCCGGTGCGTACTCCTCGGCGTCCTCGATCTTCAGTGGAACGGGCGTCTTCGGCTTCTCGTTGCCGCCGGTCGTGGTGTTGGTCTGCGTGGGCTTCGGCTTCTCGGCGCCCTGGTCGCTCTCGAGGAGCTTGTCGGCCACCTGCCAGCTCCCCAGGCCCAGGGCCGCGATGAGGAGAGCCGACACAACCCATTTGAGGGCCTTGCCCGTGCGGGTCTGGAGCGGGGCGGGCGGGACGGGGGCCGGCTGAGGGGCGACCGCGTGGGGACGGGGCTTGGGCCGGCCGTAGGTCCCCTGCTGGTACGTCGTGCGCTGATAGTCGGGCGGCGTGGGGAACTGGGGCTCCGGCGGTCGGATCCGGGGCATCGCGGCGACGGCCTTGGCGAGCTCGTCGGGAGTGGTGCAGGCCGGCTCCTGACGGGAGGCGGTCGCTCCGTCATTGGCGAGGGCCCGCATGGCGATCTCGGAGAGGCCGCGGTGCACACCCGCCCGGACCTGGTCGGGTGCGATGAGCCCAACGCCCTTGGGAAGACCGGACAGTCCGTGAGCGTCGTCCTCGTACGGCCAGCGCTGCGTGAGAGCGGCGTACAGCAGCGCGCCGATCGCCTCCGTGTCGGTGCGCTGCGGACGGTCGGCGCTGATGCCGCGCAGGGCCGCGTTCACCGCGAGCCCGCGGATGCGCCACTGGCCGGTGGAGGTGCGCAGGACCGCGCCGGGGGTGAGCCGGAGGTGGGCGAGCCCTTCCCGGTGCGCCGCGGCCATGGCCTGCGAGACCTGGCTGACGAGCCCGTAGGCGTCGTGCGGCTCCAGCGGCCCGGCGGCGAGCAGAGCGGTGAGCTCGGTGGCGTCCGGCAGCCATTCATGGACGACGTAGACGAGTTCGTTCTCCTCGACCGCGTCCAGGACCTGCACGAAACGAGGGTCGCCGAGCAGCGCGGAGGAGCGCGCCGCCGCCAGCACCGACCGAGCCCTCGGGTGATCCGCCGGCAGTACGTGCACACCCACCGCACGGCGCAGCTTCTCGTCGACGGCACGCCAGCTGCTGAAGCCGTCCAGTCGGGTGACGCACTCCTCCAACCGGTAGCGCCGGGCGAGCTTGTGGCCGCTGTGCAGCTCCGGGCTCTTACGGGGAGGCTGACCGCCGGTCCGCCGCTCGTCGTCGGTGTTCTCGGCAGACGTCTCCGCCGTGTCCTGCGCTTCCGCCACCCCGTCGGCCGCGGCCTTGTCCGCCTTCGCGGTCAGCGGGTCGTCTCCGCTGTTGTCGGCCACGTCGACGGCAGCCGTGCTACGTTCCGCCACCGTCGTTCCTGCCTCCCCATCCGTTGCGCCATATCCAACAGCCATGCCAATTGTGCCCACAGTCCGCCGCAGTGCACGACACGCGGTGGCCCACGATGGTTGCGCGGTGGCCGCTACTTGTCGGCCTCTTTCCGGTGCCTAGCGGCCGAGTCGGCCGCGAATCATGCCGACCATGGCATTGAGCTCCTGGATGCGCATCTTCTTCGCCGCCAGGTAGAAGACGCCCAGCAGCACGATCCCGCCGGCCACCAGCGCCGCACTCGCGCCCAGCGCACTCTGCCCGAGGGCGTTGAGGATGGCGAAACCGGTGGCCCCGCCGGCGAGCGCCGCGGGAACGGACGCCATGCACAGCCGGGCATACGTCCGCACGACGTGGGAGCCGTCCAGGTCGCCGCCCAGCCGGTTGCGCAGCCGGCGCCAGGCGACGCCGACACCGACGGCGTAGGCGAGGCCGTACGAAGCGGCCATGCCGACGACAGCCCAGCGGGCCGGCAGCACGACGTAGCAGACACCGGACGCGGCCGCGTTCACGCCGGCGACGATGACGGTGTTGTAGAAGGGCGTGCGCGTGTCCTCGTACGCGTAGAAGCCGCGCAGTACGACGTACTGCACCGAGTACGGGATCAGGCCGAGGCCGAAGGCCATCAGCATGTATCCCATGCCGCGAGCGGCCTCGTCGGTGGCGGACGCGAACAGCAGGGTGCAGATCGGCAGTCCCAGCGCCAGGAAGGCGAACGCGATCGGCACGATGGCGACGGCGGAGTTCCGCAGGCCCTGGGAGATGTCGTCCCGGACCGCGCCCGGGTCGTTGTCGTGCGCCGCACGGGAGATGCGCGGAAGCAGTGCGGCCATCACCGAGACGGTGATGATGGCCTGCGGCATGCCCCAGATCAGCTGGGCGTTGGAGTACGCGAGGATGCCCGCCCCGTCGGTGCCGGACGCCTTGCCGGCCGCCGTGGCGAGCTGTGTGACCACCACGACGCCCGCCTGGTTGGCGAGGACGAACAGAACGGTCCACTTGGCCAGCTTGACTGTCTTCCCCAGCCCCTGGCCCTTCCAGTCGAAGCGCGGCCGGAAGCGGAAGCCCGCCTCTCGGAGGTACGGGATCATCGCCAGCGCCTGGACCACCAGACCGAGCAACGTGCCGATGCCCAGCAGCCGCACGCCCTCGTCCGGGATGGTGGTGACCGCCATCTCGGTCTCGGCGGAGGTGCCGTAGACCCAGATGAACATCCCGAAGGTGAAGATGACGACGATGTTGTTGAGGACAGGAGTCCACATCATCGCGCCGAACCGGCCGCGGGCGTTGAGGATCTGACCCATCACCACGTGCACGCCCATGAAGAAGATGGTGGGCAGGCAGAAGCGGGCGAAGGTGACGGCGACGCTGTTGGCCGCCTGATCGCTTGCGATGGTGGGCGACATGGCCCGCACCAGCAAGGGCGCTCCGAGCACCGCGATGGCCACGATCACGCCCAGTGCGACCATGACGAGGGTGAGCAGCCGGTTGGCGTACGCCTCGCCGCCGTCCTCGTCGTCCTTCATCGAGCGGACGAGCTGGGGGACGAAGACGGAGTTCAGACCGCCGCCGACGGTGAGGATGTAGATCATCGTCGGCAGGGTGGCCGCGACGGTGTAGGAGTCACCGAGCAGTGCGGCTCCGAGCGCGCCGGTGATGACGAGAGCGCGGACGAAGCCCGTGAGGCGCGACACCAGGGTGCCCGCGGCCATCACGGCGCTCGACTTCAGCAGGCCGGACGCGCGGCCGCCACCGGACTTCTTCGGAGCGGGCGCGGGCGCCGCCGGTACCGGATCGGGCTCGGATTCCTGCGCGGCAGGCGGCTGGCCAGGGGCCTGCTGATCCCGGTAGAGGTGCGCGAAGGCGTCCGGCTCCGGCTGGTCCTCGCCCGCCCGCGTGACCAGGTCGTCGACGCCGGTGAACTGAACGGTCCTGGCGTCGTCGCCGTATGGGAGGTGGCGGGAGGGGCCGTCGGGCTCGGGCGGCGGGGTCGGCGCCCAGACGCGCGGATCGGGGGCGTACTGCGGCGCGGCGGGCTGCTGGTAGAGCGGCTGCGGCTCCGGATAGGTGCCGGGCGGGGGCGGCGGGTGCGCGGCGCGGTCGTAGAGCGCCTCGCTCACCGGGTCCTGGCTGGAAAGGTCGTGTGCCCGGTACGGGTCCTGCTCGTAGGCGTCCTGGAGGTACGGGTCCGGGCCCTGCGGGTCCTGGCCGTGCGGACGGGCCGGTGGCGGCACCTGGCCGGCCGGGGGCGCCGCGGGCGTCCCACCGGAAGGCGCACTGCCGCCGCCCGCGCCCTGACCGCGGTCACCGTCATACGGCGCGTTCATGGTTACCCCACCTCATCGTCCCCGGCCGACCGGCCACGACATCGCTCAACGGTCCACTTTCTCACCCGGGCCCGACGGGTCCGTGCTTTGCGCTCCGGTGTCCGGCGTCGGGTCACTCGGCTGCTCCGGATCGTCGTCGTCCGCGGCCGCCGTTCCGTCCTCCGCTCCCGGTGCCTGCTCCGCTGCGGCCTCCGCGGCCGGTTCCCCGGCCGCCTTCGGGTCCTGGTCCGGGCTCCCGTCCGGGGCTGCTTCGGGGTCGGCCTTGGGGTCGGCCCCCGGGTCTCCGCCGGCCGCGGTGTCACGGGCCGCGGCGCGCTTGCGCTGCGTGTACATCCTGATGCCGGCGAGGACGAGCAGCAGGACACCGCCCGCGATGACCAGCATCACCGTCGGTGTGATCTCGGAGACCTTGACGGTGAAGCTCATGGGCTTGCCGTACGGCCTGCCGTCCTCCGTGTACAGCTGCGCCGTCATCGGGACGGGGCCGTTGGCGGCGGCGGACGCCGTGAACTTCACCGACTGGCTGTGGCCGCCTTCGATCCTGACCGGCAGCTCGGAGACGGTGTCGCCGTTGAGCTTCAGGCGGGTCGGCTTCGTCGACGTCAGCCTCAGCACCAGGTGGTCGACGCCCTGCAGCAGCTTGTTCTGCACGGTCACCGGGATCGTCGCGCTGCGCCCCGACAGCGTCAGATCCGATTTGTCGATGAGCTTGACCTCGGTGGTGAGGCTCTTGAGATGCGTCAGCACACCCTGGCGGTAGACCGCCGCCGACTGTGGCCGGCCACGCCACGATGTCGACATCTCCCGGTTGATCGCATTGCCCACCGGCGTGACGACCCGGTACGCCGCGGTGAGGATCACCTTGAAGTTGTCCAGGGTCTCCTGGGTGGCCTTCATGTCCTGGAACGCCTGCAGAGGCAGCTCCTGGCGGCGCAGTTTCTGCGGGTAGCGGGCGCTGCCCGGCACCTTCGTCGCGGCGCGCGGGTCGGGCTTGGCCGCTGCCGCCGTGACCAGGTCGACGGGCTGCGTCCAGCGCTGGGCGGACAGGCCCCGCAGGGCGCTCGCCATCGACTGGGCCTGGGCGGCGGTCGGCATGCGCTGCGGGGCGACGACGATGCTGCGCTGCTTGCCCGGCTGCTGCTGCGTCACGGTCAGGGTGTGGGCGAGGAACCGCTGCACGGCGAGCGTGGAGTCCTCGGCTTTGGTCATGTCGCCCGTGAAAGCGGTCGACAGCGCCTCGTCGGCCACGACGGCCGTCGTGCCGCCGCCGATGGGCCGTGCCGCGGTCGGCGTGTACGAGAGGTCGTCGCGCACGCTGTCGCTGCGGGCGATCACCTTGTCGGCACCGGCCGAGGTGGCGACGTCGACGACCGACGGGTCGATCGCTCCGTCGACCGGCCAGGCGAAGTCCACGGACGGCTTCACGTGGAGGATCGTCTCCACGGTCGTCTCGGCCAGCTCCGTGGCCGGCTGGAGGTGGCTGAGCGAGCCGGAGACGTCCTTGCCGCGGTGGGCGAGCGACGCCAGGTCGGGATCGGCGTACGGGAGGGCGACCACCTTGCCGCCCTGTACGGCCTTGTCGAGCGAGCTCAGCCACTGTCTGGCGACGGCCTGATTCCGCCCGGGTACGTCGGCGTCCCCGTCCTTGACCCGGTAGCTCCGGGTCATCGCCTCGACGGTGGCCAGCAGGTCGGGATCGATGACCCAGGTGACGGGGAGCTCGGCGCCCAGCGCGACGAGCCGCTCCAGCCGGCCGCCGGGGGCCAGCTCCGCGGCCAGGTCATCGTTCTCAAGGACCGGGGTCTGCTGGTCGTCCGAACCTGTCACGGCGGACAGACGCGTCGAGGAGATCAAGGGCCACAGGTAGGTGAGCCCGGTCTTCTTCTCCGTGGCGTCGGACTGCCACGGGAGGAAGGTGCGCTCGATGCCCAGCACCTGGTCGTAGGGCTCACTGGGGGTGCGCCCCGTGAGGGAGACCCCGAGCTGGTAGACGCCCTCCTCGTCGAGGCCGAGCTTGTCCACCGGTACGGAGAGGGTGAAGTCCTCCGTGATCCCCGCCGGGAGCGCCGGGATCTTGTAGGTGTATGCATCGCCGAGATCCGTGCCGTCGCTGCCGGGCGTGAAGCCCTTCCGCTCGGCCACCTCGTCGATCGCGCCGCGGTTGGGGAGGGGGGAACCGACCCGTAGGTCCACCGCCCCGCCGGTGACGGTCTCTTTGCCGTCGTTGGTCACCGTGCCGGTGATCGTCAGGGTGTCCCCGTCCATCGGCGCGCTGGGGCTGAACGTGTCCAGGGACACATCGACGGTGCGGGCCCCGGCGACCTTCGCGTCCGCGTGGGCCGACGGGGCGACCGGGCCGTAGAGCAGCCCGGCGAACAGGGGCAGGCCGGCGACGACGGAGGCTGTACGCCGCAGCCACCGGCGGGCAGGGGAGGGGCGGGTGCCCTGGAAGTCTGCCGCCTCGGCCACGCGCTACCCGTCCCTTGTCGTCTGGTGTCCGTTGGTGGTTGTCGGTTCCTGCGTCCACGCATGGTAACGAGGCTCGCCGGACCTAAGTGCCGCGGAGTGCTCCACATGATCGGGCGGAAACGAGGACGACCCGCGGGGCCCGGGCACGTAACCTTTTCTGCTGTGCCGAACCCGAACGAAGAGAACCCGACTGCACTGAGCGAGGCGCAACGCCGCGCGGTCAGTGAACTACTGCGTGTGTCGCCGGTCGCCGACGATCTCGCCCGCCGTTTCAAGGAGGCCGGGTTCAGTCTGGCCCTGGTCGGCGGCTCGGTGCGCGACGCGCTGCTCGGGCGGCTCGGCAACGACCTCGACTTCACCACCGACGCCCGCCCCGAGGACGTACTGAAGATCGTGCGGCCGTGGGCTGACTCCGTGTGGGACGTCGGCATCGCGTTCGGCACCGTCGGGTCGCAGAAGGACGCCCGTGTCGGGGATGCGGTTCAGCGCTTCCAGATCGAGATCACGACGTACCGGTCCGAGGCGTACGACCGGACGTCGCGCAAGCCCGAGGTCTCCTACGGCGACTCCATCGAGGAAGATCTCGTCCGTCGTGACTTCACGGTCAACGCGATGGCCGTCGCGCTGCCGGAGAAGGAGTTCATCGACCCGTACGGCGGGCTTCAGGATCTCGCCGAGCGCGTTCTGCGGACTCCCGGTACGCCGGAGGAGTCCTTCTCCGACGACCCGCTGCGCATGATGCGCGCAGCCCGGTTCGCCGCGCAGCTCGACTTCGAGGTGGCTTCCGAGGTCATCACCGCCATGATGGAGATGGCCGAGCGGATCGAGATCGTCTCCGCCGAGCGGGTACGTGATGAGCTCAACAAGCTGCTCCTCTCGGCGCACCCGCGCAAGGGTCTGGGGCTGCTGGTCATGACCGGCCTGGCCGACCGGGTCCTTCCCGAGCTGCCCGCTCTGCGGCTGGAGAGCGACGAGCACCACCGGCACAAGGACGTGTACGAGCACTCCCTGACCGTGCTGGAGCAGGCCATCGACCTCGAGGAGGACGGCCCGGACCTGGTGCTGCGGCTGGCGGCGCTGCTCCATGACATCGGCAAGCCGCGCACCCGGCGTTTCGAGCCGGACGGGCGGGTCTCGTTCCACCACCATGAGGTGGTCGGAGCGAAGATGGTCAAGAAGCGCATGACCGCCCTGAAGTACTCGAACGACATGATCAAGGACGTGGCGCGACTGGTGGAGCTGCACCTGCGGTTCCACGGCTACGGAACCGGTGAATGGACCGACTCGGCCGTGCGCCGCTATGTGCGCGATGCGGGGCCGCTGCTGAGCCGGCTCCACAAGCTGACCCGGTCCGACTGCACCACACGCAACAAGCGCAAGGCCGGTGCGCTGTCCCGCGCCTACGACGGGCTGGAAGAGCGCATCGCCAAGCTGCAGGAGCAGGAGGAGCTGGACGCCATCCGGCCCGACCTGAACGGCAACGAAATCCAGGAGATCCTGGGTATCGGCCCGGGTCCGGCCGTCGGGCAGGCGTACAAGTTCCTGCTGGAGCTGCGGCTGGAGAACGGGCCGATGGAGCGCGACGCTGCTGTCGCTGCCCTCAAGAAGTGGTGGGCGGGCCGGGACTGACCGGCCTGGTCCGAGTGTCGGCGGCCGTCATGTTTCACGTGAAACATGACGGCCGCCGACACGTGAGGCCCACGGGCGATGTTTCACGTGAAACGTCGCCCGCCCGGGTCGGCCGGCCACGTGGGAGGCGCTACAGCAGCGCGCTGGCCCGTCGCCATCGCAGCAGCAGGATGACGAGGCTCGCGTACAGGACGGCGACCAGGGCGACCAGCGGGAGCGACCGGCCGTCGGAGGGCAGCAGCAGCGCGGCGATCCCGGCCGCGCCGACGAAGGCCACGTTGAACAGCACGTCGTACAGGGCAAAGATCCGGCCCCGGTGGGAGTCATCCACCACCTTCTGCACGACCGTGTCGGTGGAAATCTTGGTGCCCTGTGTCGTGAGCCCCAGGATGAAGGCGGCGACCAGCATCGGTACCGGAGCGAAGGGCACCCCCAGTGCCGGCTCCAGCACCGCGGCCGACCCGGCGCATACCGCCATCCAGCCGAACTGGCCCAGCCGCCCGATCATCCAGGGCGAGAGCACCGCGGCGGCGAAGAAGCCGGCGCCGGACACTCCGAGGGCCAGTCCCAGCAGCCCCAGCCCCTCCGACTCGCTGGCCGACCAGGCGTACCGGCAGAGCATGAGCACCATGACCGTCAGCGCGCCGTAGCAGAAGCGCATGACGGTCATCGCGGCCAGCGCTCGCGCCGCGTCCCTGCGCTCCGACAGGTGCCGCAGCCCGCTGATCAGGCCTCGCGCGGTCGAGGCCAGAGCGACACCGAACCGGGGCTGCACCACATCCGGGTCGGGCCCGAGCAGTTCGCGCCCCAAGCGCAGCGAGGCGAGCGCCGAACAGAGATAGAGCGCCGCGCCGAGCAGCACCACTGCGGCGTCGGAGTCGGCCACGAGCAGCCGTACGGCGAAGGCGAGCCCGCCGCCGGCCGTCGCGGCGAGGGTACCCGCGGTGGGCGAGACGGAGTTGGCCATCACGAGCCTGTCGGCGTCGACGACCCGGGGCAGAGCGGCCGACAGCCCGGCCAGGACGAAGCGGTTGACGGCGGTGACAGTGAGCGCGGAGCCGTAGAAGACCCATTCCGGCACGGAGACAAGGATCAGTGCCGCGGTGACGCCGGCCAGCAGGGCTCGCAGGAGATTCCCGTACAGCAGGACCTGGCGCCGCCGCCAGCGGTCGAGCAGGACGCCGGCGAATGGGCCCACGAACGAGTAGGGCAGCAGCAGGACCGCCATCGCGGAGGCGATCGCGGCGGGCGAGGTCTGCTTCTCGGGGGAGAAGACGACGTACGTGGCGAGTGCCACTTGGTAGACGCCGTCGGCGCACTGGGAGAGCAGTCGTACGGCGAGCAGGCGGCGGAAGTGCGCTAGGCGCAGGAGTACGCGCAGATCACGTACGACAGGCATGGCCCAAGGGTCACATACGGCGAAGGTCCCCGGGCAGATGCCACGGGGACCTTCGACACCGCGGGTGCGGCCGAGCGGGCGAGTGCGGCTGTGACAGCAGCATCGGCCGGGCGTGCACCGTCGGTGGGACTCAGCGCTCGGCCTCGGGGGCCGGCGCGTCGTCCGCGGGTTCAGCGCTGTGCCGGGAGGCTCAGCGCTCGACCTCGCCCTTGATGAACTTCTCGACGTTCTCGCGGGCCTCGTCGTCGAAGTACTGCACCGGCGGGGACTTCATGAAGTACGAGGACGCGGAGAGGATCGGGCCACCGATGCCGCGGTCCTTGGCGATCTTCGCGGCGCGCAGCGCGTCGATGATGACACCCGCGGAGTTCGGGGAGTCCCACACCTCGAGCTTGTACTCCAGGTTCAGCGGGACGTCACCGAAGGCGCGGCCCTCGAGGCGGACGTACGCCCACTTGCGGTCGTCCAGCCAGGCCACGTAGTCCGACGGGCCGATGTGGACGTTGTTCTCGCCGAGGTCCCGATCCGGGATCTGCGAGGTGACGGCCTGCGTCTTGGAGATCTTCTTGGACTCCAGGCGCTCGCGCTCGAGCATGTTCTTGAAGTCCATGTTGCCGCCGACGTTCAGCTGCATCGTGCGGTCCAGGACGACGCCCCGGTCCTCGAAGAGCTTCGCCATGACGCGGTGCGTGATGGTGGCGCCGACCTGCGACTTGATGTCGTCACCCACGATCGGGACGCCGGCCTCGGTGAACTTGTCCGCCCACTCCTTGGTGCCGGCGATGAAGACCGGGAGGGCGTTGACGAAGGCGACCTTGGCGTCGATGGCGCACTGGGCATAGAACTTCGCCGCGTCCTCGGAGCCGACGGGCAGGTAGCAGACGAGGACGTCGACCTGCTTGTCCTTGAGGACCTGGACGACGTCGACCGGGGCCTCGGGGGACTCCTCGATGGTCTGGCGGTAGTACTTGCCCAGGCCGTCCAGGGTGTGACCGCGCTGGACGGTCACGCCCGTCGACGGCACGTCGCAGATCTTGATGGTGTTGTTCTCGCTGGCGCCGATGGCGTCCGCGAGGTCAAGACCCACCTTCTTCGCGTCCACGTCGAAGGCGGCCACGAACTCGACGTCCCGGACGTGGTACTCGCCGAACTGGACGTGCATCAGACCCGGCACCTTGCCCGCCGGGTCGGCGTCCTTGTAGTACTCGACGCCCTGCACCAGCGAGGCGGCGCAGTTGCCCACGCCGACGATGGCTACGCGAACCGAACCCATTCCGGTTGCTCCCTGTGTGTTCTCGACGAGGCCCTGCAGGTCGCGGGGCCTCACTTTGCGGTGTCGTCGGACGGATCCGGCCGGGTACTGCCCCCGTGCCGGGGCAGGCCGCCCGTCTCTCCAGATGTGTTGTCCTGCTGAGCGGCGCCCTTGGCGCCGGCCCCGGAGGTCCCGTCGCCCTGCGGGGCGTCGGTGCCGGACCGTCGCTGATCCCGGCCCGCCCGCTCGCTCTCGATGAGCTCGTTCAGCCAGCGCACTTCGCGCTCCACGGACTCCATGCCGTGCCGCTGCAGCTCGAGCGTGTAGTCGTCCAGGCGCTCGCGCGTCCGGGCCAGGGAGGCGCGCATCTTCTCCAGGCGCTCCTCCAGGCGGCTGCGGCGCCCTTCGAGCACCCGCATCCGCACCTCGCGCTCGGTCTGCCCGAAGAAGGCGAAGCGCGCCGCGAAGTGCTCGTCCTCCCAGGTGTCCGGGCCGGTGTGGGACAGGAGCTCCTCGAAGTGCTCCTTGCCCTCGGCCGTCAGACGGTAGACGATCTTGGCCCGCCGCCCCGCGAGCGAGGCGGCGAGGGCGTCCTCGGGCGCGCTGCCCGGTTCCTCGATCAACCAGCCGTTTGCGACCAGCGTCTTGAGGCAGGGGTAAAGAGTGCCGTAACTGAACGCCCGGAAAATCCCCAGCGACGTGTTGAGCCGCTTGCGCAGCTCGTATCCGTGCATCGGGGCTTCGCGCAGCAGGCCGAGGACGGCGAACTCGAGGATGCCGGAGCGCCTGCTCATCCTTCGCCTCCTCCTCCCCCGTCACCGTCGCTCGTACCGATGCTTATGTCGTACTGATGTATCGACTCGATACATCCCGACGATAGAGCGGCGTTCCGGTTGCGACAAGTGGGGTGGTCGTGAGCGGCGTCACATCGTCAATTCGCAGCAGGTGAGTTGCCTGATTTGGGGTGAACTTTCCCGCTAGTTGGATTTTGACCGTGCGTAGTCTGTGCGGCATGCACACCGCCGGGAACCATGCGCCGCCAGGGGGCGTCCTCGTCCTGAGTGCACTGTGTGCATCGCGGACGAGCTCGAGCCAGGGCTGGTCCGCAGCCATTTCGGGGGGACCGGAACTCACTGCCGCTTCCAGGCGTACTCGCCTGCCCGAGGAGTAGTCGTTCGATGAGCGAGCACCGTCGCAAACCGCCCCAGCCGCAAGGTGGCGGACGTGCCGCGGCCAGGCGAGCCGCCCAGCAGCCCCCAGGCCGCCGGGCAGCTCAGGCACGGGGAGCCAGCACGGGCTCCCCTTCCGATGAGTACGGCACGGAGCGCCCGTACGGCGGCCGCGCCGAGGCCCGCCGTGCCGCCCAGCGCGGTACTGGGCGCGGTGGCGGACGGGGACGGGGCGCGGGCGGACAGCCTGGCAAGAAGCGGATGATCGACTATCCCCGCCACGACAAGTACGGCTGGCGCCGCTGGGTGCCGTCGTGGCGCCTCGCGACGGGTCTGACCCTCGGCTTCCTCGGCATCCTCATGGCGGGCTCCGCGATCGCGTACGCCATGGTGGAGCTGCCGGACCCGCAGAAGGTGGCCACGGCGCAGAACAACGTCTACTACTGGGACGACGGCACGCAGATGGCCGCCACCGGCGGTGAGATCAACCGGCAGATCATCGGGATCCACCAGATCCCCGAGAACATGCAGAACGCCGTGATCTCGGCGGAGAACAAGACGTTCCGCACGGACTCGGGCATCGACCCGATGGGCATCGGCCGTGCGCTGCTCAACATGGCGCAGGGCGAGCAGACGCAGGGTGGCTCGACCATCACCCAGCAGTACGTCAAGAACGCCATGCTCAACGACCAGTCGCAGACGCTGAGCCGTAAGTTGAAAGAGCTGTTCATCTCCATCAAGGTGGGCAACGAGGTCGACAAGCCCGAGGTGATGGCGGGCTATCTGAACACCTCGTACTACGGGCGGGGTGCGTACGGCATCCAGGCGGCGGCGCGCACCTACTTCGACAAGGACGCGAGCAAGCTCAACGCCAGCGAGTGCGCCTTCCTCGCCACCCTGCTCAAGGGGTCGACCTACTACGACCCCGCCGGCGCGACCGAGATCGACCCGGCCGCCACGCGCGACGCCAACACCGAGAGAGCCACCAAGCGGTGGGCGTGGATCCTCGACGAGATGGTCAAGGACGGCCACCTCCCGGCTGCCGAGCGCGCCCAGTACACCGATCTTCCCCCGATCGGGGAGCCGCGGAAGAGCGCCACACTGAGCGGGCAGACCGGTTACCTGGTCGACCTCGCCAAGGCCTACTTCATCAACAACAACGACCAGGGCATCACCACGAAGGACCTGGCCCGGGGCGGCTACGAGATCCACACGACCTTCAACCAGAACAAGGTCAAGAAGCTCCAGAAGGCCGTCAAGGCGGTCTACGACGAGCACATCGACCCGAAGAAGCGGCCGAAAACCGACACCCACGTCCAGTTCGGCGGTGCCTCGGTCGACCCGGAGACCGGGGCGATCGTCGCCATCTACGGTGGCGAGGACGCCACCAAGCACTTCACCAACAACGCCGACCAGACAGGTGCCCAGGTCGGATCGACCTTCAAGCCGTTCGTACTGGCCGCCGCAATGCGTGACGGTGTCCGCAACCCCGAGCTCGGACCCGAGCAGGGCCCGGACGAGCGCCGGATCGTGGACCCGGACACGGCCGTCTACAACGGTGACAACAAGGTCAAGATCAGGAACTACGACCGCACCGTCTGGCAGAACGAGGACGGCAAGGAGTGGCTGCAGGTCAACGACGGTGACCAGAGCTACGGCGACATCAACCTCCGCAAGGCGATGATCCACTCCGCCAACTCGCCGTTCGTGCAGCTCGGCATGGACGTCGGCATCCCGACGGTGCGGCAGGCCGCGGTGGACGCGGGTCTGCGCGAGAGCAGCCTCGCCAAGGGCAACGTGCCGTCCTTCTCGATCGGTATCTCCGACCCGAGCGCCATCCGCATGGCGGGTGCGTACGCGACGTTCGCGGCCAACGGTGAGCAGCGCGATCCGTACTCCGTCACGGAGGTCAAGAAGGAGGGGCGGACCGTCTACAAGCACGAGGACAAGGCGAGGAAGGCCTTCTCCAGTGCTGTCGCGAGCAACGTCACCGATGTGCTGAGGGACGTCGTCGAGCACCCGGACGGCACCGGCAACAACGCCGCCATCCCGGGCCGGCAGGTCGCCGGCAAGACCGGTACCACCGACGGCAACAGGTCCGCCTGGTTCGTGGGCTACACGCCTCAGCTGGCGACCGCGATCGACATGTACCGGATGGACGACAACGCGGCCAACAAGAACCGCAAGTTCCTGGAGATGTACGGCACCGGCGACCAGAAGAAGATCCACGGCTCGTCGTTCCCGTCCGAGATCTTCCAGAAGTACATGTCGGACGCCCTCAAGGGCGAGAAGGCCGAGGCCTTCCCCGAGCCCGAGGACCTCGGAGCCGAGCCCGTGTGGGGCGGCGGTGCCAAGAGCCCGGAGCCGACGCCGTCCGACACGCCGTCCGCGAGCCCGTCCGAGTCGCCCTCGGCGAGCCCGTCGAAGACGCCGCCCTCGAAGAGCCCCGAGCCGGGCAAGTCCTGCGGCCCGCTCGACTGGGACTGCGAGGACACCGGCGGCGGTGGCCAGAACGGCGGCGGTGGTGACACCGGCGGTACCACGGACACCGGCGGTACGACCGAGGGGGAAACCACCACCGGCGGCCTGACGCCCACACCGTCCGCTCCGACCGGGGGTGGCGGCAACGGCAACGGCAACGGCGGCAACGGCGGTGACCCGGGTGAGGGCTGGTTCGGTGGCACGGTCGGCTAGCGCGCCGCCCACCGGCTGACCCGGAGGGCCGGTCGGCGAAGGGCAACCGCCATGGCCACCGGCTCGAAGGGCCGATGCGAGGGCCGTCGCACTCGCTGCGTACACGACGTACGGAAGCGGGCGCGGCGGCCCTCGCCCTGTTCGGCACCGCTGTCCACAAGCCGCTCCGTGAAGGCAGTCACGCGGCTTTCCGGACGTTGTCCACAGGCCGCACGGATCCACAGCCCGGTACGGCAGGATGTCCCCATGCCGAGCCCAGAGAAGACCAGCGCGCACCAGGACCCGCCCGTCGTGCGGCCCACGTGGCGGGACGAGGTCGCGGCCGCGGGCAGCGAGCTGATCGGCGGGCCGTCCGGTCGCTGGGCACGGCTCGGCAGCAGCCCCTTCAGCCCCGTCCGGGTCGTCGCACTCGTCACCATCGGCATGTTCGCGCTGGGCATGGTGCAGAAGCTGCCCTGCTACAACTGGGCCTGGTTCCGCGGCACCAGCTCGCAGTACACCCACGCCTGTTACTCCGACATCCCGCACCTCTTCCTGGGCCGCGGGTTCGCCGACGGCCTGATCCCGTACTTCGACCGGCTCGGCGGCGACATGGAGTACCTCGAGTACCCGGTCCTGACCGGACTGTTCATGCAGGTGGCGGCGTGGGTGATGGCTCCGTTCGACGGGGATGTCCAGTCCCGCGAGCAGATGTACTGGATGGTCAACGCCGGCATGCTGATGGCCTGCGCGGCCGTCCTCGCCGTCTGTGTCGCCCGTACGCACCGCAACCGGCCGTGGGACGCCCTGCTGGTCGCGCTTGCGCCCGCCCTCGCGCTCACCGCGACGATCAACTGGGACCTGCTCGCCGTGGCCCTGACCGCCGCCGCCATGCTGATGTGGTCGCGCGGGCGGGCGCTCGCCTTCGGGATCCTGCTGGGGCTGGCCACGGCCGCCAAGTTCTACCCGTTCCTGCTGCTGGGGCCGCTGCTTCTGCTGTGCTGGCGGGCCTGGAAGTGGCGGGAGTTCGGGCTGGCGCTGCTGGGTACCGCGGGCTCCTGGCTGGTGGTCAACCTGCCCGTGATGCTGCTGGCGCCCGAGGGGTGGAAGAAGTTCTACTCCTTCAGCAGTGAGCGGAGCATCGACTTCGGCTCGTTCTGGCTGATCCTCACCCAGCGCACCGGCGAGGGCATCGAGGTCGGGGCGGTCAACACGTACGCCATCCTGCTGATGCTGCTCGCCTGCGCCGGGATCGCCGTGCTGACGTTCACCGCACCGCGCAGGCCGCGCTTCGCCCAGCTGGCGTTCCTGGTGGTCGCCGCGTTCATCCTCACCAACAAGGTCTACTCGCCGCAGTACGTGCTGTGGCTGATCCCGCTCGCGGCCCTCGCCCGCCCGCGCTGGCGGGACTTCCTGATCTGGCAGGCGTGCGAGGTCATGTACTTCCTGGGGATCTGGATGTACCTGGCCTACACGACGAGCGGCAACAAGCAGGGGCTGCCGACCGAGGGGTACCAGTTCGCGATCGCCCTGCACCTGGCCGGGACGCTGTTCGTCTGCGCCATGATCGTCCGCGACATCCTGCTGCCCGAGCGGGACGCCGTACGGCGCGACGGGGAGGACGACCCGTCCGGCGGCGTGCTGGACGGGTCGCAGGACGTCTTCGTGCTCGGGCAGGCGGCACACCCGCCGGAGCACGCGGCGCACGCGGTGCAGGGGCCGCGGGTGGAGTGGGGCGTGGTACGGGAATGAGCTCCCGGCCCTGGACAACGCCGCGAGAGGCGGGTCCAGGGCCAGGAGCGCAGCACGTTCGGGACGAGAGGCCCTAGCGGTCCACGAGGCGGTCGAACTGGGTGGTGGTGTGCCGCAGGTGCGCCACCAGCTCGTCCCCGACCTTCGGCTCCTGTGCGTCCGCGGGGACGAAGAGGATGGACACCTGCATGTGCGGCGGCTCCGCGAACCAGCGCTGCTTGCCCGACCAGACGAACGGCGAGAGGTTGCGGTTGACCGTCGCCAGACCGGCGCGGGCCACGCCCTTGGCTCGCGGCATCACGCCGTGCATGGCCTTGGGCGCCTCCAGCCCCACTCCGTGGGACGTACCGCCGGCGACGACGACCAGCCAGCCGTCCGACGCCGCCTTCTGCTGCCGGTAGCCGAAACGATCACCCTTGGCGACCCGCGTGACGTCCAGGACCGCGCCGCGGTACTCCGTCGCTTCGTGGTCGCCCAGCCAGAGGCGGGTACCGATGCGGGCGCGGAAGCGGGTCTGCGGGAACTGCTGCTGCAGACGGGCCTGTTCCTCCGCCTTCAGGTGGCTGACGAACATGGTGTGCAGCGGCAGCCGGGCCGCGCGCAGCCGGTCCATCCAGCCGATGACCTCTTCGACGGCGTCGGTGCCGTCCGTGCGGTCCAGCGGCAGGTGCAGCGCGAAGCCCTCCAGACGGACGTCCTCGATGGCGGCGTGCAGCCGGCCCAAATCGTGCTCGCTGATGCCGTGGCGCTTCATCGAGCTCATGCACTCGATGACGACGCGGGCGCCGACCAGCGCGTGGACCCCGTCGACGGACGACACCGACCGGATCACCCGGTCCGGCAGCGGCACGGGCTCCTCACCACGCCGGAACGGCGTGAGGACGAGCAGGTCGCCGCTGAACCAGTCCTTGATCCGTGCGGCCTCGTACGTGGTGCCCACGGCCAGCATGTCGGCGCCGAAACGTGCCGCCTCCTCCGACAGCCGCTCATGTCCGAAGCCGTAGCCATTGCCCTTGCAGACCGGGACGAGACCCGGGAACTGGTCGATCACGGTCTTCTGGTGCGCCCGCCAGCGAGCGGTGTCGACGTAGAGGGAGAGCGCCATGGCCGGCACGGAACCTTTCTGATGGCTGCGGTGTATCGAAGGTATGGACGAGACTACGGAAGCGTCAGCGGCGCGACATGTAGATGTCGAGTGCCTTGTGCAGCAGCTTGTTGAGCGGGAAGTCCCACTCACCGATGTACTCGACGGCCTCGCCGCCCGTGCCCACCTTGAACTGGATCAGGCCGAAGAGGTGGTCCGTCTCGTCGAGCGAGTCGGAGATGCCGCGCAGGTCGTAGACGGTCGCGCCCATCGCGTAGGCGTCGCGCAGCATCCGCCACTGCATCGCGTTCGAGGGCCGAACTTCGCGGCCGATGTTGTCCGAGGCGCCGTAGGAGTACCAGACGTGGCCGCCCACGACGAGCATCGTGGCCGCCGAAAGGTTCACGCCGTTGTGGCGCGCGAAGTACAGCCGCATGCGGTTGGGGTCCTCGTTGTTGAGGACGGTCCACATGCGCTGGAAGTAGGAGAGGGGACGCGGCCGGAAACGGTCGCGCACGGCGGTGATCTCGTACAGCCGCTGCCACTCGGCCAGGTCCTCGTAGCCGCCCTGGACCACCTCGACACCGGCCTTCTCGGCCTTCTTGATGTTGCGCCGCCACAGCTGGTTGAAGCCCTTGAGGACATCGTCGAGCGAACGGTTCGCCAACGGCACCTGGAAGACGTAGCGGGGCTGGACGTCACCGAAGCCGGCGCCGCCGTCCTCGCCCTGCTGCCAGCCCATCTTGCGCAGCCGGTCCGACACCTCGAAGGCGCGCGGCTCGATGTGGCTGGCCTCGACGTCGCGCAGGCGCTTGACGTCCGGGTCCTGGATGCCGGACTTGATCGCGGCCGCGTCCCAGCGGCGGATGACGACCGGCGGGCCCATCTTCACCGAGAAGGCACCCTGGTTCTTCAGGTGCGCCAGCATCGGCTGCAGCCAGTCGTCCAGGTTCGGCGCGTACCAGTTGATCACCGGTCCCTCGGGCAGGTAGGCGAGGTACCGCTTGATCTTCGGAAGCTGGCGGTAGAGGACCAGACCGGCGCCGACGAGCTGGCCGCTCTTGTCGAACCAGCCCAGGTTCTCCGAGCGCCACTCGGTCTTCACGTCCGCCCACGCCGGGACCTGGCAGTGACTCGCCGCGGGCAGGCTCTGGATGTACGCCAGATGCTGCTCTCGGCTGATGGTCCTCAGGGTCAGGCTCATGCGGGGCGCTCCTCGGCAGGTGTGTCCCCATTGGTCAGGGGCTCCGGCTCTCGCGCCGAAGCCTACTGGCACCGGGGAGCGCCCCGTCTGGCTGTGGGCCATGTACGCGTCGTACGGGCCGTGTCAGCTCACGGCGGTGGGCTGCGCCGTGTGAGGGGTGTCGCCACAGCGGCTAGCCCAGAAGGCCGCCGAAGAGGCCCCCGTGCGCCATCCCGAGGAAGAAGCCGACCGCGGATGCGCCGAGACCGATGATCAGCAGCGTCCGCTCGCGGGTGGTCTCCGAGATGAACTGTCCGTACGCGCCCGTGAGGATGCCCACCAGCCCCGACCAGGAACTCAGCAGGTGGAGGCTGGGGAACTGCGCGGTGATGAAGGCAAGGACACCCAGCACCAGGGTCACCGCCATCAGCGTGTCCTGGAGGGGATGGGGCTTGCCGTCCGTGGCGAAGAGGGACGAGGTGGGATGACGATGGAATGCCTGGGCCATGAGGTACCTCCTGGCTGTGCCGGAAGGCGGCGCATCGTAGCGCCGCACGCACCCGATGTGTACAGATTGCGTCCCCTCACCACAGGATTTCAACCGGAAGCCGGTGTGCGGGTACTCTGTACGGTCTGCACCGGTGTCTGCCCATGCCCATCGTCAGGTGCTCCCGTCGGTCCGGCCGGCCGGGGCGATTGTCAGTGGCGGCCGATACCGTTGCGCACGCATCACGACCCTCCTGCCACGGAACGACCGTGGCCGCTGAGTCCAAAGGAGGTGGGTTCCACATGCGTCACTACGAGGTGATGGTCATCCTCGACCCCGATCTGGAGGAGCGCGCTGTCGCCCCCCTGATCGAGAACTTCCTCTCCGTCGTCCGTGAGGGCAACGGGAAGGTGGAGAAGGTCGACACCTGGGGCCGTCGTCGTCTCGCTTACGAGATCAAGAAGAAGCCCGAGGGCATCTACTCGGTCATCGACCTGCAGGCCGAGCCTGCGGTCGTCAAGGAGCTCGACCGCCAGATGAACCTGAACGAGTCGGTCCTCCGGACCAAGGTCCTCCGTCCCGAGACCCACTGAGCGCCTAGCTCAGAGGTCATCGGGTTCGAGTAGCAGCAGCAAGCAGCCAGAAGCAATCCCGCCGAGAGGTTCCCCATGGCAGGCGAGACCGTCATCACGGTCGTCGGCAATCTTGTCGACGACCCCGAGCTGCGCTTCACCCCGTCCGGTGCGGCGGTCGCGAAGTTCCGTGTCGCGTCCACTCCCCGCACCTTCGATCGTCAGACCAACGAGTGGAAGGACGGCGAGAGCCTGTTCCTGACCTGCTCGGTCTGGCGCCAGGCGGCGGAGAACGTCGCCGAGTCGCTCCAGCGCGGCATGCGTGTCGTCGTGCAGGGCCGGCTGAAGCAGCGGTCCTACGAGGACCGCGAGGGCGTCAAGCGCACGGTCTTCGAGCTGGACGTCGAGGAAGTCGGCCCCAGCCTCAAGAACGCCACGGCCAAGGTCACCAAGACCACCGGTCGCGGCGGCCAGGGTGGCTACGGCGGCGGCCAGCAGGGCGGCGGCAACTGGGGCGGAGCCCCGGGCGGTGCCCCTCAGGGCGGCGGCGGTGCTCCCGCCGACGACCCGTGGGCGACCAGCGCGCCGGCCGGTGGCGGCCAGCAGGGCGGCGGAGGCAGCTGGGGCGGAAGCTCCGGCGGCGGCTACTCGGACGAGCCTCCCTTCTAGGCCCTCGTGGCCTCGGGGGTGGGGGCTCGCACCCACACTTCTTGATCACACAGGAGATACACCATGGCGAAGCCGCCTGTGCGCAAGCCGAAGAAGAAGGTCTGCGCTTTCTGCAAGGACAAGACCGCTTACGTGGACTACAAGGACACGAACATGCTGCGGAAGTTCATTTCCGACCGCGGCAAGATCCGTGCCCGCCGCGTGACCGGCAACTGCACGCAGCACCAGCGTGACGTCGCCACGGCCGTCAAGAACAGCCGTGAGATGGCGCTGCTGCCCTACACGTCCACCGCGCGATAAGGAGAGGGTGACCGAATCATGAAGATCATCCTCAAGCACGAGGTCTCCGGCCTCGGCACCGCCGGCGACGTCGTCGAGGTCAAGGACGGTTACGCGCGCAACTACCTGGTTCCGCGTGGTTTCGCGATCCGCTGGACCAAGGGTGGCGAGAAGGACGTGGCGCAGATCCGCCGCGCCCGCAAGATCCACGAGATCGCGACCATCGAGCAGGCCAACGAGGTCAAGGCCAAGCTCGAGGGCGTGAACGTGCGTCACGCGGTCCGCGCCGGTGACTCCGGCCGTCTCTTCGGCTCCGTGACCCCGGCCGACATCGCTGCGGCGATCAAGGCTGCGGGTGGCCCGGACGTCGACAAGCGTCGTGTGGAGCTCGGCTCCCCGATCAAGACGCTCGGCTCGCACCAGGTCTCCGTGCGTCTGCACGCTGACGTCGTTGCGAAGCTCAACGTCGAGATCGTCGCTGCCTAAGCGTCGCGCTCAGCAGTCACAGAAGGGCCGCATCCAACCGGGTGCGGCCCTTCTGCTGTGTCCTCCCTGCTTGCCGTACAGGCCCGCGGTGCGCGCAGGGGCCGTATGCCGTGGTCGCGTACGGCTGTTTCACGTGAAACAGCCGCCTGCCCGGCCAGCGGGTGTCTTCAGCGCGTGGCGCCCGTGACCACCCAGCGGCCGGAGCGAGCGCGCCACCACAGCGTCAGCATCCTGACGGTCATCATCAGTGTCATGGCCCACCACAGGGCGGTCAGCCCACCGCCCATGGCCGGGACCAGCAGCGCGACCGGTGCGAAGACGACCAGTGTCAGCACCATCGCTCCGGCCAGGTAGGGGCCGTCACCTGCTCCCATCAGCACGCCGTCCAGAACGAAGACCACCCCTGCGATCGGCTGGGAAAGCGCCACGACGAGGAGCGCCGGCAGCAAGGTGTCCTGCACGGTCTGGTCGGCCGTGAACAACGGGATGAAGAGCGGTCGCGCCAGGACGATCAGGGCGCCGAGAACCAGGCCGGAGGCGACGCCCCACTGGACCATGCGCCGGCACACCTGGCGGGCCCCGTCGGCGTCATCGGCACCGAGGTAGCGGCCTATGATCGCCTGCCCCGCGATGGCGATCGCGTCCAGAGCGAAGGCCGTCAGGCTCCACAGGGAGAGAATGATCTGGTGGGCGGCGACGTCGACGTCGCCCAGCCGGGCCGCGACGGCGGTGGCGATCATCAGGATGGCGCGGAGTGAGAGCGTACGGACGAGGAGGGGGACTCCTGCCTGCGCGCTGGCTCGTATGCCCGCAGCGTCAGGGCGCAGGGATGCGCCGTGACGGCGAGCTCCTCGCACCACGACGAACAAATAGGCGGCGGCCATGCCGCACTGGGCGATGACCGTGCCCCAGGCGGAGCCTGCGATCCCCAGGTCGGCGCCGTAGACCAGGGCGATGTTGAGTGCGGCATTGACCGCGAAGCCGGCGACGGCCACGTACAGCGGTGTCCTGGTGTCCTGGAGACCGCGCAGGACGCCCGTGGCGGCCAGCACGATGAGCATCGCCGGTATCCCCAGGCTGGAGATACGCAGATAGGTGATGGCATAAGGCGCGGCAGTGTCGGACGCGCCGAAGGCATCGACCAGCCAGGGTGCCGTCGGCAGTGTGATGGCGATGACGGCGATGCCCAGGATGAGCGCCAGCCAGATGCCGTCCATGCCCTGGCGGATGGCGGCGGGGAGGTCGCCGGCGCCGACGCGGCGGGCCACGGCGGCCGTGGTGGCGTAGGCGAGGAAGACGAAAACGCTGACGGCGGTCGCGAGGAGAGCGGCAGCGATGCCGAGGCCGGCGAGCTGGGGGGTGCCGAGGTGGCCGACGATGGCGCTGTCGACCATCAGGAAGAGCGGTTCGGCGACCAGCGCTCCGAAGGCGGGAACGGCGAGTGCGATGATCTCGCGGTCATGTCGGCGTCGGGCGCTCCGGGGCGGCGCGGGGGCCTGGCTCATGGTCTCCATCTAATCTTCCACAGGTAAGAGATGCAAACAGTTTGTAGCCCTTACCAAAGGGTGAGACGCCGGTTCTTCTGTGCGCCGTTTGTTCTGATCTTGGTCCTGGCGGGAAAGTTTTTCTCCCCCACAGCCGGTGGACGGAAAAAGGGCAGGTCAGAGGCGGTGTGGCGGCGACGGTATGAGTTTGTCCACACGGCTGTCCCCTGCTCCGTGCACAGGTTCTGAGGGGTTCTCCACAGCATCTGGTCCTTCACCCACAGGCCCTGTGGATAACCAGATTGGCTGACGGTGCCCGCGGGCCTACCGTGGTCCGGCGCTCGACGCGCCAGAAGCGGAGTTGAGCCTCTCGTTTTGTCAGTGTCGTGCCGTAGAAAGAGTGGCACGGCGAGGTCCGCGGAGCGGACGGGAGGAGGTGGCCGGTGAGCATCCCCGAGCCTTTGGACGACCCGTGGACGGACACCGGTCCCAGTGATCGTCTGCCCGTCACCCGCCAACGCGGCAGTGACGGCCGGGGCCGTGGCCGGGGCCGTGACGAGCAGCACGAGCGCGGCAGCGACGACGGCCCGTGGGACAGCGGTGCCGGCGGGTTCGAGCGGGTTCCGCCCCAGGATCTCGACGCCGAGCAGTCGGTGCTCGGCGGCATGCTGCTCTCCAAGGACGCCATTGCGGACGTCGTGGAGATCATCAAGGGTCATGACTTCTACAAGCCGGCCCACGAAACCATCTACAGCGCGATCCTCGACCTCTATGCCAAGGGCGAGCCGGCCGACCCCATCACGGTCGGCGCCGAGCTCACCAAGCGCGGTGAGATCAACCGTGTCGGTGGAACCCCGTACCTCCACACGCTGGTCCAGTCGGTTCCGACCGCGGCCAACGCCTCTTACTACGCGGAGATCGTCCACGAGCGGGCGGTGCTGCGCCGTCTGGTGCAGGCCGGCACCAAGATCACGCAAATGGGATACGCCGCGGACGGCGACGTCGACGAGATCGTCAACCAGGCCCAGGCCGAGATCTACGCTGTCACCGAGCAGCGCACGAGCGAGGACTACCTTCCGCTCGGCGACATCATGGAGGGCGCGCTCGACGAGATCGAGGCGATCGGTTCGCGCAGCGGCGAGATGACGGGCGTGCCCACCGGCTTCACGGACTTCGACTCGCTGACGAACGGCCTGCACCCCGGCCAGATGATCGTCATCGCGGCCCGTCCCGCGATGGGTAAGTCGACTCTTGCGCTGGACTTCGCTCGCGCCTGCTCGATCAAGCACAACCTGCCGAGCGTGATCTTCTCCCTCGAAATGGGCCGCAACGAGATCGCGATGCGTCTGCTCTCGGCGGAGGCCCGAGTGGCGCTGCACCACATGCGCTCCGGAACGATGACGGACGAGGACTGGACCCGCCTGGCCCGGCGCATGCCGGACGTCTCGCAAGCGCCGCTGTACATCGACGACTCACCGAACCTGTCGATGATGGAGATCCGGGCGAAGTGCCGCCGGCTGAAGCAGCGGAACAATCTGAAGCTCGTCGTCATCGACTACCTGCAGCTGATGCAGTCGGGCGGATCGAAGCGTGCGGAGAGCCGTCAGCAAGAGGTCTCGGACATGTCCCGAAACCTGAAGCTGCTGGCAAAGGAGCTGGAGATCCCGGTCATCGCGCTCTCGCAGCTGAACCGTGGCCCCGAGCAGCGCACGGACAAGAAGCCCATGGTCTCGGACCTGCGTGAATCCGGCTCGATCGAGCAGGACGCGGACATGGTGATCCTGCTGCACCGTGAGGACGCGTACGAGAAGGAGTCGCCGCGTGCGGGCGAGGCGGACCTGATCGTCGCAAAGCACCGTAATGGTCCGACCGCGACGATCACGGTGGCGTTCCAGGGCCACTACTCGCGCTTCGTCGACATGGCTCAGACCTGATCCGGCCTGATCCAGGATCCGCGACTTCGTCAGCAATGAAGGCAGTTCGTCAGCAGTGGACCAACAAATCCGCGGTCCCGTTGGCAATCACCACATCCAGTGGGGATCTTTTTCGGGGCGCCTCCCAACTTCTCTGGGTGCACGGGGTCGGGGGTCATGCTTGGCCCGGTGCTCGGTGCCGCTTCGTGTACGACCAGGTCACGGCCGTCATCAAGGCCGGGATGGCGAACAGCGGGGCGAAGACGAAGCCCCAGACGGTCTGTGCCGTACCACTTGACATGTACGTCTGGCTCTCGACGGTGAAGGCCACCACAAGTTGCCACAGTGCCACCAGGACCAAGACGGCCGAGGCGGTCCAGGCCAGCGCGGCGAGAGTTCGGGGGCGCAGTGGCCGCCACCGGTCGCTGACCAGGAGCAGCGGGAACAGGGCGGCCAGCTCGGCGATGACGGAGAGGCCGACGACGTACGCGATACCCCACCCCGGGATGTCGAAGACGTCGCGCAGGACCTGGTCGCTGTAGCCGACGTAGACACCGGATGCCATGGCGATGCGCCACAGACCGGACGGGACGGCGCAGAAGGCGATGGCATGGGCGGCGCGGCGGGCCCAGACGGGTGCGGGGGCAGAGGTAGGCAGTGGAGGGGTCGCTGTCGTCATGACATACATGCTGGCCGTGGACATGGCAGCCACGCATCGTCCGCTACGGCGGACCGTCTCCACTGTGCGGAGTAGGGCGCACCCGCTGAGGTACGACCTGAGGGGGTGCGCCCTCCCCCGAAACCAAGCACCGCTGCGCGGAGCACATGGCCCGTAACTCCCGGACGGGCGCTCAGCGCCTCGTCTCGTACCTGGTCAGGATCACGCCGCAGGGAAGTGTCCGCGTCTCCACCAGGTTCAGGTTCACCCAGTTGTCCAGCGCGGTGAAGAACGGCGTGCCGCCGCCCACCAGGACCGGCGCGGTGGCCAGCACGTACTCGTCGATCAGCCCGGCCCGCATGGCCGCCCCGGCGAGCGTCGCGCCGCCGATGTCCATCGGGCCGCCGTCCTCGGCCTTGAGCCGGGTGATCTCGGCGACCGCGTCGCCGGTGACCAGGCGGGTGTTCCAGTCGACCTTGTCGATCGTCGAGGAGAACACGACCTTCGACATGTCCCGCCAGCGGCGCGCGAACTCGATCTCCGCCGCGGTGGCGTTGGGCTGTTGGTCGCCGGTCGGCCAGTAGGAGCTCATCGTCTGCCACAGCTTGCGCCCGTACAGCGACAGGTCGGTCGCCTGCAACTGGTCGGACCAGAACTGGAACAGCTCGTCGCTCGGCACGCTCCAGCCGATGTCGTCGCCGGGCGCGGCGATGTAGCCGTCCAGGGTCAGGTTCATGCCGTAGATCAATTTCCGCATGGCGCCGGCCTTCCGTAAGTCGGTCTCACGCGTACAGACCGGCGCGGCGCGGGAAACTCATCGGTGCGCGATCTGAGCTCGCAGGTAGTCCTCGTGCTCGGTGGCTCAGCCGCAGACTCATGGTTCCGCCGAGGAAATGGCATCTATCTGAGACTGATCTTGGGTGGCATCGCGGTGAGACAACACAGAGAACCAGCAGGTCACGGAATCGACATGTCATCGGCGGCGAGACCCTACGGACCTGGGGTCCCCGGGCGCCGTCCCCCGGCACTCCTGGCTCATGCCGTTACTGGCAGGCACTCGGCGAGCAGGTTGACGATGTCGCGCCAGGCCCGCTGCGCGTGCTGCGGGTGGTAGCCGACGCCAGGGAGCACGTCCTGGTCGACCGGCGGGTGGTGGAAGGCGTGCAGGGCTCCGCCGTAGACCACGAGGCGCCAGTCGACGCCGGCGGCCTGCATCTCGGCGGTGAACGCGTCCCGCTGCGCGGGCGGCATGATCGGGTCCTCCGACCCGACCCCTGCCCACACCGGGCACCGGATGCGCGCCGCCTCGCCCGGTCGGCCCGTGGTCAGTGCGTTGACCGTGCCGATCGCGCGCAGGTCGGCACCGTCGCGCCCGAGTTCCAGCACGATCGCACCCCCGGTGCCGTAGCCGATGGCGGCGATCCGGTCGGGGTCGGTCCGCGGTTCAGCACGCAGCACATCGAGTGCCGCATGGCCGATGGCCCGCATGCGGTCGGGGTCGCCGAGCAGCGGGGTCACGTGCGCCAGCATCTGCTGCGGGTCGGTGAACCAGCGGCCGCCGTTGATGTCGAAGGCCAGCGCTACGTATCCCAGTTCGGCGAGGGCGTCGGCCCTGCGGCGCTGGACGTCGTTCAGTCCTGGTCCCTCGGGCCCGATCAGAACTGCGGGCCGGCGGTCGACACCGGCGGGGAGCGCGAGGTGCCCGATCATCGTCAAGCCGTCGGCCGGGTATTCGACCGCGCGCGTGGTGATCGTCGTCATGAGGCCGGACTGTAGTGATCGCCCGGCCCGGTCGGACCGGTCTTCACTGTGGGCAGAACAGCCCGGGTGCGAGCCCGTGGGTTGCCATGTCGGTGGTTATCCGGTCGACGGCGTGATCTCCGGGCGCTAGACCTGAGCCATGACATCCTCCTTCGAAGCACTGCTCCCCACGACCGAACGGGCACTGGTCCACCGGGTCGCCACCGCCCAGGCCGAAGGGCGTACACCGTCCCTCGTCGGGGCCGTCGTCAGGGACGGTGAGGTGGTGTGGACGGGTGCACGCAGTTGCGTGGACGGGCATGCCCCCGATGCCGAGACGCAGTACCGGATCGGGTCCATCACGAAGCCGTTCACGGCCGTCCTGGTCATGAGGCTGCGGGACGAAGGGCTGCTCGACCTGGCCGATCCGCTGGACAAGCACCTGCCGGGCACGGGGGTGGGCGAGGTGACGATCGCCCAGCTGCTGAGTCACAGCTCCGGCCTGATCGCCGAATCGCCGGCGCCCTGGTGGGAGCGGACGCCGGGGGACCTGCGCCCGGGGCTCACCGATGTGCTCGGTGAACGTCCGCTGCTGCATCCGGCCGGGCGCCGCCATCACTACTCCAACACCGGCTACACCTTGCTCGGTTCTCTCGTGGAAGCGGTGCGCGGGGTGCCCTGGGAAGAGGCGCTGCGGACCGAGATTCTCGAACCGCTGGGGTTGAACCGCACGACCACACAGCCAGCCTCACCGCACGCCGGTGGCTGGGCGGTGCACCCCTGGGCCGATGTGATGCTGCCCGAAGCGATCCACGACCTGGGGCTGATGGCCCCGGCGGGGCAGCTCTGGTCCACGGCCACCGACCTGTGCCGGTTCGCTTCCTTCCTCGCCCACGGAGATGACCGCGTGCTGCGCGCGGAGACGGTCCGGGAAATGCGCTCGCCGGCCGTGGCGCCGGAGGAGGGTGACTGGGACGGCGGATACGGCCTGGGACTCCAGCTGGTACGCAGAGGCGACCGCACACTGGTCGGGCACAGCGGCTCACTGCCGGGGTTCCTCGCCGGGCTGTGGATCGATGTGACGGAGGGACTGGCGGCTGTCGTGCTGGCCAATGCCACGTCGGGGCCCGTGCCCGGCGTGGTCGCCGCCGATCTCGTCCGGATCGTGGCGGAGGCCGAGCCGCGCATTCCCGCGCCATGGCGGCCGCTGCCCGAGGTGGATCCGGCGCTGCTGGCATTGACCGGCCCCTGGTACTGGGGGACCTACGCATACGGCCTGGCGATCGGGGCCGACCGGGGCGTGGAGCTGCGTCCTCTGCGGGGGCCGGGGCGGGCCTCCCGCTTCCGGGCGGAGGCGGACGAGACCTGGACCGGTCTGGACGGCTATTTCGCTGGGGAGACCCTGCGGGTGGTGCGCCGGGAGGACAGGTCGGTGAGCCATCTCGACCTGGGCTCGTTCGTCTTCACGCGAGAGCCGTACGCGCCTGGCGACGCTGTGCCGGGCGGAGTGGACGAGGGGGGCTGGCGCGGCCTGTGATGCCGCAGTGCTGTTTCACGTGAAACAGCACTGGTTCCCCATCACGTCCCAGAGCGTGATGGGGTTGCAGCGTGCAGCTCCGGCTGTCACACGGCTGGAGCGTGCAGCTCTTCGACCACCCTGACCAGCGGGGCGAGCGCCGGGTTCTTGGCGGCTTCGTCGAGTGCCTCGCGCAGGGCGGCGTCATTGGTGGGCCTGGCTTCCGCGAGGAGGGCCAGGCCCGCTTCTGTGACATCCGTGTAGATGCCACGCCGGTCGGTGTCGCACAGGTACCGCGTGAGGAGTCCGCGGTCCTCCAGGCGGCTCACCAGACGGGTGGTCGCGCTCTGGCTGAGCACGACAGCGTCGGCTACCTGCTTCATCTGCAGATGGCCACCCGGGCCGTTGTGCTGGCGGCTGAGAACGTCGAGCAGGGAGTACTCGCGCATGCTCAGGCCGTGCCCAGCCTCCAGTGCGCGCTCGATGTGGGACTCGATCTTCCCGTGCAGCAGAGAGAGGGCGCACCACCCCTGGGAGAGGGCGGTCAGGGCCGGGTCTGTCGCTGTCATGGGTTCTCCTCCGTCCAGGAGTGGCTTCACCTCAGCATAGATGACGGCTGCAATAGCCAGCGCTTGCAAATAACCCGCGTCTGCAATTATTGTGGACGCTCGTAAGGCGCAGACGCAACATCTTTGGAAGGTAGAGCCCATGCCACTCGCGCTCCTCGCCCTGGCCATCGGGGCCTTCGGTATCGGAACCACCGAGTTTGTGATCATGGGATTGCTGCCCCAGGTCGCCGGTGACTACGGAGTCTCGATCCCGACCGCCGGCTATCTCGTCACCGGCTACGCACTCGGCGTCGTGCTCGGCGCCCCCCTGATGACCGTCCTGGGCACCAGGGTCTCCCGCAAGCGCATGCTGATGCTGCTGATGGGACTCTTCATCGCCGGCAACCTGGTGTCCGCCGTGGCACCGGTCTTCGGCCTGATGCTGCTGGGCCGTGTCGTGGCTTCGCTCGCGCACGGAGCGTTCTTCGGCATCGGCTCCGTGGTTGCGGCCGACCTGGTCGCCCCGGAGAAGAAGGCCGGTGCGATCGCCATGATGTTCACCGGTCTGACCGTCGCCAACGTCGTCGGTGTGCCGGCCGGAACGTTCATCGGCCAGACGGCGGGCTGGCGCGCGACCTTCTTCATCGTCGCCGCGCTGGGCGTCCTCGGCCTGCTGGGTGTCGCCAAGCTGGTGCCCGAGCAGCCCAGGCCCGAAGGCGTACGGCTGCGCCATGAACTCGCGGCGTTCCGCAATGTGCAGGTACTGCTCGCGATGGCGATGACCGTGCTGGGCTTCGGGGGTGTGTTCGCCGCGATCACCTACATCACGCCGATGATGACCGAGGCAGCCGGCTTTGCGGAGTCCTCCGTCACCTGGCTGCTCGTCCTGTTCGGTCTCGGCATGGTCGGCGGCAACCTGATCGGCGGCAAGTTCGCCGACCGTGCGCTGATGCCGCTGCTCTACGTCTCGCTAGGAGCCCTCGCCGTCGTCCTGGCGCTCTTCACCCTCACCGCGCACCACCAGGTAGCGGCCGCTGTCACGATCACGCTGATCGGCGCGCTCGGCTTCGCGACCGTACCGCCGCTGCAGAAGAGGGTTCTGGACCAGGCGTCCGGAGCACCGACCCTCGCCTCCGCCGTCAACATCGGCGCCTTCAACCTCGGTAACGCGCTGTCCGCATGGCTCGGCGGCATCGTCATCTCGGCCGGCCTGGGGATCACCGCCCCGAACTGGGTCGGTGCCGTGCTCGCCGTCTCGGCCCTCGCCCTGGCCGTCCTCTCCAGCGCCCTGGAGCGCCGGGACGGCCGCCGCGGGAGCCGGGTCGTCGCCGGGGCCGCTCCGGAGCCGACCGCCGTCTCCGCCGCGACGGCGCATCACTGAGCAGCCGTCCCGAGCACGTCCCGATCCAGGGCATCGCTTGGCACGAGACCCCCTGCCCGGATCCCCACGCCCGAAGACCCCGCGAACAACCCCCGCACCAAGGAGCACCCCTCATGAGCACCGCCTCCACCATCGCCGTCGCCCCGCTCACCACTCAGGACGCGGAGACACGCGACGGTCGTCTGATCGGCGCCAACGGTGTGGGCGCCGGCGCCCCCGCCCAGAACCATGAGTTCGCCTCCGCAGCCAGGGAAGCGCTCGCCTGAGGGCGTCACGGTTTCACGTGAAACACACCGGTGCTCCCGCCGTCAGTGACATCCGACGGCGGGAGCACACGCATGAATGCCAGGCATCCGGGCAGCTGCCGAAGTGAAGATCAGGGACCGGCTCTGTGCAGAGTTGGGGGTAGAGCTGGACGAGTGTGTTGCATACGGTGATTCCATGTCCGACGCGGAGATCGGGTTTGGCACTGCATGTGGATCGCACTGCATGCGGATTCGGGAGGCGAATCTCCGAAAGGCCCACGGCCGGTGCGGCCGCCGCTGGTTCCAAGGGCATGGAGGCAATGCAGCCTAACGGGAAACGCGTGGGAAAACCCGGGCTTTCCGCACTCGGTCCGAGGACCGGAGGGCGCTGGCATGCTGCGATGACGGCCGCTCCACCCAATGTCGCGGAGGGATGGCGGTCATCCCGGTTCGTGGCACGCCGGGGTTACGGTGACGGCGGGCAGCGAAGCAGATGACGGGGCAGCGCGGGCAATTGAGTCATGTTCCGGATCGTCGGAAAGTCCGGACACCGACCGAAAGATGTTCGAGGCGAGGCACTCTATGGACGCTCCGACCACCACGTCGGCCGACAACGGCACTTCCGGTGACAGCGGCGGTGGCGGCGGCTGGTTCACGCCGCGCAAACCCGTATCGGACCGGCCTGCCGCGCCGGACCCGGAGACCGACGGGGGCACCGGACCCGGCCGGCAGCGAACGGAGGGGCCGCGCCGTCCACTGACCTCCATACGGCTGGTCGGCAGTGGTGCGACTCGTACCGCGTCAGAGCCGGTGGCCACAGGGCATCCCGCTGATGAGTCCACCACCCAGGGAGGCCGGACGGCCCACGACCGTGCCGCCGAGCACCCCGACGGCGACGAGTACACCGCACCCGGAGGGCCCCCAGCCGCCTCCCGTCCCGTCGGCGACGACCGTCCCGTCCCCGAGCAGCGGTCCGCCTGGGAGTCGCCGGTCCCGGTCCCGGTCCCGGTGCCGGGACCGCGGGGGCCGGAGGCCGCCGGGCCCGCATCCCGGGCCTCCGCCGCCGACGAGCCCTCCGTGCACGGCATACCCGGCACGGCCGACGTCGCCGAGAGCGGTTCGCCCGACGCGATACGAGTGCGGCGCACGCTCGCCGAGGTGGCCCCCGTGGCCGACAAGGTGACGTCGTACTTCTACGCCCTGCTGTTCACCCGCCATCCCGACCTGCGCTCCCTCTTCCCGGCGGCCATGGACACCCAGCGCGACCGCCTCCTCAAGGCGCTGCTGACGGCAGCCGAGCACATGGACAACGCCGAGGTGCTCACGGAGTACCTCCAGCACCTGGGCCGCGGCCACCGCAAGTACGGCACCGAGGCCTCGCACTACCCGGCCGTGGGGGAGGCGCTCATCGGAGCCCTGAGCAGGTACGCGACGACGACGTGGGACGAGGAGACCGAAGGGGCCTGGGTCCGCACGTACACCACGATCTCGCAGATCATGATCGACGCGGCGGCGGAGAACGAACGCCATGCTCCGGCCTGGTGGCACGCCGAGGTGGTCTCGCACGACCTGAGAACGCCCGACATCGCCGTTGTCACCGTCCGGCCCGACCAGCCCTACCCCTTCCTGGCCGGCCAGTACACGAGCCTCGAAACGCCGTGGTGGCCGAGGGTCTGGCGCCACTACTCGTTCGCCTCCGCGCCGCGCTCGGACGGTCTGCTGAGCTTCCACGTCAAGGCAGTACCGGCCGGCTGGGTCTCCAACGCCCTCGTCCACCACGCCCGTCCCGGCGACGTGCTGCGGCTGGGACCGCCCGCCGGATCCATGACCGTCGACCACTCCACCGACAACGGTCTGCTCTGCCTGGGCGGCGGCACCGGCATAGCGCCCATCAAGGCGCTCGTCGAGGATGTCGCCGAGCACGGCGAGCGGCGGCCCGTCGAGGTCTTCTACGGTGCCCGCACCGATCACGACCTGTACGACATCGACACGATGCTGCGGCTCCAGCAGTCGCATCCGTGGCTGGAGGTGCGGGCCATCATCGACGGCAAGACGCAGCTGCCCGACGTGGTGCGCGAGTACGGGCCGTGGAACGAGTACGACGCCTACCTCTCCGGCCCACCGGGCATGATCCGCAGCGGTGTCGACGCGCTGCGGGGCATCGGCGTGCCGTACGAGCGGATACGGCACGACTCCCTCGATGAGCTGGTGGCGGCGACGACCTGACCGGCCCGGCCAGGGCCCCGTTGCCCTTCGGGCGCCCGGGGAGGATCCCTCCTCCGCCCTGCACCCGCACGCCCCGGACCCCGCTGCCTGATCCGGCCCCATCCATAAGACAGGCCCTAGCCGAGGTCCGGCGCGTGCATCGCCCGGACGCCTTCGATGTTGCCGTCCAGGTAGTGCCGCAGCGAGAGCGGGACGAGGTTGACGGCGGCGATACCGACGCGGCTGAAGGGCACCCGGACGATCTCGTACTCCCCCTCGGGCTCGTCGACCTCGGGGCCGTGGCGCTGGGCGGGGTCCATGGACTCCAGCCGGCAGACGAAGAAGTGCTGCACCTTCACGCCCGAGACGCCGCCGTCCACGATGTGCTCGACGGTGTCGACGAAGCACGGCACGACATCGACGATCTTGGCGCCGAGTTCCTCGTGGACCTCGCGGTGCAGTGCGTCGACGACCGTCGGGTCCTCCGGCTCGACGCCGCCGCCCGGGGTCAGCCAGTACGGATCCATACCGGGCTTGGTGCGCTTGATCAGAATGAGGTCGTCGCCGTCGAGCAGGACGGCGCGTGCGGTGCGCTTGACCACCGGTCGTTCGGTCATGGCTTGAAAATGGCCCGCATCGGTGCTCCTGAAACTCCCACTCACCAGTCGACCGCAGCACGCAGCAGAGACTCGTGCGCCCGCGCGATGTGCGGGAGCGCCAGCGTGCCGGTGCGCACGACGAGGAAGTACGTGCGTAACGGGGGCACGGGCGGATCGAGCAGGGCCACCAGCCGGCCGCGCTCCAGGTCGTGCTCGCACAGGTAGCGGGGCAGTACGGCGAGGCCGGCACCCGAGGCGGCGGACTCGAGTACGGCGCGCAGGTCGGGTGCGATGACGGTGGCGGCGGCCGCCGGCTTGGAGTCGAAGACAGCTGTCCAGTAACGCGCGACGAACGGCAGCGACTCGTGCACCTCGACCACGGGCAGCTGCTCCAGCACCACGGCGCCCTTGCGCAGCAGGACGCCGGGGCCGAGCCGGGCGGCCCAGCGCGGTGAGGCGACCAGGACGTGCTCCTCGTCGCAGAGCGGTGTCGCGGTGAGCAGCCCGCCGCGGGGACGGGCCGTGGTGATGGCCAGGTCGTGGTGGCCGGCGGCCAGCCCCTCCAGGGTCTCCTCGGCGGTGCCGGCCAGCGTGGTGCGCAGCGCGAGGCCCTGGGAGATGAGCCCGGTGAGGGCGGGAAGGGCGCGTACGGAGGTGAACTCGGGCGGCCCGGCGAGGTGCAGGGTGCGGACCCCGGTCTGCTCGTCCAGCCCGGTCTCGACGATTTCGACCAGCGCGTCCAGGTGGGGCGCGGCCCGGTGGGCGAGCTCGTCCCCGATGGTCGTCGGTGTGACGCCACGGGCCTGGCGCAGGAACAGCGGGCGGCCCAGCTGCCGCTCCAGGGTACGGATCTGGCTGGTGACGGCGGGCTGCGAGAGGCCCAGCAGGGCGGCGGCGCGGGTGAAGGAACCGGCCCGGTGGACGGTGACGAACGTGCGCAGCAGGGCGAGGTCCACATCCATCGCCTCCCCATCGCCACGGTCACGGTCGCGTCACCTGACAGCGCCTCAGGCCGTCCAACTATAAATAAGTCGATAGGTCGCTGTCGCTACCGTGATTGGACACTGACGCAGAGTCAACTAGCCTTGTTCCACGCGGATCTCCACTGATCTCCGCGCGACAAGCCAGGACGGTCCGAGCCACGAGGGGGGAGGCTCGGACCGTCCTTTCCATGCGCCGCCCGTATTCATGCCGCCAGCTGTGCCGTCTCGTCGAGCGCCCGCAGCACATCGGCCACCAGGTCCTCGGCGTCCTCGGCCCCGACCGAGAAGCGGATGAAGCCCTCGGGCACGGCGTCGCCGCCCCACCGGCCGCGCCGCTCGGCGGTGGACCGCACCCCGCCGAAGCTGGTCGCGTCGTCCACCAGCCGCAGCGCCTCCAGAAAGCGCTCCGCCCGGCCGCGGTCGGGCAGGACGAAGGAGACGACCGACCCGTAGTGCCACATCTGTCCCGCGGCCACCTTGTGGGAGGGGTCGCCCGGCAGCCCGGGATAGCGCAGTCCCGAGACGTCGTCGCGCCGCATCAGAGCTTCGGCCAGCACCAGCGCGTTGGCGCACTGGCGCTCGACGCGCAGCGACAGCGTGGCCAGGGACCGGTGCGCGAGCCATGCCTCCAGGGGCCCGGGAATGGCGCCGACGATCTTGCGCCAGCGCCGTACCGAGGCGGCGAGCCGCGCATCGCGGCAGGCCACGTGCCCGAGCAGGACGTCACCGTGTCCGGTCATGCCCTTGGTGTCGCTGGCGACGGAGAAGTCGGCGCCCAGTTCCAGCGGACGCTGGCCGAGAGGCGTGGCGAGGGTGTTGTCGACGGCGACGACCGCGCCGCGGTCGTGCGCGGCCGCCACCAGCCGCCGGATGTCGCAGACGTCCAGCCCCGGGTTCGACGGCGTCTCGATCCACAACAGCCGTGCGCCGTCCAGCAGGGCCAGCTGCGCGTCGCCTCCGGTCGGCGCGGTGCGCACCTCGATCCCGTACGCCTCCAACTGCTCGCGCACCAGCGGCAGCGCCTGGTAGCCGTCGGACGGGAGGACCACCACGTCACCGGCCTTGAGCTGCGAGAACAGGACCGCGGAAACGGCGGCCATACCGGAGGCGAAGACGACGCTCTCGACGCCGTCCGGCTCGCCCGGCGCCTCCAGTTCGCTGATGGCCCGCTCCAGGTGTGTCCAGGTCGGGTTCTCGTCGCGTCCATAGGTGTACGGGCCGGTCGGCTCGCCGGGCAGGTGGTAGTGGGCTGCGAACACCGGCCCCGGCAGGGTCGGTTCGTACTTGTGGGGCTCGGGCAGACCGGCCCGTACCGCTCGCGTTCCGTCGCCCATGCGTGCTTCCTCCATCGATGCCCGGCCCTCAGTCCTTGCCCTCGGGGAGAATGACGTTCAGGGCCCAGGACACGACGGAGATGATCAGGCCGCCCAGGACGGCGGTCCAGAACCCCTCGACGTGGAAGTTCAGGTCGAGCACGTCGGCGAGCCACGAGGTCAGCAACAGCATCAGCGCGTTCACGACGAGGGTGAACAGCCCGAGCGTGAGAATGAACAGCGGCAGCGTGAGCAGCTTCACCACCGGCTTGACCAGGACGTTCACCACGCCGAAGACAAGGGCCACCAGGACCAGGGTCAGCGCCTTCCTTCCGGTGCTGTCACCGGTCAGCGTGATGTCCTGGAGCAGCCAGATCGCCACTGCCAGGGCACCTGCGTTCGCGATCGTCTTGACTAGGAAATTCATCATGTGTCTGATCGTGGCAGACAGCACTGGAGCGAGGGCAGGGGCGGACGGGCATGAAGGCATTCCGACTGGACGAGCTGGAGGCGGAGCGCGCCGCCAACGACGGCGCGTATCTGCAGTTCCTGCGCGAGCGGAACATGTCGGTGGGCCTGTACGCACTCGACGCGGGCGAGCTCGATCCCCAGAAGCCGCACAACGAGGACGAGGTGTACGTCATCGTCAGCGGTCGCGCGTCGATCACGGTCGGGATGGAGACGACTCAGGTCGGGCGGGGGAGCGTGGTGTACGTGCCGGCCGGTGTGCCGCACAAGTTCCACCACATCACCGAGGATCTGCGGGTGCTGGTGGTCTTTTCTCCGCCGGAGAGCTGACCTCCTCCCCTGAGGGGCCCTAGGGGGAGGATCAGGGGAGAGCAAGGGACGCCGGACCCCCGCCGGGCCCCGCCTCACCTCTAGCATCGAGGGCGTCAGGACGTACGGACGTACCGGTGTGCAGGGATGAGGTAGGGGCGATGGCGATGAAGGGGCTTCTGGCGGGGCTGCCGTGGTGGGTGAAGTGGGTGGCCATACCCCTGATCGCGGTGCTCGTCTTCGGCGGCATGATCGCCACCGTGGTCAGCGTGTTGATCGGGGTGCTGTTCAAGGTACTGCTGTTCGTCGCGCTCGTCGGCGGACTGATCTACGTCGTACGGAAGTTCCTGTCCTCCTCGTCGTCCCGCAGCGACTGGTGACGGCGGCGTCCGTGACCGCCGCGACCGGTGATCATGGCGCCGTCCGCGGCGACCGGCGGCGCCCGCGGCCGGACGCCTGCCCGCCCGGCCACCAGCTCGGGCGTTAGTCCGGGCGAGGGAACGGGGCCGGTGAAACCCGGCCTCCGAGCAGGCGCTGCCGTTAGAGTGGCCAGCCTTCGCCGTCCTTGAAGAACAAGGGTGGTCGCACGCCCTGTCCGCGGTCCACGGACCGCACCGGGGGCAATCCGCCCGGGGGTGACCTTTGGCCACGGAAACCAGCTCAGCGGCTCCAACCCTCATCGGCTCCGTCCAGCGGGCGCTGAGACTCCTGGAGGCCGTGGGCTCCCATGCCGACGGTGCCCCTGCCAAGCAGCTCGCCCGCGAGACGGGCCTGCCGCTTCCCACCGCGTACCACTTGCTGCGCACCCTGACCTACGAGGGCTATCTGCACCGCGTGGACGGTGTGTTCGTCATCGGTGACGCGGCCCGCCGCCTGGTGGCCGGCGGCGCTCCGCAGAATCGTCGCAGCAAGATCCAGGACTCGCTGGCGCAGGTGCGGGACCTGATCGGCGTCCCCCTCTACCTCGCGGTCTACCGCGACGGCGAGATCGAGTTGCTCGCCGTATCCGACACGCCTGCCGCCCCTGCCGTGGAGGAGTCGGCCGACTTCCGCGAGACGGGCCACGCCCATGCGATCGGCCAGTGCCTGCTCGGGCAGCTCGACGAGAAGGCCCGGCAGGACCACCTCGACCGCCATCCCGTGCAGCCGGTCACCCGGTACACCGTCCCCGACCGGCGGTCCCTGCTGGATCGCCTGGCACGCACCGGGCGGATACAGCCGTTGGTGGAGCGTCAGGAGTACGCGCTCGGCACGGTCTGCGCCGCCATTCCGATCCCGACGGGCTCGATGACGGCCGCCATGGCAATCTCCGTCCCCCTCCATGAGGAGGAACGGCTGTGGCCCGCTGTTGACCGGCTCCGCGGTGAAGTGGGCTGGCTGCTGCGTTCGCTCGACGTCTCTATCAGTATCTGAAAAATCACTCCTTGTGATCCTCCAGTGCCTCCAGGACGATGACGATCGAACTAAGAGGGCGGGTAGAGATCATTACTTGCCGTTATCGGCTCCGGCCTTCATCACATTGCTGTTCATCACTGCTTCATCCACTGCGGGGTACATGATGCACGAGTCGGTTCAGGCCGAGGTCCTGATGAGCTTCGTCGTATCCGAGGAGCTGGCCTTCAGGATCCCGGTCGAGCTCGGGTACGACACGACGGACCCCTTCGCGGTCCGGATGACCTTCCATCTGCCCGGTGACGCACCGGTGACCTGGACGTTCGGGCGGGAGCTGCTCCTGGACGGGATCAACGCGCCGACCGGTGACGGCGACGTGCACATCGCGCCGACCGGGTCCGAGGATCTGTCGGACGTCAGCATCCGGTTGCAGGTCGGCAGCGACCGGGCGCTGTTCCGGGCGGGCGTGCCGCCCCTGGTGGCGTTCCTCGACCGGACCGACAAGCTGGTGCCCCTGGGCCAGGAGCTCACCCTCGGTGACTTCGAGCAGCACCTGGAGGAGGCGCTCGGCCGGATCCTCGCCGAGGAGAACGCCGGCTGAGATCACTGCTTGCGACGACGGCCCCGTCCGCCGCGTCCGCTGCGTCCCGCCGGGGCCGCGGCGGCCGCGGGCCCCGGGCGGTCGCTGTCGTCCGGCCGGTCGGCCGAGACCACCAGGGCGGCCAGAGCCGTCGTGACCGGCACGGAGGCCACCAGCCCGATGGAGCCGACGAGGGTCCGTACGATCTCCTGTGCCACCAACTCGCTGTTGGCGACCGTCCCCACACTGCTCTCCGCGATCGAGAAGAGCAGCAGCAGGGGCAGCGACGCACCCGCATACGCCAGGACCAGCGTGTTGACCACGGAGGCGATGTGGTCACGTCCGATACGGATACCGGCGCGGTACAGGGCGCGGGGACCCATCTTCGGGTCGGCCTGGTGCAGTTCCCACACCGCGGACGTCTGGGTCACGGTCACGTCGTCGAGTACACCGAGGGAACCGATGATGATGCCGGCGAGCAGCAGACCCGACATGTCGATGTCCGGGTAGAGGCCGTGGATCAGACCGGTGTAGTCGTCGGTGTTGCCGGTGAGGGACGCCCATTCGATGAAGACCGAACCCAGCAGCCCGATCAGCAGCAGTGAGATGAGGGTGCCCAGCACGGCGACCGAGGTGCGGGCGGTGAGCCCGTGGCACAGGTACAGCGCCATCAGCATGATCGCGCTCGCCCCGACCACCGCCACGACCAGCGGATTCGAACCCTGGAGAATGGCCGGGAGGATGAAGACCGTCAGCACGATGAAGCTCGCCGCCAGGGCGATCAGCGCCATCACACCGCGCATCCGGCCGACGGCCACCACCGCCAGTGCGAAGATCCCGGCGAGCACCGCGATCGGGACCCTGCGGTCGACGTCGGTGACCGAGTACTGGAGGTCGCGGGGCGCGTCGGGCGCGTAGGCCACCACCACGCCCTGCCCTTCGTCGAGTTGGCGTGGCGAGTCGGGCTGTACGACCTCGACGAACCGGCGGCCCTGGTCCTTGCCCGTGGTGACCTCGACCGTCGCCTTCGCGCACTGCCCCTGCTGCGCGTTGACCGCCTCCCGGCCCTCCGGTGTCGTCGTGTCCCCGGTGGGCGGGACCTGGGCGGCGTTCACGTCCTTGCAGTCGACCCGCTCGACGCGGACGACCGTGCCCTGTTCGGTCTGCCGGTCGAAACCGACACCGGTGCGTTCATGTGCCGGCGCACCCCCTGGCCACAGCACGGCGAGACCCACGACCACCGCCGTGGCGAAGGGAATGAGGACAGCAGCGATGACCTTGCGCAGATGCTTGGAGACGGGCGCGGCAGGGCCATGGCTGTGCGTATGACCGTGCGCATGCCGGTCCGGCTCGGGTGTCTCGTGCGTGGAAGTCACCGACCGATCATCGCAAGAACCGAGGGGGCCCTCTGTTCAGCGTGGCCGGGAGGGCGCTAGCGTGGTGACACCTTTGCACACGCGGGAGCTCGGAGCACCGGGCTGAGAGGGCGCTGATATCCGTACGAAGAGTACGGAAACGGCTGCGTCGACCGCCGAACCTGTTACCGGGTAATGCCGGCGTAGGGAGTAGGTCACAATGACCGTTCAGGACGCACGCACGCCTGCCTCGGATCAGAACGACGAGGCCGGGAAGTCCGTCGGATGGCACAAGGGGTACATCGAGGGTTCGCGCCCCGACCTTCGCGTGCCGGTCCGCAAGGTGCACCTCACCAACGGCAAGGACGTGACGCTGTACGACACGTCAGGGCCCTACACCGATCCGCACGTCGAGACCGATGTGCGCCGCGGCCTGCCGCCGTTGCGGGAGAACTGGATCATCGGGCGCGGCGACACCGAGGAGTACGCCGGCCGCCCGGTCCGCCCGGAGGACGACGGGATCAAGCACACCTCGCCGCGCGGCGGGCTGCGCAACCTCGACGCCGTCTTCCCGGGCCGCCCGCGCCAGCCGCGCCGGGGCCGTGACGGGCAGGCGGTGACGCAGCTCGCGTACGCCCGCCGGGGCGAGATCACGCCGGAGATGGAGTACGTCGCGCTCCGCGAGAACGTCTCCCCGGAGGTGGTGCGTGAGGAGATCGCGGCCGGGCGCGCGGTGCTGCCGGCCAACGTCAACCACCCGGAGATCGAGCCGATGATCATCGGCAAGCGGTTCCTGGTGAAGGTCAACGCCAACATCGGCAACTCCGCCGTCACTTCCTCCATCGAGGAGGAGGTGGAGAAGATGACCTGGGCGACCCGCTGGGGTGCCGACACGGTCATGGACCTCTCCACCGGCCGGAACATCCACACCACCCGCGAGTGGGTGCTGCGCAACTCCCCCGTGCCGATCGGTACCGTGCCGCTCTACCAGGCTCTGGAGAAGGTCGACGGCAAGGCCGAGGAACTGAGCTGGGAGATCTACAAGGACACGGTCATCGAGCAGGCCGAGCAGGGCGTCGACTACATGACGGTCCACGCCGGAGTCCTGCTGCGGTACGTGCCGCTGACCGCGCGCCGCAAGACCGGCATCGTCTCCCGCGGCGGCTCGATCATGGCAGCGTGGTGCCTGGCGCACCACAAGGAGTCGTTCCTGTACGAGAACTTCGAGGAGCTCTGCGAGATCCTCGCCGCGTACGACGTGACGTACTCGCTCGGCGACGGCCTGCGGCCCGGCTCGATCGCCGACGCCAACGACGAGGCCCAGTTCGCCGAACTGCGCACGCTGGGCGAGCTCAACCGGATCGCCAAGCGGTACAACGTCCAGACGATGATCGAGGGCCCGGGCCATGTCCCGATGCACAAGATCAAGGAGAACATCGACCTCCAGCAGGAGATCTGCGAGGAGGCGCCGTTCTACACGCTCGGCCCGCTGACCACCGATGTCGCTCCGGCGTACGACCACATCACGTCGGGCATCGGCGCCGCGATGATCGCCTGGTGGGGCACCGCGATGCTCTGCTACGTGACGCCCAAGGAGCACCTGGGACTGCCCAACCGCGACGACGTGAAGACCGGTGTCATCACGTACAAGATCGCTGCCCACGCGGCGGACCTTGCCAAGGGGCACCCCGGGGCGCAGGAGTGGGACGACGCCCTGTCGGACGCCCGCTTCGAGTTCCGCTGGGAGGACCAGTTCAACCTGGCCCTCGACCCGGACACCGCGCGGGAGTTCCACGACGAGACGCTGCCTGCCGAGCCGGCCAAGACCGCCCACTTCTGCTCCATGTGCGGCCCGAAGTTCTGCTCGATGAAGATCAGTAGAAGCATCACAGAGCAGTTCGGCGGCGAGGCGGACGCCACCCCGAAGGAGATCGAGGCCGGGATGCTGGAGAAGTCCAAGGAGTTCGCGGCTTCCGGTAACCGCGTCTACCTTCCGCTCGCGGACTGATCAGCGGATGGCAGGCAACCGGCCGACGGCTACGGGGGCGTCGTCGGCCGGTCGTTCGCTTGTGATCAGGTTCGCTGGGCGTTCCGCAGCCGTTCCACCTGTCGACTGACCAGCTCGGCGGGAAACGACAGGGGTGTGCCTACCGAGAGCTCGGAGAACGTGGCGATCGTGTTCCCCGTACGTACCACGATGAACTGTTCGTTGCGGTCTCCGGGCATCTCCACCGCAGGCATGACCTCCCGGAAGGCAACTGCCTCGTCGCCGACCTGCGGTGGTGCCTCCGTCTTCACCGTCGCTTTGAACTTCCCGACCCAGCCTTCGCCCTCGTAGGACCGGCAGGTGGCGAGGGCCCGCTTGAGTTCTGCGAAGCGCTGTTCGGCCTGGTCACCCTCGTAGGAGGCAAGTGTCGAGCCGCCGCCCATGATGTTCTCCTTCCAGTTGAAGGTCTGGAAGACGTGAGCGAATGAACCCTCGCCCGAACGGGCGTCGATGAGGGGCTGGCAGGAGGGGTCGGATATGGGCGGGAACGTGCGCCCGCTGCCCTCCGGCATCGGTTCGCGTACCTCGATGGGCTCGTGGGCTTGCGGAACTTCTCCGCTCTTGAAGGCGAGGGTCTTGAGCTGGGCCATCGTCAGGGGTGTCACGAGGGACTTGGCCGGCGGGGTGGAGGACGACGCTCCAGCAGCGGCCTTCGGCTCCTGCGCTGGGGCACAGCCCGACATGAGGAACAGACCGATGACAGCTGCTACGGCTGACGTCGCCAACTGTGTCGTGCGGGCGTGCATGAGTCCCCCGATGACGGTGTGGAAGAGAGTCCGACGCTAGTGGCGCGCGTAGTCGGTGACCAGGGGGTTTCCCATTTTTTACGGATTGGGAGAGCGAACCAATGTCTGCCGATCTACGGACCATCCTTCAGTCGATGAAGATCAGCAGAAGCATCACAGAGCAGTTCGGCGGTGAGGCGGACGCCACCCCGGAGGAGATCGAGGCCGGGATGCTGGAGAAGTCGAAGGAGTTCGCGGCCGCTGGCAACCGCGTCTACCTTCCGCTGGCTGACTGACCTGCGCAAACGAGGCTGACCGACGGCATTCCGGGGGGAGTCGTCGGTCAGCCTTCGTCGTTCTGCGGACTGATCCTTTGACGGATGAAGATCTCGCAGGACATCCGGCGGGAGCACGGCGGCGATCTGAAGCAGGACGAAATCGAGGCGGGGATGGCGGAGAAGTCCGCCGAGTTCGCCGCTGCGGGGAACCGGGTCTATCTGCCGTTGGCGGACTGACCCCGGCCGCGTGGACGCGGCGCCAGGCCCTCGAACGGATGTTTCACGTGAAACAGAGCCCATGCACCGGTCAGTCCGGCTGGTGCTCCGGGCCGCCGAAGTCCGGACTGGTGAAGTCCGGGCTGGTGAACGTGGGTCGCGGCGCCGTGCCGCCCTCGCTGGGACTGGAGAAGTCGGGGCCGCTGTAACCGACCTTCGGCAATTGCCCGACCCTGCGCGGAGGGGCTCCGGAGGCGGGGTCGGCGCTCGGGTCGGCCAGGGCGTCCCGCAGGAACGGCATGATGCCCCGCTCCAGCAGGGCATGGCGCCATGCCTCTCGCGCGCGGGCGACTTCGTCGGGCAGGTCGTCGCCCGGTTCGTGCGCGGGCACCTGCGTGGAGCTGTTGCGCAGGGCCGTGACCAGCAGGCCGACGGCGGCGACCAGGATCCCCAGCGCCGTGACCGCGGCGAAGAACCAGCCGGCCGTCAGGAGCGGCTCGGCGAAGGACGGCGCCGGGTCGAGGGCCATCAGCAGATAGCCGACCAGCAGGAAGATGACCGCGGCGGTACCGGCGAGCACCGGGGCCAGGACGGTGACGACGACACCGAGCCCGGCGCCCGGGCCGGCCGCCGAGTCGTCGTCGCCGGACAGCATGGAGCCGATGGTGGAGGCGGGTGCGGGCGTACGCGCTTCCTCGCGCACCTGCACGAAGTGGTCGTACTCGGTCGCGGCGGCCTGGGTGATCAGTGCCGTCGCGTTCAGGGCCATGGTGCGCAGTTGTTCGGCGTTGAGCCGTTTGCCGATCGCGTCGAGTTCCGGACGTTCGTGCGCGTTGCGCAGTGCCTCGTCGAGGAGGCGCTCGTACTCGGAGCGGTCCTCGGTCAGCAGGTGCGGAGCGCTTTTCATGTGCATCCCCCGATGCTCCGTAGGGCCTGTTTGCCCGCGTAGAACGGGCAGTCGGGCGGAAACGGAGGAGAGCCTGCTACGGATAAGCCGATGGTAGAGCGGTTACGGCAAAGGGTGACAGAGGAATTCCGGAAATCGCCTGTCTCGGCTCCGCTGCGTGATGTCTCAGGGAGAGAGCGGGAGTTGAACGACCAGCAGCTTTCCGGCCATGGTCACACCGCCGTCCATGGCGATGGCGAGGCCGTCGGCGTACACGTGCGGACCGGCGACCGAGGGGCCGGCGCTGTCCTCGCCGTCCTCGGAGCCCACCTCGCCCAGGAGGTAGGGGATGGGGCTGTGGCCGTGCACGACGCGTTCCCCGCCGTAGGCGTCGAGCAGTTCCCGTACGGCCGTGGGACCGCCCTCGTCGCGGAAGGCGAAGCGTTTGGTGAGCTTGCGGAACAGGTCCCAGCACTCGTCGGCGTCGTTGCGGGTGAGGATCTCGTGGACGGTGTCGTTGACGTCCTCGACGGTGGAGCCGTACTCCAGGTAGGCGGTGGTGTCGGAGTGGAGCAGCAGGTGCCCGTCCTCCTCGACCACCGCGTCCAGCCGGGACATCCACTGGAGGTGAACGTCCTGGAGACGGTCCATGTCGCTCTTCTGGCCGCCGTTGAGCAGCCAGGCCGCCTGGAAAGTGGCCGTGCCGGCACCGGAGTTGACGGGGGTGTCGCCGAACCGCTTCGCGCCGATCAGCAGCAGCTCGTGGTTGCCCATGAGCGCCTTGCAGTAGCCGCCCGCAGCCGCGGCCTCGGCGGACAGCCGCATGACGAGGTCGATGACGCCGATGCCGTCGGGGCCGCGGTCGGTGAAGTCGCCGAGGAACCAGAGCCGGGCGTTGCCCGCGGCCCAGCGTCCTTCGGCGTCGATGAGGCCCTGCTCGCGCAGTGCGGCGACCAGCTCGTCGAGGTAGCCGTGGACGTCGCCGACCACGTACAGCGGGCCGGGGCCGGCATGCGGATCGGGGGCGGTGACGGGCGCCGGGGCGGGGGCCTCCGGCGGGTCGACGGTCACCTGCACGGTGTCGCCACGGTTGATCACCGGGAGGTCCCGCTCCGTCGGCGTGTAGCCCTCGGGGAACTCGCCTTCAGGGAAGGCGTTCCCGGGGTGTGCGGCGTGGTCCTGCACCGGTACCTGGGCGTACGGCGGTACGCGGAAGTCACGCAACGTCGCCGTCCGCACCACGGGTCCTTGACCGGCCCCCTGAGTCATCGACCCCTCCACCACCGTCGCGACGCCCTACACCTGGCAGACCGGCCTGGTCGGGGCGGTCCGCGGTGTCGTCCGCCCATCATAGGAATGAGGCCCGAGCTGTGTGACGCACCAGGGGTGGTGAATCCGGGTGCGCCCCGGGCTCACCGGCCGTTTCGTCCCGATTGGGGAGGTCTGTCCTGTCCTTGCCCCTGTCCCTGCCCGGGCCTGTCGCTGACGTGTCGCCGACCCGTGAGCGGGTCCGCTCCGTTCCGCGACCGGAGTCACTCCTGGGACGGCGACCTGGGAGGACTGACGGTCGTACGGGTGGAGCGTCGCTGGGAGGACGTCCGGACGATGAGCTCCGTCGGTATCACCTGCTCGACCGGCCGGTCGGCGTCGATGCCCTCGATGGCGTCGATGAGCAGCTGGACGACCGCGGTGCCGATCCGGCGCGGTTTGAGGGACAGCGTGGTGATGGGCGGCTCGGTGGCGGCGTACACCGTGGATTCGCTGCAGCACACGAGCAGCAGGTCGTCGGGGACGCGCAGGCCGTAGCGCCGTGCCGCGGCGAGCAGGTCGGTGCCGTTGGGGTCGAAGAGACCGTAGACGGCGTCCGGGCGGTCCGGGCGTGCGAGCAGCCGGTCGGCGGCGACGGCCCCGGCGCACGGGTCGTGGGCCGGGTAGGCCTCGTACACCGGGTCCTGGCCCACGCGCTCGCACCAGCTGAGGTACGCGCTGGTGGAGAGCCGCGTGTAGGTGTCGGTGCTGGTGCCGGTGAGCAGGCCGATCCGGCGGGCGCCGGCGGCTGCGAGGTGGTCGAGCAGATCGAGTACGGCGGCCTCGTGGTCGTTGTCGACCCAGGCGGTGACCGGAACCGTTCCGGCGGGGCGGCCGTCGGAGACGACGGGCAGCCCTTGGCGGACGAGCTCCGTGACCACCGGGTCGTGGTCGGAGGGGTCGATGACGACGGTGCCGTCGAGGGCGACGTTCGACCAGACGTCGTGGCGTGAGGTGGCGGGCAGGATGACCAGGGCGTAGCCGCGGGCGAGCGCGGCGGAGGTGGCGGCCCGGGCCATCTCGGCGAAATAGGCGAATTCGGTGAAGGTGAAAGGTTCATCCCCGTAGGTCGTCACCGTCAGGCCGATGAGGCCGGACTTGCCGGTACGGAGCGTGCGGGCCGCGGCCGACGGGCGGTAGCCCAGCCGGTCGGCGACCTCGCGGACATGGCGGCGGGTGGCGTCCGGGAGCCGGCCCTTGCCGTTGAGCGCGTCGGAGACAGTCGTGATGGAGACCCCGGCTGCGGCGGCCACGTCCCGGATGCCCGCTCGACCCTGCCGGCTTCCCCGGGTCTGTGCCCGGCTCACCTGGTGCTTCCCTGCTGCTGTCATGGCGAGCCGATAGTAGGGCGATGGCGGGCGGTTGAGCCGGTCGCATATTCACTCGTTGACAGGCACGATTCTGCATGGTCGGCTCCCCGCAATTGCCTTGTTTTGCAAGGCAGTTGGGCCTTTTCTCTTGGCACGGCCAGATGTGGGTGCGTACGGTCCGGCCACATGGCCGAGGTCTCGGTGAGGGCTCAACTCACCTCTACGGGGGATGCGCGCCACGGCGTGAGCCACCGGCGCGCGCCGTCCCGGGAGCGCTCCCCCTGTCCTGCCGCCCGGCGGCGGGCGTGCGGCATTCGTCGTCCTGAAGCCATTCGCACAGCGGCCGAATCCTCATAGGGTGAGAAGTATTGGTGGTACGCACGGTCGAGGAGGACCACAGTGAGCGAGACGAGCGGGAAGAGCGGCGCGAGCGGCACGGGCCCGAAGCTGCGGGCCGCGCTGGACGGCATTCCCACGTACAAGCCGGGCAAGCCCGCCGCGAGCGCCGGTGAGGGCAAGCCGGTCGCCTACAAGCTGTCCTCCAACGAGAACCCCTACCCGCCGCTGCCCGGCGTGCTGGAGTCGGCGATGGCCGCCGCGGGCGCTTTCAACCGCTACCCCGATGCGGCCTGCACCGGGCTGATGGCCGAGATCTCCGAGCGCTTCGGGGTACCGGTGACGCACCTGGCCACGGGCACCGGCTCGGTGGGCGTGGCGCAGCAGCTCGTCCAGAGCACCGCCGGTCCGGGCGACGAGGTGCTGTACGCCTGGCGGTCCTTCGAGGCGTACCCGATCATCGCGCAGATCAGCGGTGCCACTCCGGTGCAGGTCCCGCTGACCGAGGGTGATGTGCACGACCTGGACGCGATGGCGGATGCGATCACCGACCGGACGCGGCTGATTTTCATCTGCAACCCCAACAACCCCACGGGCACGGTGGTGCGCCGGGCCGAGCTGGAGCGGTTCCTGGACCGGGTTCCGTCCGATGTGCTGGTGGTGCTGGACGAGGCGTACCGCGAGTTCATCCGGGACTCCGAGGTGCCGGACGGGATCGAGATCTACCGCAACCGGCCGAACGTGGCCGTCCTGCGGACGTTCTCCAAGGCGTACGGGCTGGCCGGGCTCCGGGTGGGTTTCGCCGTCGCCCACGAGCCGGTCGCCGCGGCCCTGCGCAAGACGGCGCTGCCCTTCTGCGTGAGCCAGCTCGCGCAGGACGCGGCGGTGGCCTCGCTGCGTGCCGAGGACGCACTGCTGGGGCGCGTTGGCTCCTTGGTGTGTGAGCGCACGCGGGTCTACGACGGGCTGGTGGCCCAGGGCTGGACGGTGCCCGAGACGCACGCCAACTTCGTGTGGCTGCGGCTGGGCGAGGCGACCGCGGGTTTCGCGGCGGCCTGCGAGGAGGCCGGTGTGGTCGTGCGGCCGTTCGCCGGTGAGGGCGTGCGGGTGACGATCGGCGAGAGCGAGGCCAACGACATCTTCCTGCGGGTGGCGGAGTCCTACCGCAAGGAGAAGTTCTGACGGGCGGGCCGCGCTAGTCGGTCACCAGCTCGACGCGCACCGGGTCGCCGTCGCGGACGGTGGCGAGGACGCGCGGGTCCCCGTCGAGCCGGCCCAGGACGTTGCACCGGCTCGCGAGGCGGCATTCGTCACCCCGCGAGACCGGGGTGGGCCCGTACGGCAGGGCCAGCGCGTCGCCCTCGGTCCAGAAGGCGACGGTGCCGGGTTCCACCACCTGGCGGGCGTCCGCCTCCAGGGCGGTGGAGACGGGTGTGTCGAAGTAGACCTCCTCGCCCCAGCTGCGGGCGGTGGAGGTGATCGGGAGGACCCCTGCGAGCGCCTTGCTCGTGGGGGTTTCCTCGATGGTCGCGGTCGTGTGGCCGGCGGGCCAGGAGATACGTATCTGCACCCGCTGGATTCAACAAGATGTTGAAGTTTTCCGGTAGAGGTACCCCCGGGTACCGCTACGGATTTCGTGTGAGTCATAATTGCTTGTGATTGTGAACGCATTCACAAGCTCGCCTGGTTCCTCCCGGGATCCGCCGGAATCAGGTGGGCGGTGGGGGCGCACGACGACCCTGCACGGCCGTAAGGAGAAGATGTCGTGGACCTGGCTCTGGCGCCAGAGACGCTGGCGCGGTGGCAGTTCGGTATCACTACCGTCTACCACTTCCTCTTCGTTCCCCTGACGATCTCCCTCGCCGCCCTCACTGCCGGTCTGCAGACCGCTTGGGTGCGGACGGAGAAGGAGAAGTACCTCAAGGCGACGAAGTTCTGGGGAAAGCTGTTCCTGATCAATATCGCGATGGGTGTGGTCACCGGCATCGTGCAGGAGTTCCAGTTCGGCATGAACTGGTCCGACTACTCGCGCTTCGTCGGTGACGTCTTCGGCGCGCCGCTCGCCTTCGAGGCGCTCATCGCCTTCTTCTTCGAGTCGACGTTCATCGGGCTGTGGATCTTCGGCTGGGACAAGTTGCCGAAGAGGATCCACCTGGCCTGTATATGGATGGTCTCGATCGGCACCATCCTGTCCGCGTACTTCATCCTGGCGGCGAACTCCTGGATGCAGCACCCGGTCGGCTACCGGATCAACGCGGCCACCGGGCGGGCGGAGCTGACCGACTTCTGGGCGGTGCTCAGCCAGAACACCACCGTGACCCAGGTCTTCCACACCATGTCCGCGGCCTTCCTCACCGGTGGGGCGTTCATGGTCGGCATCGCCGCGTACCACCTGGCCCGCACGAAGCACGTCCCGGTCATGAAGACCTCGCTGCGGCTCGGACTGGTCACCGTCGTGGTCGGCGGCATGCTGACCGCGATCAGCGGTGACTTCCTCGGCAAGGTCATGTACCAGCAGCAGCCGATGAAGATGGCCGCGGCCGAGGCGCTGTGGGACGGCGAGAGCCCCGCGCCCTTCTCGATCTTCGCGTACGGAGACGTCGACAAGGGCCACAACAAGGTCGCCGTCGAGATACCCGGCCTGCTGTCCTTCCTCGCGCACAGCGACTTCGAGTCGTACGTCCCCGGCATCAACGACACCAATGAGGCGCTCCAGGAGAAGTACGGCCCCGGCGACTACCGGCCCAACATCCCCGTCGCGTACTGGGGATTCCGGTGGATGATCGGCTTCGGCATGGCGTCCTTCTCGCTCGGGCTCCTCGGGCTGTGGCTGACCCGCAAGCGGTTCCTGCTGCCGAAGCGGCTGCGGGTGGGCGACGACGAGGTGCCGAACCTGGTGCTCTTCCGCAAGCCCCTGAGCCCCAAGCTCACCAAGCTGTACTGGCTGGGCGCCCTGTGGACGCTCGGCTTCCCGCTCATCGCCAACTCGTGGGGCTGGATCTTCACCGAGATGGGCCGCCAGCCGTGGGTGGTGTACGGGGTGCTGCGGACACGTGACGCCGTTTCCCCCGGTGTGTCCCAGGCCGAGGTGCTCATCTCGCTGATCGTCTTCACCGCGCTCTACGCCGTGCTCGCCGTGATCGAGGTCAAGCTCCTCGTCAAGTACGTCAAGGCCGGGCCGCCCGAGCTCACCGAGTCCGACCTCAACCCGCCCACCAGGATCGGCGGCCACGACCGCGACGCCGATCGTGAGGCCGACCGGCCGATGGCCTTCTCGTACTGATGGCCCTTCACTCGAGGACTGGGAGCTGAGGCATGGAACTCCACGACGTCTGGTTCGTCGTCATCGCCGTCCTGTGGACGGGCTACTTCTTCCTGGAGGGATTCGACTTCGGAGTCGGTGTCCTGACCAAGCTGCTCGCCCGGAACCGGGTCGAGAAGCGGGTGCTCATCAACACCATCGGACCCGTCTGGGACGGCAACGAGGTCTGGCTGCTGACCGCCGGCGGCGCGACCTTCGCCGCCTTCCCGGACTGGTACGCCACGCTCTTCTCCGGCTTCTACCTTCCGCTGCTGCTCATCCTGGTCTGCCTGATCGTGCGCGGTGTCGCCTTCGAGTACCGCGCCAAGCGGCCCGAGGAGCGGTGGCAGCACAACTGGGAGCAGGCGATCTTCTGGACCTCGCTCATCCCCGCCTTCCTGTGGGGCGTCGCCTTCGGCAACATCGTGCGGGGCGTGAAGATCGACGCGTCCAAGGAGTACGTCGGAACGCTCTTCGACCTCCTCAACCCGTACGCGCTGCTGGGCGGGCTGGTCACCCTGACGCTGTTCACCTTCCACGGCGCGGTCTTCACCGCGCTCAAGACCGTCGGTGACATCCGGGTCCGGGCGCGGAAGCTCGCGCTCACGCTGGGACTGGTCACCGCCGCTCTGGCGCTCGGCTTCCTGAGCTGGACGCAGTTCTCGCGCGGTGACGGTACGAGCCTGGTGGCGATGGCCGTGGCCGTGGTGGCGCTGGTCGGGGCGGTCGGGGCCATCAAGGCGGGGCGTGAGGGGTGGTCGTTCGCGCTGTCGGGCGTCACGATCGCGGCCGCCGTCGCGATGCTCTTCCTGACGCTCTTCCCGAACGTCATGCCGTCCTCGCTGAACCCGGACTGGAGTCTCACGGTCACCAATTCCGCCTCCAGCCCCTACACGCTCAAGATCATGAGCTGGTGCGCAGCCATCGCCACGCCGTTGGTCCTGCTGTACCAGGGCTGGACGTACTGGGTGTTCCGCAAGCGGATCGGCACCCAGCACATCGCCGACGCCGCTCACTAGTGGGGAATGTTTCACGTGAAACCGATCGACCCGCGTCTGCTCCGGTACGCCCGTGCCACCCGTCTGTTCCTGGCCGGAGTGGTGGTGCTCGGCCTGCTCGGCGCGGGGCTGGTCGTCGTCCAGGCGATGCTCATCGCCGAGGTGGTGGTCGGCGCCTTCCAGCAGGGACGTGACGTCTCCGGCTCTGCGGCGCCCCTGGCGCTGCTGGCGGCGGTCTCGGTGGGGCGGGGGCTGGTCGCCTGGCTGACCGAGCTCGCCGCCCACCGGGCCGCCGCGGCGGTCAAGTCCGAGCTGCGCGGCCGGTTGCTGGAGCGCTCGGCCGCCCTCGGGCCGGGGTGGCTGGGCCGGCAGCGGGTGGGGTCGCTGGTGGCGCTGGCCACACGAGGAGTCGACGCGCTCGACGACTACTTCGCGCGGTACCTGCCGCAACTGGGGCTGGCGGTGGTGGTGCCGGTGGCGGTCCTGGCGCGGATCGTCACGGAGGACTGGGTGTCGGCGGCCGTCATCGTGGTGACACTGCCCCTGATCCCGATCTTCATGGTGCTCATCGGCTGGGCCACCCAGGCCCGCATGGACCGGCAGTGGAAGCTGCTGTCGCGCCTGTCCGGGCACTTCCTGGACGTGGTGGCCGGGCTGCCCACTCTGAAGGTGTTCGGCCGGGCTAAGGCACAGGCCGAGTCGATCAGAGCGATCACATCGGAGTACCGGCAGGCGACGGTGCGGACGCTGCGGATCGCGTTCCTGTCGTCCTTCGCGCTGGAGCTGCTGTCGACGCTGTCGGTCGCCCTGGTGGCGGTCGGCGTCGGCATGCGGCTGGTCCACGGGGACCTGGACCTCTACACGGGGCTGGTCATCCTGATCCTGGCGCCCGAGGCGTACCTGCCGCTCCGGCAGGTGGGGGCGCAGTACCACGCGGCGGCGGAGGGGCTGTCGGCCGCGGAGGAGATCTTCGCCGTACTGGAGACCCCGGTACGGGACACCGGCGCCGGTGTCGCGCCGGCCTCGGTGCGCATCGAGCTGGACCGTGTCACCGTGCGGCACCCGGGGCGGACGGAGCCGTCGCTGGACGCGGCCTCGCTGGTCGTCGAACCGGGCGAGACGGTCGCGCTGGTCGGGCCGAGCGGGGTGGGCAAGTCCACCCTCCTGGATGTGGTGCTGGGCTTCGTGGAGCCGGTGGCCGACGGGGGCCGGGTCCTCGTCGGCGGTGCCGACCTCCGGTCGCTGGACCTGGACCGGTGGCGCGAACGCATCGCCTGGGTCCCGCAGCGGCCGTACCTCTTCGCCGGGACCATCGCGGAGAACGTGCGGCTGGCCCGGCCCGGCGCGGACGACGAGGCCGTGGCGCGGGCGCTGCGCGACGCGGGCGCGGCCGAGTTCGTCGACGCCCTGCCGGCGGGGGCGGGAACGGTGCTGGGCGAGGACGGCGCCGGCCTGTCGGCGGGCCAGCGGCAGCGGCTCGCCCTCGCGCGGGCGTTCCTCGCGGACCGGCCGGTGCTGCTGCTCGACGAGCCGACGGCGGCGCTGGACGGCGAGACCGAGGCTGGGGTGGTGGACGCGGTGCGGCGGCTCGCCGCCGGGCGGACCGTGCTGCTGGTGGTCCACCGGCCGGCGCTGCTGGCGGTGGCGGACCGGGTGGTGGAGTTGCGGGTCTCCCCCGCCGGACCCCCCGCCGGGAGCGCGGCCCGGGCCGGGGCCGTGGGTGGAGCGGGTAGCCCCTCGTGGGGTGGCCGCATGGACGCGGAGGTCGCGGCGCAGGCCGCGTCCGCGGAGGGCGCGGGCGCGGGACGCGGCGACGACGGCGTCCCTGCGGCCGCGGGCACGGGAGCCTCGGGACACCCGGACAGGCCCGGCGCAGGGGCGCCTGGCCGCGGAGTGCTGCGCCGGGTCCGCGACACGGCGGGGGAGTGGCGGGGCCGGCTGTGGGCGGCGCTCGCTCTGGGGAGTTTGGCCCTGGGCTCGGCCGTGGGACTCATGGCCGTGTCCGGATGGCTGATCTCGCGGGCCTCCGAAAAGCCGCCCGTGCTGTACCTGATGGTGGCCGTGACGGCGACCCGCGCGTTCGGCATCGGGCGGGCCGTGTTCCGGTACGCCGAGCGTCTGGTGTCGCACGACACCGTGCTGCGCATGCTCGCCGATCTCAGGGTCGCCGTGTACCGCAGGCTGGAGCGCGTCGCTCCCGCCGGGTTGCGCACGGCGCGCCGCGGTGACCTGCTGTCGCGGCTCGTCGCCGACGTGGACGCCCTCCAGGACTACTGGCTCCGCTGGTTGCTGCCCGCCGGGAGCGCCGCGCTCGTGGGCGCGGGTGCCGTCGGGTTCACCGCGTGGCTGCTGCCCGAGGCCGGTCTCGTCCTGGCTCTGGGCCTGATGGCCGCGGGGGTCGGCGTGCCGCTGCTCAGCGGTGCCTGTGCGCGGCGGGCCGAGCGGCGCCTGGCCCCCGCGCGCGGTGTGCTGGCGGTGAGGATCGTCGACCTGATGCGCGGCTGCGCCGAGCTCACGGTGTCCGGGGCACTGCGGAGCCGTACGGAGCGGGTGCGCGAGGCCGACCGCCTGCTCACCCGCATCGCCGAGCGACAGGCCACGGCCACCGCGCTCGGCGGCGGGCTGTCGGCCCTGGTCGCCGGCCTGACGGTCGCGGCTGCGGCGCTCGTGGGGGTGCAGGCGGTACGGGACGGACGGATCGAGGGCGTGGCGCTCGCGGTCGTCGTCCTCACGCCGCTCGCGGCGTTCGAGACGGTCGCCGGGCTCCCCCTGGCCGTCCAGTACCGCCAGCGGGTCAAGCGCAGTGCCGAGCGGGTGTACGAGGTGCTCGACGCGCCCGTCCCCGTACAGGAGCCGCAGCGGCCGGTGGCGCCACCGGCGGGGCCGTTCCCGCTGGAGGTGCGCGGGCTCGCCGCCCGGTACCCCGGCCAGGACCGTGACGCCCTCGCCGGCTTCACGCTGCGGCTGGAGGCGGGCCGGCGGGTCGCCGTCGTCGGTGCGTCCGGCTCCGGCAAGACCACCGTGGCGCAGGTGCTGCTGCGCTTCCTGGACGCCCGCGCGGGCACGTACCGGATCGGCGGCGTGGACGCGACCGCGCTCGACGGTGACGAGGTACGCCGCTCCGTCGGACTGTGTGCCCAGGACGCGCACCTCTTCGACAGCACGGTCCGCGAGAACCTCCGCCTGGCCCGTCACGGTGCCGACGACGGCGACCTGCGGCGCGCCCTGGACCGGGCCCGGCTGCTGGACTGGGTCGACGCGCTGCCCGACGGCCTGGACACCCTCGTGGGGGAGCACGGCGCCCAGTTGTCGGGCGGTCAGCGCCAGCGGCTGGCGCTCGCCCGGGCACTGCTGGCCGACTTCCCCGTCCTGGTCCTCGATGAGCCCGCCGAGCACCTCGACCTCACCACGGCCGACGCGCTCACCGACGACCTGCTGCGGGCGACCGAGGGACGCACCACCGTGCTGATCACCCACCGGCTCAAGGGCCTCGACGCGGTCGACGAGGTCGTCGTCCTGGAGGACGGCCGGACCGTGCAGCACGGCCCGTACGCCGAACTCGCCGCGGTCGAAGGGCCGCTGCGACGCATGCTGGAGCGCGAGCGGGCGACGGAAGGGCTGCGGGAGGGACAGTCCGAGGGGCTGCGGGTGGGACAGCCGACGGGGCGATGAGCTGATCAACGGAGCCCCGACTTTCCGTAATGGAACGGACTTACTGCGCTCAAGGGCATGACAGATGCCCTCCGGCCGCGGCCCGGGCCACGCACGGCCTGGAGGGGGAGGGGCCTGCCGGGCATCGGCGCGGACGGAGGCGGGACGACGGTGGCCTGGGAGGCGCCGCTCGGCCCGACGCGGACGCCGCCGACCGGGGGAGCACGGGCGTGCCCCAGGGGGTGTACGGACGTAGGCCGGTCGGCGGTAGACGACGCCCGGGTGCACGGGAAGCGACGCCGACGGCGTCACCATCCCTGCATGGTTCTCCGTCACGGCCCGGTCCCTCACCCCGCGCGGCGGCCGCTGCTCGCGCTGACGGTGGCGGTGCTGTGCGTCCTGCTCCCCCCACCGCCCCCCGCGACCGGACACGACCGGGCCGACGGGCCCCTCGGTGTGGGGGCGGAGGTGGCGCGGCTGTTCGAGGAGGCGGGCCGGGCGACCGAGGCGTACGAGCAGGGCCGGCGCGCGGCGGACGCGCAGCGCCGTACCGCCGTACGGCTCCAGGAGAAGCTGACCGGGAAGCGACGGGAGCTGGCGGTCCTGTACGACCGGGTCGGCGAGGTGGCGCGGGTGCAGTACCGCGGTGGCAACTCGCTGGCCCTGACCGCGCGGCTGCTCCTGGCCGAGGACCCGGAGGCGGTGATGACCGCGCAGCGGGTCGCCGGGCAGGCGGCGCGCTCCGTGAACCGGCTGATGGAGCAGGCCCGTACCGCCGCGCAGCACCTGGCGCTCGCCGAGGTGGACGCGCGGGCCGCCTGGCACGACCTGGAGTCCCGCACGGCCCGGCTCGCCGTGGTCAAGCGGGGCATCGAGACGCGGCTGGCGGAGGCGCAGCAGCGGTTGCACGCGGAGGCTGAGCGCAGCGTGGCGGCGGGCCGGTGCCGGGAGTCGGTACGGCTGCGCCTCCCGGACGGCGGGGTGGCCGGGATGGCGGGTGCGGACGGTGATGGCGGAGGTGCTGGGACCGGTGGAACCCGTGGGTCCGGGGGTGGGGCCGTTGGGACCAGTGGGGTCGCGGTGGCAGGAGGCAGGAGCGGCGGCAAGGGCGCGGTTTCCGGAAAGACGGGAGCCTCGGAGAAGCCGGGGGCTCCAGGGAGCGCAGGGACCCGGGGGAAAGCAGGGGCTGAGGGGAAGCCCGGGAGCCCCGGTAAGTCGGGAGCCGGCGGTAAGTCGGGAGCCGGTGGCAAGTCCGGGGCCCACGGGAAACCCGGAGCCCCCGGAAGGCCAGGGGCCGGCGGTAAGTCCGGAGCCTCCGGCAAGTCCGGGGCCCACGGGAAACCCGGAGCCCCCGGAAGGCCAGGGGCCGGCGGTAAGTCCGGAGCCTCCGGCAAGTCCGGGGCCCACGGGAAACCCGGAGCCCCCGGAAGGCCAGGGGCCGGCGGTAAGTCCGGAGCCTCCGGCAAGTCCGGGGCCCACGGGAAACCCGGAGCCCCCGGAAGGCCAGGGGCCGGCGGTAAGTCGGGGACCGGCGGTAAGTCCGGCGCCTCCGGGAAGTCCGCGGGCCTGGAGAGGCGGGGCAAGGGCCGGGAGGCCGTCGCAGCCGGGAGTGCCGGGGCCGCCGCGAAAGCCGGGGCAGCAGCCACCGCGGGAGCCGCGGGCCCGACCGGTTCCTCGGCGGCGGCGGCGACAGCGGCACCCGGCACCGCGGGACCTGACCGTTCCGCGGTCGGCGGGCCCCCCTGGGTGGCGCCCGTGGAGCGGTACCGGCTGTCGGCCCGGTTCGACAGTGCGGGCGCGCACTGGGCCCGGCGGCACACCGGGCAGGACTTCGCGGTGGACCTGGGCACACCGGTGCGGTCGATCGGCGCCGGGCGGGTGCACTCCGTGTCCTGCGGTGGCGCGTTCGGCATCGAGGTCGTCGTACGGCACGACAACGGCTGGTACTCGCAGTACGCGCACCTGGCAGCGCCCGCCGTGGTCGGTGGGCAGCGGGTGCGTACCGGTCAGTGGATCGGCCAGGCGGGGACCACGGGCAACTCGACGGGGCCGCACCTGCACTTCGAGGTGCGGCTGACGCCGTACCTCGGCTCCGGGGTGGACCCCGCGCGCTGGCTGCGCGAGCACGGGGTGCGGCTGCACGGGTGACCCTCGGCGGTCGGGCACGCAGCGCCGGCCGCAGCCACAGCCGCGACCTCGGTGCGGCGGAGTGTCCTAGCGGCCGATCGCCAGGATGTCCTCGATGACCACGGCGACGCCGTCGTCGTTGTTGGCGACGGTACGGCCGGAGGCGGCGGCGACGACGTCCGGATGGGCGTTGCCCATGGCGTACGAGCGACCCGCCCAGGACAACATCTCGATGTCGTTGGGCATGTCCCCGAAGGCCACGACCTCGTCGGCGGAGATGCCGCGTTCGGCGCAGCACAGGGCGAGGGTGCTGGCCTTGGACACGCCCAGGCCGCTGATCTCCAGCAGCGCCGTGGGGCTCGACCGGGTGATGGCGGCGCGGTCGCCCACCGCCGTCCGGGCCAGGGCGAGGAAGCCGTCCGGGGTGAGTTCGGAGTGGTGGGCGAGCACCTTGAGAACGGGCGCGCCGGTGCCGGGCTCCTCCTCGTGCAGCAGCTTCTCGACGGGTGCGACGGTGGCGATCCCGTCCATGAAGAGCGGGACGTACTCCGGCTCGTGGTGGAAACCGGTGGTGAACTCCACCGCGAAGGCCGTGCCGGGTGCTTCCCTGCGCAGGGCCCGTACGACGTGGAGGGCGGCGTCCCGCTCCAGGGGGCGGACCTCCAGCATCCGGCCTCCGGCGTGCAGGTCGACGACAGCGGCGCCGTTGGCGCAGATCGCCAGCCCGTGGCCGTGGACGTGGTCGGCCACGGCGTCCATCCAGCGGGCCGGACGGCCGGTGACGAAGAAGACCTCGATGCCCGCTTCCTCGGCGGCGGCGAGCGCGGCGACCGTACGGTCCGAGACCGATTTGTCGTCGCGCAGCAGCGTGCCGTCCAGGTCGGTGGCGATCAGCCGGGGACGTGGACGTGCCGTCGGCTGCGGTCGGGGAGAGGTCGCTGAGAAGGTCACCCCCTCATTCTCCCGCACCCCGGTGCACACCCGTGTGGCCTTGCGCACATGTGAGCCACCGGGAATGGCCGGGAACGGGCCACGTCGCGCCACGCAGTGGCCACGCACGGGCCATGTCGCGGCCCTGTCCTCGTCGGCCGCGGGCATTCCGGGGCGCCGGACCGGCCGGGGATGTCCGCGGCGCCGCGTAGGGTCGGCACATGCGCTTGAGTACCGTGATCCTTCCGTTCCGCCGCTGGCGTGAGGGCGGCCGTGACGCCTGGCTGCGGGCCGAGCAGCTCGGTTTCCACGCCGCGTACACCTACGACCACCTCTCGTGGCGTGTGCCCTTCCGTGACGGTCCCTGGTACGGCGCGGTGCCGACGCTGACGGCCGCGGCCGGAGCGACGGAGCGCATACGGCTGGGCACGCTCGTCACCTCGCCGAACTTCCGCCACCCGGTCACGCTCGCCAAGGAGCTGATCTCGCTCGACGATCTCTCCGGTGGGCGGATCACCCTGGGGATCGGTGCGGGCGGCATGGGGTTCGACGCGACGGCGCTCGGACAGGAGCCGTGGTCACCGCGTGAGCGCGCCGACCGCTTCGCCGAGTTCGTGCCGCTGCTCGACCGGCTGCTCACGGAGGACACCGTCACGCACGAGGGCCGGTTCTACTCGGCGCACGAGGCGCAGAACATCCCCGGGTGCGTGCAGCGGCCGCGGCTGCCGTTCGCCGTGGCGGCGACGGGCCCGCGCGGGCTGAAGCTGGCTGCCAGGCACGGCCAGGCGTGGGTGACGACCGGTGACCCGAAGATCGCGGAGACGGGGACGCCCGAGGAGTCGCTGGAGGCGCTGCGCGGCCAGCTCGGCAGGCTCGGCAAGGCGTGTGCGGAGGCGGGGCGGGACGCGGCCGAGCTGGACAAGGTCCTGCTGACCGGCTTCACCCCGGAGGGCAGCGCGCCGCTGGAGTCGCTCGACGCCTTCGTCGACTTCGCGGGCCGGCACCGGGAACTGGGCTTCACCGAGATCGTGGTCCACACGCCGATCCCCGAGACGCGGTTCGCCGCCGATCCGGTGGTCTTCGAGCGGATCGCGACGGAGGCACCGGCCCAGCTCGCCTAGCGGGCGCCGCGCCCGCTGCACGCTCGGCGCCTGGCTGCGAGCGGGGTTGCGCCGGTGCGTGCCCTCGGGCTGCGCAGTCCCGCACGCGCCGCGCCACGCAACCTGAGCCGCGCAGGCCCGCCCGCGGTGCGCCGCGCACCCTGAGCCGCGCAGTCCCGCACCCGCCGCGTTGCCGCTTGCTGAACGCGCCGGCCCGCACCCACCGCGCCGCCCGCCTCCCCCGCCGCGTCGCGGGCCGCGGCCGGTCCGCACCCGCCGCGTAGGCCGGTGCCGGGCCCTCAGCTCGGAAAGCGCAGGTACGCCGGGGGCACGGTGTCGGTGAGCCAGACGCCGTTGGCCGTGACGTGGAAGACATGGCCGTCGCGGTGCATCGCGCCCGCGTCGACGGACAGCACCACGGGCCGGCCGCGGCGTGCCCCGACGCGGGTCGCGGTCTCCCGGTCCGGGGACAGGTGGACGTGGTGACGGGCCATGGGGCGCAGGCCCTCGGCACGGATCGCGGGCAGGGCGTGGGCGACCGTGCCGTGGTAGAGGTACGCGGGCGGTTCCGCCGGCGGCAGGTCGAGGTCCACGTCGACCGTATGGCCCTGGTTGGCGCGGATCCGCTCGCCGTCGATCGTGAAGCGCCGCTTGTCGTTGACGGCGACGACGTGCTCCAGTTCGGCACGGCTGATGCGCATGCCGTGTTCCGCGGTGGCCCGCAGCAGATCGTCGATCGCGACCCAGCCGTGCGGGTCGAGTGCGAGCCCGATCCGCTCGGGCTGGTGGCGCAGGTGTTTCGACAGGTACTTCGACACCTTCACGGTGCGTCTGTCGTCCATGTCCTTCATGCTCGCAGCGTGTCAGGGATCACGCACTCGGCGCCATGGAAATTCCCCGCGACAGGTTTGGTCCACAACTAACTGGTGTTATCCACAGGGGAATTGACGATTCTGTGGACAACCAGCCTTGGTTCTCAAGGCTTTTGCCCAGCCTCACCCCGCGGGACGGGGTTTGCCGTCAGGGCGTCCAAGGTCCGTGCGTGCAGCTCGCGTTCGGTGGCAGCGGTGATGAACGCCGACGCGTTCTCCGGCCCGACGAGCTGATGAACGGCCCGGATCGTCGCGGCGGGCAGGGTCACGGAGCGCGACTTGTCGTCCTGCGGTGGCGGAGTGCCGGGTGCGAGGTGTTGCTGCAGGTGCCGGGTGGCGATCGTCCGCATGGCGCGGGCGAGTTCGGCGTCCACCGTCTGCTGGGCGAGCGGCCGCAGCCGCCGCACCATCGTCGCCGCCTCCGCCGCGTCCGCGTCCGACGGCGGGCGGTGCTCCAGGTAGCGCGCGAAGACGTGCTCCGTGGTGAACTCCAGGAAACGGTTGGCTATGTGCTCCACCTGGCCGCGAAGTTCCCGCAGATGACCGGAGATCGCGAGCAGGGGCACCCCGGCCGCGTACAACTCGGCCGCCACGGACAGCTCTTGCGGACTCGGGACCAGGAACTCGTCGTCGCGTCCCGGGATGCGCTCCAGCACGCCGAGCTCGATGGCCTCCTCCACGGCCTGCTCGTCGGTGGTGCCGCCGAAGGTGGCCTCCAGCTCGGCGCGCGTGATCCGGTCCGCCTCCTCGTCCGTCCACGGGCCGTCCACCTCGGCGACCAGCCCGAGGACGCCGCCCAGACCGCGGCCGGCGTCCCACGCCTCCAGCAACTCCTTGATGGAGGCGAGGGTGTAGCCGCGGTCCAGCAGGTCGGCGATCTGGCGCAGCCGGGTCAGGTGGGCGGTGCCGTACACGTTCGACCGGCCCCGCCGCTCCGGTTTGGGCAGCAGGCCACGGTCCTGGTAGGCGCGGATGGTGCGGACCGTGGCGCCGCTGAGATGCGCCAGGTCCTCGATCCGGTACTCGTCCCGCTCGTCCACGCCCGCTCCCTGCTGCCCTGTCTGCCCCGATGTGCGCTCCCCTGTGCGGGGGATCGTACGTCGCCTGCCTGACGACCGGGCTACACAGGGGGCTTCAGCCGGGCGATGGCCCGCAGACTCCGCGGGGCGATGCGGGACAGCAGGTACGCCCCGCGGGCCTCCGGGGTGACCGGTACCACTGCCTCGTTGCGCACCACGGCGCGCAGGATCGCGTCGGCGACCTTCTCCGGCGGGTAGTTGCGCAGCCCGTACAGCCGGGCGGTCTTCCGCTGCCTCCGGCTCTCCTCCTCCGCCGACGCCCCGGCGAAGTGCGCTGTCGCGGTGATGTTGGTGTTGACCAGGCCCGGGCATATCGCGGTGACCCCGATGCCCCGGCCGGCCAGTTCGGCGCGCAGGCACTCGCTGAGCATCAGCACCGCCGCCTTCGAGGCGCTGTACGCGGGCAGCACGCGCGACGGCAGGAAGGCCGCGGCCGACGCGGTGTTGACGATGTGGCCGCCCTGCCCCCGGTCGGCCATCTGCCGGCCGAAGACGCGGCAGCCGTGGATGACGCCCCACAGGTTGACGTCGAGGACCTTCTTCCAGTCCTCGCTCGTGGTCTCCAGGAACGAGCCGGACATGCCGATCCCGGCGTTGTTCACCAGGACGTCCACGACGCCGTACTCGGCGGCGACCTTCTCGGCGAGCTTCTCCATCGCCTGCTCGTCGCCGACGTCCACCACCTCGCCCCACGCCTCGGGCGCCCCGATCAGCCGGGCCAGCTCGGCCGTCCGGTACGCGCCCTCCGCGTCCCGGTCGACCGCCACGACCCGGGCGCCCGCCTCGGCGAACGCGAAGGCGGTGGCCCGCCCGATGCCGCTGGCCGCGCCCGTGACCAGCACGAGCTGCCCGCCGAACCGGTCGGCGTGGCGCCGCCCCGAGGCGACCGGAGCCGGCAGCTCGCCGCCCTGCTCCTCGTGCGCCGACACGAACTCGGAGATCCACGCGGCGAGCTGGTCCGGCCGGGTCCGCGGCACCCAGTGCCTGGCCGGCAGCGTCCGGCGCACCAGCTGCGGGGCCCACCGCGCCAGCTCGTCGTAGAGCCGCTCGGACAGGAAGACGTCACCGGTCGGGGTGATCAGCTGCACGGGCGCGTGGGCGTACGCGTCAGCACGGGGACGCCGCAGCCGTGCCCTGACGTTGTCCCGGTACAGCCAGGCGCCGTGCGCCGCGTCGACGGGCAGCGACGGGGTCGGGTAGCCGTCGTCCGGCACCTTCTCGATGCGGCGCACGATCGACGGCCAGCGCTTGCCGAGCGGCCCGCGCCACAGCGCCTCGGGCAGTACGGGCGTGTGGAGCAGGTAGACGTACCAGGACTTGGCGCCCTGGCCGAGGAGCTGGCCGACCCTGCGCGGGGTGGGCCGGGACATCCGCTGCTTGATCCAGTGCCCGAAGTGGTCCAGGGACGGCCCGGAGATCGAGGTGAAGGACGCGATGCGGCCCTCGGTGCGACCGACCGTGACGAACTCCCAGGACTGCACCGAACCCCAGTCGTGGCCGACCAGGTGCACCGGCCGGTCCGGGCTGACCGCGTCGGCGACCGCCAGGAAGTCGTCCGTCAGCTTCTCCAGCGTGAACCCGCCGCGCAGCGGTTTCGGCGCGGTGGACCGGCCGTGGCCCCGCACGTCGTACAGCACGACGTGGAAGTGGCCGGCGAGCCGGGCGGCGACCTCGGACCACACCTCCTTGGAGTCCGGATAACCGTGGACGAGCACCACGGTGGGCCGCCCGGCGTCGCCCAGCTCGGCGACGCACAGCTCGATGCCGCCCGTACGGACCCAGCGCTCCCGCGCGCCTTGCAGACTCACGCTTCCTCCGCCCAGCGCCGCACGTGCGGCAGATCGTCGTCCAGCCAGAACGCACTCTGCTCCGGGTCCCGGGAGTCCGTGACGACCAGGAGCTCTTCGAACTTCGCACCCGTACCCCGGAACCCGAGGTGCGGCTCGACCGCCCACAGCCCCGGCCGCGGCGGGTGGTCGGAGAACCGGTACGGCGACCACAGCGGCGACCATCCCTCCCGGTGGCCGTGCAGGGCGTCGCTCGCCAGTCCCCTGAGCGCCTGCGTGCCGAACCCGAAGAGCGTCGGCGACCAGCGGCGCTCCTTGACCCGGTCCACCTTGTGGGCGATCACGCCGAAGGGGTACGCGCGGTGCCGGTTGGCGTACCCCTGCCGCACCATCAGCCGGTCCACGTCCTCGTAGATCTCCCGCAGCGGGCGGCGCTCGCGCACCTCGCGCAGGATCAGCTCCCGGTGTGCGCGCAGGTCGGCGAGCAGCCGGTCGTGGACGGGGTTCAGCCCGAGGCAGCCCGAGTAGCCGATGTCGGCGGTGAAGCCGTTGTGGACCGGGGCCATGTCGAGGATGAACGGCATCCCCGCCTCCAGCCGCCGGTCGGTGGGGAAGAACTGCAGCGGTACCCGGAAGTTCACGAACGCCGTGCGGTCGCCGAACCAGGCGAACGGACGGTGGAACCAGTCCCGCACGCCCCGTTCGCGGAGCCACTCGCGCTGCATCCGCGCCGCCTCCCGTTCGGTCACGCCCGGTTTGAGCTGCGCGGCGACGGCCTCCGCGCACGCGTAGGCCAGGCGCTGCACCTCCCTGAAGCCGCGCAGCTCCTCCGTGGTGCGTACGGCCGTCCCGACAGAACCCATGCCACCCCGTCCGTCCCGTGTGCGGAAATGCTCCACCCGCCCGTAACTTGACACTGATGAATGTGACAATGCCCTGCGGCTGAGTCAAGGGTCGTGCACGCTCTGTGGATGACGCGGCAGGACGCCCCGGGTGACCCTCAGGTTCCGCCGCCCGGACCCGACCCCAGGAGGTCTCCCCCTACGGGCCCGTACGCCTGGAGTCGGACACGGATCCAGCCGCCAGGTCTGACGACCGCTGTGGTGTGCGCCACTACCGTCGATGACGTGACTGTGATCGCGACCGAAAGCCTCAGCAAGCGGTTCCCCCGGGTGACCGCTCTCGACCGGCTCTCCCTGGACATCGGGCCCGGTGTGACCGGACTGGTGGGTGCCAACGGAGCCGGCAAGTCCACCATGATCAAGATTCTGCTGGGCCTGTCCCCCGCCACCGAGGGCCGCGCCGAGGTCCTCGGCCTCGACGTCGCCACCAGCGGCGCCGCCATCCGTGAGCGGGTCGGCTACATGCCCGAGCACGACTGCCTGCCGCCCGACGTGTCGGCCACCGAGTTCGTCGTCCACATGGCGCGCATGGCCGGCCTGCCGCCCACCGCGGCCCGGGAGCGCACCGCCGACACCCTGCGCCACGTCGGCCTGTACGAGGAGCGCTACCGGCCCATCGGCGGCTACTCGACCGGCATGAAGCAGCGTGTGAAGCTCGCGCAGGCCCTGGTCCACGACCCGAAGCTGGTGCTCCTCGACGAGCCGACCAACGGCCTGGACCCGGTCGGCCGCGACGAGATGCTCGGTCTGATCCGGCGCGTGTACACGGACTTCGGCATCTCGGTCCTGGTCACCTCGCACCTGCTCGGCGAGCTCGAACGCACCTGTGACCACGTCGTCGTCATCGACGGCGGCCGGCTGCTGCGCTCCAGCTCCACCAGCGACTTCACCCGGATCACCACCACCCTCGCGGTCGAGGTGACCGACACGGACACCCACCCCGACGGCACGGCAGCCCTGCGCAAGGCGCTCACCGCCGCCGGAATCACCCTCCACGCGGGCGTGGAGGACGGTCTGCCGGGCGCGGGGCACATCCTGCTGCTGGAGGCGACCGGCGAGGAGACGTACGACCTCGTCCGTGACACCGTCGCCGGCCTCGGCCTCGGTCTCGTCCGCATGGAACAGCGCCGCCACCACATCGCCGAGGTCTTCCGCCCGGGCACCGAAGCGGCCGCCGCCCAGTCCCTGGAGGTGCAGGCCCGATGAGTGCCGAAACCCGCATCCACAACATCGGCTACCGCAACTACGACGGGCCGCGCCTGGGCCGCGCCTACGCGCGCCGGTCGCTGTTCTCGCAGTCGCTGCGCGGCGCGTACGGACTGGGCCGCAGCGCCAAGTCCAAGGTGCTGCCGATGATCCTCTTCGCGGTGATGTGCGTCCCGGCGCTGATCGTCGTGGCGGTGGCCGTCGCCACCAAGCTCAACGAGCTGCCGCTGGAGTACACCCGGTACGCGATCTTCACCCAGGCCGTCATCGGGCTGTTCCTGGCGGCCCAGGCGCCGCAGTCGGTCTCGAGGGACCTGCGCTTCAAGACCGTCCCGCTGTACTTCTCCCGCCCCATCGAGCGCGTCGACTACGTGCTCGCCAAGTACGGCGCGATGGCGTCGGCGCTGTTCGTCCTCACCGCGTCGCCGCTGCTCATCCTCTACATCGGGTCTCTGCTGGCGAAGATGGACTTCGCCGACCAGACCAAGGGCTTCGCACAGGGGTTGGTCTCCGTGGCGCTGCTGTCACTGCTCTTCGGCGGGATCGGGCTGGTACTGGCGGCGCTGACGCCCCGCCGCGGCTTCGGCGTCGCCGCCGTCATCGCCGCCCTCACCATCTCGTACGGCGCCGTCACCACCCTCCAGGCCATCGCCTGGAGCACCGACTCGCTGGACGCCGTCCCGTGGCTCGGCCTGTTCTCCCCCGTCACCCTCGTCGACGGCGTGCAGACCGCCTTCCTGGGCGCCACGTCGTCCTTCCCGGCCGAGGCCGGACCGGGCGCCGGCGCCGGCGCGGTGTACCTGCTGGTCGTCCTCGCGCTGATCGCCGGCTCCTACGGCGTCCTGATGCGCCGCTACCGAAAGGTCGGGCTGTGAGCTCCCACTCGTCACCCATCACCACCCTTCCGGGGAAGGGGCTGCGCCCATGAGCACTCTCCACATCGAGCACGCCTCACGGTGGTTCGGCAACGTCGTCGCCGTCAATGACGTCACCATGACCATCGGTCCCGGTGTGACGGGCCTGCTCGGCCCCAACGGCGCCGGGAAGTCCACCCTGATCAACATGATGGGCGGCTTCCTCGCCCCCTCCACCGGCACCGTCACCCTGGACGGCGAACCGATCTGGCGCAACGAGTCCGTGTACCGGCGGATCGGCGTCGTACCGGAGCGCGAAGCGATGTACGACTTCCTCACCGGCCGCGAGTTCGTCGTCGCCAACGCGGAACTGCACGGCCTGGGCGCCGCCGAGGCGCAACGCGCCCTCGCCACGGTCGAGATGGAGTACGCGCAGGACCGCAAGGTCGCGACGTACAGCAAGGGCATGCGCCAGCGCGTGAAGATGGCGTCGGCGCTGGTGCACGAGCCGTCGGTGCTGCTGCTGGACGAGCCGTTCAACGGCATGGACCCGCGCCAGCGCATGCAGTTGATGGACCTGCTGCGGCGGATGGGCGCGGAGGGCCGCACGGTCCTGTTCTCCTCGCACATCCTGGAGGAGGTCGAGCAGCTCGCCTCCCACATCGAGGTGATCGTCGCCGGACGGCACGCGGCGAGCGGCGACTTCCGCCGCATCCGGCGCCTGATGACCGACCGTCCGCACCGCTACCTCGTGCGGTCCAGCGACGACCGGGCGCTGGCCGCCGCGCTGATCGCCGACCCGTCGACGGCCGGCATCGAGGTGGACCTGGCGGAGGGCGGACTGCGCATCCAGGCCGTGGACTTCGGGCGGTTCACCGAACTGCTGCCGCAGGTCGCCCGCGCGCACTCGATCCGGCTGCTGACGGTCTCGCCCTCGGACGAGTCCCTCGAGTCCGTCTTCTCGTACCTCGTCGCGGCCTGAGCGCCACCGCGCCGGCCTGAAGGGACCCTCGACCATGTACAACCCCACCGTCGCCCGGCTCACCTACCGGGCGCTGCTCGGCCGCCGCCGGGCCGCGATCCTCTTCGTCCTGCCCGGGCTGCTGCTGCTCATCGCGGCCGCCGTCCGCGGCTTCAACGGTGCCGACGACCAGATCGCCGCTGACGTCCTCGGCGGTTTCGCGCTCGCCACCATGGTGCCGCTGATCGGCGTCATCGCCGGAACGGGCGCGATCGGGCCGGAGATCGACGACGGTTCGATCGTCTACCTGCTCGCCAAGCCGGTGAAGCGGCCCACGATCATCCTCACGAAGTTCACCGTGGCGGTCGCCGTGACCATGGTCTTCTCGGCGGTGCCGACGTTCCTCGCCGGGATGATCCTCAACGGCAACGGCCAGCAGGTGGCGGTGGCGTACACCATCGCGGCGCTGGTGGCCTCGATCGCGTACAGCGCGCTGTTCCTGTTGCTGGGCACGGTCAGCCGGCACGCCGTCGTCATCGGGCTGGTGTACGCGCTCGTGTGGGAGGCGCTGTTCGGTTCGCTCATCGCCGGGGCGCGCACCCTGAGCGTGCAGCAGTGGGCGCTGGCGGTCGCCGAGAAGGTCAGCGGGGAGGGCCTGGTCACCTCGGACGTCGGCCTTCCGGTGGCGACGGTGCTGCTGGCGGGGGTGACGGTGGCGGCGACCTGGTACGCGGGCCGCAAGCTGCGGGCGCTGACGCTGGCCGGGGAGGAGTAGGGCGTACGTCTCACCGTCGGCGGGCGGCTCCTCCCCGGGATTACTGTGGGCACGGGCGCGACCACCCGGCACGGCCCGTACGACTCGCACGCACTCACAACCTGGGGAGCAAGCCATGTCAGACCGCTTCGACGTCGTCGTACTCGGAGCAGGCCCCGGCGGATACGTCGCCGCCATCCGCGCCGCCCAGTTGGGCAAGCGGGTCGCGGTGGTCGAGGAGAAGTACTGGGGCGGTGTCTGCCTGAACGTCGGCTGCATCCCCACCAAGGCGCTGCTGCGCAACGCCGAGCTGGCGCACCTGTTCACGCACGAGGCGAAGACGTACGGCATCAAGGTCGACGGGCAGGTGTCCTTCGACTACGGCGAGGCGTTCCGGCGCAGCCGCACGGTCGCGGACGGCCGAGTCAAGGGCGTCCACTTCCTGATGAAGAAGAACAAGATCACGGAGTTCACCGGCCGGGGCACCTTCCTGGACGCGAACACCCTGCAGGTCGCGCTGAGCGACGGCGCCACGACCACGATCTCGTTCGACCACTGCATCATCGCGACCGGCGCCACCCCGCGCCTGCTGCCCGGCACGCGGCGCAGCGAGCGGGTCGTCACGTACGAGGAGCAGATCGTCAGCCAGGACCTGCCGCGCTCCATCGTGATCGCGGGCGCGGGTGCCATCGGCATCGAGTTCGCGTACGTCCTGCACAACTACGGCGTGAAGGTCACCATCGTCGAGTTCCTGGACCGGATCGCGCCGCTGGAGGACAAGGACGTCTCGGCGGAGCTCGCGAAGCAGTACCGCAAGCTCGGCATCGACGTGCTGACGTCGACGCGGGTCGAGTCGATCGACGAGTCCGGCCCGCAGGTGCGGGTGACGGTCACCGGCAAGGACGGCACGCAGCAGGTCCTGGAGGCCGACAAGGTGCTCCAGGCGATCGGCTTCGCGCCGAACGTCGAGGGGTACGGCCTGGAGAACACGGGCGTCAAGCTCACCGAGCGCGGCGCCATCGACGTCGACGGGCGTTCGCGCACCTCCGTGCCGCACATCTACGCGATCGGTGACGTGACGGCGAAGCTGATGCTCGCGCACACCGCCGAGGCGATGGGTGTCGTGGCCGCCGAGACCCTCGCGGGCGCGGAGACGATGGAGCTCGACTACCCGATGATCCCGCGGGCCACGTACTGCCAGCCGCAGATCGCCAGCTTCGGCTGGACCGAGGAGCAGGCGCGCGAGAAGGGCTTCGACGTCAAGGTCGCGAAGTTCCCCTTCATGGCGAACGGCAAGGCGCACGGACTGGGTGACACCACGGGCTTCGTGAAGCTGATCAGCGACGCCACGTACGGCGAGATCATCGGCGCGCACCTGATCGGTCCGGACGTGACGGAGCTGCTGCCGGAGCTGACGCTGGCCCAGCAGTGGGACCTGACCGTGCACGAGGTGGCGCGGAACGTCCACGCCCACCCGACGCTGGGCGAGGCGGTCAAGGAGGCCGTGCACGGACTCGCCGGCCACATGATCAACTTCTGAACCACGCGTCCCGTACGCGGACGACGGCGCGGCGCCCCGGTTATTCGGTGGCGCCGCGCCGTGCGTCCCGGCACATTGATGAGGCACCGCTCACACGGGACCGGGGTGGAGAACGGCGTGAACGGGGAGAGTACGGGCACGTCGGGCTCCCAGCAGGGCAGCGCGCGGTGCCGCGCACCGGAGCAGTCACGACCGCTCCGTGTGCCGCCCGCGGCCGACTGCCCGGGGGCGGCCGCTTCGAGCGCGCGATTCTTCGCGCGGGCCGCCCCTCCCGTGGTGCGGTTCCGGCCTCGCGGCGCACGGGCTCCGAACGCCGGCCCGCGAACGGCTTCCCGCGAGCGCCCGCCCGCGAGAAGCTCGGGCCGGCCCGCCCCGCGGCGCGGGTCAGGCCGTCGGGCTCAGCAGGGACTCCAGGACCACGGCGATGCCGTCGGCGTCGTGGGAGGCGGTGATCTCGTGGGCCACGGCCTTCAGGTCGTCGTGGGCGTCGGCCATGGCGACGCCGTGCGCGGCCCAGGCGAACATGGGGATGTCGTTCGGCATGTCGCCGAACGCGATCGTGTCCGTGGACTTCAGGCCCAGGCGGCGGGCCGCGAGGGACAGGCCCGTCGCCTTGCTCAGGCCGAGCGGCAGGAGTTCCACGACGCCGGGTCCCGCCATCACCACGTCCACCAGGCCGCCGGCCGTCTCACGGGCGGCGAGCGCGAGGGCGTCGTCGTCCAGGACCGGGTGCTGGATGTAGACCTTGTTGAGCGGGGCGGACCACAGCTCGGCGGGGTCCTCGTACGGCACGTGGGGCAGCGGGCCCTCCTGGACGCGGTAGCCGGGGCCGACGAGCACGTCGCCGTCGAGGCCGTCACGGCTCGCGGCGATGGCCAGCGGCCCGACCTCCGCCTCCAGCTTCGCCAGGGCGATGCCCGCGAGCTGGCGGTCGAGGGTGACGGACGTCAGCAGGCGGTGTTCGCCCGCGTGGTACACCTGCGCGCCCTGGCCGCAGACGGCGAGGCCGTCGTAGCCGAGGTCGTCGAGGATGTGGCGGGTCCACGGGACGGCACGCCCGGTGACCACGATGTGCGCGGCGCCCGCCGCCGTCGCGGCGGCGAGCGCGTCACGCGTGCGCTGCGAGACCGAGCCGTCGGTGCGCAGCAGCGTGCCGTCGAGGTCGGTCGCGATCAGCTTGTAGGGGAAGGGAGTCACTTGGAGAGGGGCTCCAGAACCTCGCGACCGCCCAGGTAGGGGCGCAGGACCTCCGGGACCCGGACCGAGCCGTCCGCGAGCTGGTGGTTCTCCAGGAGGGCGACGATGGTGCGCGGGACGGCGCACAGCGTGCCGTTCAGGGTGGCGAGCGGCTGGACCTTCTTGCCGTCGCGCAGGCGCACCGACAGGCGGCGGGCCTGGAAGCCGTCGCAGTTCGACGCGGAGGTCAGCTCGCGGTACTTGCCCTGCGTGGGGATCCACGCCTCGCAGTCGTACTTGCGGGAGGCCGAGGCGCCCAGGTCGCCCGAGGCCACGTCGATCACCTGGAAGGGCAGCTCCAGGGAGGTGAGCCACTGCTTCTCCCACTCCAGGAGCCGCTGGTGCTCGGCCTCGGCGTCGTCGGGGGCGACGTACGAGAACATCTCGACCTTGTCGAACTGGTGCACGCGGAAGATGCCGCGCGTGTCCTTGCCGTAGGTGCCGGCCTCGCGGCGGAAGCACGGCGAGAAGCCGGCGTACCGCAGGGGCAGCTTGTCCGCCTCGATGATCTCGTCCATGTGGTACGCGGCAAGGGGCACCTCGGACGTGCCGACGAGGTAGTAGTCGTCCTTCTCCAGGTGGTACACGTTCTCCGCGGCCTGGCCGAGGAAGCCGGTGCCCTCCATGGCGCGCGGCCGGACCAGCGCGGGGGTCAGCATCGGGATGAAGCCGGCCTCCGTGGCCTGGGCGATCGCCGCGTTGACGAGGGCGAGCTCCAGCAGCGCGCCGACGCCGGTGAGGTAGTAGAAGCGCGAGCCGGACACCTTCGCGCCGCGCTCCACGTCGATGGCGCCCAGCGCCTCGCCGAGCTCCAGGTGGTCCTTGGGCTCGAAGCCCTCGGCGCCGAAGTCGCGGATGGTGCCGTGCGTCTCCAGGACGACGAAGTCCTCCTCGCCGCCGACCGGTACGTCGGGGTGGACGAGGTTGCCGAGCTGGAGCAGCAGCCGGCGGGTCTCCTCGTCGGCCTCGTTCTGCTCCGCCTCCGCCGCCTTGACGTCCGTCTTGAGCTGCTCGGCCTTCTGCAGGAGCTCGGCACGCTCTTCGGGGGACGCCTTGGGGATCAGCTTGCCGAGCGCCTTCTGCTCGGAGCGGAGTTCGTCGAAGCGGACGCCGGACGACCTGCGCCGCTCATCGGCGGAGAGCAGGGCGTCGACGAGCTCGACGTCCTCTCCACGGGCGCGCTGGGAGGCGCGAACACGGTCGGGGTCCTCACGGAGCAGGCGAAGGTCAATCACCCCACCAGGCTACCGGTGCGCACTCGGCCCACCCCACTTGATAGGGCCGCACGTTCCTCTTTGACCGCATTGCCGGAATTCGGAATGCTGCCGATAAAGCGCAGCCGCTGTGCGCGGGGGCATTCCATTCCCCGGAATTGGCGCTTCCGGGCCGCCTCCGGGTGGTCCGGGAGCCGTGCGAAGGCCTGTCCTGACCGGACTCCCGCGGGACGTTGTCCACAGGAGTTCCCTGTGCGCGAAAGTTATCCACAGACTGTGCGGAAGGTCTGTGGATGCAGAAGAGGATCATCCCGAAAGCCGTAATGGAACCACAGGATTCGCTGGTCAAACCTGCCGAGCGCGCTCATTCGGGTGGGAATTCCTCCCTCTAAGGGGGCGATCCGGTGAATGAGGGTGACGAGGGGCGACATGCCGTCCTGTGGGCGGCCCTAGGGCGACTGGGGTGATTTGTCGACGTTGGCGAGCTGTGTCACCTCCGCCATGTCGACTTGTCCCCAGGTCGAGAAGCGGCCCTGTGGATAACTCTGTGGGAATCGCCGACCCGACGGCTGTGCGCCCAGGCCCCGCCGGTACGGGGCCTACCACAGGACCGCGCCCACGGCCTCCCCCCGGGGCGCGCCCGCGCCTTCCTCAGGGACGCCCGTCCAGGCAGCGCCCCAGCCAGTCCGAGGCCGCCGTGAAGTCCTCGTCCGACGTCCCCGGCCGCGGCGGGACCACATCACCGGACGACACGCCCGCCCGCGGGTACGAGCCGAGGAACCGCACCTTCGCGCAGATGCGCTTCAGGCCCATCAGTGCCTCGCCCACGCGCCGGTCGGCGATGTGGCCCTCGGCGTCGATGGCGAAGCAGTAGTTGCCGATGCCCGCGCCCGTCGGACGCGACTGGAGCAGCATCAGGTTCACGCCGCGGGCCGCGAACTCGTGGAGCAGCTCCAGCAGCGCACCCGGGTGGTCCTCGCGCTGCCAGATCACGATCGAGGTCTTGTCCGCGCCCGTGGGCGCCGAAGGCCGGGCCGGCCGGCCCACCAGCACGAATCGCGTCTCCGCGTTCTCGGCGTCGTGGATCTCGGTGACCAGGGCCTCCAAGCCGTACGTCGCCGCCGCGAACACGCCCGCGAAGGCCGCGTCGTACCGCCCCTCCTGCACCAGCCGCGCGCCGTCCGCGTTGGATGCGGCCGACTCCCACACCGCCTCCGGGAGGTGGGTCCGCAGCCAGTTGCGCACCTGGGGCTGCGCGACCGGGTGGCCGGTCACCGTCTTGACGTCGGACAGCTGCGTGCCCGGCCGTACCAGCAGGGCGAACGCGATCGGCAGCCGCACCTCGCGGTAGATCATCAGCGGCTCGCCCGCGGCCAGTTCGTCGAGCGTCGCGGTCACCCCGCCCTCGACGGAGTTCTCGATCGGTACGAGGGCGGCGGCGGCCTCCCCGTTCCGCACTGCGTCGAGCGCCGCGGGCACGGAGACCATCGGCACCAGTTCGCGCGTGGCGGCTTCCGGGAGCGTACGCAGGGCGGCTTCGGTGAAGGTGCCCTCGGGACCGAGATACGTATAGCGAGTCGCCGACATATTGGTCACCTTAGTCCGCACTCCGGCCCTACGACTCCAGGAGCCGCTGACCCACGTACTCGCCCCGGGACGGGCCGCCCGGCACCGCGAAGAGGCCGCTCGACTCGTGCCGGATGAAGGGCGACAGCGCGTCCCCGCGGTCCAGCTTGCGCTGCACCGGCACGAAGCCGCGCAGCGGATCGGCCTGCCAGGCGATGAACAGCAGACCCGCGTCCGGCGTCCCGTCCGGCCCGATCCCGTCGTGGAAGGAGAACGGCCGCCGCAGCATCGCCGCCCCGCCGTTCTGCTCCGGCGCCGAGATCCGGGCGTGCGCGTTGTCGGGGATGACGGGCCTGCCGTCCGGGCCCGTCCTGTCCAGGTCGAGCTCCGTCGTCTCGCTGCCGCCGGTCAGCGGCGCGCCGTCCGCCTTGCGGCGCCCGATGACCTGCTCCTGCCGGTGCAGGGACAGCTTCTCCCAGTCGTCCAGCAGCATCCGGATCCGGCGGACGACGGCGTACGACCCGCCCGCCATCCACGGCTGCGGACCGCCCGCGGGGACGAAGATCCGCTCGTCGAAGTCGGGTTCGGACGGCTTGGGGTTGCGGGTGCCGTCGACCTGGCCCATCAGGTTGCGCGCGGTCATCGGGTGCGCGGTGGCACCCGGCGAGCGGTTGAAGCCGTTCATCTGCCAGCGCACCCGGGCCGCCGCGCCCGCCTCCTTCTGGATCGTGCGCAGCGCGTGGAAGGCGACGAGCGCGTCGTCCGCCCCGATCTGCACCCACAGGTCGCCGCCCGAGCGCTTCGGGTCCAGCCGGTCGGACGAGAAGGGCGGCAGCGGGTCCAGCTCCGCCGGCCGCCGCGCCACCAGGCCCGTGCGGTCGAAGAAGGAGGCGCCGAATCCGAAGGTGACCGTCAGCGAGCACGGCCCGGCGTCCAGGGCGACGCCCGTGTCCCCGTCACCGGCCGGCCTGCCCGCCATCAGCAGCTCGGCCGCCGCCGACCAGCGGCGCATCAGCGCGGCCGCCTCCTTGCGGCCGGCGCCCGGCGCCAGGTCGAAGGCGACCAGGTGGCCGCGGGCCTGGAGCGGCTGGACGATGCCCGCCTGGTGGGCGCCGTGGAACGGCACGGCGGTGGAGCCGACCGTGGCCAGGGCCCCGCCCGCGGGGGCCGAGGAGCTGGTGGCGGCGTAGGCGGCGGCGCCGCCGGCCGCGCCCAGCAGGACACCGGTCGCGCCGGCCGCGCCGACGGTGCCCAGCAGGGCCCGCCTGGAGATGTCGAGGTTGTCGGTGCTCACGGTCAGGTCAGCCGATCTTCACGTTCTTGTCGATGGTGGTCTGGTCGAAGTCCGAGGTGCGGACGGTGATCCTGATGGTCCACTCGCCGGGCATCGGGATCTGGAGCCGCTCGGAGCTGTAGTGCCCGGTCGCGACACGGTCCGGGGTGATCGGCAGCGGGCCGATCCGCTGGGCCTCGAGGGTGAAGGACACCTTGAGCTCGGGGACGTCGAGGCGCCGGCCGTTCGCGCCGTCCACGAACACGTGCAGCGCGTTCGTGCCGGAGCGGCCGGGGGCGAGGGTGAGCCGCACCGTGCCCTTGCCGCCGCGGCCGCCGGTGTCGAAGGGCAGCGTCAGGTCGACGGGCCGGTCCGGTACGGCGGTCGAGGGCGCCGATTGTGCACGGGCGGCCTCCTGTTCCGTACGGCCGGGCTCGGTCGTGGTCAGTACGGTCGTGACGGCCAGCAGCACCACGGCGACGCCCGCCTCGGCGAGGACCGAGCGCCGCAGCCCGGCCCGCCCGGGGTCGGCGTCGCGTGCGCGCTTCCTGCGGGCGGCGGCGAGGGCGGCCTGCTGACGCGCGAGCTGCGCGGCCCGCTCCTGGGGAACCTCGTCCGGCCCGGCGACCGGTTCCCCGGCATCCGCGGGTCCCTGGGCGTCCGCCGGCTTTCCGACCTCTGCCGGTTCCTCGGATTCTGCCGGCGGATCCTCGGCTTCCGCCGGCTTTCCGGCTCCGGTCGGCTTTGCAGCGTCCGCCGGTGCTTCGGCCTTCGCGTCCGTGGGCGTGGTGGCTGCTGGTTCCGCTTCCTCCGTCGGCTTTCCGGCCTCTGCCGGCTCGTCGGCGTCCGCCGGATTCCCGGCTTCCGCCGGTTCCTCGGTGTCCGCCGGTTTCCCGGCTCCGGTCGGCTTTTCGGCGCCCGCCGGTGCTTCGGCCTTCGCGTCCGCGGGCGTGGTGGCCGCTGGTTCCGCTTCCTCCGTCGGCTTTCCGGCGACTGCCGGTCCCTCGACCTTCGCCTCCGCGGGCGCGGCGACCGCCGCCTCCGTCGCCACCGCAGGCGCGGCGACTGCCGGTGCCGTCTCCGCGAGGCCCCGCGTCCACCGCCGCGAGATCCACGCGACGGCGACGAGCACGGCGACCAGCGCCACCTTGATCAGCAGCAGCCGGCCGTACGCCGTGCCGGTCAGCGCCGACCAGGAGCCGACCTGCCGCCACGACTGGTAGATGCCGGTCGCGGCGAGGACGGCCACGGACCCGAACGCGACCCGCGAGAACCGCCGTACCGCCGTCCGCTCGATCGACGGCTCGCGGTGGAGGGCGACCAGCAGCGCCGCCAGGCCGCCGAGCCAGGCCGCCATCGCCAGCAGGTGCAGGACGTCGACGGGCATCGCGATGCCCGGCTGGAGCCCGGCCGAGGCGTGCTCGGAGAGCGCCCAGGTGCCGGCGATGCCGGCGGCGATCACCGAGCCGCCGAGGGCCAGACCGAAGGTGAGGTCCTTCTTCTCGGCCTCCTCCCGCCTGGTCCAGGCGCCGAAGAGCACCGCCACGAACAGCGCCGCGGCGCCCAGCAGCAGCAGCCGGGAGACGAGCGCGGCCCCGGTCTTGGTCTCCAGGACCGCGCCGAGCGAGCCGAGCCCGAAGTCCAGCCCGGTGTAGGGCCCGCGCAGCAGCAGGAGCGCCAGCGTGGCCGCCGTCAGCGCCACCCAGCCGCGGGAGACGAGGCGCTGCACCGGCCGTACCGCCGCCCCGCGCGGCCAGCAGGCCAGCACGAACGCGGCGCCGCCCACCAGCAGGATGAAACCGGCGTAGGAGACGTAGCGCGCGATCCCGTACAGGACGCCGACGGCGCCGCCACCGGCCTCCTGCCGCGGCAGGGCGACGGTCGTCTTCGACGGCGCGCCGATGGAGAAGGTGAACGCGCCGGCGATCGGGTGGCTGTCGGCGGAGACGGCACGCCACGCGACGGTGTACGTGCCGTCCGGCAGCCCGGCGCGCAGGGCCACGCCGTACTTGACCACCGATCCGGCGCACAGGTCGCGCAGTTCACCGGTGTCGGCGCGCGCGCCGCTCGGTTCGAGCACCCGGATCGCGTCGTCGCCCAGGGCGATCTGCTCCGAGAACGTGAGCGTGACGCCCTTGGGCGCGGTGGCGACCACCGCCCCGTCCTTCGGGTCGCTCCCGGTCAGCGCGGCGTGCGCGGACGCGGGGGCGGCGCCGGTGAACAGCGCGCCGAGCAGCACGGCCGCGACGAGCAGCAGCCGCGGAACCGTGGACAGGGCGGTGACGAGGCGCGGGGCGGTGGTGGCTGTCATGGTGTGTCGGTCCCCCAAGTGCCTAGTGGTGCGCCGGGTTGTGGGTCGCCGCTTCGACCGGCAGCTCCACCGTGATCGGGTCCGACTTCTCGAAGCGCAGCTCGACGGTGACCTTGTCGCCCTGCTTCGGCTTGCGCTTGATGTCCATGAACATGATGTGGTTGCCGCCGCGTTCGAGCTTCAGCGCTCCCCCCGCGGGGATGTCGAAGGACTTCACCTGCCGCATCTTCTGGTCCTTCGTCTCGTGTATCTGGACGTCGTCGGAGAGCGGGCTGGTGACGGAGGTCAGCTTGTCGGCCTCGCCGCCGTCGTTGGTCACGGTGAGGAAGCCGCCGGCCATGTCGCCCACGGGCTGCGGCATGAAGGCACCGCTGACCGTGAGCTCCGGCTTCTCCTCCCCGGCCGAGCAGCCGCCCAGCGCCAGGGTGCCGGCCAGGGCCATGACGCCGGCCAGCGCGATGAGGGGGGTACGGCGGCGGGTCACGGGTTCTCCCCCTTGACGATCTTCGGAAGGTCCTTGGCGTACGTCTCCCAGGGGGTGCTCTCCCCGTACAGGACGTAGCCCTGGTCGGTCGTGGGCGAGAAGGCGATCACCTGGGCGCCGTGCATGGAGACGACCGAGCCGTTCTTCTCCTTCTTCGGCGGGTCGATGCCGATGCCCATCTGGCGGGCGCCCGCCTGAATGGTCGGGAAGTCGCCGGTGAGGCCGATGAAGGAGGGGTCGCCGGCACCGGGCAGCCACTTGGCGAGCTCGGCGGGGGTGTCCCGCTCCGGGTCGGTGGTGACGAAGACGACCTGAAGCTTGTCCTGGTCGGCCTTGGGGAGCTTCTTCTTGGCGATGGCGATGTTGCTCATCGTCAGCGGGCAGACGTCCGGGCAGTGGGTGTAGCCGAAGTAGATCAGCGTCGGCTTGCCCTTGGTGCGCTCGCGCAGGTCGTACGGCTTGCCCTGGGTGTCCGTCAGGACGAGGTCCGGCTTGGTGAAGGGCCGGTCCAGTACGGTCCCGGCCTCGTCCTGCGGGGCTCCGGCGGAGACCTCGGCGACGGGGCTGCCGCCGGCCGGGGTGTCCTCACCGTTGCACGCGGACAGGGTGAGCGCCGACGCGGCGACGAGCGCCGCCGCGATCAGCGGGGTGCGCCGGGCCCGGCGGGGCCGCGCGGCGCGCATCAGCTGGTACATGGGTTCTCTCTCAGGGGTGGGGCGGGCGGGGCCGTCAGGCCGAGGTGCCGGAGGAGTCCGGGGAGCCGGGGCGGCGGCGCCCGGCGAGGACGCCGAAGGCGACACCCGCGGCGCCGACGAGGATGCCGGCGACGCCGAGGACGCGGGCGGTCGTGTCACCGGAGCCGTCCGCGGCCTGCTCGGCCCCGTCGTCGTGGCCCTTGGCGGCGGTCTTGGCGTGGTCCTTCTTCCCGCCGGACGTGGCGGCGGCGCCGTGGTGGTCGTCCTTCGCGGCGGACAGCTTCAGCACGGGGGCGGGGGACTCGGGCTCCTCGGCGCCGTCCTTCGGCTCCTCGATCCAGCGGACGACCTCCTTGTTGTCGTACGTCTGGAGGGCCTTGAAGACGAGCTCGTCGGTGTCCTCGGGGAGCCGGCCGAGCGAGACCGTGAACTGCTGGAACTCACCGGGCGCGATCTTCGAACCGTCCGCGGTCCAGGTGATCTTCGTGGCGGCCTCGGTGATCCGCTTGCCGTGCACCTCCAGCGGCTGGGCCAGCTTGGCCTTGGTGACCTGGGCCTTCCAGCCCGGGAGCGGCTGCGTGGAGACGGAGGCGAGAGGGTGCTCGGCCGGGAGGGAGACCTCCAGCTTCACGGTCGAGGCGTTGTCGCGCTCGTTCGGCACCTTGAAGCTGACGGTCGCGTAACCGCCCTTGGCCGCCTCGCCCTGCGGCTGCACGCTGACGTGCGCGAAGGCGGTCCCGGACAGCAGGACGACGGACGAGAGAGCGGTGCCGCCGGCGAGGGCGATGCGGGAAACGTTCATCACGGAACACTCCACGGAGAGGGGACGTCGGTGTGTGCGCACGGGCGCACCACGGCACCACTCCCGTCGAGTGGGCCGTGTCAGGCGGCGAGTACGTATACGGCCGGCGGGCCGCGCCTGATCACCGTGTGGAGGAGTGCGTCCGTCGCGGCGGGCGGCGGCGGGTCGTCGTCGGTACGCGGCGGCCGCGGCCCGCCCGCGGGCAGCGCGGGCAGCCCGGCGACGAGGGCGCGTACGAGGACGAGGGCGGCGCGCAGGGACCGGACGAGCGCCGCGTCGGCGACGTCCGCCGCGCCCTGCGCGGAGAGGCCGGAGAGCTTCAGCAGCGCGAGGTCGCCGCGCCGCAGCAGCCAGCCGGTCACGAGAGCGGCCAGCAGGTGGCCGAGGACCATGGGGAGGCCGGGCCACAGCCCGGCGGGCTCGGCGAGGTGACCGGCGTGGACCGCGTGGGACGCGGACTGCGCCGCGGCCGGGTCGAGGCCCGCCGTGACGATGATCCGGTGGGCGTCCGCGGGGCTGAGCGAGCTTGCGCCGGCCCCGCACACCAGCTTGGCGGCCGTGCGGATCAGCGCGTCGTCCGCCTGGGGACCGACACCGACCGCGAGGTGCTGCCGCTGGCCGAGCCCGAACAGTACGTGCAGGGCGAGCTGCCCGCCCGCCAGCGTGGCCGCGATCGCCGGCAGGGACCGCTGCCGTCCGGCGAACGGCAGGGTGACGGTGAGGACACCGAGGAACCCGAGGACCAGCGTCCACCACGGGACGGCCGCGCACGCGGCGAGCACGTGTCCGGTCCCGGACAGCACGACGCAGACCGCGGCGAACACCGCGGCCCTCAGCAGCCGCGGTGCGGCATGCGAGGAGGCATGCGGCGCGGCGGGCGGTGCGTCGGGGAGGGCAGACATGGCCGGGCCATCATCGCACTGCGCCCGTGAGCCCCATACGGCAGGTCCGGAAGATGCCCTTTGCGACATACACCGGCGTACGGGCTACGCACATCCGCCGAATGAGGGGTTGGGCGTCAACGCAGCGCTTACGACCGCCCGCGCAGGGCAATACGAAACGATATGTCGAGCCGCAGCCAGGAGGCTGGAGCATGAGCATCTGGTGGTCACTCCACTTGCGGCGCGAGGCTGCGAGCGTTCCGCTCGCCCGTCGCCTCCTCCTCGGCACCATGGAGACCGCCGGAGTCGACCCGGAGATCTCGTACGACCTGTCCCTCGCGCTGAGCGAAGCCTGTGCGAACGCGGTCGAGCACGGCGCCGGGGACGGCTCCGCCGAGTACCGGGTGACCGCGTACCTGGACGGTGAGAAGTGCCGTATCGAGGTGGCGGACTCGGGCCCGGGATTCCCCGCGGGCCCGCTGCGCCCGCCCCGCAGAGCCACTCCCGAGGCCGAGCATGGCCGGGGACTGAGCCTGATCGAGGAACTGGCCGACCACGTCCACATCGGCAACAGATCGGGGCGTGGGGGCGCGGTGGTGAGCTTCGACAAGATCGTGAAGTGGAAGTCCGACGCCCCGCTGGTGGCGTCCTGACCCCGGCCCCCTGACCACGGCCCCGTCCCGGCCTCCCGGACAACGGCCCTGTCCCGGCCCCCTGACCCTCGGCCCCTGACCCCGGCCTCCCTGACCGCGACCCCGTCCCGGCCTCCCGGACGACGGCCTCCGTCCCGGCTTCCCGGACACCGAGGGGGTGGCAGCCCTCCGGCTCCCACCCCCTCGCACGCCCGGCGCGGCGCGTCAGCCCTGCAGGCCGGCCATCCACGCCTCGACCTCGTCCGACCGGCGCGGCAGCGCGGCCGAGAGGTTCCGGTTGCCGTCCTCGGTGACCAGGATGTCGTCCTCGATGCGGACGCCGATGCCGCGGTACTCCTCCGGCACCGTCAGGTCGTCGGCCTGGAAGTACAGGCCGGGCTCGACGGTCAGGCACATGCCCGGCTCCAGCACGCCGTCGACGTACGCCTCCGTCCGCGCGGCCGCGCAGTCGTGGACGTCCATGCCGAGCATGTGGCCGGTGCCGTGCAGCGTCCAGCGGCGGTGCAGGCCCAGCTCCAGGACCCGCTCGACCGGGCCCTCGACGAGGCCCCACTCGACGAGCTTCTCGGCGAGGACGCGCTGCGCCGCGTCGTGGAAGTCGCGGAAGACGGCGCCCGGCTTCACCGCCGCGATGCCGGCCTCCTGGGCCTCGTACACCGCGTCGTAGATCTTGCGCTGCAGGTCGCTGAAGCGGCCGTTGATCGGCAGCGTCCGCGTCACGTCCGCGGTGTAGAGGGTCGTGGTCTCCACGCCCGCGTCGAGCAGCAGCAGGTCGCCCGGGCGCACCGGGCCGTCGTTGCGCACCCAGTGCAGCGTGGTGGCGTGCGGGCCGGCCGCGCAGATCGAGCCGTAGCCGATGTCGTTGCCCTCGACGCGGGCGCGCAGGAAGAAGGTGCCTTCGATGTACCGCTCGCTCGTGGCCTGCGCCTTGTCCAGGACGCGTACGACGTCCTCGAAGCCGCGCGCGGTCGACGCGCACGCCCGCTCCAGCTCGCCGATCTCGAAGGCGTCCTTCACCAGACGCGCCTCGGAGAGGTACACCCGCAGTTCCTCGTCGCGCTCGGCGGTGACCTTGTCGGTCAGCGCGGCCTCGACGGCCGCGTCGTGCCCGCGCACGACACGCACCGGGCCGGTGGCCCCGCGCAGCCGCTCCGCCAGCTCGCGCACGTCCTTGGCGGGGATGCCGAGCCGCTGCTCGGACTCGGTCAGCGAGTACCGGCGGCCGACCCACAGCTCGCCCTGGCCGTCCAGCCAGAACTCGCCGTTCTCCCGGTCGGACCGCGGCAGCAGGTGGACCGTGGCCTCGTGGCCCTCGCCCGTGGGCTCCAGCACCAGGACGCTGTCGTGGGTGTGGTCGCCGGTCAGGTAGGCGTACTCGGTCGACGGCCGGAAGGCGTACTCCGTGTCGTTGGACCGGGTCTTCAGGTTGCCCGAGGGGATGACCAGGCGCTCACCGGGGAAGCGCCGGGACAGCGCGGCGCGCCGGGCGGCGGTGCGGTCGGCCTGCGGGATCGGCTCCAGGTCGCGCAGCTCCGTGTCGGCCCAGCCGGTCTTCATGTTCTCGGCGAGCTCGTCGGACACCGCCGGGTACAGGCTGTTCTTGCGCTGCTTGATCGGCTCCTCAGCTTCGTCCGGGGTCTCCGGCGTGAGCTCTTCGGCCACGGGTCCGCCTCCTGTTGGTACGACCTGTTTGGTACGACACTGAACCATCCCCATCGTACGGTCGCACCGGAGCCGCCCCCAGGGCCTTGTGTCACCCGTTCCCGGACCGGGCGCGCACGCTCACGCGAAGCGTGCCGCCAGCACCACCACGTCCTCCGTGCCGTGCGCGTCGTCCGGCAGCAGCGTGCGCAGCACGTGGTCGGCGACGGCGCCCGGGTCGCTCCGGTCGGCCCGCGGTACGGTCGCCGCCGCCGCGTGCAGGCGCGCGAAGGCCCTGTCCATGGGCTCGCCGGTGCGCCGCAGGAGCCCGTCCGTGTAGAGGAGCACCGTTTCGCCGGGCTCCGTGGTGAGCTCCACGCTCGGCGCCTCCCAGCACGCGAGCATGCCGAGCGGCGCGGACAGGGACGTCTCGATGAACTCGGTGCGCCGGTCGCCGACGATCAGCGGCGGGGTGTGCCCGGCCCCGGCCAGCACGATCTTGCGGAGGTCGGGCTCCGCGTAGGCGAACAGCGCGGTGGCGGAGCGGGCCGGCTCGGTCAGCCGCAGCAGCAGCTCCAGGTCGGAGAGGACCGCGACGGGGTCCTCGCCCTCCATCACGGCGTACGCCCGCAGCGAGGCCCGCAGCCGGCCCATCGCGGCCAGCGCGCTCGGCCCGGTGCCGGAGACCGAACCGACGGCCAGGCCCAGCGCCCCCTCGGGCAGCGGCAGCGCGTCGTACCAGTCGCCGCCGCCACCGGGGGTGGTGCGGTGCCGGGCGGCGAGCTGGACGCCCGGGACGCGGGGCAGTCGGCGCGGCAGCAGTTCTTCGGCGATCGTGGCCATGGTGGCCCGGCTGCGCTCCAGCTCCACCAGCCGGGCGAGCTGTTCGGAGGCGTACTGCCCGTAGAGGCGCACGAGGTGGCGGGCGCGCTCGGCCGGCTCGGCGGGCTCGTCGTACAGCCAGACGGCGGCGCCGAGCCTGCCGGCCCTCCCGGCGGCGAGGGGTACGGCGTAGCTGGCGGCGAAACCGAGCCGGGCGGCGACCTCGCGGTGGCGCGGGTCGAGGTGCTCGTCGGCGAAGAGGTCGGGTACGGCGACGGGATCGGCTACGGCGTCCGTGCGGGATGCGGCGACGGGATCGGGCGCGGCGCCCGTGCGGGGTGCGGCGCCGGGGGCGCGGGCGGGATCCGGCGGTCTGCCGGCGGAGGGGGCCGCTTCCCCCGGTGCGTCCGCGGAGGCGGGGCGCGGCGCCGCCTGGGGCAGCCCCTCCAGGATGCGGCCGTAGGACGTGGCGCTGCGCGGCACGGTCTCGATGGTGCCGAGGTCGGCGTGGTCGAGGCCGAGGCCGACGGTGGTGGCGGGGCCGAGGCCGTCGGCGGGTTCGAGGACCACCATGCCGCGCCGGGCGCCGACGAGCGCGGCGCCGGCGCGCAGCAGCTCGTGCAGAGCGTCGTCGAGGGCGTGGGTGCGACTGAGCCGTTCGGTGAGTTCGTGGAGGGTGGTCAGGTCGGACACCCAGCCCGCCAGCCGGTCCTGGATCAGCGCTCCGGGCGCGACCGGCGGGGCCGGGAGGCCGGGCAGGGGCGGCGCAGTGTGCGCTGGCGCGGGAACCGTTGGATCGATTCCAGCCACTTTCGGCAGGTGAGGGGCGCTCATGGCAGCCGGCTTTCCGACGGGTGCGTTGTGCTCAATAGCATCGCAAACCCCCATGTCATTCTGCGCCGCAATCACTGCAACCACATGTACACGCACAAGTAAGGGGATGTCCAGCATTGTCCCAGCAGGGCGCGCGGTGTTTACAAGGTGCTGAACTTGGCTCAAAAATGCTCCCCATGGGCGCCATTTGCGGTCGACTGAGGCCGTTCGAAAAGGGGTACAGCCCGGGACGCCGTCGGGGGACGACGGCCCGGGGAGAGCGTCATCCCGAACGTGCTGGGGTACGTAAACGGTGACGGTCCAGGGGCAGTTGGAGCGGGAACGGAACTCCGCGGGAAGCCCTGGCGTCCTCACCACAGAAGGCCGCACCCCGTCCCCGGGTGGCGGGGAAGAGCTCGGCGGGGCGGCAAGCGCCTTGAGCGCGCCACCCCTCGCCACACGTTAAATGGACGACAGCCCACGGGACGACAGCGCCCACGCTCGGCCCCGCGCGGTGTTGGTTGCCGCAGCTGAAGAGGGGCAGGCGCATGCCACCGGCACGCGTCACGCGGCACACGCCACGCGACACGGGCGGGCGGTGAGACGTCGGCTTGTACGCACAGTGAAGTAACGCACACGTGTTGTGATGTGGACCCTCGGCGTTCAACGGAAAGGAACGAGCGCTCATGCGCGAGATCCTCGGAAGGCGACGCAGGCTCCGGTTCCGGCTTAAGAGGAGGCCTGCCCACGTGGAGGCGGCGCTCCGCTGCGCCACCGAGTGGCAGTGGCCCGTACTCCCCGGTGTGGGGCTCAAGGCGGCCGGCAGCCGCGGTGACCGGGACCGCGGCTGCGCCTGCCCCGACCCCGAGTGCGTCGTACCCGGCGCACACCCCTTCGACCCCGGGCTGCTCGCGGCCACCACGGACCCGCGCATGGTGCGCTGGTGGTGGGCCAACCGCCCGGACGCACCGATCGTGCTCGCCACGGGGGGGCGTGCGCCGTGCGCGCTCAGCCTGCCGGCGGTCGCGGGCGCCCGCGCCCTTGCGGCGCTGGACGCGATGGGCATGCGGCTCGGCCCGGTGGTGGCGACCCCGACCCGGTGGTCCCTGCTGGTCGCCTCCTACACGCTCGAGCAGCTCGGGGAGCTGCTGTACGTGAAGGACTGCGTGCCCAGTTCGCTGCGCTTCCACAGCGAGGGCGGCTACCTGGTGCTGCCGCCCTCGGACACCGGAACGGGCCAGGTGCGCTGGGAGCGGGCGCCGCTCGCCGGGTCGGCGTCGCCCTGGCTGCCGGACGTGGAGGCGGTGGTGGACGCGCTCGTCGAGGCGAGCACCACCACCCCGAGCACGCCCGACGGAGGCAGCCGGCTGCGGTACTGACGTATCGCTCCGGTGCCCCTGCGTCACTCGTACGGGTGCGAGGTGGGGCGAGTTGCACGGAATTCGGGTGCGCGGTTCACGTGCGCCCGCCTTCCGTCGATATCGTCGGCGCACCGTCGAGAAGGGGCCGCCATGAATCTCCGCCTGATCGGGATCGGGGCCGTCGTGGTGTTCGCCGCGGTGCTGCCACTGGTGGCGTCCGCGGGCCCGGCCGGGTCTCCGGACCCCGGCCCCGACTCGGTGTCCGCCGCCCGTCCCCCGGCGGGCCCGGTCCCGGACTCCGGCTCCGGACCCGCTTCCGGCGACCCCCGTTCCGGCACGATGCCGGGTTCCGGTGCGCCGCGTTCCGGTTCGCCCGCTTCCGGGGCCGCCGGCGCGCCCGCGGGTGCCGCCGCCTCCGCGTCCGGACTTCTGGCCGGAATCGATGCACCGCAGGGGGCTGCCCGGTGCGGTCCGGAGCTCGCCTCGCCCGAGGGGGTCGAGGCGCAGACCTGCGTCCTGACCGAGGGGCCGGACGCCTGGGCCCGGACGTACTACCGCAATGCGACGGGGGCGGAACTGACCTCCGTGCTGACGCTCATGGCCCCCGGCGGCCGTACGGTCCGAACGCATTGCACCGTGCCGGCGGACGACGAGCCGGGCGCGTGCGAGACGCCCAGGGAGCCCCGGCGGGGAAAGTCCGCTGAATACACGGCGGTGGCGGAGTTCGCGGAGAGCGGTGACGCGGAGACGAGTCCGCTGCTGCTGCGCTCGGGAAGCAACGCCCCGGAGCCCAGGGCGAGTTGACGTCGCGGGCCGGCCGGGATCGGAAGGCGGCATTCCGCGGAATGTGAAGCGCCCGATCGCTGGCGACGGGGGATGCACCAGCGACCGGGCTTCCAGAACCGTAACAAGAGATCGGCTGTTCGCAAATTCGATCTCTGCAATTCGGTCATGGATTTACCGGCCGGTAGAGGCAATTGTGGCGGAGGTCACCGACCGGTCGGGATTACTCCGCCGTAACCAGCCGTTCAGCTCAGCGTCACCTGGCGGTTGGTGAGACCGCCGCGCGCCCGCCGCTCCTCCGGGCTCAGCGGCGCGTCGGCGGCGAGCGCCTCCGCGAGCCGCTCCGCGAACTCGGCGGCCGGCTGCTCGCAGTCCTTCGCGCCCATCGCGCTCGGCAGGTCCCACACCGGGACCATCAGGCCGTGCGCGCGGAACGAGCCCACGAGGCGGGTGCCCTCGCCGAGCGAGGACCGGCCCGCCGCGTGCAGCCGGGCGAGCGCGTCGAGCAGCTGCTCCTCGGGGTGCGGCATGACCCAGCGCAGGTGGTTCTTCTCGGGCGTCTCACACCAGTAGGCGGCGTCCACGCCGGACAGCTTCACGGTCGGGATGGCGGCGGCGTTGGCCCGCTCCAGGGACGCGGCCACCTCGGGCGACGACTTCTCCGCGGAGTCCGGCACCCAGAACTCGAAGCCCGAGTGGACGACAGGCTCGAACGACGCGTCCGGGTCGAGCAGGTCCTGCAGGCGCGGCCCGCCGCCGTCGGCAGGGGTGCCCCCGGCCGTGACGGGCGTACCCGGCTCGGCGGTCAGCGCGCGCTGGAGGGTGTCGGCGAGGTCCCGGCTCAGATCGCCGGTGGAGGTGTCGTTCTGGAGCGCCAGCAGCACCGAACCGTCGTCGCGGCGCAGCGCCGGCCACGCCATGGGCAGCACGGTCGCGAGGGTCACGGACGGCACGCCTTCCGGCAGCCCGCCCCTGAGGTGCAGCGTGACGGTCGCGGCGGGGACCAGCTCGCGCAGCGCGACCCAGTCGCACTCGCCCGCCAGGCCCTCGAAGGGCCGCTGGACGAGCTCGGTCACCGCCTGTGCGGCGGCACGGCCGTGACACGCCTTGTAGCGGCGGCCCGAGCCGCACGGGCAGGGCTCACGGGCTCCGACGACCGGCACCTGCTCGTCAGCGCCGGCGGCGCGGGCTCCGACGGTCGCTCGCGACTTCCCGGCCTTGGTCTGGGGACGCTTCTTGCCCATGGTCTGACTTCTCCCGTAACGGCGGTGCGGCACTGCTGTGTCGGCCGTGAGCCTAGTCGCACCGGACCGCCGGGAGGCTCAGTCCACGTCCCTGAACACGTCGCAGGCGTCGTACGCGTCGCATGCCTCCAGGAAGCCGAAACCGGGTCCGGCGGTGGCCGGGCCGGTGACGCGCGTAGCGAAATCGTCGCGGCGGTGCCCGCCCGTGAGGACGACCCACACGGTGACCTCGCCGGACGCGCCGTCCCGGACGCCCCAGTCCTGGGCCAGGGCGCTGATGATGTTCAGCCCACGGCCGCCGCGTGCGGTGACCGAGGGCGTGGCCGGAACCGGGCGGGTCGGACCACCCCCGTCCGTCACCTCGACGGTCAGCGCGCCCTGCGCGTCGACGCGCCAGGCGGCGCGGATGTCGCCGTCCCCGACCTCCCGCTGCCCCAGCGGCCTGCCGTGCCGGCAGGAGTTGCTGAGCAGTTCCGACAGGACCAGTACGGCATCGTCGACGACCGATTCGGACATCCCGCTCTCGCGCAACTGCTCGCGCATGCGGTTTCTCGCTTCACCCACGCCCGCAGGGCCATGGGGCACGGCCATGCTCGACGACGTGGGCACCTCTTGTGCCACCACCAACGCCACCCCCGAGACCTCCTTCGCCCCACGCCACGGAGTGAATGCCCCAATGGACTGGACCGGAAACCGGCCAATCCACATACGGTGACGCACTCGGCACGGGCGGACACGCTCCGAACGCGCCGGTGCACTCCTCGTGACGCATGGGGCTGCTGGGACGTGGCCCTCCAGGTCCCCGGGGGCCGTCCGGGTCCCCGGGGACACGGGCTACGCGCGACCCAGCTGGTTCAGGACCTGCCGAGGGCGGTTGGTGATGATCGCTTCCACGCCAAGGCCGGCGCACAGGTCGACGTCGTCGGGGGCGTCGACGGTCCAGACGTGGACCTGGTGGCCCGCCCGGTGCAGGCGGTCGACCCAGGAGGGGTGGTTGCGCACGATCCGGATGGACGGCCCGGCGATCCGGGAGCCGGCCGGCAGCCGCCCGTCGCGTACGCGCGGGGACAGGAACTGCATCAGGTACACCGTGGGGATGGCCGGCGCGGCCGCCGCGACCCGGTACAGCGAGCGGGCCGAGAAGCTCATGATGCGCACGGGCGGTGGCGTGCCGGGCCGCTGCCCCGTCAGCCCGAACCGGTCGAGCAGCTCGATCAGCCGCTCCTCGACGCGCCCCGCCCAGCGGGTGGGGTGCTTGGTCTCGATCGCCAGCTCGATGGGCCGGCCGGCGTCGGCGACCAGTTCCAGGAGCCGCTCCAGGGTGAGGACGGAGGTGTACTGGGGGTCGCGCCAGTCCGGGCTCTCGTCGGAGTCCTCGCGTCCCTTCCAGGCGCCGAAGTCGAGGGCGGCGAGGTCGGCGAGTTCGAGGGTGGAGACGGCGCCACGGCCGTTGGAGGTGCGGTTGACGCGGCGGTCGTGGACACAGACGAGGTGACCGTCGGCGGTGAGCCGTACATCGCATTCGAGGGCGTCGGCGCCGTCTTCGATCGCCTTCATGTACGCGGCCAGAGTGTGCTCCGGGGCCTCCTCGGAGGCGCCTCGGTGAGCGACGACCTGGATCGTGTGCTGCTGCCGTGCGTGGGTCACCGCGTCATGGTGCCAGACCGGCGGCGGGCGGGGGCCGGACACCGGACCGGCGTCCGATTCGCCGGAAATAAAGGAGGGAAGCGCAATACACAGGTCCGGCTTACAGTGGCCTGACGGCCTGTGGGAAAAGCTGACTGCGACGCTTGCCGGGAAAGCGTGCCGAGAGACGACGTGGAATTCGAGGAGAACGAGCTGTGAGCACCGAGAACGAGGGCACCGCGTCCACACCTCCCGTGCCGCCCTCCGCATCCACGCCCGACCCCGCGGGCCCGGCCGGCCCGCCGCCGGCCGCCGCCCCGACGCCCGCGGAACCCGCACCGGGGTCCCCGCCGCCCGCCGCGGCGCCGACGCCCGCGGGCCCGGGTGCCGGTGCGCAGGACCGTACGGGCGCCGGGGCGCCGACCCCGCCCCACGGGCACCCGCAACCACCTGCGTACGGCGGCGGCAGTGGCGCCCCCTGGCCCCCGGCGCCCCCCGCCCCGCCCACCACCGCGGGCTGGGGAGCCCCGTTCCCGGCGACCCCCGGCGCGCCGCAGGCCGGCCGTCCGCGCTCCGGCCGCGGCGGCCTGGTCGCTGCCGTCCTCGTCGCGGCCCTGGCGGCGGGCGGCGTCGGCGGCGGCATCGGTTACTGGGCGGCCGAGCGCAGCGACGGCACCGCCACCACGTCCACCACCGTCGCCGCCGGCGAGGCGCCCGCCGACTTCAAGCGCGACCCCGGCACGGTCGCCGCCGTGGCGAACAAGGCGCTGCCGAGCGTCGTGACCATCGAGGCGAAGTCCGGCGGCTCGGACGAGGAGGGCGGCACGGGCACCGGTTTCGTGTACGACAAGGAAGGCCACATCCTCACCAACAACCACGTGGTGGCCTCGGCGGCGGGGGGCGGCACCCTCTCCGCGACGTTCTCGAACGGCCGGAAGTACGACGCCGAGGTCATCGGCCGCGCCCAGGGGTACGACGTGGCCGTGCTCAAGCTCAAGAACGCTCCCTCCGGGCTGACCCCGCTGCCGCTCGGCAACTCCGACCGGGTCGCGGTGGGCGACTCGACGATCGCGATCGGCGCGCCGTTCGGCCTGTCCAACACGGTCACGACGGGCATCATCAGCGCCAAGAACCGGCCGGTGGCCTCCGGCGACGGCGGCGGCAAGAACTCGTACATGAGCGCGCTGCAGACCGACGCCTCGATCAACCCGGGCAACTCCGGCGGCCCGCTGCTGGACGCACGCGGTGCGGTGATCGGCATCAACTCCGCGATCCAGTCCCCGGGCAGCGGCGGCCTCGGCTCCGCGCAGGCCGGCTCCGTGGGTCTCGGATTCGCCATTCCGGTCAACCAGGCGAAGAACGTCGCCGAGCAGCTGATCAGGACCGGGCAGCCGGTCTACCCGGTGATCGGCGCGACGGTGAACATGACCGAGGAGGGCGAGGGCGCCACGATCGCCGAGCAGGGCGCCGGCGGCACGCCCGCGATCACCCCGGGCGGCCCGGCCGCGAAGGCGGGCCTGAAGCCCGGCGACGTGATCATCAAGTTCGGCAACCGCGCGATCGACAGCGGCCCCACCCTGATCAGTGAGATCTGGACGCACCAGCCGGGCGACTCGGTCCCGCTGACCTACAAGCGGGGTGGCAAGGAGAGCACGGTCCAGGTCACGCTGGGCGAGCGCAAGGGCGACAGCTGACCGTCCACCGGCGGCCCGGCCCGGCTCAGGAGCGGCGGTAGACCACCCGGTCGACCAGCCGCTCCCGCTGCCCGGGCGGGGTGAAGTAGAGGTCGACCGTGTGGCGGTCGGCGGAGTCGATCCTGAAGACGGTCCGCATCGGGATGGTCCGGCCCGTGTACTCGGGCCCGAGGATCCCCGGGTCGGTGAACTCGCCCGGGACGGAGATCTCGGTGGCCGTCCCTGTTCCCGGCAGGCCCCGGTAGGTCATGGCCGTGGGCGTGACGCTGTCGAACGTGGTCCACTCGTAGCGCCGGTCGATGGTGGAGTACCCCATGATCCCGATGCGGTAGTACGGCCGCCCGGCCAGCGTGCCCTCGGTCCGCTCCTCCAGGAAGCGGCCGCCGGTCTTCTCGATCCAGCGCACCTTGACCCTGATGTCGCGCGAGACGACCGGCTCGCCGCCCGTGCCGAGCACGTAGTTGTACTTGGTGGCCTTCCAGTTCCCCACGAGGGGGTCGAGCACTCGGTGGTACGGCCCGGGCCCGAGGACGTCGTCACCGGCGGCCGTCCGCACGGCGGCGGGCACCTGCGCCGGCGCGGCGGAGGCACTGAGCGTGCCGCTGAGCCCGACGGCCACCGCCAGCGCCCCGGCGGCGAGCCAGCGCTTGTTCACCGGATGGTTCTCCCTGGGCATGGACGCTCCTCCCGTACGACACCGAAGTCCTGCCGTCCCGCGAGGATCATGCAGCACAACTCGCCGCCGTCGCAGGGGAATCGGCCCCTGTCTCGCATCGCAGGACACCTGCCCCGTCCCACCCCGCCCGGCCCCCCGCCCACCGGGCGCCCCCAGCCGGTAGGCTGTAGCCGCCCCTCCGCAGGTGGGACGGGGCAGGGTGGGTTGCCCGAGCGGCCTAAGGGAACGGTCTTGAAAACCGTCGTGGCGCGAGTCACCGTGGGTTCAAATCCCACACCCACCGCAGCAGGTCAGCGTATGCGCTGGTCATAGGGGGCGCCCCGGTCGAGGGGCGCCCCTTTCTCATAGGCCCTGTCTCTCCTTGTTCCGCCTCTGTCACGCCGTTGACCAGCGTGTGTGGACCAGGCGTGGACCGAGATCCGAAAGCGGGAGACGGCATAACCGCAGGTCAAGGCTACTGGCCAGAAGATCGCCGTGGACCCGGCTCCAACACGAAAGACGCCACCCCGCCCGTGAGCGCGGTCCGGCTGCCCTACTCCTCCTCTGCCGCCTCCAAGGCGCGCTGGATCTGCTGGTTCGAGCGCTCTTGGGCGCGGTGAATGGCCTTGGCGTAGAAGCGGAAGAGAACAGCGATGCTGGGGCCAGCTCGGCGGGCCACCTCGGCCGGAGATACACCGGACTCCAGCCAGAGAGAAACACCAGCAGCGCGGAGTCCGTACGGCACCTCGGCAAGAGGGGTATCGATCTCATGCGGGAGGAGGACGGCTTCGCGAGCGGCCTTCCAGACCTCGCCGTATTCCTTGGACAGCAGGTGTCCGCCCTGCACGGCGCGGAACAATCGGCCGTCCTCGGCGGTGCCGAACTCCTTGATGTGCTCACGACGCTGCGGCTTCTCATGGCTGAGATCGAACAGTCGTAGAGGAGGTTTAGGACCAACGATCCGATGGTCGGCGAGATACCCCCTAGTCGCAGACGCGGAAGCCGTATGCGCGGGCGCTGGCCCGTCGCTCGGCTATGGCTTCCTCACTGGTGGCTTGCTCCAGCTCTACTTGCGCCCCGTCAGTGTCTCCGCTTGCCCAGAGGTCTCGCATGCGCGTCAGCCGGGCTACGTCGGCGTACTGTTTCTCGATAAAGACGTCAGCCTGGCCCGTGTCGCCGACCGGTGGCGTCATGGCGTGCCACTCGTCCGCCATGTTGGTGGCAAGGCGGATGAGAGTGGTGAAAAGCTCCCAGCTCAGTTCGGCGTCAGAGGTGGTGTGTTTTTCGGCCTGGCGGGTCCACTTCTGGCAAATGGCGTCAGCCGCCTTGATGTACTCGGCCTTCGTGGGCGGCTGGTCATCTGCGGATGGCGTTACTGGAGCGGGCCGGGGCGCGATCTTCTGCCTCGGTGTGGCGCCCGAGTCGGCCGTCTGGTCTTTCACGGCATTGCCTGTGTTCTGGTTGCCGCAGACCGAGCCGGTGCAGTTGTTGCAGCCGGTGACGACCAAGAGTGTCATCAAGCCGGCGCCCAGTCGGCCGGCCGCTGATCTGAGGTTCACCGCACTCACCTTGTCGGGGAAGGCGTGGAAACTACGACCTCGTTCTCCCTGTTGTCGTCGCCGCAGACCGCCCCGGTGCAGTTGTTGCTGCTGCCTCCCACGGTGTTGGTCACGGTGAAAATACCGATGACTCCCAGGGCGACTACCCCCAGCGTCACGATCAGCCTGGTCCAGACTTGACGGCGATCCACGCCACTCATGCCAACCATGCGTCCCCCTCGGCCCGTTGGTGCGGCCATAGTGGCACAGGTCACGTTCGGTCGACGTGGAATCGACCGAGCTGCTTGCCCAACGAGCCGCCCAGTATGGACATCCGGTGACGCGTCCCAGCGCTGCTCCCGATCGGCACGCCGACTCAGGCTGGTGTCGGCACGGACCCCGCTCGACAAGGCCGTCTACCGCCGCCGCAACGTCGTCGAACGCTGCGTTCACCGGCTCAGGCAATGGCGTGCCATCGCCACCCGCTACGGCAAACGTCCCGACCGCTACCTCGCCGCCATCGCCCTCGCCAGCACGCTCATATGGCTCGACACATGATCGACAGGACGCTCCCTGGCGGACCAGCTGTGGACCACTATCGGCCCGTAGGCGCGGTTAGGAAGGGAAAAGGCCAGGTCACATAGTGTGCAGTCCCCTGAGCCACAGCCCTCTTGAAAACCGTCGTGGCACGAGTCACCGTGGGTTCACATCCCACACCCACCGCAGCAGGTCGGTGAAAGACCAGGTCAGAGGGCGGGCACCCAGCGCGTGGGCCCGCCCTCCGCGTTCACTTCGTCTCACCGTGCATCCGGTCCGTCCCCCCCTCCGACCCGTGATGCGGGCCGGTCGCGGGGCACACGGGCCAGTGGACCGGTCCCGGCTGGGCCGGTACGAGTCCGGCTTCCGGTCCGGACGGTGTCTGCCGTACGCCGGCACCGGTGCGCCGGGCCGCACGCCACCGGATCAGTCCCGCAGAGCGGTAGAAGCGGTCCGGCAGGAAGACCGCGTCAGCGACGATCATCGCGGCGGAGAAGAGCGGGAGGCCCAAGAGCACCGCGATCCCGACGTGCATGGTCAGCAGCATGACCAGGATGGGGTACTTGAGCCTGCCGAACAGGGCGAAGGGGAACGCGACCTGCAGCAGCACGGTCAGGTAGCAGGCGGCCGTGAGGAGTGCCTCATGGCTGTCGACCAGGTGGGAGAGCGTGGGCCAGGGCTGGAACATGTCGAGGTTCAGGGCGTAGTGCAGGGCGGTTCCGTTGCCCCAGGTGCCACCCTGCACCTTGTACAAGCCCGCGGAGCCGTAGAGGAAGCACACCTGGGCGGCGATGACGAACATCCCGCAGTTGTGCAGGACGGTGACCACGCCCAGGCGGGCCTCCCGGAGGTGGCGCCGGAGCTCGCCCGCGGCCTGGGGAGAACGGGCTGTCTCGTTCCCGGCAGCCGCTCGGAGCCTGGCCCTGCGTGCGTCGAGGGACCAGCGTCGGCCGCAGGCGGTGAAGACGAGGTAGACGGCCATGAGGAGGATGAGGTTGTCCCCGCCGTCCGTCATGAAGATCGCCCGGGCATGGAACGAGGCCACCACGACGGCGAACAGGACGGACACTGCCCTGGTGCGCCAGCCCAGCATGAAGAGCGCCGACGTGACGACGGCCACCGCGTAGCAGACCTCGAAGTACGCGCGGCTGTCGGACAGGGTGAGAATGCTGACCCATCCTGTCTGGTCGAACAACTGCCGCGCCAGCGCGGGCGTCCACGGCGATCCCGGCCCCCAGATCTCGTCGCGGTGCGGAAATTCACGCAGCAGGAACACGAGGTAGAGCAGGCCGTATCCGATGCGCAGCACCGCCGCCGCGTACACGGACACCGGACGCTCGACCAGGAGGGCGAGGAGCGCAGGGACGCGGTCCAGCAGCCGCTGCATCCCTCCGCGGGCACCCGCGTGCTCCGGGCCGCACGTGCTGGGCGCGGGCGCCGTGGTGGGGATCGGTTCAGCGTGTGCCATGCGGGGCCACCTTCCACCAGGGCAGGTAACGGGTGTCCACGGGCGGCATGGTGACCGGGCGGCCGTTCCCCGCCGCACCGGGGGGACCCACCGGCACCGTGACGACACGGAGTTGGATGGAGTCGAACGGTTCGCCACCACGGTGGTCGGCGACGCGATCGGCGGCGATGTTGCGCAGGTACTGCTGGATCACCACCCCCCGCTCCGAACGTGGCTGGTCGTCACCGCCCAGCGTTTCGAGATAGGAGCTCCAGGCCCGGCGCAGCATGTTCTGCGTCGTATGGCTCGGAAAGGGGTTGTGCTCGATCGCGGAATTGTCCACACCGCTCAGGTCGAACCAGCCGCTCACCTGCACGGTGCCGTTCGGAGCGGTTCGCATGGTCCTCGCCGAAATCTGGCGGTTGACCGACTCGGGGTCCGGGGCGAAGAGTCGCCAATTCTGCTCGAACACAGGAAGGACCCACGCGTTGATCTGCTTGCTGTACTGCTGTGAGATGGCATTCACAGGCGCCACATGGAGAAAAATCAGAGCCACATGAACAAGCGTTACGGCCACGCACAGCACTACGGCGGCCCAGGTGGCCGCCTTCAGGGTGCGACCCGGATTCCCCGAATCGCCATGAGGAGCAGGGGAAGCACCGCTCCGGCCGCTCCCGGACGATCCGGATTCCGGGTGATCCGGTTCCTTCGCTGCCACTGATTCGACGCCGCCCAGCACGGCCCCACCCGGCCTTCCCATCCCGACTGTTCATTTTCCGCTTCTTCCGGATGTCGCGCGTGGCGCGCGACGTGATCGATGACGATCCGTCGCGCGCCACCTGTCCCACTCATGAATGCGGCCTCCTGCCGATCCGCTCAGCCTGCCGCAGGGCCTGTGTGGGACTCGTTGCCGTGGTTCTCGCAGGTGTGCGGGGAACTCACTTGCTGCCGTAGCCGCCGGGTTCACCGGAATGCGCCGGCTTGCCGGGCTTGTCGTCGTGCCCGTTGCCGGGCTTCGCCGGCTTGCCGGGCTTGCCGTCATGCCCGTTGCCGGGCTTCCCCGGCTTCCCCGGCTTGCCGGGCTTGCCGGGCGGCTTCTGACCGCCTCCGCCCGTGGTGCCGCCGGTGGTGACACCGCCCACCACGCCGCCGGTGGTGGCGCCGCCGGTCGTGGTGCCGCCGGTGGTCACGCCGCCGACAACGCCGCCGGTCGTGGTGCCCCCGTTCGTACCTCCGGTGGTCCCTCCGGTCGTGGTGCCTCCGTTCGTACCTCCGGTGGTCCCGCCCGTGGTGCCCCCGTCGCACGCCGGCCGGGTGATCGTGTTGGTGTCCAGCGTCACGGAGCCGTTACGGGCCAGTGCACGGCCGACGATGTCCGCGTCCGTGGTGGCGGTGATCGACGTCATGGCCATGATGGTGCCGACGAAGTCGGTATCCGTACCGAGGGTGGCCGAGCTGCCGATCTGCCAGAACACATTGCACGGCGAGGCGCCGTTGATGAGGCTCACATCACTGGCGGAAGCCGTCGTCAGGGCCGAACCGACCTGGAAGACCCAGATGGCGTCAGGATTGCCCTGAGCGTCCAGGGTGAGCGTGCCGGTGAGACCGAGGGTGGTCGACGCCGTGTAGACGCCCGGGACCAGCGTCAGACCGCCGGCATCAGGAGGAAGCGCGCCGTCCGAGGCCTGTCCGGCCGCATTGTTGTACGCGGCGACCAGATCGCTCTTGGCCTGGGCGGCGACCGCGTCCGCGGAGTGGAATGTCCCGTTGACCAGACCCGGCGGGAAACCGGAAATGGCCGTCCCGGGATGCACTCCGACATCTCCGGTGATGACCGAAGGCCCGGTGTTGGTGACCGACTGACCGGCCAGGACCGCGAAGCTGTCGGCGGTACCCAGAGGTACGGGCAGAGCGATCGCATTTGCCCGGGTGGGCGTCACCGCTACGACGACGGCGGCAATCAGCACGGTGAGTACTGCCGCCAACCAGGCTGTTGTTCTGCGCCATTGAGGCGCGTCAGGGGTATACAGCGTCATGGAGAAGCCAGCTCCTGAGGGGTGGTGGCGCGTTCAGGGAATTCCGGACATCCGGAATCGCCCCTTCTGTCGGCTGGCATATTACGTAGACAACTGTCCGTTGTTGGGATTCGCCGAGGCGATTTCGACCGAGACCACCATATGCATCAATGGAATATAAGAAGAATGGGCTGGATGGCGGAAAGCGCTCACCCCGAGCCCTCGGGGGGTCGTCGGCCGGGAACCCCGCGACGGCTGGAAACCCTGGATTTCCCCTCCACGGCCCGCCCTCCGCAGGTGGCGGTAGTGGCCGGTCGACGGGCGAGGCTCGGGTCGGGAGCCGCGCCCTTCGTGGTTCAGGTCCGGCGGGAGGCGTGCGTCAGGCGGGCTGCCGAGGCGATCGTGGCGCGGGCCTCGGGTTCGGGGAGGCCCGTGCGGACGGCGGCGGTGACGAGGGCGGCCGCGAGGGTGTCGCCGAGGCCGTTCTCGCAGGCGCGGCAGGCCGCCCAGAACAGGCGGGTGTTGCGCTGCCCCTCCGGGGCGGCCAGGACGAAGCGGATCAGGCCCTCGCCGTGGGCGGGTGCCCGGGTGGTGCGGCCCCCCGGGTGCCGGCGGGTGGGCGGGGCGAGGAGGCGGAGCAGCGCGGGCGGGCACGGCGCCGGGGGCAGATGGGCCGTGCCGGGCGCCAGGCGGTAGGCGCCGCGCGTCGTGACCGAGCCGGGCCCGACGAGGTAGCCCCCGGCGCCGCGGATGTCGATGCCCGGGGCGAGGCGGCTCGCGGAGTTCGGGACCACGGCGTCGGGCGGGCCGGTCAGCCAGAGATGGCGGCCGCCGCTGGGGGTGAGGACCGTGACGGTCCGCGGAATGGTGAAGTGGTGCCGGGCGGCGAGGTCGTACAGGGCCGCCGGCTCGGTGTCGAGGTCGACTCCGACGAGGTGGTGCGGCGGGCGGCCGCAGGCGATGCCGTAGCCGGTCGCCCAGGGCGCTGCGGCGAAGAGTCGCCGTACGGCGAGCGGGTCGCAGGTCGCGTCGTGGATGCCGTGGCCGGGGAGACCGCATGCGCCGCGGCACGGCGCTCCTGGGGTGTCCCGGTGCGGGGAACGCAGTGCGGGCAGCTTGGTAGGCGACAGCGGGATGACGGGGAAGCCCTGCGCGGCGGCGGACAGGGCGTGGGCCAGTGCCGGGGCGGCGGTCTGCCGGTCGGACGCCATGTCTTACATATTCGTACAGAGATTCGAAAATGGGAAGCGTCGTCACCGCTCGGCGGCTGTCACGCTTGAGGGCGAATTGTTTTCTCCCGTCTGGTTCGCCGGGGATGTGGTGGGTAACTCTTGGGCTACGACGTCGAGACGCGGTGATCCGGCAGGGCGATGCGGAGGTGCACTTCTCCCTCTTTGGTGACAGGGGGAGGCGGACCGGCCCGAGGGGGGCATGGTCGTACGGGGTGAACGGCGGTCTGCGCGGCGGTGCTTCGGCATCCGCGGTGCAGGCCGCCTCGCCGTGTCCGCGCCCCCGCCCGGTCCGGGGGTTGACAGTCCCGGCTCAGCTGACGGATCGTCAGATACCGGCGGAGCGAGGGGGTGTGCGGCGGTGGCGGACGGACTGTACGGGCGGCTGAAGGCGTACGAGGGCCGGGCGGCCGTCACCCGGGGCGTCGGCAAGGACCCCGTCAACGAGCCCATGATCAGGCACTGGTGCGAGGCGATGGGCGACACCCACCCCGCTTACTCCGGCCCCGGCGCCATCGCGCCCCCGACGATGCTCCAGGTCTGGACGATGGGCGGGCTGTCCGGTCACCGGGGCCGCTCCCGGGCGTACGACGAGCTCCTCGCCCTGCTCGACGACGCCGGGTACGGAGCGGTCGTCGCCACCGACTGCGAGCAGGAGTACCTGCGTGACCTGCGCCCCGGGGACGCCGTCGCCTTCGACACCGTGATCGAGTCGGTGTCGGGGCGCAAGACGACCAGGCTCGGCCCGGGCTACTTCGTCACCACCCGGACCGACGTCCGCACGGCCGGCGGCGAGCTCGCCGGAACCCACCGCTTCCGCATCCTCAAGTACGCGCCCACCGGAGGGCAGCCCCACCGGCTCCAGCGGTCCCGGCGGCCCCGGCCCGTCGTCAACCGGGACAACGCCGGCTTCTGGGAGGGCGTGGCGGCGCACCGGCTGCTGCTCCAGCGCTGCGCGGGCTGCGGCACGCTGCGCTTCCCGTGGCTCCCGGGCTGCTGGTCCTGCGGCGCGGAGCGGTGGGACACCGTCGAGGCGGACGGCTCCGGGACGGTGTACTCGTACGTGGTCATGCACCACCCGCCGTTTCCCGCGTTCGACCCTCCCTACGCGGTCGGGCTGATCGAGCTCGCCGAGGGCGTGCGCATCGTCAGCAGCGTGACGGGCGTTCCGCACGACGAGGTGCGGATCGGGATGCCGGTCCGGCTGGAGTTCCAGCGGGTCGACCAGGACCTGGAGCTCCCGGTGTTCCGGGCGGTGGGGAGCTGACATGGCGGGGGAGAGGGCGGGGGCCGTGGCCGTGGGGGACGAGCTGCCCCCGCTGCGCATCCCGGTCACCCGCACCCTGATCGTCGCGGGCGCCCTCGCCTCCCGCGACTACCAGGACGTGCATCACGACCCGGAGGCCGCCCGGGCCAAGGGCTCCCCCGACATCTTCATGAACATCCTGACCACCAACGGCCTCGTCGGCCGGTACGTCACCGACCATTTCGGCCCCTTCGCCCGCCTGCGCGGCGTCGCCATACGCCTCGGGGCGCCCAACCGCCCCGGCGACACCATGACCCTCACGGGCACGGTCGTCGCCCTGGACGGCGACACCGCACAGGTGCGGGTCGTCGGCGCCAACACGATCGGCCATCACGTCACGGGTACCGTCACGGTGACCCTGGCGGAGGGGGAGCGGCGATGAGCGTGCGCAGGGCCGACGCCCTCGGCGGGCGGGCCGCGATCGCCGGCATCGGCGCCACCGAGTTCTCCAAGGACTCCGGGCGCAGCGAGCTGAAGCTGGCCGTCGAGGCCGTGCACGCCGCGCTCGACGACGCCGGACTGACGCCCGCCGACGTCGACGGCATGGTCACCTTCACCATGGACACCAGCCCGGAGATCACCGTCGCGCAGGCGACCGGCATCGGCGAGCTGTCCTTCTTCTCCCGCGTCCACTACGGCGGCGGCGCGGCCTGCGCCACCGTCCAGCAGGCCGCGCTCGCCGTCGCCACGGGCGTCGCGGACGTCGTCGTCTGCTACCGGGCGTTCAACGAGCGCTCCGGCCGCCGCTTCGGCGCCGGCGTCCAGCACCGCGAGCCGACCGCCGAAGGCGCGGCGCTCGGCTGGACGCTGCCCTTCGGGCTGCTCACCCCGGCGTCCTGGGTCGCGATGGCCGCCCGGCGGTACCTGCACACGTACGGGCTGACGCCCGAGGCCTTCGGGCACGTCGCCGTCACCGGCCGCCGCCACGCGGCGACCAACCCCGCCGCGCACTTCCACGGCAGGCCCATCACGCTCGCCGACCACGCCGCCTCCCGCTGGATCGTCGAGCCGTTGCGGCTGCTCGACTGCTGCCAGGAGACGGACGGCGGCCAGGCGCTCGTCGTCACGTCCGCCGAGCGCGCACGCGACCTGCCCCGGCCACCCGCCGTGATCGTCGCGGCGGCGCAGGGCGCCGGGCGGGCACAGGAGGCGATGACCGGCTTCTACCGCCACGACCTCACCGGCCTGCCGGAGGCGGGCGTCGTCGCCCGGCAGCTGTGGCGCACTTCGGGCCTCCGCCCCGCCGACATCGACGTCGGCATCCTCTACGACCACTTCACGCCGTTCGTGCTCATGCAGCTGGAGGAGTACGGGTTCTGCGGGCCCGGCGAGGGCGCGGACTTCGTCGCCGCCGGGCGGCTGCCGCTCAACACCCACGGCGGCCAGCTCGGGGAGGCGTACCTGCACGGCATGAACGGCATCGCGGAGGCCGTGCGGCAGGTGCGCGGCACGGCGGTGAACCAGGTCCCGGGCGCGGCCCGCGTCCTCGTCACGGCGGGCACGGGAGTGCCGACCTCCGCGCTGGTGCTCGGCACCGACGCCTGACGCGGGGTCGCGCCTGACGCGGGGTCGCGCCTGCCCGGCGGCGGCCTGCCTGCGGTCGTCGTGCCACGCCCGGCGGCGCCCCGCGGCCCCGGGCACCCTCGCGGCCGGCCGGATCCTGCCTCACGGCCGTTTCCTGAGCCTTATGGCCGGATCCTGATCCTCACGGCCGATTCCTGAGGGACGCGGGCGAACCCTGAGGTGCGCCCCTCCCCTCTCCACCTCCAGGAGGTGGGGCCCGGCCCGCCCCTACAACCTGAGGGGGAGCCGCTTTCGGGACCTGGGGCCGATCCCCCGGGGAATACCCGAACCTAGCGTGGTCCCATGACCTCGACCGCCGGCCCCGTCTGTACGGGAGCCTCCACAGCCGCCACCGGATGCCCGCCGTACCCGTCCTACCCGGCGTACCCGTCGTTCACCTCGTACGTACGGGCCCGGGGACCCGTGCTGCTGCGCACCGCCCGGTCGCTGACGGCCAACCCGTGCGACGCCGAGGACCTGCTCCAGACCGCGCTGACCAAGACGTACGTCGCCTGGAGCCGCATCGAGGACCACCGCGCGCTCGACGGCTACGTCCGCCGCGCCCTGGTGAACACCCGCACCTCGCAGTGGCGCAAGCGCAAGGTCGACGAGTTCGCGTGCGAGGAGCTGCCGGAACCGGCCGGCGGCGTCGCCGAGCCCGACCCGGCCGAGCAGCAGGCGCTGCGCGACGCCATGTGGCGCGCGGTGCTCAGACTGCCCGATCGCCAGCGGGCCATGGTGGTCCTGCGGTACTACGAGGACCTCAGCGAGGCGCAGACGGCCGAGGTGCTCGGGGTGTCCGTCGGCACGGTCAAAAGTGCCGTGTCCCGCGCGCTAGGCAAGCTCCGCGAGGACCCGGAACTCAGCCCCGTGCGGTGATCGCCGACAAAGGATCTACTCCTGGGTAGTGACATACCGCGCGGTATGTGCGCAGAATCTCCCCACCCTTTCTGCCAGGGTGGCCGGGGTCCCCCCGGTCCAAGAACTGCGCGCCCGCGGGAGGACGCCGTGCTGAGCACCATGCAGGACGTACCGCTGACTGTGACCCGCATCCTGCACCACGGGATGACGATCCACGGCCAGTCTCGGATCACCACCTGGACCGGCGACGCCGCCGCCCCGCATCGCCGTACCTTCGCGGAGGCCGGCGCACGAGCGACCCGGCTGGCGGGTGCCCTGCGCGAGGAACTCGGGGTCACCGGCGACGAACGCGTCGCCACCCTCATGTGGAACAACGCCGAGCACGTCGAGGCGTACCTGGCGATCCCCTCCATGGGCGCCGTCCTCCACACGCTGAACCTGCGGCTGCCCGCCGAGCAGCTGATCTGGATCGTGAACCACGCCGAGGACCGGGTCGTCATCGTCAACGGCTCCCTGCTGCCGCTCCTTGCCCCGCTCCTGCCGCACCTGCCCACGATCGAGCACATCGTGGTCTCGGGCCCCGGCGACCGCTCCCTCCTCGCGGACGCGGCTCCCCAGGTGCACGAGTACGAGGAGCTCATCGCGGATCGTCCCGCCACCTTCGACTGGCCGGAGCTGGACGAGCGCTCGGCCGCCGCCATGTGTTACACCTCCGGCACCACCGGTGACCCGAAGGGCGTCGTCTACTCCCACCGCTCCATCTACCTGCACTCCATGCAGGTCAACATGACCGAGTCGATGGGCCTCACCGACAAGGACACGACTCTGGTGGTCGTGCCGCAGTTTCACGTGAACGCGTGGGGCCTGCCGCACGCCACCTTCATGACCGGCGTCAACATGCTGATGCCCGACCGCTTCCTGCAGCCCGCCCCGCTCGCCGAGATGATCGAGCTGGAGAGGCCCTCGCACGCCGCGGCCGTCCCCACCATCTGGCAGGGCCTCCTCGCCGAGGTCACCGCCAACCCCCGCGACCTCTCCTCCATGAAGAACGTCACCATCGGCGGCGCCGCCTGCCCGCCCTCGCTCATGGAGGCGTACGACAAGCTCGGCGTCCGCCTCTGCCACGCCTGGGGCATGACGGAGACGTCGCCGCTGGGCACCATGGCCAACCCGCCGGCCGGCCTGACCGCCGAGGAGGAGTGGCCGTACCGCATCACCCAGGGCCGCTTCCCGGCCTGCGTCGAGGCCCGGCTGGTCGGCCCCGGCGGCGACATCCTCCCCTGGGACGGCGAGTCCGCCGGCGAGCTGGAGGTACGCGGCCCGTGGATCGCCGGCGCGTACTACGGCGGCGCGGCGGGCGAACCGCTGGCCCCGGAGGACAAGTTCAGCGCGGACGGCTGGCTCAGGACCGGCGACGTCGGCGTGATCAGCGCGGACGGCTTCCTCACCCTCACCGACCGCGCCAAGGACGTCATCAAGTCCGGCGGCGAGTGGATCTCGTCGGTCGAGCTGGAGAACGCCCTGATGGCCCACCCCGAGGTGGTGGAGGCAGCCGTCGTCGCCGTCCCGGACGACAAGTGGGGCGAGCGCCCGCTGGCGACCGTCGTCCTCAAGGAGGACGCGACCGCCGACTACGAGGCGCTGCGCACCTTCCTCGCCGGGTCGATCGCCAAGTGGCAGCTGCCCGAGCGCTGGGCGACGGTCCCGGCGGTGCCGAAGACGAGCGTGGGCAAGTTCGACAAGAAGGTCATCCGCCGGCAGTACGCGGCCGGGGAGCTGGACGTGACGCTGCTCTGACCGCACGGCACCGCCTTGCTCCGCCGCACCGGTGCGGCGAAGGGCGCCCCCCGCTCGGGGGGCGCCCTTCACGCGTGCAGCCCGGACGTGCAGCCCGGACGGCCGTTCGGCTCCCGCGGCGCGCCCCGTTCGGCTCCCGTGGCGCATCCCGCCGGTCCGTCCCGCTCCGTCCGTACGGCTACGGCTCGACGTGTACGGTTCGGTCCGTCCCGCTCACTCCGCCCGGCGTCACTCCGTCCGGCGTCAGTTCGTACCGATCTTCGCCAGCAGGTCCACGATCCGCGACTGCACCTCGGGGCTCGTCGACCGCTCCGCGAGGAACAGCACCGTCTCGCCGGAAGCCAGCTTCGGCAGCTCGTCCTCGTTGAGGCTCGCCGAGGTGTACACCACGAGCGGCGTGCGGTTCAGCTGTCCGTTCGCGCGCAGCCAGTCGATGATCCCCGCGCGCCGGCGGCGAACCTGCATCAGGTCCATCACCACGAGGTTCGGCCGCATCTGCGCCGCCAGCGCGACGGCGTCCGTGTCCGCGTCCGCCCGGGCCACCTGCATCCCGCGCCGCTCCAGCGCCGCCGTCAGGGCCAGCGCGATCTCCTCGTGCTCCTCGATCAGCAGCACCCGTGACGGATGCTGCTCGCTGTCCCGCGGAGCCAGCGCCTTGAGCAGGACGGCGGGGTCGGCGCCGTACGCCGCCTCCCGCGTCGCCTGTCCGAGCCCGGCCGCCAGCAGCACCGGCACCTCGGCCGCCACCGCGGCCTGGCGCAGCGACTGCAGGGCCGTGCGCGTGATCGGCCCCGTCAGCGGGTCCACGAACAGCGCCGCCGGGAACGCGGCGATCTGCGCGTCGACCTCCTCGCGCGAGTGCACGATCACCGGGCGGTAGCCGCGCTCGCTCAGCGCCTCCTGGGTGGCGACGTCCGGCGCGGGCCAGACCAGCAGCCGGCGCGGGTTGTCCAGCGGCTCGGGCGGCAGCTCGTCGTCGACGGGCAGCGGCGCGGGCTCGTTGGCCACCTCGACGGCGCCGCCGGGACCGTCCAGCGGCTCGGGGCCTTCGGCCGCGTTCGCGTCCGGTGCTCCTATCTCGTAGGCCCGGCCCTCCGCCGGAGGGGCCAGCCGCGGCGGGGGCTGCGCCGCGGGAGCCGCCGGAGGCGGTACGGGGCGCTCGCCCTCCGCGGGCGGCGTGGCCAGCTTGCGGCGCCGCCCGGACGGGGCGGGCGCCGGCGGCTGGGCGATCTGCTGCGCGAACGGCACGCCCTGCCCCAGGGTGCGCACGCTGAACGCCCGTCCCTGCGTCGAACTGCTCGCCTCGTCGCCGGACGGCACCTCCGGCGGCAGCGGTACGGAACCCGTGCCAGGGCCGGTGCCGGTTCCGGTGGCGGGGGTGGGGGCTTCGTGAGCTGCGCGCCGCCGACCGGTGGGCGCCGGGGCCTGCGGCGGGACCTGTACCGGCGCAGGGCCCTGGGCCGGGGCGGGGGCGGACGGCTGCGCGGGCTGCGGCGGCACCGCCCGGGGCTGCACGGGGTGCGGCTGCGGCGGCGTGTGGTCGGCGTCCGGCTCCGGGCGTACGCCACCGGTGTCGCGGACGGCGTCGTGGCGCCCCTCGTGCCCCGGTCCCGCGGTGGGCCCCGTGCCCGGGACAGCCGCCCCGCCCGCGGCGGCGCCGGTGTCGGCGCGCCGGTCGGCCTGGGCGGGCGGCAGCGCGAACGCCGTGCGGGCGCCCTCCGGCGAGGCCGCCGCGGACCGCTCCTGCGCGGCACCGAGCGCCCGCCGGGCACGCCGCCCGGTCGGCGCGGGCGCCGCCCCCGGCATGGGGGCAGCGGACAGCGCCGGAAGTCCCGCGGCAGGCACGCGTGCCGCGTCCACCGGCACGCCCTGCGGCGGCACCGTCTGTCCACGGGCCGCGCGCCCCTGCGCGCTCTCGGCGGCCGTCATCACCGCGCCCTCGGCAGGCGTGTCGGCCTGCGCGGCGGCAGCGGCGGGAGTGGAGGGAGTGGCGGCGGCGGGAGCGGCGGGCTGCGGTACGGCCGCCTGGGCCGCGGCCTCGGCCGGGCTCGGCCGGCCCCGCCGCCGCCCGGTCGGCTTGGCCGCCACGGGGTCCTCGGCCTGCACGGGGCTCTCCAGGAACGCGTCGGTCGACGCCCGCCGGGCCCTCCGCCGCCCGCCGCCGGAGGTCTCCCCGGACTGCTGCGCCGGCAGCACGGGAGCGACCGCCTCGGCAGGGGCGGTGCCGGGGGCGGCCTGGGCCTCGCCGGCCGGGGTCACCTCGGCCGGGGTCTCGTCGGCCGGAACGGCGTCGGCCGCCGGCTTCACCGTCCCGGCACCCGATCCCAGGGGCACCTCCAGCACGTACGCGTGCCCGCTCATCCCGGGCACCTCGTGCGTCTGCAGCACACCGCCGTGCGCGCGGACGATCCCGCGCACGATCGGCTCGTGCACCGGGTCGCCGCCGGCGTAGGGCCCGCGCACCTCGATCCGCACCACATCACTGCGCTGGGCCGCCGCGACGACGATCGTCGAGTCGACGTACCCGGCGCCGGGCACGACCCGCGCCTTGCCGGTCGAGTCGACCCCGGCCACGTCCGCGATCAGGTGCGCGAGCGCGGTGGAGACGCGTACGCCGTCGACCTCGGCCTCGATGGGCGGCGCGTGCACCGCGAACTGCGCCCGGCCCGGGCCGATGAGCTCGACGGCGCCCTCGACACCGGCCGCGACGACCGCGTCGAGCAGCACCTTCGTCTTGCGCAGGTCCTCGTCGCCGGTGTCGAGCCGCTGGAAGCCCAGCACGTTGTCGACGAGCGTCGTCATCCGGGCGTACCCGGCGGCCAGGTGGTGCAGGATCTGGTTGGCCTCGGGCCACAGCTGCCCCGCCGGATCGGAGGCCAGCGTGCCCAGCTCGGCGCGGAGTTCCTCCAGCGGCCCGCGCAGCGACTCGCCGAGCACGGCGGTCAGCTGGGCGTGCCGTGCGGCCAGCGCCGCGTACCGCTCCTCGCGCTGCTCGCTCTCGACGGAGTACCGCTCGCTGCGGTCGGCCAGCTCGACGGCGTGCTTCTCGGTCAGTGCGGCGACCTCGGCGGCGTGCTGCGCCGTCAGCGCGGTGACCTCGGCGGTGTGGGACTCGACCAGCTCCTCGTAAGGCCGCCGGTCCGTGAACGTCATCACCGCGCCGACGAGCTGGTCCCCGTCGCGCACCGGCGCCGTCGTCAGGTCCACCGGCACCGCGGAACCGTCCTTGGCCCACACCACCTGTCCGCGCACCCGGTGCTTGCGCCCCGAGCGGAGCGTGTCGGCCAGCGGCGACTCGTCGTACGGGAACGCTTCGCCGTCCGCGCGCGAGTGGAGCATCAGCGGGTGCAGTTCCTTGCCGCCCAGGTCGCTGGCGCGCCAGCCGAGGATCTGCGCGGCGGCCGGGTTGACGAGGACGATCCGCCCGTCCGTGTCCGTACCTACGACGCCCTCGGACGCGGCGCGCAGGATCATCTCGGTCTGGCGCTGCGAGCGCGCCAGTTCGGCCTCGGTGTCGATGGTCCCGGACAGATCCCGCACGACCAGCATGAGCAGCTCGTCGCCCGTGTACGGCCGCGGAGTGGCGCCGTACGAGTCGTACGCCTCGCGCCCGTCCTCCAGGCTCGCGCTGGTCACCTCGACCGGGAACTCGCTCCCGTCCGTCCGCCGCGCGATCATCCGGGTCGGCTTCGTACGCCCGCGCGCGTCGGCCGCCTCGGGGCGGCGCATCGAGCCGGGGATGAGCCGCGAGTCGAAGGCCGGGAGCAGATCCAGCAGTCCACGCCCCACCAGCGCGGTCCCCGGGCTCTCGAACATCTCCAGGGCGATGGTGTTGGCGTTGACGACGGTGCCGTTCGCGTTGACGAGGACGAGCCCGTCCGGCAGCGCGTCGAGTATGGCTGCGAGGCGAGCAGCGCCTCGGGATGGCCTGCTGCTCACGACGACGCTTCCTCCCACTGACCTACTGCCACCCCTCGGGCCGGGGCCTGTCACTGGAGGGAGTCTAAAGGCAGGCGCAATGGGTGGGGCGGCGGATGACGGGGTCGCCCCGGCGAAGGTTGTGTGCGGGTTCCGGCCGGAACCCGCCCATCCCGTGCCTTACGCGCCGGCGCGCGGAAGCACCGGTTCCAGGGTGTCCCACCGCTGGATCTCGCAGCCGTTGCTCCGGTTGAACCGGGCGTCGACCTGCCGTCCGTGCCAGGTTCCGGTGATGTGGGCGGTCGCGTCGCCGCCGTGCTGCATGGTGCACATCCGGTCCTGGGCCACGGGGGCGAACGGGTCGCCGCCGTCCTGGGAGAGCTCTTCCAGCCGGACACAGGCGCGCTGCACCTGCGGGTGGTTCCCGCCGGCGGTGCGTGCCCCGCACTCCAGGTCGAAGGTGCCGTCCAGCGCGGCACTCCCGGAGCCGGCCACGGTGACGGTCAGCTTGTCGGTGGCCGCCAGCAGCGGCACGGACGGCAGACGGGGGATCAGTGGCCCGGTCGTACCGGCCAGCGCGGCGGGTGCGGCGGCGCCGAGGACGGCGAGGGACGCGGTGGCGGTGAGGACGAGACGGCGCAGCATACGAACTCCAGGGTCACGGAACCACGAAACCGTCGGGATGCCCGGATCGTCCGGGATCCCTCACCTCACTAACGCTGCACCGCCCCGCGCGTTGCGCAACCCGAAAGCCTTTGCTCTGCGCCCCGCACGCCTAGTACCGTGGGGAGCGATTGGTGACACCCCCCTGGGCTGTGTCATCATCTGCACGCACCACTCGCGCTCGCGCGGGTGTCACTGGAGGCGTCGCCTAGTCCGGTCTATGGCGCCGCACTGCTAATGCGGTTTGGGTCTTAAAGCCCATCGAGGGTTCAAATCCCTCCGCCTCCGCCGCACCACCCGAAGCCCCGGCCCCACGGCCGGGGCTTCGGCCGTTTCCGGAACCGGTGACGCGACGGCCGGGCCGGGGCGTCCCGCGGGACGGGTGACGCGACCCCGACCCGACCGCCACTGCCGCCGCCGCCGCCGCGACCGCGGCCGCGGCCGGGACGGCCGGCGGGCTGGTGGGAGATCGACGCCTTCCGGACGCCGCCAGCTCTTCCGGGTGCTTCCGGGTGGGGTCCGCGAGAGAGCTTCCTGATCTTCCCTGGGGGGATTTGCCCAGGTCGGAGCGGGTTTGGATAACGGATTTCGCGTGACGGCGCAGGTCATGTAATGTTGTTCCCGCAACGCCGACCGGGCAGAAAAGCCCGGGAAGCACAAGCACTCGTAGCTTAACGGATAGAGCATCTGACTACGGATCAGAAGGTTGCAGGTTCGAATCCTGCCGAGTGCACAGCAGGCCAGAGGCCCCGGACGGAAGTCCGGGGCCTCTGGCGTTGGGGCGGGGTTGCTAGGTTGACCCGTATGCCGAGCGAACAGTCGCCCTCCCGGGGGTTGCGTGTGGCCGCTGCGCAGGCGACGCCGGTGGCCGGGGATGTCGGGGCCAATGCCGCGACCGTGGCCGCGATGGTCCGCCAGGCCGCCGGGCGCGGGGCGCGGGTGGCGGTGTTCCCGGAGAAGTTCCTGAGCGGTTACGAGCCGGGGCTGATCGCCGCCGATCCGGAGCGGTGCGCCGTTCAGGTGGGGGACGCGCGGCTGGACGGGGTGCGCGAGGCCTGCCGGGACGGCGGGGTCGTGGGGATCGTCGGGGCGGCCGTGCACGACGGCGGGGCGCTGTACGTGTCGGCGCTGGTGATCGACGCGCAGGGCCGGGACGCCGGGCGGTACGACAAGCAGACGCTGTTCGCCGCGGAGCGCGACGTCTACCGGCAGGGGGAGACCGGCTGCACGGTCGAGGTCGACGGATGGCGGCTCGGCCTCGGGATCTGTTACGACTCCGGGTTCCCCGAGCACGCCCGCGCGGCCGCGCTCGACGGGTGTCACGCGTACGTCGTGGGGGCGCTGTTCGGCGTGGGCAACGGCTACCACGAGTCGCGGATGTGGTTTCCCGCGCGGGCCTTCGACAACACCATGTACAGCGTGCTCGCCAACCACGTGGGACGGACCGGGGGCTGGAACACCTGTGGCGGAAGCGGTGTCTGGGGACCGGACGGGCGCCTGGTGGCCGAGGCGGGCGCCGAGGAGGCGGAGGTCGTCCTCGCGGACCTCGATCCCGTGGCGCTGAAGGACGTGCGCGAGAGGCACACCATGCTGCGCGACCTGAGGGACACCACCACGGGCGGTCGTACCCGGTACCTCCTGTGACCCGGGCCGCCGGGCTGCGGTGGCGGGACGGCAGGCCCGTGCTCGCCTGGGAGGGCGGCCGGGTCAGCCCGCTGCCGTACGGCCGGGAGATCGGCTTCCGCGCCGTCGGGGAACGGCGGTGCACCGGGGCCCGCGGCCATCCGTGCCCCCTGGCGGCCGTCGTGGCCGGGCGCAGCACCGGGGGGAGGTGCGCCGAGTGCACGCGGCTGGACCGGATGGGCTCGGTGGCGGCCGACGCGGTACCGGACGATCCCCGCGTCTTCCGGGTGTACCTCGCGTGGTTCGGGCCCGGCCTGGTCAAGGTGGGCATCACGGCGCAGGAGCGGGGCGACGCGCGGCTGCTTGAGCAGGGGGCCGTGGCGTTCACCTGGCTCGGGCGCGGGCCGCTGATGGCGGCGCGGCGGACCGAGGAGGTGCTCGGCACCGCGCTGGGGGTGCCCGACCGGATCCCGTACGCCGTGAAGCGCGCCGTCCGCGCCGGGCTGCCCGGCGCGGTGGAGCGGGCCGCCGAGGTGATGGCGCTGTACCGGCGGGCCGTGGACGTGCCCGGGTGGGGCGAGACCCTGGAGCGGGTCGAGCCGCGGGTCGCCGACCACGCGGAGGTCTTCGGGCTCGCGGGGGTGGACGCCGTCGACGGGGTCGTGCAGGAGCTCGTCGCGGACGGGGAGGTGCGCGGCACGGTCGTCGCGGCCGCCGGTCCCGACGTGCACCTCGTGGCGCCGGACGGGCGGCGGATCGCGCTCGACACGCGGCTGATCACGGGGTGGGACCTCGTCCGGGGCGGGGAGGGGACCACCGTGCCGGTGGTGCGGATACCGAAGGGGGCGCAGGGTGGGCTCTTCTGAACGCGAGGCCGAGGACGTCAGGGCCTTCTGGGAGCGGCTCGGGACGCCCGGGCTCGTCGACGTGCACACGCACTTCATGCCCGACCGCGTCCTGCGCAAGGTGTGGGCGTACTTCGACGCCGTGGGGCCGCTGACCGGGGTCGAGTGGCCCATCACCTACCGGGAGGAGGACCGGCGGGTCGCCCTGCTGCGGGACTTCGGGGTGCTGCGGTTCACCTCGATGCTCTACCCGCACAAGCCGGGCATGGCCCAGTGGCTCAACGCCTGGGCGGCGCGGTTCGCGGAGCGGGTGGCGGGATGTCTGCGCACGGCCACCCTCTTCCCCGAGGAGGGCGTCCAGCGGTACGTGCGCGAGGCGGTGGAGAGCGGCGCGCGGGTATTCAAGGCACACGTCCAGGTCGGTGCGTACGACCCGAACGACCCGCTGCTGGACGGCGCCTGGGGGCTGCTCGCCGAGGCCGGCGTACCGATCGTGATCCACTGCGGCAGCGGGCCCGCCCCGGGCAGGCACACCGGGCCGGAGCCGGTGGCGCGACTGCTCGCGCGGCACCCCCGGCTGCGGCTGGTCGTGGCGCACATGGGGATGCCCGAGTACGCCGACTTCCTCGGGCTCGCCGAGCGGTACGGGGAGGTGCGGCTGGACACGACGATGGCGTTCACCGACTTCAGCGAGCGCCTCGCGCCCTTCCCGGCGGGCGAGCGGGGGCGGCTGCTGGAGCTGGGGGACCGGATCCTGCTCGGGAGCGACTTCCCGAACATCCCGTACGGGTACCTGCACCAGCTGGAGGCGCTCGAGCGGCTCGGCCTCGGGGAGGAGTGGCTGCGGGCGGTCTGTCACGGGAACGGGGCCCGGCTCTTCGCCGACCCGGCGCTTTCTTAGCGGATTCACAGGAAGGGAAAAGCGTTCCTTCAGGGGCGGCCGCGACCGTGGGCGCATGCGTACCGAGAGGCGTGCCGACATCCGTGCCGACATGCGTGCCGAACTGCTCAGGTCCGACGGGAGCCCCGTCCGCGTGCTCGTCGTCGACGACGAGGCGTCGCTCGCGGAGTTGCTGTCCATGGCCCTCCGCTACGAGGGGTGGGACGTGCACAGCGCCGGGGACGGAGCGGGTGCGGTGCGGGCGGCGCGGGAGTGCCGGCCGGACGCCGTCGTCCTGGACGTGATGCTGCCCGACATGGACGGGCTGGCGGTCCTCGGCCGGGTGCGGCGCGAACTTCCCCACGTACCAGTGCTGTTCCTGACGGCGAAGGACGCCGTGGAGGACCGGATCGCGGGGCTCACGGCGGGCGGCGACGACTACGTCACCAAGCCCTTCAGCCTGGAGGAGGTCGTGGCGCGGCTGCGCGGGCTGATCCGGCGCTCGGGCGCGGCGGCGACCGCACGCAGCGAGTCGCTGCTCGTCGTCGGTGATCTCGTCCTCGACGAGGACAGCCACGAGGTGACGCGCGGCGGGGCCGGGGTCCACCTGACGGCGACGGAGTTCGAGCTGCTGCGGTACCTGATGCGCAACCCGCGGCGGGTGCTGAGCAAGGCGCAGATCCTCGACCGCGTGTGGAGCTACGACTTCGGCGGGCAGGCGAACGTGGTCGAGCTCTACATCTCGTACCTGCGGAAGAAGATCGACGCGGGCCGCCCACCGATGATCCACACCCGGCGCGGCGCCGGCTACCTGATCAAGCCCGGCGGGTGAGGCCACCTCGGCGGCGGCTGCCGGTACGGGGCGTGCAGCGGTGGTGGCGGTCCTGGGCGCGAGCCGTGCGGGGGGTGCGGTCGTGGGCGCGAGGCGTGCGCGGGCGGTGGCGGTCGTGGGCCGGAGGCATGCGGGGGTGGCGGCGGCCGTGGTCGTTGCGGGCGCGGCTGGTCCTGGCGGCGGTCGCGCTGATCGCGGTCGTCGCGGCGGTCATCGGCGCGGTCACGACCATCGCCCTGCGCTCGTACCTCGTCGGCCAGGAGGACGAGCGGCTGCGCGAGGCGGTGCTGCGAGCGGACCGGATGCACTGGCCGGACCGGGAGCTCGGCTTCGTCACCGCCCCCGGCCACGAGTTCGGCACCGTCGGCGGGCGCGCCGCCGCCCCGGGTGGGCCGCTGGGCGCGGCCGGGCGGCTCGTCGGCGAGCGCCCCGGGGACGCGCCGGCCCCGCTGGACGCGGCGCAGACCGCCGCGCTGTCCGCGGCGCCGCGCGACGGCGCGGTGCACACGGTGGACCTGCCCGGGCTGGGCGAGTACCGCGTACTGGCTTCGCCGGACGACACGCTCGTGCTCGGGTTCCCGCTCGCGGGCGTGCAGGACACGGTCGGCACGCTGATCGTGGTCGAGGTGTGCGTGACGGCCGCCGCCCTGCTCGCCGCCGGCATCGCGGGCGCCGCACTCGTCGGGTTCGCGTTGCGCCCCCTGCGGCGCGTCGCCGCGACCGCCGCGCGCGTCGGTGAACTGCCGCTGCACAGCGGCGAGCCGGCACTGCACGAGCGGGTGCCGGACGCCGAGGCCGATCCGCGCACCGAGGTGGGCCGGGTGGGCGCGGCCCTCAACCGGATGCTCGACCATGTGCACGCGGCGCTGCACGCCCGGCAGGAGAGTGAGATGCGGGTTCGGCAGTTCGTGGCGGACGCGAGCCACGAGCTGCGGACGCCGCTGGCGTCGATCCGCGGATACGCCGAGCTCACCCGGCGCGGGACGGAGCGGCCGGGCCCGGACACCCGGCACGCGCTGGGACGCATCGAGGCCGAGGCGACCCGGATGACCGGGCTCGTGGAGGATCTGCTGCTGCTGGCGCGGCTGGACGCGGGACGGCCGCTCTCGTACCGGAGCACTGATCTCGCTCCGCTCGTCGTCGATGCCGTCGGCGATGTCCGTGCCGCCGGTCCCGAGCACCGCTGGCGCCTCGAACTGCCCGACGCGCCCGTGCCGGTGCACGGGGATCCCGCCCGGCTGCACCAGGTGCTGCTCAACCTCCTCGGCAACGCCCGTACGCACACCCCGCCCGGGACGGTGGTCACCGCGCGCGTGCGGCGGACGGACACATGCGCCGTCCTGGAGGTCGAGGACGACGGGCCCGGCATCCCGCCCCATCTCCTGCCGCACGTCTTCGAGCGCTTCGCCCGCGGAGACGCCTCCCGCTCACGCCCCGGCGCCGACCCCGTCGCCGGCATCAGCCCCGGCGCCGACCCCGTCGCCGGCATCAGCCCCGGCGCCGACCCCGTCGGCGGCATCAGCCCCGCCTCCCGCGCCGTCGCCGGCTCCACCGGGCTCGGGCTCGCCATCGTGCGCGCGATCGTCGCCGCGCACGGCGGCGAGGTGGCCGTGCGCAGCGCACCCGGGCGGACGGTTTTCACCGTGCACCTGCCGGCCGAGGACTCACAGGCCGCCCACAGGCTCGTCACACGGGCATGACAGCCACCGCCGCGAGGGTCGGCGGCATGCCAACACCCATGGAATGCCTCACGCTTCCGGCCCGGGAGCACCTGCCCGTACGGGACACCGGCGGGCGGCCCGTCCTGGATGTCGTGATCCCCGTGCACAACGAGGAGAAGGACCTCGAACCGTGCGTGCTGCGGCTGCACGCGCACCTCGCCCGCACCTTCCCGTACGGCTTCCGCATCACCGTCGCCGACAACGCCAGCACCGACCGCACGCCGGCCATCGCCGCCCGCATGGCGGCGGAACTGCCCGGCGTACGGTCCGTGCGGCTGGAACGGAAGGGCCGCGGCCGCGCGCTCGGCACCGTCTGGTCCCGCTCCGAGGCGCCCGTCCTCGCCTACATGGACGTCGACCTGTCGACCGACCTCAACGCGCTGCTCCCGCTGGTCGCCCCGCTCATCTCCGGGCACTCCGACCTCGCGATCGGGTCCCGGCTGGCGGGCGGCTCGCGCGTGGTGCGCGGCCCGAAGCGGGAGCTCGTCTCCCGTACGTACAACCTCATCCTGCGCGGCTCGCTCGCCGCCCGGTTCAGCGACGCGCAGTGCGGGTTCAAGGCGATACGGCGCGAGGTGGCCGAGCGGCTGCTGCCGATGGTCGAGGACACGGGCTGGTTCTTCGACACCGAGATGCTGGTCCTGGCCGAACGGGCCGGGCTGCGCATCCACGAGGTGCCGGTCGACTGGGTCGACGACCCGGACTCCACCGTCCACATCCTGCGGACCGCGGCGGAGGACCTGAAGGGCGTGTGGCGCGTGGGGCGCGCGCTCGCCAAGGGCACGCTGCCGCTGGACCGGCTGGCGCGGCCGTTCGGCGACGATCCGCGCGACCGGGCGATCAGCGGCGTGCCGGGCGGGCTGGCCCGCCAGCTGGCCGGCTTCTGCGCCGTGGGCGCGCTGTCGACGCTCCTCTACCTGGCGCTCTACTCGGCCTTCCGCGCGGGCACCGGACCGCAGGCCGCCAACGGCGCGGCCCTGCTGCTGTCGGCGGTCGCCAACACCGCCGCGAACCGCCGTCTGACGTTCGGGGTACGGGGCCGGGAGCGCGCCGTGCGCCACCAGGCGCAAGGGCTCGTGGTGTTCGCCATCGGGCTGGCGCTCACCAGCGGCTCGCTGGCGGCGCTGGCCGCGGCGACCGGCTCCGCGACCGGTTCCGCGGGCGCATCCGCGGGCGGCGCGGGGCACGGGACGGAGCTCGCCGTGCTGATCGCGGCGAACCTGGCCGCGACGGTGCTGCGTTTCCTGCTCTTCCGCGCCTGGGTCTTTCCGGACCGGCGTGCCGACGATCACACCCTGGGGGACGCGCGATGACGGACAAGACCACCACGAATCCGGCCGCCACGAATCCGGCCGCCGCGAATCCGGCCGCCGCGAATCCGGCCGGCACGAATCCGGCCGGCGCGAATCCGGCCGGGACGAATCCGGCTGCGGCGGGGACGCCTGGGGCGAAGCCGGTATCGGCGACGGCACCCGGAGCGAGGACGGCCCTGCGGGTACCGGTCCTGTCGCGGGAACGGGCGGCCCTGGCGGTGCTGCTGCTCGTCACCGGCCTGTTGTACCTGTGGAACCTGGACGCCTCCGGGTACGCCAACTCCTTCTACTCGGCCGCCGTCCAGGCGGGCAGTGAGAGCTGGAAGGCGTTCTTCTTCGGGGCGTCGGACGCGGGGAACTCCATCACCGTCGACAAGCCCCCGGCCGCGCTGTGGCCGATGGCCCTGTCCGTACGGCTCTTCGGGCTCGGGTCGTGGCAGATCCTCGTCCCCGAGGTGCTGATGGGCGTCGGGACGGTCGCCGTCGTGCACGCGGCCGTCCGGCGCCGCTTCAGCGCGGCGGCCGGGCTGGTGGCGGGCGCGGTGCTCGCGCTGACGCCCGTCGCCGCGCTGATGTTCCGCTTCAACAACCCGGACGCGCTGTTGGCGCTGCTGATGTCGGTCACCGTGTACTGCGTGCTGCGGGCGCTGGAGGGCGCCCGGACGGCGTGGCTGGTCGGGGCGGGGGTGGCGGTCGGGTTCGCGTTCCTGACGAAGACCCTGCAGGCCTTCCTCATCCTGCCGCCGCTGGCCGTGGTGTACGCGGTGTCCGCGCCGGCGACGGTACGCCGGCGGCTCGGCCAACTCGCCCTGGCGGGGCTCGCGCTGGTCGTCTGCGGCGGCTGGTGGGTGGCGGTCGTCGAGCTGTGGCCGGCGTCCTCGCGCCCGTACGTCGGCGGCTCGCAGACCAACAGCTTCCTGGAGCTGACCTTCGGCTACAACGGCCTCGGCCGCATCAACGGCGAGGAGACCGGCAGTGTCGGCGGTGGCCCGGGCGGCGGTGGTGGCGGTGGTCGCGGCTGGGGAGAGACGGGTGTGTGGCGGATGTTCGGCGACGCCGTCGGCGGTCAGATCTCGTGGCTGCTGCCGGCCGCGCTGCTGCTGCTCGCCGCGGGGCTCGTCCTCACCCGGCGGGCGGGCCGGACGGACACGGCCCGGGCGGCGTTCCTGGTGTGGGGCGGGTCGCTGGTGACGACGCTGGTGGTCTTCAGCTTCATGGCCGGCATCTTCCACGAGTACTACACGGTGGCGCTGGCCCCGTACGTCGCGGCGCTCGTCGGCATGGGCGTGACCGTGCTGTGGGAGGAGCGGGGCGGTGTGGCGGCCTCGGCGGTCCTGGCCGTGGTGGCGGCGGGTACGGCGGTGTGGGCGTACGTGCTGCTGGGCCGGACGCCCGACTTCGTGCCGTGGCTGCGCTGGCTGGTCCTGGCGGGCGGCCTTGCGGCCGGGGCGGGTCTGCTGCTGGCGCGTGCCGGGGGGCGGCGGGTGGCGCTCGGCGCGGCGGCGCTCGCGCTGGCGGCGGGCCTGGCGGGGCCGGCCGCGTACACGGTGGCCACCCTCGGGATGGGGCACACCGGTTCCATCGTCACGGCGGGGCCCGCGTCGGCGCGGGGCGGAGGCCCGGGCGGTGCGGGCGGTCCCGGTGGCCCCTTCGGGGGGAACGCGCGGGGAGGAATGCTGCCCCCGGGCGCGGCGCCGGGCACCGGTCCCGGCCAGGCTCCCGGCCAGACGCCGACGGGCCAGACGCCGACGGGCCAGACGCCGACGGGCCCGGCCGCTCCCGGGCAGGCGTCCGCGGGCCGGGCCCCCGGTGACGGGGGTCGTGGCCCCGGCGGCCGGGCGCCGCGCGGAGGTGCGGGGGGCGGACTGCTCGACGGTCCCGAGGTGGGCTCCGCCGTCGCCTCCCGGCTCATGCGGAACGCCTCCTCCTACACCTGGGTCGCCGCCACCGTCGGCTCCCAGAACGCGGCCGGCTACCAGCTCGCCACCGAGAAGCCCGTCATGGCTGTCGGCGGCTTCAACGGCAGCGACCCGTCGCCCACCCTCGCCCGGTTCCAGCAGTACGTCGCCGAGGGCAGGATCCACTACTTCATCGCGGGCGGCGGGCGCGGTGCGGGCGGCGACCCGGAGGCCGGCCCCGGCGGCGGCCCGGGAGGCCCGGGCGGTTCCGGCGCCGCGTCCGCGATCAGCACCTGGGTGGCGGACGCGTTCACGAAGGTCACCGTGGACGGCGTCACGCTCTACGACCTGACCGTTCCGGCGAGCGGGTGACACCTGCACGTGCTGACGTGCTGAGGGGTGCTGAGGTGCTGAGGTGCTGAAACCCTGAGGGGTGTGAGGTGCTGAGGCCCTCAGGGCGTCACGGCGCGACCCTGCCACGGAAAAACAGTTATACGGCGTACGAGAACTCTTGTACGGTGTACGAGACCACGTCCCGTACACCGTACAAGGAGCTGCCCGCATGACGGCCACGAGCGCCGAGCACTCCACCACCGCCCCCGGATCGTCCGGCGGTGGCCACCCGCAGCGCTGGCTGATCCTGGGGGTCATCTGCCTCGCCCAGCTCACCGTGCTGCTCGACAACACCGTCCTCAACGTCGCCATCCCCTCCCTCACCGACGAGCTCGACGCCACGACGTCCGACGTGCAGTGGATGATCAACGCCTACTCGCTCGTCCAGTCCGGCCTGCTGCTCACCGCGGGCAACGCCGCCGACCGCTACGGGCGCAGGAAGATGCTGCTCATCGGGCTCGCCCTGTTCGGCGTCGGCTCGCTCGCCGCCGGCCTCGCCCAGAGCTCCGGGCAGTTGATCGCCGCGCGTGCGGGCATGGGCGTCGGCGGCGCGCTGCTGATGACCACCACCCTCGCCGTCGTCGTCCAGGTCTTCGACGACACCGAGCGGGTCAAGGCCATCGCCCTGTGGTCCACGGTCAGCTCGCTCGGCTTCGCCGCCGGACCGCTGCTCGGCGGCTTCATGCTCGACCACTTCTGGTGGGGCGCGATCTTCCTGATCAACATTCCCGTGGCGGTCATCGGTCTCGCCGCCGTCGCCGCGCTCGTACCCGAGTCCAAGCACAAGCAGGGCGACCGGCCGGACCTGCTCGGCGCGCTGCTGTCCACCATCGGTATGACCGCCGTGGTGTACGCGATCATCTCGGGCCCCGAGCACGGCTGGACGTCCGGCCAGGTGCTGGTCGCCGCCTCGGTCGGCGCGGTGGTCCTCGGCGCGTTCGCCCTGTGGGAGCTGCACACCCCGCACCCCATGCTGGACATGCACTTCTTCCGCAACCAGCGGTTCGTGGGGGCGGTCGCGGGCGCGATCCTGGTCGCCTTCGGCATGACCGGCTCGCTGTTCCTGCTGACGCAGCACCTGCAGTTCGTGCTCGGGTACGGGCCGCTGGACGCCGGCCTGCGCACGGCGCCGCTCGCGCTCACCGTCGTCGTCCTCAACCTGAGCGGGGTCGGCGCGCGGCTGCTGCCGAAGCTCGGTACGCCGTGGACCATCGCGCTCGGCATGGCCATGGTCGCGGCGGGCCTCGCCGCGATCGCCGTCCTGGGCGGGGCGCACGGCTACGGAGGCATGCTGCTCGGGCTGGTCGTCATGGGTGCGGGCGTCGCCCTGTCCATGCCGGCCATGGCCAACGCCATCATGAGCGCGATACCGCCGGAGAAGGCGGGCGTGGGCGCCGGCATCAACGGCACGCTCGCGGAGTTCGGCAACGGCCTGGGCGTCGCCGTCCTGGGAGCCGTGCTCAACTCCCGGTTCACCGCGCTGGTGTCCGTCTCCGCCGCCTCCCTCCCGGCGGCGCTCGCGGCGGCGGACGGCCCGGCCGACAGGGCCCGCATCGCGGAGGCCTTCGCCACCAGCCTGGAGACCAGCCAACTGGTGGGCGCGGCGGCGGTCCTGGCGGGCGGCCTGCTGGCGGCGCTGCTGCTCAGGCGTGCCGAGCGGACGCGGGCATAGCATCGGGGGCCAGGAACGAGGAGGAACCCCCATGGTGTCGGCAGGCGACCGCACGAAGCGCCCGGCGCACTCCAGCGTGTGGCTGGAGGGCGGGGGCCGGACTCCGCGGACCCGCAAGGCGGACCAGCCCTCGGGGCTCGACCGCGAGCGGATCACGGCGGCGGCGGTCAGGCTGCTCGACGCCGAGGGCCTGGCCAAGTTCTCGATGAGGCGGCTCGCGGCGGAGCTGAACGTCACGGCGATGTCGGTCTACTGGTACGTCGACACCAAGGACGATCTGCTGGAGCTCGCGATCGACGCGGTCTTCGGCGAGCTCACCCTGCCGGACCCGGGTCCGGTCCCGAACCCGAACACGGACCCGGTCTCGAACCCGAGCCCGGAAGGGGCCCCCGCGCCGGAGGGGGCACCGGCGCCGGACCCGGACCGGGAGCGGGACCCGGGTCCGGAAGCCGCCGCGGACTGGCGCGTCCAGCTGCGGGAGCTGGCCACCGGCTACCGGGCCCTGCTGGTGCGCCACCCGTGGGTCTCCCCGTTGATCGGCCGCTTCCTCAACATCGGCCCCCACGCGATGGCGTTCGCGCTGTGCGTGCAGCGCGTCATCGGCAACACGGGCCTGCCGGCCCATGGGCAGACAGGCGCCATGTCGGCGGTCTTCCAGTTCGTGTACGGGTTCGGCACCATCGAGGGCCACTTCATCCAGCGCTGCACGAGCGCGGGCCTGAGCCAGGACGAGTACTACCGCGAGGCGATGAGCGCCGTCCTGGCCCAGCCCGGCTACGAGCGGGACTTCCGGCGCGCCACTGAGCTGATGGCGGCGCGCGGCGGTGACACGGTGCAGGAGATGCGCGAGCGCGACTTCGACTTCGCGCTGGAGCTCCTGATCGCCGGCATCGAGGCGATGAAGCGCCGGGACGGCACGGCGGACTAGGCCTCTCCACGAAGTCCCGTCCACCCGCCCTGCCCGGCCCCGCACTGTCCTGCCCGGTCCCGTCCACCCGCCCTGCCCGGCCCCGTGCACCCGTCCGGCCCGGTCCCGTCCCGCAGTCGGTGACGCCGCTCTGCGGACCCGCTTCAGAGGGACGCGGGCAGTCCGTCGCCCTGCACCGCCTGGACGTCCAGCTCCACCTTGAGCGTCGTGCCGATCGCAGAGATCCCCGCCTGCACCACCTGGTTGTAGTGCATCGCGAAGTCGTCCCGCCGCAGCTCGGCCGTGGCGCGGAAGGCCGCCCGCGTCCCGCCCCACGGGTCCTGGCCGGTGCCCAGGTACGACAGGTCGAGGTCGACGTCCCGGCTGATGCCGTGGAGCGACAGCGTGCCGTGGACGGTCCAGCGGTCCGGGCCCGCGGGGGTCAGGCCGCGGCTGCGGTAGACGATCTCGGGGTACGCCTCCACGTCCAGGAAGTCCGGGGACTTCAGGTGCTTGTCGCGCAGGGCGTTGCCCGTGTCGATGGAGGCCGCCGCGATCACCGCCTCCACCCGGGACGACCCGAGGTCCGGGGCGATCCGGATGCGTCCGGCGAACTCGGTGAAGCGGCCGTGCACGCTGGAGATGCCCAGGTGCTGCGCCACCGCGCCCACCGACGAGTGCGCCGGGTCCAGGGTCCAGATCCCCGGGGGCGGGAGCTCCACGCCGCCCGCACGGGCGAGCACCACCGCGCCGAGTTCGGCCCGTCCGCCGGCCCCCACCAGCGCGGTGCGCGCGGCCGGGGCGTATCCGACGGCCGTGACGACCACCGTGTACGGGCCGGGCTCGAGCCGTGCACCGGAGGCGACGACCCCGTCGGGCCCGGCATCGGCCCGCAGCACCTGCGTGCCGGTCATGTCGGTCACCGTCACCACCGCGTGCTGGACCGCCCAGCCGTCGCGGGTGCGTACCTGTGCGTGCAGTGCCATGGGGTCCTTCTCCTCGTACGAAAGCGGGGCGGCAGGCCGTCCCCTGCCTGCCGCCCCTTCATCGGGTGCCTCCGCTCGGGGCACCCGAGCCGTGGGTCACTCGCCGGGGTGGGCGAGCTCGATGTCGTGGCCGTCCAGACCGTGGCCGGTCACGGTGAGCGCACCGGCCACCGGCGGGTAGCCGGTCGCGATGACGGTGTACTCGCCCGCGTTCAGGTCGGCGAAGCCGTACGCGCCGTCCTCGCCGGTCGTCACCGTGGCGACGACGTTCCCGGCCGCGTCGACGAGCGTGACGCGCGCGTCCGCCAGCGGGCGGCGCTCCGCCCCGGCCCGTACGGTGCCCTGGAGCCGGGCGCCCGCCTCCAGCGGGGCCTCGATCCGGGTGACGCCCTGACTGCCGATCTCCACCGGCAGGGCGAGCGGCCGGTAGCCGTCGGCGTTGACCGCGACGGTCACCGCGCCGGGCACGAGCTCGCCGAAGAGGAAGGTGCCGTCCTCCGCGGACGTGCCGCTGGCCAGCACATCACCCCGGACGTCCGTCACGATCACCATCGCGCCCGGGACCGGTGCCCCGCCCTCGGCGGCCCTCACCGCGCCGGCGAGCCCACTCGTACCGGAGAGCAGGATGTCGTGGTGCAGCGGCTCCTCGCCGACGACGATCGTGGACGCCTGCGGCTGGAAGCCGTCGGCGGAGGCGATCAGGACGTACGAGCCGGAACCCGGGGCGTCCAGCGCGTACCTGCCGTCGGCGTGGGGGACCGAGCGGCCCAGCTGCCGCCCGCCCAGCGAGATGAGGGTGACGGCGGCGCGGGCGACGGCCGCTCCATCGGCGGTGCGGACGGTGCCGCGGACGGCGGTGCCGGCCACGGTGCCGTTCGCGCTCCCGTTCACGGGGCCGTCCGGCAGCCCGGGAACCGTGTTCGGGGCCGGCTCGTCGACCGGTCCGGCGGACGCGGCAGCCGCGAACGCGGTCTCCGGTCCGGCCTTCGTCACGGCGTCCGGCCCGGCCTTCGTCGCGTTGCTCTTCAGCGCGACCTCCTTGATGAACAGAGTGACCAGGAAGGCGACCAGGGCGAAGGGCGCCGAGTAGAGGAAGACGTCCGCCACGCCGTGTCCGTACGCGCTCTCCATGACCGTGCGGATCGGGGCCGGCAGGGCGTCCATGTCGGGGATGCCGCCGCCGCCCGTGCCGCCGTGGCCGAGCGTCGCGCCCTTCGGGCCGAGCTCGGTGAGGCCGTCCTGGACGTAGTGGGTGACGCGGTTGGCCATGACGGCGCCCAGCGCCGAGACGCCGATCGCACCGCCCAGGGACCGGAAGAAGGTGACCACGGACGACGCGGAGCCCAGGTCCGCCGGGGCGACCTGGTTCTGCGTGCACAGGACGAGGTTCTGCATCATCATGCCGAGGCCCAGGCCCAGGACCGCCATGTAGAGCGCGATGTGCCAGTAGGCGGTGTCGTACCGGATGGTGCCCAGCAGGCCGAGGCCCCCCGTCACCAGCACGCCGCCGCTGACCAGCCAGGCCTTCCACCGGCCGGTCCTGGTGATGACGAAACCGGAGACGGTCGAGGAGACGAACAGGCCCGCGATCATGGGGATGGTCATGACGCCGGACATCGTCGGCGACTTGTCGCGCGCCAGCTGGAAGTACTGGCTGAAGAACACGGTGCCCGCGAACATCGCGACACCGACGAAGAGCGACGCGAGCGAGGCCAGCGTGATCGTGCGGTTGCGGAACAGCCGCAGCGGGATGATCGGCTCGCTCGCCTTCGACTCGACGAGCAGGAAGAGCGCGCCCAGCGCCACCGCGCCGCCGACCATGACGTACGTCTGCCACGACAGCCAGTCGTACTTGTCACCGGCGAAGGTGACCCAGATCAGCAGCAGCGAGACCGCGGCGCTGATGAGGAGGGCGCCCGCCCAGTCGACCTTGACCTGCCGCTTGACCACCGGCAGCTTCAGCGTCTTCTGGAGCACGACAAGCGCGATGATCGCGAACGGCACGCCGACGTAGAAGCACCAGCGCCAGCCCAGCCAGTCGGTGTCGGTGATCACGCCGCCGAGCAGCGGTCCGCCGACGGTGGCGACGGCGAAGGTCGCGCCGAGGTAGCCGCTGTAGCGGCCGCGCTCCCGCGGGGAGATCATCGCGGCCATGATGATCTGCGCGAGGGCGGTCAGTCCGCCCACGCCGATGCCCTGGACGACGCGGCAGGCGATGAGCATGCCGGTGTTCTGCGACAGACCGGCGACGACCGAGCCCGCCACGTAGATGACGAGGGCGAGCTGCACCAGCAGCTTCTTGGAGAAGAGGTCGGCGAGCTTGCCCCACAGCGGGGTGGTGGCGGTCATCGACAGCAGGGCGGCCGTCACGACCCAGGTGTAGGCGCTCTGACCGCCGCCGAGGTCGGAGATGATCTCCGGCAGGGCGTTGGAGACGATCGTCGACGACAGGATGGCGACGAACATGCCGAGCAGGAGCCCGGACAACGCCTCCATGATCTGCCGGTGCGTCATCGGCGCGCCGCCGCCACCGTCACGGGTCTTGGCGTGGTGGCCGCCCCGCACACCGGTCGGTGTGGTCGTAGACATGAACTTCCTTTACGTCTGGTCTATTGCGCGGGTGTACGGGTGGTGGCGTGGGCCCGGCAGTCCCCGAAGTCGCGACGGAGGCGGGCCAGCATCGCGTTGAGCTGTCCGACGTCGTCGTCGGACCAGTCCTTGAGGTGGTGGGCGAACAGGTCCGCCGACCGGCGGCCGAGGTCGTCGAGCAGGTCCTTGCCCGCCGGGGTCAGCCGCAGGATGCGCGAGCGCTTGTCGCCCGGGTCCGGCTGCCGCTCGATCAGGCCGCGCTCGGCGACGTGCGCCACATGCCGGCTGGTCACCGACATGTCGACGGCGAGCAGCTCGGCCAGCCGGCTCATCCGCATCTCGCCGTACCGGTCGAGCAGGGCCAGCACGGCGGTGGAGCCGGGCGGGCACTCGGCGGGCAGCAGCCGCGCGAGACCACGCTTGACGGCGCCGATGGCGCTCAGTTGCCGGGCCAGCTCTTCGTACTGACTCCGCTCGGCCATGGACACCCCCACGCATCTTGTTGCTTAGAGCAACCATAGAAGAGGTTGGTTGCTACAGGCAAACTAAAAACGGGCGAAGGTGACTAAAGACCTGGCAAAGGGGAGGTCAACCGGGACCGGAGGTGGGGCGGCGGGCCCGTGTTCGCTAGGGTCCTGCCCCATGGCACACAACCCCCATGCTCCGCAGGGTCCCGAGGGTAACTACGACCCGGCGGGCAGCACCCAGATGTTCCGCGCGTTCGTCGACGAGGGCGCGCCCGCGCGGCAGCAGCCGGCGGCGGCCCCGGCCCGCTCCCGGGCCGGCCTGATCGCCGGCGTGGTCGCGGTCGTCGTCATCGTCGCCGCCGTCGCCTGGCTCGCCCTCGCCTGAGCTGCACTTTCACGGGGACGCCGGGGCGGCCGGCCACCCGCGCGAGGTGAAGCCCTTCGGCTCCTCGCCTCCGCTCCACGGGCGCGGGCGGTCGTCCGCGCGGGGTGAACCCCTTCGCTTCACGCGCCCGCGTTCCAGTCGGCGGTGACGTCCCGGGTGTCGATGTGCATGCCCAGCGGCACCCGCCAGGCGTCCACGCACACCGTGTACGTCTCCCTCTTCGCGGCGCCGGCGGTGAGGGGCGCGGGCAGCGGCTGGGTCGACACGACCGTCGCCCAGTCGACGCCGAGCGCCCCGATGATGTGTGTGGCGAAGGTGACGGTGCCCGAACGCACCGGCGCGCCACCGGTGTTGCGGAACTCCACCGTGACCTTCTCGCACCAGCGGCGGTCCGTCGGCGTCCGTACGTGATCCCCGACGACGAGCGCGGCGGGGGCGGGCGGTGGCGGCCGGTCCGTCGGCGGCGTGGAGGGTGCGGGCGTGGAGGGCGTGGGCGTGCCGGGCGTCGGCCCACCGGGTACCGGCGTACCGGGCACGGGTCTGCCGGAGCCTGCGCCCGCAGGGTCCTCACCCGCGACGGAGCCCGGGCCCGACTCCGTACCGGATGTACCCGGAGGCGTGCCGCGACCGTGTGCCGCCCCCGTACCGGGCGTGCCCGCACCTGCGCCCGATGCGTTGCGCGCCCCCGGGCCGCCGCCGCTGCCGGCGGGGTCCGTGCCCGTGCGCCTGTCAGCCGCCGCACCGTCCAGGGGCACCAGGACCACCTCGCCGGAGGGCGGCACGGGTCCGGACGGGGCGCCGCCCGGCCGGGAGCCGACCGCTCCGACCGCCGCCCTGCCCTCACCGTCGCCACCACTGCCGCACGCGGTCAGCGCCCCGCCCACGCAGAGCGCCACCGCCGCACGTCCGAGCCACCTCGCGGTCATCGCGCAAGTGTGACTGATGATCCGTCAGCTATGAAGCCCTTCGCGGGGCTCAGTCGGAGATGAGGCCTTCCCGCAGCTGCGCCAGCGTCCGGGTCAGCAGCCGCGAGACGTGCATCTGCGAGATGCCGACCTCCTCGCCGATCTGCGACTGCGTCATGTTGGCGAAGAACCGCAGCATGATGATCTGGCGCTCGCGGGGCGGGAGTTTGGCCAGCAGGGGCTTGAGCGACTCGCGGTACTCCACCCCCTCCAGGGCGCTGTCCTCGTAGCCGAGGCGGTCCGCCAGCGACCCTTCGCCGCCGTCGTCCTCGGGCGAGGGCGAGTCCAGCGAGGACGCCGTGTACGCGTTGCCGACCGCGAGGCCGTCGACCACGTCCTCCTCGGACACGCCCAGCACGGCGGCCAGTTCGGGGACGGTGGGCGAGCGGTCGAGCTTCTGCGCCAGCTCGTCGCTGGCCTTGGTCAGCGCGAGGCGCAGCTCCTGGAGCCGGCGCGGGACGCGGACCGACCACGACGTGTCGCGGAAGAAGCGCTTGATCTCCCCGACGACCGTCGGCATCGCGAACGTCGGGAACTCCACGCCCCGTTCGCAGTCGAACCGGTCGATCGCCTTGATCAGGCCGATCGTGCCGACCTGGACGATGTCCTCCATCGGCTCGTTGCGGCTGCGGAAGCGGGCCGCGGCGTAGCGCACGAGCGGCAGGTTCAGCTCGATGAGCGTGTCGCGGACATACGTGCGTTCGGGGCTGTCCTGATCGAGTACGGCGAGCCGCTGGAACAGGGAGCGGGACAGCGTGCGGGTGTCGATGGCCGCCGAGGCGTCCGGGGCCGCCGGCGCGGTCGGCGGGGCGTCGGCGAGCGCGCCGGCCGCGCTGTCCATGGCCGTCGGCGCCGTCACGGGCGCCGGGAGCGTCACGAGCGCCGGTGCCGTCACGGACACCGGCGCGGTCATGGGTACCGGCCCGGTCATGGCCACCGGCGCGAGCTCGGACGCGGGCGTGAGCGTGAGCACCTTCGAGCTGCCCTGTTCTGCGGACATGCCACCCCCTTGAGGTCGCGGACGGTCGCGTGGGCCGCGACCATCGGAGGAACGCAGCCTCCACCTGAAATACCGGCGCCGAGACTGCGGCAAACGCGGTTCCAGCAGAATGTCACATGTCGGCAACACGCTGTAGTGACTTGTCGACAAGGAAGGGGGGAATCCGTGCAGGAAACAGGGGGTGTGCGGCTTTTGGTGCGCCCGAAGTGGGCTGTACGGGTCTACCCGATCCGGTTACGCCTCGATCCTGTTTGCGGATCTGAGCCGGGCGAAGCTGCGGGCCAGGAGCCTTGACACGTGCATCTGCGAGACGCCCAGTTCCTGGCTGATCTGGGACTGGGTCAGATTGCTGTAGTAGCGGAGCATCAGAATCCGCTGCTCCCGCTCGGGCAGTTGTACGAGCAGGTGCCGCACGAGGTCCCGGTGCTCGACGCCCGCCAGGGCGGGGTCCTCGTAGCCGAGCCGGTCGAGCAGCCCCGGCAGCCCGTCGCCCTCCTGTGCGGCCTCCAGGGAGGTGGCGTGGTACGAGCGTCCCGCCTCGATGCAGGACAGCACCTCCTCCTCGGAGATCTTCAGCCGCTCGGCGATCTCGGCGGTCGTGGGCGAGCGCCCGTGAGCCGTCGTCAGGTCCTCGGTCGCCCCGTTCACCTGCACCCACAGCTCGTGCAGTCGGCGCGGCACGTGGACGGTCCGCACGTTGTCGCGGAAGTACCGCTTGATCTCTCCTACGACGGTCGGCATGGCGAAGGTCGGGAACTGCACCCCCCGGTCCGGGTCGAACCGGTCGATCGCGTTGATCAGGCCGATGGTGCCGACCTGGACGACGTCCTCCATCGGCTCGTTGCGGGACCGGAAGCGGGCGGCGGCGTACCGCACCAGGGGGAGGTTCGCCTCGATGAGCGCCCCGCGCACCCGGTTGTGCTCCGGTGTGCCCGGCTGCAACCCCTTGAGCTGGGCGAAGAGGACCTGGGTGAGCGCCCGGGTGTCGGCGGCCCGCCCCTGCGGCTTGGCGCGGCCCTCGGACTCGTTCTGGGGCGGCACCTGTTGAGGCGTCGTACTGGCCGGCACGTCCACGCCACCCCTTCGCGATCAAGTACGGTCAACTGATGCGTCAAAAGCGGTCATAGCATCACAAGACATGTCCACTGTGTGCAAGCACCCGATAACGCCGTGTTGTCGTCCGCGACGCGGGCAAAACGACGAGCCCCGCACCGGGAACGACCGGTGCGGGGCTCGGGAAGCCGCGGGCGGAGGCGGGGCTCAGAACTCGTAGTCGGCGATCACCCAGGTGGCGAACTCGCGCCACCGGCCGGCGGCCGCCTGGTGGGCCGGGTGCTCGAGGTACCGCTTGAGGGCGTCCGTGTCCTGGACGGCGGAGTTGATGGCGTAGTCGTACGCGATCGGCCGGTCGGTGATGTTCCAGGCGCACTCCCAGAACGTCAGCTCCGGGATGATCCCGCCGAGCTCCTCGAACGCCTTCACGGCCTCGACGACGCGCGGCTCGTCGCGCCGTACACCTTCGTTGAGCTTGAAGAGGACCAAGTGGCGGATCACAGCGGACTCCTCGGTGCTTCGAATGCCTAGTTGACCAGCTCGGTCATGAACGCGCCGACGCCCTGAGCGGCGCTCGAAATGCCCTCGAACCCTACCTGCACGAGGTCGGCGGCCCGGTCCGGGGAGTTGATGATCGTGTACAGCACGAAGACGACGACGACATAGAGCGTGACCTTCTTCGCTTGCACCATCGGCCCGGACTCCCCGTTCTCCCCTGTGATCCCCTGGGCGGTCGCGTGAGTCTAACCGAGGGCATGGCGAAGGGCCCCGGCGCGTCGGTGTGCCGGGGCCCTTCACGGAAGAGCGGTAGCGGAGGGATTTGAACCCTCGGTGACTTGCGCCACACTCGCTTTCGAGGCGAGCTCCTTCGGCCGCTCGGACACGCTACCGAGAGAGAGCTTAGCCCAAAGGTGCCGCTTCGCTGAAATCGATGGCCGACGCCGCCGCCGAAGCACGCCGGCGTCCCCGTCCCCGGCCCGTCCCCGGTCCGTTCCGGCCGGGTCAGCGCTCGCGGAAGAAGCGTGTCAGCAGCGCCGAGCACTCCTCCGCCAGTACCCCGTGCACCACTTCCGGGCGGTGGTTGAGCCGCCGGTCCCGTACGAGGTCCCACAGCGAGCCCACGGCACCGGCCTTCTCGTCCAGCGCCCCGAACACCAGCCGCTCCACCCGCGACTGCACGAGCGCGCCGGCACACATCACGCACGGTTCCAGCGTGACGACCAGTGTGCAGCCGGACAGCCGCCACGCCCCGAGCCGCTCGGCCGCCCGGCGCAGCGCCAGCACCTCGGCGTGCGCGGTCGGATCGCCGGTCGCCTCGCGCTCGTTGTGCCCGGCGGCGATCTCCGTGCCGTCGGGTGCCAGCACGACCGCGCCGACCGGCACGTCACCGGCCAGCGCGGCGCGCTCGGCCTCCTCCATGGCCCGGCGCATCGGCGCGCGCCATGGATCCCGTACCGGATCGGGTACGGAACCGGGTACGGGATCGACGGGGGCGGACAAGGGATGTACGGGTCGCACTAGCGGACGGTCTCCAGCACCTCCGCGGCGCCGAGCGCGTCCGCGATCTCGCTGAGCGCGTCGGTGTCCAGAGCCAGCAGCTCCTTCTCCGACAGGCCCAGGTCGTCCAGGATCAGCCGGTCGCCGACCGGTTCGGCGGGCACGGCTTCGGCCGCCACCTCCGCGTCCTCCTCCTCGTCGTCCTCGGCCGGTTCGCCGTCCTCGGTGCCGTCGAGGTCCAGCGCGTCCAGGTCGGCGGTGTCGTCGTCCAGGTCGTCGCCGAGCAGTTCCTTGATGAGCATCTCCCCGTACGAGGAGCGGGCGGCGGCCGCGCCGTCCGAGATGTAGATGCGAGGGTCGTCCTCACCCTCCACGCGGACGATGCCGAACCATGCGTCTTCCTGCTCGATGAAGACGAGCACTGTGTCGTCGTCGACCGAGGCCTCGCGGGCGAGCTCGGTCAGGTCCGACAAGGTCTCCACATCGTCGAGCTCTGTGTCGCTCGCTTCCCACCCGTCTTCGGTGCGCGCGAGCAGTGCGGCGAAGTACACCGTGACTCTCCCACTGATCAGAGGTGTGACGATCGGGCGGCATGCTCCTGAATGCCCCGCCCACTCGGCATCGTGGCAGATGCGAGGGCTTCAGGAGAGGTGTTCCGCTCTTGCGTCGTGCACCAGTCTGAGCCCGATTCGCCGTCCATGTCACCAGGCATCACCAGCGGAAGGTCCGCATCCGCATCGCCTGGCGCATCCTGGCGGCCCTGGCGCGGCGCGGCTGGACGCGGTCGCGCAGGGCCTTGGCCTCGTTCAGCTCGCGGAGGAACTGGGCGCGGCGCCGGCGGCGCTCGGCGTCCGTCTCCGGCGCGTCCGGCGTGGACCGTTCGCGCCGCTGGCGGCCGTCCGGGGTATCCGGGGCATCCCGGGCGTTCGGGCGTTCCGGGTCGGGCATCGCGACCACCACCCCCAGGTGAATCCGTCCTGACCTCCCCACCTTCCCTCCAGGGGCGGGGTTGATGCCAGTGCGGGCTACTGTTGAGGACATGCGGATCCACGTCGTCGACCACCCGCTGGTGGCGCACAAACTCACCACTCTGCGCGACAAGCGCACCGACTCCCCGACCTTCCGGCGGCTCGCCGACGAGCTGGTCACCCTGCTCGCGTACGAGGCCACCCGGGACGTGCGCACCGAGCAGGTCGACATCGAGACCCCCGTGACCGGGACGACCGGCGTGAAGCTGTCGAGCCCGAAGCCGCTGGTGGTGCCGATCCTGCGGGCCGGCCTGGGCATGCTCGACGGCATGGTGCGGCTGCTGCCGACCGCCGAGGTGGGCTTCCTCGGCATGATCCGCAATGAGGAGACGCTGGAGGCGTCCACCTACGCCACGCGGATGCCGGAGGACCTCTCCGGCCGCCAGGTGTACGTGCTGGACCCGATGCTGGCCACGGGCGGCACGCTGGTCGCCGCGATCCGGGAGCTGATCGAGCGCGGTGCCGACGACGTCACGGCGGTCGTGCTGCTGGCGGCGCCGGAGGGCGTCGAGGTGATGGAGCGCGAGCTGGCGGGCACGCCGGTCACCGTCGTCACGGCCTCGGTGGACGAGCGCCTCAACGAGCACGGATACATCGTCCCGGGCCTCGGCGACGCGGGCGACCGCATGTACGGCACCGCCGAATGAGCCGCGGCTGACACCCCGCCCGGGCCCCGGCCCGGGTTGCGGCCCGGGCCGGGTTTCCGGCCCGGGCTTCTGTTTCGGCTCCTGCCCGGGCGGGCTCACGCTCCGGGACCCTGCCGGATCCGCCCGGATCAGGAAGGCCCCGGAAGAAGGGCCCGGAAGGCGGGCGCTAGCAGCCGGAAGGCGTCGGGGCGGGCTTGGAGAGGGCCGTCAGGGCCGCGGTCGCGTCCTTCGGGGCGGCCAGGCTCTTGAACGCCGTGCCGATGATGAAGTCCACGTCCGCCGTCTGGCGGGTGTCCGTCTTGAGCACGGCCCCCTTGAGCTGCGTACCGAGGACCGGGAAGGCGCCCCTGGTGGCGTCGGCGGCCCCCAGCAGGAGGGCGGCCCCGGGCACCTTCTTGTCGTACGTGACGGGCGCGTTGCCCACCTTTCCGATGGCGAAGCCCCGCTTCTTCAGCTCGTCGGCGGTCGACTTGGCGAGGCCCGCGCGCGGGGTCGCGTTGTAGACGTTCACCGTGATCTGGGCGGGCTGGAGCGGGGCGTGGACGACCGCGGGGGCCTTGCGCGGCTTGCAGCCGGGGCCGGCGGCCGTGGTGCGTTTGCCGCCGGCCGTACCGCCCCCGCCGAAGACGTCGATGAGCTGCAGTGTCCCCCAGCCGGCCAGGCCGAGGGCGACCACTGCGGCGAGCGCCGCGAGCACGATCCGGCGGCGGCGACGGGGGCGGCGCATGCGCGGGTAGGCGTTACCCGTGATGCGGTACTTTCCGCCCATACCCGGGGGAGTGAGCATGCTCATGGGCGCAGCGTAATGCGGCCCCGTGACTATGCCTACTAAACGATCAATCCAGGGGGCCGGATGGGTGGGAATGCCCCCGAAAGGCTGAGCGGAGCGGCTGTGCCGTGCCGACGCGGGGCGCCGGTCGGCCCGGACCGCCCGGGCGTACGGGGGGTGCCGGTCGCGTCCGGTCGTACGGCGGCGGCGGTGTCAGTCGAGTTCGAGCACGCGGGCGTGCAGGACCTGCCGCTGCTGGAGGGCCGCGCGCACGGCGCGGTGCAGTCCGTCCTCGAGGTAGAGATCGCCCTGCCACTTCACGACGTGCGCGAAGAGGTCGCCGTAGAACGTCGAGTCCTCGGCGAGGAGGGTCTCCAGATCCAGCTGGCCCTTGGTGGTCACGAGCTGATCGAGGCGGACCGGGCGCGGCGCGACGTCCGCCCACTCCCGGGTGCTTTCCCGGCCGTGGTCGGGATACGGCCGCCCGTTACCGATGCGCTTGAAGATCACACGGAAAGCCTACCGGGCGACCGGCGCCGGGCGCAGCCACGCGGCGCCGATGTGGTGGCGGAGAATCGGTACGGAACGGGACAGGACGGCGGGCACGCCGCGGGAGTGGGGCTCCCGCGGCGTGCCCGCCGTGTGCCGTGCGGTGTGTCGGTGACCGGCTGCCCGGTTACTCCGTCACCTCGTGGCCGTGGTCCTCGTGCAGACCGCCGCCGCTGCCCGCGTCGCCCTCCGTCGGGACGAACTCGACCGGCTTGCGCAGCGAGCTGAGGTCGTGGGCGTAGGTGCCGACGCCGTTGGCGATGACGTCGATGTTCGCGTCGAACGCCGTCATGTCGATGTTCTTGATGTCGTCGCACTTGGCGTGGTAGCACGCGTCGTACGCGACCCCGGCCGTGCCGCCAAACTTCTCGGCCTGCTGGGCGGTCTTGATGCCCTCGGCGCCGGTGAACGTACCGCCGGAGGGGATGCCGACCGCGATGAACGGGCCGTAGTCGGAGCGGCCGGTGAAGTCGGTCCCCTCGTGCGGACGGCCCTGCTTGTCCATGAACGTGGTGATGTCGCGCTCGATCTGCGCCGAGCCGGTGGGGCCGGCGGGAGCACCGACGCCGTCGGAGTTGTCGCCGTCGTAGACGAACAACCCGTAGTTCGGCGAGGCGATCATGTCGAAGTTCAGGTAGAGCTTGATCTCCTTGCGGTCCAGCTCGCTGAGCTGGTCGACGTAGTGCTCGGAGCCGAGCAGGCCGTTCTCCTCCGCCGACCACCAGGCGAAGCGCACCTTGTTGGTGGTCCTGTCCTTCTCCTTGGACTTGGCGAACTTCAGCGCGACGTCGAGCAGGCCGGCGGAGCCGGAGCCGTTGTCGTTGATGCCGGGGCCGGCGGTCACCGAGTCGAGGTGGGAGCCGAGCATCACGGTGTTGGCGGCGTTGCCGCGCTGCGTCTCCGCGATGACGTTGTTGGTGGAGCGGGTCTCGCGGAGCTGGCGGATCTCGAAGTTCACCTCGACCGGGCCGGCCGCCAGGTCGGCGGCGAGCTTCTCGCCGTCCGCCTTGCTGATGCCGCCGGTCGGGATCTTGCCGAGCGCCGGGTCGCCGAGGGTGCCGGACAGGGCGCCGTCGGTGTTGTTGTAGATGATCGCGCCGATGGCGCCCGCCGCGGCGGCCTGGGCCTGCTTGTCGGCGAAGGCGCAGCCACCGCGCTTGATCAGGGCGATCTTGCCGGTGAAGGTGCCGGTCGCGTAGTCCGTGGGCTCGCAGCCGGGCGTCGCGTCGTCGGCCGGGGCCGGCACGGCGGCCACCTGCGCCTTGACGCCGCCGACCGGCGTCGAGGCGGTGTACGTCATCGCCTTGATGTCGACGGTGCGGGGTGCGGGGGAGACGACCGCGAGCTTCTCGGCCTGGGTCTCCGTGTAGACGAAGTCGAACTTCTGGTACTCGACCTGGTAACCGGCCTTCTTGAGCTGCTGGTACACGTACGCCGCGGAGGCGTCGTGCCCGAGCGAGCCGGCCGCGCGGTGACCGCCGGCCGAGTCGGCTATCTGCTGGAACTTCTGCAGGTGCTTGTAGGCGTCCTTGGCGGACGCCTCGCGGACCAGCTTCTTGGACAGCTTGGCGGCGTCCTTGGCGGCGCCGGCGCCCGCGTCGGGCGTGAGGCGGCCGGCGGAAGCGGGGGATGCGGAAGCCAGCAGGAGCGGGGTCGCGAGTGCGGCTGCGGCCAGGGTGGCCACGGCTCTGCGAGGGGATGCGGTCACAGAGGTCCTTCCCGGTGCGAACGAGGTTGAAGGGAAGCTAGCGATCTACCCACCGTCTGTGAACAGATGTGCCGCAACTCACGCAATATTCCGTACGATTCATCGCGGAACCTGTCACTCCGTGGGAGAACTTTTCGACGCCTTACCGGATTTGGTCCGCTTCGTCGTCCCGGCGGCCTTCGCCGGCGCGGCCGCCGCCTTGGCCGCGCGCTTGGCCTCCTGCTTGTACGAGCGGACCTTGGCGAGCGACTCCGGTCCGGTGATGTCGGCCGCCGAGCGGTACGACCCGGCCTCGCCGTACGGGCCCGCGGCTTCCCGCCACCCCTCGGGCCGCACGCCGTACTGCTTGCCCAGCAGGGCCAGGAAGATCTGCGCCTTCTGCTTGCCGAACCCGGGCAGCGCGAGGAGCCGGTCGAGCAGCTCCCCGCCGGTGGCGGCGTCCGTCCAGACGGCGCTGGCGTCACCGCCGTACTCCTCCACCAGGTACTGGCACAGCTGCTGCACCCGCTTGGCCATCGAACCGGGGTAGCGGTGCACCGCCGGCTTGGCGGTCAGCAGGGCGACGAACTCCTCCGGGTCGTAGGCGGCGATCTCGTGCGCGTCGAGGTCGTCGCTGCCCAGCCGCCGGGCGATCGTGTACGGACCGGTGAACGCCCACTCCATGGGCACCTGCTGGTCGAGCAGCATCCCGACGAGGGCGGCGAGAGGGCTGCGGGCCAGCAGTGCGTCGGCCTCCGGCTGCTGGGCGAGGCGGATCGTGGTCGTCATGGCCCGATGATCGCGCCCCCGCGTGTCGGCCGCACGCGGGGTCCGGCTTCCGGGCGAGCGCCCCGGCGCCGCGCCCGCGGACCCCGGCGGCGCCCCGGCGGGCGCGCGGGCCCGGCCCGCCGCACGGTCGCCCGACCGGTCGGGCCACCGGTCAGGACCGGTAGTACGTCAGGCACACCTGCCGGTCGCCGTCGCGACGGGGCTCGGCGCACACCTCGGCTCGCGGCTCGTCGGACGGCTCGGGAGCCGGCCGACGGCCACCGGGGGCTGCTGATCGCCGACGCCGGCTGCGTACCGCTGACGCGGCTCGCGGACGAGCCGGGCGTGTACGCGGTCCTGCTGCCGGGGCTGGCCGTCGTGTCGTTCGGCATCGGCGCGGTCTTCGTCACGGCCACGACCACGGCCACGGCCCTGGTCGGGCACGACGAAGCCGGCCTGGCGTCGGGAGTCGTCAACACCTTCCACGAGGTGGGCGGTTCGGTCGGCGTCGCGGTCGTGTCGACCGTCGCGGCGGCGGGCATCGAGAGCGGCACGGCCGGGGGCTTCTCGACCGCGTTCACCGTCTGCGCGGTCGCGGGCGCCGCCGGCGCGGCTGTCGCCCTCGCCCTCGTACCGCGGGCGAAGCCGCACATGTCCGGCCCCCACGCGCACTGAACCCGGGCCGGGAAGGCTTGACTTGGAGAGCGCCCCAGGAACGAGACTCCCTCGTGCCGCCCGCGACCGGCGGGCCGTACGAGGGGGACGACTCCGCATGCGCTACCGCACCATCGGCACCGATCCCGCCACCCGCCGCGAGGTGAGCGTCCTCAGCCTGGGCGCCATGCTCTTCGGCACGACGACGGACGAGGCGACGGCGTTCGCCCTCCTCGACCGGTACGTCGAGGCGGGCGGGACCTTCATCGACACGTCCGACAACTACGCGTTCTGGGTCGACGGCACCCAGGGCGGCGAGAGCGAGACCGTGCTCGGGCGCTGGCGGCGCAGCCGGGGCGTCGGCGACGAGATCACCATCGCCACCAAGCTCGGCGGCCGCCCGGCCGCCCCCGGCGGCGGCTTCGACGCACCCCGGGACGGCCTGTCCGCCAAGGCGGTCCGGGAAGCCTCCGAGCGCAGCCGCGAGCGACTCGGCATGGAGAAGCTCGACCTGCTGTACGCGCACATCGACGACCCCGCCGTTCCGCTCCAGGAGACGGTCGAGGCCTTCGCGGGACTCGTCGCCGACGGCGCCGTCGGGCTGCTGGGCGTCTCCAACCACTGGGTGTGGAAGGTGGAGCGGGCCCGTGCCCTGGCGGCGGCGGCCGGTCTGCCCGGCTACGAGGTGCTGCAGTACCACCACACTTACCTGCGCCGCCGCACCGACGTACCGGGCCGGTGGTCCCCGGACGGCGACGTCGGCGTGACGGACGGTCAGCTCCTCGGCTACCTGCGCTCCGAGCCGGACCTGACGCTGGTCGCCTACAGCCCGCTCCTGTCGGGCGGGTACGTACGGGAGGACAGGCGGCAGGACCGGTCCCTGGATCACGCGGGCACGCCGGCGCGGCTGGCGGCGCTGCGCGAGGTGGCCGCCGAGACCGGGGCGACGGTCAACCAGGTGGTGCTGGCCTGGATGATCGACGCCGGTGTGCCGTCGATCCCGCTCGTCGGGGCGTCGTCGGTGGCGCAGCTGGACGAAAGCCTGGCGGCCGTCGACCTGGAACTGACGCCGGACCAGCGGTCCCGGCTGGACGCGGCGCACTGAGGTCCGCCCGCCCGCCTGCCTGCCTGCCTTCCGGGCCGTACGGGTCACATGTCGTCGGCGCTGTCCATGATGGGCCGGATGACGACCGGGTAGTCGGGCGAGCCGGCGGGCACCGGGCACTGCGCGATGCGGGCGGCGATCGCGGTGACCCGGTCCAGGCTGTCGCAGTCGAGCACCCAGTAACCGGCGAGCAGCACTTCGGTCTCGCCGTACGGGTTGTCGGTGATCACGGGCCGGCCGTCCTCGCCGGCGGTGACGAACCTGGTCCGGGCCGGTGCGGCGAGGCCCTGGGCGTCCACCATCTCGCCGGAGGTGGTGAGGTCGTCGTTGACCCGCTGCATGAAGGCGTACATCGCCTGCACGTCGTCCTCGTTCCAGGCGGGGCTGTCCGCGGACGCCCTGCCCTTCATCGCGTCGTAGTCGGCCTGTGTGCCCTGCACCATGACCAGGTACTTCATGACGTCGCTCCTCGGATGCGGTGGCGCCCCCTCCCGCCACTGTGACCCATCTCTATGACATGAGTCACAGAGAAAACACGGAAACTGTGGGCAACTGCGACCGATGCCCTCCTATGTCGGCTCCCGAGGGCCCGCGCCGCCCGAGCCACCGCGGCAATACCGCTTCCCCCGCCTTTATCACGGTCATACGATCACGACCGCCGGTCGCGCTGCGTGAGCGCCACCCCGCCGCGACGGCTCCCATTCTTTCGGACCCAGAAAAGGGCTCTTGTGAAGATCCGCCGCACTCTCGCAACGGCTGTCGCCGCTGCCGTGACGACGCCCGTCGTGATGTTGTCCGTCACCCCCGCGTACGCCGACGCCCAGCCGGCGGCGTCGCAGAGCAAGCTCTCCGGGACGTCGACGGCGTCGAACGCACCGAAGGCCTCGATCGAGGAGCTGGAGAAGGCCGCCGCCGCGGCGCAGAAGGCGTACGACGACGCCGTCGCCGCCGAGAAGGCCGCCTACACCGCCATGGACGCGGCGTTCTCCGACGAGGCGCCGCACGCCGTGGCCTCCAGGGCGGCGAAGAAGGCCGCCGCCGACGCCGCCGCCGCGACGACCGCGGCCGAGCAGGCGCTCACCGCCGCCGAGGCCGAGCTGGCCGCCCTGCCGGCCGAGGCCACGGAGGAGCAGAAGGCCGCCGCGCAGAAGGCCGTGGACGACGCCGAGGCCGCGCTCGGGACCGCGAAGGCCGCCCAGGCCGACGCCGACGCGAAGGCCACGGCCGCCGCAACGGCGGCCGACGACGCCCGTGTCGCCGCCGCCCGGAAGTACGAGCAGGCGAGGCAGGCCACCGCCGACGCCCTGAAGGCCAAGCAGGCCGCCGACAAGGCCCTCGCCGACGCGAAGGCGGAGGAGGGCGACGAGGACGAGGACGGCGACGAGGACGACGCCTGGGAGGACTGCGTCGATGAGCCGCAGCTGACCTCCGTGGTGAACGGCCTGCCGTCCAAGGTCGTCGCCGGTACGACGGTGAGCTTCTCGCTGCGCGTGACGAACGGCAGCGACAAGACCCTGGACGACGTCTACCCGTTCGTCGCGGTCTACGCGGTGGACAAGTCGGGCTACAACTCGCTCGACGACCTGCTGACCGTCCAGTGGTCCACGGCCGCCTCCCCGAAGTGGCAGGTCCTCGGCGAGGAGGAGTACATCGACTCCCTCGGCACGCTGAAGGCCGGCGCCCACGCGGACGTGAAGCTCCGCCTGTCGGTCGACGCCAAGGCCCCGGCCGGTGCGGGCGTCGCCTTCGTCGCGGGTGACTACCTGAACGAGGACGGCACCTGCGGCGGCAGCCCGGAGCTCCAGGAGTACACGTTCGAGATCGCCGCCGCGGGCACCAAGCCGGGCAAGGTCGAGGACGCCAAGCCGAGCGGCACCACGCCCCACACGCCGGGTACGGCCCCGCAGGGCACGGCCGGCCGGACGGTGTCCGCGACGGGCACCCTCGCGAACACCGGCTCGTCCTCCGCCGTGCCGCAGATCGCCCTCGCGGGCGGGGTGGCGGTGGCGCTGGGCGCGGGCGCGATGTTCGTCGTACGCCGCCGCAAGGCCGACGCGAACGGCTGAGCCGCCGCCGGCCGCGAGCGGCCCGGCGCCGCCGCGACGCGATGACCCCCGGCGGGGGGCCGGGACCACCCGGCTCCCCGCCGCTGTCATGTGCGGCACGTACCCGCGCACGCCGCCGGACGTACGGACCCGCTGTCGGGGTCCGGCGCCGGGCGGGTGCCGGGCGATCAGGGCAACCAGGCCTTGCTCGCGCGGGGAGGCGGTCCTGACCTCGTGCGCGCGGCCCGGCCTGCACCGGCGTGACTCCGCGGACGCGGGAGAGCGTGAGGACAAGGACGACGAGATCCGAGGAACGTCGAAGGGCCCCACCGCGAACGGTGGGGCCCTTCGACATCGTGCCCGGTGAGGCACTGGCGGAGGATACGAGATTCGAACTCGTGAGGGGTTGCCCCCAACACGCTTTCCAAGCGTGCGCCCTAGGCCTCTAGGCGAATCCTCCGCCGCAAACAATACAAGACGTTGAGGAGTGCTCGCGAACCCTCTTCCGGAGGGCCTCCGGGGGTGGACCACCGGCCCCTGGAATCGGGTAGGCTGTCTGAAGCCCCTCACGTGGCGCTATCTGACTGAACTCCCCCAGGGCCGGAAGGCAGCAAGGGTAGGTCGGCTCTGGCGGGTGCGTGGGGGGCGCTTGCGTTCCGGGCCCGGGCCTTCGCAGGCCGGGCCGGTTGTCGGCGGGGCCCGATATCGTCGTAAGGGTGTCGTCCCTTGCGCTGTACCGCCGCTATCGTCCCGAGTCCTTCGCCGAGGTCATCGGGCAGGAGCATGTCACCGACCCGCTGCAGCAGGCCCTGCGGAACAACCGCGTCAACCACGCGTACCTGTTCAGCGGGCCGCGGGGCTGCGGGAAGACGACCAGTGCGCGCATCCTCGCCCGCTGCCTGAACTGCGAGCAGGGCCCCACGCCCACGCCCTGCGGGGAGTGCCAGTCCTGTCGCGACCTCGCGCGGAACGGACCGGGCTCGATCGACGTCATCGAGATCGACGCCGCCTCGCACGGTGGCGTGGACGATGCCCGTGACCTGCGCGAAAAGGCGTTCTTCGGCCCGGCGAGCAGCCGGTACAAGATCTACATCATCGATGAGGCGCACATGGTCACCTCGGCGGGCTTCAACGCCCTGCTGAAGGTGGTCGAGGAGCCGCCGGAGCACCTCAAGTTCATCTTCGCGACGACCGAGCCCGAGAAGGTCATCGGGACGATCCGCTCCCGGACGCACCACTACCCCTTCCGGCTGGTGCCGCCCGGGACCCTGAGGGACTACCTGGCCGAGGTGTGCGAGCGGGAGAGGATCCCCGTCGCGGACGGCGTGCTGCCGCTCGTCGTGCGCGCGGGGGCCGGGTCGGTGCGTGACTCGATGTCCGTCATGGACCAGCTCCTCGCCGGCGCGACCGAGGAGGGTGTGACATATGCCATGGCCACGGCCCTCCTCGGGTACACGGACGGCTCCCTCCTGGACGCGGTCGTGGACGCCTTCGCCTCCGGCGACGGCGCGGCGGCGTTCGAGGTCGTGGACCGGGTCGTCGAGGGCGGCAACGACCCCAGACGTTTCGTCGCCGACCTCCTCGAGCGGCTGCGCGACCTGGTGATCCTGGCCGCCGTTCGGGACGCCGCCGAGAAGGGGCTCATCGACGGGCCCGCCGATGTGGTCGAGCGCATGCAGGCGCAGGCGTCCGTGTTCGGGGCCGCCGAGCTCAGCCGCGCCGCGGACATCGTGAACACCGGCCTGACCGAGATGCGCGGGGCGACGTCGCCGCGGCTCCAGCTCGAGCTGATCTGCGCGCGCGTGCTGCTGCCGGCCGCGTTCGCCGACGAGCGCTCGATGATGGCGCGCCTCGACCGACTGGAGCGGGGCTCGGTCGTGCAGGGCGCCTCCTTCCAGGCGACCGGCCCGGGGCCCGCCATGGGGTACGTGCCCGGGCCCGAGGCCCACGCGCAGATGCCGCCCGCGGCCCACGCCGCACCGGTGCCCTCGGGAGGCGGGCCCGCCGCCGCCCGCGCGGCGGTACGGGGCACGGGCGCCGAGGAGCCCGCCACCGCTCCCGCCGCCCCGCAGCCGCCCGTGCCCGCCGCGCCGCCCGCTCCTGCCGCGGCCCCTCCGCATGCCCCGGCCACCCCGCCCGCGGCGCCCTCCTCCGCACCCGCGCCCGCCGCCACGGGGGAGGCGCGACCGGGGGCGTGGCCCACCGCCACGGCGCCCGGCTCCCAGGAGATCGGCAGCCGGCCCGGCGCGTGGCCCACCGCGTCCGCGCCGGGCTCCCAGGGCGAGGCCCGCCGCCCCGGTGGCTGGCCCACCGCCCAGGCGCCCGGATCCGGTCCGGCGCCCGCGGCCGCGTCCGGTGCGGCGTCGGCGCCCCAGGCCCCGCCGGCGGCCGTCCCTCAGGCAGCCGCGCCCGCACCCGGCATGGCCCAGGGCGCGGGCCAGGTGCGCACCATGTGGCCCGACATCCTGGAGGCGGTCAAGAACCGCCGCCGCTTCACCTGGATCCTGCTGAGCCAGAACGCGCAGGTGGCGGGGTTCGACGGTGCCACCCTCCAGCTCGGCTTCCTCAACGCCGGAGCGCGCGACAACTTCGCGAGCAGCGGCAGCGAGGAAGTGCTCAAGCAGGCGCTCGCCGAGCAGTTCAACGTCCACTGGAAGATCGAGGCGATCATCGACCCGTCGGGCGGCTCCGCGCCCCCGGCGCCCTCCGGCGGCGGCTACGGCGGCGGCTACGGCGGCCGCCCGGCCCAGCAGCCCGCGCCGCAGGCCGCTCCCCGCCCCGTGCAGCAGGCACCGCAGGCCGCGGGGGGCCAGGGGCCGGGTGGCATGCCGCCGTCGGCCGCGGGGCCGTCGGCGCCTGCCGAGCCCCGGCGGTCCGCCCCCGCAGCCCCGCAGCCGGTGGCGCCCGAGGACGACATGCCGGAGGACGACGACCCCGACCTCGTCGACTCGGCGCTCTCCGGTCACGACCTGATCGTCCGCGAGCTCGGGGCGACCGTGGTGGAGGAATATACGAACGAGTAGGAGGGGCGTCCTCGGCATCCCGCACAAGGGGCACCCCTCCCCGCGGGCTACCCTGGCTGGCGTGAAGGTCCTCGTCATCGGCGGCGGCGCCCGCGAACACGCCCTGTGCCGCTCCCTCTCCCTCGATCCCGACGTCACCGCTCTGCACTGCGCGCCCGGCAACGCCGGAATCGCGGAGGTCGCCGAGCTCCACCAGGTCGACGCCCTCGACGGCGCGGCCGTGGCCCGCCTGGCCGCCGAGCTGGAGGCCGGTCTGGTCGTCGTCGGCCCGGAGGCGCCGCTCGTCGCCGGTGTCGCCGACGCCGTACGGGCGGCCGGCATCCCCTGCTTCGGCCCCTCCCGGGAGGCCGCACAGCTGGAGGGCTCCAAGGCGTTCGCCAAGGACGTGATGGCGGCGGCGGGCGTGCCCACGGCCCGTTCGTACGTCTGCACCACGCCCGAGGAGATCGACACGGCGCTCGACGCCTTCGGCGCTCCGTACGTCGTCAAGGACGACGGCCTGGCGGCGGGCAAGGGCGTCGTCGTCACCGACGACATCGAGCAGGCCCGTGCGCACGCGCGCTCCTGCGACCGCGTGGTCATCGAGGAGTACCTGGACGGCCCCGAGGTCTCCCTGTTCGCGATCACCGACGGCACCACCGTCCTGCCGCTCACCCCCGCGCAGGACTTCAAGCGCGCCCTGGACGGCGACGAGGGCCCGAACACCGGCGGCATGGGCGCGTACTCGCCGCTGCCGTGGGCCGACCCCAAGCTGGTGGACGAGGTCATGGCGACCGTCCTGCAGCCGACCGTCGACGAACTGCGCCGCCGCGGTACGCCGTTCTCCGGCCTGCTGTACGCGGGTCTCGCGATCACTTCGCGCGGCGTCCGGGTCATCGAGTTCAACGCGCGCTTCGGCGACCCCGAGACGCAGGTCGTGCTGGCCCGCCTCCGGACGCCGCTCGCGGGCGTCCTGCTGAACGCCGCCAAGGGCACCCTGGACGCCGAGCCGCCGCTGAACTGGCGGGACGAGGCCGCCGTCACCGTGGTCGTCGCCGCGCACAACTACCCCGGTACGCCGCGTACGGGCGATGTGATCGAGGGCCTGGACGAGGTCGCGGCGCAGGACGCGCCGCACGCGTACGTGCTGCACGCCGGGACCCGGCGGGACGGGGACGCGGTGGTCAGCGCCGGTGGCCGGGTGCTGTCGGTGACCGCGACGGGGAAGGACCTCGCACAGGCGCGCGAGCGGGCGTACGCGGCGGTCGGCCGCATCCGGCTGGCGGGCGCGCAGCACCGCACGGACATCGCTCACAAGGCCGCCGCCCCCGTGGCCGGGGAGTGAAACCCGCGAAGCCCTGAACCGTCTTCACCTTTACCCAAAGCCATTCCATCGAGTGACGGCTGGGCCATCCGGATGACGCCTGCCGACGCCCCAACTAGGGTGCCGCGCAGGCGTTCCGGCACTTGGCCCACCGGCATTGCGGTGTCAGTGGCGGGTGCCACAGTGGGGGAGTGAGCAACGCCACCGCAGGGCAGTCCGCCGCAGGGCAGGAGGGGGTGACGTACGGCCATGTCCGATGCCGGAATGGGTGAGGAGCGGGGTGCGCGGGCCGCACGTGCCCGTGCGCTCGCGGTGCTGCGCGTCCGCGGCAGGGCCGTGGCCGTCGCGCTGCTGCCGGCCGCTGTCGCCGTCGTGCTCTGGGCGGGCCCGGCCACCGGGCACCTGCGCGGGGGCGGCTGGGACGCCGCCCGCTGGCTGGTGACCTGCGTCGCCGTGCCGGCCCTCCTCGCCGCGGCCGCCGTCGCGACGGTGATCGCCCGGGCGCGTCCCGCGCTGAGCCCCACGGTGGAGATCGCCGAGGAGTCGGCGCCGGACCTGTACCGGCTGGTCGAGGACCTGGCGGTACGGCTGGACGTGCCGGTGCCGTCCGCGATAGCGCTGACCCCCGACTGCGACAGCTGGCTGGAGGACCGTACGCACCGGGCGCACCGCATACCCGGCGCCCACCGCCACGACGCGGCACCCGTGCTCGTCATCGGTTCGCCCTTCCTGTGGTGGATGCGCGTGGGCGAGCTGCGCGCGGTGCTGGCGCCGGTCGTCGCCGGCACGGGACCGTCGGCGCACCCGGACATAGCCGCCGCGCGCCGCTTCGTACGGGGCCTGGACGCCGCGGTCGCGGTGGCGGGCCGGCCGGGGCTCGATCCGGTACGGCGCCTGGGGGCGCGAGGCGTGGCGGCGGCCGCACGGCTGCTGCTGCGGGGCTGCCAGGTGCACGTCGGGGAGATGGAGCGGGGCGTCGCGTCGGCCGCCTCCGAGCGTGCACAGGCTGTGGACTACGGGCTGCGGATCGTCGCGCAGGAGCAGGTCGGGCTCGCGTACGCGGGCTGGGACCGGTTGCTGACCCGGGTGGCGCTGCCCGCCTGGCGGATGGGCCGGTGGCCCTGCCGGCTGGACGCGGGCGTGGTCTCCGCGCTGACGGAGCTGTCGCGGCGCGACCGGCTCGCCGAGGGCTTCGCGTCCCGGCTGGGCGAGCGGCCGGCGTGCGACCTGCTGGAGGAGCCGGGGCTGGTCGACGAGGCCGCCTCGCTGCTGGCCGCCCGCCTCTTCCACGGCGGACCGCCCGAGGTGGGCCCCGACTGGGCTCCGGTGGACTGGCAGCAGTACCCGGACGAGGTCGTCGACCGAAAATGGCGCACGGAGGCCGCCCGCCTCCACCGGGCCCTCGACCGCCTGGGCGTCCGCAGCGGCGCCGCCGAACCCACGCTGTCCCGGGTCCTCGACCACCTGACCACCCCGGAGACGGCCGACCCGCTCGCGGCGGCGATCACCGCGACCCTCGCCGCCGAGGAGGAGGCACCGCCCCGCACGGTGCCATGGCCGGATCTCGCCCCTGGCCCCCTCTCGCCGCAGCCCCCTGAGGCGCAGGCTCCTCCGGCCTCCGGCGCCCGCCGGACACCCGGAACGGCGTCCCCGGACCCTGCACCGGCCGCCGCGGCCGCAGGTACCCGTGCCGACTCGGCTCCGGCCGCCCCGCGCACCCCGCACGCCGACCCGGCACCGCAGACGTCCGCCCCGCCCGGCGCCGACCCGGCGGGTGCTCACGGCACGCCGACCGCGGCCACCGCGCCGGACGCGGAGCCGGCCGCGGCCCCTCGCCCGACGCCCGCCGGTGCTGCGCCCCCCGGCCCGCCGACGCCCGGCTCCGGGCCCGGAGCGGCACCTCACGGCCCCGTGGACGAGGCGCCCATCCCCGGGACCGGCAGCGGACCCCGACCGGGCCCCGACGCGGCACCCGCCCAGGCGCCGGCACCCGCACCGGAGCGCGCACCGGCGCGGACATCCGCCTCGGCATCCGCACCCACGCCCGCTGACGCCTCCGGACCCGGAGTGCCGGCCGTGTCCGCGGTGGCCGCGGTGCCCGCGGCCGGGCACCCCGCCGAGATCGCGCTCGGCTGGGCCGGCGGCGGGGACCCCCTGCCTCTGCTCCCGCTGCAGCCGCCCCGCACCGGGCGCGACCTGCTCGTGGACCATGTCACGGCCATGGTCTGCTGCGCCGCCGTCGACACCGCCGGAGCCGCGCCCGGGCTGGACTGGCTCGACGGTCCCGCCCTGCTGGTGGACGGCAAGCGGCGTGCGGACCTCGCCGGTCCGGTCCTCACCCTCATCGAGGACGCCGATCCCCGGCCGCTGCGCGACTGGCTCGCCGCCGTCGGCGTACGGCCCGAAAAGCCGGTCCGCCTGCGCTGACGGCGCCCACGGGCACCCGCCCGCAGTCGATACGACTGGAATATCGCATTCCGTTCCCGCCAAATAACGACGAACGGTGACGGAGTGCGTGCGGTATGTGATGTGCTGGGGAACGGCACTGAACACATCACGGGGGCATCGAGGGAGGGGCGCAGCATGGGGGCGGAACAGATTCGGCGGTGGGAATCGGGAGCGCTCGCCCACGCCGTGACCGACCCGTTCGGTCAGGGGCCGCTGCCCTGGCTGCGCGGCAGCGAGCAGTACTTCGGCGACACGGGCCAGGTCGTCCCCTGGTACGCCGACCCCGAACTCGCGCGCGGCGGCCACGGCGGGCCGCGCTCCGCCGACGACGTGCGCCGCCAGATCAAGGGCTTCGCCTCCACCGGTGCTGTCGCGCCCGGCGAGGCGATCGACTTCCACATCACTGTGGACCCGCCCCAGCAGTTCTCGGTCGACATCTATCGCATCGGGCACTACGCGGGCGACGGCGCCGCCAAGATCACCACCAGCCCGCGCCTGTCCGGCATCGTCCAGCCCCCGCCGCTCACCGCCGACCGCACGGTCTCGTGCCACCACTGGTGGCTGTCCTGGCGCCTCCAGGTGCCCTCGTACTGGTCGATCGGTGCGTACGTCGCCGTCCTGACCACCCTCGACGGCCACCGCTCCCACATCCCCTTCACGGTCCGCGACCACCACCCCGCCGACCTGCTGCTCCTGCTCCCGGACATCACCTGGCAGGCGTACAACCTGTACCCCGAGGACGGCCGGACCGGGGCCAGCCTCTACCACGCCTGGGACGAGGACGGCCGGCTGCTCGGGGAGGAGGACGCGGCGACGACCGTGTCCTTCGACCGCCCGTACGCCGGCGCCGGCCTCCCGCTCCACGTCGGCCACGCCTACGACTTCATCCGCTGGGCCGAGCGGTACGGCTACGACCTCGCCTACGCCGACGCCCGCGACCTGCACGCCGGACGCATCGACCCGACCCGTTACCGGGGCCTGGTCTTCCCCGGGCACGACGAGTACTGGTCCGTCCCCATGCGCCGCACCGTCGAGGCCGCCCGCGACCAGGGCACCTCGCTCGTCTTCCTCTCCGCCAACACCATGTACTGGCAGGTGGAGCTCGGCCCCTCGCCCTCCGGCGTCCCCGACCGCCTCCTCACCTGCCGAAAACGCCGCGGCCCGGGCAAACCGGCCCTGTGGCGCGAGATCGACCGCGCCGAGCAGCAGCTGCTCGGCATCCAGTACGCGGGCCATGTGCCCGAACCGCACCCCATGGTCGTCCGCAACGCCGAGCACTGGCTGTGGGACGCCACCGGTGCCGGCGAGGGCGACGAACTGCCGGGGATGGTCGCCGGCGAGGCCGACCGCTACTTCCCCCGCACGGCCCTCCCGCAGCACCAGCACCGCATCCTGCTGGCCCACTCCCCCTACCGGGACGCGGAGGGCGCCCGCCGCCACCAGGAGACCTCCCTCTACCGCGCCGCCTCCGGCGCCCTCGTCTTCGCCTCCGGCACCTTCGCCTGGTCCCCCGCCCTCGACCGCCCGGGCCACATCGACCTCCGCGTCCAGCGGGCGACGGCGAACCTCCTGGACCGCATCTGCAAACGGGACTGACGGACCGGCCCGGCGCAGCGCGGGGCGGCCCGGCGCGACGGCGGCGGCCGACCGCGCCACCCCGGTGGCCGTACCAGCGCCTGCCGAGGCGCTGACCTGCGCGCACACTGGATCCCGGGATAGGACACAATCAGCACTGTCCTTGTACGGAACCACGGGGAGGAACCGTGTCCGGATTCGTCGAAAAGCCCGAGCCAGTCGAGGTTCCGGGCCTGGTGCACCTGCACACCGGCAAGGTGCGCGACCTGTACCAGAACGAGGCGGGCGACCTCGTCATGGTCGCCAGCGACCGCATCTCCGCCTACGACTGGGTGCTCCCCACCGAGATTCCGGACAAGGGCCGGGTCCTCACGCAGCTGTCGCTGTGGTGGTTCGACCAGCTGGCCGACCTGATCCCGAACCACGTGCTCTCCACCGACCTGCCCGCCGGCGCCCCGGCCGACTGGGCCGGCCGCACGCTGGTGTGCAGGTCGCTGAGCATGATCCCGGTCGAGTGCGTGGCCCGCGGCTACCTCACCGGCTCGGGCCTGGCCGAGTACGACGAGAGCCGTACCGTCTGCGGTCTCGCGCTCCCCGAGGGCCTCACCGACGGCTCCGAGCTGCCCGCCCCGATCTTCACGCCCGCCACCAAGGCGGCCGTCGGCGAGCACGACGAGAACGTGTCGTACGAGGAGGTCGCCCGCCAGGTGGGCGCGGAGACCGCCGCGCAGCTGCGGCAGTCGACCCTCGCGATCTACTCCCGCGCCCGCGACATCGCCCGCGACCGGGGCATCATCCTCGCCGACACCAAGTTCGAGTTCGGCCACGGCGGCGACGGGCTGGTCCTCGCGGACGAGGTGCTGACCCCGGACTCCTCGCGCTTCTGGCCCGCCGACAGCTGGGAGCCGGGCCGCGCCCAGCCGTCGTACGACAAGCAGTACGTGCGGGACTGGCTGACGTCCCCGGCCTCCGGCTGGGACCGCGCCGGCGAGCAGCCGCCCCCGGCGCTGCCGCTGGAGGTCGTGGAGGCGACGCGGGCCAAGTACATCGAGGCGTACGAGCGGCTGACCGGGATGAGCTGGGCGTGACGACGCGAAAGCCCCCGGCCGACCGGCCGGGGGCTTTCCTCTGAGCGGACGACGAGGCTCGAACTCGCGACCTCAACCTTGGCAAGGTTGCGCTCTACCAACTGAGCTACGTCCGCATGCGCTGTTGCGCGGAACCACTATACCCAACCTCGCTCGCGTGCGAGACGCACTGCCGTATGACGGTTCTCGGCACCGAGTTTCGAGGCGGCGGAGGAGAGGTAGTTCCGCACCGTCCCCGGGGACAGCGACGCCCGCTCGGCGATCTCCGCGACCGGTGCTCCGTCCGCCGCGAGCTCCAGCACCTCCGCCTCCCGGGCGGTCAGCGGCGAGTCCCCGGCGGAGATCGCGTCCGCCGCCAACTCCGGGTCCACGTACCGGTGTCCGGCATGGACGGTACGGATGATCTCGGCGAGCTGCTGGGCGCTGACGGTCTTCGGCACGAAGCCCCGCACACCGGCCGCGAGCGCCCTCTTCAGGTGGCCTGGGCGGCCATGGCTGGTCACGATCATGGTCCTGCACTCGGGCAGTTCCGCCCGCAGGGATGTGGCGACCTTCACACCGTCGGCGCCCGGCATCTGCAGGTCCAGCACCGCCACATCGGGCCGGTGGGCCCGCGCCATGGCGAGCGCCTCGGGCCCGGACCCCGCTTCGGCCACCACCTCCAGGTCGCCCTCCAGCCCGAGGAGCGCCGCGAGGGCGCCCCGGATCAGGTGCTCGTCGTCCGCGAGCAGCACACGCACGGGTGTCACCACGCCCCTCCCGCCACTCCGGCACCGCGTTCCCCGGCGTCCGCAGGCCGCTCGTCCCGTTCCCGATCGCTCACGCGTCGCCTGATGCGTACGCGTCCCCGTTTCCGTGCCGCGCCCGCAGCCCGCCGCATCACGGCGGTCCCACCGTCCGGCCCGGCGCTCGCCGGCTCGGCTCCGGGACCGGTGCCGGGCCCGCCCAGCGGGACCCGGGCCGTCACCCGGAACCGGGCGCCGGGCAGGCGCGCGGCCTCCAGCGTCCCGTCCAGTGCGGCGAGCCGCTCCCGCAGCCCGGTGAGACCGGTGCCGCCTGACCCCGGTGCCCCAGGGGCGGCCGCCGGGCCGCCGACCCCTCCCGCGGACTGCCCGACCCCGTCGTTCTCGACCACCAGCACCGCCCGTCCTTCCTGCGCGCCCACCGACACCGTGCAGCGGCGCGCGTCCCCGTGCCGCAGCACATTCGTCGTGGCCTCCCGCACCACCCACGCGAGCGCCGACTGCACGGGAGCGGGCAGGGCGACGTCCCCGGCCGTGACGCTGCACGCGATCCCGGCCGCGGCCAGGACCCCGCGCGCGCCTTCCAGCTCGGTGTGCAGATCCGCCTCCCGGTAGCCGCGCACCACCTCCCGCACCTCCCGCTGGGAGTCCTGCGCGAGCCGCTGCACCTCGGCCATCTGCTCCACCGCCCGCTCGGCCAGCCCCCGCCGCGCCAGCTGCACCGCCAGCTCGCTCTTCAGCGCGATCACCGACAGGTTGCGGCCCATGACGTCGTGCAGGTCGCGCCCGAAGCGCAGCCGCTCCTCCGCGACCGCGAGCCGCGCCTGGAGCTCCCGCGCGGCGTCGAGCTCCCACACGGAGCGCAGCAGCCAGCCCGAGAAACCACTGGTGAACGCGAGCAGCAGCCCGGCTATCACCACCCCGATCGAGAACCCGACGACCTCCTCGACCGGCAAGCCGAAGGCGAGGCACATCAGCGCGGTGCCGACCGCCGAGCCGAGGACCAGCCAGAGCATGTGCCGGACCTTGGCCAGGGCCAGCACCAGCCCGCCGATTCCGAAGCCGACCATCCCCGTGACCATGATGGCGGCGGTCCCCATGTCGCCGAGCGCCCCGGACCGGCGCAGGGCCAGTGCCCCCGCGGCGAGCACGCACGACGCCACCGCGTGCGCCACCATCAGCCGGTGCGGGCGCCCCCGGCGGCCCACGGTCCAGTCCAGGGCCCGGGAGGCCAGGACGCCGCCCAGCACGGAGTGGGCGCACACCAGCAGGAACAGCCACCCGCCGAGCGGGCTCGGCGACCCGCCGAGCACCCCGAGCCCGATGTAGAGCACCTCGATCACCACGAAGGTGTGGTACGACCAACGGGTGTAGAGCTCCACCTTCTCCGGGTTGCTGCGCCGGCTCCACCACCCCGTCAGTTTCATGTCCTCGTCCCCCTCAGCGCCGTGGCTCCCAGCGGAACCACCGCCGCACAGCAAACACCGAGATCAGGATCCAGGCCAGCGCGGTCACCGCGGCGCCCGCCAGGTCCCCGGCCGTCGCCTCCCCGGCACCCAGCCAGCCGGCCCGGACGAGCGTCATCACGCCGGTGAGCGGCAGCAGTTCGCACACGGAGGCCATCTCGTCGGGGAACGCCTCCAGCGGCAGGAAGAGCCCGGAACCGATCGACGAGACGACGAACAGCGGCATGGTGGTGATCTGCGCGCTCTCGACCGTCCTCGTGAGCGCCGCGGTCGCCGCGGCCAGCACCGTCAGCAGCACCACACCCAGCAGGGCGCCCAGTACGAGGAGTTCAGGCCGCTCCGGCGTCCGTACGCCGAGGAAGGCCACCCCGGCGACCACCATCAGCACGCACTGCGCCAGCCCGAGCACGGCCGCCGGCAGCGCGGTCCCGGCCAGGATCTCCGGGTCCGACGCCTCGCCGGTGCGCAGCCGCTTGAGCACCAGCTCCTCACGGCGCGCTACGTACGCGGAGACGAGGTTCAGGTACACGACGAGCAGCAGGGCCATCACCACGCCCCCGGTCAGTGATGCCTCGACCACGCTCATCCCGGTCTCCTCCAGCCCGACCCGGTCGAGCGAGGTCCGCATGAAGCCGACCATCAGCAGCGGCATCAGCAGCGCCACGCAGAGCGCGTAGCGGTTCCGGACGAGAAGGGTCAGTTCGGCGCGCCCCAGCGCGCCCATGCGTTCCGCCCTGGCCGTCATGTCACACCCCTGCCGTTTCGGTCTGTGCGATGTCGAGGAAGGCCTCTTCGAGCGAGGCCGAGCGGGCGTCGAGCCCTTCCAGCCGTACGCCGGACTCCCGTGCCCACCCCAGGAGTTCGCCGAGCGCGTCCTGGAGTTCGTGGGTGCGTATCTCGACGCGGCGTCCGGTGGCGGCGGCCCGCAGCGACAGCGGCAGCCGCGCCGCGGGTACGCCGTCGGGGAGGACGAAGCGGATGCGGGCGGGCCGGGAGGCGGTGACCTCCGCCGGGGTGCCGGCCGTCACGATCCGCCCCCGGTGCATGATGGCCAGCCGGTCCGCCAGGGCCTCGGCCTCCTCCAGGTAATGGGTGGTCATCAGGACGGTCGTGCCGTCCTCGCTCAGCGCCCGTACCAACTCCCAGGTGTCGCGGCGCCCTTCGGCGTCGAGCCCGGTGGTCGGCTCGTCCAGGAAGAGCACCTCGGGCCGTCCGAGCAGGGCCAGCGCCAGGTCGAGCCGCCGCCGCTCGCCGCCCGACAGCTGCTTGACGCGGACGCGGGCACGGGCGGTCAGCCCCACCATCTCCAGGGCCTCGCCGGCCGGCCGGGGCCCGCTGGTGCAGCCGGACCACATGCGGACGGTCTCGGCGACCGTGAGGTCGGAGGGGAAGCCGCCCTCCTGGAGCATCACGCCGATCCGGGGCCGGACGACCCCGCGCTCGCGGTACGGATCGTGGCCGAGCACCCGCACCCGGCCGCCGCTCGGCGCGGCCAGGCCCTCCAGCAGTTCGACGGTGGAGGTCTTGCCGGCGCCGTTGGTGCCGAGCAGGGCGAACACCTCGCCGGGGGCCACGGCGAAGGAGATCCCGCGCACGGCCTCGAACCCTCCGGTGTAACTGCGCCGGAGGTCCTCGGCCTCGATCACGTGCACATCACTGGTCATGTCCCCAGGCTTGCGCCGCCCCGCCCGCGCGGGCAGGGCGCGCTGTCACCGGTCCGCGATGACAAATGTCATCGGGTGGGACCGGCAGCCCGGCGAGCGGACCCGGGGAACGCCGAAGGCCCCGGTCGTGATGACCGGGGCCTTCGTACTCTGAGCGGACGACGAGATTCGAACTCGCGACCCTCACCTTGGCAAGGTGATGCTCTACCAACTGAGCCACGTCCGCAGTGCTCCCGACCGTCAGCCTCCCACGAGAGGGGCCACCGGGCGGTGCGAACACCACTGTACCTGATGCACCGGAGTGCTCGGTAAGCGATGCGGAGCGGGTGACAGGAATCGCACACTGCGCCTTCCCCCTGGAAGGGGGATGTTCTACTACTGAACTACACCCGCACGCTCCGTGAGGTGGGGCCTTCCGGCCTCGCCCCTCGGCGTGATCCAGACTCTAGCCGATCACCCGGGGTGCAGCGCAACTCGGCGATGCCGGCCCGGGGGGAGCCGTGCCGCCCGGCCCGGCTCCCCGCCCGCTCAGCTCGCCTCGCGGAAGGCCTCGTACACGCGCTTGGGGATCCGGCCGCGGGCCGGCACGTCCATCTTGTTGGACTGGGCCCAGGCGCGGACGGCCGCCGGGTCGGGTTCGAGGGCCGTGTGCTTGTACGCGTCGCGCGACGCCCGGGGCTTGGCGGCGGTGCCCGCGACGGCACTGCCGGAGCGCTTGCGCCCGGCCGCCATGTAGGGCGCGAGGGCCTTGCGAAGTTTCTTTGCGTTGGCGGGATTGAGGTCGATCTCGTACGTCTTACCGTCGAGGCCGAACATGACCGTTTCCGCCGCTTCCCCTCCGTCGATGTCGTCGAAGAGCGTGACCACTACGCGCTGCGCCACGGATATCGGTCCTTTCCCGCGGTGTGCCACCCTGACGTGCGGCGACACCGATTTTAGGGCTGTTGAGAGGCAATGTCGCTTTCCTCTGCATTCCTTTGTACAGCGAAAGGCGTCACATTGTGAAGCCCAGCCAATTGCATCAGCGTGTCCGCTGCAATGCCGGGGACGTTTCTTTTCCGGCTCTTTTCCTCGCCGTTCCCGGCGTGTTCTTCGTGGTCGACCGGCGGCCACTTGTAGGGACCTCCAGATGTCTACTCGCGTAGATTTAGGAGACAGGTACGCTGAGGGAACCGCCCACGCAACACACCACCGGGAGTGCCAGTGGCACGCGTCGTAGTCGACGTCATGCTCAAGCCGGAGATCCTCGACCCGCAGGGACAGGCGGTGCAGCGCGCACTGCCCCGCCTCGGATTCAAGGGGATCGCCGACGTCCGTCAGGGAAAGCGCTTCGAGCTCGATGTGGAGGGGCCGGTCGATGACGCCGCCCTCGCCCGCATCCACGAGATGGCCGAAACCTTCCTCGCCAACACCGTCATCGAGGACTTCGTCGTAAAGGTGGAAGAGGCGTGACCGCTCGTATCGGAGTCGTCACCTTCCCCGGCACGCTGGACGACCGGGACGCGCTGCGCGCCGCCCGGCTCGCGGGCGCCGAGCCCGTTTCGCTCTGGCACCGCGACAAGGACCTCAAGCAGGTCGACGCGGTCGTTCTCGCGGGCGGCTTCAGTTACGGCGACTACCTGCGCGCCGGAGCGATCTCCCGCTTCTCCCCGGTGATGGAGACGATCATCGAGCAGGCGAAGGCCGGCATGCCGGTCCTCGGCATCTGCAACGGTTTCCAGATCCTCACCGAGGCCCATCTGCTCCCCGGCGCGATGCTGCAGAACGACCACCTGCACTTCATCTGCCGCGACCAGAAGCTGCGGGTGGAGAACGCCGGCACCTCCTGGACCGCCGACTACGAGCAGGGCCAGGAGATCTCCGTCCCGCTCAAGAACATGGACGGGCGGTACGTCGCCGACGAGCGCGTGCTCGACGAGCTGGAGGCCGAGGGCCGGGTCGCGTTCCGGTACGTCGGCTACAACCCCAACGGCTCCCTGCGGGACATCGCCGGCATCACCAACGCCGCCGGCAACGTCGTCGGCCTGATGCCGCACCCCGAGCACGCCGTCGAGCCGCTGGTCGGTACGGGCCGCACCGACGGCCTCGGTTTCTTCACCTCGATCCTCAAGAAGTTGGTCAGCGCATGACTCTCGACACCGTCAAGCACGCGGGCGAGACGCCGGACGTCGAGCAGCCGTGGGCCGAGCTGGGCCTGAAGCAGGACGAGTACGAGCGCATCCGCGAGATCCTGGGCCGCCGCCCGACCGGCGCCGAGCTCGCCATGTACTCCGTCATGTGGTCCGAGCACTGCTCGTACAAGAGCAGCAAGGTCCACCTGAAGCAGTTCGGTGAGAAGGCCCCCGAGAACGACGCCCTCCTCGTCGGCATCGGCGAGAACGCCGGCGTCGTCGACGTCGGCCAGGGGTACGCGGTCACCTTCAAGGTCGAGTCGCACAACCACCCCAGCTACATCGAGCCCTACCAGGGCGCGGCCACCGGCGTCGGCGGCATCGTCCGCGACATCCTCGCCATGGGTGCCCGCCCGGTCGCGGTCGTCGACCCGCTGCGCTTCGGCGCGGCCGACCACCCCGACACCAAGCGCGTGCTGCCGGGCGTGGTCGCGGGCATCGGCGGCTACGGCAACTGCCTGGGCCTGCCCAACATCGGCGGCGAGGTCGTCTTCGACTCCTGTTACCAGGGCAACCCGCTGGTCAACGCCGGCTGCATCGGTGTGATGAAGCACGAGGACATCCACCTCGCGAAGGCGTCCGGCCCCGGCAACAAGGTCATCCTGTACGGCGCCCGCACCGGTGGCGACGGCATCGGCGGCGTGTCCGTGCTGGCCTCGGAGACCTTCGACGACACGAAGCCCACCAAGCGGCCCGCCGTGCAGGTCGGCGACCCGTTCCAGGAGAAGCTCCTGATCGAGTGCACCCTTGAGATCTTCAAGGAGAAGCTCGTCGCGGGCATCCAGGACCTCGGTGGCGCGGGCCTGTCCTGCGCGACCAGCGAGCTCGCCTCCGCCGGCACCGGCGGCATGCGCGTGGAGCTGGACACCGTGCCGCTGCGCGACTCCTCCCTCTCGCCGGAGGAGATCCTCATGAGCGAGTCGCAGGAGCGGATGTGCGCGATCGTCGAGCCGCAGCACGTCGACCGCTTCATGGAGATCTGCGAGAAGTGGGACGTCATCGCCACCGTCATCGGTGAGGTGACGGACGGCGAGCGGCTGGAGATCTTCTGGCACGGCGAGCAGATCGTGGACGTGCCGCCGCGCACCGTCGCGCACGAGGGCCCGGTCTACCACCGGCCGTTCGAGCGCCCGGAGTGGCAGGACGCGCTCCAGGCCGACGACGCGAACAAGCTGCCCCGGCCCTCCTCCGGCGACGAGCTGCGCGAGCAGGTCCTCAAGCTGGTCGCCCACCCGAACCAGGCCTCCAAGGCGTGGATCACCGACCAGTACGACCGGTTCGTGCAGGGCAACACCGTCCTCGCCCAGCCCGAGGACTCCGGCATGGTCCGGATCGACGAGGAGACCAACCTCGGCGTGGCCATCGCGACGGACGGCAACGGCCGGTACGCGAAGCTCGACCCCTACACGGGCGCGCAGCTCGCGCTGGCGGAGTCGTACCGCAACGTCGCCGCCTCCGGCGCCAGGCCGCTGGCGATCTCCGACTGCCTGAACTTCGGTTCGCCCGAGGACCCCGCGGTCATGTGGCAGTTCGCCGAGGCCACGCGCGGGCTGGCGGACGGCTGCCAGAAGCTGGGCACCCCGGTCACCGGTGGCAACGTGTCGCTGTACAACCAGACGGGCGAGGTGGCGATCCACCCGACGCCGGTCGTCGCCGTCCTCGGTGTGATCGACGACGTGACCCGCCGTACGCCGATCGCCTTCGCGGAAGAGGGCCAGCTCCTCTACCTGCTCGGCGACACGCGTGAGGAATTCGGCGGCTCGGCCTGGTCCGAGGTGGTCCACGGGCACCTCGGCGGTCTGCCGCCGCAGGTCGACCTGGACCGCGAGAAGCTCCTCGGCGAGATCCTGATCGCCGGCTCCCGCGACGGCATGATCGACGCGGCGCACGACCTGTCGGACGGCGGTCTCGTCCAGGCGGTCGTCGAGTCCTGCCTGCGCGGCGGGAAGGGCGCGCGCCTGGTCGTCCCGGACGGCCTGGACGCCTTCACCTTCCTGTTCAGCGAGTCGGCCGGCCGTGCGGTCGTGGCCGTGCCGCGCAGCGAGGAGCTCCGCTTCACCGACATGTGCGGCGCGCGCGGCCTGCCCGCGGTCCGCATCGGTGTGGTGGACGGCGACGAGGTCGACGTGCAGGGCGAGTTCAGCATCCCGCTGGGCGAGCTGCGCACGGCCCACGAGGCGACCATCCCGGGCCTGCTGGCCTGACGCACCTCCCGGCGCCCCCGTCCGGACCCTCGCGGTCCGGGCGGGGGTTTCGTCTTTTCCCGCTTGAACGATATTACGTAACTACGTATGATCGTCTCCATGGAGCTGGAAGAGCGCGTCGCGGAGCTGGAACGGCGCATGGCGGCGCTGGAGGGCGGCGGGCGGGACGTACCGCCCGTCGGCGAAGGCGACTTCTGGGCGCTGGAGGGCCTCAAGGCGCGGCTCGCCGCGACCGGCGCGGCGGACGGCGGCGTCCTGTTCACCGGGGCCGTACGACTGCCCACGGGTGAGCAGTACGAGTGGCAGTACGGCCTCCCCGTCGAACGGCAGCTCGAGGACGACTGGACCGAGGCCGCGGAGTCCTTCGCGGCGCTCGGGCACCCGGTCCGCCTGCGGCTCCTGCGCGAGATCGTCGGTGGCCGGCGCACCGCCGCCGAGCTGGCCGCGCTGGAGGAGATCGGCACGACCGGCCAGATCTACCACCACCTGCGCCAACTGACCGGTGCCGGCTGGCTCCACACCGCGGGCCGCGGTCGCTACGAGGTCCCGCCGGGCCGCGTGGTGCCGCTGCTCGCGGCCCTTGCCACGGCCCGGCCCTGATCCATCTTCTTGGGGGAACGATGACGATACGCAAGCTCGGCATGGTCCTGTACCGGCTGCTGCAACTGACCTTCCTGGCCACGGTGTACGGCTGGGCCGTCCTCGACTACGCGTGGTGGTGGATGCTGCCGCCCATCGTGGCGGCGTACGCCATCGCCATCGCCGTAGGGGCCCGGCACCTGAACGATCCCCTGCCGTCCCGCCCGCCGGTGGAGATCGGCCCACCCGTCACCGGCCGCTGGTCGGCGCTCAACAGCCCGGCCGACAAGACACCGAGCCACGGCACCCACGGCTACGGCCAGACGTACGCGATCGACGTCATCGCCGATCCGGAGGACCGCGAGCGTCCCGAGTTCAGCGCCCTGTGGCCCGTCATGCGCCGCAGCAGCGACTTCCCCGCCTTCGGCGCCCCGCTCCTGGCGGTCGCCGACGCGACGGTCGTGCACGCCACGGACCGCCAGCGCGACCACCTCAGCCGTAACTCACTGCCCGGCGTGGCCTACCTGATGCTCTTCGAGGCGTGGCTGCGGGACATGGCGGGACCGTCCAGGATCTTCGGCAACCACCTCGTCCTCGACCTCGGCGACGGTACGTACGCGGCCTACGCGCACCTCCAGCGGGACTCCCTGACCGTCCGGACGGGCGACCGGGTGGTCGCGGGGCAGCAGCTCGCCCGCTGCGGCAACTCGGGCAACTCCACCGAGCCGCACCTGCACTTCCAGCTGATGGACGGCCCGGACCTGGACACGGCCCGGGGCGTGCCGTTCACCTGGCGCGGCGTGGGCGTCCCGGCGGGCGGCGAGACGTTCACGGCGGAACCGGCCGGCACGGAACCGGCCGGCGCACGGGCCGGTGGTGCGCAGGCCGCCTAGTCGGCCGGGCCCCAGAAGGCGTCCGCCTCGTCGATGTCCTCGACGCACTCGTCGATGTCGGAGATCTTCCCGCCCACGATCGTGAAGAACAGCCCGCCCCGCATCTCGATGCCGCGGTCGCCGCGTTCGGCGAACCACTTGTGGGCGGTCACGGCGTGCCCGCGGCCGTCCACGGAGACGTGGTGGAGGTCGACGCGCAGGGAGCCTCCGGTCAGCCGGAAAAGCTCGTCGAACAGGGCCAGGACGTTGTCGCGGCCCTTGTAGTGGCCGGAGATCCGGCTCGACCCCGGCGCGTGGTAGACGCAGTCCGACACCATCAGGGAGCCCAGGGTCTCCATGTCTCCCTTGCCGAAGGCGTCGTACGCCTGGTGGACCAGGGCGCTGTCCGGGTGCTGGCTCATGGTCGCTTCCCGCCTTTCGTACCCGTCGTCTGCCGCCTCTTCCATCGTCCTCCCGGACCCCGCCCCCTGCCATGCGGTGGGGGGTTACCCTTCGGTCCATGCCACCGGCCAGGAAGCGCACCCGGAAGTACGACCCCGCGAAGACCCGCGCCGCCGTGCTCGCCCAGTTCGGGCACGCGCGGGAGGCGGTCCTGACCCTGACGCCCGGGCAACTGGCGCTGCCGACGCGGCTCGGTGAGTGGACGGTCCGGGAACTGGCGGCCCACATCACCATGGCGTTGCGCTCCGTCATCCGCGGCGTGGCCGCCCCCGAGCCGGCCTCCCGCGACCTGGAACTGCTCGACTGGCCGCTCGCCACCCGGAAGTACGCCGGGGACGTCGACCACGACACCCGCGAGATCGCCGAGGCGGCCGCGGAGGACCTGCCCGCGCTCGCCGCGCTGTACGAGGAGACCGGGCGGGAACTGGCCGCCGCCCTGGAGTCGGCCTCCGACGACCGGCTGATCACCACGCGCTTCGGCGGCGTCCGCCTCGGGGACTTCCTGGTGACCCGTACCGTCGAACTGATCGTCCACACCGACGACCTGCACCACGCGACCGGGCTCACCGTCCCGTACGACCGCCAGGCGCTGGCCGCCTGCACACGGCTCCTCGCCGACGCCCTCGCCGTGAAGGCGCCGGGCGGAGCGGTGGAGGTGCGGGTGCCGCCGTACGCGGTCGTGCAGTGCGTCGAGGGGCCGAGGCACACCCGCGGCACCCCGCCGAACGTCGTGGAGACGGACCCGCTGACCTGGATCCGCCTCGCCACGGGCCGTACGTCCTGGCAGGACGCGCTCGCCACGGCCGCGGTCTCCGCCGGCGGCGAGCGCGCGGACCTGTCGTCCCTGCTGCCCGTGCTCGGCTGACAGGCGGCAGCCACCCTCTCCGCCCACCCCGGCGTCCGCTCCGGTGCCCCGGACGGGAACCGAGCCCGGAAACGATCCGTCTCATGGGCATGCCGACCATGCACAAGCACCACCTGACCGCGTCCGCCGCTCTCGTGGCGTTCCTCGCCCTCTCCGCCTGCGGCACCAGCCCGGGGCCCGGCGCGGGCGACGGCGGCACCGTACGTCCGGACGTGCCGGTCGCCGGCGTCCGCTGGAGCGTGGAGAGCGTCACCGTCGACGGCAAGAAGACCGCGGCGCCGGCCGACGCCCACGTGTCCATCAACAGCAAGGGGCGGGCCGGGGGCAACCTCGGCTGCAACCACTTCGGCGCCGACACGGCCATCGAGGGCGACACCATCACCTTCGGGCAGGCCGTGACGACCGAGATGGCCTGCGAGAAGCCGGTCCAGAGCTTCGAGAACGCCCTGAAGAAGGCCCTGAACGGCAAGGTCACGGCCGAGCTCGAGGACGGCACGCTCACGCTCACGACCGCCGACGGCGACTCCGTACGGCTCACCGAGCAGCCGGCCGCGCCCCTGACGGGCACGAAGTGGACGGTCGAGTCGCTCACCTCGGACCGGACGGCCTCGTCGCTGCCCGCCGCGGCGCAGGGCAAGGCGTACATCGTCTTCGGCAAGGACGGTACGGCCCGCGGCAACCTCGGCTGCAACAGCTTCAGCGCCAAGGCCGTCACCGAGGGCCCGGCGATCACCTTCGGGCCGGTCGCCTCCACCCGCAAGCTGTGCCCCGGCCCCGGGATGGACGTGGAGCGCGCCCTGCTCAAGGCGATGAAGGGCAGGACCACCTACAAGATCACGGACCGTAGTCTCACCCTGACCGGCGCGGACGGCGCGGGCTTCGCGGCCACCGCCTCCGACGAGGGGAAAGCCCCCGGGGCCGGGGCCGCGACCGACAAGTGACCCCGGGGGCCACTGCGAGGTCCGTCACACCCCGTACACCTCGCCGTGCGACAAAGCCCCCTGTCAGCGGGGCGGCCGAGGACGTGGGACCCGTCCACGGCCGCCCGGCGGTCCGTAGCCAATTCGGACCAGTGGTCGACCTCGCCTACACTCGATGGCGTGCCACGTGGTGACGGTCGACTCAATCACGATCTGCTTCCCGGCGAGAAGGGCCCCCAGGACGCTTGCGGCGTCTTCGGTGTCTGGGCTCCGGGTGAAGAGGTCGCAAAGCTCACGTACTTCGGGCTCTACGCCCTCCAGCATCGGGGTCAGGAATCCGCGGGAATCGCGGTCAGCAACGGCTCCCAGATCCTCGTCTTCAAGGACATGGGCCTGGTTTCCCAGGTCTTCGACGAGACTTCGCTCGGTTCCCTCCAGGGTCACATCGCGGTCGGACACGCCCGCTACTCGACCACCGGCGCCTCCGTGTGGGAGAACGCGCAGCCGACCTTCCGGGCCACCGCCCACGGCTCCATCGCGCTCGGCCACAACGGCAACCTGGTCAACACGGCCCAGCTCGCCGAGATGGTCGCCGACCTCCCCAAGAAGGACGGCCGCGCCACGCAGGTGGCGGCCACCAACGACACCGACCTCGTCACCGCGCTCCTCGCGGGCCAGGTCGACGACGACGGCAAGCCGCTGACCATCGAGGAAGCCGCCGCCAAGGTGCTCCCCGAGGTCCGGGGCGCCTTCTCCCTCGTCTTCATGGACGAGCACACGCTCTACGCCGCCCGTGACCCGCAGGGCATCCGCCCGCTGGTCCTCGGCCGCCTGGAGCGCGGCTGGGTCGTCGCCTCCGAGTCCGCCGCCCTCGACATCTGCGGTGCCGCCTACGTCCGCGAGGTCGAGCCGGGCGAGCTGATCGCGATCGACGAGAACGGCATCCGCACCTCCCGATTCGCGGAAGCGAAGCCCAAGGGCTGTGTCTTCGAGTACGTCTACCTGGCGCGCCCCGACACCGACATCGCCGGCCGGAACGTGTACCTCTCCCGCGTGGAGATGGGCCGGAAACTGGCCAAGGAAGCCCCCGTCGAGGCCGACCTGGTCATAGCGACGCCCGAGTCCGGCACCCCCGCCGCGATCGGGTACGCGGAGGCCAGCGGCATCCCGTTCGGCGCGGGACTGGTCAAGAACGCGTACGTGGGCCGGACCTTCATCCAGCCCTCCCAGACCATTCGCCAGCTGGGCATCCGCCTGAAGCTGAACCCGCTGAAGGAAGTCATCAAGGGCAAGCGCCTGGTGGTCGTGGACGACTCGATCGTCCGCGGCAACACCCAGCGCGCGCTGGTCCGGATGCTCCGCGAGGCCGGGGCCGCCGAGGTCCACATCCGGATCTCCTCCCCGCCCGTGAAGTGGCCGTGCTTCTTCGGCATCGACTTCGCCACCCGCGCCGAGCTGATCGCCAACGGCATGTCGGTCGAGGAGATCGGCAAATCGCTGGGCGCCGACTCCCTCTCGTACATCTCCCTCGACGGCATGATCGAGGCCACGACCATCGACAAGCAGAAGCTGTGCCGCGCCTGCTTCGACGGCGAGTACCCGATGGAGCTGCCGGACCCGGAGCTGCTGGGCAAGCAGCTGCTGGAGACCGAGCTGGCCGCCGGACCCGCCGCCACGGCCGCGGCCGACGCGCTGCGCCGCCCGTAGGACCCCCGCAATCCCTGCAGTACGACACGAAAGCTCTCACAGTCATGTCTGAGACTGAGACCACCGGTGCCAGCTACGCAGCCGCGGGCGTCGACATCGAAGCGGGCGACCGCGCCGTCGAGCTGATGAAGGAGTGGGTGAAGAAGACGCAGCGCCCCGAGGTCCTCGGTGGCCTGGGCGGCTTCGCCGGCCTCTTCGACGCCTCCGCCCTCAAGCGCTACGAGCGGCCGCTGCTGGCCTCCGCCACCGACGGCGTCGGCACCAAGGTCGACATCGCCCGCCAGATGGGCGTGTACGACACCATCGGCCACGACCTGGTCGCCATGGTCATGGACGACATCGTCGTCTGCGGCGCCGAGCCGCTGTTCATGACCGACTACATCTGCGTCGGCAAGGTCCACCCCGAGCGGGTCGCCGCGATCGTCAAGGGCATCGCCGAGGGCTGCGTCCTCGCCGGCTGCGCCCTGGTCGGCGGCGAGACCGCCGAGCACCCCGGCCTGCTGGGCCCGGACGACTTCGACGTCGCCGGTGCCGGTACGGGCGTGGTGGAGGCCGACCGGCTGCTGGGCGCCGATCGCATCCGTACGGGTGACGCGGTGATCGCCATGGCGTCCTCCGGCCTTCACTCCAACGGGTACTCGCTCGTCCGCCACGTGCTGTTCGACCGCGCGGGCATGAGCCTGGACCAGCGCGTCGAGGAGTTCGGCCGGACGCTCGGCGAGGAGCTGCTGGAGCCCACCAAGATCTACTCCCTGGACTGCCTCGCCCTCACCCGCACGACCGAGGTGCACGCGTTCAGCCACATCACCGGCGGTGGTCTGGCCGCGAACCTGGCCCGGGTGATCCCGGACGGTCTGCACGCCACGGTGGACCGTTCGACCTGGGCGCCCGGCGCGGTCTTCGACCTGGTCGGCACGACGGGTCAGGTGGAGCGGCTGGAACTGGAGAAGACCCTCAACATGGGTGTCGGCATGATGGCCGTGGTCCCCGCCGCATCGGTCGACGTGGCGCTGACCACCCTGGCCGACCGCGGGGTCGACGCCTGGGTCGCCGGTGAGATCACCGAGCGCGGTGAGCACACCACCGGTGCCGAGCTGGTGAACGACTACGCCGCCTGAGTGCGGGCCTGAGCAGCACAGAACCCGGTCCGGGGCAGGGCCCCGGACCGGGTCGGAAGAGTGCAGGCGTCAAGCGCCGCGACGCTGAGACGACGGACCGGACTCTTCGTCCTCGTCCTCGTCGTCGTTGTACAACTCCGCGTAGCGGGCGTACGGGTCGTCTTCCTCGTCGTCGTCCTCGAACGGCTCACCGTTCGGTGGCTGACTCGAAGTCGAAGCGCCCAGCTCGCTGGCCAGGCGTGCGAGGTCCGTCCCACCGCTGTTGTACTTCAGCTGGCGGGCGACCTTCGTCTGCTTGGCCTTGGCCCGGCCGCGCCCCATGGCTCGACCCCCTCGGTGACGGGGCTCGACGGCCCCAGAGTCTTGACACGCGTTCATGATTCGGAACGGACTCCCCGTGGAGAGACCGGCCCGTAGGGCTTCAACGGTACCTGCTTCCGCCGCCATACGGTACGCCGCCCGCATGACGTGCCTCGGAGCCGGACCGACGAGGTGCCCTGTCCTCGCTGGTCAGCTGCGATTTTAACCTCTTCTTGCCGGGCGACCCGCCGACCGGCGTGAGTCTTCTCTCTCTGGCCGAGACTCACCCCTCGCCGGCGGGCGCCCCCTGTCAACCGCGGGTCAGGCCACGGGGCCGGGCCGGGTTACCGGTGACGGGCCTCGGCCATCCGCTGCTCGGCGATCCGGTCGGCCGCGGCAGCCGGCGGAATACCGTCTTCCTTCGCACGTGCGAATATTGCCAGCGTGGTGTCGAAGATCTTGGTGGCCTTCGCCTTGCACCGGTCGAAGTCAAAGCCGTGCAGCTCGTCCGCGACCTGGATGACCCCGCCCGCGTTGACGACGTAGTCCGGCGCGTAGAGGATCCCGCGGTCGGCGAGGTCCTTCTCGACACCCGGGTGCGCGAGCTGGTTGTTGGCCGCGCCGCACACCACCTTCGCCGTCAGGACGGGCACGGTGTCGTCGTTCAGCGCACCGCCGAGGGCGCACGGCGCGTAGACGTCCAGGCCCTCGGTGCGGATCAGCGCGTCGGTGTCCGCGACTACGGTGACCTGCGGGAACTTGTCGGTGATCCGGCGCACGGACTCCTCCCGGACGTCCGTGATGACGACCTCGGCACCATCGGTGAGCAGGTGCTCCACCAGGTAGTGGCCCACCTTGCCGACGCCGGCGACGCCTACCTTCCGGCCGCGCAGCGTCGGGTCGCCCCACAGGTGCTGGGCGGAGGCGCGCATGCCCTGGAAGACGCCGTACGCGGTGAGGACCGAGGAGTCGCCGGCGCCGCCGTTCTCGGGCGAGCGGCCGGTGGTCCAGCGGCACTCCCGGGCGACGACGTCCATGTCGGCGACGTACGTGCCGACGTCGCAGGCCGTCACGTACCGCCCGCCGAGCGAGGCGACGAACCGGCCGTAGGCCAGCAGCAGCTGCTCGGTCTTGATCTTCTCCGGGTCGCCGATGATCACGGCCTTGCCGCCGCCGTGCTCCAGACCGGCCATGGCGTTCTTGTACGACATCCCCCGGGAGAGGTTCAGCGCGTCGGCGACGGCCTCGGCCTCGGAGGCGTACGGGTAGAAACGGGTGCCGCCGAGGGCCGGGCCCAGGGCGGTCGAGTGGATGGCGATGACGGCCTTCAGGCCGGTGGCGCGGTCCTGGCAGAGCACGACTTGTTCGTGGCCCCCCTGCTCCGACTGGAACAGGGTGTGCAGGACGCCGTCGGTCACATCGGTCACGGTGGTGACTCCCAAGTACGAAGCGGCGGTGAGGCCCCCCTGCGGGTGGGGGAGGACCTTGACGGCATGAGAGTAAGTCCTACCTGCGCGTAGCCGGGAGACAGTGCCGAGGATCACCCCCTCCCGGAGTACGGGCGTGGAAGGATTTGCGACATGCCTGCGGATTTCTCGGCCCCGGTCCCGTACGCGTCCTACCTGCGTGTGTACGAGCCGCTGGCGGCCTTCCCGGAGCCCGAGCGCGCCCACTGGGCCCGCTACGCGCGCCGCGGGGCCGCCCCGACCGCGCAGGACGAGCTGCGCCGGGCGCTGGCGGGTCTGGTGGGGACGCCGCCGGTGCCGGTGCCGGTGCACGAGAGCGGGGACGCCTTCGTCACGGAGGTGGACGGCGTGGTGTGCGTGTGCCCGTGGCGCACGCGGCTGCGCGGCTGGCTGGCCCTGCGGGAACTGCCGGAGCTGCTGCCGCCGGCCGTGCTGGACGCGGCGCTGCCGCCGGTGGTGCGGGAGCAGGCGGAGGCGGACCACGAGCGGTGGCGGGAGGCCAACCCGGACGCCCGGCCGTGGATCCGTACGGCGGTGTGGCAGGTCCCGGTGCGCTGGTTCGCGCTCTTCATCGACGAGGAGCGGGAGTACGCCGGGGCCGAGGGCCCCGACAAGGCGCCGGTGCTGCGCTACCGGACGCCGATGGTGCAGGCGCGGCGGCGGGTGGCGCGGGCGCTGAAGGCCCTGCGGGAGTCGCTGGAGGAGGGCCCGCTCACGGAGGGTCTGGTGGACGTGGGGCGCTGGCTGGAGGAGTTCCACCCGCGCTCGCTCGTGGAGCTGGACTACGGCGGCCTGGTGTACGCCCTGTCCGCGGACGACCTCGCCGCGGACCGGTCGGCGGCGGACGTGGCGGAGGGGATCGCGGCGCTGCGGGCCGGCGACGAGGAGGGTGCGGGCGCGGCGTACGAGCGGCTCACGGAGCGGTGGCGTGCGGTGCGGAACCTCCAGTACGCCAACTGAGATGATCTCGCTTCCGGACGGCGGGGCCCCAAGTCCCGATCCGGGCCTTTGTGCCAAGCGTGACGGACAGCACTAACCGGGCTCTTGCGCCCATCGCCCAACCTCATGCCAAAATAGGACAAGGAGTCCGGGAGGGGCTCCTTCCGTCCAACTATGGGCGGAAGGCTAAGCATTGCACGCTATGGGGGGTCTGGTGGCTCCTGATCGCTCTGTGACTGATCGTCACTGTGACGTGACTGTCCGTTATGGCATGGTCCATCGGCTTCCGCCGCTGATGAACACCTGAGAGGGCAATTCCGTCGGTTTGGCCGAACGTGGCTGGACAGATGGTGTAGTTGTAGTGCCGAGGACAAGCCGTTCGTCCTATAACCGACTCGGCTCGCGTCCGCCATTTCGGGCAACGCGGGTCAAGGTGCAGAATTTAGAGGAAAGAACCGAGAAGGTTCGGTTCTCCCGAGGAGGCCGCTCATGACCGCTCGCACCCCTGATGCCGAGCCGCTGCTGACCCCCGCTGAGGTTGCCACGATGTTCCGCGTGGACCCGAAGACGGTGACCCGCTGGGCGAAGGCGGGCAAGCTCACGTCCATCCGCACCCTGGGTGGACACCGTCGGTACCGCGAGGCTGAGGTCCGCGCACTGCTTGCGGGCATTCCGCAGCAGCGCAGCGAGGCCTGAACACCCCGATGAAACGGGCATTTCCGGGTCCCCCAATCCGGATCGCCCACCCATAGCTCCACCGACGGGTGCCCGCCCCAACGGGCCTTCGTCATCGATCGCGCTGGACTCCGCCGGGTCCAGCGCGATCTTTTCATGTCCGGGCGGACGCCCCGGGGGCGCAGCTCAGGGGCGTGCGGGGCGTTGGCGGGCCGGCGCCGGAGGGCCGCGGGGCGCTCCTCCTGGAAGCCGTTCGGCACCCCTGCATGGCGGTGCAATTGCACATATTAAATTGGTCCGTTGTAGGGAGGGGCTAAGTTATGCACCTTCAAAAACTGTTTTCGTGACTCGCGTCACACGCTGGGGGGCGGCTCCTCCGGCCTCCCGGCGTCCCCCTCGGGGAGGTCGGGAAGGTCCGGGAGCTCCATGGCGAGCCGCAGGAGGCGATGGCAGACGACGCAGTGCCGGGTGAGGTGGCGGTAGCCGGAAGCGGCCGCCAGGTGGGCGCGCAGCAGGGCGCGCGTCTCGTGCCTGACCGGCCTGACCGTGGCTGCCGCCGCCATCCATGCCACCTCCGCAGAAGGGTCCCCGCATCCCCGGGCCGCGTCCGCGCGGTCCCGTCCGCCCGGCGGGCGGACGAGGCTGCTCTGCGGACACTCCCCTAGTTGCTTGGGTACCCCCGGCCGGTGCGCCCGTCAATACGACGGAAAGGCCCGGACCCTGAGGATCCGGGCCTTTCGGTCCGTGCGCCGGCCCCTGCGGGGCGGCTCGCGCCCCCGAGGGGGCGCCTGTACGACAGCGAAGCCCGCATCCATGAGGATGCGGGCTTCGATCGATGCGGTCCTGACGGGATTTGAACCCGCGGCCTCCACCTTGACAGGGTGGCGAGCA
>NZ_KL591004.1:12520-45848 GCF_000716335.1 Streptomyces sp. NRRL S-118 | reverse complement strand
CATCCATGAGGATGCGGGCTTCGATCGATGCGGTCCTGACGGGATTTGAACCCGCGGCCTCCACCTTGACAGGGTGGCGAGCACTCCAAACTGCTCCACAGGACCAGGAGTCGCAGCCGGTTGAGTTCTGCGCTTGGCTGCGAGAAGAACTGTACAGCAGGTCAGACGGTCCGGTCGACCTCACCCAAGGCGACGGGGCCGTCACCCGCCACCGGCTACGGCACGGCCGCGTCGATCGCCTTCAGGATCCGCTTGTCGGACACCGGGTGGGCGGTGCCCAGGGCGTGGGCGAAGTAGCTGACGCGCAGTTCCTCGATCATCCACCGGATGTCCAGGACCTCCTGGGGGACCGGCCGGCCCTTCGGCATCTGCTCCAGCAGCCAGGCGTACTCGTCCTGCATCTCGTGGACCTTCTCCATGCGCGTGGTGTCGCGCTGGACGGCCGTCGGCATCTGCTGCAGCCGCCGGTCGACCGCCACCAGGTAGCGCATCAGGTCCGGCAGGCGCCGCAGCCCCGTCCTGGTGACGAAGCCGGCCGGCACGAGCGCCGCGAGCTGCTCGCGCACGTCCTGGACGTTGTTCACCAGGGTCAGGCTGTTCGTCGCCTTCAGACGGCGCTCACAGGCCTGCCAGGCCGCCAGTATCTGCTGCACCTGGTCCACCGTACGGATCGTCAGCTCGACGAGGTCGGCGCGGACCCGGTCGTACAGCTTGCGGAAGGACTCCTCGTCCCACGCCGGCCCGCCGTGGTCGGCGATCAGACGGTCCGCGGCGGCGGTCGCGCAGTCCTCGAACAGCGCCTGCACCGAGCCGTGCGGATTGCGGGACAGGGCGAGCTTCTGCTGATTCGTCAGCTTGTCGGACGCGAACTTCGCCGGGTTCACCGGGATGTTCAGCATGATCAGCTTGCGGGTGCCGCGCCACATCGCCTGCGCCTGCTCGGCCTCCGTGTCGAAGAGCCGTACGGCGACGCTCCCGCCCTGGTCGACCAGCGCCGGGTACGCCTTGACCGGCTGGCCCGCCCGCCGCGTCTCGAAGACCCGCACGAGCGTGCCGATCGTCCAGTCCGTCAGGCCCGTGCGCTCCAGGGACTGCCCGGAGCCGGAGGGGCCGGCCGTGGCGGCCGCGGCCGCCTTGGACAGCGCCTGACGGGCCTTCGGCTTCAGCTGGAGCTTCAGCGCCTCCAGGTCCTTGTCCTCGGCCAGCTTGCGGCGCCGCTCGTCGACGATCCGGAAGGTGATGCGCAGGTGGTCGGGGACCTTCGACCAGTCGAAGTCGCCGGCGTCGACCGGGACGCCGACCATCCGCTGCAGCTCGCGGGCGAGCGTCACGTCGAGCGGCTCCTGCAGGGGGACCGCCTGGGCCAGGAACCGCCGCGCGAAGTTCGGCGCCGGGACGTAGTTGCGGCGGATCGGCTTGGGCAGCGAGCGGATCAGCTCGGTGACGACCTCCTCGCGCAGGCCCGGGATCTGCCAGTCGAAGCCCTCGTCGGTGACCTGGTTCAGCACCTGGAGCGGGATGTGCACGGTGACGCCGTCCGCGTCCGCGCCCGGCTCGAACTGGTAGGTGACCCGGAACTTCAGGGCGCCCTGCCGCCACGAGTCCGGGTAGTCGGCCTTGGTGACCGCGCCCGCCTTCTCGTTGATCAGCATCTCGCGCTCGAAGTCGAGCAGGTCGGGCGCCTCGCGCCGCTTGTGCTTCCACCACGAGTCGAAGTGCGCGCCCGAGACGACGTGTTCGGGCACCCGCTGGTCGTAGAAGTCGAAGAGCGTCTCGTCGTCCACGAGGATGTCGCGGCGCCGGGCCCGGTGCTCCAGCTCCTCGACCTCGGTCAGCAGCTTGCGGTTGTCCGCGAAGAACTTGTGGTGCGTGCGCCAGTCGCCCTCCACCAGGGCGTGCCGGATGAACAGCTCGCGCGAGACCTCGGGGTCGATGCGCCCGTAGTTCACCTTCCGCTGGGCGACGATCGGCACGCCGTACAGCGTGACCTTCTCGTACGCCATGACCGCCGCCTGGTCCTTCTCCCAGTGCGGTTCGGAGTAGGTGCGCTTCAGCAGGTGCCCGGCCAGCGGCTCGATCCACTCGGGTTCGATCCTCGCGTTGACCCGCGCCCACAGGCGGGAGGTCTCCACCAGCTCGGCGGACATGATGAAACGCGGCGGTTTCTTGAACAGCGCCGACCCGGGGAAGACGGCGAACTTGGCGCTGCGGGCGCCCAGGTACTCGTTCTTCGCGCCCTCCTTGACGTCCTTCATCCCGATGTGGGAGAGGAGCCCGGCGAGCAGAGAGACGTGGATGCGGTCGTCCGGGGCGGACAGTTCCGCCGAGGGCTCCTCGAGGTGGAGGCCCATCTGCTTGGCGACCGTACGCAACTGCGTATAGATGTCCTGCCATTCGCGGATGCGCAGGTAGTTGAGGTACTCGGACTTGCACATCCGGCGGAAGGCCGAGGAGGACAGCGCCTTCTGCTGTTCGCGGATGTAGCGCCAGAGGTTCAGGAACGCCAGGAAGTCGGACGTCTCGTCCTTGAACCGGGCGTGCTGCTGGTCGGCCTGCGCCTGCTTCTCCGCCGGCCGCTCGCGCGGGTCCTGGATGGACAGCGCGGCCGCGATCACCATGACCTCGCGGACGCAGCCGTTCTTGTCGGCCTCCAGCACCATGCGGGCCAGCCGCGGGTCCACCGGCAGCTGGGCCAGCTTGCGGCCCTCCTGCGTGAGGCGCTTCTTCGGGTCCTTCTGCGCCGGGTCGATCGCGCCGAGTTCCTGGAGGAGCTGCACGCCGTCGCGGATGTTGCGGTGGTCCGGCGGGTCGATGAAGGGGAACTTCTCGATGTCGCCGAGCCCGGCCGCCGTCATCTGGAGGATGACCGACGCCAGGTTCGTCCGCAGGATCTCGGCGTCCGTGAACTCGGGTCGGGCGAGGAAGTCGTCCTCCGAGTACAGGCGGATGCAGATGCCGTCCGACGTACGGCCGCAGCGGCCCTTGCGCTGGTTGGCGCTGGCCTGGCTGACCGGCTCGATCGGCAGGCGCTGGACCTTGGTGCGGTGGCTGTAGCGGGAGATGCGGGCGGTGCCCGGATCGATGACGTACTTGATGCCGGGGACCGTCAGGGACGTCTCGGCGACGTTCGTCGCGAGGACGATGCGGCGCCCGGAGTGGGGCTGGAAGACGCGGTGCTGCTCGGCGTGCGAGAGGCGCGCGTAGAGGGGGAGGACCTCGGTGTTGCGGAGCTTCTTCTTGACCAGGGCGTCCGCCGTGTCGCGGATCTCGCGCTCACCCGAGAGGAAGACCAGGATGTCGCCGGGGCCCTCCGACTGGAGTTCGTCCACGGCGTCGCAGATGGCGGTGATCTGGTCGCGGTCGGACTCCTCGGAGTCCTCCTCCAGGAGCGGGCGGTAGCGCACCTCGACCGGATACGTACGGCCCGAGACCTCGACGATGGGCGCGTCGCCGAAATGGCGGGAGAAGCGCTCCGGATCGATGGTCGCGGAGGTGATCACGACCTTGAGGTCGGGGCGCCGGGGGAGCAGCTGGGCGAGGTAGCCGAGCAGGAAGTCGATGTTCAGCGACCGCTCGTGCGCCTCGTCGATGATGATCGTGTCGTACGCGCGCAGCTCGCGGTCCGTCTGGATCTCGGCGAGCAGGATGCCGTCGGTCATCAGCTTGACGAAGGTGGCGTCCGGGTTCACCTGGTCGGTGAACCGGACCTTCCAGCCGACCGCCTCGCCCAGCGGCGTCCTCAGCTCCTCCGCGACCCGCTCGGCGACCGTGCGGGCGGCGATGCGCCGCGGCTGCGTGTGGCCGATCATGCCGCGTACGCCCCGGCCCAGCTCCAGGCAGATCTTGGGGATCTGGGTGGTCTTGCCGGAGCCCGTCTCACCGGCGACGATCACGACCTGGTGGTCGCGTATCGCCTCCGCGATCTCGTCCTTCTTCTGGCTGACCGGGAGCTGCTCGGGGTACGTGACGCGCGGCACGCGGGCAGCCCGCTCCGCGGTGCGGGCGGCGGCCTTCCCCGCCTCGGCGGCGATCTCGTCCAGGACGGCCTGCCGGGCCTCGGGTTTGCGGATGCGGCGGGAGCCTTCGAGACGGCGGCCGAGCCGGTGCGCGTCGCGCAGCGAGACCTCGGCCAGCAGGGTCTGGAGGTCGGCGAAGGAAGTAGACATACCTGACCCAGGATCTCACTCGCGGCGACGGAGTGGCGAACCGATTTCCCCGTACCATTTCCGGCGAGTCGAACGATCTTGGGAGGCGGTGGCGCATGCGTTGCACCGGCAGCCGGTGGTGCCGTGCGGCCGCCGCCGTCCTGCTGCTGATGGGCGCCCTGCTGGTGTGCGGCCCGGGCGCCGCGGCGGCTCAGGACGCGCCCGTGGCGACCGCCGGTGCCGCGGTGACCGCCGGCACCGGAGGGCAGGCGCCCGGGTGCGACCCGCTGGAGGACCAGGGCGGCCTGGCGCCCGCGGTGCCCCCGCGGCCCGCCACCGCGGCCGAGCTGCTGCCCGCGCCGCACACCGGCACGCGGTTGCCCGCGGACCGGGACGACCCGGCGGTCGTGGCCGTCTTGCCGGAGCGGGCGCCGCCGTGGCTCGCGGGGCCGTCCCCGGTGGATCTGTCGGTGCTGCGCGTATAGGGGCCGTACGCATCCCCTCCGTACGGTCCCCTACTTCACCGCGCTCAGGAGCTCCACCATGTCCACGTCCAAGCCCTACCTCATCGGTGCGGGTGTCGCCGTCGCCGCCGCGCTGGCCGCCTTCGCCTCGTACACCGCGACCAAGCCCGCCGAACCCGGCACGTCCGTCGTCGCCGGGTCGCAGAGCACGGGCGTCCATCCCGAGCTGGAGGCGTACGCCCGGCGCGACGGCAAGGACCCGCTGGCGGTGGGGCGCGCCGACGCGCCCGTCGTCCTCATCGAGTACGCGGACTTCCAGTGCGGCTACTGCGGGAAGTTCGCCCGGGACACCGAGCCCGCGCTGATCGAGAAGTACGTCCGCGAGGGCACGCTGCGCATCGAGTGGCGCAACTTCCCGATCTTCGGCGCGCCCTCCGAGGGCGCGGCGCGTGCCTCGTGGGCGGCCGGGCAGCAGGGCCGGTTCTGGCAGTTCCACAAGGCCGCGTACGCCGTGGGCGCCAAGGAGAAGGGCTTCGGCAAGGAGCGGCTCCTCGCGCTGGCGCGGGAGGCGGGGGTGGCTGACCTCGACCGCTTCGGGCGCGACCTGGACAGCGAGGCGGCCCGGCGCGCCGTCGCGAAGGACCAGGAGCAGGCGTACGCGCTCGGCGCGACGTCGACGCCGTCGTTCCTGGTGAACGGCCGGCCGATCGCCGGTGCCCAGCCCATGGAGACGTTCACGGAGGCCATCGAGGCGGCGAAGCGCGAGGCCGGGCGATGAGCGGCATCGGCTACCTGGCGGCGTTCCTCGGCGGTCTGCTCGCGCTGCTGAGCCCGTGCAGCGCGCTGCTGCTGCCGGCGTTCTTCGCGTACTCCATCGACAGCCCGGCGAGGCTGCTGGCCCGCACCGGCATCCTGTACGCGGGTCTCGTGACCACGCTGGCTCCGCTGGGCGCCGCCGGGTCCTTCGCGGGCCGGCTCTTCTACGGCCACCGGGACGTGCTCGTGACCGCGGGCGGCTGGCTGATCATCGCGCTGGGAGTGGTGCAGATCCTGGGCCTGGGTTTCGCCTCGCGCCGGATCGCGGGGGCGAGCGGCCGGATCCGCCCGACGTCGGCGCTCTCGGTGTTCGCGCTGGGCCTGGTGTACGGCCTCGCCGGGTTCTGCGCGGGGCCGATCCTGGGCAGCGTGCTGACGGTGGCCGCAGTCAGCGGGAGCCCGGTGTACGGGGGCCTGCTGCTGGCGGTGTACGCCCTGGGCATGGCGGTGCCGTTGTTCCTGCTGGCGCTGTTCTGGGATCGCTACGACCTGGGGCGGCGCGGCTGGCTGCGGGGCCGGGAGCTGCGGCTGGGCCGGCTGCGGCTGCACAGCACGTCGGTGCTGTCCGGCGTCTTCTTCGTCCTGCTGGGCACGCTGTTCCTGGCCTTCGACGGCACCACGGCCCTGCCGGGCCTGCTGACCGTGGACGACTCGTACGCACTGGAGACCCGGGTGGCGGCGCTGGGGCGGGCGGTGCCGGACTGGGCGCTCCTGCTGGGGGTGGTGGCCCTGACCGCTGTCATCCTCGGCGCGCGCGGATGGCGGCACCGGGGCGAGCGGGCGTGAGCGGAGGGCCGCGCCCTGCGCCGCCCGGTGCGGGGGCGGCCCGGGTACGGCACCCGGGTACGGCAAAGGCCCCGTCCGGAGGACGGGGCCTTGGTGCGGTGGCTGGGGCCGGGGTCGAACCGGCGACCTTCCGCTTTTCAGGCGGGGTCCGGCTTGGGCGACGCCAGGTCCCCGTGTTCGTCATGGGCCCCTGGAGGACGGGGCTGTGCGTGGCTGTTGGCGTACGGGTCGGCGTACGCCCAAGGGCCCCACATCGGCTGGCCCAATAGTGGGATGAGCCAGCCACGCCGCCGGTAGCGTCCCTGCCAGAGCACTCGCATAGGAGGAGACATGCAGGTACGAGCCGTCGATTTACCCGAACTGCGGGCCACTCTCCGATCCTTCGCAGCATCCGTCGAGGGTGCAGAGTACTGGGAAGACCACGCTGCGACCGTGGACTATTACCAGACTCTGAAAGTTGACGGCGCAGACCTCCGGGCCATCGTCCTTGATGCCCTCGATGGTGACCTGTTCGCTGTCTCCGGCCCCATGGGAGAGCTGGCGGCGACAGCCGGCGGGTCGCTAGAACTTTTTGACATGGAAGCGCAGGATGTCCCCTCGCTCACTGGCGTCCTGGCCTTCGAGGCTCCTCCGGCGCTACTCCAGGGGGCAGACTGGGACGGCTCGCTTATGACACTCCATGGCGCTGCGTGGGCCGTGCGCGAAGCGGGGGAAGGGGGATGTGTCTGGATCACTCCCATTGCTCAGCCGAGCGACAGTACGGAGCCACTCCTTGGGGGCCCTCGGCTTCTGCCGTTCTCCATGGCTGATCAGGCGCCGGCCATGACGCGGGAGAAGAACCTGTTCGACTTCCTGGTCACGACACTGCGGGCTGCGTGGCTTCTCATGGTTCAACCGCTTGCGGATTGTTCAGAGGTGCCACCAAGCCGTGCGATCCGGAAACGTCTTCGACGCATCAACAACGAGCCTGCGTCCGTGCGGCTGATCGACCTACGCCGCCCCAAGATCGGCAACGCGCATGGTTCTGGTAACCGCGACTATCACTATCAGTGGATCGTGCGAGGGCACTGGCGACAGCAGTGGTATCCGGTGCGGCAGGTGCATCGGCCTGTGTGGATTGCCCCTCACGTGAAGGGTCCGGAGGGTGCACCGCTGCTCGGCGGGGAGAAGGTGAACGTGTGGCGTCGCTAGCTTGCCGCGGACACGTTGGGGCCCGTCCGGGATGTTCGGGCCGTGGTGTTTTCGGAGGTGGGTCCTCTCCGCCGCCTCGCCGTCGGCGGTCGCGCGGCTTGCACAACCACGCTAAGCGGGTCGGCCGGCCGGGCACCTCCCGCATCCGTTCAGGTCAGCGCACAGCGGGCGGCCAAGGGGTGAGAGATGAAGCGCCCTCGACCCGTCGGCCGAGTAGATTTCAACGTTTGGGATGCACGACCGCCTAGGTCACGACCTGGCACCTATCGATCAGCCGGGCCAGCGCGCTGAACGTCGCTAGCTGCTCCATAGCCTCCTGCTCTGCCAGGTCACCGGTCTCATGAGCAGCAGGATTCCGGAAGGCGAAATAGGCCCCCTGCCCAAGCTGGAGAGCGCCACGCTGCCGTGTCTGCACTCCGGGATCAGCTTGATCGCCCGCCACCCGGAGGCGAGGCTTCCCTGCTTCCGGGGCTTTGTCACTAAAGGCTTCCTGGACGAGCTTGGCGTCCGACAGGTCACGCCGACCGAGTTTGTTCTGGAGATGGGCGTTGACCGAAGTAGCGGCGGCATGGACGGCGGCTCGATAGTGTTCCGACTCCCAGAAGGTACGAGCCGCGTCCCACACCCATGGGTGAAGCCCATCCGCTTCCAGGGAGGGAGAGTCCGGTGCCAGGTAAGTGGCCCACTCGTCCATGTCGGTCAGGATGCCGACGCCTCGCCGTACCGGGTCGAGGTTGATGGTTAGGTCCTGCCACTCGCTTTCTCCCAGCACTTCCAGCTCCACCGCTGGGAGGCCAAGGGCACTCAGTATCTTTACGACGGTGGGCTCTGCCTCGAACAGCCACCTCCGCTCGCTCTCCGTATCTCCATTGGCATACCGGACGTTCCAGTACTGAGTTGCCAGCTCGTCGAACGACACGAGCTTCTGACGCATCCAGGCTCGGTTCACACGAGGAGCGTAGAGCCGGGCGATGGCAGCGAGTGTGGTTTTCCGGGTACCTGCGTGAGCAACTGGTACGGAAAGTGAGATGGACGGGCCCGGACTTGACCTGCGCGTCTGCTTCCCGGCATGTCAGGTTCGGGAGGCATCTAGCGCGTTGATCACGGGATCAGGATCACCGTCGTACGACAGGTGCGGCTCATCAGCCTGAGGGGGGACGAACCGGGTGCGGTACCGCTGTAGGTCGCTCTCCGAGAAGTAGATCGAGTTTGGATCGTTCGCGTGGAACTCGTTGCGCGTACTGATCCGCTCCCACAGCTCTTCATGGCTGGCTTCGAGGTAGACCAGCACAGGAGTCGCGTCGGCGTCGATGGCTATCGCTCGCCACTTGGCCCGGTCCTCCGGAGTCCAAAAGCCGTGGTCAACGACCACGTCGTGCCCTGCCTTGAGCTGCTCCCTGAGGTCAGCCGCCACGTCTTCAAGGACCGGACGCTCAAGGGTTGGGAAGACACCACGGGGGAAGTCCACCCCATAGACCCCATGCCGACGGAACATCTCCTCGTCCGGGCACAGGCGTACGAACCCGCGAGCGGTGAGCGCACGGGAGAGGGTGGTCTTGCCCGAGCCGGGGAGTCCGGCCATGAGGACGCAGAGCGGCGGGCGTGGAGGCATCGGTCTCGTCAGGGTCCGGGAGATGGCATCCACCTCCGCTTCGGCTTCGGGCGTGATTGTGCCAGCCCTGCGGGCCGCCAGGTGTGCGCCTAGCCGTGCTTCGAGCACATTCGTGAGCGTGTCATCCATGACCGTCACGAGACCTCCGATTCTGTGCGCCACGTCCGGCCGGGACCCCCAAGGTCTACGCCGTACTCCACGATGTTGCCCTCACTGTCGACGAACTTCGCCGTCATGACGACCACTGGCTCCGTGGGCAGGTTGTCGGGGTCCAACTCCAGCAGCCGCGCATGCTCCGGTGTCAGCAGGGATGCCGACGCGGAGTCGATACGGTGGCTGATCGGGTGGCCGGTCGCTTCGGCAATGAGCTGGAGTGACGTGCCACCCGTGAGGCGCTCGCTCTTCGCTAGCTGAGGGATCAGCTTGCCGTACCGGGCCGGGATCCACGACGTGCTGTGAGCGACGATGCCGCGCCGGTCCCTATATACGCGGCTGCGACGGATGACATCGGCGCCGGGCTGAATATCCAGCGCTTGCGCCACTTCGGCGGGCGCCGGCACTACGGCCGCTTGATGCGAGTCGGACCTCTCGCCGTCTCCCCAGCTCGACCCGGTGCGGCGGCCCCGGTCCTGCCGCTGAGAGCCCGAGGACATTGGCGTGGGCTGGTCGAGAACCTCAGTACCAATGCCGTGAATGCCTCGCACGAGCCCCTCGTTGCGCAGTTTGCGCAGGGCCTTTTCGGCGGTGGCCGTGCTCACCTTCCACTCTTCCGCGAGGTTCTTGATGCTCGGCAGGAGGGTGCCCGGCTGTAGCTCGCCGGTCGAAATCAGCTCTGTGTAATGGGCAGCAATCTTCGCGTACGGCGCCCGATTGTCAGCCTGGCCTGCCATGTCGCCCGCTCCCTGTCGTGGCTTCTCTGAGGTTCCCTAGCTTACCGCTTGACACCACAGGGAACCCTAGGGAACCTTAGGGATGTGCCCGCCGGTCGGTGTAACTGGCCGAGGGGTGCGGGACCTCGACGTGCCCGACTCAGGGCCGCTTGAGGTCAAGGGGCCCGGGACAGAGCGGGCCGAGGGTCCCGGGTCCCTGGTCAACCGGAGGGCAAGACCGAAAGGTCACCGTCTCGCGGCCTGCAACGGGAGCGCGCTCCTGAAGGCGAGACATGACATGAACCGCCGCCGCACTTCGGTGCTGCGGCCGGTTGCCTCTCCGCCTGTCCGGGCCCCTCATGGGGCGCCGTACGGGCGGGGCGTGGGGAGCCGGGCCGGATTGGCCGGCCGGAGCCTGCACCAAAAGGAGTTCGCATGTTCGGCAAGAAGTCGCAGCAGCAGTCCTCCGACCTGACCACGTCGGCTGCGGTCAAGCGCAGCCAGAAGGTCTACGACCGGATCACGTCCGGCAAGGCCAAGAACGCCGCCGCCGAGCTGGACGCCGCCCACGGGCGCGGCGGCAAGCGCGGCTGACCCGACCACTCACCTCATACGGCGCGGCCCCGGTGTTGGAGCACCGGGGCCGCTGTCGAGCCGTAGAACCTGCTAGGGAGACCACGACTCATGAAGCACATCGTTGCACTTCAGGCGGTTGTTACCGCCTCCGCGTTCGACGGGGAACCGTCGGCCGCGGAGCTGGAGGCGATCGAGCGCGAGATGCCGCTGATCCGGGCGGAGGTCGAGTTGCTGGACGCGCAGATCACCGTGCTGGACCGTGCGCCGTCGCAGTTGGACGCCCGCCGGATTCGGCGGGCTCGGCGCCGGGTGCTGGCGGCCCGACGGGAGCTGACGAACCGCGTGGTGGCCGGGACGGGGGATGCCGCATGATCCGCCTGGTGACCCGCCGCCGTCTGCGGGAGCTGACCGACCGCGCCCACCAGGCCCGCATCCGGGCCCGGGAGGTACAGGGGCAGGCGGACGAGGCGTACGCCGCTCACCTCCGTGCTCTCGCCGTGCTGACGGAGCGGGCAGAGTCGGCCGAGAGTGACGCGGCGATCCTCCGTGAGGAGGTGTGGGAGCTTCGGGCCGCCCTGGCGCGTGCGGGGGCGGAGCTGGAGGTGTCCCGGCTGGAGGGGCAGGAGCTGGTGCTGCTGCTGCACTTCGGTGAGCCGCACAGCATCCATCTCACCCGTGAGGACGCCTACGCCTACGCCGCTACCCACGGCGTGCCGATGGACGGCTGGGTGGCGCGTACGGAACAGCCGGCGGACCGCGTGCCGTGGGTGTGCATCGCGTTCACGCACGAGCCCGCGACGGTCGGCTTCCGCTCGGTCCTGGCGCCCGCTGTCGGGGCGGTCGGGGGTGCTGGATGAACAGTGTTCAGATCCGTTCAGCCGAGCGCGCTCTGTCGGCCGGGACGTGGCTGATCGTCTCCGGAGCGGTGCTCTATTCGATTCTCACCGTCACCCCGCTGATGGCCAAGCACACGCCGGATGCCTGGGATTGGACGGCTCCAATCCTGCCGCTCGTGGTGGACGCCGCCGTGGTCATCGTCGTCCGTCTCGATGCTGTCCTGGCCCGCCTGGGCGGGCACGGCGGGCGGTGGCCGATCGCGCTGCGGTGGATGACCGGCGGCATGACCCTGGCCCTGAACATCGCCGACTCCGCCCTGAAAGGGGACCTGGTAGGCGTGGCGGTGCATGCGGTCGCGCCGCTGCTGCTGATTGTCACCGCAGAGACCAGCCTGGCCTACCGTCGCGCCATCTCCGCCGCGCTGACCGCCTTGGACGCCCGGCAGCGCGCCGAGCAGATGGAGCGGCAGAAAGCGGCGTCCGCCGAGCGGGAGGCAGCCGAAAGGCGGGCCCGTGAGGAGCGCGAGCACGCCGCCATGTTGGCGCGTGAACAGCGTGAACACGAAGCCCGCTTGGCTTGTGAGCAGGCCGAGCGGGAGGCCGCCGCACGGCGCGAGGAAGCCGAACGGGCTGAGGCTCGGGAGCGGGCGGAGCGGGAGGCTCGTGAACGCCGTGAACGCGAGCGTGAACAGCAGCAGCGGGAGCGTGAACGCCTTGAACGCGAAGCCGCGGCCCGCCGCGAAACCGAGCGTCGGCAGCGGGAGGAACGCGAGGCTCGTGAACGCGCCGCGCTCCTAGCGGGTGGGCCGGTGAACGAGAAGGTTGGCGAGGATCACGCCCGCCGGATCGTGCGTGCCGCGTTCGGTGAGGGCCTGCCGGTGCGGGCGGCTGCCGATCTGTGCGGCTGGTCGATCGGCTGGGTGTCCTCCCGCTACCAGGAATTCCGTGACGCCTCCCGGAGCGCGCCGCGTGAGCTGGAAGGCGCGGCGAGCTGATGGCCGCGCTTCCCGTCTACCGGTGGCGCCTGGCCCCGGACGGCTACGCCACCTACCGCCAACTCCGCGCCATGGGGCTCCGGCCCGGCGGACAGGACGTGGCCGCTCAGCTCGAACGGCCGCGCCGCCGCCTGGGCCCGCTGGTCGCCTACCTCTACCGGATCGACCAGGCCAAGCCCGTCCGGCCGATGACCCCGGCTCGCTGGGCGGCCCTGGCCAGGGCGAACGGCGCCCAGCGGATCTGCCCGAACTGTCGCCGTGACGTGGGGTATCGCATCCCGCGCTCACACGGCATGTGCGGGTCGTGCATCGCCCGCGAGGAACAGCGCATCGCCAGTTGAGTTCGGCCCGGACGCTGCCGGCCAAAGCATCGCGTCCGGGCCTCTGACCTCCCGAAGGGAGAAGCCCAGCATGACGGACACCATCCTCACCCCGGTAGCGGGCCCCGAGGCCCCGCCGGACACCACACCCTCTCCGCAACCTGAGCCCACACCCGCCGCCCCGGCACCAGCGGCTGAGGTGGAGCACACGCCTGGCGGGTGGCCGGTCGTTCCCCTCGCGGTGACCGGCACGAACACCACCGCCTCCCTGCTGGCCACCGCATCGCTGGTCGGCGGCCCGGTCGCCCTGGCCCTGGCCGCGACCGGCGCGGTCGTCCTGGGCACCGCCGCCGCTACCCGCAAGCACCGCCAGCAGACCAAGCCCAGCAGCACGCGCCGCAGCCTTCGGGCCACGGCGCCCCGACGAGGAGCCACGCGGGGCGGGACACCTCCTGGGTCGGCCGGGCGGGTGGTACGGCAGTCTCGTAACGGGAACGCCGACACCACTAAGGCCGCTGCTCGCGCTGGCAAGGCGGGCGGGCGGCCCAGTCACCGGGGCACCGCCCACCGCGCTGCCACACCTTCCACCCTGGGAAAGTCCTCGGCTTTCCGGGATGGAAGGAGCGGTCTGGCCCGCGCGGCCGGCCTGTCCCAGGCGGCTGGAACCGCCGGTCGCGGTGGTCGTCTCGGACAGGTCAAAGCGCTGCGGGACGCTCAGCGCAAGGCGGCACCCTCGCGGGCTACCCGCCGTGCTGAGACCACCGGCGCCCGCCGCCAGGTCGCCGACTCACGGCGCGACGCCAAGCAGCAGACCCGCACCGCCGGGGCCGCGAAGAAGGGTCCCATCGGCCGGGCGATCGCGTCGGGGTTGAACAAGGCCGGTGCCATGCGACGGGCGGCTGTGGACCGTGCCCGCAAAGCGCGCGACCAGCGGACCGGCGGCACGGTCGCCCAGCAGCGTTCGGCCGTGCGCAAGGCGCCTGCACGTAAGCGGGCCCGCAAGGCTCTGTGGCGGTCGGCCGCACGGTTCCAGGGCCGCCGGATCCTGGCCGCGCTGCTGGCCGGGGCGCTCGGGCTGGTCGGCACGGTCACCACGCCGCTCGGGCGAAAGTTGCGGTGGGCGTGGCTGCAACACCCTGGCCGCCGCCTGTACCGGCGCCTGATGAAGGCCGCCCAAGACCAGCGCGCGGCTCGTGATCAGGAGATTCGCGACGCGCAGCAGGACGACGAGACCGCCGCCGACGCGGAAGCGGCCGACGACGGCACCGAGCACATTGGGGACACCGCCGCCCGCCCGGCAGGCCTGGTCCCCGCCGCACCCACCACCGCCCCGACCAGTGAGGGAGAGAGCGTGTCTGGTTTCCGGTTCGAGGACCATGCGGCGGAGATGGAAGCCGCCGCCAGCAACTACGACCCCGACGGCTGCATGGAAATCCTCTCCATGGTCGAGGGCCTGCCGGCCGCGCTCACGAGCGTGGCGAACGTGATGAAGATTCTCGCCGAGCGGTCCGACAGCGAGTTTCCGCTGGAGAAAGACGTGGCGGGCTCGTTCAACGACGCCTTCGGTGCCGTCATGGCCGCCGTCGCCGTGGCGGAGGACATGGGACCGCTGTTCCGCAACGTCCACGCACAGGACATCGCCCGCCACGAGGACCCCCGCAACGGCCACCAGGCAGAGAAGGGCTGGAACGTCTGACCATGACCACCAACACACAGGCCACCACCGGGCCGGTGTGGGACTACAGCGCCGGTCACGGACCCGTGACCGGCGCTTTGTCCGCCACCACCGGATGCCTCGCCATCGCCACCACCGGCGCCGCCACCGGCATGCCCCCCGCCTGGGCTCTCGCCATCGGCGCGGCCGGCGCGATCGGCCACACCATTACCAGCCTCCGCAACCGCCTCGCCGCCCGCACCATCGGCATGCGGGCCGCATCGTGGCTCGTCGGCGCGGGATGGACGACATGGGCCATGACCACCGGCCCCCTGTCCTGGACCGCGCTCGGGTCGCTCGCCACCATCGGCGTGGGCATGGGTGCCGCCGCCCGGGCCACCCTCCTGCACGAGGAAGCCCGCGAGCTGGAAGCTCTGGCCGCCGCCGAACGGCAGGTCGCCCGCGAACTGTCGGCCGAGCGGCGGGCGATCGCCGCAGAGTGGGTGGACCGGATCCAGCGAGTCTGTGGGATCGCGGTGCGGGTGGTGGCGGTGGAGATGTGGCCCACCGGCACCGGGTTCACCATCGACGCCGAACTTCCCGCGGGCGGCACCACCTACGACCGCATCGCGCGTGAGTCGGCCCGCCTGTCGGCCGATGCGAGGTTGCCGCACGGCTGTACCGCCACCGCTTCGCAGGGCATCGACCAGGGCCGCGTCCTGATCGACGTGACCACGGTCAACGTCCTGGAGGCCGAGATCACCTACCCCACCGACTATGCGCCCCTGTCCGTCTACACCGGCATCCCCTGGGGGCTTCGAACGAACGCAGATGAGATCCGTGCCTACCTGCGCGAACAGTGCGCGCTGGTCGTGGGGCCGACGGGGTCGGGCAAGACGAACATGGTTCATACGATCCTGGCCGGGTTCGCCCGCGCCACCGACGTCCTCACCTGGGTGATCGACCTGAACGCCGGATCGGCCGGCCTGCCGTGGGTACGGCCTGCACTCGATTCCAGCGGCCAGACCACCGGCGGGATGCGGCCGGGGATTGACTGGCTGGCCGCTTCCCACGAGGAAGCGATGCTGATGCTGGATGCGGCGGTGAGGATCGCCAAGCACCGCAAGATGGCGTACCAGGACCTGCTGTCGCGCGAGAACACGGACCTGCTGCCCATCAGCGACCGGATCCCTCAGATCATGCTCGTGATCGATGAGGGTGCCGAGATCCTCGCCGCTCCGGACAAGCCGTCCCGTGCCCTGGCCGCCAAGATCCTGGAAGTGATCCGGATCGCCCGCGCCATGGGCATCCGCACCGTCCTCACCGCACTCGGCGCGACCGGATCGGTCCTGGGCAACCTGATGATCCGCCGCGAAGCCAAAGTCCGTGTCGCGCTGACCGGTGGTGAGACCGAAGGCATGGACTTGAGTAAGCAGTTCCCCGGCTCGCGCGGCCTGCGCGTCGACCAGGCGCCGTATAAGGGTTCCGGGTTCATGGGGACACCGGAGTCACCGGCGGGGCTGTTCAAGTCCTGGCGGATTCTGCCCAACCAGATCCGCGACATCGTCGCCGCCACCTCCGATCGACACGCCACCCTCGACGCCATCTCGGCCAAGGCCGCAGGACCGGACTACGCGCGCCGCTGGGACATGGCCCGCACCGCATGGATCCGCGACGACACCCCCACCGCCGAACAGGCCCCCGAGCAGCACCCCATGTCGACCGGCCCGGTCGGCGGGCTGAACCTGTCCGCGCTCCGCGACGATCAGGCGCCCGTTGCTGAGACGGACGAGGAGGCACTGGCGCGCAGGTTCCGCGAGCAGATCGACGCCCAGTTCGCCACCGCACCCGAACCCGGCGGTGACGCCCCGGCGCCCCACAAGCCGCCCACGGCGGGACTCAACCTGTCCGCGCTGCGCAGCGAGGACAACGCAGCCAAGGATGCCGCGCTCGCCGTGCTGCTGGACGCCGGACCGGAGGGCACGGGGGCGTCTGCGATCGCCCGCGCGCTGGCGGACGAGCACGGCACCACCCGGCAGACGGTCGTCGGGTGGCTCAAGTCCTGGGCGGAAGAGGGGATCGCGGTGAAGGTCGGGGAGGGCACCAAAACCCGCTACGTCCACCACCGCCACGCCCCCGGTGGCACCTCCACGGACTAGTCGTCTGTCGCTTGTCGCCTCGGCCGCGAGAAGGCCCCTGGGCGCCCCTGTGGGGGCCCGAAACGGGCTCTGACCTGCAAGGCGACAAGCGACAAGACAAGACAAGCGACAAGCCGCACGACAAGTCAGACGACAAGCGACACGACAAGCCGAGCAGCGGGCAGCACCCCACCGCGGGGCGCTGTCCGACGCGTTGAAGGGACCATGTTGTGCATCCCCAGACCCCGTATGAGATCACCACCCTGACCGGCCAGTCGCGGCCGCTACCGCGCCCGGTGATGCTGCCGGAAGAGATCCCGCCGGGTGTCGGCTGGGTGACCCTTCCCGGCGGCGTAAGGACCCTGGCCTACACCCAGCAGCCCACCGCCCTGGCCCCGCAGCCGGTCGCCGCTCAGCCGGTACCGAGGTGGGCCAAGACCACTGCTCTCCTCGCGCCGACGATCGGCGGGGGCGTCGCCGCCGCCGGTGTCGGGCTCTCCTACGCAGCCCCGGGACTGATCGCCATGAGCCACGCCCTGTGGGCCACCGTTGCCCTCATCGCCGCCGGAGCCATCGCCCTGCCGGTCCTCCTCGGCGCGTGCCGACGAGGAGGCAAGGCGGGACCGCCGCACGTCACGCAGAACATCACCGCCACCGGCCTGTTCGGCAAGGCCACCGGCACGATCAACCACCGCTGATAGACGCCAAAGGCGGCCCCCGTCTCGCCAAAGTCCGGGGCCGCCCTTGTCTCCCAGCACTTCTCACAGAACTGGAGACCTCCAGCATGCCCGAACCTCCCCCGATCGTCACCGCCGATCTGTCCTGCCTGCCCTTACTCGCCTCCGCCCTGTCTGCGGCCGAGCGCGACTGGCCGGTCATCCCCCTGCACCCGCGCGCCAAGCGCCCCGCCGGCCACCCGGAGCGAGCCTGCCCCGGCACCGGGCGCTGCACGGGAGGACACCGCACCCCCGAGCAGCGCGCCACCACCAACCCGAACCTGATCCACGCCACATGGGCCACGCGGCAGTACAACGTCGGCGTCGCGACCGGCCCGGCCGGGCTGCTGGTCATCGACCTGGACCCGGTCAAGCCGGAAGAACCAGAAGGAGCGCCTGACGGCGCGACTTCCTTCGCGGCGCTCTGCGAGCGCGCCGGGCAGACCGTCCCGGCCACCTACCGCGTGCGGACCGCCCGCGGAGGGGAGCACCTTTACTTCACCGCCCCGGCCGGGGTGCGACTGAAGTGCAGCGTGAACCGACTCGGGCCACACATCGACACCCGCGCCTGGGGCGGCTACGTCGTCGCCCCCGGCAGCACCACCCTCGATGGCACCTACGAGGTGACCGACGACGCGCCCGTCGCACCGCTTCCCCCGTGGCTGGCCGCTCTGCTCACCCAACCTGCCAAGCCCGCCACGGTCGCCCCGGCGCCGCTCCGGGACGGCACTCGGGCCGCCCAGGTGGCGCTGGAACGCGAATGCGCGGTCATCGCCGCGGCGCGCCAGGGCGGGCCGAACGGCCGCAACAACACCCTGCACCGAAGCGCCTGCAAGATCGCCCGGTTCGTCGCGTGGGGCGACCTCCCGCGAGCCGCGGCGGAGCAGGCAATCCAGGGGGCGGGGGAGTCGACCGGATTGCCGCCGGCCGAGTGCCGCACCACGATCCGCAGCGCCATGGACTGGGTCATCGCCCACGCCACACCCAGGGAGGCGGCATGACGGCGCCCGCTCCCCCCGCCCTGGATTGCCTCACCAGCGCCTCGATCGGCCCGCACGCCGCCCCACAGCCTGTGGACACGGCGGCCGTGGGCGAACCGAGAGGCGCCGCCCGCAAGGGCGTCGTCACTGCTCTTCGCTCGAACCGGTCCCCGGCACGGGCGGGCGCCGACCCGACGCCGGACACCCCCGGCATCCGGATCTTCGCCCCGCCGATCTACCGCCACCACTACGACGGCGCCCGCTGGTCCACCCGGCACGGCGCCCTGCCCACCGCCGCCTACGCCTGCCGGTGCGGACTGACCGGCACCGCCACCGGCCCCGACGCCGTCGCCGCGCTGGTCGCCGAGTACGACGCCCACCGATCCGCCTGCACCGGGTTGCCCGCCCAGCTCACCGAAGGGAGGCACGCCGCATGACCGACACCATCGACGGCGCCGCACTGCTCAACGAGGTGGAAGCCTTCCACCGCCGCTTCAACGTCTTCCCCCGCGAAGCCGCCTACGTCGCCGTGGCCCTGTGGGACGCACACGCCCACCTGCTCGACTCCTTCGACTCCACGCCGAGGATCGCGTTCCTCTCCCCGGAACCGGGGTCGGGCAAGTCCCGTGCGCTGGAGGTCATCGAGACCCTGGTACCGAACAGCATGGCCGCCGTGGACGCCTCCGCTTCCGCGCTGTTCCGTGCGGTGTCCGGGGTGGACGGGGACCGGCCCACGATCATTTTCGATGAGATCGACACCGTCTTCGGGCCCAAGGCCGGGGACAACGAACAGCTTCGGGGCTTCCTGAATGCCGGGCACAGGCGTGGACGGAAGATGTACCGGTGCGTGGGTGACGGAGCCAACCAGACCGTGCAGGGCTTCCCGTCCTACTGCGCTGTCGCTGTGGCCGGTCTCGGTTCCCTGCCGGACACGATCCTGACCCGCTCCGTGATTATCCGCATGCGCCGCCGGGCCCGCAACGAGAAGGTCGAGCCCTACCGGATCGGTGACCACGAGAAGCAAGGTCACGCCATTAGGGACCGGCTCGCCAAGTGGGCGGACCAGATCCGGGACCAGATCCGCGGTGCGCGGCCCGTCATGCCCGACGGGGTCACAGACCGGCCGGCCGACGTGTGGGAACCGCTCCTCGCCGTCGCCGACGCCGCCGGAGGGGACTGGCCCAAACGAGCCCGCGCCGCGTGCGCGGAGCTGGTCCGGGCATCCCAGGCCGACGACAAGGGCTCCCTCGGCGTCCGGCTGCTGACCGACCTGCGCGACCACGTACTGGTCGGGGTGGAGAAGCTGCCCACCATCGCCGTCCTCGACCGGCTCAACGCCCTGGAAGACGCCCCGTGGGCCGACCTCCAGGGCAAGCCGCTCGACTCCCGGCGCCTGTCCAAGATGCTCAGCGAGTACATGACCAGCGACAACGAGCCCATCGCCTCCCGCAACATCCGCACGGCCGGCGGCATCCTCAAGGGCTACTTCGCCAAAGACCTCCAGGACGCCTGGTCCCGCTACTGCCCGCCCCCGCCCCAGGACAGCGCTACATCCGCTACGCCGCTACAGCCCAGCTCAGACCCCCTGTTCGTGTAGCGGCAACCACACGTGTAGCGGCTACACCCCCACCCCACGCGCGCCCCTATCCGGGCCACCCGTGAACGGCGTAGCCGCTACACCCAACCTTCCCGCTACACAAAACACGCCGCTGACCTGCGATGTAGCGGCGTAGCGGATGTAGCGGACTTCCCAGGGGGGGCCACCGGCCCCGACCGCCTGTCGAGGAGATATCGCGAATGACGACCTCTCTCCCCACCACGCACATTGCTGTGACCGTGCCCGAGGTCATGGCGGCTCTCAAGCTCAGCCGCTTCAAGGTTTACGACCTGATCCGCACCAAGCAACTCCCCAGCTTCACGGTCGGCCGAGCCCGGCGAGTGCCGGCCGACGCCCTCCACACGTTCATGCAGAACCAGCTCAAGGAGGCCGCGTAGTGGCAAAGCGTGCCAATGGCGAAGGAAGTATCACGATCCGGAAGGACGGCACGTACCACGGTCGCGTCTATGTGACGACGACCAGCGGCATCCGTAAGCGGGTGTCCGTCTACGGCAAGACCCGCGATGAGGTACGCGGGAAGATCACCGGACTCCAGGCTCAGGAGAACCAGGGAATCCCGGTTCCCGACACGAACATGAACCTGGAGGACTACCTCACGTACTGGCTGGCCAAGGTCGTCAAGGTCCACCGGCGGCCCAAGACCTACCAGGGGTACGAGAGCGTGGCCCGTGTGCACCTGGTCCCGGGGCTGGGCCGGAAGAAGATCCGGACTCTTCGGGCCGCCGAGGTCCGTACCTGGCTCGCCGGCGTCGCCTCGGAGTGCCAGTGCTGCAAGCACGGGTGGGACAAGGAGCGGCGAGAGCCGGAGTGCTGCGCGGCGGGGGAGTGCTGCAAGTCGCTGCTCTCCCGCCGCATGGTGCAGTCGATCCACGCCGTGCTGCGGAACGCGCTCCAGAACGCCGTACGCGAGGAGCTGATCGTCCGGAACGTCGCCCAGCTCGTCCAGGTCCCCACGCCCACGTACGACACCGGGAAGGGGCTCAGCGTCGCAGACGCTCGCCTCCTCCTCCGGCAGTCAGAGGAGGACCGGCTACACGCGCTCTACGTCCTGGCTCTGGTCATGGGGATGCGGCGGGGCGAGCTGCTGGGGCTGCGGTGGGCCGCCGTGGACCTGGACAGGGAGACCTTGATCGTGGAGCGAGCGCTACAGCGGGTCGACGGAGAGCTGATGCTCGTCCGGCCCAAGACGCTCTCCTCCGTCCGTACGGTCCCGCTCCCGCCGTTCGTGACCAAGGCTCTGATCAACCACAAGGAGCGGCAGGCACAGGAGCGGGCCGCCGCCGGCATCGAGTGGAAGGAGCACGGGTTGGTGTTCACGTCCCGCATCGGGACGCCCCTGGAGCCGGACAACCTCCGGCGGAGCTGGCACCCGCTCCGCAAGCGGCTGGGTCTGGACATCCGCTTCCATGACCTCCGGCACTCGGCCGTGTCCCTGCTGCTGGACCTCGGGGCGCCGCCGCACATCGTCCGGCAGATCGTCGGCCACAGCGACATCGGGGTGACGATGAAGGTCTACGCCCACGCGTCGCTGGACGAGCAGCGGAAGGCGCTGCGGAAGCTCGGAGACGCCCTCTCGTGACCCCGTTGGGGTACCGGTTGGCGTAGCCGGCACGAGAACACCCCCACCGAAGATCTTCGATGGGGGTGTTTGCCCTGGTGGGGCTACGGTGGCTGGGGCCGGGGTCGAACCGGCGACCTTCCGCTTTTCAGGCGGACGCTCGTACCAACTGAGCTACCCAGCCACGCGGCTCTTGCGAGCCGCAGCGGTCCTGACGGGATTTGAACCCGCGGCCTCCACCTTGACAGGGTGGCGAGCACTCCAAACTGCTCCACAGGACCAAGCATTGTGCGAGAACCAGTCTCGCACACGGTGATGCGTGCCCCCAACGGGATTCGAACCCGTGCTACCGCCTTGAAAGGGCGGCGTCCTGGGCCACTAGACGATGAGGGCTGATGGCCCGCCTGGGCGCTTCGTCAGCGCGTCGGGGACGTGAGAAGCATATGGGATGCGGGGACGGTTCGCCAAAACGCTTTACGGCGAGGTCGTCGACGCGGGAGTGCGGGCCCGGTCCGGCGAGGGCGTCGGGGTCGCCGGGAGCGAGGACGAGGAGGAGGGCGCGGGGGCGCCCGGGCGGTTCTCCTCCGGGAGGTGGCGGCTGACCTCGGCCGTCGTCAGGCCGAGGCCGCCCAGCGTGATCTCGTCCCAGGCCTGCAGGCGCCGCTCGGTGCGGTCCAGGTAGAGGACGGAGGCGCGGACCTTCTCCGGCTCGTCGCGCTCCAGGGCGCGCAGCCCGCCGCCGCCCGTGGAGCCCTCGATCCTCAGGCGGGTGCCCTCCGGGAGGACCGTGGTCTCGCGGCGGTGGACGTGGCCCGCCAGGACCAGCGGCACCTCGCCGTCGGTCCCCCGCGCGGCCACGGGGTTGTGGGCGACCGCGATGTCCACGGGCGTGCCCGCGTTCCGCTGCGCGCGCAGGGCCGCCGCCAGCCGCGCTCCGGCCGCCCGCTCGGCGTCGTCGCCGGCGGCCACCACCGAGCGGTCCGGCGTGAACTGCGGGTCCCCGGTCCCGGCCACCCGCAGTCCCGCCACCGTGACGGCGCGGCCCTCGTCGAGGACGTGGACGTTGTCGAGGTCCTCCAGGTACTCCTGGGTCGCCCGCGAGTCGTGGTTGCCGCGGACCCAGACGTACGGCGCGCCGAGGTCGCTGATCGGGTCCAGGAAGCCGTTCTCGGCGGCGGTGCCGTGGTCCATGGTGTCGCCCGAGTCGATGATCACGTCGATCCGGTACTGCTCGACGAGCGACCGGATGATCTCCCAGGCGGCGGGGTTGAGGTGGATGTCGGAGACGTGCAGCACGCGCATCGTCGCCGGGTCCGGCTGGTACGTCGGGAGCGTCGAGGTCGCCTCGTAGAGCTTGGTCACATTGGTGACCAGCCGCGCCAGTTCCTTCTGGTAGACGTCGAACTCGCTGACGATCGAGCGGGCGTTGCCGACGACGGAGGGCGCGGAGGAGAGCAGCCCGGAGAACTTCGGTTCCAGGACGGACTTGGGGTTCCAGGTGGCGAAGGCCGTGGCGCCCGAGGCGGCGAGCAGCGCCAGGGCGAGGCCCCCCGCGGCCAGGGCGCGGCGGGGGCGGCGGTAGACGGCGAGGCCGAGCGCGGTGGCGCCGGAGACGACCGCGACGCAGGAGCGCACCGCCAGCTCGCGCGTGCCGTCGGCGACGTCCCGGGAGATCTCCTCCTGGAGGCCCGACAGGCGTTCGGGGTGCTCGACCAGTGCCTGGGCGCGTACGGGGTCGAGCTGGTCGACGTCCACGTCGAGGCGGATGGGGGCGTGGTGCGAGTCCAGGGTGAGGGCGCCGAGCGGTGAGACGTTGATCTTCGTGCCCCCGGAGAGCGACGGACGGAGGGTCATGCTCGTGTCCATCGGCCCGACCGGGGTCCTGACGCTGCCGACGATCAGCAGGCCGAGCCACGCGCCGAACAGGACGACGACGACCAGCCCGGCGGCGCGGACGTACGGGTGCGGAGCGTGCACCAGCGCGGAGGTGGGACCGGTGTGGCGGGAGCGGTAGTGGCGGAGCAGTCGGGCGTACGGGGTGCGCAGGGCAGCTCGGGCAGCCATGGGCGCACGTATGCCCGTGCGGACCGGCGGCTATGCCCGTACATCCGGGTCATCCGTGACAATGGCCGGGTGCTGGAGATGACGCGCGAGGAGTTCGAGGAACTGGTCGCCGAGGCGCTGGACAGGATCCCGCCGGAGCTGACGCGGCTGATGGACAACGTCGCGGTGTTCGTGGAGGACGAGCCGTCGCCCGACGATCCCGATCTGCTGGGTCTCTACGAGGGGACCCCGCTGACGGAACGGGGCGAGTGGTACGCGGGGGTGCTGCCGGACCGGATCACGATCTACCGGGGGCCGACGCTGCGGATGTGCGACTCGCGCGAGGACGTGGTCGCGGAGACCGAGGTCACGGTGGTGCACGAGATCGCCCACCACTTCGGCATCGACGACGACCGGCTGCACGAGCTGGGCTACGGCTGACGGGGAGGCGGCGGCACGCGCCCGGTGTGCCGCGCCCGAGTGCCGTCCCGTGTCCGTGCGGGGTCCCGTGCCGGGGCCGGCGGCCCGTGCCGGGTGCCCCGCGGCCAGCGCCGGGGTGGCGACGACCGGGGGTGGCGGATGCGGCGGCCCCTGCGTCCGGGCGTGTCCTTGTGGGGCGTGGGGAGTTGGGCAGGGAGACCCCGTCCCGTGCCTGTGGAGGTGCCCGCGTGCGCCAGTTGCCCGCCCCCGTCCGATGGGCCGTCACCGCACTCGCGGTCGCGGCGTCCGCAGGCTCCCTCAGCGGCTGCATGAGCGTCACCGACGAGAGCGCCCGGCCCGCGCCGTCCGGCTCGGCCGGGCCCTCGGGTGCGGCGGCGGCCGACCCGGACGGCGGGGCAGCCGGGCCGGGCCGGTGGCACGACCCGCGGTCCGCGGGCGGCCCCGGCGGCCGGCCCGGCGGTGCGGAGGCCCGCGAGGTCGGGGCGTCCGCGGCGCCGAGCGGGTCCGCGGCTCCCTCCGGGAAGCCCGGCGAGCCGGGCGCGGGCGGCCCCGGCGGCGAGCGGCCGCAGAAGCCGTCGCCGAGCGGCGGCGGGGACGGCGGCCCCGCGGGCGGCGGGAACGGTGGCGGCGGACACGGTGGCGGTGCGTCGCCGAGTCAGGAGCCGACGCCGCCCGCGACCACGCCGCCGGAGCCCACGCCCACCCCGACGGACCCGCCCACCGACCCGGACCCGAAGCCGTCGGACTCGCCGTCCGCCTCGCCGGCGGCGGACACCACCCGGACGGAGGCGATGCGCGCGGTGTCCGGCGAATTCGCCGAACCGCATGCATCGCCGCAGGTCGCGCCCGCCTGAGAGTGGCGTGAAGCGCGCGGAAACCCCCGTGCGGGCGCGGCCGGAGCGGGGTCGCCGGCCCGGTGTGACGCAGCCCGGTTTGCGTTGAGTGGGGGTGGGTGCGTATGGTGGTAGATCGTTTGATCCCATTTCCCATTTGCCCGGCGCCGACAGAAGCGCGCCGCGTGTGGCGCGTACTCTCCCTTGCCGTGGCTGACCGCATCGAGGCGGTCGAATTGCGAAACACGGAGTTGACGGGCGCGTGCCGAGACTCCGGAAGGTTTCGCATTTCGCATGTCCATTTTCAGTTCTGACCACGCTGTCCTGCCCGAGGCCGACGAGGCGCTCGTCGAGGCCGTCGAAGAGGCAGTGACCGACGAGGCCGCCGAGGCCGACAACGCCGCCGAGTCCGCTGACGCCGCCCAGGCCGACAGCGTCGCCGATGAGGCCGCCGACGCCGAGCCGACCATCACCTTCGGGGACCTCGGTCTGCCCGAGGGCATCGTCCGCAAGCTCGCGCAGAACGGCGTGACCGCCCCCTTCCCGATCCAGGCCGCGACCATCCCGGACGCCCTGGCCGGCAAGGACATCCTCGGCCGTGGCCGCACCGGCTCCGGCAAGACCCTCTCCTTCGGCCTGCCGCTGCTCGCGACCCTGGCCGGCGGCCACACCGACAAGAAGAAGCCCCGCGGCGTCATCCTCACCCCGACCCGTGAGCTCGCGATGCAGGTCGCGGACGCCCTCCAGCCGTACGGCGACGTGCTCGGCCTGAAGATGAAGGTCGTCTGCGGCGGTACGTCCATGGGCAACCAGATCTACGCCCTGGAGCGCGGCGTCGACATCCTCGTCGCCACCCCGGGCCGTCTGCGCGACATCATCAACCGCGGCGCCTGCTCGCTGGAGCAGGTCCAGGTCACGGTCCTCGACGAGGCCGACCAGATGTCCGACCTGGGCTTCCTGCCCGAGGTCACCGAGCTGCTCGACCAGGTCCCGGCCGGCGGCCAGCGCATGCTCTTCTCCGCGACCATGGAGAACGAGATCGCCACGCTGGTCAAGCGCTACCTGAAGAACCCGGTCAGCCACGAGGTCGACAGCGCCCAGGGCAACGTCACGACCATGACCCACCACGTCCTCGTCGTGAAGCCGAAGGACAAGGCGCCGGTCACCGCGGCGATCGCCGCCCGCAAGGGCCGCACCATCATCTTCGTCCGCACCCAGCTGGGTGCCGACCGCATCGCGGAGCAGCTGCGCGAGTCGGGCGTGAAGGCCGACGCGCTGCACGGCGGCATGACCCAGGGCGCCCGTACGCGCACCCTGGCCGACTTCAAGGACGGGTACGTCAACGCGCTCGTCGCCACCGATGTCGCCGCGCGCGGCATCCACGTCGACGGCATCGACCTCGTCCTGAACGTGGACCCCGCCGGTGACCACAAGGACTACCTGCACCGCTCCGGCCGTACGGCCCGTGCGGGCAAGTCCGGCGTGGTCGTCTCGCTGGCCCTGCCGCACCAGCGGCGCCAGATCTTCCGCCTGATGGAGGACGCGGGCGTGGACGCCTCGCGCCACATCGTGGGCGGTGCCGGGGCGTTCGACCCGGAGGTCGCCGAGATCACCGGCGCCCGGTCCCTGACCGAGGTGCAGGCGGACTCCGCGAACAACGCGGCCAAGCAGGCCGAGCGCGAGGTCGCCGAGCTGACCAAGCAGCTGGAGCGCCTCCAGCGCCGGGCCGCCGAGCTGCGCGAGGAGGCCGACCGTCTGGTGGCCCGTGCGGCGCGGGAGCGCGGCGACGACCCGCAGGCCGCCGTCGCCGAGGTGACGGAGGCCGCGGAGGCCGAGATCGCGGAGGCGGCCGCCGCTGCCGCCGTCTCCGTGCCGGAGCAGCCGCGCGACGAGCGCCGTGACGACCGCCGTGACGACCGCGGGAACTTCCAGCGCCGTGACCGCGACGACCGGGGTGGCTTCCGCCGGGACCGTGACGACCGTCCGTCGGGCGGTTTCCAGCGCCGTGACCGCGACGACCGGGGTGGCTTCAACCGGGACCGTGACGACCGGGGCGACCGTGGCGGGTTCAACCGCGACCGCGACGACCGTGGTGGCCGTTCCTTCGAGCGTCGTGACCGTGACGACCGTCCGTCCGGTGGTTTCCGCCGTGACCGTCCGTCGGGCGGTTTCCGCCGTGACGACCGTCCGTCCGGTGGTTTCCGCCGTGACGACCGTCCCTCGGGCGGCTTCCGTCGTGACGACCGTCCGTCCGGCGGTCACCGGGGCAGCGACCGCCCGTTCAACCGCGACCGCCGCGACGACCGCCCCTCCGGCGGCTTCCGCTCCGGTGGCTCCTCGGACCGCGCGTACGGCCGTCGTGACGACAAGCCGCGCTGGAAGCGCAACGGCTGACGCCTGACGCCCGACGCCTGACGCCCGACGCCTGACGCCCGACGCCTGACGCCCGACGCCCGACGCCTGACGCCTGACGCCCGACGGTTGACGTCTGGCAGCAGGACCGGCGGACCAGCAGGACCAGGCGGGTCCGCACAGCACTCCGGTGCCGTGCGGGCCCGTTTTCCGTTGTCCGGGTCTCTTTCCCCGCCCGTCCTTTGAACGGGTTCGAAACCGGCTTTCTTCAGCCACGAGCGTGCTGTTATGGTCAGCGCCATCGCATGGGGGGATCGGCTGGGGGGCTCTTCCGCTCGCACTCGCGCCGGCCGGATCCGGCCGATGCCGAAACCCCTGCTCTTCATGTCCTGGGGAGGGACACTCACTTGGCTCGTACGAGCAATGGCCGTGTGCGCGGAAACGCCCGCGCCCGTGCCGCTCTCATCCTGGCGCTGGCGACCGTGACGGCGGCGGGATCCGCCGTCACGGCGCTGCCCGCCACCGCCGCCGAGGCGTCGGACGTGACCGTCCTGCCGCCGGCCCCGCGTTTCGCGCCGCGCGGCACCTCGATCCTCAACGCCGGCGAGACCGGCTACCTGCTGGCGCAGGAGGGCGACGACCGCCTGCTGTGGATCGACTACGCCACCGGATCGGCGACACCGCTGACCACCCGGCTTCCGGAGAAGCCCCGCTTCGACATCGACTCGGGCAGCTGGGACCGCTGGCAGCGGCTCCCGATCGCGGACGGCGCCCACTACGGCCAGGGCTCCGACACGGTCGCCCTCCACTCCGCCTCCCCCGCGCCGCACGTCACCCTCCAGAAGGGTGCGGGCGCGCCGTTCGCGGACATCGTGCTGCCGGAGGGCCAGGCGTACGTCGGCACGTTCGGCGACAGCGTCCTCACCCGGACCGGAGCGGCGGACGCACCCACCGGCTACCACCTGCTGCGCCACGAGGCCGGCAAGGTGACGGACACGCCCGTCACCGGGCTCCCCGAGGGCGCGGTCCTCCAGGGCGTCGAGGACGGCGACGCGCGGTCGCTCATCCTCCGCCACAAGGCGTCCGCCGAGGCGACGAACCCGAGCTGGTCCCTCGTGGACCTGGCCGACGGTGTGGCGAAGCCGCTGCCGGACCGGCCGGACCCCGAGAACGCGTGGGAGGTGAACGGCTTCCGGCTCGGTGGAGAATCGATCCTGCGGCTGCGCACCGGACGCGGCATGGTCGACGTCCTCGACCGCGCCGCACCGCACGCGGTCGTCCGGACCGTCGGCAACAACCCCATCGGTGACGGGGAGTACGCGATGGTCGGCACCTCGGTGCTCGGCCTCTCCACGCAGAACCCCGGGGACAACGAGTACCGCGGCGACACCCTGTTCCGCCTGCTCGACGAGGAGGGTCACAGCCAGGCGGTGCTGGAGCTGGCGCGCGGGATGGCCACCGCCCCCGACGGCTCCGTCCTGGTCGCCGGCGCCACCAACCCCCCGGCGCAGGGCGACATCGACTGGGCCATCCACCGCGTCGTGCCCAAGGCCGACGGCGGGGTGGAGGTGCGCCGCCTGACGACGATCGAGCCCGCGCCCGCCCACATCTACGGGCTCTCCCTCGGCAGCGGCATCCTCACCACGGCCGACAGCAGCACGATCTACCAGCCCCACACGTACCTCGGCGCGTACCGCAGCACCTGGCTGAGCACCTCCGGGCAGCCGCAGCCGGTCCGCTCGACCGTGGACTGGATGGTGAGCGGCCGGGACGGCAACTGCGTCGGCGACGAGGGGTACGACGACGAGCGCTGCGTCTCGATGTTCGCCAGTGGCGACGGCTACCACGGCCGCGCGAACGCCACCGGCAGCGGCGTGACGCTGCTCTTCAAGAACGGCGAGCTGGCGTGGGGCCCGCGTCTGACGACCGGCATGAACAGCCCCGTGCTCGCCGACCTCTCCGGCAGGTTCGGCGTGATCGCCAACGGTACGGGTGGCACGCACTACGCCGTCGAGTTCAAGGCACCCGACTCGGGGACCAGGCTCCCCCTCAGCGGCGGCGCGTCCGCCGTATGGGGTTCCACGCTGTGGAGCGCTGCCCTGGACAGCGGCAGGATCACCGCGAAGAGCCTCCCGGCCGGTACGGCCGGCGAATCGTTCACCACCCCCAACAACTGCGTCCCCAGCGAGCTCCAGGCCGCGGGCCGCTGGGTGTACTGGGCGTGCGTGGACACCGTCGGGTGGGTCAAGGGCTCGGGCGTGTACGACCGGCAGACCAAGCGGACCGTGACCGCGCCCGGCCGCAACGTCCTGCTCGGGGACGGCTACCTGGTCCACCAGGACCCGGAGAAGAACACCGGTCTGACGCTCTTCGACCTGCACAACGGGCTGCCCGTCTCGGGTGCGGTGGCCGATCTGCCGCAGCGCACCCTGGTGAGCGCGGCGGACCTCGGGTCGTCCACGCAGCGGCGTACGGGCTGGACCGTCGACCGCTTCGGCGGCCGCGTCGCGTACGCGGGTGACGACGAGCGTGTCCGCATCGTCCCCACCGGGGTCCCCGCGCCCGCCGTCACGGTGATCGACACCTCCGTCACCGGCACGGCGCTGGACCTGGCCCAGACCGGTCAGCGCTGGTCGGGCAGCTGGTGGATCTCCAAGCCCACCGGCGCCTGGCAGATCACGGTGAAGGAGGCCGCCACCGGGACCGTGGTGCGCACGATCTCCGGGTCCGAGGGCCGCGGCCGGATCGACGCCGCCTGGGACGGGAAGAACACGGCCGGCGAGGCCGTACGGAACGGGTCGTACACCTGGACCCTGACGGCCAAGGCCGCCGACGGGCTGGGCGCCGACCTGGCGGTGACCGGCACGGTGACCGTGACCGGCAGCACCCCGGCCCCCGCCCCCGTGCGCCCGGCGTTCCGCGACTACGACGGCGACAAGGCGGGCGAGCTGTTCGCGCTCACCACCTCCGGCACGCTCTCCGCCAACGAGTACGCCGGCACGGCCCGTACCTACACCGCCGCGGCCGGATGGAGCGCCGCCCAGCACGTCGTGCCCTTCGGGGACCTCAACGGCGACCAGTGCAACGACGTACTCGTGCGCACGACGGCCGGGGAGCTCTTCCGGTACGACGGCGACTGCAAGGGCGTCGTGAAGAGCACCGGCCCGCGCGCGGCGCTCGGCACCGGCTGGGGCGCGTACAACGTCCTGGTGTCCGCCGGCGACCAGACCGGGGACGGGCGCCCCGACCTGATCGGCCGCCGTGCGTCCAACGGCGACATGTACCTCTTCGAGGGCACCGCCGACGGCAAGCTCGCCGCGGGCCGCGTCATCCACACCAACTGGTCCGGCTACCGGCGGATCGTCGGCGCCGGGGACCTCACCGGCGACGGCATCGGCGACCTGCTGCTGCTCGACGGCGCGAACACCCTGTACCGGGTGGACGGCAGGACCACCGGTCCGTTCCGCAGCCGGGTGCTGCTCTTCCAGAACTGGGGCGCCGGGCGCGACGCCATCGTCGGCGTCGGCGACATGACCGGTGACGGCCGGCCGGACCTCATCTCCCGCGACACCGCGGGCAACCTGCTGCGCAACGCGGGCAACGCGTCCGGGTCGCTGTCGTCGACCGTGAAGGTCGGCACCGGTTACCAGGGCTACAAGGGCCTGTTCTGACGGGCTGAAGGGCCGACTGAAGCCGATGGGCGGCCTGACGTCCTGACGGCCTGACGGGCGTCTCCACGCCCTCTGCGATCCGCCGTGGCACCGGCGGCCGCGACCGGTACGCCGGTCGCCGGTCCGCCCGGTGCCACGGCGGTCCTCGTTCCGCCGCCGCGCCGCGTGCGTGCGCATGCGGGGCACGCACGTACTCCACGTACTGCACGCACTCCCCGTACTCGACCGAGGAGCATCCCCCTGGGCGGAAACGCCCTGACCCGCGGCGTCACCGCCACCACGGCCCTCGCCACCGCCTGCGGCCTCGGCCTCGCGCCGCCGGGCGCCGCTCCCGCTCCTGCCGCCGACCTGCCGCCGGAGGCGGTGATCCGGCCGTAGGGCAAGGAGCGGCGGTTCGCCGACACGGCCGGCAGCGGCTGGGCCTCGCACAAGACGCCGCTCCGGCACCGGCCGCCCGGGCCCGGGAACCGATACTCGATCGGCTCCCGGACCCAGGAGGGCTATGCTCGGCACAACGCGAGGCGCCCGGATATGCTGCGGGTCGCGGGCCGTTAGCTCAATTGGCAGAGCAGCGGACTTTTAATCCGTTGGTTGTGGGTTCGAGTCCCACACGGCCTACCGCGCAGCCCCGGACCGGCATTCCCGGTCCGGGGCTTCTTCGTGGCTCACCGCCCACCCGCCGGCGGCAGCGCCGCGCACAGGGCCTCCAGGGCCGGGCCGTAGGCATGGTCCGCCGGGGTGGCGTAGCCGACGACCAGGCCGTCCTGGGCGGGCATGGTGGCGGCCGGGTGGCGGAAGGCGGCCAGGCCGTCGAGCGCGACGCCCAGGCGGCGGGCCGCCCGTACCGCGGAGGGCTCGGTGCCCGGCGGGAGCCGCAGGACGGCGTGGAGGCCGGCCGCGATGCCCGTGGGGACGAGGTGCGGCGCGCGAGCGGCGAGGGTGGTGACGAGCCGGTCGCGGCGGCGGCGGTACCGCTGGCGCATCCGGCGCACGTGACGGTCGTACGCGCCCGACGCGATGAAGTCAGCGAGGGTGAGCTGGTCCAGGACGCTTGCCCACGCCTCCCGTTCGCCCTTGGCGGCCAGCACGGGCCCGACGAGGTGCGGGGGCAGGACCATCCAGCCGAGCCGCACGGCGGGCGAGAGGCTCTTGCTGACGGAGCCGGCGTAGAGGACGTGGTCCGGGTCGAGGCCCTGGAGGGCGCCGACCGGCTCGCGGTCGTAGCGGAACTCGCCGTCGTAGTCGTCCTCCAGGATCAGGCCGCCTCGCGCGCGGGCCCAGTCGACCACCGCCGCGCGGCGCCGCGCGTGCAGCGGACCGCCGGTGGGGAACTGGTGGGCGGGGGTGAGCAGTACGGCCCGGACGCCGGTGCGGGACTCCAGTTCCTCCGTACGGGCCCCGTCCTCGTCCAGCGCGAGCGGGACGGTGGGCGTCCCGGCGGCCTCCAGGAGCGAGCGGTGGAAGCCGAGTCCGTACGACTCGACGGCCAGCGGGCCGCGCAGCACCCGGTCGCCGAACAGCAGGCGCAGAGCGTGGGCGAACCCCGAGCAGACGACGATGTGCTCGGGCGAGGTGTGCACGCCCCGCGCGCGGGCCAGGTAGGCGGCGAGCGCCGTGCGCAGCTCGATGCGGCCCCGGGGGTCGCCGGGGCCGTAGGCGGAGTGCGGTGCGGCGTTCAGGGCCCGGCGGGCGGAGGCGAGCCAGGCGGTGCGGGGGAAGGACGCGGCGTCGGGGGAGCCCTGCCGCAGGTCGTGGCGGACGGGCGGGCCGGCCTCGCCCACCGTCCGCGCGGCTCCCGCCGGTCCGGCAGCCGGGGCCGCTGCGGCCGCTCTCGTCGCCCTGGCCGTCCTCGCCGGCACGGCCCGGGCGGCGACACGGGTGCCGGACCCCTGGCGGGCGGTGAGCCATCCCTCGGCGACGAGCTCGGCGTACGCGTCCGCGACCGTGTTGCGGGCCAGTCCGAGGTCGGCGGCGAGCGAGCGGTACGGCGGCAGGCGCGTACCGGGGGCGAGCCTGCCGCTGCGTACGGCGTCGCGCAGCGCGGCGCTCACCGCGGCCCGGCGGCTGCCGGTCGCGGGCAGCTCCAGGTGCAGGTCGGAGCCGGTGCGCTCCGCGGAATTGACCCATGATTCCGGCATGGAAGTGCACCCTACAGCCGGTCTTTCCGGGCCGTAGATTCGACGGCATGACGCACACGGACACGGTTTCCCGGCTCGACTTCGCCCAGGCCGCCCCGAGGGCCTTCAAGGCCCTGATCGGCTTCGACGCCGCCGCCCGCGAGGGCCTCGACCCCGCCCTCGTGGAACTCGTCCAGATCCGCTCCTCGCAGCTCAACGGCTGTGCGTACTGCCTGCACATGCACACCCGTGACGCGCGCAAGGCCGGTGAGAGCGAGGAGCGGCTGCACATGGTCGCCGTCTGGAAGGACGCCGCGCACTTCTTCAGCGAGCGCGAGCGGGCGGCCCTCGCGCTGACCGAGGCCGTCACGCTGGTCGCCGCGTCCGGGGTGCCGGACGAGGTCTACGCGCGCGCCGCGGCCCACTTCCCGCAGGAGGAGCTGGCACGGCTCCTGGCCCTCATCTTCACCATCAACACCTGGAACCGCATCGCCATCAGCACGGCCAGGATTCCGGGCGCCGCGTAGGGCGCGGCAGTAAATGGTGATGATCTCCGCTCCGATGGCGTAAGGTGGTGTTCACCGACGCGGGGTGGAG
>NZ_KL591004.1:0-12382 GCF_000716335.1 Streptomyces sp. NRRL S-118 | reverse complement strand
TGTCCCCGCTACTGATACGGCGAAGACCCGGTGCCTTGTGCACCGGGTCTTCGCCGTTCCCGGGGCCGAGGAGCGCTCGCTGCTCGCCCTTGCCCGCTTCCCCGCTTGCCCGGTCGGACGCTCGCCCGGTCGGCCGATGGCGTACGGCGGTGCGGCGGTGCGGCGCGGCTCCGGCCGGCGTGTGCTGCCCCGCCTGCCGTCCGTAGCCGTGGGCGACAACCGCGGCACCGGCATGAGAGGCGCGACGGCGGACACCACCTGGGTACTCCGCGGCGGGCGCGGGTGCGGCGTTTCCTCAGGGCGGTGCCCGTCCTCATGATCGTCGGCGGGATCGGGTACGACCTGGCCACCGCGCCCGCGTTCACCGCCCCGTGCCGCTGTTCGCCGCCGCACCGGTCATCGCCGTGCCCTTCCTCACCGCCCGGACGGCCCTGGTGCTGGCGGTGAACAGGCCGCCGACGCACGCCGCCGAACACCGAGCGTGATCGGCGCATGCCGCTGTGCAAAACATTTGACGTAGAGTCAGAAAGTGTGATGAGGCGTGCGGGGGCTGAGGGGCAGTCAAGTTGCCGCATGTGCCCGTTTGTGGGGCGGTACGTCCGGCCGGACGGAGTTAATGATCAGTAGGAACAGCTTGGAAACACACCCTCGCGTCTATTAACGTTCGATAACGCAGCGCGGTCGTCCCAGCCGACGCAAGAGCGACGGCACCGTGCGCGCGCGCCGAATTCCGCAAGGGAACCGGGGAACCACCACTTGGGGTGAATCGGGCCGGATCACCGGTCCGTAGGAGACCTTCCTGCTCCGAACCCGTCAGCTAACCCGGTAGGCGAGAAGGAAGGAAAGGAGTGCGCCCCCGTGGCGTCCAACAGGCCTGCCCCCGAAGCGCCGTCGGCTCCCCCGGCCCCCTCGGCCCCCTACGCCGCCGCTTCGTTCGGTTCCGGTGCTCCCGCGGACGGTGCGTGGGAGGAGTGGAACCCGACCGAGGACACCGTCCGTCCGGTCCGGGGCCGCCACCGGGTCGTGAAGCAGCGCGGCGGGCTGGCCCGCAGCTCCACCGTCCTCGGCGTGGGCGTCATCGCGGCGGTCGGCGCGGGCGGCATGGCCACCGCGCAGGACAAGCCCCCGGTCTCCATATCCCTGCCCGACCTGCCGGGCGCGATCGCCGACAGCCTGCCGGACGCCGAGTCCATGCCCGGTATCGGCGCCCTGATGTCCGACGACGACGGCGACACCTCGGGCGACGCTCCGGTGAACGCGGCGCCGCTCACCGCCGTCTCGCTCACCGCCGACGACGGCACCGGCGACCAGGCCGACAGCGGCGCGAACGCGGGCGAGGCGCTGCGCGCCCGCATCCTCCAGCAGGCCGAGCAGCAGCAGGCGTCCGCCGACGCCGCGGCGAAGGCCGCGGCCGAGAAGGCGGCCGCCGAGCAGGCCGCCGCCGCGGCCACTGCCCAGCAGACCGCCGCGGAGAAGGAAGCGGAGAAGGCGGCCGCCGAAGCGCAGGCGAAGGCCGAGGCCGAAGCCGCCGCCAAGGCGGAGGCCGAGCGGCTGGCCGAGCTCGCCGCGAGCTACGCGCTGCCGACCTCCTCGTACACGATCACCTCGACCTACGGCCAGGCCGGCTCGATGTGGTCCTCCGGCTACCACACCGGCCTCGACCTCGCGGCCCCGACGGGCACGCCGGCCAAGGCCGTGCACGGCGGCACCGTCAAGTCGGCCGGCTGGTCCGGTTCGTACGGCTACCGGATCGTCCTGGAGCTCGAGGACGGCACCGAGGTCTGGTACTGCCACCTCTCCTCCATGACGGTCGGCGCCGGCCAGAAGGTCGCCACCGGCGAGACGATCGGCCGCGTCGGCGCCACCGGCAACGTGACCGGTCCGCACCTGCACCTGGAAGTGCACACGGCGAGCGGCGAAGGCATCGACCCGCTGGCGTGGCTGCGCGGCAAGGGCCTGACCGTCTGATCCCGCCCGCGTCCGCGCGGCCATCGTCCGCGCGGGGATCATCTGCGCTGGGGTCGTCCGTGCGGGCACACGGAGGCCGAGGCTCCGAGGAGCCGGACGTCCCGCAAGACCCCGGCAGTCCTGGCGGTGCACCCCCCGACGCCAGGGCTGCCGGCTGCTCCCGCTCCGGGGCCGCCGGCCGTCCGCACCCGGGCGCACGACGGCCGGAATAGCCGCCTCTTCGAGGGGCGTTGAGCCACGCATGACCTCACTTCGCACCTTGGGCACCTCCGACCTCCACGTCTTCCCCCTCGGGCTCGGAGGTAACGTCTTCGGCTGGACCGCGGACGCCGCGCAGTCCTTCGCCGTCCTCGACGCCTACACGGCCGCCGGCGGCAACTTCATCGACACCGCCGACGCGTACTCGTCCTGGGCCCCGGGTCACCAGGGCGGCGAGTCCGAAACCGTGATCGGCGACTGGCTGGCCGCCCGCGCGAACCGGTCCGACGTCCTCATCGCCACCAAGGTCGGCTCCCACCCGCGGTACAAGGGTCTCGCCCCGTCGAACATCAAGGCGGCGGCCGAGGAGTCCCTGCGCCGGCTGCGCACCGACTACATCGACCTGTACTACACGCACTACGACGACCCGAGCGTGCCCGTCGAGGAGTTCGTCCCCGCGCTGGACCGGCTCGTCCGGGACGGCAAGGTCCGTGCGATCGCCGCGTCCAACATCTCCGCCGGACGGCTCCAGGAGGCACTGGACTTCTCCGCCCGCGAGGGCCTCGCCTCGTACGTCGCGCTCCAGCCGCACTACAGCCTCGTCTCCCGTGACACCTACGAGGGACCGCTGCGGGACACCGCCGAGCGGGCGGGGCTGTCCGCCGTGCCCTACTGGGCGCTCGCCTCCGGGTTCCTCACCGGCAAGTACCGTCCGGGCACGGACGTCGACAGCGCGCGGGCGGCGGGTGCGGGCAAGCACCTGGAGACCGCGCGGGGCCGTGCGGTCCTCGCCGCGCTGGACGCCGTCGCCGAGGGGCGCGGCGTCGAGGTCGCGACCGTGGCCCTGGCGTGGCTGCTCGCCCGGCCGACCGTCGCCGCGCCGCTCGCCTCCGCGCGCACCGTCGAGCAACTGCCCCCGCTGCTCGCGGCCGCCGGCCTGGAGCTGACGCAGGACGAGCTGGCGGCGCTCACCGAGGCCTCCGCCACGGAGGAGCCGGCCGCCGGCGGTCCCCAGGACCGGTAGGCGCGCCGTGGACCGTCTCGGGACCGGTAGGCGCCGTGGTCGTCTCCGGGGCCGGTACGGCTGTGGGCGATGTCGGGACCGGTACGGGCGGTGGGCGATGTCGGGGCCAGTACGGGCTGTGGGTGATACCGGGACCGGTACGGCCGCGGCGGTGACGAACCGTGCGGGCCCCGCGGGGTCATGACCGGTACGGGTTGTAGCCGGCGTAGTCCCGGTGGGGAGGCGGCGTCCACACCCGGCCCGTCGCCCGCGCCGCGTACGTGAGGGCCGGACCGGCCACCTCCTTGCGCTGCCACAGGTGGAACAGCAGTTCCTGCTCACGGGCGACGAAGTCCGGGTCCGCCGCTCCCCGGCGGGCCCGGTGGCGCAGGAACGCCAGCGACGTCGCGAACGACTCGTACTCGCCCACCGCGCGCGCCGCCGTCGGGCCGAAGGAGCGTGCCGCGTACGACCGGGCCAGGCCGCGCGCCCGCATGGAGGACAGGGCGAGCGGCTCGGCGGGTGAGAGCCAGCCCGCCGCCGCGTACGCGGGCAGCTCGCCGGATACGGTGCGCAGCTCCCGCTGCCGCGTCCAGATCGCCAGCCAGGTGAGCAGCCCGAACGCGGGCACCATGAACATCCCGTACACGGCGTAGAACCCCCACGGGCCCAGGGCCGCCGAGCCGTTCCACAGTGCGTGCACGCCCATCGCCAGCACCAGCCCGAGCAGCGGCAGAGCGGCGCGGCGGACACGCTTGCGGCGCGCGGTGAGGGCCGCGATGCCGCACCCGATTCCCGTCAGCACGGTGAACAGGGGATGCGCGAACGGCGACATCACGATCCGTACGAAGAAGGTCGCCGCGGTGACGGACGCGAAGCCCGACGTCCCGATCTGCTGGTCCTCACCGAAGGCGTTGCCCAGGTACAGGATGTTCTCGGTGAAGGCGAAGCCGGTCGCGGTGAAGCCGGCGATGACCACGCCGTCGACGATCCCGCCGAAGTCCCGCCGGCGGAAGAGGAAGAGCAACAGCACGCCCGCGGCCTTGGCGCTCTCCTCGACGACCGGCGCTATGACGGTCGCCCCGAGCGTGTCCGCAGCCGAGGGGTCGGCGGTGGCGGTGGCTATCCAGCGGTGCGCGAAGGTGTTCGCGATGATCGCGACGAGCGCGGCGGCGCAGGCACCCCAGGAGAAGGCGAAGATCAGGTTCCGCCACGGGCCCGGATCCACCCGGTCCAGCCAGCGGAACGCCCCCAGCAGCAGCGGTACGGGCAGCATGGCGAGCCCGAGGCCCACGAGGAACCCCTCGGTGCCGGTCTGCTCCCGCACCAGCGCGAGGATCACCAGCCCGCACAGTGCGAGCAGGGTGAACACCGTGCCCAGCCGCACCACCCGGCTGCGCCACAGCCGCCGGGGCCGGTAGCGGTGCCGGGCGCGCTCCGGCACGGCATCGAACGCCGGGTCGCTGCGGTACGCCGGGACGGGCGGGTGCGGTGCGGGGCGCGGGAACGAGTGGGTCACACAACGACACTAACGAGGACCACTGACAGCACGCGACGGGATGGTCACGCTCGGGGCAGGCGCCGGAAGAGCAGGTCGTGCACCACGTGCCCCTTGTCCAGGCCCTGGCCCTCGAAACGGGTCAGCGGCCGGAACGCGGGCCGTGGCGCGTATCCGCCGTCGGGCTGCGTGTTCTCGAAGTCCGGGTGGGCGCTCAGCACGTCCAGCATCTGCTCGGCGTACGGCTCCCAGTCGGTGGCGCAGTGCAGGACGGCCCCGGGCTTCATGCGGGACGCGACCAGAGTCAGGAACTCGGGCTGGATCAGCCGTCGCTTGTGGTGCCGCTTCTTGGGCCAGGGGTCCGGGAAGTAGACGCGCACGCCGTCGAGGGCGTCGGGCGCCAGCATCTCGCGCAGCAGGATGATCGCGTCACCGTTGGCCACCCGCACGTTCGTCAGGCCGGCCTTGTCCGCCAGCGCCAAGAGATTGCCCTGGCCGGGCGTGTGCACGTCGACCGCGAGGATGCCGGTCGCCGGGTCGTCGGCGGCCATCTGCGCGGTGGCCTCGCCCATCCCGAAACCGATCTCCAGCACGACCGGCAGCCCGCCGAACATCTCGTCGGTGTCGAGGACGCGCTGCCCGTCGATGTCCAGCCCCCAGCTGCCCCACAGCCGCCGCAGGGCGTCGGCCTGTCCGGGGGTGACGCGGCTGCGCCGGGGCTGGAAGCTGCGGATCCGCCGCTCGAAGTGCGACCCGGCGGGGTCGGGCGCGGGGCCCTCGGGGAAGCGGGGCGCACCCTTGGGCCGGTGGGACGCGGCGGATTCTCGGATCTCAGACACAATGCCCCGATTCTACGGCCCCCGGTCGGCGCGGCGGCAGGCCCGAGGACTGCCAGGGGCAGGGCGAGGGCCGGTACGGGTGAGGGGCGAGGACGGCCCGGCGGCAGCCGTGAGGACCGCGGTGAGGATCGCGGTGAGGGGCAAGGCCGGGTCCGCGCGCCGCGGCAGCCGTGAGGACCGCGGTGATAACCACCTGAGGACCGCGGTGGGGCGGGCCCCCGGCCGCTCTACTCCAGGTGCGCCAGCGCGCGCCGGGCCACCTCGCGGCCGATCGGCAGTGAGGCGGTCGCCGCCGGGGACGGGGCGTTCAGGACGTGGACCGTGCGCGGCGCCTCGTGGATCAGGAAGTCGTCGACCAGCGTGCCGTCGCGCAGGACGGCCTGGGCGCGCACGCCCGCCGGGGCGCGGTGCAGGTCGCGCGCCTCGACGGCGGGGAGCAGGCGCCGCACCGCCTCCGTGAAGGCGCGCTTGGAGGCGGACCGGTGCAGCTCGCCGGCGCCGTACCGCCAGTGGCGGCGGGCGATCCGCCAGGAGCCGGGCCACGCGAGGGTGCCGGCCAGTTCGCGCGGGTGGACCGTGGACCAGCCGTACCCCTCGCGGGCCAGCGCCGGGACCGCGTTCGGCCCGACGTGGACGCCGCCGTCGATGCCCCGGGTCAGGTGCACCCCGAGGAACGGGAACGCCGGGTCCGGAACCGGATACACCAGGCCCCGCACCAGCTCGGGCCGCTCGAGCTCGTAGTACTCGCCCCGGAAGGGCACGATCCGCACGCCCGGCTCGTCGCCCGCCAGCCGGGCGATCCGGTCGCAGTGCAGCCCCGCGCAGTTCACCAGCGCCCGGGCGCGGACGACCGCCCCGGCCGCCGTCCGCACGGCGACGCCCCACGGGCGCCGGTCCACGGCGGCGACCTCCGCGCCGTAGCGGATCTCGGCTCCGGAGGACTCCGCGAGCTGCGCCGCCACCGCCCCGTAGTCGCACACACCGGTCGTGCCGACGTGGATCGCGGCGAGGCCCTGCACCTGCGGCTCGTACTCGGTGATCTGTGCCGGGCCCAGCTCCCGCACCGGGATGCCGTTCTCCCGGCCGCGCTGGACCAGCGCGTGCAGCCGCGGCAGCTCGTCCCGCTCGGTGGCGACGATGAGCTTGCCCGTGACCTCGTACGGCAGGCCGTACTCGGCGCAGAACTTGACCATCTCGGCCGCCCCGCGCACCGCGTACCGCGCCTTGAGCGAGCCGGGGCGGTAGTAGATGCCGCTGTGGATCACGCCGCTGTTCCGCCCGGTCTGGTGGCGGGCGGGGCCGGACTCCTTCTCCAGCACCATCACGCGCGTCCCGGGCGCGGCGCGCGTGATCGCGTACGCCGTCGACAGGCCCACGATCCCGCCGCCGATCACGAGCACGTCACAGTCGAACCGGGCCGAACCCTCACTGCCGTACGCGGACACCGTGCCACCTCCCACCCCAGATAGTGCACTGGCCCACTGACAATGCGCGCAAACCTGAGGAGGCGAAGGTCACGTCGCCCGCGGCGGCCACCCCGCCGCGGGCATGCACGACCGGCGCCGCCGCCGGACGCCCCGCGGGCGCCGGGGGCCGCGCCGCCACCAGCGCTCACGCCGGAGCCATGAGCAGCGGCCGCGCGCGCTCGCGCAGCTCCACCACGCGCGGCTCGTCGCCGTACGCCTCCAGCCGGTGCAGCAGGTCCCGGACGTACTCCGTCGTACGCGCCGACGATATGCGCCCGGCCACCTCCACCGCGCGCGTGCCCGCCGCGCAGGCCGCGTCCAGGTTCCCGGACTCCAGCTCGGCCACGGCGCTCACCACCAGCCGCAGGCCGTGCGAGCGGACGTACTCCTCCGTCGGCCGCGACAGCGCCTGCTCGGTGAACCTGCGCACCTGCCGCGGGGCCTTCAGGTCCCGGTAGCACTCGGCGGCGTCCGCGCAGAACCGGTCGTACGAGTAGAAGCCCAGCCAGGTGGGGTCGGCGTCGCCCTCCCGCGACCGCTCCAGCCACCCCTCGGCCGCCTTGAGCGCCGCCCCGGCGGCCGCCGCGTCACCCGCCTTGGCGTGCGCGCGCGCCTCCACCAGCCGGAAGAACGACATGGTGCGCGCCGTGGCCAGCCCCCGGTTGCGCTCCAGGGCCGCCTGCGCCAGGTCCACGCCCTCGTCGGCGAAGCCCCGGTAGGTGGCCTGCAGCGACATCGACGCCAGCACGTACCCGCCCAGCGGCACGTCGGCGGCGGCCCGCGCGAGCCGCAGCGCCTGGATGTAGTACCGCTGCGCCGCCTCCTGCTGGCCCGTGTCGAACGCCATCCAGCCGGCCAGCCGGGTCAGTTCGGCGGTCGCCCCGAACAGCGCCCGGCCCACCTCGTCGGAGTACGACGCCAGCAGCAGCGGCGCCGCGTCGACCCGGAGGCACTCCGGCACCATCGACGAACGCCAGTCGCCGCCGCCGTACTTGGAGTCCCAGCGCCGCGCGTCCTCGGCGGCCTCGCGCAGCTTCGCCACGTCGCTGTGGCCGACGCGGGCGGGCGCCGCCCCGTCCTGCGCCTCCCCGGCGGGCACCGAGCGCTCCACCGACGAGTCGGCCGGGGTGATGAGCCAGCGGGACGCGGGCGTCGCGTACGCGCTGACCGCGAACGAACCGGCCAGGGACTGCCAGATCCCGCCGCCGCCCGCCCGCCGCCCGGCCAGATCCAGCCGGTACAGCTCCGTCGCCGACTTCACGGCCTCGCCCACGTCGCGCGGGAAGGCCAGTCCGACCTCCGGTGCCGGGTCCGCGTCCGCCAGGCCGATCTCGTGCAGCGGCACCGGGCGGCCGAGCTTCTGCCCGATCGCGGCCGCGATCAGGTGCGGCGCGGCGCCCTGCGGCACCATGCCCTTCGAAACCCACCTGGCCACCGACGTCTTGTCGTACCGGAGCGTCAGTCCCCGCTGCGCTCCGAGGTCGTTGACCCGCCGGGCGAGGCCGGCGTTGCTTATTCCCGCGAGGGCGAGAACGGTGCCGAGCTTCTCGTTCGGCCCGCGTTGCTCCCTGGACATGCGCCACCCCTCGACACCCAGACGGCCGCCACGGCGCCAGGCATAGGCGCGCGGCATTCGTAAACCCAGCGTAGTTCGCCGGATCCCGACCGTTAAGAGGCGGTGTTCCGTATGGCGAGATTGTTGCCCGTACGGGCGGATGTCGCGCCACGGGCGCGCGCCCGCCGCCCCGCCCCGTGCTCCGGCCGTGTGGCCGTGCGCCCGTCCGTGCGCTCTGGCCCGGCCGGTCGGGGGAGCGCTTCCATGAGTCCTGCGTGGGTCGGCCCACTGCGTACTGGAACCAGTGGGCTGGGGGACACCGCCGCCTCAATCCCCGCGGGCGGCGGACCGGTCCGGGAGGCGAAGGGCGCCTCCCGGGCTGGAGGTCGTGAACGTCCATCGGGTCGGCCCAGATTGGCTGAATGATGCCCATCGTTCGGCCGGTCGAACCGTCGTCATATGGCCAATGCCAGGGGCGCGTTCCTCTTTTGTACGCGCGTCCCGGGAGCCCTCCTGTGCGCCGTTGTCGTGGCAGCATGTCCTTCATCGAAGGCTGAGGTTGTCCACAGGCGGTGGAGGCGGCGATGCGGTGGCTGGTGGGATGGAGCAGTATCGCCGCGAGCTTCGGTACGGCGGGGGCGGTCGGTTCCGACGACGACGGGCGCACCGTGCACCCGGTCGGCGCCCAACTCCTGTGGGGTGACCCGGATCCGCTGTGGGCGGTGGGCGACTGGCGCCCGGACGAGGTGCGCGTCGTCACCGTGGACCCCATCACCCGCCTCGCGGTCCTGGGCTGCTGCGCCGCGAGCGACGAGGAGCTGAGGGTCGGCCTGTTCGCGGCACGTGGCGGCGCGATGCGGCACCTCACCGCCTGGCCGGGCAGCTACACCGCCGTCGTCCAGACCGGGCGGCGCATCATCGTCGCCGGCGACCTGGCCGGGGCGCGGCCGGTCTTCCACACCCCGTGGGCGAACGGCACGGCGTACGCGACCGCCGCGCTGCCGCTCGCCGACCTCATCGAGGCCCAGCTCGACATCGGTCACCTCGCGGCGCTCCTCGCCTGCCCCGAAACGCCGGAGGCGCTGCGCGACTCCACCCCGTACGTCGGGGTCAAACGCGTCCCGCCCGGGCACGCGCTCGTGCTGCGCGAGGGCTCCCGCGAGATCACCGGGTACGAACCCGTCGCCTCGCTCGCCGTCGCCGGACCGCGGATCGACCCGGACCGGGCGGTGGAGGGCGTGCGCGACGCACTCGTCGACGCGGTACGGGCCCGGCTCACCGCGCCCCGCCACGCTCCCGACACCCTGCCGTCCGACCCGGGGCCCGTCCCAGGGATGGGCCCCGCCGAACGCCGCGCCGCACGCGGGGCACCCGCCCCCGGGATCGGCGCCGACCTCTCCGGGGGCAGCGCGTCCAGCACGCTCGCCCTGCTCGCGGCGGGACTGCCCGGCGCGCCCGGCACCGTCCTGGGCCACGGCACGGGCGCGGGCGAGCGGCTCCTCGCGGTCACCTTCAACGACCTGGCCACCGGCGGGCAGGACGACGAGCTGGAGCGGGCCCGGCTCCTCGCCGAGGATCCGCGGCTGCACCACGTCGTGGTCGCCGCGGGCGAGGAGGCACTCCCGTACGCCACGCTGGAAGGCCCCCTCACCGACGAACCGGGCCCTTCCCTGGTGGCGGCCGAGCGGCACCGGCGGCGTCTCGCCGCGGGCAGCGCCGACCACTTCACCGGGCACGGCGCCCGGCAGGTCCTGGACGCCCACCCCGCGCGCCTGGCCGACCTCCTGATGGACCGCCGCCGCCGGCACCTCCTGCGCCCGGTCACCGCCCTCGCCAAGGCCACCGGCCCGTCGGCGGGCTCCCTGCTGGTGCCGCTGACCGTCTACCGGGCGGCCCGCCGGCTGGCCCGCACGCCGTACCGGACGGGCCTGGAGACGGCCGCCGACCGTCTGCTGGCGGCCAACCGCACGGCCCCGCCGGTGCCGGGGCCCCTGGACGCCTCCCTCTCCGCGCTCACCTGGTCGCGCCCGGGCCCCGCCGCCCGCTGGCTGACCGGCGAGGCGCTCGCCGAAGTATCGGTTCGCCTGGGCCAGGCGGCGACCCGCCCGACATCCGTCCAGCGCCCGGGCGAGGCACGCGCGCGCGCCGCCCTGGCCCGGCACGCGGCGGACCACCGCATCCGGGAGCAGGCCGCCGAGATCCGCAGCCAGCGGCTCCACGCGCCCTTCCTCGACAACCAGGTCGTACGGGCCTGCCGGGACCTGCCCGAGTCGCTGCGCGTCCAGCCCGGGGCCCGGGCCGCGATCCTCCGCGCGGTGCTCGCCGGCGCCGGCATCCACGACCTCCCGCCCGGCTGGGGCGCGCCCTCCCACGCGTCGTCGGCCGCCGCCACCCGCGCGGGACTCCGCCTGGCGCTGCCGCAGCTGATGGCCCTCTTCGACGCGCCGCTTCTCGCCGACGCGGGGCTGATCGAGGCCCGGGTCGTCCGCAAGGCCCTGCGGGCGGCGTCGGAGGGCGAGCCGCTGCCCCTGGACGGCCTGGCCGACCTCGTCTCCACCGAGCTGTGGCTGCGGCGCCTGCTCGCCCGCCGGGGCACCTGCTGGACCGGCACCGCGGCCCCGCGCCAGCGCGCGGTCGCCACGGGCGTCCCACCGCGCCCGACGCTGCGCTCCTCCTAGGGGATCTCTCGTCGGTCATGCCGGGCTCGCGACGCCCGGCACCGCGCCTCGCCGCGTTGTCGTCGGTCGTCGACGCTCCCCGTGGACTGCCGCCTCCGCCCGTGCGATGCGTCCCCTCGACCCTGCCGGGCCCGGGGAGATCCCATGCGCCGGACGCCGCTCACCGGTCCGGCCTGATCGACGAGACACCCCCCGACTTGGGGAGCCCGCCGACCCGCGGAGCCCCCCGACCCGTACATGCTCGGCTCCCGCTCGGCTCGTGCTCGGCTCGTGTCGGCTCGCTTCCGGCGCGGCGGTTCAGCCGCAGCCGATCCGCGCCTCCGCCCAGCCGACCGGGGCCGTCCGGCCGAGGGGCGCCGCCGTGTGCGGCTCCACGACCAGCCGGATCGTGCGGTGACCGGCGATCCCCACGTGAGCCGGCACCGCCGCGTCGCCGCCGCGCACCACCGGCGACCGCCACAGCCGCGCGCCCCCGTCCCCGTACACGGAGAACCGCGCCCCGCCCAGCCCCAGCGCCAGGTCGTCCACGCCGACGAACGCGTCGTACGTGGAGCACCGGCGGTTCAGGTCGATGGTGACGGACGACGTCGCGTGCACGGTGACGCCGTGCCCGTACCGTTCACCGCCGATCGACATGCCCCAGCGCTGCCACAGCCAGCCGGACTCGTGCAGCCGCACCTCGGGAGCGGTGTGGTCGCCGAACAGGCCGTACCGCAACGTGTTGAGCTGGTACGTGGCGGGCGGGGGCGGCGGAGCCGTCGCGGAGGTCGGTGCCGGTGCGGGTGGTGGTGCCGGCCTCCGGGTGGGGGTGGGCGCCGGTGCGGGCGGAGGTGCGGGAGCCTCCGCCGGGGTGGTCGAGGGCGCCGGTGTCCGGGACGGGGCCGGGCTGCGGCTCGGAGCGGGCGGCGCAGCGGCCGGTGCCGCGGTCGGCGTCGGGGAAGAGGCAGGCCCGGCCGGGCCCGGCGGTTCCTCCCGCGGTACGGCGGGCTCGGCCCGCGGCGGCCTCGCCTGCGGCTCGGGCGGTACCGGCCGGGGGTCGCCCGCGAACGCCCACACCAGCCCGGCGGCCGCCGCCACGGCCACCGCCGCCGCGATCCCGGCCTTCGCGGGTACGCCCAGCCCCTCGGCGACGGCGCCCCCGGCCCCCGCCCCGGCCCCGGTGCTCGCTCCCGCCCCC
>NZ_KL591003.1:320260-555134 GCF_000716335.1 Streptomyces sp. NRRL S-118 | reverse complement strand
GCCGCAGCCGCAGCCGGAGCCGCAGCCGGAGCCGGAGCCGGAGCCGGAGCCGGAGGCGTCCGATGTGCCGCCCGCGCCGCAGACAGGGCGGCAGCGGCTGGTCGCCGGCCTCTGGCCGCCGCGTGTCACGCGCGCCCAACTCATCGTCGCCGTACTGCTGTTCATCCTCGGTCTCGGCCTGGCCATCCAGGTCCGTTCGACGAGCGACAACAGCGCCTTGCGCGGGGCCCGCCAGGAGGACCTGGTGCGGATCCTGGACGAGCTGGACGACCGCACACAGCGGCTGGAGGACGAGAAGCGGCGCCTCGAGGACCAGCGAACCGAGCTGGTCAACAGCTCCGACCAGGCCGAAGAGGCACGCAAGCAGACGCTGGAGAAGGAGCGTCAGCTGGGCATCCTCGCCGGTACGGTGGCGGCGCAGGGACCGGGCATCACCCTCACGATCGACGCTGCCGGCGCGGTCGAGCCGGACATGCTGCTGGACGCGGTCCAGGAGCTGCGCGCCGCGGGTGCCGAGGCGATCCAGGTCAACGACGTCAGGGTCGTCGCGGACAGCTACATCTCGGGTGAGGCCGGGGACATCGAGGTGGACGGCCGGGACATCGGCGCACCGTACCGCTTCAAGGTCATCGGGAAGCCCCAGGACCTGGAGCCGGCGCTTAACATCCCGGGCGGCGTCGTGCAGACGCTGGAAAAGGAGCAGGCCACCGCCACGGTGACCCGGTCGGAGAAGATCGTTGTTGATGCCTTGCGACCGGCGGAGCGGCCTGACTACGCTCGGTCGTCGTCGCAGTGAGGCGGGGGTGCATGGGGGCCGCGAGACAAGGGCATGAGGTTGCGGGGGGTCGGCGCATCACACGTGTGGTGCGTGGTGGAAACTGTCCGGAGGATACGGACGTTGTGAGGGTGTCCGGGTCGGCAGGTGTGTTCAGTCAGGGTTCGTCCTGCCCCACGGGCGGGTCTGTTTCGTTCAAGGGGAATCGCCCGTGAAGTTGTTTGCGAAGTTGTTCGGCAAGAGCGCACGCGAGGACGGCAGCAGTGCCAAGCACCGCGCGCCGCGCCATGGCCAGGCGGAGGAGCAGGGCGGGGAGCGCCCGCTGTTCCGTGACGAGGTCGCCGGTCCGGGCGGTGTTCCCGGGGGACAGGGCGCGTCTGTTGACCCTGCCGGTTCCGGCCGCATAGGTTTCGGGGAACCATCGACCTCGAGTACGGGTGGAGACTCGTCCATGCCGGTTTGTACGAGGTGCGGGCACCGTAACGCCGAGGCGAGCCGGTTCTGCTCCAACTGCGGTGCGCCGCTGCGTCCGGGTGCCCCGGCCGAGCGCGCGTCCGAGACGACGTCCACGATCTCCATCTCGGGCCTGGAGGCGTACGACTCCGAGGCCACGGGCCAGACCCAGCTGCCGTCCCTGTCGCCCGAGGCGCAGGCGGCCGTGGAGGCCCTGCCGCTCGGTTCGGCGCTCCTCGTGGTGCGCCGCGGGCCGAACTCGGGCAGCCGCTTCCTGCTGGACGCCGATCTGACGACGGCGGGCCGCCACCCGCAGAGCGACATCTTCCTGGACGACGTGACGGTGTCGCGGCGTCATGTGGAGTTCCGCCGCTCGCCGGACGGGAGCTTCACGGTCGCGGACGTCGGCAGCCTCAACGGCACGTACGTCAACCGGGAGCGGATCGACTCGGTTCCGCTGTCGAACGGTGACGAGGTGCAGATCGGCAAGTACCGGCTGGTCTTCTACGCGAGCCAGCGGGGCGTGTGACCCGGCAGGGGAGGCCCATGCCACCACCACCGACGGGCGGTGCCGGACACGGCACCGCCGGGGCGGCGGACCAGCTGGTGAGCATCGGAACGGTGCTCAGCCAGTTGCGTGAAGAGTTCCCCGAGGTGACCATCTCCAAGATCCGGTTCCTGGAGGCGGAGGGGCTCGTCGAACCGCAGCGGACGGCTTCCGGGTACCGGAAGTTCGGTCCGGCGGATGTGGAGCGGCTGGCACAGATCCTGCGGATGCAGCGGGATCACTACCTCCCCCTGAAGGTCATCCGGGAGCACCTCGACGCCGTGGAGCGGGGTGAGCAGGTACGGCTGCCCGCGCCGGGTGCGCCGCGCGACGCGCAGGCAGGCGGCCCCTGGGAGGCGGACCAGGACGTTCCCACGGCCGCCCGGGTGGGCCGCGACGAGCTGCTCGCGGCCGCCGAGGTCGGCGAGGAGGAGCTGGCCGAGTGGGAGTCGTACGGCCTGATCACGCCCGTGGCGGAGGGTGCGTACGACGCCGAGGCGGTGACCATCGCGAAGCTGGTCGCGGATCTGGGCAGATTCGGCTTGGAACCGCGCCATCTGCGGGCGGTGAAAGCCGCTGCCGAGCGCGAGGCCGGGCTCGTCGAGCAGGTCGTCGCGCCGTTGCGCCGGCACCGGAATCCGCAGACCAGAGCCCATGCGGAGGCGACCGTGAAGGAGCTGGCGGCACTGTCCGTACGGCTCCACGCGGCCCTGGTGCAGACGGCTCTGGGTGTCCGGTTGCACTGACCTCCGGCCGGGCTTCGGCGGCCCCGACTACCCAAACCGGTCCAGCACGTCCTAGGGTTGCAATGTGAACGAGCTCGATGTTGTCGGTGTCCGGGTGGAAATGCCGTCCAACCAGCCGATCGTGCTCCTGCGTGAAGTGGGAGGGGATCGGTACCTCCCCATCTGGATCGGCCCAGGGGAGGCGACGGCGATCGCCTTCGCTCAGCAGGGCATGGCCCCCGCGCGGCCGCTCACCCACGACCTCTTCAAGGACGTGCTGGAGGCCGTGGGCCAGGAGCTGACCGAGGTCCGGATCACGGACCTGCGGGAAGGGGTCTTCTACGCGGAGCTGGTGTTCGCCAGCGGTGTCGAGGTGAGTGCGCGGCCGTCCGACGCCATAGCGCTCGCACTGCGCACCGGTACGCCGATCTTCGGCAGTGACGGGGTGCTGGACGACGCCGGTATCGCGATCCCGGACGAGCAGGAGGACGAGGTGGAGAAGTTCCGCGAGTTCCTCGACCAGATCTCGCCCGAGGACTTCGGCACCAAGGGCCAGTGACACTTCCCGGCCGCGGGAACCCTGCCCTGCTCGGGGTGCCCGCTGCGTGGGCCGTGACGCCATGACCGTGTGACCTGGTGGTCCGCCGGCCGGCGGGCCCGTCCGTGACGCCCGCGGCCACCGCGCCGTGGGGCGCCATCAGCGCATTCGGGAATCCCTTCCCACAACGGGGACACGAGAAACCACTCTCAGGGTGATTATCACTCGGCGTGCCGAGTGTGGCGATCGTTGACGCACCCCGGGTGACTGCCTACCGTCGAGATGGCAGGTCAAGGACGGAGGGTCGGCGTGATGAACAGCGGCGACGGTGCGACTGGGGGGTTCCCCGGACGAAGTCTGGGGGAGAGCGGGCCGTATCCGCTTCACGCGAGTACGTCCGTCCACGGGAATGCCCAGGGGATCGCTCAGGGGGCGCGCGGCAGCGCGGAGGATCCGGCGATCGAGACGATCGGCTACCGGGGGCCGACCGCCTGCGCGGCGGCCGGGATCACCTACCGGCAACTCGACTACTGGGCGCGTACCGGCCTGGTGGAGCCGAGCGTGCGGCCCGCCTACGGGTCGGGCACGCAGCGCCTGTACAGCTTTCGGGACGTGGTCGTCCTCAAGATCGTCAAGCGCTTCCTGGACACCGGTGTCGCGCTGCAGAACATCCGCACCGCCGTGCAGCACCTGCGGGCCCGGGGCTTTCGCGACCTGGAGCGCATGACGCTGATGAGCGACGGTGCCACGGTCTACGAGTGCTCCTCGCCGGACGAGGTCGTGGACCTGCTCCAGGGCGGCCAGGGGGTCTTCGGGATCGCCGTGGGCGTGGTGTGGCGGGACGTCGAGGCGGCGCTGTCGCAGTTGCACGGGGAGCGCATCGACACCGGGGAGACGCTGGTCGGGCACAACCCGACCGACGAGCTCGCGCGCCGCAGGCGCGACAAGGCCGTCTGAGCCCCGGAGTGCCCGGGGGCCGCGCGATGCGTTCGTACGTGCGTGCGGGCGATTGTCGGTGGCGTAGGGCAGCATCAGGGGTGTGAGACCCGCGCCGACGATCCTGCATCTGGACATGGACGCCTTCTTCGCCGCCGCCGAGCAGGCGGCGAAGCCGAGCCTGCGTGGGAAGCCCGTGGTGGTCGGCGGCCTCGGGCCGCGGGGAGTGGTCGCCACCGCCTCGTACGAGGCGCGGCGCTTCGGCGTGCACTCGGCGATGCCGATGGCGCAGGCACGACGGCTGGCTCCGAACGCCGCGTACCTGGTGCCCCGGTTCTCGCTCTACCGGGCCGTGAGCGACCAGGTGATGGAGCTGCTGCGGCGGCTGTCGCCGCTGGTGGAGCCGCTGAGCCTGGACGAGGCGTTCGTGGACCTGGAGGCCGGGGGCGCGGCCGGTGACGCGGTGACGGCCCGTGCGACCGGTGAGCGGCTGCGCGGGGACATCCTGGCGGCCACGGGGCTGACCGGGTCGGTCGGTCTGGCGGGGTCCAAGATGCTGGCGAAGATCGCGTCCGAGCAGGCCAAGCCGGACGGGCTGGTGCTCATCGAGCCGGGGACCGAGCGGGAGCTGCTGGGGCCGATGTCGGTGCGGATCCTCCCGGGAGTCGGCCCGGCCACGGGGGAGCACCTGCGCCGGGCCGGCATGACCACCGTCGCGGACCTGGCCGAGGCCGGCGAGGACGAGCTCGTACGGCTCCTGGGCAAGGCGCACGGGGTGTCGCTGTACCGGATGGCCCTCGGGTACGACGACCGGCCCGTGGTCGCCGAGCGGGACGCCAAGTCGGTCTCCGTGGAGGACACCTTCGACGTGGACCTGCACGACCGCGTACGCGTGCGCGTGGAGGTGGAGCGGCTGGCCGACCGGTGCGTGCGGAGGCTGCGGGGTGCCGGGCGGTCGGGGCGGACGGTGGTGCTCAAGGTGCGGCGGTACGACTTCTCGACGCTCACCCGGTCCGAGACCCTGCGCGGGCCGACCGACGACCCGGCGGTGGTGCGGGAGGCGGCGGCACGACTGCTGGACGCCGTGGACACGACCGGAGGCGTGCGGCTGCTGGGCGTCGGCGTGACGGGGCTCGCGGACTACACCCAGGAGGACCTGTTCGCGCAGGCAGCGGCGGAGGAGGAGGCGCGTACGGGAGGCGGCACGGAGGCGGACGAGGTCGCGCCGGGCCCGGCGGAGCCGGCGCACTCAGTCCCGGGGCCGGACGCGTCCGCCGGGCACGAGTCCGCCGGACCGGAGGAGCGGCGCTGGATGGCGGGCCAGGACGTGCGGCACGCGGAGTTCGGGGCGGGGTGGGTGCAGGGCAGCGGCCTGGGGCGCGTCACGGTGCGGTTCGAGGAGCCCGGCTCGGCACCGGGCCGGGTGCGCACGTTCCGTACCGACGACCCGGCCCTGGAGCCGGCCGACCCGCTGCCGTTGGTGCCCGGGGCGCCGGAGGTCCGGTCGGCCTGAGCCCGGTGCTCCGCGCGGCCCCCGCGGGCAGGGCCGGAGGCGGGGTCAGTCCTCCTGGTCGGCGAGGGTGCCGAAGTCCCGGGAGGCGGGCGGCGGGGGCGGCAGCGCCAGGTCGTAGTGGTGGTAGAGCTGGAGCTCCTGCTCGGGGGAGAGGTGCCGGCCGACCCCGAAGTCCGGGGCGTCCCTGATCAGGGCGCGGTCGTAGGGGACGTGCAGCCCGTCATCGGCGAGCTCGCTGGGGTCGAGCGGGATGAACGCGTCCCGGCCGAAGAACCCGGTACGGACGGCGGCCCATTCGGGGACGCCCGTCGCGTCGTCCAGGTACACCTCGTCGACGGTGCCGATCTTGTGGCCGTCGCGGTCGTACGCCTTGCGGCCGATCAGGCTCCGCGGATCGATGTCGGTCTGCACGGTCCCTCCAACAGGTCGCAACTGCGCTATACCACTACGAAAGTGCACATCGGTGACGTCGGCCACTCGAGGGATCGGTCCTGGACCGCGCTGGTACGCTGGCAGCGGCTGTTGACCCCGCGCGGGAGAGTCCTCTGGAGAAACCTTTCGGAGGCGCCGAAGGAGCAAATCCTCCCCGGAATCTCTCAGGCACCCGGTACCGCGCGGACGAGGTCACTCTGGAAAGCAGGGCGGGCGTCGGACGGCATCCGCTCTCACCGACGGTGAAAGCCGGGCCGCGCCCGGTGAAGCTCTCAGGTTGAGATGACAGAGGGGGAGGCCGTCCGGGCACCCGCGCCATGGTGCCCCTCGCAGGTCGTATCGACCAGGAGGCCTCCGCAATGACCGCCAACCGCACACCGCTCTCCGTCCTCGAACAGGGCATTCCGTTCGAGGAGCGGCACATCGGGCCCGACGCCGAGGCCCGCGCCAAGATGCTCGCGCAGGTCGGCTACGGCTCGCTCGACGAGCTCACGGCCGCCGCGGTGCCGGACGTCATCAAGACGGCCGAGGCGCTCGGGCTGCCGGCCGCCCGTACCGAGGCCGAGGTCCTGGCGGAGCTGCGCTCGCTCGCCGACCGCAACCAGGTGCTCGCGCCGATGATCGGCCTCGGGTACCACGGCACGTTCACGCCGCCGGTCATCCTGCGCAACGTCATGGAGAACCCCGCCTGGTACACCGCGTACACGCCGTACCAGCCGGAGATCTCGCAGGGCCGCCTGGAGGCGCTGCTCAACTTCCAGACCATGGTCGCCGACCTGACGGGCCTGCCGACCTCCGGCGCCTCGCTGCTGGACGAGGGCACCGCGGCCGCCGAGGCCATGTCGCTGGCCCGCCGGGTCGGCAAGGTCAAGGACGGCGTCTTCCTGGTCGACGCCGACGCCCTGCCGCAGACCATCGCCGTCATCGAGACCCGCGCCGAGCCGACCGGCGTCGAGGTCGTCGTCGCGGACCTCAGCGAGGGCATCCCGGCCGAGGTCGCCGAGCGCGGCGTCTTCGGCGTGCTGCTCCAGTACCCGGGCGCGTCCGGCGCCGTGCGGGACATCAAGCCGGTCATCGAGCGGGCCCACGAGCTCGGCGCGATCGTCACCGTCGCCGCCGACCTCCTCGCCCTGACCCTGCTGACCTCGCCCGGCGAGCTCGGCGCCGACATCGCCGTGGGCACGACCCAGCGCTTCGGCGTCCCGATGGGCTTCGGCGGCCCGCACGCCGGTTACATGGCGGTGCGCGAGAAGTTCGCGCGCAGCCTGCCGGGCCGGCTCGTCGGCGTCTCCGTGGACGCGGACGGCAACAAGGCGTACCGCCTCGCGCTGCAGACCCGCGAGCAGCACATCCGCCGTGAGAAGGCCACGAGCAACATCTGTACCGCGCAGGTCCTGCTCGCCGTCATGGCCGGCATGTACGCGGTCTACCACGGCCCCGAGGGCCTGCAGCAGATCGCCCGGCGCGTCCACCGGTACGCGGTGCTCCTCGCCGAGGGCCTGCGTGCCGGGGGTGTCGACGTCGTCCATGGCGAGTTCTTCGACACCGTGACCGTCCGGGTGCCGGGCAAGGCCGCCGAGGCCGTGGCCGCCGCCCGTGAGAACGGTGTCAACCTGCGCCTCGTCGACGGCGACCATGTCTCCGCCGCCTGCGACGAGACCACCGGCCGGGCCCAGCTCACCGCCGTGTGGGACGCCTTCGGGGTGAGCGCCGACGTCGAGGAGCTCGACGCCGCCACCGCCGACACGCTGCCCGGGGAGCTGCTGCGCTCCGACGCGTACCTGACCCACCCCGTCTTCCACGCGCACCGCTCCGAGACGGCCATGCTGCGCTACCTGCGCAAGCTCGCCGACCGCGACTACGCGCTGGACCGGGGCATGATCCCGCTCGGCTCGTGCACCATGAAGCTGAACGCGACGACCGAGATGGAGCCGGTGACCTGGCCGGAGTTCGGCCAGATGCACCCCTTCGCGCCGGCCGAGCAGGCGCAGGGCTACCTCACCCTCATCCGTGAGCTGGAGGAGCGCCTCGCCGAGGTCACCGGCTACGACAAGGTGTCGATCCAGCCCAACGCCGGCTCCCAGGGCGAGCTGGCCGGTCTGCTGGCTGTCCGCGCGTACCACCGGGCCAACGGCGACACGCAGCGCACCGTCTGCCTGATCCCGTCGTCCGCGCACGGCACCAACGCGGCCAGTGCCGTGATGGCCGGCATGAAGGTCGTCGTGGTCAAGACGGCCGACGACGGCGAGATCGACGTCGAGGACCTGCGCGCCAAGATCGAGCAGTACCGCGACGAGCTGTCCGTCCTGATGATCACCTACCCGTCGACGCACGGCGTCTTCGAGGAGCACGTCGCGGACATCTGCGCCCAGGTGCACGAGGCGGGCGGCCAGGTGTACGTCGACGGCGCCAACCTCAACGCGCTGGTCGGGCTGGCGAAGCCGGGCGAGTTCGGCGGCGACGTCTCCCACCTGAACCTGCACAAGACCTTCTGCATCCCGCACGGCGGCGGCGGCCCCGGTGTCGGTCCGGTGGGCGTCCGGGCGCACCTCGCCCCGTACCTGCCCAACCACCCGCTCCAGCCGACCGCCGGTCCCGAGACGGGTGTCGGCCCGATCTCGGCCGCCCCGTGGGGCTCGGCCGGCATCCTGCCGATCTCCTGGGCGTACGTCCGCCTCATGGGCGGCGAGGGACTCAAGCGTGCGACCCAGGTCGCGGTGCTGGCGGCGAACTACATCGCCAAGCGGCTGGAGCCGCACTACCCGGTGCTGTACACGGGTCCGGCCGGACTGGTGGCCCACGAGTGCATCGTCGACCTGCGGCCGATCTCCAAGGCGACCGGCGTCAGCGTCGACGACATCGCCAAGCGGCTGATCGACTACGGCTTCCACGCGCCCACCATGTCGTTCCCGGTGGCCGGCACGCTGATGATCGAGCCCACCGAGAGCGAGGACCTGGCCGAGCTCGACCGTTTCTGCGACACCATGATCGCGATCCGTGGCGAGATCGAGAAGGTCGCGTCCGGCCGGTGGCCCGCCGAGGACAACCCGCTGCGCAACGCGCCGCACACCGCGGCCGCGCTGGGCGGCGACTGGACGCACGCGTACAGCCGTGAGGAGGCGGTCTTCCCGGCCGGGGTGTCCGCCGCGGACAAGTACTGGCCGCCGGTGCGCCGGATCGACGGCGCCTTCGGCGACCGCAACCTGGTCTGCTCCTGCCCGCCGCTGGACGAGTACGACAACTGAGCGACCGGCGACGGGACAACGTGATGAGGGCCGGTACGGAGTGATCCGTACCGGCCCTCACCGCGTGCGGTGGCCGTCCGCTCAGGCGGCCGTCATGACGTGCGCGGTGCCGAGCGGCCGGTGCGGTGCGATCACCTGGCCGTCCGGCAGCAGTTCACCGGTGTCCTCGAAGACGAGGACGCCGTTGCACAGCAGGCTCCAGCCCTGCTCCGGGTGGTGCGCCACCAGGCGGGCCGCCTCCCGGTCGGCGGAGTCGGCGGTCGGGCAGGGTGGCTGGTGCTGGCACATGGGTGGGTTCTTTCGCTGCGATGTGGTGTCTGTCCTGCGGCTCGATGCGGTGTTCATTGCCGCCCCCCGTTGAGTGTCGGTCGCTCGGTCCCAGTGTTGCCCCACGGGCGTCAATCCGCAGGGATTTCGGTGCAGCGCTTCCTACTGCGTTATGACGTATCACCCGTGCGGATGGTTCAGCTCAACCCCCCTGTCCCTTCGGGTGGTTCGGAGTGGTCGCAGTGGGCTAGTCCGTACGGGCCACACGGTGCCGCGTCACGCGGTTGACTCCAGCAGCGGTGGAGGCGCGACGCGCAGCGTGAGCACCGGGAGCAGGTCCGCCACGCGGTACGGGAAGTGGGCGGCGATCCCGGGCGGCGCGGGCGCCAGCGGAACCAGGAGGTCCGTCGGCGCCGGGCTCCCCGCGGCCGGATCGGCGTCCGGGTCGGCGTGCAGCCACAGTGTCAGCATGTAGAGCTCGGGAACGGACAGCAGCCGGGGCTGGTACGGCGTGGTCATGGTCTCGGCCTGGCGCAGGGCGCGTTCGGTCGAGGCGAGGTAGGGCCCTTCGAAGAAGTGCGAGAAGGACCAGCCGTCGGGGGTGAGCCTGGTGTCCGCGGCGGCGACGGGGCGGTCGCCGCCGCGGATCAGGAACCGCCAGCCGGTCAGCCGGGTGCGCGGTGCGCCGGCCGGCGGATCGATCTGGTCGCGTACGTCCAACACGTGGACGGGCAAAGGGAGTTCAGGGCTCAGCGGTCCCTGGACGGACCGCAGGGCGGGGGTGTGGGCCTCACGTACGGCGGTGGAACCGAGAGCCATGAGGACGCTGCGAAGGGCGGGCGCGGGGGCCTGGGAGACATGGAGCGGCATGGTGGGTCGCCTCTCACTCAAGAGACAGGTGATGCGGGGGAGGTGCGGACGCGGACGGCACTGTCAGCGACGGGGCCGGAGGGGGCCGATGGGCCAAGGCCGGGCGCCGACTCTCTGCCTCGTCCGCGGAGTTTATACGACGCGTGTTCACGCGAAGTTTCCGCTACCTGTCGGCGATATTACGAGCAAGCCCGGATCAGGACTTTGTTTCGCGGAGTTCCTGCGGATTTCCCGTGAACCCGGGGCTCCGGCCTGCGGCACCGTCCCGGACGCGGTCGGCCGAATCTCGCCGGCCTCTCGCCGGTCCTTTTCACCGGGCCTCGGCCGGCGGTAACTGCCTGCTGCCGCATGCCGCCGGAATGTGCCGGACGGTCTTCCTTTCCAGACTACCGGCCACGCGGTCCCCGCGGGGGCGTTACAGATCAGTCCGGCTGGGCATTATCGTCCGTGACGCGGAGGTCCACGCCGCGCGCCGCCCACGAGGAGGGACGCTTCGATGGGGGAGAAGGTCGTGGCAGGCGGTTTCGACCTGTCCGATCGGCAGAGGTACCGCCGGAAGCTGCAGCAGTGTCTGGCGGCCCTCGAGCGCCTCCTCGCCGAGAAGAGGTTCGACCGCCCGAAGAATCTGATGGGCCTGGAGATCGAACTCAATCTGGCGGGCTCGGACGGTATGCCGCGGATGATGAATGCCGAGGTGCTGGAACGTATCGCCAGCCGGGATTTCCAGACCGAACTCGGAATGTTCAACCTGGAAGTCAATATCGCCCCCCACCGGCTCGGCGGCCGGGTTTTCGATCAGCTCGCCGAGGAGCTGCGCACCGGACTCGGATACGCGCACCGCAAGGCGAAGGAGGTCGACGCCGGCATCGTGATGATCGGAATTCTCCCCACGCTCGTGGAGGAGGACCTGGTCTCGGGGAACCTCTCGGACGTCGACCGCTACATGCTGCTCAACGACCAGATCGTCGCCGCGCGCGGTGAGGATTTCACGCTGGACATCGATGGTGTGGAGCGCCTCAGTTCCACGGCCAGCTCCATCGCCCCCGAGGCGGCCTGCACCTCCGTGCAGCTGCACCTCCAGGTCACGCCGACGCGCTTCCCGGACGTGTGGAACGCGGCGCAGGCCGTCGCCGCCGTGCAGATCGCGGTGGGTGCCAACGCTCCGTTCCTCTTCGGCCGCGAGCTGTGGCGCGAGTCCCGGCCGCCGCTGTTCACGCAGGCCACCGACACGCGGCCGCCCGAGCTCCAGGCGCAGGGCGTCCGGCCGCGCACGTGGTTCGGCGAGCGGTGGGTCAGCTCGGCGTACGAGCTGTTCGAGGAGAACGTGCGGTACTTCCCCGCGCTGCTGCCGATCTGTGACGACGAGGACCCGCTGCGGGTGGTCGACGACGGCGGCGTCCCGTCCCTCCAGGAGCTGGTGCTGCTCAACGGCACGGTGTACCGCTGGAACCGTCCGGTGTACGGGGTCATGGACGGCGTGCCGCACCTCAGGGTGGAGAACCGGGTGCTGCCGGCCGGGCCGACGGTCGACGACGTGCTGGCCAACGCCGCGTTCTACTACGGACTGGTGCGTGCGCTGGCCGAGGAGTCCCGGCCGGTGTGGAAGCGGCTGCCGTTCGCCGAAGCCGCCGCCAACTTCGACACCGCGTGCCGGTACGGCATCGACGCCGAGCTGCGCTGGCCGCGGCCGGGGCGCAGCGGCGGGACGACCACCGTCCCGGCCGTGAAGCTGGTCCGCGACGAACTGCTGCCGCTCGCGGCGGCGGGCCTCGACGCGTGGGGCATCGAGCGAGGCGACCGGGACCGCTACCTCGGGATCATCGAGGAGCGGTGCAGGCGCCGGACGAACGGCGCCACCTGGCAGGTCGAGACCTTCCACCGCGCTCTGGAGGCGGGCCTGGGGCGCGAGGCGGCGCTGGCCGCCACCACCCGCCGCTACTGCGAGCTGATGCGGCACGGCGATCCGGTGCACACCTGGCCGGTGGGCTTTCCGGCGCCGCGCGGGTGACGGGCCGCGCGGGTGCCCCGCGGGTGACGGCTCGATCCGGTGGGCTTTCCGGCCCCACGGGTGACGGGCCGGGTGCCGCGGGCGCGGCGGGGGCGTCGCCGCCTTCCCGTCCGTAGCCGGAATCCGGGCCGGGAGAGTCGCGGGCGGCTCGCACGCGTACCTTACGGGTGGACGGCGGCGCCGTACCCGCCCGCCTCCGGCCGTCTCGCCGTCGTCGGGCAAGCTGTGCCGTGGGCCTGCGGGCGGGCTGCACGCCGCCGGGCGGGCCGGGTGGCTTCGGGCGGGGCGATGGTGAAGTGGAGGCAGGTGTGCAGGCAGAGGCGGGGCGCGTGGCCGGTCCTCTCCCGGAGGGAGGTCTCTCCCGGAAGGTCTTGCGGTCGGAGCTGCTGCTCGTCCTGGCGCTCTCGCTGGGGGCGAGCGCGGTCGCCTCGCTGATCAGCTTCATCGGTGCGCTGACGAAGCCGGGCGGGCTGAAGGACCAGGCCGCCCATCTGAACACCTCGGCCGCCCCGGGACGGCCGTGGCTGGACCTGGCGTGGCAGCTGTTCGGGATCGCCACCGCGCTGGTGCCGGTGGTGCTCGTGGCCCACCTGCTCCTGCGGGAGGGAACAGGTCTGCGGGCCATCGGCTTCGACCGCCGCAGGCCGTGGGGCGACGTGGGGCGCGGGGCGCTGGTCGCGGCCGTCATCGGGAGCGCGGGGCTGGCCTTCTACCTGGGGGCGCGGGCGGCCGGGTTCAACCTGACCGTGGTTCCCGAGTCACTGCCCCCCGTGTGGTGGAAGTACCCCGTGCTGGTGCTCTCGGCGGTGCAGAACTCCGTGGTGGAGGAGGTCATCGTCGTCGGGTACCTGCTGCGCCGGCTCGGGCAGCTGGGATGGACGCCGATGGCGGCGCTGGTGGCGAGCTCGGTGCTGCGCGGCTCGTACCACCTGTACCAGGGCATCGGCGGCTTCATCGGCAACATGGTGATGGGCGCGGTGTTCGTGCTGCTGTACCGGCGGTGGGGCCGGGTCGGTCCGTTGGTGGCGGCGCACGCGCTGCTCGACATCGTGGCGTTCGTCGGGTACGCGGTGCTGAAGGGGAACGTGGGATGGCTGCCCGCCGCGTGAACTGACGCAGGACGGCGAAGGGGCGTACGGCACCGCCGTACGCCCCTTCGCCGTACCCGGCCGGTTCCGCGGCCTCAGACCAGCAGGTCGCCCTCGATGACCGTCACCGCGCTGCCGGTGAGGAGGGTGCGCTCGCCGCGCAGCGTGGTGCGCACCAGACCGGTGCGCGCTCCGCCCTGCAACCCGGTCAGCTCGTCGCGCCCGGAGCGGGCCGACCAGAAGGGGGCGAGCGCGGTGTGCGCGCTGCCCGTCACGGGGTCCTCGTCGATGCCGAGTGCCGGGAAGAAGCAGCGGGAGACGAAGTCGTAGCCGCGCGCCGGGTCGTCCGCCGCGGCCGTGGCGATGACGCCCCGGTCCGACAGGGCCGCCAGCGCCGCGAGGTCCGGTGCCAGGGACCGTACGGCCTGCTCGTCCGCCAGCTCCACCAGCAGGTCGCCGATGTGGGCGGCGGTGTCGTGCACGGACACCACCTCGGCGCCCAGCGCCTTCGCGAGCCCGTCGGGCGCGGGCACCGGCGTCAGTGACGAGGTCGGGAAGTCCAGCGTGATCGAGCCGTCCTCGCCGGCCGTGGCCGACAGGATCCCGCAGCGTGCCGCGAAGCGGACGGTGCCGGTCGCGCGGCCGGTGGTGTGCAGGACGTGGGCGGTGGCCAGAGTCCCGTGGCCGCACATGTCCACCTCGGCGACCGGGGTGAACCAGCGCAGCGCCCAGTCCGCGTCGCCGCCGGCCGGGAGGGGGTGGGCGAAGGCCGTCTCGGAGAGGCCGACCTCGGCGGCCACCTTCTGGAGCCAGTGGTCGTCCGGGAAGGCGTCGAGGAGCAGCACGCCCGCCGGGTTGCCGGAGAAGGGGCGGTCGGTGAAGGCGTCGACGATTCGAATCCGCATGGACACGACGGTAGGGGCGCCGGGAAGGGGCAGGCCAAGGCCAATTCCGGGTTCCTGGCCCGGAAGCGATTGCCCGCCGACCTATTCCGATATATCGTTGAAGCATCGCGACAGATCATTGATGGAAGGAGTGTCAGCGATGCGTTCCCATGGACACGGACAGGGCCCCGAGCACCAGCACGGCCGGGGGCACGGTCACTGCGGCCCCGGTCATCGCGGCTGGGGCGAGCGACGGGGCGACTTCGAGGGCCTGCGCGCGGCTTTCGGCCCGTTCGGGCCGGGCTTCGGCGGCGGACCGTTCGGTGGAGGTCCCTTCTGGGGCGGCCCCTTCGGAGGCGGTCGCGGTCGCGGAGGCGGCCGGGGCAGGGCGCGGCGCGGCGATGTGCGCGCCTCGATCCTCGCGCTGCTGAAGGACCGCCCGATGCACGGTTACGAGATGATCCGGGAGATCGCCGAGCGCAGTGGCGGGGCTTGGCGGCCCAGCCCGGGCTCGGTGTACCCGACCCTCCAGCTGCTGGAGGACGAGGGGCTGATCGTCAGCGAGAGCGAGGGCGGCAAGAAGCTGTTCACGCTCAGCGACACCGGGCGCGCCGAGGCGGAAGCGGGGCCCGAGGCGCCGTGGGACGAGCCGGGGCGCGGTGTCGACTGGGAGGCCCTGAGCGAGGTGCGGCAGGCGGGCTTCGGTCTGTTCGAAGCCTTCGGGCAGGTGTGGAAGACCGGCGACGCCGAGCAGCGGCAGAAGGCGCTGGCCGTCGTCAACGAGGCCCGGAAGAAGCTCTACCTCATCCTCGCCGACGAGGGCTGAGGCGACCGCCCGGTCCCGGTCTCCGGGCGGCCGACCGGAGGACGGGACCTCCTGGAATGCGGCCGTCCATCGAGGGGGCGGCTGTTCGCCGGAAGACCGCCGTCCCGGCGCACCGGCCATGGCGCCGGGCCCCGCAGGGTCCGGCGCCATTGGCCGTCCCCGGTCCCGTGACCGGTGTTCCGTGATGGTGCGCCGGCCGGCCGGCCGGCGGTGCGGCTCGTCTCAACAGGTGTCACGGGCTTTACGCTCCTGACGCGTTCCTGCCATGATGTGCCGATGCACGCGTCTCAGGGGAGAAGCGCCGGCCTGGGACTTGCCCTGGCCTCGGCCTTCGCATTCGGTGGGTCAGGTGTCGCGGCCAAGCCGCTGATCGAGGCGGGTCTCGACCCGCTGCACGTGGTGTGGCTCCGGGTCGCCGGCGCCGCACTCGTCATGCTGCCCGTGGCGTGGCGCCACCGCGACCTGCTGCGCCGCAAGCCCGCACTCCTCGCCGGTTTCGGACTGCTCGCGGTGGCCGGTGTCCAGGCCTTCTACTTCGCCGCCCTGTCGCGCATCCCCGTCGGCGTCGCGCTGCTCATCGAGTACCTCGCCCCCGCGCTCGTCCTCGGCTGGGTCCGCTTCGTCCAGCGCCGGCCGGTCACCCGCGCCGCCGCCCTCGGCGTGGTCCTCGCGGTCGGCGGCCTCGCCTGCGTCGTCGAGGTGTGGGCCGGGCTGAGCTTCGACCTGCTGGGGCTGCTGCTGGCCCTCGGTGCGGCCTGCTGCCAGGTCGGCTACTTCGTCCTGTCCGACCAGGGCAGCGACGAGGCGGAGCCCGCCGACCCGCTCGGTGTCATCGCGTTCGGGCTGCTCATCGGCGCCCTCGTGCTCACCGCCGTCGCGCGGCCGTGGGGAATGGACTGGTCCGTGCTGCGCGGCACCGCCGACATGGGCGGGACGGCGGCGCCGGCCTGGCTGCTGCTCGCCTGGATCGTGCTGATCGCCACCGTCCTCGCGTACGTCACCGGGATCGTCGCCGTACGCAGGCTCTCGCCGCAGGTGGCGGGCGTGGTGGCATGCCTGGAGGCGGTCATCGCGACCGTACTGGCGTGGGTGCTGCTGAAGGAACACCTGTCGGCGCCGCAGATCATCGGTGGTGCCGTGGTGCTCGTGGGCGCCTTCATCGCCCAGTCGTCGGCGCCGAAGGCTGCGCCGGCTGGGCCGGTCGCGGGGTCGGACCCGTTGCCGGCCGGGAGCGACGAAGTGACGGCCGGACGAGCCGCCCCGTAAGGTGGCGATCATGCATTCGACCGTGCTTCCGCCGCCTGCCGCCTGACGCGGGCGGCAGTGCTTCCCCGGACCGGGGCCGGACATCCGTTCCGGCCTGTTTCGGGATCCCTGATGAGGACCGGGCTCGGGCAGTCCCCGAGCGGTTCGTCGCTGCCCGCGTACGCAGTCGAGCGGCCAACCCTTTCCTGTTCTCACACGGAGAAGTCACGTGTCGAATTCCTCCTCCGCGTCCACGGCTGCGTCCGTCGGGCGGAGTCTGTTCCATCTGATCGTCGCCGGAGTGGCGTGGGGCACCGCCGGGGCGGCGGCCTCGCTGGTGTTCCGGATCAGCGACCTCGGACCGCTGGCCCTGTCGTTCTGGCGCTGCGCCGGAGGGCTCGTGCTGCTGCTCGCCGTGCTCGCGGTACGGCGGCGGCGTGCGGCCGGACCGGCCGAGCCGCGCCGCAGGCGGCTGCTGCGCGTCCTCGGCACGGGCATCGGCCTGACCGTCTTCCAGAGCGCGTACTTCGCGGCCGTCGAGGCGACCGGTCTCGCCGTCGGCACCGTCGTCACCCTGGGGGCCGGGCCGGTGCTGATCGCCCTCGGCGCCCGCCTGACCATGGGCGAGCGGCTCGGGCGGGGCGGGAGCCTCGCGGTCGTGGGCGCTCTCGGCGGTCTGCTCGTGCTCGTGCTCGGCAGCGGCGGCACCGGCGAGGTGCGGCCCGCCGGGGTGGCGCTGGCCGTGCTGTCGGCGGCGGCGTACGCGGCGATCACGCTGCTGACGCGGTGGCTCGGACGCGACGCCGGCGGCGGTGACGCGCTCGTCACGACGGCGTGGGCCTTCGCGATCGGCGGGGCCGGTCTGCTGCCCCTGGCGGGTGCCGAGGGCCTGCTGCCGCGTACGGCCGACCTCGCCCAGGTGGTGGGGCTGCTGGCGTACATCGCGGCGGTGCCGACCGCGCTGGCGTACGCGCTCTACTTCGCGGGGGCGGCGGTGGTACGGGCGGCCACGGTGTCGGTGATCATGCTCCTCGAGCCGGTGAGCGCCGCGGTCATCGCGGTGACGATGCTCGACGAGCGGCTGACCGCGGCCACGGTGGTGGGCACGCTGCTGTTGCTGGCGGCGGTGGCCGGACTGGCGCTCGCGGAGGCGTGGGCGGCCAGGGGCCGGGGCAGGGCCCGGGCGGCGGCGCCGGCCTGAGCCAGCGGCGCGCCGGCCGTCGGGTGGCCCCCGCCGTCCGGCCTCGTCCGTCGGTCTCCGCCCCGTCCTCTCCGGTCCTCGCGGGCCCGTTGCCCCGGGGTGGGGTGGTAGCGCCGGTGCCGTCCGCCGCGGTCCGGCGCTCCGCGCGGCGCCGGGCCGGTGTCAGAGGGTCGAGAGGTAGTCCGGCAGGGTGACGGACGGGTCGAGGTCGTCGGCCGGGACGGGGGTGCCGTGCACGGTGCCGACCGGGACGACACCGGTCCAGTACGGGAGCGTGAGGTCCTCGGGCTCGTCGTTCGGGCCGCCCGTGCGGACCTTCGCGGAGACCTCCTCCAGGTCCAGGCGCAGGACCGCGGTCGCGGCGAGCTCCTTGGCGTCGGCCGGGCGCGAGTCGCGCGAACGGCCGGGCACGACATGGTCGACCAGGGCGTCGAGCGCCGTGCGCTTCTCCTCGGGGTCCGTGACCTGGTGGGCCGTGCCGTGCACCACGACGGAGCGGTAGTTGATGGAGTGGTGGAACGCGGACCGGGCGAGGACCAGGCCGTCCACGTGCGTGACGGTCAGGCAGACCGGCAGTCCCGGGCCGGCCTGGCCCGCCATGCGCAACGGGCGCGAACCGGTCGAGCCGTGCACGTACAGGCGCTCGCCGACCCGGCCGTACAGCGTCGGCAGCACCACGGGGGCGCCGTCGCGGACGAAACCGAGGTGGCACACGTACGCCTCGTCGAGTATCGAGTGCACCAGCGCGCGGTCGTAGGAAGCCCGCTCGCGGGAGCGGGTCGGGACGGTGCGGTCGGTCGGCTCGTAGGCGGCCGTGGTCTCCGGCATTGCGGCACTCCATTGCACTAGTGCATAATATTCTTTGTGCTAGGAGAGTATCGGATCACAGGCCGACGCGCATCGGAGATCGCCGCGAGCGTGGAACGAGGGGTCGGCTCCGGCGAGCTTGAGCCGGGACAACTCCTCCCACCCATGCGGGAGTTGGCGGCCCGGCTGGGGGTCAATCCCAATACGGTGGCCGCCGCGTACCGGACCTTGCGGGAACGCGGCGTGATCGAGACGGCCGGGCGCCGGGGCAGTCGGGTGCGGCCGCGCCCCGCCACCACGGCGCGCGGCAGCCTCCGGATCGAGGCGGTGGAGGGTGTACGGGACGTGGGGGAGGGCAACCCCGACCCGGCGCTGCTGCCGCCGCTCGGCGCGGCGCTCGCCGCCGCCGGCCGGCACGGCGCCCAGGACCCGGTGCTCTACGGCCGGGAGCCCGTGGACCCGGACCTGGCGCGGCTCGCCCGCACCGCACTGGACGCCGACGGCGTGCCGGGCGGGCCCGTCGCCGTCACCTCCGGATCACTGGACGCCATCGAGAGGGTCCTGGCGGCGCACCTGAAGCCGGGGGACGCGGTGGCCGTCGAGGATCCCGGGTGGGGCGCCCTCCTCGACCTCGTGCCGGCCCTGGGGCTGCGGCCCGTGCCCGTCGCCGTGGACGACGACGGGCCGCGGCCCGAAGCGGTCGCGGCGGCGCTGGACGGCGGCGCGCGGTCCCTCGTCGTCACCTGCCGGGCGCAGAACCCCACGGGTGCCGCGGTGGGCCGGGCGCGGGCCGTCGAACTGCGGCGGGTGCTGGCCGGGCGGCGCGCGGACGTGCTGCTCATCGAGGACGACCACGGGCACGGCTTCGTCGACCTGCCCCTGCACCCGCTGGCGGGTGCGACGGACCGCTGGGCGTTCGTACGGTCCGTGTCCAAGGCGTACGGCCCCGACCTGCGGCTCGCCGTGCTCACCGGTGATGCCGTGACCCTCGACCGGCTGGCGGGGCGGCAGCGGCTCGGGCCCGGCTGGGTCAGCGTGCTGCTGCAGCGCGCGGTCGTGCACCTGTGGGAGACGGACGCGGTGGACACGCGGGCGGTCGCGGCCGCGTACGGGGAGCGCCGGCACGCGCTCGTGCGGGCCCTCGCGGAGCGCGGTGTCGAGGCGCACGGGCGCAGCGGCATGAACGTCTGGGTCCCGCTGGCCGACGAGACCGGGGCCGTGGCCCGCATGCTGCACGCCGGGTGGGCGGTGGCGCCGGGCGCGCGGTTCCGCATGGCGACGGGGCCCGGCATGCGGATCACCGTCTCGGGGCTGACGACGGCCGACATCGCGCCCCTGGCGGACGCGGTGGCCGCGGCGGCCGGGCCGATGGCGGCGCGCAGCCTCGCGTGAGCGCGCCGGGCGGGCGGTGTCGCCGGGCGCGCCGGGCGCGCGGTTCCGCGGGGCGACGGGCCCGGCAGGCCGGTGGGTCCGCTGCGGCCGCAGCTCGCACGGCGGGCGCCCCGCCGGCCGCCCGTCGTGCGCTCGCACGCGCCGGACGCCGCCGGCCCCGCCCTGCGGGCGGGCACCCCCTAGTCCGCAGACACTCCCCGGCGCCGTGCTCCGGTGGGCCTGGCGCGGCTCTGGGTGAGGGCGGCGCCGGCCAGCACGATCAGGGCGCCCACCGGGGTGTTCCACGTGAGCTGCTCGTCCAGGAGCGTCACGCCGGCCGCGGTGGCGATGACGGGGATGAAGTAGGTGACCATCTGGCCGGTGGTCGGACCCACCTCGGCGACGATGCCGTACTGGATCAGCACGGCCAGGCCGGTGCCCAGGGCGCCGAGCGCGACCACCGCGAGCAGCGGGACGATCGGGAACGCCGTCGGCCACGCGGTGAACAGCGGTGTGATCACCGCCAGTTGCAGGGTCGCGAGGAACAGCTGCGCGCCGGTGAGGGAGAGGTGCGACGCGCTGCTCCCCGCGAGCGTGCGGCGGACGTAGATCCAGCCGATGGGGTAGCTGAGCGAGGCCAGCAGCGCCATGGCGGTACCGGTGACGTCCAGCCCGGAGAAGCCCTGCCAGGCGCCGAGCACGGTCAGGACGCCCAGGAAGCCGATGCCGAGTCCGGCGACGCGGCGGCGGGTGGGGCGGTCCTCCGAGAGGGCGACCAGCGACAGCACCATGCCCCACAGGGGCGAGGTGGCGTTGCAGATCCCGGCGAGGGTGGACGGGATCGTCAGCTCCGCGTAGGCGAAGAGGGAGAACGGCAGCGCGTTGAGCAGGAACCCGGCCACCGTCAGATGGGCCCAGGTCCGGGCGCCGCGCGGCAGCCTCGCGCGCTTGACCGCCATCGCCACCGCGAGGACCGCCGTACCGAAGAGCAGACGGCCGAGGGTGACCTGGAAGGGGGCGTACGCCTGCGTGCCCACCTTGATGAGGAGGAAGCTGAAGCCCCAGATCAGCGAGAGCACGGCGAAGCGGATGCGCCAGTCCGTGCCGCGGCGGGGGGAGGCGGCCGCGGAGGCGCGTGCGTCCTGGGCGGGCGTGGACGTGGGCGCGGGGCTCCGGGGGGCCTCGGCGGCCCCGGGGACGGGTGAGGCCGGGAGGGCGTCGCTCGGGGAAGGGGAGGAGGTCGCGGTGCTCATGACGAACACCATGGCTCCTCCGAACCTCTTAGAACAAGCGAGATTTCCTCGATGGCTTCGCTTAGCATTGCTTACATGTTGAACCTGGAGCGCCTGCGGACCCTCGACGCCGTGGCCCGGCACGGCTCGGTGACCGGCGCCGCCGACGGACTGCACGTGACGACCTCGGCGGTCTCGCAGCAGCTGGCCAAACTGGAGCGCGAGGTCGGGCAGCAACTGGTGGCCAGGAACGGCCGGGGGGTACGGCTCACCGACGCCGGGCTGCTGCTGGCCGACCACGCGGCGCGGATCCTGTCCCAGGTGGAGCTGGCGCAGGCCGACATCGAGGCGCAGCGGGGGCAGGTGGTCGGGGAGGTGCGGCTGGCCGGGTTCCCGACGGCCGCGCGCGGGCTGTTCCCGCGGGCGGTGGCGGGGCTGCGCCGCGAGCACCCGGACCTGTCCGTCCGGATCAGCGAGCTGGAGCCGGAGCGGGGCATCCAGGAGGTGATACGGGGCGACATGGACCTCGCGGTGGTGCTCGACTGGAACAACAAGCGGCTGCCCGTGCCGGGCGGGCTGACCCGCGAGCCGCTGCTGGACGACGCCGCCGATGTCGCGATGCCGGCGGACCACCCGCTGGCGGGGCGGGCCGAAGTCGGCCTGGAGGACTTCGCCGACGACGACTGGGTCTCCTGGCCCGCGGGCGAGTTCTGTCACGACTGGCTGATGTTCACGCTGCGTTCCAAGGGCATCGAGCCGCGCATCGCCCACCTGGCGGGTGAGCACCACACCCAGCTCGCGCTGATCCAAGCCGGTCTCGGGGTGTGCGTCACACCCCGGCTCGGGCGCGGGCCCGTCCCGGAGGGCGTCGCCCTCGTCCCCGTACGGCAGCCGATGCTGCGGCACATCTACGCGGTGTGGCGCACGGACGCGGAGCGGCGGCCGTCGATCCGTGCGGCGGTGGAGGCACTGCGGGAGGCGGGTCGCGAGGTGGAGCCCGTCTAGTTCCCCGGCCCGGGGCGGGAGGGGCGGTGCGGTGCCGGGCGGCCGCGCCCGTGCCGCCGGTGAGGGCGAACGGGTCGCAGGTGCGCCGGGGCCGCGGCCGAAGGGTCGGTGCCGTCACCGGGCCGGCAGGCGGAGGCCGCGGGAAGGGCGGCCCCGCCGGCTACGGACCGCCCAGCTTCCGGAAGTCCCAGGACGCGACGGCGTCCGGCGTCAGTCGCAGCCATGCGTGACGGCCGTCGTGCGGCATGGACTCCAGGCCGAAGTTCTTGCGGGCGAACAGCCGCTCGGCGAGCTCCAGTTCCGGGCACGGCTCACCGGTGCGCGGCACCTCCCCGGCGAACTCCACGGTCCCGGACAGCTCCACGCCCCGCAGCTCGCCGTACTCCTCGCCGTCGTCGATCACCACGGCGATCCGCGGATCGCGGCGCAGGTCCGCCCAGCGCCGGCTGCGCGTGAGCGAGTACAGCCACAGGGACGTGCCGTCCCAGGCGAACCACAGGGCCCCGGCATGCGGCCGGCCGTCCGGTGAGACGGTCGCCACCCGGCAGGTGCGCCGCTCGGTGAGATAGGCGTCGAGTTCGCCCTCCGTCATCATGATCCGCCGGCCCCGGCGCTGAGTGGCCGCCATCCCCGCTCCCGCCCTCTGATGGTGTGTCAGAAAGCATGGGCTCTCTTCCTTCCGTACGCAAGGGTGGCTACCCTCGCCCGCCATGCCGCCCATGGAACAGCTGCGGGAGCAGCTCGATCCCGCCACCACCGTGCTGCTCACGGTCGAGTGCCAGCGGGGTGTCGTCGGCCCGGAGAGCGCCCTGCCCGAACTGGCCGCGGAAGCCCGGTCGTCCGGCGCGCTGCGCAAGGTCGCCCGCCTGGTCGACGCCGCCCATGTGTCGGCCGTGCAGGTCGTGCACGCGGTGGCGGAGCGCCGACCCGACGGGCGGGGCGCCGGTCGCAACGCCCGGCTCTTCCGGGCCGCGGAGCGGCTGCCGGTGCAGCAGTACGCCGGCAGCGCAGCCGTCCGCGTCGCCGAACCCATCGAGGTGGCGGACGAAGACCTCGTCGTACGGCGGCTGCACGGGCTCTCCCCGCTCGCCGGCACCGGCGTCGACGCCCTGCTGCGCAACCTCGGCTGCCGGACGCTGGTCGTCACCGGCGTATCGGCCAACGTGGCCGTCCCCAACACCGTCTTCGACGCCGTCAACCTCGGCTACACGGCGGTGGTGGTGGCGGACGCCATCGCGGGGATCCCCTCCGTCTACACCCCCGCGATGATCCGCCACACCCTCGCCCTCGTCGCCACGGTCGCCACCACCGACGAGGTGCTGACCTGCTGGGAGCGACCTCGACGCCCCCCGCGGGTCACGCCAGCTTGATCGAGTCGCCCTCCACGGTGATCGAAGCCGCCGCCAGCGGCGTGGTGGCCGGTCCCGCCTTCACGCTGCCGTCCGCCGCGTCGAACTTCGAGCCGTGGCACGGGCAGTTGATGATCCCGTCGGCGACGTCCTTCACCGCGCACCCGGCGTGCGTGCACTTGGCGGAGAACGCCTTGAACTCGCCCGCCCGGGGCTGCGTCACCACGACCTGCCCGAAGACCTTGCCCCCGCCCTCCGGGATGTCGGCCGTCTTCGCGATCACCTGGCCGCCGGCGCCCCCGCCGGTGGTGCCGCCCGTACTCCCGCCGGTGGTGCCCCCGCTGCCGCCCGCCGGTGCTCCGGCACCGGACTCGGCCGTGCTGTCCGAGCCGCCGCACGCGGTGAGGGCGGCGGCCAGCCCCGCCCCACCGGCCGCCGCGACGACGGTGCGGCGCGCCACCGCCCTGCTCCCCTGCGATCCGGTCATTCCGGCTTCCCTTCCACGATGGTCACAACGTCACCGAGGGGTACGGGGCGGCGGGCACGGCCGTTCACCGGTCCCGCGACTTCACGGCCCGGCAGCCGCGCCGGTCGCCTCGGCCGGTGCGTGACCGGCACGTAACCTGGGGGGATGCTCTCCGAAGTCACAGCGACCCGCTACGTCACGCCGTTGCGTGAGGGCGGCTCGCTCCCGGGGATCGTCGAGGCCGACGATCTCGGTACGTACGTCATGAAGTTCACGGGTGCCGGGCAGGGCCGCAAGACCCTGGTCGCCGAGGTCCTCTGCGGGCAGCTGGGCCGCCGGCTCGGGCTGCGGGTGCCCGAGCTGGTCACGATCCAGCTCGACCCGGTCATCGGTCTCGGCGAGCCCGACCAGGAGGTGCAGGAGCTGCTGAAGGCGAGTGGCGGGCTGAACCTCGGCATGGACTTCCTGCCCGGCTCCATCGGCTTCGACCCGCTCGCCTACGAGGTGGACCCCGCGGAGGCGGGCCGGGTCGTCTGGTTCGACGCGCTGATCAACAACGTCGACCGCTCCTGGCGCAACCCGAACATGCTCGTCTGGCACGGCGAGCCGTGGCTCATCGACCACGGCGCCACCATGATCTGGCACCACAACTGGCCGGGCGCCCAGGCCTCCGCCGCCAAGCCGTACGACGCCTCCGACCACGTCCTGGCCGGCTTCGGCCCCGATGTCGCCGCCGCTGCCGCGGAGCTGGCCCCGCTCGTCACGGAGGAACTGCTCACCGACGTGGCGTCCGACGTGCCCGACGAGTGGCTCGTCGACGAGCCGGGGTTCGACACCACGGACGAGGTGCGGCGCGCCTACGTGGCCGCGCTGCTGACCCGCGCCGCCACCATCCATGAGCGGATCACGCTCGGCGAGCGGACCGGAGCGGTCCCCTCCCAGGCCCCCGGCTGGCTCACCGAGCCCCGCAAGCCCTGGCCGCACGCCCCGCAGAACAGCACGAAGGGCACCGAGAAGAAGTGAGCGACCGGGACGTCTTCGAGTACGCGCTGCTGCGCGTCGTACCCCGCGTCGAGCGCGGCGAGTGCTTCAACGCGGGCGTGGTGGTCTACTGCCGCGCCAAGTCCTTCGTGTGCGCCCGTACGCACCTCGACGAGGCAAAGCTGAGGGCCCTGGACCCCACGGCCGACGTCGCGGGCGTACGGGCCGCCCTGCGCGCCGTGGAGGGCGTCTGTGCCGGCGGCGAGCAGGCGGGCCAGGCGGCGCGCGAGGACGCCGGACGGCGCTTCCGGTGGCTGATCGCGCCCCGGTCGACGGTTGTCCAGCCCGGGCCCGTGCACACCGGTCTCACCGCCGATCCGGAGGCGGAGGCCGAGCGGCTCCTCGGACTGCTCGTGCGCTGAAGGCGGCCACCGCGCCGCGGCGCGTGACCGGGCGCACCCGGTGGGCCGTTGACACCGGGTGCCAGGGCTTCTAGCGTCTCGTCTGCTGAAGGTACTAAGCGGTCGCTCACCGGCATGGACGTGCCGGGGGAGGGCCGGCTGAGCCGCATCCACCAGGGATCCAAGGGCGAGGAGAACCAGATGTCCACCACCGAGCAGCGCGTCGCCGTCGTCACCGGGGCGGCGCGGGGCATTGGCGCCGCCACCGCCGTCCGGCTGGCGGCCGAGGGCCGCGCCGTCGCCGTACTCGACCTCGACGAGGCGGCCTGCAAGGACACCGTCGAGAAGATCACCGCGGCGGGCGGCAAGGCCATCGCCGTCGGCTGCGACGTCTCCGACAGCGCCCAGGTGGAGGCGGCCGTCGCCCGCGTCGCCGCCGAGCTGGGCGCGCCGACGATCCTCGTCAACAACGCGGGCGTGCTCCGCGACAACCTGCTCTTCAAGATGAGCGAGTCCGACTGGGACACGGTCGTCGACGTGCACCTCAAGGGCGCGTTCCTGATGGCCAAGGCGTGCCAGAAGCACATGGTCGACGCCGGCTTCGGCCGCATCGTCTGCCTCTCCTCGTCCTCGGCGCTGGGCAACCGCGGCCAGGCCAACTACGCCGCCGTCAAGGCCGGCCTGCAGGGCTTCACCAAGACCCTCGCCAAGGAGCTCGGCAAGTTCGGCATCACCGCCAACGCCGTGGCCCCCGGCTTCATCGTCACCGAGATGACCGCGCAGACCGCCGCGCGCGTGGGCATGGGCTTCGAGGACTTCCAGGCCGCCGCCGCCACGCAGATCCCGGTTGCCCGGGTCGGCAGGCCGGAGGACGTCGCGAATGCGATCGCCTTCTTCACCGGCGACGACGCCGGCTTCGTCTCCGGCCAGGTCCTGTACGTGGCCGGCGGCCCGCTCAACTGAAGCCCCCAAGGACGCGAGAGAGGACCACGGACATGACCGCACAGGAGCTCCCCGAGCCGTCCGGGAGGGTCGCCCTGGTCACGGGCGCCAGCCGCGGCATCGGATACGGCGTGGCGGAGGCGCTGATCGCCCGCGGTGACCGGGTGTGCATCACCGGGCGCGGCGAGGAGGCCCTCAAGGAGGCCGTCGAGCGGCTCGGCGCAGACCGCGTGATCGCGGTGGCCGGCAAGGCCCATGACGAGGCCCACCAGGCGCTCGCGGTGGAGCGCACGATGGAGGCCTTCGGTCGCGTCGACTTCCTGATCAACAACGCGGGGACGAACCCCGTTTTCGGCCCGATCGCCGAGCTCGACCTGGGTGTCGCCCGCAAGGTGTACGAGACCAACGTGATCTCGGCGCTCGGCTTCGCCCAGCAGACCTGGAAGGCGTGGCAGAAGGACCACGGCGGTGCGATCGTGAACATCGCCTCGGTCGCCGGCATCTCGGCCTCGCCCTTCATCGGCGCGTACGGCATGAGCAAGGCGGCCATGGTCAATCTGACCTTGCAGCTCGCCCACGAATTCGCCCCGGCCGTCCGGGTCAATGCGATCGCCCCGGCGGTCGTGAAGACGAAATTCGCCGAGGCCCTTTACGAGGGCAGGGAGGCGGAGGCCGCGGCTGCCTATCCGCTCGGCCGGCTGGGAGTTCCGAAGGATATCGGTGGAGCCGCCGCATTCCTCACCTCCGAGCAGTCGGAGTGGATCACCGGCCAGACCCTGGTCGTCGATGGGGGAATTTTCCTGAATGCCGGAGTCGGCTGAGGCGTATTGTTCCTGATTGACTGATGCTGCCAAGCGCCCCGCCAGACCTGCGCATTGATCTGGCGGGGCGCTGCGGTATGGTCGGCCGACCCATGGCTGAATGAGGAGCGTGCACGTGTTCAACCGGACCAGTCTGCAGGCCGCTGCAGCCCTTGCGTCCATATCCCTGCTGGCGGGCTGCGGCCTCCTTTCCGAAGATGACGCCGATGGGGAAGACAAGATCATTGTCGGTACGACGAGTGCTCCCAGTACGCTCGATCCCGCGGCCGCTTGGGACGGTTCATGGGAGTTGTACCGGAATGTCTTCCAGACTCTGCTGAGTTTTCCGACCGGAAGTACGACTCCTCAGCCGGATGCCGCGGACTGCAAGTTCACCGATGCGTCGAGCAAGGTCTTCCAGTGCGAGCTGAAGGACGGCCTGACGTTCTCCGACGGCGCCAAGCTCGACGCCCAGGCCGTCAAGCACTCGATCGACCGCATCCGGAAGATCGACGCGAAGGGCGGCCCGAACGGACTGCTCGGCTCGCTCGACCGGATCGCCGTCAACGGTGACGCGACCATCGTGTTCCACCTGAAGGAACCCGACGCGACCTTCCCGTACATCCTCGCCACCCCGGCGATGTCGATCGTGTCCCCGGAGAAGTACCCCGAGGACGAGCTGCGCGAGGACGGCAAGGTCACCGGATCCGGGCCTTATGTCCTCGAGGAGTACGAAGAGGGCGTCAAGGCCGAGCTGACGAGGAACCCCCAGTACAAGGGCTTCGCGGACCGCAAGAACAACGGCGTCACCATCCGCTACTTCGACACCTCGGAGACGATGGTCGCGGCGCTGAAGAAGAAGGAGATCGACGCCACGTACCGCGGTCTGACCGCGGAGGAGGTCGTCGACCTGAGGGAGAAGAAGCCGGCCAACGAGGGACTGCAGCTGGTGGAGTCCACCGGCGCCGACATCCGTTACCTGGTCTTCAACCCCAAGGACCCCGCCGCCGGCAAGATCGCGGTGCGCAAGGCGATCGCCCAGGTCGTCGACCGTGAGGCCCTGGTCGCCAAGGTCTACCAGGGCACCGCCGAGCCGCTGTACTCGATGGTGCCGAAGGGTATCGCCGGACACACCACCGAGTTCTTCGACCGGTACGGCGAGCCGGACGTCGACAAGGCCGAGAAGATCCTGCGCGACGCCGGCATCGACGCGCCCGTGAAGCTGACGTTCTGGTACACCACCGACCGTTACGGCTCCGCCACGGCTCCCGAGTTCGCCGAGCTCAAGCGGCAGCTCGACGCCTCCGGCCTCTTCAAGGTGACCCTGCAGGGCAAGCCCTGGAAGGAGTTCCAGGCCGGCTACCAGAAGGGCGACTACCCGGTGTTCGGCCGAGGCTGGTTCCCCGACTTCCCGGACCCGGACAACTTCATCGCGCCGTTCGTCGGCAAGGAGAACGTCCTCTCGACGCCGTACGAGCGGCCCGAGATCACCGAGCAGCTCCTGCCGCTCTCGCGCCGCGAGAGCGACCGCGGCGCGGTCAGCAAGGAATTCGAGAAGGCCCAGGAGATCCTCGGCAACGACGTGCGCCTGCTGCCGCTGTGGCAGGGCAAGCTGTACGTCGCCGCCAAGGAGGAGATCGCGGGCGGCGAGCGGGCCCTCGACCCGCAGACCGTCATGCAGATGTGGGAGCTGCACCGGCAGACCGCCTGGTAGGAGCCTCCTGGCTCCGTTGTCAGTGGGCGCAGGTAGGTTCGGGCACACAAACGATCGATCTTCGGAGGTTGTTGACGTGACCGACACCTACCTGCTGCCCGAGTCCTGGCGCGGCGTCCTCGGCGACGAGCTGCAGAAGCCGTACTTCAAGCTGCTCACCGAGTTCGTCGAGGAGGAGCGGGCCAAGGGGCCGGTCTACCCGCCGCGCGAGGAGGTGTTCGCCGCTCTGGAGGCCACTCCGTACGACCAGGTCAAGGTGCTCATCCTCGGCCAGGATCCGTACCACGGGGAGGGCCAGGGGCACGGACTGTGCTTCTCGGTGCGGCCGGGCGTCAAGACGCCGCCGTCCCTGCGGAACATCTACAAGGAGATGCAGGAGGAGCTCGGGCACCCGGTGCCGGACAACGGCTACCTGATGCCGTGGGCCCGCCAGGGCGTCCTGCTGCTGAACGCCGTCCTGACCGTGCGGGGCGGCGAGGCCAACTCCCACAAGGGCAAGGGCTGGGAGAAGTTCACGGACGCGGTGATCACCGCCGTGGCCTCGCGTCCGGACCCGGCGGTCTTCGTCCTCTGGGGCAACTACGCGCAGAAGAAGCTGCCGCTGATCGACGAGACGCGGCACGCGGTCGTCAAGGGGGCGCACCCCTCCCCGCTCTCCGCGAAGAAGTTCTTCGGCTCCCGCCCCTTCACGCAGATCGACGAGGCGGTCAAGGCGCAGGGACACGAGCCGATCGACTGGCGGATCCCGAACCTGGGCGCCTGACCGGCCCGTCCGTACCGGCCTCCGTCCGGATCGGCCTCCGTCGGTACCGGCCTCCGTCCGGATCGGCCTCCGTCGGTGCCGGCCTGCCGACCGGCCCCGCCCCGGCCGGCACTCGGGCGGCCTCGGCCCCGCCTCGGGCGCGGCGCCACCACCGGCCGGGGGCCTGGCGCTCATCCCGGCCCCCGGCCCGGGTGCTCATCCCGGCCCCCTGCCCGCCGGCGTCCGCCGGCGGGGCGGTGCGGGCCGTCCGGGCGCGGACCGCGGGTGCTGCGGATAGCGTCGGTACACGACCGATCAGTGGAGGCCGCGTGCAGGACCACCAGCAGAGGACGGACGGCGCCGTCCCGACCAGGATCGGGCAGGCGGCCATGCTGCTCCACGGCGGGGACCGCGAGGAGGCCCGCAACCGCCTCCGGGCGCTGTGGGACCAGCTCGGCGCGGACGGCGACCCGCTCCACCGGTGCACGCTCGCCCGCTACATGGCCGACGCCCAGGACGACCCCGACGACGAGCTCGCCTGGGACCTGCGGGCGCTGAGCGCGGCGGAGGGCGCCGGCGGGGAGCCGTCCGCCCGGAGCGCCGCGGCGGTGGCGCTCCGCGCGCTCCGCCCCTCCCTCCACCTCGACGTCGCCGCCGACTACCTGGCGCTGCGCCGCCCGGACGCCGCCCGGACGCATCTCGACCGGGCCCGTGCCGCCTCGGGAGCCCTGGACGACGACCGGTACGGCAGCGGCGTCCGGGCCGCCATCGAGCGCCTGGAGCGGCGCCTGGGCGGCATCTGAGGCCGACGGCCGCGGCGCGTCAGCGGCGGTAGGTGCCGCGGCAGGTCCGGGACTCCTGGCTGCCCGGCTGCCAGCCGCCGTAGTCCTCGCCCAGGGCGCACACGTCCGGGAGGGTGACCGGTACCGACGGCGGCGCCGGGGGACGGACCTGTGGAAGCTGCTCGCGCGGCCGGTCGACGGCCGGTCCCCCCGGCGCTCGGGGCGGCCGCGGCGGCCGGTCGTCGTCGTGGGGTGCGCCGCCGCCGGTCCCCGGTACCGGGTGACCCGGCCTCGCCGCCGGTACTCGCGGCGAATCGGTGGGCGCCGGCGGCAGGGCCGCTTCCAGGGCCTCGCGCGCCGGACCCTCGACGATCTGCGGCGCGACGTCCTGCACCGGGCGGCTCGCCTCCGGGGCGGCCGGCCCCGGGCCGGGGGGCGGCTGCACCGACACGCAGCCGGAAGCGGCCGCCGCCATCGCCACGGCCGTCAGGACCTTCGCTGGGATTCTGGTTCGCTGCACCCGGCAACTGTGGTGGGTGGACACCCTCTTGAGGGCCGCTACCCGCGGTTATTGATCCACACGGGTGACGGCCGTGAGGGGCGGGGCTGGATGATCAGTCGCCGGTCGCGCCGTCCACGCGCTCGCGGATCAGGTCGGCATGACCGTTGTGGCGGGCGTACTCCTCGATCATGTGGGTGTAGATCCAGCGGAGGTTGAACAACTCCCCGCTGCGGCTCCGGCCGGCGGACACCTCGTCGAGCGAGCGGCCGCCGGCCCGCTCCCGGGCGTGCCCGATCTCCTCCTGCCAGGTGGCGTACGCCTCGTCCCAGGTGTGGTCCTCCGTGACGTGGAAGTCCCCGTCGGGGTCCTCGTCGGACCAGTGGAGCGGCGCCGCGTCCTCACCCGTCAGGATGCGGCGGAACCAGTGGCGCTCCACGTCGGCCATGTGCCGCACGAGACCCAGCAGTGTCAGCTCGGACGGCGGGGCCGATGCCTGGCGCAGCTGCTCGTCGTCGAGGCCCTGGCACTTCAGGGCCAGCGTCGCGCGGTGGTAGTCGAGCCAGCCCTCCAGCGACTCGCGCTCCCCGGCGAGCGTGGAGGGCTCCGTGCGGGGGTCCTGGGCGGGCTGTTCGGTAGTCGTCATGACGGGCATCCTCGCCCCGGCCGGACCGGCGGCGCCAGCGGTTATCGGCCCAGCATGCCGCGCAGCAACTCCTCGAGCCCGGCGCGGAGTTCCGCCCGGTCCGGCACGGTGGCGTGGAACGAGCCCACGGCGCAGGAGAACATCAGCCCCTCGGCCCATGCCACCAGCGACAGGGTGTGGCGGTCCGGTGCGGCGGAACCGGCCGCCCGCATCAGTGCGGTCAGCGGCTCGCGGAAGCGGCGGCCCGCGGTGTCGTAGAAGCCGCGCAGCTCGGGGCGCCGGGTGGCCTCCAGAGCCAGCTCGTAGCGGGCCACGAGCAGGTCACGGTGGTGGGTCAGGTAGCGGTGCAGAGCCAGCGACAGGGCGTCGAGGACGGCATCGAGCCCGGCCCCTGGGTCGGAAGCTCCCCCCGCAGAGCCGCCGTCCGGGCCGGAGCCGGCGTCCGGGCCGGTGTCCGCGCCGGAGCCGTCCCCCGCGCCGGCGCGGGAGCCCGCGGGCCCCGGGGACGGCAGTTCGTCCGGCCCGAGCACCTGCGCCTCGCGGTCGGCCAGCCGCCGGACCGCCGCCTCCAGCAGGGCCTGCCGTGTCCTCGCATGGTTCGACGTCGAGCCCTGGGGGAGCCCCGCGCGCTCGTCCACCGCGCGGTGGGTCAGCCCCCGCATGCCCCGCTCGGCGAGCAGGGCGAGGGCGGTGTCGGCGATGAGCTCGGCGCGAGGGGTCATGAGGACAACCTACCGCGAGAACTACAGCTGTAGTACGGTGACGGGTGTCGCCTACTACAGCTGTAGTGCAGGTTCCTGGAGGAGTCATGGACAACCGACCGGCCCCGCCCCACGCCGTCGTCATCGGCAGCGGCATCGGCGGGCTCACCGCCGCCGTGGCCCTGCACCGGCGGGGCTGGCGCATCACCGTACTGGAGCGCGCCGCCTCGCTCCGGCCCGTCGGCGCCGGCCTCGGCCTCGCCCCCAACGCCCTGCGCGCCCTGGACGTCATCGGCCTCGGCGACGAGGTCCGGGCCCTGGCGGCCTGGCAGGGTGACGGCGGGCTGCGCACCCCCGGAGGCCGCTGGCTCTCCCGCACGAACGCGCGGGTCGCCGCCGAGAGGTACGGCGGCCCCCTCGTCGCGCTCCACCGGGCCACCCTCGTCGAGCTGCTCGCCTCCCGGCTGCCCGACGGGGCCCTGCGCACCGGAGCCCCCGCGGAACTCGCGGACCCCGGGGTACCCGGCGGCCGCCCCGCCCGCGTCACCACGCCCGACGGGGAGTTCGACGCCGACCTCGTCATCGGCGCCGACGGCATCCACTCGGCCGTCCGCACCGCCCTGTTCCCCGCCCACCCGGGCCCGCGGTACACCGGCCTCACGAGCTGGCGCCTGGTCGTCCCCGCGCCGCCGAGGCCCTTCCACCCCCATGAGACGTGGGGCCGTGGCGTCCTGTGGGGCACCCAGCCGCTCAAGGACGGCCGGGTCTACGCGTACGCGGCGGCCGTCGCCCCCGCCGGTGGGCACAGCCCCGACGGGGAGAGGGCCGAACTGCTGCGCCGCTGCGGCGACTGGCACGACCCGGTCCCCGCGCTCCTCGCCGCCGCCGGTGAGGACGGTGTCCTGCGGCACGACATCCACCACCTCGCCGTCCCCCTGCCCGCCTTCCACCGCGGCCGCACCGCCCTGCTCGGCGACTCCGCCCACGCGATGGCCCCCACCCTCGGCCAGGGCGGCAACCAGGCCATCGAGGACGGGATCGTGCTCGCCCACCACCTGGCACCCCGAGCCGACCTCGGCGCCGGTCTCGCGGCCTACTCCGCGGACCGCCTGCCCCGCACCACCGCCATCGTCCGCAAGGCCGCCCGGGTCACCGCGCTCCACACCCGGGACGGCCGCCCGTTCGTCCTGCTGCGCAACGCCCTCGTGGCGCTGGCCGGCCTCGCCGGTCCCGGACTCGCCCTGCGCGCCTTCGACGGCATCGCCGACTGGCACCCCCCGCAACACGGAACCGGCACGCGGACATACGATCACGACGACCGTCAGGCACTTCGATAGGGAGACCCCCGTGAAGATCGGCTGCATCGGGCTCGGCGACATCGCGCGGAAGGCCTATCTGCCCGTTCTCGCCACCCGGCCCGGCGCGGAGCTGCACCTGCAGACCCGCACCCCGGCCACCCTCGCCCGGGTCGCGGAGACGTACCACGTCCCGGCGGAGCGCCGCCACGCCGATCTCGACTCCCTCCTGGCCGCCGGGATCGACGCCGCGTTCGTCCACGCGCCGACCGACGCGCACCCCGAGATCGTCACCCGGCTCCTGGAGGCCGGCGTGCCGACGTACGTCGACAAGCCGCTCGCCTACCGGATCGAGGACTCACGCCGCCTGGTGGAGCTCGCCGAGGCGCGCGCAACCGGCCTCGCCGTCGGGTTCAACCGCCGCTACGCCCCCTCCTACGCGCAGTGCCTGGACCACCCGCGCGACCTGGTCCTGATGCAGAAGAACCGGATCGGGCTGCCGGAGGACCCGCGCACCTTCGTCCTCGACGACTTCATCCACGTCGTCGACACCCTGCGCTTCCTGCTGCCGGGCGAGGCCGACCACATCGACGTGCGCGTCCGGATCCGCGACGGGCTGATGCACCACGTCGTGCTCCAGATGTCGGGCGACGGGTTCACCGCGATCGGCATGATGAACCGGATGAACGGCTCCACCGAGGAGATCCTCGAAGTCTCCGGCCAGGACACCAAGCGGCAGGTCCTCAACCTCTCCGAGGTCGTCGACCACAAGGGCCAGCCCACCCTGCGCCGCCGCGGCGACTGGGTGCCCGTCGCCCGGCAGCGCGGCATCGAACAGGTCGCGCTGGCCTTCCTGGACGCCGTGGCCGCGGGGAAGGGGATCAGCGCCCGCGACGCGCTGAGGACTCACGAGCTGTGCGAGCGGGTGGTACGGGACGCCCTCGACCAGGCCGGCCGGGCCGGCTGAGCGGCCCCAGGGAGCGTACCGCCTCGGCGGCCAGCAGCACCGCCAGTACGGCGAGCGCGGCGTACACCGGCCAGTCGCCGAACCGCGCGTACGGCGTCGTGGCGTCCGACAGCGGGATGTCGTACACGGCCGACGCACTGCGCTGGGTACCCAGCGGGGAGCCGATGGGGGCGCCGTCGGCGCCGTACACCGCGCTCACGCCGGTGAGTGTCGCGTGGACCACCGGCCGGCCCGTCTCGGCCGCCCGGAGCGCCGCCAGGGAGGCGTGCTGCCCGGGCGCCCAGCTGTCCTGGAACGTCGACGTCGCCGACTGGGCCACCAGCAACCGGGCGCCGTCGCGGGCCAGTCGGCGGCTCATGTCGGGGAACGCCGACTCGAAGCACACCAGCGGACCGAGCCGGAGCCCCTCGTCGCCGACGGCCATCACCACGGGCTGCGTACCGCGGCGGCGGTCCTCGGCCGCCGCCTTGCCGACCGAGGTGGCCCAGCCCAGCAGCGAGCGCAGCGGGACGTACTCGCCGAACGGCACCAGCCGCATCTTGTCGTAGCGGTCACCAGTGGGCCCCTGGGGCCCGATCAGAACGCTGCTCTTGTAGATGCCCGGGCGGTCCGAGCGCCGTGCGTCCACATTGACCAGCACCTCGGCGCCCACCTCGCGGGAGAGCGCGGCGAGCCGGCGGGCCAGGTCCGGCCGCGCCGCCAGGTCCGCGCCCACGCTGCTCTCGCCCCACACCACCAGATCCACGTCCCGGCCGGCCAGCTCCCGGGTGAGCTCCTCGCCGCGGGCCACCCGCCGTTCGGCGCCGCCGACGCCGTTGATGACCCCGGGCTGGACGACGGCCACCCGGACCTCCCCGGCCGGCCGCGGTGACGGCACCCACCACCACGCCGTGCCGGCGGTCAGCGCACACACGGCGAGGCCGGCGACCGCCGCCGTCCGCGCGGACGGCACCGACACCAGCACGGCCACGGCCGTGTTGACCCCCACCACCAGCAGGCTCGCCAGCCACACACCGCCCAGCGACGCCACCCGCAGGACGGCGTCCACCTGCCACTGGCTCGCGCCCAGCAGCCCCCACGGACCGCCCAGCCCCTCCCAGGACCGCACCAGCTCCACCATCAGCCAGCCGGACGGTACGACCACCACGGCGGCGGCCGCCCGGCCCCGGGACGGCGCCCGCGCCAGCATCAGCCGCACCAGCCAGCCCCAGGGGGCCCACAACAGCCCGAGCAGCGCGGCCAGCACCAGGATGAAGACATGGAGGCTCGGCATCAGCCAGTGGTGCAGCGCCAGCATGAAGCCCAGACCGCCCAGCCAGCCGTCCAGGGCGGCACGGCCACCGGTGGGCGCGGTCCGGATCAGCAGCAGCCACGGCACCAGCGCCACGTACGCGAACCACCACCAGGAAGGTGCCGGAAACGCCAGCGCCGGCAGGGCCCCCGCGGCGACCGCCGCCGCGGCCCGCCACCAGCGCGAGACGAGCAGCCGCCTCACGGCGTCCCGCCGAGCGACCGCAATCCGCACGCCGCGCATCCGCATACCGCGCCTCCTCGGGGGTGACGCCTCCAGTGTGCGCGAGCGATCAGTCCGCCGACAGTACGCCCGTGGCGCGTCGCCACTTCTCCCGTACGACCACCGAGCACAGCCGCCAGCCGCCGTCGGTGCGCCGCAGCCCGAAGGCGTACCGCCCGCCCGTGACGATGTCGTCGCCCGACTCCAGCCGCATCGGGTTGACGTAGTCGGCGAGCGCCTCGGCACTGTCACCGGGGAAGCCGTCCACCTCCTCGATGCGCACCCGCCGGTTGACGACGAGGTGCTGGCGCACGGGGAACCGCAGCATCGCCTCCGCCAGCCAGTCGGCGACCTCGCCCGCCGGGCCGGCGATGCCGCCCGCCGTCCGGTAGTCCGCCCGCCCGTCGGGGGTGAACAGTTCCCGGTACGCGGCCCAGTCCGCGTCGTCCACGGCCACCGCGTAACCGGTGATGAGTTCGTCGATGGCCAGCCGGTCCATCACGGTCGCGAGGTCCACGCGCTGCGTCATCCGGCCAGTGTTGAGCAGCCGCGGCGCCACGCCAAGGGCACTGCACCCTCCACCAGCCGCACGGGTCGCGCCCGGACCGGTCGCGCGGGCCGCTCAGGCGGCTTCCCACTGGTGGGCGCGGCCGCCGCGCCACTCGACCAGGTGCGGGTCGTCGAGCGAGATGTCGGCTTCCTCGAGACCGGCGCGCCGGAGGAACTCCATGAGGTCGGCGTCGTTGTGGGCGAGTCCGGCGATCCGTCCGCGGATGGTGACGCGCCGGCCTCCGCCGGGGGAGGGGCGGTGGACGACGACGGGTGCCTGCCAGGCCATGGGACCAGGGTGCGCCCGGCGGCCCTTGATCGCACCTGCCCCCGGGGGGCGCTCACACGGGGTGTGAAGGAAACGCATGCATATATGCGTCACGCGCCCTCGCGGGCGTCCGGCTCCGCGCGGCACGCTGTTCCTGCGTGTTCGGGCCGGAGGAACCCGGGCCACGGGCCGCCGGTCACCCCCCTGCCGGCGGCCCCACGCGCATGCTCGGGCTATGCGGCCTTCGCGACGTCGCCGTGCTGCGCCGCGGCCCAGGCCACCACGAGCCGGTGGTAGATCCGCTGCTCGTCCGCCGACAGCCGGCCGCCGGAACGCACCCACAGTTCACGGATCGCGCGGTTCAGCGCGTCCGCGGAGGGCTGGTCAGAGTCGACTGGGGTCTTGAACATGGCATCCAGGTTAGGGGCGAAGTCCGACAATCCTCCCCCGGCGGGGGCGTGGCATCCGCCACGGCCCCGCCGGAGCGACGCTCGCGTCCCGGGATCAGCCCGCGGACTCACCCGCGTGCGGGCTCAGCACACCCAGTGCCACCAGGGCGAACAGCACGATGCCGAGCAGTATCCGGTAGATCACGAAGGGCATGAAGCTCTTCGTCGTGATGAATTTCATGAACCACGCGATGACGGCGTATCCGACCCCGAAGGCGATGATCGTCGCGAAGATCGTCGGGCCCCAGGACACGTGGCCGCCCTCGGTCGCGTCCTTCAGCTCGAACAGGCCCGAGGCCAGCACCGCCGGAATGGCCAGCAGGAACGAGTAGCGGGCCGCGGCCTCCCGGGTGTAGCTCATCAGCAGGCCACCGCTGATCGTCGCGCCGGACCGGGAGACGCCGGGGATCAGCGCCATCGCCTGGCACAGCCCGAAGATCAGCCCGTCCTTCACGCCCAGGTCCTGCAGCGTCTTGCGCTCGGGTGCCGCGCGGTGCCGGCCGCCCTCCTCGACGCGGGCCGCCAGGCGGTCGGCGATGCCGAGGACGATGCCCATGACGATGAGCGTCGTGGCGATCAGGCGCAGGTCGCGGAACGGGCCCTCGATGTGGTCCTTGAGGGTGACGCCCAGCACACCGATCGGGATCGAGCCGACGATCACGAGCCACCCCATCCGGGCGTCGTGGTCCGCGCGCAGCGACTTGTCCGTCAGGGACCGGAACCACGCCGACACGATGCGCGCGATGTCCTGGCGGAAGTAGATCAGCACGGCCGTCTCCGTACCGATCTGGGTGATGGCGGTGAAGGCCGCGCCCGGGTCGGACCAGCCCGCGAAGGCCGCGGTCAGCCGCAGATGGGCGCTGGAGGAGATGGGGAGGAACTCCGTCAGCCCCTGGACGAGTCCGAGGACGAACGATTCGAACCAATTCATGGGGCTAGGGCCGTCCCGAAGGTGCTCGTGCGGTCAATGGCGGCAGCAGCGATCAACGCGGTGGACGATGATCGGCGCCTGGTCGGTGCGCAGCGTACCGTCCCAAGGTGAATGAACGGTTCGCGGACGCCGGGCTCAGCGCCCGGCTGCGCCGCGCAGGCGGTGGCGCTTGCACCAGGCGACCACCGCCGCCGCGAGCCCCGTCAGGACGATGAACCCCGTCGCGAGGAGGAACGCCGGGGACGTCGGCGACGCGGCCTCGCTGCCCGCGACCACGTACGCCGCGGTGTTCGGGACCGAACCGATGCCCGTGGCCAGCAGGAACGGCGCGTATCCCATCCGCGAGACCGCGGAGCAGTAGTTCGCCGCGGCGAACGGAACGCCCGGGAAGAGGCGGATCGCCAGCATCGAGCGGAACCCGTGCCGGCTCAGCTGCCCGTCCGCCGCCGTCAGCCAGCGCCCGCGCAGCAGCGGACGCAGCGCGTCCTGCCCCAGCAGCCGGCCCAGCGTGAAGGCGATGCCCGCCCCCAGCACCGTCCCGGCGACCGCCGCGGCCAGTCCCGCCTGGGAACCGAAGAGCGCGCCCGCCGCCAGGTTCAGGATCGGCCGCGGCACGAAGGCCGCGGTGCACAGTCCGTACGCCAGCGCGAACAGCACCACCGCGCCCGCGCCGCCGATCTGCGGCGGCCAGCCCGCTGACAGCAGCCGCTGCGGTTCGTACAGCAGCACGGCCGACGCCGCGGACGCGAGCATGACCAGCAGCAGCGAGAGCCGGGACCACGGTGACATGAGCGCCCGGGAACAGCGGACGGCGAGCGTGGCCTGGGGCCGTGTGACGGGGTCGAGCATCCGGGGAGATTAACCGACGAAGACGGCTGATCGCCGCACCTCCGCCCCCACCTGCGCGAACCCGCCGCCCCGCACCCACCGGACCGCTCCCTCCCGCCACGCCGTCCCGTCCCGCACGCGTCCCGTCCACCACGCCGTCGCTCCCGGCACGCCGTCCCGAACCGCCACGCCGACCCTTCGCTCGCGGCCGCCCGCGAGGAAAACCGTTCGACCGCGCGGCCGCCGCTGAGCGATGATCAGCGGCATGTTCCGGTACGCCTTCCCCGCAGCGCCGTCCGCAGTCGCGGACGCGCCGAAGGCTGCCGCGTTCACCTTCCCGGCCGCCCTCGACGGCGCCCGAAGCTGACCCTTCCCGGATCGTCCGGCGGACCCCGCAGGGGGAGGGTCGGTACGGCGCAGGGGTCCCGCTTCCACCGCTCATGTTCCGGGAAGGAACAGCAGACAGTCATGTCCAAGACGGCATACGTGCGCACCAAGCCGCACCTCAACATCGGCACCATGGGCCACGTCGACCACGGCAAGACCACCCTGACCGCCGCCATCACCAAGGTCCTCAGCGAGCGCGGCACCGGCACCTACGTGCCGTTCGACCGGATCGACCGGGCGCCCGAGGAGGCGCAGCGCGGCATCACCATCAACATCGCGCACGTCGAGTACGAGACCGACACCCGGCACTACGCGCACGTCGACATGCCGGGGCACGCCGACTACGTCAAGAACATGGTCACCGGCGCCGCGCAGCTCGACGGGGCCATCCTCGTCGTCTCCGCGCTCGACGGGATCATGCCCCAGACCGCCGAGCACGTGCTGCTCGCCCGCCAGGTCGGTGTGGACCACATCGTCGTCGCCCTCAACAAGGCCGACGCGGGCGACGACGAGCTGACGGACCTCGTCGAGCTGGAGGTGCGCGACCTGCTCACCGCCCACGGTTACGGCGGCGACTCGGTGCCGGTCGTACGGGTGTCGGGGCTGCGCGCCCTGGAGGGCGACCCGCGCTGGACCGCGGCCGTCGAGGCGCTGCTGGACGCCGTGGACACCTATGTGCCCATGCCGGAGCGGTACGTCGACGCGCCGTTCCTGATGCCGGTGGAGAACGTGCTCACCATCACCGGACGCGGCACCGTGGTCACGGGTGCCGTCGAGCGCGGCACGGTGCGGATCGGCGACCGCGTCGAGGTGCTCGGCGCGGACACCACGACGGTCGTCACCGGCCTGGAGACCTTCGGCAAGCCGATGGAGTCCGCCCAGGCCGGCGACAACGTGGCGCTGCTGCTGCGCGGGGTGCCGCGCGACGCGGTCCGCCGCGGCCACGTCGTGGCGGCGCCCGGCAGCGTCGTCCCGAGCCGCCGCTTCACGGCGCAGGTGTACGTCCTGTCGGGGCGCGAGGGCGGGCGCACCACACCGGTGTCGACCGGCTACCGGCCGCAGTTCTACATCCGCACCGCGGACGTCGTGGGCGACGTGGACCTGGGCGAGCGGGCGGTCGCGCGCCCCGGCGACACCGTCACGATGACGGTCGAGCTGGGCCGTGACGTACCGCTCGAGCCGGGGCTGGGCTTCGCGATCCGCGAGGGCGGCCGTACGGTCGGCGCCGGAACGGTGACCGAGGTCGGCTGACCGCCCCTGCCGCCCGTGCCCGCCGCCCCGTGCGGCGGCGGGCACAATGGCACGGTGAACGAGCCCCTCCCCGTACTCCGCGAGGTCGACCAGGGCACCGCCAAGCTCCTGCCCGACGTGGACCGGCAGCGGGCCTGGCTCCTGACGGTCGACGGCGCGCCCCAGTCGTACGTCGACCTCGACGACCCGGCGCACCTGGAGTTCGAGTACGCCCGCCGGCTCGCGCACGCGGTGGACTGCGCGGTGCCGGAGGGCGGGGCGCCGGACGTCCTGCACCTCGGCGGCGGGGCGCTCACCCTGCCGCGCTGGATCGCCGCGACCCGGCCCGGTGCCCGGCAGCACGTGGTGGAGGCGGACCGCGGTCTCATCGCGCTGGTCGAGGAGCACCTGCCGCTGCCCGCCGGATCGGGGATCACCGTCCACGCCGGGGACGCCCGGGCCCGGCTGGAGGCCGCGCCCGCGCGGTCGGCCGACCTGCTGATCGCGGACGTCTTCGGCGGCTCGCGGGTGCCCGCGCACCTGACGTCGGTCGAGTACGCGCGCGCCGCGGAACGGGTACTGCGTCCGGGCGGGACCTACCTCGCCAACCTCGCGGACGGCGCGCCGTTCGCCTTCCTCCGCTCCCAGCTGGCCACCTTCGCCGCGGTCTTCGAGGAGCTCGCGCTGATCGCCGAGCCGGCGGTGCTGCGCGGCCGGCGGTTCGGCAACGCGGTGCTCGTCGCCTCCCACCGGGAGATCGACACGGCGCTCCTGGCCCGCCGTACGGCAGCGGACGCCTTCCCCGCGCGCGTGGAGCACGGTGCGTCGCTGGCCCGGTTCACCGGCGACGCGACGGTGGTGCGGGACGGGGACGCGGTCGCGTCACCCGAGCCGCCCGACGGAGCCTTCGGCATCGGCTGACGCCGGTGCGGCGGGCCCCGCCACGATCTCCTTCGTACGCCGCGTCAGATTCCGTACGTCCGGCACGAGCAGCACCAGCGCCGTCGCCACCACGACCAGCGTCGCGCAACCCCACAGCGCCCCGGGCCGGCCGAAGGCACTCTCCACCGGGCCGGCCAGCGCGGTCGCCAGGGGGACCATCGCCGTCGAGCCGAACCAGTCGTACGCCGCGACGCGCGACAGCCGGTCCTCCGGGATCTCCTGGTGCAGCGCGGTCATCCACGACACCCCGAAGACCTCGAGCGTGACCCCGCTGACGAACATCACCGCCATCAGACCGCCTGCCGGGAGCGGCACGGCCAGCGCGGCCGACGGCAGCGCCAGCGGGAAGACGCACAGCGTGCCGGCCAGCAGCAGCCGCCGCGGCTTCCAGCGCATCATCAGCACCGCGCCGCCCAGCGTGCCGACGCCGAAAGCGGCCAGTGCCAGACCCCAGGGCCGCGCCCCGCCGAGTTCGTCGCGGGCCACCAGCGGCCCGTACACCGACTCCGCCGCCGCGACCACGGCCACCACGACCGAGAACTGCGCGACGATCGCCCAGAGCCAGGGACGGCCGGCGAACTCCGTCCAGCCCTCCCGCAGGTCCTTCCACAGACCGCCTCCGGGCGCGCGCGGCGGGATGTGACCGACGTCGAGGAAGGCGCGCAGGGCGCCCGCCACGGCGAAGGCCACCGCGTCGATCGCCAGCACCCATCCCGGGCCCACCGCCGCGACCATGGCCCCGCCGAGCGCGGCGCCGCCGATGCCCGCGCCGTTCATGGCCATGCGGAACAGCGCGAAGGCACGGCCGGCCTGTTCGCCGCTGACGCTGGACATCAGCATGCCCTCGGCGGCCGGGCTGAAGAAGGCCTGTCCGGTGCCGCCGAGCGCGGAGAGCAGCATCATGTGCCACAGCCGGGCGTCACCGGTGAGGACCAGCAGCGCGAAGGCGCCCTGGGAGGCGCAGTTGAGGGCGTTGGCGGCCACCATCACCCGGTGGCGGGGGAGCCGGTCGGCCACCGCGCCGCCGATGAGGAGGAACAGCACGAGCGGCAGGGTGCGGGCCGCCGTCACCAGGCCCACGTCGCCACCGTCGCCGCCGGACTCCAGCACCGCGAACGCCGAGGCGACGAGCGCGCCGTGGGTGCCCAGGTTGGTGACGACCGCCGCGGCGGTCAGCAGCGTGTAGTTGCGGCCGGCCCACTCGGGACGGCGGGGCCGGTGGCGCCCGGGTGGCGGGGGCGCCGGGTGGGACGTGGCGGCGGGAGTTGTCACCCCGGGACTATCCCCGCCGGCGCGCCCCGATGCAAAACCGTTTTACGCGTGCGCGGCCACCACCTAGGAGGCGGACTCGTCCAGCCGCACGGTGCTGAGGATCTTCTGGATGGTCGCGTCCGGCAGCTCGTCCTTGACGCCGTCCGCCCCGAAGAGGACCCAGGTGGCGAAGTCGCCCTTCTTGTTCTTGAAGCTGAACGCGATGGACTTGCCGTCGGTGCTGCACTTGTACGGCTTGGGGGCGCCGGTGGCCGTGGCCGTGGCGATGTGGCCGGTCAGGCCGGAGGCGGAGGTGTACGGCTTCGCCGGGCTGACCTTGATGTGCTGCTTGAGCTTGGCGTCGGGGACGTGCTGCGCGTACGCCGCGTACACCCATTCCCCGGCCTCGGCGCGGGCGTTGGACGCGGTGTCCTTGGCGCCCTGCCCGCCGCGGCTGCCGGTGGAGGCGAGGGCCTTCTCCTCCTGCCTGCCGTCCTTGTCGGTGTCCTGCGTGCACCAGGTGTCCCGGAAGTACGCGGGCGCCGACATCATGATGTACGCCGAACCGTCGTTCTTCTTCTGGTCCTCGAAGCCCGCGCCCACGCCCGGACCCGACAGCTCCCACTCGGCCGGGACGTCGAACAGCGTGCCGTGCTTGGGGTTGGCGACGACCTTCCAGCCCGCGACGGTCGGCTTGGGCGCGTCCGAGCCGTCGCGCGGGTTGTCGATGGGCGACGAGCTCGGCGCCGTGGGCGCGCTCTGCGAGGGCTTGGGGTCCCCGCCGGCCGTGGTCGTCTTCTCGTCGTCGTCCCTCAGGACGAGGAAGCCGGTGACACCGGCGGCCACCACGACGGCGGTGGCGGCGACGATCGCGATGGCCGTCGTCCTCTTCCGGTCGCCGCCGCCCGCCGGCACCGGCGCGGCCGGCGGCATGCCCGGCGCCGTGTACTGCGGCGCGGCCGGCTGCTGGTACGGGTTGGGCTGCTGGTACCCGGGCTGTGCGTAGCCGGGCTGCGGCTGCTGAGGCGGCTGCTGCGGATAACCGGGCTGCTGGTACGGGTTGGGCTGCTGGTACCCCGGCTGCTGGTACGGGTTCTGGTCCTGCGGGTTCTGCTCGCCCCCGGGCGGCTGCTGTCCTGGCCACATGGCGAGTAACCATAGAGGGGCGGCGTGACGGGTGCCACGCCCGCCCCCGGTCCGCCCCGCCGGCACGGGTTCCCGTCCTTGCTACTGCCTGGTAACTTCGGCGCCATGTCCGAGACCCTGCCGAACATCGGCGAGATGCTGCTGGCCACCGTTCCCATGGCCAAGACCCTGAACCTCGAGGTCGTGGAAGCGACCGCCGAGCGAGCCGTGCTGCGGCTCCCCGACCAGAGCGACTTCCACAACCACGTCGGCGGCCCGCACGCGGGCGCGATGTTCACGCTCGGCGAGTCCGCCAGTGGCGCCATCGTCATCGGCGCCTTCGGCGACCAGATGGGCCGGGCCGTGCCGCTCGCCGTCAAGGCCGAGATCGGCTACAAGAAGCTGGCGATGGGCGTGGTCACCGCCACCGCGACGCTCGGCCGCACCAAGGAGGAGGTCGTCGCGGAGCTGGACGCCGGGCAGCGCCCCGAGTTCCCGGTCCACATCGCGATCACGCGCGAGGACGGCGCGGTGACCGGCGAGATGACCATCATCTGGACCCTGCGGCCCCAGGGTTAGCCGGAGCACGCACCCGTGCGGAAGGCCGCCCCCGCACCACTCTTCGGGTGCGGGGGCGGCCCTGTCCGACCGCACGTCAGGCGGATTGTCCCGCATAGTTCGGTTATGTCGGAACCGAACGAGAACGTCTCCCGGAGAACCACCCTCCGCCTCCTCACCGGAGCCGTCGCCGCCACGGCGGCCACCACGGGAAGCCGCGCCCCCCGTGCCGGGGCCGCACAACGGCACGGCCGCGTGGACCAGCTGCTCGCCCGGCTCACGCTCGACGAGAAGCTCTCCCTCCTCCACGGCGCCAAGGACCCGCGCAGCCTCGGCCAGGCCGGCTACGTCCCCGGTGTACCCCGCCTCGGCATCCCCGCTCTGCGGCTGGCCGACGGCCCCGCCGGCGTACGGCTCAGAACGGCCCGCGCCACCGCCCTGCCCGCACCGGTCATGCTCGCCGGCACCTTCGACCCCGCCCTCGCCCGCGAGTACGGCCGGGTCATCGGCCACGAGGGGCGGGCGCTCGGCCAGGACGTGCTGCTGTCGCCCATGGTGAACCTGATCCGCACCCCCTGTGCCGGGCGGAACTTCGAGACCTTCGCCGAGGATCCCCTGCTCTCCGCCGACCTCGTCGCCGAGGAGATCCGCGGCATCCAGGGCGAGGGCCTGATCGCCACGGTCAAGCACTTCGCCCTCAACAACCAGGAGAAGGACCGCACCACCGTCGACGTACGGGTGGACGAACAGGCCCTGCACGAGACCGAGCTGCGCGGCTTCGAAGCCGCCGTCGCCGCCGGCGTCGGAGCGGTCATGGGCGCGTACAACAAGGTCGACGGGGTCCACGCGTGCGAGAACGCCGGCCTGCTCACCGGGATCCTGCGGGACCGGTGGGGCTTCGACGGCTGGGTGATGAGCGACTGGGACGCCACCCACAGCGCCGCCCCCGCCCTCACCGCGGGCCTCGACATGGAGATGCCCTCCGGCCGCTGGTTCGGCGAGCCGCTGCACCGCGCCGTGCGGGACGGCACCGTGCCGGAAACCACCGTCGACCGGGCCGTACACCGGATCCTCACCATCATGGAACGCTTCGGGCTCCTCGACGGGACCGCACCCGCACGCCCCGCACGCGACGCGCAGGCCGGCGCCCGCGTCGCGTACCGTGTCGCCGTCGCGGGCGCCACCCTGCTGCGCAACCACGACGCCACCCTGCCGCTCGCCGGCCCCGCCGCCCTCTCCCTCGCCGTCATCGGCCCGACCGGCGCGCTGCCCTTCGTCGGCGGAGGCGGCAGCGCGCACGTCGTGCCCGACCGGGCCGCGAGCCCGCTGGAGACGATCACCGCCCGCGCGGGCCGGGACGCACGCGTGACCTACGCCCCCGGCGAGGACCTGTACGGCCGGCCGCTCCCCGCCACGACCCCCCGAGCCCCCTTCGAGGGGCGGACCGTGCCGGCCGGGCGGACGTGGACGTACGACGGGACCTTCACCGCCGACGAGGCGGACGGGTCCGGCGAGTGGACATTCCTCGTCCACCACAGCGGCGAGCGGCCGCGCGTCCTCCTCGACGGCACCGAGCTCTTCCCCGTGCGCGACGCCATGACGGAGCTCTTCGACGGCTTCGGCCTGGCCGCCACCGCCCCGGACGGCCTCAAGGTCCGCCGCGCCACCCGGGCCGTCACCCCGGGCCGCCACACCCTGAGCGTCGTCGCCGAGGGAGGCGCCAGGGGACAGGTCGTCCGGCTGCGCCGCATCACCGCCGCCACGCGCGCCGCGGACGTCGCCGACGCCGTCCGGGCGGCCCGCGCCGCGCACAGCGTGGTGCTCTTCGCCTACGAGGACGCCGTCGAGGGCCGCGACCGCACCACCCTCGCCCTGCCGGGCAACCAGGAGGCGGTGATCGACGCGGTGACCGCCGCCAACCCGCGGACGACGGTCGTGCTCAACACCTCGTCCGCCGTCACCATGCCCTGGCTGGAAAGGACAGGGGCCGTCCTGCAGATGTACTACCCCGGGCAGGAAGGGGCCGCCGCGACCGCGGCCGTGCTGTTCGGCGACACCGATCCCGGGGGCCGGCTCACTCAGACGTTCCCCGTCTCCGACTCCCGCCACCCGACCGCCGGCGACCCCCGCCGCTACCCCGGCAGGGGCGGGATCGAGGAGTACACGGAGGGCGTCAGGACCGGCTACCGCTGGTACGACGCCGAGGGCGTGGAGCCGCTCTTCCCGTTCGGGCACGGCCTGTCGTACACCACGTTCGCGTACGCCGGACTCGTCGTGACGCCCGCCCGCGGCGGCGGGCTGACGGCGAGCTTCACCGTCCGCAACACGGGCCGCCGCACCGGCGTCACCGTCCCCCAGCTGTACGTCGGCCCCTCGCCCGACCTCGCCCTGGACCAGGCGCCGCGGATCCTCGCGGGGTACCGCCGCCTGGAACTGCCTCCCGGGCGTACGCGCCGCGTCACCGTGCCCATCGCCGCACGCACCCTGTCCTGCTGGGACCCGGAGCGGCGGACCTGGGTGCTCGGGACCGGAACCCGCACCGTACGGCTCGGCACCTCCGCCCGGGACCTGCGGCTGACCGTACGGGCGCGGGTGCTCCCGCTGTGACGCGGTAGGCTGCCCGGGCGTACGCGCCGCCGTCGCGCACGCCCGGCCGGCCCCAGGGCACCGGCACCGCAGCCAACCGCAGTCGACACGGAGGAGCCGGCGTTGCACGTCCAGGAGTGGCTCGAGACCGTTCCCCCGGTCAGCATCTACCTCCTCGTGGGGGTGGTGATCGGGCTCGAGAGCCTCGGCATCCCGCTGCCGGGCGAGATCGTCCTCGTCAGCTCGGCGCTGCTGGCCTCGCAGCACGGCGACATCAACCCGTACATCCTCGGCGCGTGCGCGACCGCGGGCGCCATCATCGGTGACTCGATCGGCTACGCCATCGGCCGCAAGGGCGGCCGGCCACTGCTCGCCTGGCTCGGCGGCAAGTTCCCCAAGCACTTCGGCGAAGCCAATATCGCCATGGCGGAGCGCTCCTTCGAGAAGTGGGGCATGTGGGCCGTCTTCTTCGGCCGGTTCGTGGCGCTGCTGCGGATCTTCGCCGGGCCGCTCGCGGGTGTCCTCCGCATGCCGTACTGGAAGTTCGCCATCGCCAACGTCTTCGGCGGGATCCTCTGGGCGGGCGGCACCACGGCCGTCATCTACTCGGTGGGTGTCGTCGCCGAGGCGTGGCTGAAGCGGTTCTCGTGGCTGGGCCTGGTCCTCGCGGTCCTCGTGGGCCTGACCTCGATGCTGATCCTCAAGAACCGCGCCAAGAAGGCGGCGGCCCGGGCCGAGGCGAACACCTCCGCCGTGACCGCCGAGCGCGAGCCGGTGCCGGCCGCCGCGGCCGACTGACCCCACCGGAGCGCCGGCCGCCCGGTGCCCCGGCGCGTCGCGCGGACCGGGGCGCCGGGGACGGGGGAGGGTCAGCCCTGATGGGCCGCGCGGTGGGCCTCGGCCAGCTCCAGGTACATCGCGGCGTTCAGCTTGATGCCCTCACGCTCCTCGTCGGTCAGCGCCCGCTTGACCTTCGCCGGCACGCCCGCGACGAGCGAGCCCGGCGGCACCCGCATCCCCTGCGGTACCAGCGCCTGGGCCGCGATCAGCGAACCCGCGCCGATGTGGGCCCCGTTGAGCACGGTGGCGCCCATGCCGACGAGCACGTCGTCCTCGACCGTGCAGCCGTGCAGCACGGCGTTGTGGCCGACCGAGACCCGCTCGCCGACCGTCACCGGGAAGCCCGGGTCCACGTGGACCGTGCAGTTGTCCTGGATGTTGCTGTCCGCGCCCAGGACGATCGGCCCGCAGTCGGCGCGCAGCACGGAGTGGTACCAGACGCTCGAACCGGGGGCCATCGTGACCTCGCCGACCACCACGGAGGTCGGTGCGGCGAAGGCCTTCGCGTCGACGTCCGGTTCCTTGCCGCCCACCGCGGTGATCAACGCCCGCTCTGCCATCGCCTGCTCCCTCGGATGCTCATGTGCTGTTCCGTCGCGCCAGGGGAACCGTAAGCGACGGCCCCGGCCACGCCGACGGTGGGGCGAACATCACAGGCCGGCGCGCCGGTCCGCCGCGGCCCGGCCCATTACCGTGAGCGGGTGCCGAAGAACAGAAACACGTTCTCATCGCTGGCCGCCTGGCGGCGCCGGGTGCTCACGCGGGCCGTGCAGAGCGGCTGGCGGTGGGTGCAGGAGACGGGGGCCGTCACCCCCGAACGCCCCGGCAGGCTCAGGTTCCGCACGCTCGGTGCGGGCACCCGGCTCGCCTTCCCGCAGGGCACCGTCTTCGGCGAGGGCTGGATCGACATCGGCGAGCACTGCATCATCGCGGAGCAGGTGACCCTCACCGCCGGCATGATGCCCGGCCTCGACCTGGGGCCCGAGCCCGTCCTCGTCCTCGGCAACGGCGTCGTCCTCGGGCGCGGCAGCCACGTCATCGCCGACGGCCGGGTGACCATCGGCGCCGACACCTTCTGCGGCCCGTACGTCTACATCACCTCCACGAACCACAGTTACGACGATCCGCACGAGCCGGTCGGCCGCCAGTGGCCGCGCAGCGAGCCGGTGGAGATCGGCCCGGGGTGCTGGCTCGGCACGGGCGCCGTGATCCTGCCCGGTGCCCGGCTCGGGCGGAACGTGGTGGTCGCAGCCGGGGCCGTCGTGCGCGGCGAGGTGCCCGACCACGCGGTGGTGGCCGGCGCGCCGGCCCGCGTCGTCCGCAGCTGGGACGCCGTCAACGGCTGGCAGCCGCCGCTGCGCACACCTGCGCCGGTGCCCGTCCCGCAGGGTGTCACGCCCGAGCAGCTGCTGGCGCTCGCAGACCTCGACGAGAGCGAGATCAGCCGCTGACCGGCCGCCCGCGGGGCCGGGTTCCCGTTGACCGGGGCGCCCGCGGCCCCCGGCGGGCGTGGCCGCATCGGGGGACCGGCCCGCCCGGGTCAGCCCGTGGCCAGCAGGACCGTGCCCACCAGTGCCAGTCCCGCACCCGCCGCCTGTACGGCCCGCAGCCGCTCCTTGAGGACGCCCCGCGCGGCGAGCGCCGTGACCACCGGGTAGAGGCTCGCCAGGACGGCGGCCACGGTGACGGGTCCGCTCTGCGCGGCCAGCGCGTACGTGCCGTTCGCGGCGACGTCCGCCAGCCCGACGAACGCGAGCGCGGGCAGCGCGCCGAGGAGCACGCGCATCCCGCCGTCCTCCGGCAGCGCCCGCCCGCCCCGCCTCACCGACGCGTACAGGGCCGCACCGCCGACCACGACATTGGTGACGCGCTGGACGAACAGCGCGAGGAACAGGCCGGTGAGCGTGGCGGACGCCTCCGAGATCAGCGCCATCACCGAGCCGAAGCCGAACGCCGCCACCAGCGTCAACAGGACCGCCTGTCGCTGCACCGGGGCGCCGCGCAGCTCCGGACCACCCGCCAGCACCACGCCCGCGACGGCCACGCCGATCCCGGCGAACTGCAGCAGCCCCGGCCGGTCCCCGACCAGCAGGCCGACCGAGACGGGCACGACCACCCCGAGCGAGCCGAGCGGTGAGACCACGCCCATCGGTCCGAGCGCCAGTGCCTTGTAGAAGGCGAGCATGGCCACCGGCCCCACGGCCCCGGCCGCCACCGCGTACCAGAGCCGCGGCCCTGCCTCGCTCCAGCCGCCGGTGGCGACGACGGCGGCGCCGAGCACCGCCACGGCGATGGTCTGGGAGGCGACGACCACGGTCAGGGCGGGCATGCGCCGCGTGAGCAGCCCGCCACCGAAGTCGGCCAGCCCCCACAGGAGGCTGGTGGCCAGGGCGAACAGTGCTGTCATGGGATCCTCGGCTCGCGATGCGCGCAGTACAGTGCGATGGACAATGGGGTGCAGTCCACCGTAGTGCAGTCCATTGAACTCTGTCATCCAGAATATTGGACGGAATGTGTCGGACCTCGATCAGCTCACCCAGTCCCTCGCCCGCAACCTCAAGCGCTGGCGAGGGGAGCGGGGCTTCACGCTCGACGCGCTCGCGGCACGCGCCGGGGTGAGCCGCGGCATGATCATCCAGATCGAGCAGGCCCGGACGAACCCGAGCGTCGGAACCACCGTGAAGCTCGCCGACGCGCTCGGCGTCTCCATCACCACGCTGCTCGACTACGAACAGGGCGGGCACGTGCGGATCGTCCCCGAGGAGCAGGCCGTCCGCATGTGGTCCACGGACAAGGGCAGCCACACCACCCTGCTGGTCGGCACCGAGGCGCGCGGGCCGCTGGAGCTGTGGTCGTGGACCCTGATGCCGGGGGACGCCCACGCCTCCGACCCGCACCCCGACGGCACGACCGAGCTGCTCCACGTCACCGCGGGGGAGCTCACCCTGGTCGTGGACGGCGTCGCCCACCAGGTGCCGGCCGGAAACTCCGTGGTCTTCGAGTCGAACGTCCCGCACGCCTACCGCAACGACGGGGACGAGCCGGTCGGAATGACGATGGCGGTCTCCATCCCGCCCGCCCGCTGACACCCGGCACCGCCCGCTGACCCCCGGCGCCGCCTGCGGGGACCGGGGCCGGCTGTCGCGGCCCGGGCCGGGCGCCCGACCGCACGCCGGGACGGCCGGCCGGCATGGAGTACGGCGGCATCACGCCGGTCGGGCAGCCCGGCGGCCGGCCGCAGCTGTTCGACGCCGCGGTCGTGGACCGGGAGTGCGTGCTGATCGGCAGCGGCCGCCGCCGGGACAGGCTCATCGTCCCCGGCGCGGCTCTCGCCGGACTGCCGGGCGCGGTGGTCCTGGACGGCCTCGGATCGGCCGCCGCGGTCAGCTGAGCTTCGGGATCTCGATGGCGGGGCAGCGGTCCATCACCATGTCCAGACCCGCGGCGCGCGTGCGCGCGAAGGCCGCCTCGTCGATCACCCCGAGCTGGAACCAGACCGCCTCGGCTCCCTTGGCGACCGCTTCGTCGGCGATGCCTCCCGCCAGCTCGCTGTTGACGAAGACGTCCACGACGTCCACGGGGAAGGGGATGTCCGCCAGCGACGCGTACCCCCGCTCCCCGTGGACGGTCTCCGCCTTGGGGTGGACGGGCACGATCCGCTTGCCGAAGCGCTGGAGCACGGCCGCGACGCCGTACGCCGCCCGCGACCTGTTGGCGGACAGGCCCACCACCGCCCAGGTGTCCCCGGCCTCCGTGAGGATCCTGCGAACGGTCTCGTTCTCGTTCTCGTACTCGCTCTGCACGCTGTGCCTCCTCTGGACGGCCCTTGCACGGCCCTCGGCGTACGCAACCCCCGCTCCCCGCGATTCCTTCCCGCCGGCGGACCGCGCATAAGGTGGCGGGATGCAGGAGCAGTACCGGACGGTCGCCCGCGAGGGCGTGCACGAGACCGAGATCAACCGATCGCGCTTCCTCTGCGCACTCGCGCCCGCCGCGACCGAGCAGGAGGCGCAGGACTTCGTCGCGCGCATCCGCAGGGAGCACCCGACCGCCACGCACAACTGCTTCGCGTACGTCGTCGGCGCCGACGCCGCCGTGCAGAAGGCCAGCGACGACGGCGAGCCGGGCGGCACGGCCGGTGTGCCCATGCTCCAGATGCTCCTGCGGCGAGAAGTCCGTTATGTCGCGGCTGTGGTGACCCGCTACTACGGCGGCGTCAAGCTCGGCGCAGGCGGACTCATCCGGGCCTACGGCGGCGTCGTGGGCGAAGCGCTCGACGCGCTCGGCACCGTCACGCGCCACCGCTACCGGCTCGCCACCGTCACCGTCGACCACCAGCGCGCCGGGAAGCTGGAGAACGACCTGCGGGCGACCGGGCGGGCCGTACGTGACGTGCGTTACGCCGAGGCCGTCACCATCGAGGTCGGCCTGCCGGACGCCGACGTCGACAACTTCCGCCTCTGGCTGGCGGATGCGACGGCCGGGACCGCCGCACTGGAACTGGGCGGCGAGGCGTACGGAGACGGCTGAAGCCGCCCGCGCTGTCGGACCCCACCGTTAATCTCGGGGATCATGAGACTCCTGCATACGTCGGACTGGCACCTGGGACGGTCGTTCCACCGCGTCGGCCTGCTCGACGCCCAGGCCGCGTTCCTCGACCACCTGGTGGCCGCGGTGCGCGAGCACGACGTGGACGCCGTGCTGGTGGCAGGGGACGTCTACGACCGGGCGGTGCCGCCGCTGCCCGCCGTGGAACTGTTCGACACGGCGCTGCACCGGCTTGCCGAAGCCGGCGTACCCACCGTGATGATCTCCGGGAACCACGACTCGGGGCGCCGGCTCGGCGTCGGTGCGGGACTCATCGAGCGGGCCGGGATACACCTGCGGACCGACCCCGCCGGCGTCGGCACCCCGGTCCTGCTGGCCGACGAGCACGGCGACGTCGCCCTGTACGGCCTGCCCTACCTCGAACCCGCCCTGGTCCGGGACGAGTTCGGCACCAAGAAGGCCGGGCACGAATCCGTCCTGTCCGCCGCCATGGACCGCGTCCGCGCGGACCTCGCCGGACGCCCGGCCGGCACCCGCTCGGTCGTCCTCGCCCACGCCTTCGTCGCGGGCGGCGAACCCAGCGACAGCGAGCGCGACATCACCGTCGGCGGAGTGGCCGCCGTCCCCGCCGGCGTCTTCGACGGCGTCGACTACGTCGCCCTCGGGCACCTGCACGGCAGCCAGACGATCACCGCACGGGTGCGGTACTCGGGCTCGCCCCTGGCCTACTCCTTCTCCGAAGCCGGCCACCGCAAGACCATGTGGCTCGTCGACCTCGGCCCCGGCGGGGAGATCAACGCCGAGCGGATCGACTGCCCGGTGCCGCGGCCCCTCGCCCGCATCCGCGGCCGGCTCGAGGACCTGCTCGGCGACCCGGAGCTCGCCCGGCACGAGGAGTCCTGGGTCGAGGCCACCCTGACCGACCCCGTCCGGCCGCCCGAGCCCATGGCGCGGCTCACCGAGCGCTTCCCGCACACCCTGAGCCTCGTCCTCGACCCGGACCGGACCGACGACGGGCCCGCCGCCTCGTACGCGCAGCGCCTGCGCGGACGCAGTGATCAGCAGATCGCCGAGGACTTCGTCGCCCACGTGCGCGGCGGCGCCGGCCCCGACGGACCGGAACGCGCGGCGCTGCACCGCGCCTTCGAGGACGTACGGGTGGACATGGAGCGGCGCGAGGTGACCGCATGAGGCTGCACCGGCTCGACATCACCGGCTTCGGCCCCTTCGGAACCACCCAGACCATCGACTTCGACGCGCTGTCGCAGGCCGGCCTGTTCCTGCTCCACGGACCGACCGGCGCGGGCAAGACCTCCGTCCTCGACGCCGTCTGCTACGCGCTGTACGGGGCGGTCCCCGGTGCCCGGCAGAGCCCGGGCACCACCCTGCGCAGCGACCACGCCCCCGGAACGACCGCCACCGAGGTCGTGCTCGACCTCACCGTCGCCGGACGGCGGCTGGAGATCACCCGACGCCCGGAGCAGCTCCGGCCCAAGAAGCGCGGCTCGGGCTTCACCAAGGACAAGGCCCAGTCCTGGCTGCGCGAGTACGACGCGGAGCGCGCCGCCTGGCAGGCGCTGAGCCGGTCCCACCAGGAGATCGGCGAGGAGATCACCCAGCTCGTCGGCATGAGCCGCGAGCAGTTCTGCCAGGTGGTGCTGCTGCCGCAGGGCGACTTCGCGCGGTTCCTGCGCGCCGATGCCGAGGCGCGCGCCAAACTGCTCGGCCGGCTCTTCGACACCCGGCGCTTCCTCGCGGTGGAGCAGCACTTCGCCGACCTCCGGCGCACCGCCGAACAGCAGGTGCGGGAGGGGGACGAACGGCTGCTGCGCCTCGCGCACCGGATGGCGCAGGCGGCGGGCACGGCCGCCGGCGACTTCCCCGCGCCGGACGGCAGGCCCGGGGACCCGGGACTCGCCGACACCGTCCTGGCCTGGGCGGCCGTCGCCCGCTCGGGTGCCCGAGAGGCACGCGACATCGCCGCCTCCGCGCTCGCCGCGGCGGAGAGCCGGCAGGCCGCGGCGCGGCGCGCCCTGGACGACGAGCGGGAGCTCGCCGCACGGCAGCGGCGGTACGCGGACGCCCGGCGGCGCGCCGGGGAACTCGACGAGCGGCGCGGTGAGCGCGACACCTGGCAGGCCCGGCTCGAGCGGGCCCGCAAGGCCGAACGGGTCGCCGGGCCGCTCGGCCTGCGCGACGAAGCCGAGCGCGCCCACCGCACGGCGCTCGCCGCGCACCGACGCGTCGCGGCCGGCCTGCCGCCGGAGCTCACCGACGCGGGCGCCGAGCAGCTCGCGACGCTCGAACGGCGCCTGCGGCAGGACCTCGGCGGTCTGGAGGCCGCGCGCCGGGCCGAGCGACGCGGCGCCGAGATCGCCCGCGAGCGCGACGACCTGGAACGCCAGGCCCGTGCCGACGAGGAGACCCTCCAGGAGACGGCCGGCTGGCTCGCCGGCTGGGACACCACCCGCCGCGCCCTGCTGGACCGCATCGACGCCGCCCAGGAAGCCGCCACCCGCGCCGAGCACCTCGCGGGCCGTCTCGAACCGGCGCGCCGCCGCCTCGCCGCCGCCCGCCGCCGCGATGCGCTCGAACAGGACGCGGCCGCCGCCGAAGCACGCCTGGCGGCCGCCCGCGAGGCGGCCAACACGGCCCACGAAACATGGCTCGACCTGCGCGAGCGCCGCCTGCTCGGCATCGCCGCCGAACTCGCGGCGGAGCTCGTCGAGGGCGCCCCGTGCGCGGTGTGCGGCTCCGCCGACCACCCGCTGCCCGCCCGCGCCGACGCGCACCACGTCGACCGGGCGACCGAGGACGCCGCCTACGAGGCCCACACACGCGCGGACCAGGCCCGCTCGGCCGCCGAGCGTGAACTCGCCGTGATACGCGAGGCGCTGACGGCCGCCCGCGCGGAAGCCTCGGCCGCCCACACCGACGCCGGCGCGGAAGCCGCGGCTGCCGGCCGCGCGGCAGCCGCGCCCGAAGCGGCCGGCCCGCCCGCCGTGACCGCACTCGCCGAGGCCGTCCGGCAGCTGGAGCGCGCGTACGACGAGGCCCGCGCCCTGGCCGGGGACACGCACGCGGCGCGCGAGGCGCTCGACCGCGCCGAGGGGGAGCACCGGCGGAGGCTCGACGCGCGCAGGGAGGCGGAGCGCCGCGCCGCCGCCCGCACCTCGCAGCGGGAGGCCCTCGACCGGGAGCAGGCCGGCATCGAGGCCGAGCTCGACCGCGTGCGCGGTGGTGACGCCACCCGCGGCGTCGCCGAGCACGCCACGCTGCTGGAGCGCCGGATCGCCCGCCTCGCCGACGCCGCCGAGGCCGTACGGACCGTCGAGGACACCGCCCGGCGCCTGAAGGAGGCCGACGACCGGCTCGCGGACGCGGCGTTCCGGGCCGGTTTCGACACCCCGGCCGCGGCGGCGGCCGCGCTGCTCGACGACGCCGAGCAGCGCGAGCTGCAGCACCGGCTGGACGACTGGCAGGCCGAGGCCGCCGCGGTCGCCGACCGGCTCGCCGAGCCGGACACCCGGAGCGCGGCCGAGCGGCCGCCCGCGGACCCGGCTGCCGCACAGGCCGCGCTGGCCGGCGCCGACCGGGCCCTGCGCGACGCCGCTAACGCGCTCGCCGCCCAACGGGACCGGTGTGCGGAACTCGCCCGGCTGTCCCGCGAGGCGGACGCCGAGGTCCGCCGGCTGGGACCGCTGCGGGACGAGTACGACCGGACCGCCCGGCTGGCCGGTCTGACCGCCGGCACCTCCGCGGAGAACGAACGCAGGATGCGGCTGGAGTCCTATGTGCTCGCGGCCCGGCTCGAACAGGTGGCGGCGGCCGCCACCACGCGCCTCCAGCGGATGTCCTCCGGCCGCTACACCCTCGTCCACTCCGACACGCGCGCGGGCGCCAAGCGGTCCGGTCTCGGCCTGCACGTGGTGGACGCCTGGACGGGACGCGAACGCGACACGGCCACCCTGTCCGGCGGTGAGACGTTCTTCGCGTCGCTCGCCCTGGCGCTGGGCCTGGCCGACGTCGTCACCGACGAGGCCGGCGGCGTCCGGCTCGACACCCTCTTCATCGACGAGGGCTTCGGCAGCCTCGACGACCAGACCCTGGACGAGGTGCTGGACGTACTGGACTCCCTGCGCGAGAGGGACCGCAGTGTCGGCATCGTCAGCCACGTCGGCGACCTGCGCCGCCGCATCCCGGTCCAGCTGGAGGTCGTCAAGGACCGCGGCGGCTCCCGGGTGAGGCTGCACACCGGGGGGAGCGGGCTCAGCGGCTGATGGAGCGGCGCCGCAGCGGGGACGAGTACACGACGCTGGTCGTCACCGACCCCAGCGCGCCGATCTTCCCCGACACCTCCTCCAGATGCCCCATCGAGCGGGCGGCGACCTTCAGGACGAAGCAGTCGTCACCCGTCACATGGTGGGCCTCCAGGATCTCCGGTGTCGCCTCCAGCAGGTCGTGGAACGGTTTGTAGTTGCCGTGGGGGTAGCGGAGCCGCACGAAGGCCAGGATGGGCAGACCGAGGCGCTCCGGGTCGACCACCGCCGTGTAGCCGGCGATCACCCCGGCCTCCTCCAGTCTGCGGACCCGCTCGGTGACGGCGCTGGCGGACATGGACACGGCGCGGGCCAGCTCCGCGAACGTGGCCCGGCCCTGGTCCTGGAGAGCCGCCAGTATGCGCCAGTCGGTGGCGTCCGGTGAATATCCCGTCATGGAGCAGGAATAGCAGGGGATTCCCCGGTGGTACAAGGCGAGCTCCGGGGATCCTCACTTCACCGGAATGATCACCGGCCGTAGGTTTTCTGCCATGACGACAACACCGCTCACCAGCGACGACATCAGCGCGACCACGGCCTACGGCGTCAGCGCGACCACGGCCCACGGCGCCGGCACGGCGGCCGGCCCGGGCAGTGCCACCGGCGCGGCACCCGCCCGGGTCAACCCCGTCCTGCGCGTGCCACCGGCCTCGCCCGCCGCGGCGGCCGCCCACTTCTCGGCCTCCCTCGCCTTCCACGCGGACGTCTCCGACGTCGCCTCCGCCCTGGCGGCCGGCGGTGACCCGGGGTTCGTCGTGCTGGACTCCCGCTCCACCGAGTCCTGGGACCAGGGCCACGTGCCGGGCGCCGTGCACCTGCCGACCGCCCTCATCGCCGAGCAGGCCGAGGAGCTGCTCGACAAGTCCGTGCCGGTCGTGACGTACTGCTGGGGCCCGGGCTGCAACGGCGCCACGCGCGCGGCTCTCGCGCTCGCCGAACTCGGCTACCGGGTCAAGGAGATGCTGGGAGGCTTCGAGTACTGGGTGCGCGAGGGCTTCCCGTACGAGACCTGGCAGGGACCGGAGAGCCGTGCCGCGGACCCGCTGACCGCCCCGGTCGACGCGGACGACTGCGGCTGCTGACAGCGGCCGGCGGACGGCCGGGGCAGCGCCGCCTTCTGTCGCGCCGCACGGTCCCGGCACCGCCGCCGGGGACGGGCCGGGACGGCGGGCCGGGGACCCGGTGGCACGGTCACAGACGCGACAGCTCGTCCACCAGATCGTCCAGGCCCAGCGGACCCTGCGACAGCGCGGCCATGTGCCACTTCTTCGCGTCGAAGGCGTCGCCGTGCGCCTTGCGCGCGTTCTCCCGGCCCAGCAGCCAGGCCCGTTCGCCCAGCTTGTAGCCGATGGCCTGCGCGGGCATCGACAGGTAACGGGTCAGCTCGCTCCGCACGAAGGCGGGCGGCCTGCTGCTGTGCCGCTGGAAGAACTCCTGCGCGAGCTCCGGCGTCCACCGCTCACCGGGGTGGAACGGCGAGTGCTTCGGGATGTCCAGCCGGAGGTGCATGCCGATGTCCACGATCACCCGGCACGCGCGCATCATCTGGGCGTCCAGGTAGCCGAGCCGGCGCTCCGGGTCGGGCAGGAAGCCCAGCTCGTCCATGAGCCGCTCCGCGTACAGCGCCCAGCCCTCGGCGTTGGCGCTGACCCCGCCGATCGTGGCCTGGTAGCGGGAGAGCTGATCGGCCACGTGCGCCCACTGCGCGATCTGCAGGTGGTGGCCGGGCACACCCTCGTGGTACCAGGTCGTCACCAGGTCGTACACCGGGAAGCGGGTCTCGCCGTCGACCGGGAGCCAGGTGCGGCCGGGACGCGAGAAGTCCTCCGAGGGGCCCGTGTAGTACGGTGCCGCCGCGCCGCCCGGCGGGGCGATCCGCGACTCCACCTTCCGTACCCGCTCGGCCAGTTCGAAGTGGGTGCCGTCCAGCGCCTCGATGGCCTCGTCCATCAGCCGCTGGAGCCAGACCCGTACCTCCTCCACGCCCTCGATGTGCGTGCCGTGCTCGTCGAGGTGGGCGAGCGCCTCCCAGGGGTCGGCGCCCGGCAGGATCTTCCCGGCCTCCGTCCTCATCTCGCCGAGGAGGCGGTGGTACTCGTCCCAGCCGTACGCGTACGCCTCGTCCAGGTCGAAGTCCGTGCCGTTGTAGTAGCGCGACCAGCGGGCGTAGCGCTCGCGGCCCACCGTGTCCGGCGCGTCCTGCACCGCGGGCGCGTACACCTCGCGCATCCAGTCGCGCAGCTCGACGAGCGCCCGGTTGGCCCCTCCGGCCGCCGCGTCCAGCTCCGCGCGCAGCGCGGCGGGCCCGGGGGTCACGAAGTCCTCGAACCAGCCGGCCCGCGCACCGTCGGTGCCGGTCCACTCGGTGAGCTGGTCGATGAACGTGGCGGTGGCCCGCGGACCGCCCCGCATGCCCCGCTCCAGGCCCAGTTCGAGCGAGGCCCGGTAGCCCTTCAGCGCGGCCGGCACGGCACGCAGCCGCTCGGCGACCGCCGACCAGTCCTCGTCCGTCTCGGTGGGCATCACGGTGAACACCATCCGCACACTGTGCGCGGGGGAGTGGATGTTGCTCACCGCGCACAACCCCTCCCCGGCGTCGTGGACGGCCAGTTCGGCGGTCAGGCGCTCGCGCAGCAGCCGTCCGCAGCGCCGCTCGGCGTCGCTGTCCGCGCCGGGGCGGCGCTCGGCCTCGTCGAGCCGCGCGAGGGTCTCGCGGGCCAGCGCGGCGAGCTCCTCCTGGCCTGCGGGTGTGAGGTCCGGAAGGAGTCCGGCGCTTTCCCTGACGCCCAGGTAGGTTCCGGTGATCGGGTCGAGTGCGATGAGGGCGTCGACATAGGCGTCGGCCACCTGGCGGGGAAGAGCGCTGCTGGAGGTCTCTGGCATGAGGCCATCCTGGTATGCCAGGGGCCTCGTCGTCACCCTCATCCGATCTCAGTCGGCCGACACATGAGCGCTCGCGGCGGCCGGCAGAAGCGGTCCGCACTCCCACTGCTGGAAGATCAACCGCGTCTCCACGCGCGCCACTTCACGCCGTGAGGTGAACTCGTCCAGCACGAGTCGCTGCAGGTCAGCGGGTCCCGACACAGCCACATGGACCAGGTAGTCGTCCGGACCGGTCAGATGGAACAGGGCCCGGGACTCCGGCAGGCCCCGGATCCGTTCGACGAACGGGCCGATCAGCTCCCGCCGGTGCGGGCGCACTTGCACCAGCAGGAGCGCTTCCAGGCCGCGTCCGAGTTTGGCCGGATCGAGTCGTAGCCGGTGGCCCAGGACGACGCCGGTGCGGCGCAACCGCGCGACCCGGTCCAGGCAGGTGGAGGGCGCGACCCCCACCTCGGCGGCTAGCTCGCGGTACGTGGTCCGGGCGTCGTTCTGCAAAAGGCGCAGGATGTGCAGATCAACCGTGTCCAGTACGACAGATTCGGCCATGCGGCGAACGTAGCACGGCGTTTTCCCCGGATGTTCCGGCCAGTGTTCACAGTGCCGCCATGGATGCCATGGATCGCGCCGATCACACCGACTCCGTCGCCTCGATCACGACCCGCTCCATCCCGCGGGCGCCGGCCACCGAAGCCGTGCACGCCGGGCGCGAGGACCTCGCCGCCCTCGGCCTGCACGCCGCTCCCCTCGACCTGTCCACCACCTACCCCTCGTACGACACCCGGGGCGAGGCCGCCCGGATCGACGAGTTCGCCGCCACCGGTGCCCGCCCGGAGGGGCCGCCGGTCTACGCCCGGCTCGACAACCCGACCACCGCCCGGTTCGAGACCGCGCTCGCCCGGCTGGAGGGCACGCAGAGCGCGGTGGCGTTCGCCAGCGGCATGGCCGCCCTCACCGCGGTCCTGCTCGCCCGGGCGAGCGCGGGCCTGCGCCATGTGGTGGCGGTGCGTCCGCTGTACGGATGCAGCGACCACCTGCTCACCTCCGGGCTGCTCGGCACCGAGGTGACCTGGACGGACCCGGCGGGCATCGCCGCGGCGATCCGGCCCGACACCGGGCTGGTGATGGTCGAGACGCCCGCCAACCCCACGCTCGCCGAGGTCGACATCCGGGCGGTGGCGCACGCCTGCGGCCCGGTGCCGCTGCTCGTCGACTCCACCTTCGCCACGCCCGTGCTCCAGCGGCCCGTGGAGCACGGCGCGCGGATCGTGCTGCACAGCGCCACCAAGTACCTGGGTGGGCACGGCGACGTGATGGGCGGCGTGGTGGCGTGCGACGAGGAGTTCGCCGGTCTGCTGCGGCGGGTGCGTTTCGCCACCGGAGGCATCCTGCATCCCATGGCCGGCTACCTGCTGCTGCGGGGGCTGTCCACGCTGCCGGTGCGGATGCGTGCGGCCTCCACGTCCGCCGCCGAACTGGCGTGCCGGCTGTCGGCCGATCCCCGCGTCGCGCGGGTGCACTACCCGGAGATCGGCGGCGCCATGGTCTCGTTCGAGGTGTACGGGGACCCGCACGCCGTGATCGCCGGAGTGCGGCTCATCACTCCGGCGGTCAGTCTCGGCAGCGTGGACACCCTGATCCAGCACCCGGCCTCCATCAGCCACCGCATCGTGGACGAGACGGACCGGAGGGCGGCGGGCGTCAGTGACCGGCTGCTGCGGATGTCGGTCGGCCTGGAGGACGTCGAGGACCTGTGGCGGGACCTGACGGAGGCGCTCAGCGCCGGGCCCGTCGGCGCCCTGAACGGCGGCCGGGGGGACGTGCGCCGGCACGGCCGTCCGGCCGGCGGTCCTAGCGGCGGCCGGAGTGCTGGTCCGAGTGCTGGTCCGAGTGCCGGTCCCGGTGCTTGTCGGGGTGCTGGTCCGAGTGGTGATCGCCACGGTGGGCGGGAACCCCGCTCAGCCGAGCGGTGATCACCAGGGTGCCCTCCTCGATCTGGTAGTCCAGGGGCAGGTTGAGGGCGCGCATGGCCGCGACCATGCCGGTGTTGGACGACTGCGTCACCGCGTAGACGCTCTCGCAGCCGGCTTCGACGGCCAGGCCCACCAGGCGGCTCAGCAGCTCCGAACCGATGCCTCGGCGCTGCCAGTCGTCCTCGACGAGCAGGGCGACCTCCGTCTCGTCGCCGTCCCACAGGAGGTGGCCGAGGGCGACGAGACGGCCGGACGCCGTCTCGACGGCGAGTGTGCGTCCGAAGCGCGGGCTGAGCAGATGGTCGAGGTAGCGGTCGGCGTCGGCGACGGGACCGTGGTAGCGCAGCCCGAGGGTGCGGGAGGAGCACCGGTCGTGCATGGCCCGGGCGGCGCGCAGGTCCCTCCGGTCGGCGCGGCGGACGGTGATCTCGTTGCCCTCGGGGAGCGTGAGGACGTCCTGGCTGCGGGGGATGCGGGGACCGAGGCGGGCGTCGAGCTCGACCAGCGCGCGGGCGCGGGCGAACTCGGTGGGCGTGAACGGCAGGTACGGCCGCTCGATGCTGATCACTCCGCCGTTCGGGTCGCGCATGCGCATCACCGTCTCGCCCTCCTCCAGGGCTCCCTCGACGGGGGCGGTCTCACCGGTGGGGCGGCCCGTCAGGGAGACCGCCGGCAGGGAGTGGATGGTGCACCGGCCGAGCAACTGGCGCAGGGCCAGCGGAAGTTCCGCGGCGTCGAGCGCGGTACGGGTGGCCAGGCCCAGTACCCGTGCCGGGGTGTCGACCAGGTCGTGCGCGTCGGCCCGCTCGATCCAGGTGGACTCGCCGCCGGCCGCGGCGATCTCCCGGGTGAGCTGCGTCGTCTGGAGCGAGGCGGGGGCGCGCAGCAGGAACTCGTCGACCGTGCCGTCGGCCAGCGGGTGCGTCTGGAGGGTGAGGATGTCGACCCGCAGGTGGGCGAGCGCCGTGCACAGGGCGGCGAGGCTGCCCGGCGCGTCGCGCACGGTGGTGCGCATGCGCCACAGCGCCGTCGCGGCCGGGTCGGCGACGGGCGGCGTACCGTCGGCCGGCCGCACCGCGACCGCCCCGGCGGCCGTGGCCGCGGTCGCGGTGCCGCCGGTATCGCTTTCCGCCCCGGCGGGCGGCGCATGGCTGTGGCGGCGTGCCCACCAGGTGTGGAACGCCGCGGTGGCGACCAGGGCGACCGCCGAGAAGACGAGCAGGTACGGACCGTCGGGGCCGTGCGCGACGGTGTTGGCCACCGCGTCGGCGACGGCGACGGCGGTGAACAGGGCGGCCAGCTCCACGAGATCCCGCCGCCAGTGGTGGGGCCGGCGGCGGGCGCTCTTCGCAGAAGTCACATCATTCATGGGCATCACTGTGACCCAGTGGTGTTGCGTGATCACGAACCCTTTGTGACTGATGGGTTAAGGATGCATCTGGCCCTTTAATGAGTATTTTCAACTAGTTCCGGCGTCGCATGACCGGTCTCGTGCACCGACGTGTTCGCCAGGGCCTTCACGAGCCGCTTCGCCTGGGAGACGAGCTGCGAGGAGCCGCGACGAGCCGCGAGCGCGTCCACCGCGTCCATCCCGTCCCGCGCGGCCGCGGTGCCCGCAACCGGTGCGCCGGAGCCCGTGGTACCGATGATGCCCGTGGTGCCGGTGGCGTGCGGTGGCGCTCCGCACCGCTCGACGCAGTCGGCGGCGACCCCCAGTATCTCCCCCAGCCCGCGCACCGGTTCACCACCCGGGAACAGGCCCGGCAGGGCGCTGCCCAGGACGGACCACGTGGTGGCGTACGCCCCCGTCGCGGCGGCCGTACGGGCCGCGTCCGCCAGCCGGTTGGGCTTCACCGTACCCAGCCGCACCAGCTCCGCGAGGTCCTTGCCGAGCAGGGCCGCGTCCAGCTCGCCGCGCGCGGCGAGGACCAGCAGGGCGTCGACCGCCGCCAGGCGGTCCTCCACGTGTCGCGCGCCCAGCCCGGTGGCGAGCGTCAGGTGCACGGCGGGGCCCGCCTCGCCGCCCGCCTCGACGAGCTGCGGCAGGGAACGGGCGCCCCCGCGCAGGTCGTCCGCGGCGGAGGTGGCGATCGGCAGCAGCCATGCCGCGAGCGTCTCGCGGTCCTCCGGCAGCACGGCCGTCCAGTGCGCCGCCCAGCCGCCCCAGTGGTGGCAGTTCCGGCCGGTGCCCGCCGGGGCGCGGCCCAGCCAGTGGAACGCGGGCGGGAAGTCCCGCTCGATGACGCGGTGTGCCCGGGGCGTCAGGACGATCCGCCGGAGCAGCGCACGCCCCCAGGGGAAGTGACCGTCGCCGTCCGCGTCCTCGGCATCCATGACCGCGCGCAGCGCGGGGGCCACCGGTTCCGGGGAGGTGAGCCACTGCGCGAGGCGCTGTCCCTCCGGGGTGCCCAGCCGCGCGGCGGCTCCGGCCGCCTCGGCCGCGGCGGGGCCCGACCGGCGCACGCGCAGCAGAGCCTGCGCGAAGTCCAGCTCACCCGGCCGGGCGCCGAGCCGCCGGTACGCGGTCAGCCGCTCGACGAGCTCACCGGGGTCCACCGCGCCCGTGTGCCACGTCGGTGTGGCGAGCAGGAACGGCACCGGCCGCTCCAGCACCGACAGGGCGGCCTCCTGCGCCCGTGCCTCCCGGACCCGGTCGAGGGCCCGGTGCACGCATGTGTGCACCGGCCGCGCCCGCAGCGCCGCGTCCAGGTGCCCGGTCGTCACCTTCCCCACCACGGCACCGACGACGATGTCCAGCGGCCCGAGATGCCGCATGACGTCCGTGTCGCGCTTGTACCACCACAGGCCGGCGACGAGCGGCAGCAGGGCCTCGCGCAGCGCGTTCCCGTCCCGGTGCGCGTGCCGGACGAGTCCGTCCAGCGCCCGCTCGACGCCGATGACGTCGTCGTCCGACACCAGCAGGGCCGCCAGGTCCTCGACGAGCTCGGGCAGGCTGCCCGCCGCCGGGTCCACCCGCTGCGGCCGGGGCGCCGGAGGCAGGATCTCCTCGTACGGCCCGGCCTCCCAGGTCTCCCGCGGCAACGCGCCGCCGAACACCTCGGCCGCCGCCGCCCGGTGCGCCGGACCGAGCACCGCCGCCACCTCCGCCAGCTCGGTACGCGTCCGCTCGCCGACCGCGGCGAGGTGGCGGCCGACCAGCTTCAGGGCGCGCTCCCGCATCTCGGAGTCCTCGTGCCCGAACGCCTCGGCGACCGCGGGCAGCAGTTCCGCCGCCGTATCGGGCCCGCCCCGCCGCAGCGCCTTCCCCAACAGCACCAACTGCGCCCGCACCAGCTTCTTCTCCGTGCGGAACAGCACCGACGCGGACACCTCGGCCAGCTCACGCGCGGACAGGTCTCCCGACCCGGCCAGGCGTGCCAGCACGTCCTGAGCGTGCCCGGCCACGGTCGAGGCGGCATCGGCCGCCATGCCCATCCAGTCGGCCGTACGGGCCCGTTCCTCGGCCGGCGTGAGCTCCAGCCGCCGCAACAGAGCGAGGAAGAACCGATGCCCGCCCGGCCTGCCGCCGCGCAGCAGCCGCGCCACGCACGCGTCGACGAGCTCCGCCCGGTCCACCGCGCCCTCGGCGGCCAGTGTCACCAGCGCCGCCTGCCAGTCCTCGTCGCGCCAGGTGAGCGTGGCGGGCGGCTCGGCCGTCAGGAACAGCCGGGGCACCAGCACCCGCGTGTGCGGGTCGCTGCGCAGCGTGGCAAGGATGCCCCCGCTCGCGACCGCGTCCGCCCAGCCGTGCACGAAGCCGTCCGTCACCGGCACCGGGCAGCCCGACACCCGGACCAGCCCGGCGATCATCCCGTAGTCCTCCTCGGCCGTCGCCGCCCGCCCGGCGAGCCGGTGCGCCACGTCGCCCAGCCACTCGGGCCCCCGGTCGGCGAGCAGGTCCAGGAGCATGCCGCAGGGCAGCCGCTCCCAGTCCCGCAGATCGCGGGCGCCGATCCAGGCGGCCGCCGCCGCGGCCCCGGTGTGACAGCCGGCCCCGGCCACCAGCAGCGCCCGCGCGACGCGCCGCCGCTCCTCCCAGCGCTCCCAGCCCCAGCCGCGCAGTTCCTTGCGCAGTGCCTTCAGCTCATCGAGGGCCGCCCTGCGTCCGGCGGGGCCCAGTGCCTCCAGCAGTCCCGGCACGTCGTCGCGCCGCCCCTCGCGCACGGCCGTCAGCAGCGCCGCCGGCTCGGCCGGCTCCCGCGTGAGCTCCTCCGCACGCTTCACCGGGCACCTCCGGCGACCGCCGCGACGCCGCCGGTTCCGCGGTCGCCCACGGGCGAGCCGGCGCCGCGCCGCGCCATCCGTACCGCCAGCGCGTGCTTGCACGGGCCCCGGCGGCCCCGGTAGTCCGCCCACCACCGGCAGGTGCAGCCCAGCACACGGCCCTCCGACCACCGCACCTGGTAACGGCGTTCACCCGAGGTCACCAGCGCCGGCTCCCCGTCCGGCAACAGCTCCACCGCACCCGAGGACACCAGGGCACGCGCCGCCACCAGCCGCGGATTGTGCCGCTCCGCGCGGTCCGCGTCGTACGGCAGCTCCCGGTGGAAGTACGCGGCGTCCGCCACGTCGTAACCGACCCGGCCCGCCGTCCCGAGCCGGGTCAGCGCCGCCCGCACCCGCTCCACCGGCAGTCCGGCCTGCGCGGCCAGGTCGGCGAGGTCGATCCGCGGCTCCCAGGCGAGCAGGACCGACACCAGCTCGGCGTCCTCCGCGGCTTCCTGGGTGGCCAGCGCCTCCAGCACGCCGCCCTCCCCGGAGAAGCCGCGCGAGGCGTCCGGTGAGAGCGTCAGGGTCAGCCGCATCCCGGGCAGTGCCACCTCCCAGGCGCTCGCCGTCGCGGCGCCGTCCGGCACCGGCCCGTACACCCGCAGTGCCGTGGCGTGCCGCAGCACTCGCTGGAGCGCGACCAGGCGCTCCGGGCCCGGCAGGCACACCGCGCCGGGGACCGGCCGGGTCGTCGGCCGCAAGGTCCTCCCGGCCGGCGCCACCCACAGCGGCCCGCGGGCCGTGGCCCCCGGCGTGCGCGGCAGCGCGCGCAGGAACCGCACGGCCTCGGCGGCGGACAGCTCCGCGCGAAGGTCGAAGCCGGCGCACGCCACCTGCGCCTCGGCGAAGCCGCGCAGCCAGCGGTCGGGCAGCGGCACCTTCTTCTCCACCACCGCGCCGCCCAGCGTGGTCACCGCCATCTCCTCCGGGCCGACGCGCAGATGCAGCGGATCGTCGCCGGTCAACCGGGAAAGCGCCTCGCGCAGCGGGTTGTTGACGTCCACGTTGGTCGTCCCGTGCCCCGTCGCGGCGCCGTCGAGGCCTTCGCTCAGCACATCGAGCCGTGCGTACACGCCGCCGCAGCCCGAGAACGACTCGAAGCGCAGACGGTCGCCGTTCCCCGTCACCACCGGGTCCAGCGACGCCGGCCGCAGCCGCTGGTAGTACCGGGCCGCCGCGACATCCGCGACCGCCAGCAGCCCGCGCGCCGCTATCTGCGGCGACGTCAGGAAGCCGGCGAAGAAACGGGGATGGGCCTCGGCCCCGGCGGGCGTGAGCCCGCCCGATGTCTCCAGGCCGAGCAGCCGTCCGGCCCCGGACGACTCCAGGGCGGACGGACGGGAATAGGCGAGTGCCTGCACGGATCGCGTCATGGGGGAGACGGTAGGACCCACCACTGACAATCGCCCCGGCCCGGCCGCTACGGCCCCGGGCAACCCCCGCCCCGCACAGGAAGGCCCCGGGCGAGTGCCCCGCCCGGTGCCCCACGGGGCGGGGCACCGGCTTCACTGGCCGACGCGCCCCGGCCGGAGCACCTTGCCGAACAGCACCGTGCCGCCCTCCGCCCGCAGCCGCACGGTCAGTTCCCCGCTGTCCCCGTCGATGTCGACCTCGCCGAAGTACTGGGGCGACTCCATCGGCGAGACGTTCGCCCGCTGCGGGGCCCGCACGAACACCCGCTCCGGCCCGAACGTGCCGTCCAGCGCGTTCGCCGGGAACCCGCCCGCCGCCAGGGGGCCGGACACGAACTCCCAGAAGGGCGCGAAGTCCTTGAACGCGGCCCGCTCCGGCAGGTAGTGCTGTGCCGACGTGTAGTGCACGTCGGCCGTCAGCCACAGCGTGCCCGTGATCCGCCGGTGCTTGATGAACCGCAGCAGCTCGGCGATCTGCAGCTCCCGGCCGAGCGGCGCCCCCGGGTCGCCCTGAGCCACCGCCTCGAAGTCCACCGCCCCGTCCGGCACGACCAGCCCGAGCGGCATGTCGGCGGCGAGCACCTTCCACACCGCCCGCGACCGCGCCAGTTCGCGCTTCAGCCAGGCCAGTTGCTCCGCCCCGAGGATGCCGGTCGTGTCGTCCGGCTGCCGCCCCGGCGAGTTGGCGTTGCGGTACGTGCGCATGTCCAGGACGAACACGTCGAGCAGCGGCCCGTGGCGCACCACCCGGTGCATCCGGCCGGCGGACACCGTCGACACGGGGAAGTACTCGCCGAACGCCCGCCCGGCGCGGGCGGCCAGGACGTCCACGTCCTTCTCGCCGTAGCGCGGATCGTCCAGGATCTGGCCGGGGTACCAGTTGTTGCGCACCTCGTGGTCGTCCCACTGCACGATCGCCGGCACCTGCGCGTTGAAGGCGCGGACGTTGTGGTCCAGCAGGTTGTAGCGGAAGACGCCGCGGTACTCGTCGAGCGTCTCGGCGACCTTCGCCTTCTCCTCCGTCATGACGTTGCGCCAGATCCGCCCGTCCGGAAGGGTCACGCTCGGCAGGAGCGGCCCGTCGGCGTAGACGGTGTCGCCGCTGCACAGGAAGAAGTCCGGGTCGAGGCGGCGCATCTCCTCGTAGGCGCGGAAGCCGCCGATGTCCGGGTTGATGCCCCAGCCCTGTCCGGCGATGTCGCCCGACCACAGGAACCGCACCCCGTCCCGGCGCCGCGCGGGCGCCGTCCGGAAGGTGCCGTACACCGGCTCACCGGTGCGGCGCGGGTCGTCCGGGTCGGCGAGGGTGACCCGGTAGTGGATCTGCGTGCCGGGCGGCAGGCCGCGCAGCGCGGTCGTCCCCGTGCAGTCGGTGTCCGGTCCCAGCAGCGGGCCCTCCCACCGGCGGGGGTGGCGGAAGGACTCGGTGGCCGAGGTCTCGACGACCATCCGGGCCGGCCGGTCGGACCGCACCCACACCAGACCGGACGACGACGTGACGTCCCCCGTCTGGACGCCCCAGGCGGCGCGCGGCCGCCCGGAACGGGCCTGCGCGGGCGCTGAGCGCGCCCCCAGCGACACGGCCGCCGACGCGGCCAGGGAGCCGCGCAGGACGGTGCGGCGGGCGGGCGAGGGGTCAGGACGGTACAGCTGCATCGGTCGTCTCCAGGGCCGGAACGGGCGTGCCGGGGCATGCCTAGTGCCCGGTCACGACGCCCACGCGAACGCCGGGTGAACAAGCCCACGGCGCCCCGTCGCGGCCGTCGTCAGGAGTCCGCCATCCGCCGTACCCCCAGGGCGATGTCGGACGGCGTCAGATGGGCGTAACCCAGGACCAGGGGTACGTCCCCGTCGTCCCGCGCCACCGTCCCGTAGCCGGACAGCGGCCGCACCAGCACTCCGGCCGCGGCTGCCCGGGCCAGGAACGCCGCCTCCGGGCCGTGATGCCCCGGCACGCGCGCGATGACGTGCAGTCCGGCCGCGATGCCGCTGACCCGCGTACCGGGAAGGTACTGAGCCAGCGCCGTGACCAGCGCGTCCCTCCGCTCGCGGTAGGCCCGCTGGCACCGCCGCAGCTGCCGGTCGTAGCCGCCGCCCGCGACGACCTCGGCGAGCACCGCCTGGTCGAGCGACGGGTTGCCCAGGTCCATGGTGCGCTTGCGGTCCACCACCTCCTCCACCAGCGGCTCCGGCACGACCATCCAGCCGAGCCGCAGCCCGGGCGCCAGGGACTTGCTCACCGAGCCCGTGTAGACCACGCGTGCGGGGTCGAGGCCCTGCAGGGCACCGACGGGAGCCCGGTCGTAGCGGAAGTCGCCGTCGTAGTCGTCCTCGATCAGGTAGCCGTCCACCGTCCGCGCCCAGTCGAGCAGTTCCGTACGGCGCCGGGGTGAACAGGCGATCCCGGAGGGGAACTGGTGGGCGGGCGTGGTCACGACGGCGCGTACCCCGGACGCGGCGAGCGGCCCGGGAGCCAGTCCCTCGCCGTCCAGGGGCAGCCCCACCGTCCGCAGCCCGGCCGACGCGAAGAGGGTGGCGTGCTCCGGGCTGCCCGGGTCCTCGACCCCGATATCCCGCAGCCCGCGTCCGCGCAGGACGAAGCCGAGCAGTGTCATGGCCTGGGCGACCCCCGAGCACACGACCACCCGCTCCGGTGCGGCCACCACCCCGCGCCGCCGGGTGAGCAGCGCCGCCAGGGCCGCGCGCAGGTCCGGGAGACCGCGCGGATCGGGATAACCGAGCGCCGCGTGCGGCAGCCGGGACAGCACGGTCCGGTGCGCCGCCGCCCAGGCGGCGCGCGGGAACAGCGACAGGTCCGGCGTCCCCGGAGTGAAGTCCACCCGCGTCGCCACCGGGGCACGGGGCGCCGGTCCGGGACCCGTCCGGGTGCCGCCCGCGGCGGGCATGGGACCGCTGCGACCGGCCGGCGCCGGGCCGTCCCCGCCCGCGCCGGAGGCCCGGACCGCGTCGCCGACCCACGTGCCCGCACCGCGACTGCTGCGCAGGTACCCCTCGGCCGTCAGCTGCTCGTAGGCGTCCGTCACCAGACCCCGCGACACCCCGAGGTCGGCCGCGAGCTCACGGCTCGACGGCAGCCGCGTGCCCGCCGCGAGCCGCCCCGAACGGACCGCCTCGCGCAGTGCCGCCTGCAACGTCCGGCCCCTGCGCCGGGGCGGCGCGGCAGCCGCCGGGAGCAGCAACTCCCAGGCGGCACCGGACGATCGCTCCTCGCACCGGCTCGCCGCGCCCGCGGCCCGCGCCGCCTCTCCCGCCGCCTTCTCCATCCCCGCCTGTTCCGTCCCCGCGCACTCCGCACCCGTGTGCGCGGCCCCCGCCTCCACCATGCCCCGGACCCTACAAACCCCGGGGCGGGCGCCGCGGAAGTGGTCCACGAACACGGCGGGAGAGTGGACCCCGAACCGGACCGCCGCCCTCCCTAGCGTCGGTGCCATGAACGTGACATCCCCGCGCGGGGCGCTGCTCGCGGCCTTCGCCTGCGTCCTCGTCGGAGCCTCCTTCACCGCCAACAGCGTGCTCGGCGCCTATCCCCACGCGGGCGGCCAGGCACTGCGCTACGGCCTCGCCTGCCTTCTGCTCCTGCCGCTCCTCGGCCGCGGCGGTACGGCCCCGCTGCGTGCCCTCGGTGCCCGCTCGTGGGGGCGCCTCGCCGTCCTCGCCGCCGTCGGCATGGTCGGATTCAACCTCGCCGTGCTCGCGGCCGAGCGCACCGCGGAGCCCGCCGTCCCGGGCGTGTTCGTCGGCTGTGCGCCCGTCGTCGTCGCCGTGCTCGTCCCCCTGCTGGACGGCCGCAGGCCCGCCCGCCCGGTGCTGTACGGGGCGCTGCTGGTCGCCGTGGGGGCGTTCACCGTGCAGGGCTGGGGCCGTACGGACGCGGCCGGCATCGCCTGGTCGGCCGCCGCCCTGGTCGGGGAGGTGGGCTTCGCCGTGCTGGCCGTACCCGTACTGAAGCCGCTCGGGCCCAGGCTGCTGACGGCCACCGTCTGCGGCGTCGCGGCCCTGGAGTCCGCCGCGCTCGGTCTCGTCCTCGACGGCACCGAGGTGCTCCGGGTGCCGGCCCCGCAGGAGGCGGTCGCGCTGCTGTGGCAGGCGGCAGTCGTCACCGTCGTGGGCTTCCTCTGCTGGTACCTGGGCCTGCAGCGGATCGGGGCCGAGCGCGCCACCCTCTTCTCGGGTCTGATCCCGGTGTCGGCGGCGATGACGGCACCACTCGTCGCGACCGGTTCGTACGGCCCCGCCCAGGGCGTCGGGAGCGCGCTCGTCGGCGCGGGCGTGGCCCTGGGCTCCGGGATCCTGGGTCGCGGCTCGCGGAGGCCCAGGTTCCCGGGTGGCGGCTCGCGGAGGTCCGGGAGCCGGTCAGCGGCTGCCGTCGAGGAGCACGCGCGCCACCAGGGCGGGATCGTCGTTCATGGGCACGTGTCCGCACCCCGGCAGCCGCACCAGCCGGGCGCCGGTCATCACCCGCTTGGCCCGGACACCCTGGCGGCGCAGCAGCAGCCGGTCGCGGGTGCCCCACGCGATGGTGACCGGCAGGCCCGCGAGGTCGTCCGTGAACAGGACGTTCCGCCCGGCGGCGAGGGTCTGGTGGAATCCGGACGCATGACGCAGCGCCAGCGTCTCGGCGACGACCGCCTCGGGTGACCGCCGTCCCGGCCGCGCGTAGATGGTGCTGGTCAGCGCGGCCCGCCCGGTCGCCGTGCGGGACATCCGCTCGATGACCGGAACGGGTAGGGATTCGGCGCCGGCCCGCATGGCGCGCAGGGTCGCGAAGGCGTACCGCCGCTCGCTCTCCACCCAGAAGCCGGCGGGCGACAGCGCCGTCACGGACCGCACCCGCTTCTCGCGCCCGAGCTCCAGTGCCAGCAGCCCGCCGAGGGAGTTGCCCGCCACGTGCGGCCGGTCGACGTCCAGCCTCTCGCACAGCGCCCCGAGCACCCGGCCCACGGTGGGGAGGTCGTAGGGGACCCCGTCGGGCAGCGCGGGGGAGGCGCCGAAGCCCGGCAGGTCGACGGCGATCACCTCGCGCTCGGCCGCCAGGATGTCCATGACCGGCCGCCACGCCTGCCAGTGGTGTCCGATGCCGTGCAGCAGCAGAAGCGGTTCTCCGGAGCCGGCCCGTTCGTACTCCAGCGACAGTGTGCGGGGCCCGTGGAGGGACTCGATGGTGAAGGAGACCTGTGCGGCCATGCTGCTGCTCCCTGCCGTGATGTAGACGCTCTGTCAGCAACAATTACCGCCGGGTAGTCCCGACTTCAAGGGGCGCGGCCGTCCGGCGGCCGTCCGGGTGTGGTTCGTTCCGCAGCCGTTGCTCCTGGACACGGGCCTCCCCGTCGGATGGGATGGCATCCGTGGCAACCGACACCGACACCGACACCGACACCACCGACGTGTTCGAGGCGCACCGGCCGGTCCTGACCGGCGTCGCCTACCGGATGCTCGGGTGGGTAACCGACGCCGAGGACGTGGTCCAGGAGGCATGGCTCCGCTGGACGGGAGCCGACCACGGACAGATCCGCGAGCCGCGCGCGTACCTCGTACGGATCACCACCCGGCTGGCCATCGACCGCCTGCGCCAGGTCCAGGCCCGGCGCGAGTCGTACGTCGGGCCATGGCTGCCCGAACCCGTCGCCACCGACTTCGGACCCACCGTCCCCGACACGGCCGAGCGCGCGGTGCTCGCCGACTCCGTCTCGCTCGCCGTCCTGGTCGTCCTCGAATCGCTCTCCCCGCTGGAGCGAGCGGTGTTCGTGCTCCGCGAGGCCTTCGGATTCCCGTACGCGGAGATCGCGGCGACCCTGGACCGGTCCGAGGCCGCCGTCCGGCAGCTCGCGGGCCGCGCCCGCCGCCACGTCGAGGAGGGCCGGCCCCGGTACGACGTGGACCCGGCCGAGCGCCGGGACCTCACCGAGCGCTTCCTGGAGGCGGCGGCCGGCGGCGACCTCGGCAACCTCCTGGCGCTGCTGGCACCGGACGTCCGGCTCGTCGGCGACAGCGGCGGCAAGGCCAAGGCGCCGCTGCGGGTCATGGAGAGCGCCGACAAGGTGGGCCGGTTCCTGTTGGCCGTGGCCAAGGACACCGGGTTCGAGTCCCGCCTGGTCGAACTCAACGGCGGTCCCGCGCTGCTCGTGCTGACGGACGGGAAACCCGACGCCGTCATCCAGGTGGACGTCCGGGACGGCCGCATCCAGTGCATCTACATCGTGAGGAACCCCGACAAACTGTCTTCCCTCACGCCATAGCGGCACCCCTTCCCGATTCCCCCCGGCCCCGCGTTCCGATCCCGGACGCGGGGCCGGCGCATTGGTCTTGACCAAGGGTGGGGGCCGCCTTATGGTCGGTCGGAGAGTTAGTGCAGGAACCTTTAATAAACAAGGGCACGGAAAGCCGCCGGTGACACGGCGATTGCGGAGGATCAGGGTGGGGACCACGCAGCTGGAATCGGTGCCGGAGCCGAAGTACTGGCACCTCAAGACAGTGATCAGTGAGGCACTGGACACCGACTTCGCGGTGGGCGAGATCCTGCCCAACGAGCGGGAACTGGCCGCTCGTTTCGGAGTCGCCCGCGCCACGCTCCGCCAGGCGCTCGAGCAGCTCGAGCTCGAAGGCCGCCTCCAGCGGCGCCGCGGCGTCGGCACCACCGTCGCCCCGCCGCGCATGGGCGTCGACGTCTCCACCACCCAGCAGCAGTGGCCCGGCCCCGGCGAGGAGGCCTGGCAGCCCGTCGAGTGCGCGTCCGCCGTGCCGCCCGCCGCGGTGGCCCGCCTCCTCGATCTCGACCCCGCCACGGACGAGGCCGTCCACACGGTGCGGCGCCTGCGCGTGACCCACGGCCAGCCGGTCGCGGCCGAGCAGCTGTACGTCCCCGCCGCCTCGGTCCCTGACCTCACCGCCATCGACGCCCCCTCCGGTCCGGCCCGCGCCCGCAGCGTCCTGCGCGAACTCCAGCGCCTGACCCTGGAGGGCCAGGACCGCGCAGTGGAGCTCGGCTCCGCCCGCGCGGACGACGCCAGGGAACTCGACCGGCTCCCCGGCGCCCCGGTCCTGGTCGTCACCACGCGGTACTTCTCGCAGGGCCGAACCGCGGCCGTCTCGGTCGCCACGTACCGCGCCGACACCTGCCGGCTGACCTTCGGCGACGCGGGGGACCTCCGGATCGCGTCCTGACGCCCGTACCCCCGCCGCGCCCGGTGCGCCGTGCGCGGCGGTACGGCCCGTCCCGGGCGACACCGGCCACGGGGGACCGGCGCAGCGCCCGGCAGGGCTCAGCGGCGGGCCGTCACCGTGCCCTCCACCGCGAACAGCTGCTCCTCCACGTGGTCGAGCGCCAGCCGCAGCGCGCCGGTCGCCACGGCCGCCTCGCCCAGCAGCGACAGCGCCACCCGCGGCGGGCGCAGGCAGAACCGCGCCAGCTCCTCCCGCAGCGGCGGGAGTATCCCGTCCAGGCCGGCCGCCCAGCCGCCGATCACGACCAGCTCCGGGTCCAGCGCCAGCACGAGCGCCGCCACGTCGTGCACCAGCCGCTGGATGAACCGCTGCACCGCGGCCCCGGCCCGCACGTCGCCCTGGCGGGCCAGCGCGAAGACCTCGGCGACGGCCTGCTCGTCCAGCGGGTGCAGCGGCTCGTCCGTCGTGGACAGCAACGTCTCCGGTGTGGCGCCCTGTCCGAGCAGGTGCAGCGCGCCGATCTCCCCGGCGGCCCCGCCGAAGCCCCGGTGCAGCCGCCCGCCGATCAGCGATCCGGCCCCCGGACTCAGCCCGGCCAGGACGAAGACGATGTCGTCCGAGTCCGTCGCGGCGCCCTTCCACTGCTCGGCCACGGCCGCCGCGTTCGCGTCGTTCTCCACCAGCACCGGGCAGCGGAACGAACGGCGCAGCCGCTCGCCCAGCGCCAGACCGGTCCAGCCGGGCAGCGCCGTACCGAGCCGGACGGTCCCGTCCGCCTCCACGATGCCGGGTGTGCCCACGCCCACCGCGCGCAGGCTGCTGCGCGGCACCCCGGTGCGCCGCAGCACATCGGCGACGACCGTCCGGACCCGCTCCAGCCGTTCGTCCGCGGACGCCGTCTCGGACACCTCGCGGGACCCCGCGCCGATGATCCGCCCGTCCAGCCCCGACATGAGCGCCGCGACCCGGTGCGGCCCGATCTCGATGCCCAGCAGATGCCCGGCCTCCGCGCGGAACCGGAAGCGGCGCGCCGGCCGCCCCTGGCGGCGCGTCTCACCCTCCTCCGGCGCGGCCTCGACCACCAGGCCGTTGCCCATGAGCCCCTCGATCACGCCTTCCACCGTGGGCCGGGACAGACCCGTGATGCGCGTCAGGTCCGTCAGCGTGAGCGCGTCGGAGCCCCGCAGTGCATGGAGTACCACCGCGGAGTTGATCCGCCGCAGCAACGACGGGTCACCACCGGTCAGCCGCCCCACCGTGTCCTCCCAGCTCGAGCGCGTGTCTGCCGGATCGTACTCAATGGTCCGCCGGGCGGCGACCGGCGCCCGCGCCCTCCGCCGGGCCGGACGGCGACACGAAGCCGGACGCGTACGCGGCGATGACCGCCTGCGTACGGCCCCGGGCGCCCGGTTTCGCCGGTACGGCACTGACGTGCGTCTTCACGGTCTCCGTCCCGACGAGCAGCCCGGCCGCGATCTCCGCGTCGGACAGTCCCCGGGCCATCAGCCGCAGGACCGCCGCCTCCCGGCCCGTCAGCTCCGCCCGCTCCGGGGCGGCCCGCGCGTCCCGGTTGCCGTACTCCGCCGCCAACGCCCGTACCGCCGCGGGGAACAGCAGCGGATCGCCGGCCGCGATCACCCGCACCGCGGGCACGATCCCGGCGGGCAGTCGGCGACCTCGCGGCGGGGGGCGCCGAGTACCTGCCGGACCAGGCGGGGCAGTTGGTGCTGGGACGGACACCGCGGGCACCCTGGGCCCTTGGACCGGTCCCGCCGTCACCGCGGGTTGGACGGCGGCCGCGCCGACGGCCGGGTGGGGCGCCGTACGCCGCGGGGGCGCCTGACGGAACGCCAATTGTCAGTGGCGGGGGCTTTACTGGATCCATGACCACCGCACGGCATCTGGCGACCATCGATCTGCTGCGCTCCCGCCCCTTCCCCGGGCAGCGCGGCAGATCGGACGCGGGCGACAGCGGGCCGGGCTACCACCTCGCGGAGCTCAGCACGAGCGAGGACTTCTGGGAGGACGACGGCACTCGGCGCGAACTCGTCGAGGAACAGTACGAGGCCGAGCGCGACGCGCTGGCGGCGGTGCTCGGCGCCCGCTGGGGCGAGCCCCAGGTCTTCAGCCTCTGGTCGCTGCTGCAGCGCGGCATGGACGGGGAGGAGATACCCGAACCCTGGAACATCCTGAGCAACTCCGTGCCCGACGTCCACCTCTGGCGCGCGGAGGAGCGCTGGATAGCCCTGGGAGTCTCCCAGTGGGACAAGGAGCTGCCGTTCCAGCTGCTCGCCGTCGTCACGGAAGTCGATCCGCCCTAGGCTCCGACCCCCGAGGGTCCGCCCACCGGCCTCGTCCGCCCGCCCGGCGGACGGTACTTCCCGCGCACGGCATCGGCAGCGGGAAGCCGCCACACATGGTGTATCGCGACATCGGAACGAGCAGTCGGGAAAGGGAGATCATCGCCGGTCGCCTCTGGGCTCCGGGGCCGAGCCACCCGAAGATCGCTACCCCCTGCCGGCCCTCGCCCGGGTCGGCTCCGGCGGCAACAGGCCGGGGGAACGGGCTCAGCGGTCGCCCCTCACCGCCCTGCTCCCCGCGCCCCCTGGCGGACCCCGGACTCCTCCTGTGCCGCGGCCCGCAGCCGGGCGAACTCCTCCGCCATCGTCTCCAGGGTCCAGTGGGCGTTGAGACCACTGGGGTTGGGCAGGGCCCAGATCCGCGTGTCGCCGATCGTCCGCTCCTGCGGGCCGATCCGGGCCGTGCGGTCGTGGAAGGCCGTGCGGTACGCGGTGACGCCGGCGACCGCCAGCCAGCGGGGCTTCAGCTCGGCCACCTTGACGGCCAGCAGCCGGCCGCCCTCGCGGAACTCCTCGTCGCTCAGCTCGTCGGCCCGCGCGGTCGCCCGCGCCACCACGTTGGTGATGCCGAGCCCGTACGTCAGGAGCTCGTCCTGCTCGGACGGCTTCAACCGGCGCGGGGTGAAGCCCGATCGGTGCAGCACGGGCCAGAAGCGGTTGCCGGGGCGGGCGAAGTGGTGGCCCGTCGCGGCCGACATCAGGCCCGGGTTGATACCGCAGAACAACACGGACAAGCCGCTCGCGATCACATCGGGGACGAGGCGGTCGCGAGCGGCTTCGAGTTCCTCAGGAGTCATACGGCTCGGGTGCCCCGAGCTCAGAGAATCGCACCGGGCACGTAGCCGGCCGCGTCCGGGTGCTGCTTGGCGATCTCCTCGATCCGTGCGACGACGGCGCCCACCTGGTCGGCGGCCGCGCCGGTGAACGACAGCTTGTCCGCCATGGCGGCGTCCAGCTGCGCACGGTCCAGCGGGATGCGGTCGTCGGCGGCGAGCGTGTCGAGGAGCTCGTTGCGCTCGGCGCCCTGCTCCCGCATGGCGAGCGCGGCGGCGACCGCGTTCTCCTTGATGGCCTCGTGCGCGACCTCGCGGCCCACCCCCGCGCGCACCGACGCCATGAGCACCTTGGTGGTCGCCAGGAACGGCAGGTAGCGGTCCAGTTCACGGGCGACGACCGCGGGGAACGCCCCGAACTCGTCGAGCACCGTCAGGAAGGTCTCCAGCAGGCCGTCGAGCGCGAAGAACGCGTCGGGCAGCGCCACCCGGCGCACCACCGAGCAGGAGACGTCGCCCTCGTTCCACTGGTCGCCCGCCAGCTCGCCGGTCATCGACGCGTAGCCGCGCAGGATGACCATCAGGCCGTTGACGCGCTCGCAGGAGCGGGTGTTCATCTTGTGCGGCATCGCCGAGGAGCCGACCTGCCCCGGCTTGAACCCCTCCGTGACCAGCTCGTGCCCGGCCATCAGCCGGATCGTCTTCGCCAGCGACGACGGCGCGGCGGCCAGCTGCACGAGCGCGGTGACGACCTCGTAGTCCAGCGAGCGGGGGTAGACCTGCCCGACCGAGGTGAAGGCGTGCCCGAAGCCCAGGTGCCCGGCGATCCGCTGCTCCAGCTCCGCCAGCTTCGCGGCGTCGCCGCCCAGCAGGTCGAGCATGTCCTGGGCCGTGCCGACCGGGCCCTTGATGCCGCGCAGCGGGTAGCGGCCCAGCAGCTCCTCCAGCCGCGCGTACGCCACCAGCAGCTCGTCGGCCGCGGTCGCGAAGCGCTTGCCGAGCGTGGTGGCCTGCGCGGCGACGTTGTGCGAGCGGCCCGCCATGACCAGCTCGCCGTACTCGCCCGCCAGCTTGCCCAGCCGGGCCAGCACCGCCACCGTACGGTCGCGCATCAGCTCCAGCGACAGCCGGATCTGCAGCTGCTCGACGTTCTCGGTCAGGTCGCGGGAGGTCATGCCCTTGTGGACCTGCTCATGGCCCGCGAGCGCGTTGAACTCCTCGATGCGCGCCTTCACGTCGTGGCGCGTGACCTTCTCGCGCTCGGCGATCGACGCCAGGTCCACCTGGTCGAGCACCCGCTCGTAGTCGGCGAGGGCGGCGTCGGGCACCTCGATCCCGAGGTCCTTCTGGGCGCGCAGCACGGCGAGCCACAGTTGGCGCTCCAGCTTCACCTTCTGCTCGGGGGACCACAGGACGGCGAGCTCCGCGGAGGCGTAGCGGCCGGCCAGGACGTTCGGGATGCGAGGCTTCGCAGACACAGCAGTCACGTGACCAGAGTTTACCTGGCGTCCATGGAGGATCTGCCACGTCCATGGGCCGCAAGAAAACGCAGGTCATCGGCGCCCTGCGTGCCCCTTCCCGTACTGGTCTGTGAGACGAGTGTGAGACGCCCGTCGTAGCAACCAACGAACAGTCTGTTGCTAACTAGGAACGCATGCTGTTAGATAGAACCACCGCTCCGGAAAAACGGGGCGACCCCGGCGGGTGCTGGAACACCGCTGCCGGGGCCTGAGATCCGATCCCTGGCATAGAGGGAGTCGAACCATGAGCATCACCGTACCCGAGAACTTCCGCCCGTCTGGAGGGCTGGTCAAGCCGTTCCTGCCGGCGATCCCTACGCAGCCGACGGCCGCCACGGTCGAGCCGCTGGCGCCCCGCACGTGGACGTTCACCGACCGCGCCACCGGCGAGCAGAAGACGTTCACCTGCATGCGTGGCTGCGAGATGGACCACAGCAGCGACGTCGAGACGCCCAGCTACGCCGAAGACGTCTGGTGCCAGTCGCAGGTACAGGACCTGACGCTGCCGATCAACGCTGACGGGCAGGCGGAGGAGTTCCGCGTGCTGGGCATGACGCTGAACGTCCGCCCGTTCGACAAGCACCTCGCGCAGCGTCTCCCGCACGTCGAGCTGGAGATGGTTGACGACCACTGGGTGGAGGGCCTGGACCCGGACGGGTTCGCGACCGTCATCAACATGCTGGAGTCCCGCCTGAAGCGGATGCGCGCCGTGCACGCCCAGCTGGTCGAGCTGCGCGCCGAGTACCGCAAGCAGGTGCAGGCGTGAGCGCCGAGGACGGCGGGCAGGGCCCGCTGGAGGGTGTGTCCGCGGAGGCGTGGGCCTGGCACCAGGGCGCCCTGGAGGGTGACCCGGCGGTGTGCGGGGCGCGTCAGCCGGGCCGGCCCGGTTTCCCCTGCATCTGGAACCGCGGGATGCACGAAGAGCACTGGGACGTGCTGGGCCGCACGTGGGCGGATGAGCCGCTGTACGTGGCGCCGATGGCCCCGGTCGCCGGCGGCCGGGTGACGATCGAGACCCGGGACCACGGCACGGTGGTGGTGGACGAGCCGGCGTGGTGCAACGGCCGGCACGCGCAGGGCGGGTACCGCTCGGACATCCAGCACCAGGCGGAGGACTCCTACATGGTGTTCAACGTCGGGCAGGAGCAGGGTCCGGCGACGCTGCTTTCCGCGTACCTGATGCAGCGGCCGTTCTCGCCGACACGCCCGGACCTGGTGCTGGCGGTCGACTTCGAGGATCAGGCCGTGGAGCTGGATCCGCCGGGGCTGGACAAGCTCGCGGCGGCGCTGGTCGAGCACGCGTCGGTCCTTCGTGCCGCCGCTCGCCGTCTCGCCGCCCTGAGGGACGCCCGGTGAGCTCCCGCTGGCCTGTACGCCGCCCGACTGAGCATGCCGCCCTGCATGCGGTGTGCCGGTCGGCCCGGCGCCTTCCCCCTGTTCCCGCCCTGATGGCCGCGCTCCTCGAAGCGAGCGAGCGCCTTGACCGTGAGGGCATCTGCCTTGCCGCGCACCTGGTGGTGCGTGCCGCTGAAGGAGTCGAGGACTCATGCTGAAGTTTCGCGAGGAGAAGCGGACGCGGCCGGCCACCCGCACCATCGGTGGCGTCTCGCACGACTACGAGGAGACCTACCGGGTCCGCATCCCAGTCCTGCCCCGGGACATGGACGCGCTGGCGATCCGTGCGGCATCCGGCCTGGTGCTGGCGCTGACGGCGGTCGCGATCGTCTGGTCAACGGTGAGCATCGGCGCCCTGCTGGGCGGTGGCGTCGGGTTCGCCGCGGCGATCCTGTTCGACCTGTCCTGGTTGGTGAACATCCTGCTGGAGTGGCTGAGCCGCTTCGATCCGAAGAAGCGCGCATTCTCCACCTGGATGGGCTGGGGCCTGCTGCTGGTGACGATGGGCGCGATCCTGTGGCACGGCCTGCTGGCCGGGTCGGTCGCCCTGGCGGTCATCGGTGCCGCGGTGTCGATGGTGGCAAAGGTGCTGTGGATGGGCATCATGCGGTTCGTCCACAAGGATCTGTCCGCAGCCGATCAGCAGTGGGTGGCGGCGGAGATCTCGAAGGCGAACGCGCAGCTGGCGATCGCCGGTGTACGCCGCCAGGCCGCTGCGGCGGAGGCGCGTGCGCGGCTGGAGATCCTGGCCGCGGAGCGGACCTTGCACGAGCTGGACGAGCTCACCGAGCGCCCGGCGGACACGTCCGAACCTGAGGTTGAGCTTGTCGACGCCGAGCCGGTGGCGGTGCCGCTGGCCAGCGCGAACACGGTTCGGACACTGCCCGAAGCCGGGGTGAGCATCGCCGAGCTGGCGCGTAAGCAGCTGACGGCCGGCGCGGAGCCGAAGGCGGCGGCCGCGGAGATCCTGCGCATGCTCCCGGACGCCAATCCGGAGTCCGTCGCGGCGACCGTCCGGCGCGAGTCCAAGCGGCTGCGCAACGGCTACCTGTAGCCGCTGGCGGCTGCCCGATCCGCCCGTCTCGCACGGGCGGTGAGGGGAGCCGGACAGTCCGGCCCAGGAAGGAACGCCATGAGCAGCAGCCAGTACCCGGACGCCGAAGCGCACACCACCCGGGCGATTGAGCTCCTCGAGGAGTGGGGTGTGCGGCCCACGGCCAGCATGGTCGAGCTGGCGGAGACGATCGCCACGATCCGGATCGCCGAGGAGCACGCCGCCGGGGGCACCAAGTGACCGCCGAGCCGCGGCTGACGGCCGCCGAGAAAGCGCGGGTCGCCTGGTACGTGGGCCGCATGTGCAAGCGGCAGCTCGCGGGCGACAACGTCCACCAGGCAGACCTGCAGCGCAAGGTCGAGCGGGTCATCGACGGCGCCCGCAAGCGCGAAGAGAAGAGCAAGTAGCTACGCCACGGGGCGGCCGCCCCACCGGCCAGGTACGCCGGCCGCCCCGTGCCCAACCGCTCCCCGTGGGGAGCAGTGAGGAGAGACCATCATGACGGAAGTTCTCGACCGGCCCGTCAACGGTCACCCGGTCGTGAAGGTGAACCTGCTCAAGCCGCAGCACACCGTCGCCAGTGACGAAGCTTCTCAGGGGATCCCCTCAGAACCCGCCAAGGTGGAGGCGGTTGACCGCCCGGACAACCCGCTGGCGGACTGGCTGACCGTCCCGGACGCGCCGGTGCTGCCGGTGTGGGCCCGCTCGTGGAAGTCGATCCAGGCGAACGTCACAGCGCTGGGGCGGCTGTGCTGGTGGCACGCCCGATACCACGCCGTTCGAACACCGAAGTACCTGTTCAAGACGGTGTGGCTGGTCGCCCGCGGGTTCTACCGGGCGTGCCGCGGACTGTGGCCGGTGCTGTCGGCGAAGGACCACACGAACACGGTTCGGGCGCTGGCCGCGCAGGTGAAGGACAAGCCGGAGGACGCCGAGCTGGCGCTGCGGCACCAGATGGCACACCGGGCCCGCACGGAGACGCGCCGCTGGCGCTGGGGCGCGGCCGGGGTGTCGGTCGCCGCGGCCGCGCTGGGCATCGCCCTGGCGCCCCCGGTGCTGCAGCTGGGCATCGCCTCCGCCGTCGCGGTGCCGATGGCGTACCTGGGCCGCGGGAAGGACGCCACGCTGCTCGACCACGCCTCGCCGCCGCTGCGCGTGGACATGTCCGCCCAGCAGCTGAATGACGCGCTGCGCGCCGCCGGCCTCCTGAAAAGCGGCAAGGGCGACGACGACGGGCCGAAGGTCTCCTGCGTCATGGGCCCGGTCCGGGACGGCCGCGGGTGGGCTGTGGTCTTCGACCTGCCGCGTGGTGGCGGGAAGACTGCTGCGGATGTGCTGGCCAAGCGGACCACCATCGCCGCCGAGCTCGGCGTAGACGAGATCCAGGTGGTCATGTCGCGGGTGCGCGCCGCGCAGGGCGGCAACGCGGGCCGCGTGTCGATGTGGGTCGCGGACGATGACCCGTACCTGGCCGAGCCGGTGCCGTCGGCGCTGGCGAAGATGGACCGCTTCTCGATCTGGGACCCGATCCCGTTCGGGCAGGACGCCCGCGGTACCCGGGTGAGCGTGCCGGTGGTGTGGCAGTCGATGTTCTTCGGCGGCCTGCCCCGCCGGGGCAAGACGTTCACACAGCGCCTGATGACAGCGGCCGGCCTGCTCGATCCGTGGGTACGGCACTACGTCGCCGACTTCAAGGGCGGGCAGGACTGGATGCAGATGCGGCAGGTCGCCCACCGCCTGGTCCTCGGAGCCGAAGACGACGCCATCGAGGCGTTCGAGGCGATGCTCGCCGAGCTGCTCACCGAGATGGAACGCCGCTTTGCGATCCTGCGGGAGCTGCCGACGTCCATCTGCCCCGAAGGCAAGCTGACCCCGCAGATCGTGGAGAAGCATCAGATGCCGTTCATCTTCTTCACCGTCGATGAGCTGCAGGAAGCGTTCATCGCGATCAGTGACGAGAAGCGCCGCAAGCAGGTGATTGACGACATGGCGCGCATCGCACGGCGCGGTCCGGCCGCCGGGTTCATCTCCAACTACGCCTCCCAGCGCCCGGACGCCGAGAGCGTCCCGACGAAGCTGCGCGAGATCATCACCATCCGGGCGTGCACGCAGGTCACAGACCAGACGTCCTCAGACATGGTGCTCGGCAAGGGCAAAGCGTCCATGGGCGCGGACGCGTCGGTGCTCTCGGAGGACCACAAGGGAGTCGTGGTCCTGGTCACCGGGCCGGCGTCGTTCGCCACGGTCAAGAACGACCTGCTGACCACGGCCGAGTTCAACGCCCTGTGCGCCAAGGGCCGGGCGATGCGCCAGGAGATCGGGCAGCTGACCGGCGACGCGGCCGGCGACGTCACCGCGGCAGCCGCCGAGCACGGCTACCGGATCCCTCCGGTCATCTCCGATGTCCTGGAGTGCATGCAGCACTCGCCCCGCATGTTCACCCGCGACCTGCTGCAGCGGCTGGCGAACCTAGACGAGGACACCTACGGCGACTGGGATGCGGAGAAGCTCGCGAAGGAACTCGAGCTGGCGGGGGTGAAGCGCACCAGCAAGCAGGTGAAGATCAGCGGCGAGAACGGCGCCGGATACCAGCGGCGCGACATCGAGGACGCCGTACCGATCACCGGGTAGAGGGGCTCCCCTCTACCGACCGCCCGGGGCCGGGCCCGTCATCGACGGGTCCGGCCCCTTTTTCGTGGGCGCTGAAAGTAGCGGGGGCCCTTTACCCCGGTCACGGGGGTGGTAAGGGCCTGTGACCTGCGAGGTAAGGCGGGTAGAGGGGCCCAGGCCGGGGGCCCGGCCGTGTTCCATGAGGCCAAGAAACCCCCACCGCAGGGCCGTTGCGGTGGGGGTTTCCTCATGCCTCGCACCCGATTCCCCGGCATGAATGAATCTATGATATAGGCAATGGGCTGAATGGACGCATTCACCCGTGGGCCGAGTGTGGAGGCGTCATGTCGGACAGACTCAACTTCGTTCTCACCGGACAGGACCGGCTGAGCCGGGTCCTCGACGGGGCCGGGGACTCAGCAAACCGCCTAGCGCGGCGCCTGACCGCGGCGGCCACCACCAGCGAGGCCGCCGTCAACCGCATGGCGAACACGACCGTGCAGAGCCTGGCGTCCATGGACAGGGCGACAGGGCAGAGCGGCCAGACTGTCGACGTGCTGCGCAAGTCGCTGCTGTCGCTGGCCCCCGCGGCCATCCCCGCGGCCGCGGCCATGGCGCCCCTGGCGGCCGGTGTCACGGCGGTGGGCGCCGCCACAGCGGCCTACGCGCTCGCTCTGGGCCCGCAGGTCTCGGCCATGAAGGAAGCCGCGCAGGCGCAGCAGAAGTACGAGGATGCGGTAGCGCAGTCCGGTGCCCGCTCCCAGGAGGCCATTGCCGCGCACACCGCCTATGTGCGGCAGATGGCGAAGCTACCGCCCGCCACCCGTGAAGCAGCCGTAGCGGTCGGCATCCTGAAGGACCAGTACAAGGGCTGGTCGGACAGCCTGTCCGGCGACACGATGGCGCCGCTGACCAAGGGCATGGCCGTCCTGGGCGCCATCATGCCGAAGCTGACCCCCGCTGTACGCGGCACGTCCAAGGAACTCGACAGGCTCGTCACCATCGCAGGCGGGGCGGTCGCCTCCCCGGGCTTCGACCGGCTGATGAAACGCTTCGGCGAGTTCTCGCAGAGCACGATGCGGCGCGCGAACAGCGCCCTGGTGTCGTTCCTGACCCGACTGGACGCGGGACAGGTCGGCGGCGGGCTGGAACGCTTCATGGACTACGCCCGCCAGCACGGGCCCGTCGTCGGCGACACCCTGTCCAACATCGGTCAGGCCCTCGGGAACCTCCTGGAGGGGGCCGCGCAGGCCGGCGGCGGCATGCTGGCGGTCATCAACGCGCTCTCGGGCATCGTGGCCGCCGTCCCGCCCGGCGCCATCGCCCTGTTGCTGCAGCTGGCGCTCGCCATCAAGGCGGTGCGCCTGGCGGCTCTCGGGCTGGGCGCCGCCCGTACCGCGATGGCGGGGTTCGGCGCGTCGGTGCTCGCCATGCAGACCGCGGCCGCCGGTGCGACCGGGCGTGTCAACGGGCTTGCTGCCGCCTTCGGGGCCATGTCGCGGGGCGCCAAGGCGGCCGTAGCGGGTACGGGTATCGGCCTGCTTCTCATCGCCCTCATGGAGCTGAACGAGCGGGCCAAGGTGGCGCCCCCGGACGTCGACAAGCTCACCACGTCACTCAAGGAGCTGGGGGCGGCAGGCCGCTTCGGGGGCGAGCTGAGGAAGACGTTCGGCGACATGGACGGGTTCGTCGCGCGGGTCAACCAGATGCGGCAGGCCAGCGGTGACCTGGATGCCGCGCAGCCGTTCCTCAAGCTCATCCCTGCCGGCGCAGGCGTCGGTGACTTGGCCAAGAAGGTCGACGGCCTGGTCAACGGCACCAAGTCCCTGACCGCGATGGAAGGCGAGCTGAGCGCGTTCGACCAGAGCTTCGCGCAGCTGGCCACGTCCGGGCACGCCGACCTGGCGGCGCAGCAGTTCGCCCGATTCGAAGCCGCGCTGAAGGCGAGCGGGCGCAGCGCGGCGGAGGTCACCAGCCTGTTCCCGCAGTACAAGGCGGCCGTTGCCTCCATCAAGGCCGAGCAGCAGCTGGCCGCGCAGTCGATGGGCGTATTCGGGCAGCAAGCGCAGGCCGTACAGGCCAAGCTCGCAGCGCAGAAGCTCGCCGCCGATGGGCTCACCCAAAGCGTCCACGCCTTGAACAGCGCCTACCTGCAGTCCCGTGGTGACGTGCGGTCCATGGAGTCCGCCATCGACATGGCCAGCGAGGCGCTGCGGCGCAACGGCCGCACCCTGGACGAGAACACCGCGGCCGGCCGGGAGAACAACGCGGCGCTCGACGCCATCGGCGCGACGACGATGCGCGCCATGGAGAGCGTCTACGCGCAGACAGGGTCCTGGCAGGCCGCCATCGAGGTCTGGGAGCGCGGCCGTGGGGCGCTGGACAAGTCGACGCTAGGGATGGCCCGCAGCAAGGAAGAAGCCGCAGCGCTGGCCGGGCAGATCCTCCGCACCCCGGACAAGACCGCGATGCTGCGGGCGGACAAGACGGATCTTGAGAGGAAGCTCAAGGACGCGCGGGCGCAGCTGAAGACCGTCCCCGATGCCCGAAAGGCGCAGGTCAAGGCCAACATTGCGCAACTTGAAGCCGCGCTGCGGACGGCTCGGGACAGGCTGGATGCGCTGGACGGTAAGACCGCCACGACCTACGTCACGTCGTACAGCAAGTTCGTCAACGTCGGTCCGGCACCGTCCGCCAGCCAGATGAACCCGTGGGCTCTTCCGGGTAAGGCGAGCGGCGGTCTCGTCACCGGCCCGGGCACATCGACATCGGACTCCATCCCCACCCTGCTGTCAGACGGCGAGTACGTCATCCGGGCCCGCTCGGTGGACCGGTACGGCCTGGCGTTCCTGGACGCCCTGAACGCGGGCACGCTGGGCCAGGACGCCGGAATGCGAGGCGCAGGCGCGGCGGCCGCTGCAGGGCTCGCAGGCGGGCTTACAGGGGCGACAGGGCAGGTAGCTTTCGCCGCACGGGTCATGGCCTCAGCCGTCACCACAGGCGTGCGGGCTGAGCTCCAGATCGCCTCCCCGTCGAGGGCGATGATCGAGATCGCGAAGGACGTCGGCGCGGGGCTGATCAAGGGCCTGCTCGCCACCCGGGCGCAGATCAGCGCCACGGCGAAGGATCTGGCCAAGGACATCGCGAACGCGTTCCGCGGGCAGCGCACCACGCTGGACGACCGCCTGATCGCCAGCGTGAATCGGACGAACACCCGGCTGCAGTCGCTGGCCGCTCAGCGGGATGCGATCACCGCGAAGATCAAGCAGGCGGGAGAGTTCGCGACCGGGCTCATCACCTCGGCGCGACAGTCCGCCGGCCTGTCCAACCTCGGCATGTCCGACGAGGAGGTGACACTCGGCGGAATCACCAGCGGCCTCGGCCAGAAGCTCGCCAGGATCCAGCAGTTCACCCGCTACGTGCAGATCCTCGCCAAGCGGGGGCTGAACAAGGGGCTGCTGCAGCAGATCCTGAACATGGGCCCGGAGTCCGGCTACGCCTACGCCAGTGCGCTGGCCGGCGCGGGCACCTCGGCCCTGCGGCAGGTCAACAGCCTGCAAGGCCAGCTCGATGACGCGACCCAGGCCATGGGCCGCGCCGGAGCCGACGCGATGTACGACACCGGCAAGCAGGCCGGCCGCGGCTATCTCGACGGGCTGATGTCCCAGCGGACGGCCATCGAGAAAGCCATGCTCGACCTCGCCAAGTCGATGCAGCGTGCGATCAAGAAGGCCCTCGGTATCAAGAGCCCGAGCCGCGTCATGGCGGAGCTGGGCCGGTACTCCACGCAGGGTCTCGCCGTCGGCATGACCGAGGGCCTGCCCGCGCTGGACCGGACCGTCACCGCGGTGGCATCCCGGATGGCGCCACGCGGAATGACGCACGTTTCCGCAGGTAGAGGCGTTGCCGTGGGCGGAACGGTACGAGAGATCAACGCCGAGTTCCACATCCACGGCGCCATGGACCCGCAGGCGGTCGCCCGGGAGATCCAGAAGGTCATGCTGCAGATGAAGCGAAACGGCGGGCAGAACTGGGGACTCGGGCTCGGCTGAGAGGCCCCGACCGGGGAGAGCGGGGCGAAAGTTGGGCGTCCGACCGGGCGACCCAAACGCCCTTGTCTCCCGGCTTTCCCCCCGCGTTACATCAAGACGATCTTGACCCGGTTTGACAGACGACTGCACTAGCGAACGTCACCCTGAGTGACGGAGGGCGGTGGGCCGCTAATGTCGTCGTTTGCCAAACGGCGTCAAGATCGTCTTTCAATCGGGCCGTGTAAAAATCCCGGCGACCGGGGCGTTTGGGTCGCCCATCCTCCGGCTGAAGATCGAACCCACTCTCCCCCGGCGGCACGCAGAAGGGCCCGACCGGACACGCCGGTCGGGCCCCTGTAGCGGGACGCTCTCACGCCACGTGACGGTGGGTGAACCAGGGATGCTGAGGCGCCGCCGGGGCCGGCGTCTCCTGAGCCTGCTTGCCCTCCGCCAGGCGCCGCGCGAAGTTCGCTGCGAGCCGCGCTTCGTCGTTGAGCGGCTTGTGCAGCGACATGATGGCCTCGCTCAGGGTGTCGAGTGTCTCCTGCTGCACGTCGGTGGCCACTCCGGGGGCGAGGAGGGCACCGGCCGCCACGACCTGCCGCCGCAGCTCCTCGATCTCCCGGCGGTGGGCGGTGTCGGTGGCGCGGGTGTCGAGGGCGTGACGCAGCAGCGCGTCGCCGGCCTGCGTCAGGCGCTCCAGGACGACCCGGCGCTCACTGGCCAGCCATCCCCACTGTGGCGCCCGGGCGAGGCTCACGGCCTGCGCGGCACGGGCGAGCGGCCCGTCAGCGATCGGGATGCTGCGCTCGAGCTGCGCGTCGCTGGCGGTGCGGTTGGCCATGACCCGCTGCATGCGCTTCATGCGGGCCTTGAGTTCGGTGGTGGTCATGGTGCTGTCGCCCTTCTGATCGGTGCGGGTGCTGATCTGTCGGCGTGCACTCGTGGCCTGCGACCAGGACACGCCGTTCTCGTTCTCGTGGCTGCCGGTGTGGCCGCGCTTGAGCAGGCACGGCGCGAGGGTGCGGCTGTTCCTGGCCGCTTTGGGGGCGCGGGTGAAGGTGGCGCCGCACGCGTCTGCGGGCACGTGCCGCGACTCGCCGGCCGCGGGCTCTTCGACTTCGACGTTTCCGACGGCCACGCGGGGGCTGAGCGGGTCGCTGGTGCCGTACTGGGGGCTCATGGAGGGTCCGTTCTGCCGTGGCGGCTAGTTGGTGTAGCGGAGGATGCAGTCATCGCCGTAGGCGGCCTTGCAGTCGGTGACGGTGAGCAGCTTGTCCTCGATGCGGATGACTGCCTCGATGTGGGTGACCATCTGGTCGTTGTCGTCGTAGCGGTCGAGAATGACGGCGAATGCTTCGACCGGGTAGAAGCCGCTGCCGTTCTCTCCTCCCGTGCGGACGACGGCGTCGTAGCTCTTGGCGGCGTTGACGAGGTTGAGGACGGCGCCGGGTGCGTAGCGCATGGCGGGGCCTTTCAGGGCTGGTGGAAGTGGGCTGCGAGCTTGGTCACGGGGTCTCCTCTGCGTCGAGGGCGTCGTTGGCTGTGTTGAGCAGTAGCTGCCAGGCGTCTTGCGCTGTGATGCTGTTGGCGCTGGCCGTGAGGTCGAGTAGGGCGTGGGTGATGGTGAGGTGGATGGCGATCAGGTGTCGCGGCTCGGTGGCTTCCAGGTCGCCGCAGAGGCCGTCCACGATGTCGCTCAGGGTGTGTTCGGGGTCGTGGGCGAGGGTTGCCGTGGTGAGCGCCAAGGTGGTGCGGAAGGCTTCGCGGTAGGCGTCGGCGTCGTCGGTGGTCATGCTTGCTGCCGCCGCCGCAGCTTGGCCGTCTTGCGGGCTTTCAGGCCGTATCGGCGGGCTTCGGCGAGCTCTGCGCGGCGCCGCTTGCGCTCCTCGATCTGCCGCCGCGCCGCGGCTATCCGGGCCTGCACCCGTGCTTCGGCGTGACTGGTCATGTGGTGCTCCTGCCGTTCAGTGACTCCTGGTGTGTGGTTGCTGCGAAAGGCGGCAGCAGAAGGGGGTGAGTGGGGGGCTGAGCGATCTTGCTGGACGGGTGGAGGGTGGAGGGTTGTGGAGGGTTTTCCGAAACTCTCCACGCGTGCACGCATGGAAGGTTTTGGGGTAACCCTCCACAACCCTCCACCCGTGCAGGTCAGGGCGTTTCGTCCTCCTCATCGCCGGTGAGCATCAGGCCGAGCCAGACGCGGCCGATCTTGCGGTCGGTCTTCTCGTAGCCGCGGGCCTGCATGGAGGCCGCGAACGTGACGGTGCTGCCGATCTCCTCCTTGGTGCCGCTCTTTTGACACCACTCGGACCAGGCCGCGAACAGCTGGGACGAGCGCACGTATCCGTGAGGGCTCTGGAGGGTGCGCTCCTTCAGGAAGCGGGCGAGAAGGTCGCTCTCCTCGCGGTACTGCTCGGTGCGCACTCGGACGGCGTCGGGGGGGTTCAGCCCCTTGTCTCGGTAGTCCAGCCATCCCGCGTAGCACCAGGCGAGGATGGCGGGCGCGGCCTCCTTCAGCCGGTCCGGGAGTTCCCCGTCCCGCTCCGCTTCCGGGATGACGACGTCGAACGGGACGACGAGGATGCGACGCCAGACTGCCGGGTCGTCGCCGCTCACGGCCGGCAGGTGGTTGGTCAGCATCACAAGCGTGTGCGACGGGTCGAACGTGATGGGGTTCTTGTGCATGTAGTTCGCTTCGATGGGGTCGCCACCCACGAGCCGCTTCATGGTGGCTTCGGCGAACTTGCGGCCCTTCTCCGTCTCGGAGCAGAACGCCAGCCGGGCGCCCCGGAGGCGCATCTTGAACGCGCCGTGCTTCTCGTGCTTGGACTCCATGAGCAGCGAGGGGTCTACCTCGATGGCGTAGTCCCCGAAGGCGGCGGCGATCGCGTCGCGCAGCGTGCCCTTACCGTTCGCGCCGGTGCCGGTGAAGATGGGCATGACGTGTTCGGTCTGCTTGCCGAGCATCGCGTAGCCGAACAGCCGCTGAACGAAAGCCCTGACCTCTTCGTCCGGCAGGATGCGCTTGAGGAACGTCTCCCATTCCTGGCTGGAGTCCTCACCGACCGGGCCTCCGGCCACCTTGGTGACCAGGTCGGCCTGGTCGTTCGGTTTGATCGTCCCTTCGGAGAGGTCGACCGTTCCTTCCGGGGTGTTGAACAGGTAGGGGTCGGCGTCGAGCGCCCGGGACGGCGTGGAGATTGGCTTGAGGGCTCCTGCCAGCTTCAGCATGCCCTCGATGCCGGATGCGCTTTCCGACTTCCGCACGTCGGCGTACAGGGCGTCTCGGTCGTCGCCCTTGTCCATGTCGAGGACTTCTCGCAGTGCTCGCTTGGTGGTGGCGATGGCGGCCTCGATGTCGACACGTTCCTCGTCGAGCTTCCACCGGGCACCGTCCCAGTGATGCCAGCCGATGCCGTGGACGTGCCGCAGCTGGTTGGCGTGCTGTTCGACGAAGCGTTCAGCCATGCCCAGGTGGCCGCGGTGGGCCTTGCGTGGCACGGGGACGACGCGCAGTTTGGGCGCCCCGGCCGACTTGATGGCGGGCTCGCTCATGCCGCCCCCTTCCTGACCTCGCTGCGGTTGCGGGCGAGGATGTCTTGGTATGCCTGGTCGAGCTCGGCGATGGTGGGCCGCTGCCAGATGGGGCCGTGGGGCCGCAGGGCGTCGTTGAGCTCTTCGGTGATGTCGTCGCCGTAGAAGCGCCACTGTTCGGCGGCCCAGAGGACGCCGGCGAACTTGCGCGGGTCGTCGGGGTCGAGGCGGCGCCAGTCGAGCGAGGCGTAGGCGGGAAAGTCGCTAGCCAGGTAGTGAGCCTTGGCCGCGGCCCAGAACGCCTGGATGACGTCCTCGGCCGTGGGCTCGGGCTCCGACTCGGGCGACTGTCCATTTCTGGACAGTTGGGGAGCCTCTTCGGCAGGTGAGCCGTTTGGCTCACCTGCGCCGCACTGGTCGGCTTCGCAGTCGAGCGGGTCGCGGTGTCCGCATTCGAGGGGCTCGCAGCGTGCGGCGTCTTCGCGGCGCCGGATGAGCTGTTGTACCGTGGCAGGCACAGACGAACCGCTGTCCGCGGAGTCTTCCTGAAACGCCCCGGCTACCACCCGGGGCGTTTCTGCGTTTCGGGTCACGCTGCCTCCACATCGCGCGGCTCACCGGACAGCAGGCGCACCAGGTCGGCCGTGATGACGACGTGGCGGGTACCGAACGGGATCGTCTTGACGGGGGAGTCACCGCGCTTGATGCGCTCGTGCAGGTGGCTCTTGCTGCAACCGAGGGCCTGAGCAGCCTGGGGCACGCTGATCGTGGCGGGCCACTTGCGGATGTCGGCGAGGCTAGGGCGGGAGGGCTTCGTCATGCCGCGCTCCTCGGTTCGATCGTGCAGTCCCTGATGAACTGCTCGATGGTGCTTCGGCGGTAGAAGACGCGCCCTGCTCGGCCCCTGCCCGTCTTGATGTACGCGGGCCCCTCGCCGCGCCACCGACGCTCGGCAAGCGCGTTGATACTTCCGAGCACCGGATACTGCTCTGCGACCTGCCTGGGAGACAGGAACTCTTCACTCACTGCTGCTCCTTATCGGCATCTCCTGTTGCTTACGTGCAGCAGATGGTCCTAAGCTGCACCTATGGAGACTGTAGCACCAGACACCGGCTGCACAACAAGGTCAATGCTGTTGCTTAACCTGATGTCCATGGGTGAGCAGCAGCGCGGACGACGCGCCATCGAGGTAGGGCCTACAGGGCGAACTGTGGCGGTGAATCTCGCCCGTTTGAGGGAGCGTCGGGGCCTCACTACGCGACAGCTGTCCGCTGGCATGGAACGCGCTGGCCGGGCGATCCCTGCCTCTGGCATCACGCGCATGGAGAAGGGGGAGCGGGTAGTGACTGCAGACGAGCTAGCCGCTCTGGCCGTCGTACTCGGCGTATCCCCGGCTGCCCTGCTGCTGCCGCTAGAGGACCGCGAGGGTGCCCGCGTCGAGGTGACTGGGGCCGGCGAGGTCGATGCCGCGGACGCCTGGGACTGGATGGAGGGGCGCCGACCGCTCGTGCCTCCGTCAGGCGACGCGCATACGGCGGAGCTGGAATTCCTCATGAACAGCGTGCCGCGAAGGCGACGGAGCCTGCGCCAGCACCCCACCGGCCGCGCTCTCACTGCGCTTCAGGAGCGCATCGCTACCCTCGTCTTCCGGTCCTCTTTCGTCGTCATGGACGACCCAGAGGACGAGGCAGAGGCGGCGGAGGCCATCGACGCGGCGCGCCACGCGGCTCAGCGTCTCCTGGCGGAGATCGACTACATCGCTGCAGAGGACGCGCGATCTCGCCGGCCGCGGGCTGAGGGCAGGGATGGCTGAGCCGAAACGGATCGTGCTGCGTGACGGCACGGTCCGGTACCGCACGGTGGTCGACGCCGGCCGGGACGAGAACGGCAAGCGGATCCAGCTCACGATCACCCGCGATACCAAGACTGCAGTCAAGGCGGAGCGGGATCGCATCCTGCATCAGCGGTCGGCCGGTACCTTGATCGCCCCCAGCAAAATCACGCTGGGGGAGTGGCTGGACCAGTGGCTGGAGTACAAGCGGCGCGACGTCGAGGAGACGACCATCCGCACGTACCGCCTCGCCCTGGTTCACGTCCGGGAGCGTCTCGGGCACGTGCGCCTGCAGGAGCTCACCGAGGACCAGGTGCGCGACTTCGTGGACGAGCTCGTGGCCACCGGCCGCCGGAAGGGCGGGGAGCCTGGCACCCGCCTGGCGGTGTCCACCGCGGAGGGTGTCTTGACGCGCCTGAAAGAGGCGCTGAGCCGGGCCGTGGTCCGCAAGCTGATCGCGGTCAGCCCTGCGACGCACGTGCGCGTGTCGCTCGCGGACAAGAAGACTGACAAGCGGGAGCGCGCCAGGCCGGCCCCGTGGAACGTCGCGGAGGTGCAGACGTTCATCCGTGGTATCGCCGACGATCGCCTGTTCGCGCCGCTGCTGCTGTCCCTGATGGGCCTGCGGCCGGCCGAGGTCTGCGGGCAGCGCTGGACTGACATCGACCTTGAGAACGGCGTCTTGGCCATCGCGACCACGCGGACCATGGTGGGCAATCATCGGGTGCTGGAGAAGGACACCAAGACGGCGTCCGGCGAGCGGTCCTTGCCCCTGCCGCGGACGCCCTGGGAGGCGCTGCGGCAGTTCCGTGCGCTGCAGGCGGCGGAGCAGCAGGCGGCCGGCGAGGGGTACACCTACTCGGGGTACGTCGTCGTGGACGAACTCGGCATCCCGCTGAACACCCGGCAGCTGCGCGAGTACGCGTACCGGCTGATGGCCGCCCTCGGCCTGCGCCGGGTGCGGCTGTACGACGCCCGGCATGCGGTGCTCAAGGCGCTCGCCCTGGCGGGCGTGCCTGACGTGATCCTCGCGGCTTGGGCGGGGCACACGAACGCGGCGTTCACCAAGCGCAAGTACGTCTCGATCGAAGCCGAGGACATGCGCGGTGCAGCGGAGGCTCTCGACGTGTTCCACGGGGGCGAGCAGAAAGCCCTGTTGTGAGAGATTGTGAGAAACGGTCTCTCACATGACCGCCCGCATGGCCCCTGACCTGCGATGATAGTTCCTGGTGCAGAACAGTGACCAGATTCTACTGGCGGTTTCTGCAGGCCAGCGCCACGGTGCGGTTTGTGGTTTGCTACGAGGACGCCGGCTCGTCGGCCGGCAGGTACGGCAGCAGCTCCGGCCGCTTCGCCGGACGCCCGTCGCCGGAGGAGCGGCCCGTCAGCCGCCGCCCTATCCACGGGCCCAGATGCCGTCGCGCGAACCGCACATCAGCCGCCCGCCGGTCCAGCCAGCCCGTCCGCACGGCCGGCGGCAGCGGAGCCCGCCAGTCCTCCTCGGCCGCCAGGCCCAGCGCCTGCCACACGGCCTCCGCCACCCGCCGGTGTCCCTCGGCGGTCAGGTGGAGCCGGTCCACGTCCCACATCCGCTGGTCGCCCAGCACCTCGGCGCCGTACAGGTCGATCACCAGCGCGCCGTGCCGCGCCGCCAGTTCGTCGACGTACGAGAAGAGCGCCTCCATGCGTGGCCGGAACCGCTCCATGACCGGACCGTTGCGGCCGGGGCTGCGCATCAGCACGAGCTGCCCGCACGACGGTGCGAGCCGCTCGACCGCCTCCTCCAGCAGCCCGCGCACGCGCCCCATGTCGCACTTCGGGCGCAGGGTGTCGTTGAGCCCGCCGACCAGCGTGACCACGTCGGCCTTCATGGCTGCCGCGAGGTCCACCTGCTCCTCGACGATCTGGCGGATCAACTTGCCGCGGACGGCGAGGTTCGCGTACCGGAACCCGGGCGTACGGGCGGCGAGCCGCGCCGCCAGCAGGTCGGCCCAGCCCCGGTACGAGCCGTCGGGCAGCAGGTCCGACATTCCCTCGGTGAAGCTGTCGCCCACCGCGACGAAACTGTTGTAGGTGGCATTCATCTCCATGGCGGAGTGATCGTATCGCGTAGGGTCGCGCGGGTCCGGAGGAACCGGTGTCGCAGCTCGGGCGGGACGGTGACGTACTGCGGCTGTGCGCCACCGACGGAACCGCCGGGTGGACGATCACGCTCGGCGGGGGCGGCTTCTCCTGGAGGCGCGAGGCCCGCGCCGCCGTGGAAGCGACCGCGACGGTCCGCGCGAGCGCCGGCGACCTGCTCCTGTACCTCTACGGCCGCTACCGCGCCCACGACCGGCGGCTCGCCGTCCGCGGCGACCGCACGCTCGTCGACGCGTGGTCCTCGGCCACCCGGTACCAGGGGTGTCCGCAGCGTCCCGTCCGCCGCCCCGGGCGGACGCCGCCACCGTGCGGCCACTCCCCGGCGCCGCCGGCCGCCGCCCCGGGTCCTACGGGCCGGGGCGGCTCGTGAGGGCGGGTCTCAGCCCGCGGGCCGGCCCACCAGCTCCCGCAGCACGTCCTCCATCGTGACGAGCCCGGCCAGCTTGCCGTTCTCGTCCAGGACCGCCGCCAGATGCGTACGGCTGCGCCGCATCGCCGTCAGCACGTCGTCCAGCGGCGTGGCGGCCCGCACGCGCGCGATCGGCCGCATGGCCGACACCGGGAACGGCAGGTCGCGCGGCATCACGTCCAGCGCGTCCTTCACATGGAGGTAGCCGAGGATGCCGCGGGTGGTGTCCACCACCGGAAAGCGCGAGAACCCGGAGGTGGCCGACAACTGCTCCAGCTCCGCGGGGGTGGTGCCGACCCGCGCGTACACCACGCGCTCCACCGGCATCACCACGTCGCTCACCGGACGGCGTCCCAGCTCCAGCGCGTCGTGCAACCGCTCGGTCGCCCGGTCGTCCAGCAGTCCGGCGTGGCTGGCGTCCGTCACCATCCGCGCCAGCTCGTCGTCCGAGAACGTCGCCGAGACCTCGTCCCGCGTTTCGACTCTCAGCAGCTTCAGCACGGCGTTGGCGAACGCGTTGATCGTGAAGATGACCGGGCGCAGCGCCCTGGTCAGCGCCACCAGCGGCGGCCCCAGCAGCAGGGCCAGCCGCGTCGGCTCGGCGAGCGCGATGTTCTTCGGCACCATCTCGCCCAGCAGCATGTGCAGGTAGGTGGCCACCGACAGGGCGATCACGAACGAGATCGGGTGCACCAGCCCGTGCGGCACGCCGATCGCGTCGAACACCGGCTCCAGCAGGTGTGCGATGGCGGGCTCCGCGACCACGCCGAGGACCAGGGTGGACAGCGTGATGCCGAGCTGCGCCGCGGCGAGCAGGGCGGAGACGTGCTCCAGGCCCCAGATGACGCTGCGGGCCCGGCGGTTCCCCGCCTCGGCCTCGGGCTCGATCTGACTGCGGCGCACGGAGATCAGGGCGAACTCGGCGCCGACGAAAAAGGCGTTCACGACCAGCGTGAGGAAGCCGATCAGCAGCTGGATCGCGGTCATCGGCCCGCCTCCCCGTCCCGGTCGCTCCGTCGTCCGGCGCCGGCCTGCCGCTCCCCGGGCCGCCCGGCTTCCTGCCCGTGCCCGTGCTTGTGGCCGTGACGGTGCCCGTGCTTGTGGGCGTGCGACGCGGCGGCCGGCCCGGCCGTGCCGTCGCCGTCCGTGTCCGGGCCTTCCTCGGGCGCGTGGAGCAGCACCCGAGCGGCCCGGCGCCCGGTGGCGTCCATGACGTCCAGCCGCCATCCGGCCAGTTCCAGGCGGTCGCCGACGGCCGGTATGCGGCCCAGCGTGGTGGCGATGAGCCCGGCGAGAGTCTCGTACGGGCCCTCCGGCACGCGCAGCCCGATGGTCTCCAGCTGGTCGGTGCGGGCGGCGCCGTCCGCCGACCACAGCAGCCGCCCGTCGGCGTCCTCGCCCGCCCGTACCAGGTCGGGGGTCTCGTGCGGGTCGTGCTCGTCGCGTACCTCGCCGACGACCTCCTCGACGATGTCCTCCAGCGTCACGACGCCGGCCGTGCCGCCGTACTCGTCGATGACCACGGCCATGGTCTGCTTCCCGGAGAGCCGGTCGAGCAGCCGGTCCACGGTGAGCGACTCCGGTACGAGGAGCGGCTCGCGCAGCAGCTCGGTGACCGGCCTGCGCAGCCGCTCCCCGGCGGGCACCGCCAGGACGTCCTTGATGTGGGCCGTCCCGATGACGGAGTCGAGGCTGCCCCGGTACACCGGGAAGCGGGACAGTCCGGTCGCGCGCGTGGCGTTGGCGACGTCCTCGGCGGTGGCCTGTGCCTCCAGGGCGGTGACCTGGACGCGCGGGGTCATGACGTTCTCCGCGGTGAGCTCGGCCAGGTTCAGGGTGCGGACGAACAGCTCGGCCGTGTCCGCCTCCAGGGCGCCCTCCTTGGCGGAGTGCCGGGCCAGGGCCACCAGCTCCTGCGGACTGCGCGCCGAGGCGAGCTCCTCGGCGGGTTCCAGGCCGAGCCGGCGCACCAGCCGGTTGGCCGTGTTGTTGAGGTGCCCGATCAGCGGCCGGAACGCGGCGCTGAAGATCCGCTGCGGGGTGGCGACGACCTTGGCGACGCCCAGCGGCGAGGAGATGGCCCAGTTCTTCGGGACCAGTTCACCGATGACCATCAGGACGACGGTCGACAGGCCCGTGCCCAGCACCAGGGCGATCGAGGACGCGGTGGACGCCGACAGCCCGATGTCCTGGAGCGGCCCCCGGATGAGCTTGGCGATCGACGGTTCGGAGAGCATGCCGACGATCAGGTTCGTGACGGTGATGCCGAGCTGGGCGCCGGAGAGCTGGAAGGTGAGGGAGCGCACGGCCTTCAGGGCACCGGGCGCGCCGCGCTCACCCCGCTCCACGGCCCGTTCGAGTTCGCTGCGCTCGACCGTCGTGAGCGAGAATTCGGCCGCCACGAAGGCACCGCAGGCCACACAGAGCAGCAGCGCCACGGCGAGCAGAAGCACTTCGGTCATCGGTTCACCTCCGTCCCATCGTCGGACAGGGCGGGGAGGAACGCGCGATGTCGAGTACGGGGAGGCTCGCCCATGGGCGGACGCTCACGCCTTTCGGTCGGTGGTGCACGTGTGAATGTCCACCATGGTAAAGGGTCGGCAAAATGCTAGGAGGGCCGGCCGTCGAGCGGCTTCACCCAGCGGCTCCACTCCTCCTGCGGCGCATACCCCGATGCCCGCCATGCGTGCTGTGCGAGTTCGTTGCGGTCCAGCACCATGGCGTCCCCGCGCCGGCCGCCGAGCCGTACGAAACGCTCCTCGGCGGCCGCGAGGAGCGCCGCGCCGATGCCCCGGCGCCGGTGGCCGGGGTGGACGGCCAGCCGGTAGAGGTGGCAGCGCCAGCCGTCGAAGCCGGCGATGACGGTGCCCGCGAGCTCACCGGCGCGCTCCGCGAGGATCAGCGCCTCCGGGTCCCGGGCGATCAGGCGCTCGACGCCCTCGCGGTCGTCGCTGATGCTGGTCCCCTCGGCGGCGGACTTCCAGAACGCGAGAACCGCGTCGAGGTCGCCCGGCCCGGCGGTGCGTATCACCAGATCGTTCATGTCGTCATCAAGGTCCTTCATGCGATGAGCGCCGCGAAGGGGGCCGTCATCCCCGGGTTGCCGGGCACGAGGATGACGTCGTGACCGGGGTCCTCGGCGCAACGGCACGTCGCCTCCCGCGCGGCAACGCCCGCGGCGGGCGCCACCGGGTTCACACCGAAACGGAACTCTGTTGTCATGAACCCACCTCCATCGGACTCACCCTGCCCAGCTCGGGTCCGCCTACTCTTGCCGGTGCTAGCGCGGCAGCGCTAGCGTGAGGGAGTGGCCAAGACGCAGCTGAACGTTCGCGTGGACGAAGCCACCGCGGAAGCCGCCCGCCGCCGGGCGCAGCAGCGGGGCGTCAGCGTGAACCGGTACATCGAGGAACTCGTCCAGCAGGACGCGGGCGAGGTGGGGCGCACCTTCGTGGAGGCGGCTGCCGACTTCATGAAGCAGTACGAAGCGGTCTTCGCCGAGGAGTTCCCGGCGGACCGTCCGCCGCGGGCCAAGGGGGAACGGCCGCGCCCGCAGGGCGAGCGGTGACCGGAGCCGCACCGGGCAGGGCGGTCGCCGAGGCCGCCGACGAGCCCCTGGTGATGCCGGTCGGCGCCGACGGGCCCCTGGTGATGCCGGTCGCGGCGGAGGATCCGGCGGCGGTTCACGGATGAGCCTCTCCATCGACCTCGCCTGGCTCCTCATGATCGCCGAGCACAAGACGCCGGGCGACCCCCAGGTCACCGACTGGGGCGCGCTCGTCGCGGCCGTGGCACGGCACGACGCCGGGATCTTCGGCACCCCGGTCTACGCCGACCCGCACGCCCGCGCCGCCGCACTCCTCCAACTGCTGCTGCACGTCCCGGCCCTGGAGCACTCCAACGCCATGTTCGCCTCGGCCGTCGCGTACGGCTACCTCGTCGCCTGCGGCCTCAAGGTGGTCACGTCGCCCGAGCAGGTCCGGGACCTGGCGCGCCTGGTGAAGGCGGGCGAGGCGGACGTACGGGCCATCGCGGAAGAGCTGCGCCAGTGGAGCCTGTGACACCCGCACGGACGACTGAAGTCGGCGCCGTACGCGCCGATCGCGGCGCACCGGCCGGACGTCGGGGGGGACCATGAACGAGGCGGACGGACCGCCCATCGTCTTCGTCCACGGAACGCGGTTCAGCGCGGGCCAGTGGAGCCCGCAACTTACGGCGTTGCGGGACGACTTCCCGGTGGCGGCCGTCGACCTGCCCGGCCACGGCGCCCGCTCCGACGAGCCCTGGAGCCTGGCCGCGGCGACGGGGATCATCGCCGCCGCCGTCGACTCGCTCGACCGGGGGCCCGCCCTGGTCGTCGGTCACTCGCTCGGCGGCTACGCGGCGCTGGAGTTCGCGCGGTGCCGCCCCGAGCTGCTGCGCGGCCTGGTCCTCGCCGGGGCCAGCGCGTCGACCCGCGGCGGGTGGGCGGCGCCGTACCGGTGGATCGCCGGGCTCGTGCCCCGTGTTCCGGCGGACCGCCTCGCCCGGTGGAACGACTGGATGCTGCGGCGCCTCTACCCGCCGGAGGTGGTGGAGGAGACCATCCGTTCCGGCTACGCCTTCCACACCCTGCCCGCCGCCTGGGGCGAGGTCCTCGGGCGCTTCGACGCGGACGCCATGCGCCACGTGGCGGCTCCCGTGCTCATCCTGAACGGGGAGAAGGACACCGTGTTCCGGTCCGGGGAAGCGGACTTCGCCCGCGCCCACCCGCACGCCCGCATCGAACTGATCCCGCACGCACGGCACCTCGCCAACTTCGACGCCCCCGACGCCTTCACGGACGCGGTCCGCCGTTTCGCGCACCAGCTGTCCGCCCCCGGCCGGCTCCCGGGAGCGGAAGCCCGGTAGGCCCCCGGGGCCCGGCCCGCGGACCCTGACGGGTGCACGCGGCCCGGCACCCGCGTCCTCCCCGTGGCCCGTCGGACACGGGAGGCACCGCCCGGCGTCGTCGTCGGTCGCCGGCGCACGCACCGGACCCCGCTCGGCCGAGGCTCGTCAGGTGTCACCGGCGGAGCCGCATAGGCTGGCGGAAGAGCCGGGCCGAGGCAGCCTGGTTGTCACCGAGGAGGTGGGCCACTTGTCGCGGACGCTCCATCAGCAGCCGTCCTGGCACGAGGCCGGGGCGTGACGCGCGACGGGCTCGCCGAGATGCTCGGTGAGCAGACAACGGCATGTGGACCCGCACGCCACGCGTTGAACGCCGGCGGAACCCTCGTCGTCTGGGACGGCCTGGTTCCCGCCGACCGCCTGGCACGTACCTACCGGAGGCGGCTCCGTATCACCCAGAGGCGCGGCCAGCAGACGCTGGCCCTCGCCACCACCGTCGACATCCTTTCCCGTGCAGCGGACGAGCCTCTCCGCACAGGGCGCATCGACGCGGCCGACAGGTCCTGGACGTTCATGCTCTTCCTCGACGCCACCGCCACCGCGGTACTGGCCTGCACCGGCGTCGCGAGGAGCGAGCTCCCGGCAGAGCCGGCCACTGACGCGACGTGACGACAGGCCTGCCTCGGTGACGACTGTGGTGCCCGGGCTCACCCGCTCACTGGGCCTGCCTGGTCGACGGGACACCTGCCGGCTAGTAGTCGAGCTCCACGTAGTCGATGTCCGTGAACTCGACCTGGAGGCCGGACGCGCGGCGGCCGCCGTCCTTGAAGTACTGCTCCTGGAGCCCCTCCGCGGCGATGTCCCGCAGTTCCCGTTCGGTCGCGCCCGCCTCCCGGGCGTCGAAGAGGCGTGCCGCGTACGCCGGCGGCAGGTGCTGGGTGATCAGGCGCAGGCGGCTGTCGTCGGTCGAGCCGGGCGCCGCGGTGAACCCGAACCGGGCGCGCGTCTCGATCACGATGCCGCCGGTCGTCGCGGCCGCTTCCCGCGCCCGCTGCCGGACCCGCGGCTGCCAGCTCCTGCGGACCTCGGCGACGAGCCGGGCGGCGAGCTCGGGGCGCGGCTGCTTGATCTCGCCTTTGACGTACCGCTCCACCGTGCGCTGCGAGACGCCCAGACGCCCGGCCACCGCGCGCGTGGACCCCTTTTCGCTCCTGACCAGGAACCGGACCTGCGCGGGGGCCGTCTTCGGGATCGGCCGCGTGAACGTGTGCTCCGCCGCCCGGTCGAGGCTGTCGCCCAACATGCCCATGTCGCGCCCCTACTCCCCGTCCGCCGCGGCGTCCGTGCCCTTGATGTGCCGCGCCGGGTTGTGGCCCTCGTCCAGCAGCCGCACGGCCCACATCAGGGACTGCGTGCCCTCGTGCTTGACCATCCCCGGTGACACCCCGAGCCGGAACCCGCCCGGCAGCGGCTTGCCGTCCGGGGTGCGCGGGAGGAAGTCCAGCGGACCGGGACCGTCCGACAGGTACACGGCACAGTCCGACAGCACGGCCACCGGGAACAGCCCCGCCCCTTCGGCGAGGCGCAGCATCTTGCGGTGCATGTTGACCCGGGCTGCGGAGATCACGGCCGCGCGGATGTCCGGCCGCCAGGTGGGGCGTTCCAGAGCGGGCCACCGCTCGCCGGGGCGGTAGCCGGCGCCCTGGGGGCGTTCGCGGAGCTTGCCGATGCCGCCCTTGACCGTCGACTTGACGGCGGACAGCACCGCCGCCCGCCCCGGGTCCTCCGCCCGGCGCCGGTCGGCCGCCTCCATCGCGGCGAGGAACTCCTCCTCCGGCATCCCGGCCCGGACCCCCAGCTCCTCCATCGTCACCATGTAGGCGTCGCGCAGCCGCGTGTACCAGGCGTCCAGGTACGGGCCGTGCTCCGGACGCAGGTACGCCTCGGACGGCCGGACGTCGAGGCCCAGCTCCGCCGCGTACGCCACGGTCGGCGTGGCGTACCAGGCCGGTCCCTCGGGCCGCCCGCCGTGCGGCGTGAACGGGCTGGGCAGCCGCGGGTCGAGCTCGACGGACGAGAGGTCGACCAGCCAGCAGCCCGGCGTCTTCCGGTCGAAGACCGGCTCCTTCACGTGGACCGGCGCACCGAGACCCACCGTCAGCCGGTTCGCGGCGGCCGCGAACGCCATGTTGACGTCGATGCCGACGGCGTACGGCTTCGCGCACTCGGCGTCCGTGAGCAGCTCCGGGTCGCGGATCCAGTCGTACGCCTCCTCGTCGAGGACCTGGTCGGGCGTGCGCCGGTGGCCCCGCGGGTACAGCCGCGCCACGACCGGGTGCTCGTCCGGTGCCTCGGGCGGCGCCGGGTCGACGGCCTCGGTGAGGGCACCCGGGCTGGGCGCGGACACCCAGGAGCCGGTGGCCTCGTCCTGTACGGCGCGGGTCGGCGGGCGCAGCGCGGTCATCAGCTGCAGGCCGCAGACGGCGGTGGTCCCGCGCGGCGTGATGACCCGCGCGGCGTACGTCGCGAGCGTGTCGGCCAGGTCGGCCGGGTGCAGTCCGGCGGCGTCACCCCACGTACGGCTGTCCAGTGCCCCCCAGGGCAGGACCGCGAACTGCACGCACCGGCGGCGGCTGCCCTGCGCCGGACGGTACACCCAGGCCCAGGGCCCGAAACCGCGGCGCGTCAGCAGCCAGTCGGCCTCACGGATCCGCCGTACGACCTCGTGGTCGTCGGGCAGCCGCAGCCCGCGCCGGTCCGCCAGCTCGGCCGGCAGCCCGAGCCGTACGGCCGCCGACTCCGTCAGCACCACGAGCGGGTCGGCGTCCTGCCCGTTGCGGTGCAGCCGGGGCGCGCCCAGCCGCGCCTCGCCCAGGGCCCATTCGACGAGCGAGGGAACGTCGGTGGCCGGGCAGTCGAGGACGAGCCCGCCGGCGCAGTACGCGCTGCCGTCCCCGTCCAGCACGGTCACCGCGCCGTGCGCGAAGCGGTCGTCGACGGCGTTCGGGGACGCGTCGCCGCCCGCGCGGCGCGTGGATCCGGTACCGGGCCCGCTCCCCTCCCGGCGGGGGGCCTTCCGGCCCACCGCGGGGCCGGCGGGGGGCGCCTGCGACGCGGAACGGGTCGCGCCGTGGCCGGGGCGCCGTTCCGGTCCGGCCGCCGTTCCCGGGCCCACGGCCGGTGCCGTCGCGTCGGCGGAGGGCGAGGCGGACGCAGCCGCCGGGTCTGCTCCCGTGGGTGCCACCGTCGCGTCGGCGGAGGGCGAGGCGGACGCAGCAGGTGGCGCGCCCTCGACCGGTGCGCCGGCCGCGGCGCCCGCCTCCGCCCCGGGCCCCGCCTCCGGCACCGCCGGGCCGCCGCCCGCCTGTTCCGGCAACAGCACCGGCGCCGGTCGCGAGGGAGCGGACGAGGGGACGCGGGCCGGCACGGCCCCGTCCGGCCCCCGCAGCTCCGCGTCGGCCGGCGCCGCCGCGCCGGGTCCCGGGGCCGGATAGCGGTCCGCCAGGGCCGACAGCAGGCGGGCGTAGGCAGCGCGTTTCGGGGGGCGGGGGTCCGTACGGCCCGTCTCCCAGGACGTGACCGTCTCGCGGCGCACCGACAGCGCCTGTGCGACCTGGTCCTGGCTCAGGCCCGCCGCCTCGCGCAGGCGGCGGCGCTCCGGCGGCTCCGGCAACGGGTCCTGCGCCGCCTGCTCCAGCAGTGCGTCGACCGCGGCGAACAGCTGCTCCTGCTCATGAGACACACGGTCACCCTAACGTGGAACGCACGGCCGTCGGGCCACCCCCAGGACGCACGGCGAGGACGGCAGCTGCGGCCCCTTCTCCGGCAGCCGGAACCGGCGGTACTCCACCATCTCGAAGCCCGCCGCCTCGATCGCCGCCAGCGGATCGCGCGCCGTGTGGCACCCGCCGAACAGCGCCGGCCACACCGTGCGGTCCAGCACGCGCTGGGCCGTGGCGAGCCCCCGTCCCGCCGCCAGGCCGTGCTCGAAGAACCGCAGTTCACCGCCCGGGCGCAGCACGCGGTGCAGTTCGGCCAGGGCGCGCGGGACGTCCCGTACCGTGCACAGCACCAGCGATGCCACCGCCGCGTCGAAGGCCTCGCTCTTCACCGGCAGGGCCTCCGCGGCGCCCGGCACGACGTCCACGGGCACCTCGGCCCGCAGCGCCGCGCTCGCGGCCAGCTGTCGCAGCCGCCGCTCCGGTTCGATCGCCACGACCTCGGAGACGCGGCCCGGATAGTGGGCGAAGTTCAGACCGTTGCCCGCGCCGATCTCGATGACGCGACCGGACAGCCCGTCCAGCAGCTCGTCCCGGTACGCGGCGACCCCGCCCCTGGCGTCCATGGCGACGCTCACGCGCGCGTAGAACCGGGCGAACAGCGGGTGGTGAACGGTGTCCCGCATCGCGGACCTCCTGGGCGGGGGGCAGGACCAGACACCGTCAGTGTCCCCGGGTCAGCCGCCCACGAAGCAGAACTCGTTGCCCTCGGGGTCCCGCAGCACCTGGAATTCGCCGTGGTCGTCCGTCACCATGCCGCCGACCCGCTCCGCCCCCAGCCGTACCGCCCACTGAGCCGCGGCCTCGACGTCGCCCGCCTCCAGGTCCAGGTGGAGCCGGTTCTTCACCGCCTTGCCCTCCGGCACACGCTGGAACGCGATCCGTACGAAGCCCGGCGGATCGACGTACGACCACTCCGGGCTCCGGTCCACCGCCTCGCCGCCCAGCAGCGCCGCCCAGAAGCGGGCGAGCGCCGCCGGGCCGGCGCAGTCGAACACGATCTCGCTGACGACAGCACGCAGGGTCACGAGCGTACGGCCGCGGCGAACGCGCCCGCATCCCATGTACCGCCGAGCTCCGGCGCCAGCCACGTCGCGGCCCGCTCCCGGAAGGCCCGGGCCGGGAGCGCGCCCGCCCCGGCCGGCACCGCGCCCAGCAGCGGGGCGCCCGCCGCCTCGGGCAGGTCCGTCACGTTGCAGCGCTCCGCCAGGCCGGGCTCGTCCGGCCAGCTCCCGACGACCACGCCCCGCTGCACCAGGCCGCGGGCCCGCAGGGCCTCGCCGGTCAGCGCCGCCATGTTGAGCGTGCCCAGTCCGGCCGGCGCCACGACGAGGACCGGCGCCTCCAGCAGCCGCGCAGCGTCGGCGAGCGTGGCGCCCTCCTCGTCGTACCGCACGAGCAGCCCGCCGGCGCCCTCCACGAGGACCAGGTCGTGCCCGGCCGCCAGCTTCCGCGCCGCGTCGGCCACCTCGCCGGGGCCCACCGGGGCCATCCCGGCCCGCCGGGCGGCCGTCGCGGGCGCCAGGGGCTCGGGGAACCGCGCCAGTTCGACGGGCGTGACGCCGTCTCCCGCGAGCCGTACGACCTCGTCCGCATCGCCCCGTTCACCGGGGCCGACCCCGGTCTGGGCAGGCTTGAGGACGGCCACCGACCGTCCCGCCGCCCGGGCCACCGAGGCGAGAGCCGCCGTGACGACGGTCTTGCCGATCTCGGTGCCCGTGCCGCTGACCACCAGTACCGTCATCTCAGCCCTCCCGTGCAGCCGCGCACACACCGCGGCAGATCCGTGCCAGGTCCTCGTCGCCGGTGACGTACGGCGGCATCACGTACACCAGGTCGCGGAACGGCCGCAGCCACACGCCCTCGCGCACCGCCGCCGCCGTCGCGGCCGCCATGTCCACCGGATGGCCCAGCTGGACGACGCCGATCGCGCCCAGCACGCGCACGTCGCGCACCCCGGGCAGCTCCCGGGCCGCCGCGAGGCCCTCGGCGAGCCCCGTCCCGATCCGCTTGACCTCCTGCGCCCAGTCCTGGCCCAGCAGCAGGTCGATCGAGGCGCAGGCCACCGCCGTGGCCAGCGGGTTGCCCATGAACGTCGGCCCGTGCGCCAGCACCGGCACCTCGCCGCGGGAGATCCCGTCGGCCACGCGCGCGGTGCACAGCGTGGCGGCCAGCGACAGGTAGCCGCCGGTCAGCGCCTTGCCCAGGCACATCACGTCCGGTGCCACCTGCGCCTGCTCCGCGGCGAACAGCGTGCCCGTCCGCCCGAAACCGGTCGCGATCTCGTCGAACACCAGCAGCACGTCGTGCGCGTCGCACGCCTCGCGCAGCACCCGCAGGTACGCCGGGTCGTGGAACCGCATCCCGCCGGCGCCCTGCACCACCGGCTCCACGATCACCGCGGCCAGCTCGTCCGCGTGCCGCGCGATCAGCCCGCGCAGCTCGTCCGCGTAGGCCTCCTCGTACGCGACGGGCGGCGGTCCCGCGAAGACCTGCCGCTGCAGCACGCCGGACCACAGCCCGTGCATGCCGCCGTCCGGATCGCACACCGACATCGGCTGCCAGGTGTCACCGTGGTAGCCGCCGCGCCAGGTCAGCAGGCGCTGCTTGGCCGGGCGCCCGACCGAGCGCCAGTACTGCAGGCACATCTTCACGGCGACCTCGACCGAGACCGAACCGGAATCGGAGAGGAAGACGTGCCGCAGCGGCTCCGGGGTGATCTCGACCAGCCGCGCGGCCAGGCGCACGGCGGGCTCGTGGGTGAGCCCGCCGAACATCACGTGGCTCATCCGGCCGAGCTGGTCGCGTGCCGCCTCGTTGAGCACCGGGTGGTTGTAGCCGTGCACCGCCGACCACCACGACGACATGCCGTCGACCAACTCGCTCCGGCCCTGCACCGGTTCGGCGAGCCGCAGCCGCACCCCGGACGCGGACTCCACGACCAGCGGGTCGGTACGGCCCGGCATGGGGCCGTACGGGTGCCAGACGTGGGCCCGGTCCAGGGCGATCAGCTCGCCGGGGGAGAGCGGCTCAGGCATTGGGCGCCAGGTCCGTGCCCGCTCCCCGCCGACGTACCGCCACCAGGTCGGGACGGGCGCCCGGAGTCTCTGCGGGGGTCTGGGCCGGCGCCTCCGCCGCGGGCTCCTCCGAGGAGCACACCGAACCGGAACCGCAGCCTCCACCGGTGCCGCACGCGGCGGCGTCCACCCGGTGCTCGGGGAGCGTGGTGGTGTCCGCGCCCTCGACCTCGAAACCGGCGTCCGCGATCATCTCCAGGTCCGCCTTGCCGGCCTGGCCCTCACTGGTGAGGTAGTCGCCCAGGAAGATGGAGTTGGCGAGGTGCAGGGCGAGCGGCTGGAGCGTGCGCAGGTGCACCTCGCGCCCGCCCGCCAGCCGGACCTCCACGTCGGGGCAGACGAACCGGACCATCGCCAGGATGCGCAGCGCCCGCTGCGGGGTCAGGTTCCACTCCTTGGCGAGCGGCGTGCCCTCGAACGGGATCAGGAAGTTCACCGGCACCGAGTCCGGGTCCAGCTCGCGCAGCGCGAAGACCACGTCGACCAGGTCCTCGTCGCTCTCGCCCATGCCCGCGATCAGCCCGGAGCACGCGGACAGGCCCGCGGAGTGCGCCTTCTGCACGGTGTCGACGCGGTCCGCGTACGTGTGCGTGGTCGTGATGTCCCCGTACGTCCCTTCGGACGTGTTGAGGTTGTGGTTGTACGCGTCGGCCCCCGCCGACCGCAGCCGTTCCGCCTGGCCGTCCGAGAGCAGCCCGAGGCAGGCGCAGACCTCCACGCCCTCGTTCTCCTCCTTGATCGCCGCGATGGTCTGCGAGACGCGGTCCACGTCCCGGTCCGTCGGGCCGCGGCCGCTGGCGACCAGGCAGACCCGCTTGGCGCCGCCCGCGACACCGGCGGCCGCCGCCTTGGAGGCCTCCTCCGGCTTCAGCCAGGTGTACTTGAGGATCTCCGCCTTGGACCCGAGCCGCTGGGAACAGTACGAACAGTCCTCCGGGCACAGCCCCGACTTCAGATTGACCAGATAGTTGAGCTTGACCCGGCGCCCGAACCACGCGCGCCGCACCTTGCCGGCCGCCGCCACCACATCCAGCAGCTCGTCGTCCGAGGTCGCCAGCACGGCGAGCGCTTCTTCGCGGGTCGGCAGCTCGCGCCGAAGCCCCTTGTCCACCAGCGTGTTCAACAGGTCCATGGCGCCGATCCTGTCCTACCGCCCGCCCGCTGGCCAAGGAGGAACCGGACAAGAGAGCCGCTCAGCGGTGTGTGTATGACCACACTGTGACCGCGGCCGTCCCCGGCTAGGGTCTGTGCGCTGCCTACAAAGGGACCGACGACAAAAGGGACCGCCCATGCCGCAGGATCCATTCGACTGGACCGACGCCGAGGCGCGCCGCCGCGCGGACGCCGGTCTGGTGCGCACACTGCGCCCGCGCCCCGCCGAGCCGGACCTGCTCGACCTGGCGAGCAACGACTACCTGGGCCTGACCCGCCGTCCGGAGATCACCGGGGCGGCCGCCCGGGCGGCCCGCCGGTGGGGCGCGGGCGCCACCGGCTCCCGGCTGGTCACCGGCAGCACGGAGCTCCACGCGGAGCTGGAGCGGGAGCTGGCCGGCTTCTGCGGTTTCGAGGCGGCGCTGGTCTTCTCCTCCGGGTACGCGGCCAACCTCGCCGCCCTGACCGCGCTCAGCGCCCGCGGTTCGCTCATCGTCTCCGACGCGGGCAACCACGCCTCGATCGTGGACGGCTGCCGGCTGTCGCGCGCCGAGACCGTGGTCGTCCCGCACGCCGACCCGGACGCGGTCGCCAAGACCCTCGACACCCACCCGGGCCGCCGCGCCCTCGTGGTGACGGACTCGGTCTTCTCGGTGGACGGCGACGCGGCGCCGCTCGGCGGACTCGCCGCCGCCTGCCGGGCGCACGCGGCGGCGCTGGTCGTCGACGACGCGCACGGTCTGGGCGTCCTGGGGGAGGGCGGGCGCGGTGCGCTGCACGCGGCGGGGCTCGCGGGCGGCGCGGACGTCGTCGCCACGCTCACCCTGTCCAAGTCCCTGGGCAGCCAGGGCGGGGCGGTCCTCGGCCCGGCGCGGGTCATCGACCACCTGGTCAACGCCGCCCGGACCTTCATCTTCGACACGGGCCTCGCCCCGGCCGCGGCGGGCGCCGCGCTGGCGGCCCTGCGGCTGCTGCGCGACGAGCCGGGCCTGGCGGAGCGGGCGCGCGAGGTCGCGGCCACCCTGCACGGGCGGCTGACGGCGGCGGGCCTGACCGCCGTACGTCCGGACGCCGCCGTCGTCTCCGTGCGCGCGCCGTCGCCGGAGCAGGCGGTGCGGTGGGCCGCCGACTGCCGTGCCGAGGGCGTCGCGGTCGGCTGCTTCCGGCCGCCGTCGGTGCCGGACGGCATCTCCCGCCTGCGGCTGACCGCCCGGGCCGACCTGACGGAAGGTCAGATCGAGACGGCGGTGGCCACGATCCTCCGTACGGCGCCGTCCGTCAGTCCGCCTCCTTCAGGGAGCTGACGAAGGAGGACCAGACCGCCGCCGAGAAGGTAAGCGGTGGCCTGGTGGTGTCCTTGGAGTCCCGTACGGCGAGGTGCGCCGCGTCGAGGCGGGCGGCCTCGACGCAGTTGTTCATGCCCACGCTGCGGCTGCTGCGCCGCCAGTGCGGGCCGTCGTGGTGTGCGAGGTAAGCAGACATGTGGGGTGCCTCTCCCTACGCGCCGTCACCGATCCCGGCGATGAGTTCCGACGACTCCTCGGGCGTCAGGGCGTGCGCCTGCATGGTGCGGAAAGCGGCGCAGTACGCCTCGAGGTCTTCCCTGCGTTCGAGATAGAGGCTACTCGTCAAGTGGTCGAGAACAACCACATCCAGATCAGAGATGTTCGGAAAGGAGAAGATAACGAAAGGGCCGGAGAGGCCGACGTAACCGCCCATCGTGAAGGGGAGCACCTGGAGCCGCACCTGCGGCAGGCTCCCCACTTCCAGCAGTCGCCGCAACTGCGCCCGCATCACTCCGGGGCCGCCCACCTGCCGCCGCAGCACCGCCTCGTCCAGCACCGCCTCCAGCCGCAGCGGCGGATCCCCGTGCAGCACCTCCTGACGGGCGATCCGCACCTCCACCAGGGAGTCGACCTTCGCCGCGGGCAGCCCGTGCAGCGCCGCCCGCGTCACCGCCCGCGCGTAGTCGGGGGTCTGCAACAGGCCGGGCACCACCGAGGTCTCCAGCGTGCGCGCCGTGCAGGCCTGCGACTCCAGGCTGATGAAGTCCCGGTACTGCGGGGGGAGCACGCCCCGGTACGCGTGCCACCACCCGGTGCCGCCTCCACCCTCCGCCGCCCCGGAGAGCGCCTCCAACAGGGCCCGCAGCCGCGGCTCCCGCACGCCGTAGGCGTCGAGCAGCCGCGCCACGTCCGCGCCGGTCACCCCGCTCGCGCCGGTCTCGATCCGGCTGATCTTCGACTGGTGCCAGCCCACGAGCCGGGCGGCGTCCCGGCTGGTGAGCCCGGCGCCCAGCCGCAGCCGGCGCAGCTCCTCACCGAGTTTGCGGCGGCGCACCGCCGGTCCGTGCCGCGTCCCCCGCACGACCGCCTCCCTTTCCGGCCCCGCCGTTCGTCCGCACGGCGGACCAACCTGCCAGTCTGCCGGAGGAATCCGTTCTCGCGTAGCAGGGTTCACCGCTTCGAGCGACAGATATATGCAGATCCTGGGGGATCGCCGCCACCGGGGGCGACATAAGTGGCACTCTGGCGCGAAGCGCAAACCGTGGCCGCCTCGCAGTGCATCGCTCCTCGTCGGAGTCCCGGCCCCGGTGGGAAAGGGACAGATCGCCATGGCAGACCACCAGGAAGCATCCGTCACTCTGCCGAGCGATCCAGCCTCGGTCTCCGCTGCTCGCAGATACGTGGCGGAGGTTCTCCGCGAATGGGGTCTGCCGGACGACAGTGATACGGCGGACACCGTCCGGCTGATCGTCTCCGAGCTCGCCACCAACGCCGTGCAGCACACCTTCGGGCAGTCGCCCACCTTCACGGTGGACCTCCGGCTGGAGCGCGACGAGCACCTGCGCATCGGCGTCACCGACAGTCATCCGCGGTGGCCGCAGCGGCTGCCCGCCGCAGTCCAGCAGGACAACGGCCGCGGTATGGTCATCATCCGCTGGCTCACCGCCGAGCGGGGCGGACGGCTCAGCGTCACCCCGACGCGGGAGGGCGGCAAGACCGTCTGGATCGCCCTGCCGTGGACGGTCCCCGTCCAGAACTGAGGGCGGCCCGGCACACCCCCCCGGGGCCTCGCCGGAGCGCGCGGAGCATCACCTGCGGTGGTCAGGTGGCCGCGGTGTCTCCGGGCGCGCGGTACAGGGGTGCTCTTGATACATCCTGCGCGAGTACCCCCGTACCGCGGATCATGCGCGGTCGGGGGGATCAGCGCACGCGGCCGTAGTACACCGACTTCGACCAGATGCGGTCCAGCTTCACCACCGATCCGGACTTCGGCGAGTGCCAGATCTTGTTCCCGCCGGCGTAGATGCCGACGTGGTACACGCTGCCGCCGGAGTGGAAGAAGACGAGGTCACCCTTCTGCCGGCTCGACGCCGACAGGTGACGCGTCTTGTTGTACTGCTGCTGCGCGGTGCGCGGCAGGGTCTTGCCGGCCTTCTTGTACGAGTAGAGCGTCAGGCCGGAGCAGTCGAACCGGGACGGGCCCGCCGCTCCGTACTTGTACGGTGCACCCTTCTTGGAGGCGGCCACGTTCAGCGCCTTGGTGGCGTGAGCGGGCGCGGCCTCGGCTTCCGACACGGCGCCGGGCGCCAGCATCGTGCCGCCGACGGCGGCGAGGGTGAGTGCCGACACGGCGCCGGCACGGGACAGCAGAGACGGGACATGAATCTGCGCGGTCATGGCGCAACCCTTCGTCAGCCGCCTGTGAAGGATGACCTGTCGGGTTCGGGCTGGCGAAGTTGCCCGGCCGCTGACGCGGCTTCACCCCAAGGAGCGACCGTGGTGCGGTCGCCCCGTACTGCTCGGGTCCTCCACTCCTGCCGATCCACTTCTGTCGACCAGTCATCCGGACGGCGGCAGGACTCGGCGTCCGCCCGGACCGCCCCGCCTCGGGTGGCGGGGGCTTGTCGTCGTCAGGGATCTTGACCCATGTCGGGGTGAAATTCCGAGCCGAAACGGCGTTATGTGAGGCTCCTCACGACTGATCCGTTCGGGTGGACAGGGGTGTTTTGGCGCGGCGCGGCGGCGGACGGATGAACCCCGTACCAGCGGCGGAAGGTGATGTTCCGCCAGATGTGTACAGCGCGGGCGCAACTCGTGCCGTACGGAATTCGCTCGTTTGCGTACGCCGAACGAGGGGGTGGCTTCTCGTCCTTATGCGTCCATTCGCGCTACCGGCAAATCCCTCAGCGGACGGGCTCCTGAGGGAGTGTCACCCGCGCTGTCCGGCGTTCGCCATCGAGAACACGCAGCGCACGCGCCAGCGTCCGGGAGTGCACCTCGCTCTCCCCGCGGTCATGCATCGCCGTCAGGGCGTCGCGCAGTGCCTCGGCGCGCCCCGCGAGCGCCTGTGCGGCGCGCAGGGCACTGTACGTGTGCGTGGTGTGTGCCGGGTTGATCCGGCCCAGCAGGTCGACCACTTCGAGGTAGCCGTCGATGTACGCGGCCTCGGCGCGGGTCAGCGCCGGCAGCGGCACCGGTTCCGGCGGCAGCATCCGGTCACCCCTTCCGGCTCGGGACGACGTGGTCGACGAGGCCGTACGCCTGTGCGGCGGCCGCGTCGAGCACCGTGTCGCGTTCGATGTCCGCGTCGACGCGCTCCCGGGCCCTGCCGGTGTGGTGCGCGAGCGTCCCGGCGAGCCGGTCGCGCAGCCGCAGCATCTCGCGGGCCTGGATGTCGAGGTCGCTGGGCTGCCCGCGCAGCGGTTCCTCCATGGCGGGCTGCCGGAGGAGCACGCGCGCCCCGGGCAGCGCCATCCGCTTGCCGGGCGCGCCGGCGGCCAGCAGGACGGCCGCGGTCGAAGCGGCCTGGCCGATGCAGGTCGTCTGCACGTCGCACGTGACGATCTGCATCGTGTCGTAGATCGCGAGCATGGCGCTGACGGGGCCGCCGGGGGAGTTGATGTAGAGCGAGATGTCCTGATCGGGGGCGGCGTACTCGAGGTACAGCAGCTGGGCGACCACGTCGTTCGCCGAGATCTCGTCGACCGGCGTGCCGAGGAAGACGATCCGTCCCTCCATCAGCTTCGAGTAGGGGTCCAGGGTCCGGTGACCCGCGGCGGTGCGCTCGGTGAACTCGGGCAGGACGTGACGCTGGTCCATGGCGTGCCTCCCTTTCTGTAAAAAATGTACAGGACGTACAGGCGTTTATGATGGGAACCATGGCCTACGAGATTCCGGTGACGCAAGCCCGTGCAGAGCTCGCCGAACTGATCAACCGCGTCGTCTACGGCGGTGAGCGCGTGGTCGTGACCCGTCACGGAAAGCCGCTCGTGGCGCTGGTGTCAGCCGCTGACCTGCAGCGACTGGAAACGGAGCCCGAGCAGACCGAGAGCCCGGCGACGAGTTCCGTCTCCACGACCCGTCCGCTGACGTCCGCTCCCGGCGAACGCCCCCGGTTCGGCCTCGCGGCGGAGCACCGCCCCCCGCAGCACCCGCGCCCCGGCGCCTGACGCGCCGCGTTCCACCCGTGCGGGTGGCCGGGCGTGGCGCGCCCCGATGAGGGATCGTTTCGTCATCCTCGTACGAGTGAGGGGACGCGTAGCCGCGGGGACGGCGTGGGTAGCCAGGGGCCGACTCGAACCATCCGGTGAGTCAGGCCCCACCACCCCGCTTCAGGAGGGAACCGTATGCGTCGCATCGCGGCCGTCGTCCTCGGAACCGTCACGTTCCTCGGGTTCACCGCCACCGCCGCCTCCGCAGTAGCACTGCCGGACCCCGCCACCGTCCTCGACTGCGTCACCACGAGCGCGACCGACCTGACCACCGTCGTCGACCCGGCGTCGCTCGCCGTGCCCCCGGAGGTCCCGGCCGTCCCCGGCACGGGCTGCCTGGCCGTCTGACGGGCCGACCGCGGCGCCCGGCCGGCCGGCGGCGTGTCGGCCGGCCGGGCGCGGTTCCGTCCGGCCCGCCGCATGCCGGCGAGCAGCGGCGCGCACCGTGCACGGCGCGTGCGGCACGCCCGCGGGGCAGCGGCCCGGCCGGGGCCGCGTGCCGGGGCGGATCGCCGTCGCCTCCGGGACGAGCGCGCCGCTGTGATCTCCATGAGGATGCAAAGAGGCAGTTAACCTCCCGGAAAAGTTTGCGCCCGAGTTGGAAATATCTCTCCGCCACACTCGTCCCCGCAGGTCAACAGAGTGTTGAAGCCGGATAGGGTCCCGCTGCGTCCGGGACCGCGCCGGGCGGGAACTGTGAGGTGAATCGTGCAACTGACTCCGCACGAGCAGGAGCGCCTGCTCATCCATGTCGCCGCCGACGTGGCGGAGAAGCGCCGGGCGCGCGGGGTGAAGCTCAATCACCCCGAGGCCGTCGCGCTCATCACCTCCCACATCCTGGAAGGCGCCCGGGACGGCCGTACCGTCTCCGACCTCATGGCGTCCGGGCGCACGGTGCTCACCCGCGACGACGTCATGGAGGGCATCCCCGAGATGATCCACGACGTCCAGGTCGAGGCCACCTTCCCGGACGGCACCAAGCTCGTCACCGTCCACGACCCGATCGTCTGACGGGGGAGTGCCACCGATGATCCCCGGAGAGATCCTCCACGCGGACGAGCCCGTGCCCCTCAACGAGGGCCGCCCGGTCACCCGCCTCACCGTGCTCAACGCCGCCGACCGGCCCGTCCAGGTCGGTTCCCACTACCACTTCGCCGAGGCCAACCCCGGTCTGCGGTTCGACCGCCCGGCCGCCCACGGCCTGCGGCTGAACATCGCCGCCGGTACCGCCGTGCGCTTCGAACCCGGCATCCCCGTCGACGTCGAACTCGTACCGCTCGCGGGGCTGCGCATCGTGCCCGGGCTGCGCGGCCGGACCGGAGGTGCCCTCGATGGCTGAGCTCTCACGCCCCGTCTACGCCGACCTCTTCGGCCCCACCACCGGCGACCGCATCCGGCTCGCCGACACCGACCTGCTGATCGAGATCGAGGAGGACCGCTCCGGCGGCCCCGGCCGCGCGGGCGACGAAGCGGTGTTCGGCGGCGGCAAGGTGATCCGTGAGTCGATGGGCCAGGCCCGCACGACCCGCGCCGAAGGCGCCCCGGACACCGTCATCACCGGCGCCGTCGTCGTCGACCACTGGGGCGTCGTCAAGGCGGACATCGGCATCCGCGACGGCCGCATCACGGGCCTCGGCAAGGCCGGGAACCCCGACACCATGGACGGCGTCCACCCCGCCCTCGTCATCGGCCCCGAGACGGAGATCATCGCCGGCAACGGCAGGATCGTCACCGCCGGCGCGATCGACGCACACGTCCACTTCATCTCGCCCACCGTCGTCGACCAGGCGCTCACCTCCGGCATCACCACCCTCGTCGGAGGCGGCACCGGACCGGCCGAAGGGACGAAGGCCACCACCATCACACCCGGTCCGTGGCACCTCACCCGCATGTTCGAGGCGCTGGAGACGTACCCCGTCAACATCGGACTGCTCGGCAAGGGCAACACCGTCTCGCGCGAGGCGATGCACTCCCAACTGCGCGGCGGAGCCCTCGGGTTCAAGATCCACGAGGACTGGGGAGCCACCCCGGCCGCCATCGACGCCTGCCTCACCGTCTGCGACGAGACCGGCGCCCAGCTCGCCATCCACACCGACACCCTCAACGAGGCCGGTTTCGTCGGCGACACCCTCGCCGCCATCGCCGGCCGGACCATCCACGCGTACCACACCGAGGGTGCCGGCGGCGGACACGCGCCCGACATCATCACCGTGGTCTCCGAGCCGTACGTCCTGCCGAGCTCCACCAATCCCACCCGGCCGCACACCCTCAACACGCTCGACGAACACCTCGACATGCTGATGGTGTGCCACCACCTCAACCCGGCCGTCCCCGAGGACCTCGCCTTCGCCGAGTCGCGCATCCGGCCCTCCACGATCGCGGCCGAGGACATCCTGCACGACCTGGGCGCCATCTCGATCATCTCCTCCGACTCCCAGGCCATGGGCCGCGTCGGCGAGGTGATCCTGCGGACGTGGCAGACCGCGCACGTGATGAAGAAGCGCCGCGGCGCACTGCCCGGTGACGGCCGCGCCGACAACCACCGGGTGCGCCGCTACGTCGCCAAGTACACGATCAACCCGGCGGTCGCCCAGGGCCTCGACCATGAGATCGGCTCGGTCGAGACCGGCAAGCTGGCCGACCTGGTCCTGTGGGAGCCGGCGTTCTTCGGCGTCAAGCCGCTGACCGTCATCAAGGGCGGGCAGATCGCCTACGCGCAGATGGGCGACGCCAACGCGTCGATCCCCACGCCCCAGCCGGTCATGCCGCGCCCCATGTTCGGCGCGCTCGGGCGGGCGGCGGCGGCCGGGTCGCTGAACTTCGTCACCGGGACCGCCCTCGATGACGGCCTGCCCGAACGGCTCGGCCTGCGCAAGGAGTTCACCGCGATCAGGAGCACCCGCGGAGTGACCAAGGCCGACATGCGCGAGAACGACGCCCTGCCGCGCGTCGAGGTCGACGCCGACACCTTCACGGTGACGATCGACGGCGACCCGGTCGACCCGGCTCCCGCCGCCGAACTTCCCATGGCCCAGCGCTACTTCCTCTTCTGACGGCCCTCCGATGACACGCGCTGCCCTCCTCGTCCTCGCCGACGGCCGCTTCCCCGCCGGTGGCCACGCCCACTCCGGCGGTGCCGAAGCGGCCGTCAAGGCGGGACGCATCCGTGGCGCCCGCGACCTGGAGGCCTTCTGCCGGGGCCGCCTGCACACCACGGGCCTCACTTCCGCGTCGCTGGCCGCCGCAGCCGCCCTCGGACTCGACCCCGTCGCGCTCGACGAGGCCGCCGACGCCCGCACCCCCTCACCCGCGCTGCGTGCCACCGGCCGCAGGCTCGGCCGCCAGATGCTGCGGGCCGCCCGCGCCACCTGGCCGAGCCCCGAACTCGACGCGCTCGCACGGGCCTTCCCCCGCGGCGCCCACCAGCCCGTCGTCCTCGGGCTGGCCGCCCGCGCGGCGGAGCTCGGTGCCGAGGACGCGGCGCACTGCGTCGCGTACGAAACGGTCAGCGGGCCCGCCACCGCGGCGGTGCGGCTGCTGAGCCTCGACCCCTTCCGGGCCACCGCCGTCCTGGCGCGGCTCGCACCCGACATGGACCTGGTGGCCGCCCGGGCCGCGGACGCCGCCCGGCAGGGCATCGACGCGCTGCCCGCCGCGTCCGCCCCGCTGCTCGACATCACCGCCGAGCAGCACGCGGCCTGGGCCGTACGCCTCTTCGCCTCCTGACGCCCGACGACAAGGAACGCCATGCACCTCGACCACACCCACCACGCGGAAGCCCCCGGCGCCGTGAGCGCCGACGCCCACCGCCCCGACGGCACCCGCCGCGCCCTGCGCATCGGCCTCGGCGGGCCCGTCGGCTCCGGCAAGACCGCCACCGTCGCCGCACTCTGCCGCGAACTGCGCGACCAGCTGTCCCTCGCGGTCGTCACCAACGACATCTACACCCGCGAGGACGCCGAGTTCCTGCTGCGCCACGCGGTCCTGCCGCCCGAGCGCATCCAGGCCGTCGAGACCGGCGCCTGCCCGCACACCGCGATCCGCGACGACATCTCCGCCAACCTCGAAGCGGTGGAGGACCTGGAGGACGCGGTCGGCCCGCTCGACCTCATCCTGGTGGAATCCGGCGGCGACAACCTCACCGCCACCTTCTCCAAGGGCCTCGTCGACGCCCAGATCTTCGTCATCGACGTCGCCGGCGGCGACGACATCCCGCGCAAGGGAGGCCCCGGCGTCACCACCGCCGACCTGCTCGTCATCAACAAGACCGACCTCGCCCCCTATGTGGGCTCCGACCTGCAGCGGATGGCCCGCGACGCCGAGGAACAGCGCGGCGGCCTGCCCGTCGCCTTCACCTCCCTCACCGGCGACCAGGGCGTGCGCCCCGTCGCCGACTGGGTACGCGCGCGGCTCGCCGCCTGGGTCGCGTAACCCGCCATGACCCTCACGAGCGTCCACGCCACCGCCCGGATCGTCGCCGAGGCGGACGGCGGCCTGCCGGTGCTGGCCGGCGACGGGCCGCTGGCCCTGCGCCGCACCCGCGCCGTGCCCGTGGCGGCAGCGGTCCCGGGGAGCGCCCCTTCCACCCGGGTCACCGTCGTCGGTGCGATGACCGCCCCGCTGGGCGGGGACCGGCTCGCGATCGAGGCCGAGGTGCGGGACGGGGCGCGGCTCACCGTCGACTCCGCGGCCGCGACGGTGGCGCTGCCGGGGCGGGGCGCCGCGGGGCCGGCGACGTACGACGTGCGCCTGACGGTCGGCGAGGGAGCGGAGCTGCGCTGGCTGCCGGAGCAACTGGTCTCCGCGCACGGCTCCGCCCTCCGCATGCGCACGACGGCCGAACTGGCCGCCGGGGCACGACTGGTGCTGCGCGAGGAGCTGATCCTGGGCCGGCACGGCGAGGAGCCCGGCACCCTCGCCACCCGCCTCACCGTCCGCCGTGCCGGACGCCCCCTGCTGGACCAGGAACTGGCCCTCGGCCCGGGGGCGCCCGGCGGCTGGGACGGGGGAGCGGTACTGGGAGGGCACCGGGCCTCCGGTCAACTCCTCGTCGTGGACCCGGAGTGGGAGGGGAACCCGGTCGAGCCCCGGCTCCTCGGGGACACCGCCGCCGTCACCCCGCTCGCCGGGCCCGCCGCGCTGGTGACCGCGCTCGCCCCGGACGCGCTCCTCCTGCGGCGGGTCCTGGACGAAGCGCTGGCCGAGCTCACTTCCTGACGGTGGATCAGCCGCCGACGTACCAGCTGAAGCCGCCGTTCGACGCCGCGACCATCATGAGTATCGCGAAGATCACCAGGTCGACGACACCGAGGACGATGGCGGCCTTCGCCATGCCTGCGCCGCCCTTGACCGGTGCCTGCTTGCGGCCGAGCGCACCGAAGACGATGGCGAGCGGACCGAGGATCACGTTGAAGACGAGCACACCCACGACACCGCACACCAGCCCGGCGATGGCCAGGCCGTTCGTACGGGACTCCGCATGCCCATGCGTACCGCTGGTGCCGTAACCGGCCATGAGAACTCTCCCTGTTCTGGGGGAACATGTGAAGGTCCGTGTTGCCCGGTGTGCCCGTCCCATGCCTGCCGGGTGAAAACCCGCGCCGGGCCGGCGTCCGGCCTGTCCGGCGGCCGCGCTCAGTGCCGCAATCGGGGGAAGCTGCGCCGTTGTCCGCCCGCCTGCGCCGCCTTCACAGTGGCCGCGTACTCGTCGACGTACTCCTGGCCCGACAGGGCGAGGATGCTGTACATGATCTCGTCCGTGACGGCGCGGAGCACCGCCTTCTGGTCCTCCATCCCCGCGAACCGCGAGAAGTCCAGCGGCTCACCGAAACGGATCCGCACCCGCTTGATCTTCGGCAGAACCTGTCCCGGCGGCTGGATCTCGAACGTCCCCACCATGGCGCACGGAATCACCGGGACACCCGCCTTCAGGGCCATCACCGCCACCCCGACCTTGCCCTTGTAGAGCCGTCCGTCGTGCGAGCGGGTGCCTTCCGGGTAGATGCCCAGCAGCTCGTCCTTCGCCAGTACCCCGAGCCCTTCGCGGATGGCGGCCTGGCCCGCATCCCTGCCGGAGCGGTCCACCGGGATCTGGCCGGCGCTGCGGAAGAACGCGGCGGTCAGCCGGCCCTTGATGCCCGGGCCGGTGAAGTACTCCTGCTTCGCCAGGAAGGTGATGCGCCGCTTCAGCACCACGGGCATCAGGAAGTGGTCCGAGAACGACAGGTGGTTGCCCGCGATGATCGCCGCGCCGGACTCCGGCACGTGCTCCAGCCCCTCCGTCCTCGGGCGGAACAGGAGCCGGAGAACCGGCCCGAGCAGCACGTACTTGAGCACGTAATAGAACACGGATTGCTCCCTACTGGACCTGGTCCGGATCCGCTTCGGAGGTGCGTTCTACCAGCTCGCCGGGGCGTTCGAGGGCGACCGGTCGAGGTGCGCGTGTCGCGCCCGAGGAGGGGCACAAGGGCCTCATGACGGTATCGAAGACAAGTGTCCTCGTCCTGGACTGCGCCGAACCCGAGGCGCTCGCCGATTTCTACGCGGGGCTGCTGGGCGCCCGCGTGGAGCGGGGCACCGACCCCGATTTCATCGAGGTCCTCGGCCAGGACGGCGTCCGCCTGGCCATCCGCCGCGACCACGGCTACGCACCTCCCAGCTGGCCCCGGCCGGACGACTCGCAACAGGCCCACCTGCACATCCTGGTCGCCGAGGCCGACATGGACGAGGCGGAGCGGGAAGCGGTCGGACTGGGCGCCCGGCCCGTGGAGACCAAGGACAACTCCGGCCCGCGCGACGTGCGCACCTACGCCGACCCCGCCGGCCACTCCTTCACCCTCGCCGCCCGGGAGGGCCGGACCGCCGTCTGAGGTTACTCGTGCGTTCCGCACGGGTCATTGCTGACAGCTGTGACTGTCGGCCCCCGTCCCACTGATGGCACCGTCTTCCCCGTCGCCGAACGAGGGAGCAGGTGTGATCAAGGGATACGCCACCTTCTGCGACGCGGACCGCCACTTCTACGACGCACCGCACCGGCTGTCCGCGGAGGGCCAGGGGGCCAGGGGAGCGCTGTACGAGGCGGCGCTCGCGGCCGTGCCGGAGGGCTGGCGGCGGCACCGCAGCGGCGACTGGCTGGCGCTGCGCCCGCTGGAGCAGGAGCTGCCCGCACAGGGCTGGAAGATCCACGTCTCGGCCCGCCTGGACAACGCAGAATCGATTCTGGCGAGGGTGGCGGAGTACTGCTTCACCCACCGGATCGCCTTCAAGTTCGTCCCGAGCCGCTACCTGCTCCACACCCGCAACGCCAAGTACGCCGACCGCGCGGCCAGCGGAAAGTTCATCACCGTCTACCCCGCCGACGACGAGCAGTGCCACCGGGTCGCCCGCGACCTCGACGCCCTGCTCGCCGGCGAGGACGGCCCGTACATCCTCAGCGACCTGCGCTGGGCCGACGGCCCCGTGCACCTGCGCTACGGCAGTTTCACCCAGCGCCACTGCTACGACGACAAGGGCGACCTGGTCCCGGCCATCGCGGACCCCGAGGGGCGGCTCGTCCCCGACCTGCGCGGCCCGGTCTTCCGGACGCCCCCCTGGGTGAGCCTGCCCGACTTCCTCCAGCCGCACCTCGACGCCCGGCGCGCCGTGACCGTCGCCGGCATCCCGTACACCGTCGAGCGTGCCCTGCACTTCTCCAACGGCGGCGGCGTCTACGTCGCCCGCCACACCGCCACCGGAGAGCAGGTCGTCCTCAAGGAAGCCCGCCCGCACGCCGGGCTCGCCGCCGACGGCGCGGACGCGGTCACCCGCCTGCACCGCGAGCGGACCGCCCTGGAGCGGCTCGCCGGACTGCCCTGCACGCCCGAGGTGCGCGACAGCTTCGTCCTCGGCGACCACCACTTCCTCGCGATGGAGTACGTCGAGGGCAGACCGCTCAACACCTTCTTCGCCCGCCGCCACCCCCTGATCGAGGCCGACCCCGCCCCCGGCGCGCTCGCCGCCTACACCGAGTGGGCCCTGCGGATCCACCGGCTGGTGGAGGAAGCCGTCGAGGCGGTCCACGCCCGCGGCGTCGTCTTCAACGACCTGCACCTGTTCAACATCATGGTCTCCGAGGACGAGTCGTCCGTCGTGCTGCTCGACTTCGAGGCCGCGGCGCACATCGACGAGGGCCGCCGGCAGACCGTCGCCAACCCCGCCTTCGTCGCCCCCGCCGACCGGCGCGGGTTCGACGTCGACCGCTACGCGCTCGCCTGTCTGCGCCTCGCCCTCTTCATACCGCTCACCAGCCTCTTCCCGCTGGACCCGCACAAGGCCCGGCACCTGGCCGACATCGCGGCCGCCCACTTCCCCGTACCGCGCGGCTTCCTGGACGAGGCCGTGGCGGAGATCCTCAAGGGCGACCGGGGCGCACGGCCCGGCCCGTACCTCCCCGTCGAACCGGGTGACTGGCCCCGCAGCCGCGACTCGATGGTCCGCGCCGTCACCGCCTCGGCGACGCCCGACCGCGACGACCGCTTCTTCCCCGGCGACATCGCCCAGTTCGCCACCGCAGGCGGGGGCCTGACCCTCGGCTACGGCGCCGCCGGCGTCCTGTACGCGCTCGCCGAGACCGGGGCCCCGAGCCGGCCCGACGCGGAGGAATGGCTCCTCGAACGGACCAAGGAGCCCCCCTCCGGCACCCCCATCGGCCTGTACGACGGCCTCGCGGGCATCGCCTGGACCCTGGAGCGGCTCGGACATCCCGAACGCGCCCTCGAACTCGCCGAACTCACCCTCGCCACGCCCTGGGACGACATCGCCCCCGACCTGCACAGCGGGCTCGCGGGCCTCGGCCTCGCCCTCGACTCCCTCGGCCTGCGGGACGCGGCCGTCCGCTGCGCGGACCTCACCGCCCGCGCCCTGCCCCGCATCACCCGCGCCGGGCTCCTCCACGGCGCCGCCGGCCCCGCGCTGCTCTTCCTGCGCCTGTACGAACGCACCGGCGAGTCCGCCCTGCTGGACCTCGCCGCCGACGCGCTCCGCCGCGACCTCGACCGCTGCGTCCACGGCGCCGGCGGCACCCTCCAGGTCGACGAGGGCTGGCGGACCATGCCGTACCTCGGCGCCGGGAGCGTCGGCATCGGCATGGTGCTCGACGACTTCGCCGCCCACCGCGCCGACGAGCGCTTCGAGCAGGCGCGGGGCGAATTCGTACGGGCCGCCCAGGCCACGTTCTACGCCCAGCCCGGGCTGTTCCGTGGGGCGGCCGGCATGGTCCTGTACCTGAGCCGTACCACCGTGCCCGGGCCCGGGACGCAGGAGTCCGACGTACGCCGCCAGATCGACGCCCTCGCCCGGCACGCCGTGCCGTACCAGGGGCATCTGGCCTTCCCGGGCGAGCAGATGATGCGGCTGTCCATGGACCTCGCCACGGGCACCGCCGGCTGTCTGCTGGCCCTCGGCAGCGCCGCGACCGACGGCCGCGCGCACCTGCCGTTCCTCCCGCCGCTGCGGCGGCCCCAGAGCCGGTCCCAACCAGGGACCGTGAAGAAGCACACCGTCCCCATGAAGGAAAGGAATCGATCATGACGCTTCTCGACCTGCAGTCGATGGAGACCCCGAAGGAAGAGGTCACGGGCGACGTCGCCTCCGGCAGCCGCGCCAGCCTGCTGCTCTGCGGTGACAGCAGCCTGAGCGTCACGACCTGCAACTGACGCCGTACCGGTCATGCCGCGCGGTGCCGACATCACGCGGCTGACCGGTCCCGGCCCCGGGCGGGTACCTCCCGCCCGGGGCCGGGTGCTCGGTGTCCGGCCCGAGCCGGAAGGGCATGGCCACCGCACGCGCACCGGCTCCGGTGCCACGGCATCCGGCTCCCGAACGCCGCACGACCCGGACCACCGCGCCTCCCCGAGGCGGACGACGTGGGCAACCGCCCACGCCCGCCGCGCACGCGCCGTCCGCCGGACGAGGAAGGAACCGTCACGATGCCTCCCGAGCGTGCCGCCGATCGCGTGCTTCTCGCGGCCGCCCGGCACAGCGCGGGTCCTGCCGCGGCGATTCTCGCGTGCTCCCTCGCCTCCGCCGCCGCCACCCTGGCGGAGCCCGCCGTGCTCGGCCGGACCCTCGACCTCCTCCTCGCCCGGGACCCCGGCGCACCGCGCTGGGTCGCCCTGTCCGCGGTCCTCATCACCGCCGATCTGCTGCTCGACGCGGCCGTCGCCCTCCTGACCGGCGTGACCAACGCCCGTACCACCGCCTGGCTGCGCACCCGCAGCCTCGACCGGCTGCTGCGTGCCGCACCGCACCACGCCGCCCGTTTCCCGCCCGGCGACCTGGCGACCCGGCTGACCGCCAACGCCACGGAGGCCGGCACCGTGCCCGCGACGGCCGCGAGCGCGGTGGCGTCCGTGCTCCCGCCGCTGGGCGCGCTGGTCGCGCTGTTCCTCATCGACTGGCGGACCGCGGCGGCCTTCCTGACCGGCGTCCCGCTCCTGCTCCTGCTCCTGCGTGCCTTCGCCGCGCACTCCTCCGAAAGCGTCGCCCGCTACCAGGCCGTGCAGGCGGGCATCGCGGACCGGCTCGTCGAGGCCCTCGCGGGGGCCCGCACCGTCGCCGCCGCCGGCACCGCCGCGCACGAGCGGCGGCGCATCCTCGCCGCGCTGCCGGACCTGGCCGCGGAGGGGCGGGCGATGTGGCTGGTCTACGGCCGGGCCGTCGCCCGCAGCGGCGTGCTGATGCCGCTGCTGGTCTGCCTGGTCCTCGCCGTGGGCGGCCTGCGCCTCGCCTCCGGCGCGATCGGCGTCGGGGAACTGCTGGCGGCGTCACGGTACGCCGCGCTCGCCGCGGGCGTCGGAGCGGTCGCCGGGCTGCTGGGCGCGCTCGTTCGCGGCCGCGGCGCGGCCCGCCGTACGGCCGGGCCGATGGGCCTGCCCGCACCGGCGCTCGGGGACCGGCAGGACCGGGACCTCCCCGCCGACGGCCCGGGCACGCTCGAACTGCGCGGCGTCACCGTCGAACGGGACGGAAAGGCCGTGCTCCACGGCGTCGACCTCCTGGTGCCGGGCGGCACGCGCGCGGCCGTGGTCGGCCGCTCGGGGTCCGGCAAATCGCTGCTGGCGGCCGTCGCCGGCCGGCTGACCGACCCGGACGAGGGGAGCGTCCTGCTCGACGGCGTCCCCCTGCACCGCCTGGCCCGGCACCGGCTGCGCCGCGAGGTCGGGTACGCCTTCGCCCGCCCGGCCCTGTTCGGCGCCACCGTCGGCGACGCCCTCGCCTTCGGTGCGCACACGCCGACGGGGCCCGCTGTGCGGGCGGCCGCACGGGCCGCCGGTGCGGACGGCTTCGTACGGCGGCTGCCCGACGGCTACGCCACGCCGCTCACCGAGGCGCCGCTGTCCGGCGGGGAGCTGCAACGCCTGGGCCTGGCACGGGCGTTCGCCCACGCGGGACGGCTGCTGATCCTCGACGACGCCACATCCAGCCTGGACACGCTCACCGAGCGGGAGGTCGAGCGGGCGCTCGCCGGGGAAGTCCGGCAGGGCACGCGGCTCGTCATCGCGCACCGGCTGTCCTCCGCGGCCCGCGCCGACCTGGTGATCTGGCTGGACGAGGGCCGCGTACGGGCCACCGGACCGCATGCGGAACTGTGGCGCGACCCGGCCTACCGCGCGGTCTTCGCCGCCGCGGCCGACGGGGACGCGCCATGAGGAGGAGGGGGCCGGCGGCCCGTGTCCTGCCCCAGGCCCGGCGGTTCCTGCGCCGGAGGAAGCGTGCCCTGCTCGTCCTCACCGGCTGGTCCCTGCTGGAGTCCGCGCACACCTTCCTCACCGGCTACGGCGTGGCCCGCGCCCTGGACGACGGCTTCCTCGCCGGGCGGACCGGCACCGGCCTGCTGTGGCTGGCGACCGCTGCGGTCGCCGCCCTGGTGGGCGGGGCCGCCGTACGCGGTGTGTTCACCGGTCTCGCCGGGCTGGTCGAACCGCTGCGGGACGGGCTGGTCCGCCGGGCGGTGTCCCAGGCGCTCGCCGAGGCGGTGGCGGACCCGGCCGGGGCGGACGGCGGTGCGGGTCACAGCGCGACGGTGTCCCGCCTGGTCCACCAGACCGAGATGGCCAGGGACAGCTTCGCGGGGCTCGTCCTCACCGCCCGGTCGTTCGTCTTCACCGCCCTCGGCGCGCTGCTCGGCATGGCGTCGCTGGCGCCCGTGCTGTTGCTGGTCGTCGTTCCTCCGCTGGTGCTGGGGCTGGCGCTGTTCGTGGCTACCCTCGCCCCGATGGCCGCAGCGCAGCGGGCGTTCCTCGACGCCGACGAGGACCTCTCGGCCCGGGTCGGCGCGATCGGCGCCGGGCTGCGGGACGTGGCGGCGTGCGGCGGCGAGCGCTGGATCGCCGAGGACGTGGGCCGGGTCGTCGACACCGCGGAGCGCCTGTCGCGCAGGCTGGCCCGGTGGGCGGGGATCCGCACCCTCGCCCTGGGGGCGGCGGGCCGGCTGCCGGTCGTGGCCCTCGTGGTGGCGACCCCCTGGCTGCTGCGCCGCGGCATCACCGCGGGCGCGCTGCTCGGCGCGCTCACCTACCTCGTGCAGGCGCTGCTGCCGGCGCTGCACACACTGATGGCCGCGCTGGGTGCGGCGGGTACGCGACTGCTGGTGGTCCTCGACCGCTTCGGGACGGAGGAGCCCCGCCTGCCGGGTGACGCCCCCGCCGGGGAAGAGCGAGCCGCGGAGCCGGAGGACGGGACCGCCCCCTCCGCCGGCCCCGGAGCCGCGCCCGCCGCCTCGGGTGCCGCCGGTTCCGCCGTCCCGCCGAGCGGTGGGTCCGTGGCCTCCATGGCCGGCAGCCTTCCTCGGACGGAGCCCGCCGCCGGGGAGGGTACGGGCGCTCGTTCGCCCGCCGCCTCGAGTGCCGCCGGTTCCGCTGTCCCAGCCCGCCCTGGCCCCGGGGCCCCCGTGGCCGACAGCCTGACCGTCGCTCCGGTCGGCGGTGCCGCTGGAACCGAGCCCGCCGCCCGGCCCGGCAGTCCGGCCGCCGGAAGCGGAACCGCGGCCGCCGGCGACGGACGCGCAGCCGCCGGTCGCTCCCGCACCGCCGACGAGGACAAAGGCGGGGCCGCCGGCCGGTCCGGAGCCGCGCCCCCCGCTCCGTACGCCCCGCCGCGGGCCACCGCGCCCCCGCGCCGCCGCCACGGAACGCGGCGCGCGCAGCCCGCCGCCGTCGCCGTCGAGTTGAGGGGCGTCGGCTTCGCCTACGGCCCCAGGGCCCGGCCGGTGCTCGACGATCTGGATCTCGTGGTCGAGCCGGGGGAGCACCTGGCCGTGGTCGGACCCAGCGGAATCGGGAAGTCGACCCTCGCGGCCCTCCTCGCCGGGCTGCTGGCGCCCGGCCGCGGCACGGTCCTGATCGACGGCGCCCCCGCCCGCCGGCCGGGCCCGCCGGGACCGGACCCGCGCAGGGCCCTGCTGCCGCAGCAGGCGTACGTCTTCACCGGGACGGTCCGCGACAACCTCCGCTACCTGCGCCCCGACGCCGCGCCCGACGAGGTCCAGGAGACCGTCGAGGCGCTCCGTCTCGGCCCGCTGGTACGGCGCCTCGGCGGTCCCGACGCCGTCATCGACCCCGGCAGGCTGTCGCAGGGCGAGCGGCAGCGCCTGGCTCTGGCGCGCGCCCACCTGGCCGCCGCGCCCCTGCTCGTCCTCGACGAGGCGACCTGCCACCTCGACGCGGAGACCGAGGAGCACGCGGAGCGCACCCTCGCCGCGTGCCCCGGTACGCTGATCGTCATCGCCCACCGCTTGTCGTCGGCGGTACGGGCGGACCGCGTGCTGATCCTGGACGGCACGCACGCGGTGTGCGCGCCGCACCGGGAACTGCTGGGCGCCTCGCCCCTCTACCGGGACCTGGTGGGCGTCGCCGCCGGCTGACGGCCGGCGGGCGGCGCGCTCACACCCATCCCGCGCCCTGCGTGATTCGGATGGCGTCGATGCGGTTGCGCGCCCCCACCTTGCGCGTCGCCGAGGCCATGTAGTTGCGCACCGTGCCGTTGGACAGGTGCAGCCCGCGAGCTATCTCGGCGATCGACTCCCCCTCGGCCGCACGGGCCAGCACGCTCAGTTCCCGGGCGGTCAGCGGCATCCGGGACGCCTCGAGAAAGCCGAAGGCGAGCGATTCGTCGACGAACCGCTCGCCTTCCGCGACCTTCCGGATGGCCCGCACCAGGCGTCCTGGCGAGGCATCCTTGTCCACGTACCCCAGCGCCCGCGCCTCGAAGGCCTTGCGCAGCGCCCCCGGCCTCCCCGCCGAGGCGAGCACCAGCAGTCCGATGTGCGAGCCCAGTGCCGTCCCGCCCCCGGCCTCCCCGCCCTCCAGCATCGTCGTGGTGCCGGGACAGTCGAGGTCGACCACGCACACGTCCGGCCGTAACGACTCCGCCTGCCGCTGCGCGGTGCGCCAGCCGGAGGCGGCCACGTCGAACGACTCCTCCGACCTGAGCAGCGCCGTCAGCGCCGACCTCAACAGCCCGACGCTGTGCAGCACAAGGACCTTGGTCATGTGATTCCCCTCCCGGTGATCGCCCGGCCGCTGCCCGGGCGCTCGCATGCCACACATGCGACTGCCCCCAACCGCGGCACAGGAACATCCCGGTGCGGCGTACGGGGCGCACGGAAGAACCGTCCGGGCGCCCCTTGCGCCACCGTGCGCGGGCGTGCGCCCTTACTCGTGTGCGACGGCGCTGTTCCGGTCGGCTGCGAGGGCCTCGTCGGCCCTCTCCGCCCGGTCCATCAGCCGGGACAGCTCCACCCGCGACCGCACCTGAAGCAGCGCGAAGACGTTGCGCAGATGGTGGTCGACGGTGCGCGGGCTGATCGACAGCCGGGCCGCGACCTCGCGGTTGGTGGCGCCCTCGGCGACACAGCGCGCGATCCGCAGCTGCTGCGGCGTCAGCCCGGGGAGCAGCGCGACCGGTTCGCGGCGCGGCCCGGACGCCTCCCCGGTGGCGCGCAGTTCGGCCCGGGACTGCTCGGCCCAGGGGCGCGCGCCGGAGCGTTCGAAGGCGACCAGCGCGTCCCGCAGCCGGCCGCGGGCCTCCAGCGGCCGTCGCCGGCGGCGCAGCCACTTGCCGTAAAGCAGCAGGGTCCGGCCCCGCTCGAAGTCGCCTCCCGCCTCCTCGTGCCGGTCCAGCGCCTCCGCGTACAGCGCCTCCGCCTCCGCGGGCCCGGCCAGCAGCGCACGGCACCGGGCGAGCTGCGCGGGCGCCTGCGGATCGACACCCTGCGCCGCCCACACGGCGAACGCGTCGGCCGCCGCCCGCGCGTCGTCGTCCTGCCCGGCCGGCACGGCCGCCTCGACGAAGCACGGCACGGCGAGCATGCGGACGCCGAAGTGGCCGCACCGTGGACCCGGCCGCACCAGCGGGCGGAGACGCGCGGCGGCGTCGTCCGCCCGGCCGCGCCCCAGATCGGCGCGGGCGGCCGCCCACTCCGCCAGCGTGGCGGCCTGCGCGAGACCGTACGGGCGCGCGACGGCCAGGGCCTGCGCGACGTGCCCGCCCACGGCCCCGGCGTCCCCCTCCACCGAGGCCACCAGCGCGAGGATGGCGTGCTGGTGGGCCACCGCGTTGCGCAGGCCGGCCCGGAGCGCCCGCCCCAGTCCTTCCTGGGCGTGCGCCCGGGCCCGCGCGTGCCGTCCCGCCCGCAGCTCCGCGTACGCCAGGTGCTCCAGCACCCGGGGCAGCAGCCCGGTCAGCTCCCGTGTCCGGGTGAGCGCCAGGGCCCGCGCGTGGATGCGGCACGCGGCCGCGCTGTCGCCGAGCACGAGCGCGGCGCCGCCGGCCCGCAGCAGCCACACCGGATCGTCGTCGTCCGCGCCCCGCGCCAGCACTCTGCGCAGCGGCCCCCGCGCCTCGTCCAGACGCACACCGAGGGCCGCGCGCAACCCCGTCCGGTAGTCATGGGCCAGTGCGGGCTCGCCCGGGAGGCGGTCGCCGGCCAGGGCGGCGAGGCAGGCCGGCACGTCGCCCATCGCCCAGGCCGCGTCGGCCATGAGGAACCGTGCCGCCAGGGCCCGTTCCGGGTCGTACGGGGCGAGCGCCGCGGCCGCCACCTGGAGCGCCGCGTGGGCGTCACCGACGGGCCCGTCGTCCAGGGCGAGCGTGCCACGTACGAGCTCGGCCCGTCCCCGTACGGCCGCGTCCGCGGCCCGCCGCCCGGCGGCGAGCAGCTCCCGCGCCCGGCGCGGCCGCCCCGCCAGCCCGGCGAACTCCGCGGCGGCCGTCGACCGGGCCGCGCGCACGCCCTCGTCGGCGGTCAGCTCCGCGGCGCGGGCCAGCGCCACCGACCGCTCCAGCGGTCCCGCGACCACGGGCCCCGCCCCGGCGGCGTCCTCCCGCGGACCGGGCCGGCCGCCCCCGCCCGGCGCACCGGTGGCGACGGACCGGGCCGACGCCGCCCGGGCCGGACCGGCGGCGCGGACGGCGGCCTCCTTGCCCGGCAGGCCGGCCCCGGCCCGTGCACCGGGCGCCCCGGACGAGCGCCCCGCCCCCGCCGCGGCCGCCAGCTCGTCGGCGAGGCGCGCGTCCGTGCCCTCCGCGGCGGCGGCCCGGTGCAGCAGCCGCGACAGCGTGTGGCGCTCACCCGGCAGGACGGAGGCCAGCAGTGCGTGCGCCGCGCGGCGCCGGGACAGTGTGGCGTGCGCCAGCACCGCCCGGCGGAGCAGCGGGCCGGCGAACCGGACGAGCTGTCCCGTCTCCCCGGCCACCCTGACCACACCCGCCGCCTCGGCCGCGTCCAGCGCCTCCGGGCCGATGCCGGCCGCTCTGGCGGCCCGGAGCACCACGGCCGTCTCCGCACCGGCGGCCGACGGCTCCGCCTCCTGCGCGGCCGCCGCGAGCAGCAGCACCTGCCCGGTGTCCGGCGCCAGCCCCTCCAGGTGGCCGCCGAACGTGCGCAGCAGGACACCGCGGTCGGCGAGCGGCCGGGGCAGCGGCTCCCGCCCGGCCAGCTGCGCCGGTGTCAGCCGGGCGACGACCGCCACGACCACGGCGGGGTTGCCCCCGGCCTCGTACAGGATCTCGTCCCGGACCGCCGGATCGGCCGCGCCACCGGTCAGCTCGGCCACCAGCGCGGCCGCCGCGCGGTCGCCGAGCGGGCCCGGGCGCAGGACGGGCAGCCCCGCGAAGTCCGGCTCGTGTTCCCGTTGTCCGGCCACCGACAGCAGCAGCCCGGCGGTGCGGGGCGACTGCGGCCGCCGCGCCGTGAAGCCGAGCTCCGCCCGAGACCGGGCGTCCCACAGGTGCGCGTCGTCCACGCACACCAGCAGCGGCCCGGCGCCGGGGGGCCCGGCGTCGCGCAGCAGCTCCAGCAGACCGCCCGGTTCCAGCCCCGAGCGCAGTACGCCGGCGGCGCCCCGGCCCCCCGCGGCGCACAGCAGTGCGTGTACCCCGCTGTACGGCAGGCCGCGCTCCGCCGGCACGGCCCTCGTATACACGGCGCGGCCGCCCGTGAAGTCCGCGGCGGCCCGCCGGAGCAGGGCCGTGCGGCCCAGTCCCGGCTCCGCGGCGACCAGCAGCGCGCCTCCGCGGCCGGATCGCAGCCCGTCCAACAGGGCTGCCACGGCTTCGAGTTCAGCGCTCCGGCCGTATATCCCGGTCATACCGGTCACGTTACTTCGGCGTGAACAACGCGGAAAGCGGCGTTGGGCGCGTGCCCAACGCCGCGGCCGCAACTCTGTGCCGCGGCACCGGTCCCGGGTCCGCGGACGGACCGCGAGCCGTCCCGGCGGCCCGCGGGGAGGGGCGTCAGGAGGTGTGCGGGCAGTTGCCCCGGTACTCCTCGATGGCGAGGCTCGGGCGAGGCAGCGGGCAGAGGAACTGCTCGTAGCGGGCGTCGTTGTCGATGAACCGCTTGAGCCAGGAAATGCTGTACTTCGCGATGGTCGTGTCGGAGGTGTTCGGCGTGAAGTGGTCCGCCCCGTTCAGCTCCAGGTACGCCTTGTCGAGCGTGGCGGGCAGGCTCTGGTAGAACGGCTCGGAGTGCGTGGCCACCGGCGCGATGGAGTCGCCGTCGGCGCCGATGAGCAGCGTGGGCGTCTTGATCTCCGGCCACGTCTTGTCGGTGTTCCAGCCGGTGAGGGGTATCGCGGCCTGGAGGGAGGGCCGGCTCCTGGCCGCCTCCAGCGAGCCGCCGCCGCCCATGGAGTGGCCCATCACGCCCAGCCGCGTGCTGTCGATGCGGCTCCGCACGGAGCTGCGCTGGGTGAGGTAGTCCAGTGCGGCCAGGAGCTGGCGGCCGCGGCTGTCGGGCTGGTCCAGGGTGGTGTTGGTGTCGATGGTGAAGACCACGAAGCCCTGGGAGGCGAGTCTGGGCCCGTACCAGGCGATGGAGGACTGGGTGCCGGTGAAGCCGGGGGAGATCGCCACGGCTCCGAAGGTGCCGTCGGCGGTGGTGGTCGGGTAGTGGATGGTGCCGCCGCCGAAGCCGGTCACGCTCAACGACGAGACCGTGGTCTGGGACACCGCGTAGGGCCCGCGCACGGCTTCGATGCTGGCGGTGGTGGGGGCGGGGCCGCGCTCGTAGGGGTTGTCCGCGGCCTGCGCGGCATTGGGGGTCATGGTCATGCCAATGCAGGCCGCGGCGAGGAGCGCCGCCAAGGTGTGTCGCTGCACGACTGAGTCGTCCTCTCGGTCGTGGCGGCGCGGCCCCGGATGCTCCGGGCGTCACCGCCGTGTTCACTGGCGGTGCCACTGTCGCGGCGCTCACGGCGCACGGGCATCGGTGGAATCACCGGTCGTCACGTGGGGTACGCGGCGGACGTCCGGTACGACAAGGAGCGTGACCCCCCATGGACGAGACCGCACCGGTGCCGCCCGAGCGCAGGACGGCCCCCGACGGCGTGACCGAGCTGCCCACCGTCAGCAGCCTCGCGGAGCTGGGCGACCTGGTGGAACACCACGGGCCGCTCTACATCCGCTGGTCCCGCAGCCCGGCCGACGACGAGCGGGACACGCACAGCGCGGACCACCTCACGGGGATCACCATGCCCGGCCTCTCGGCGAACCCCCTCCAGGTGGAGAAGTGGTGGGGCGACCGCCCGGTGCGGCTGTGGGTCGCCAGACGCCTCTACGACTACTGCCACCTGCGCGAGGAGCGGGACGGCGACGTACGCCCCTGGACCCTGCGCGGCCGGGAAGTGGCCCGCGGCCCGGACAACGAACCGCTGCTCCGTGACATCGAGCCGGTCTGCTGGATCGACCTCGCCGTGATCGAGGAGGCCGAGGAGGAGGTGGCCCGCCAGCGCCGCCCCTGGGGCCCGATGCGCCGCTGATCCCGCCGGCCGGGCCACGGCCGGGAGCGGGCGTGCCCTGCGGGCGGTGTGACCCCGGGCGGCCGCGGGGGTGACCGGAGGCGTCACCAGGGGAAGGGGGGACGGGACCTACGGTCCGCGTAACGGCCGGACTCCGGGAAAGACCGGGTCGCATGTGCACCGCGAACGATCACGGGCAACCGCTCCGGCCCGCCCTCACCACGCGGCTGCTCTACTTCTTCCTCCTCGGCGACGTCCTCGGAGCGGGCGTCCACGTCCTGATCGGCCAGGTCGCGGCCGACTCGGGCGGCGCCGTCCGGGTGCCCCCTGACCGTCGCGCCCTCCCCTGGCGCTGCTCACGGCGGCGTCGTACGCCGAGCTCGCCCCCGCCCCCGCCGCCGCCGCACCGGAGCCCGACGCCGGCACGGACGCGCCGCACTCCGCCGTGTGGGACCCGGTGGCACGGCGAGCCACGGCAGAGCACGGCGGCGCGGCGGCCGACGGGAATGCCGCGACCTCAGGAGTCGCGCGTCGCGGCCATGCCGAGCGTGAGCAGGCCGAGCACCACCCACCCGAACCAGAGCCAGCCGTTGCTGCCCAGCGCAACCGTGTACGCCGTCGTCAGCACCAGCGCGCCGACGGTGAGCACACTCATCGTCTTCGTGGAACCGGACATGCGCGTCCTCCTCCCGGCCCCGGCCGCAAGGCCGCCGGGCCGTAGGACCATGGTCACCCCGCGGGTGCCCCGGGCGCTACCGCCTGTGCGGTCCTGTGCGCTACTGTCCGCGCGCCTGCAGCGACGCCAGGTAGGCGTTGTAGGCGGCGAGCTCCTTGTCGCCGTCCCGGTCGGCGGCCCGGTCCTTGCGCACCGCCTGCCGCTGCTCGGACCGGTACCACTGGTACACCAGCGCGATCAGCACCAGGACGGAGGGGATCTCGCTGAACGCCCACGCGATGCCGCCCGCGGCGTTCTGGTCGCCCAGCGCGTCGATGCCGAGGGAGGCCGGCGGGTTCGCGTACGCCTTCACCATCGGTTCCGATGCCATCATCAGCGCGATCCCGAAGAAGGCGTGGAACGGCATGCCCGCGAAGAGCTCCAGCATCCGCATCACGTAGCCGGGGCGGTGCGGGCCCGGGTCCACGCCCATGATCGGCCAGAAGAAGACCAGGCCGACCGCGAGGAAGTGGACCATCATCGCGATGTGCCCCGGCTTGGAGCCCATGAGGAAGTCGAACAGCGGCGTGAAGTACAGCGCGTACAGGCTCGCGATGAACAGCGGGATGGTGAACACCGGGTGCGTGACGATCCGCATGTAACGGCTGTGCAGCAGCGCGAGCAGCAGTTCCCGCGGGCCCTTGCTGCCGCGCCGCGAGGCCACCGGCAGCGCCCGCAGAGCCAGGGTGACAGGGGCGCCCAGGAGCAGCAGGATCGGCGACAGCATGCTGATCACCATGTGCTGCACCATGTGCACGCTGAACATGACCATGCCGTAGTCGTTCAGCTTGGTGCACATCACGAGTGCCACGGTCAGCACGCCGACGGTGAAGAACACGATCCGTCCCACCGGCCAGGCGTCACCGCGCCTGCGCAGCCGGACCACGCCCCAGGCGTACAGCGCGAGCGCCAGCAGACAGCCGACCAGGAAGAACGGCTCCGGTGAGAACGCCAGCCCCCTCCCCAGCGTGAACGGCGGCAGGTCCATCGTCATGCCGTGCCCGCTGTGATCCATCCGCCGGCTCCTGATTCGTGCTGGTTGTCCGCTTGCCGGTCCAGACTAGAGCCGCCCCCGGTCGCGGCTGCGACCGGGGGCGGCTCATTCACGGCACAACAGACATCAAAGGACGGTCTCGGCCTCGTCGTACCGCTCCGAGGGCACCGTCTTCAGCGTCTCCACGGCCTGCGCCAGCGGCACCATCACGATGTCGGTGCCGCGCAGCGCCGTCAGCATCCCGAATTCGCCCCGGTGCGCCGCCTCCACCGCGTGCCAGCCGAAGCGGGTGGCCAGCACCCGGTCGTACGCGGTGGGCGTGCCGCCCCGCTGGACGTGGCCGAGGATCACCGCACGCGCCTCCTTGCCGAGGCGCTGCTCCAGCTCGCCGGCGAGCTGCTGGGCCACACCGGCGAACCGCTCGTGGCCGTAGATGTCCTTGCCGCCCTCGTCGAAGGCCATGGTGCCCTCGCGCGGCTTGGCGCCTTCGGCGGCCACCACGATCGCGAACCGCTTGCCCGCGCGGAAGCGCTCGCCGACCCGGGCCGTGAGCTCCTCGATGTCGAAGGGGCGCTCGGGGACGACGATCGCGTGCGCACCGGCCGCCATGCCCGAGTGCAGCGCGATCCAGCCGGTGTGCCGGCCCATGACCTCGACGATCAGCACCCGCTGGTGCGATTCGGCGGTGGTCTTCAGCCGGTCCAGGGCCTCGGTGGCGACCCCGACGGCCGTGTCGAAGCCGAAGGTCACGTCGGTCGACGCGATGTCGTTGTCGATCGTCTTCGGGACGCCGACGATCGGCAGCCCCGCCTCGGAGAGCAGGTTCGCCGCCTTCAGCGTCCCCTCGCCGCCGATCGGGATGATCGCGTCGAGGCCCAGTTCGGCGACGTACCCCCTGGCGCGCTCGACGCCGTCCACGAGATGGGCCGGCTGCACGCGGGAGGACCCGAGGATCGTGCCGCCGCGGGCCAGGATGCCCGCCACCGCGTCCAGGTCGAGCTTGCGGTAATCGCACTCCAGGAGGCCCTTCCAGCCGTCGTGGAAGCCGATGACCTCGTCGCCGTGGTCGACGACGGCACGGTGCACGACGGAGCGGATGACGGCGTTCAGACCGGGGCAGTCGCCGCCGGAGGTGAGCACACCAATGCGCATAGCCCGAGATACCTTTGCAACGTGGGCCGACTCCCGGACCACGTCGTCCGGTTGGATCCCCGCCACCCTACCGGCGTCGGGTGACGGGGCCGAACCGAGCGTCCGACTACTGGACGGTATTCGGAGAATCCGACAATGTGCGCGGCATCAGGCGGGCTGACTGGCCGCCGCGATCCGCTCCGCGCGCAGCGCCTCGTACCACCGGTCGTCGGTCGGGGGCAGTGCGTTCACATCCAGGGCCAGCTTCAGCAGCAGGTCCGCGATCTGCGGATTGCGCGCCATGACCGGTCCGTGCATGTACGTCCCGAAAACGGTCTCGTTGTACGCGCCTTCGGTGCCGTCCCCGGTGCCGTTGCCGTTGCCGAAGACGGTCCGGGCGAACGGGCGGGCGGTCGGGCCCAGGTGCGTGATGCCCTGGTGGTTCTCGAAGCCGGTCAGCTGGGGCAGGCCCAGGGCCGGGTCGATGTCCGCCAGCACGTCACCGACGCACCGGGCGCCCTCGCCGCGCGTGGAGATCACGTCGATCAGGCCGAGGCCCGGCTCGCGCTCGCCGAGGTCGTTGATGAACTCGTGGCCCAGGATCTGGTAGCCGGCGCACACCGAGAAGATGATCGCGCCGTTGCCGGCGGCGCGGTTCAGCCCGCCGTCGCGGCGCAGCCGCTCGGCCGCCAGTCGCTGCGGCCGGTCCTCACCGCCGCCGATGAGGTAGATGTCGCCGGACGTCGGGACCGGCTGGTCGCTGCGCACGTCCACCCGCTGCACGTCCAGACCGCGCTGCCGGGCGCGGCGCTCCACCACGAGGGCGTTGCCCTGGTCTCCGTACGTACTGAGCAGGTCCGGGTAGACCCACACCAGACGCAGACTGCTGTCGCTCATGCTCTTGTCCTTCACGGGCTCAGTTGCCGACGCGGCGGCGTACGTCCTGGAACGCGGTGTAGTTGGCGATCAGCTCGATCCGTCCGGGCGGGGACAGCTGGACCGCCTCGTCGAGCGTGTCGCTCACCCGGAAGTCCAGGCCCGCCACCTCCAGGCGCACGGCCAGGTCGAGGCGGCGGTCGCCGATGACGACGATCGGGTGCCCGGCCAGCCGGGTGTAGTCCACGTCCCACAGCCACGACGTGTCCGTGCCGTCCGCACCGCGGGCGTTGACGGAGAGGATCACCGGCGTGGGCGGCGGGTCGATCAGCGAAAACGTTTCGAGCCAGCCCGCGGGGTTCTTCGCCAGCAGCAGCCGCAGCTCACGGCCGAGGAACGAGACCACGTCGTACCGGCCGGCCACCGCCTGTACCTGGTACATCCGCTCCAGCGCGACCTGCGGCGGTACGCCGAACACGGCCGCGACCGCGGCGGAGGTGGTGGCGTTCGCCTTGTTGGCGCGTCCCGGGAGCTGGAGGTGGATCGGCCAGGCCGAGCCGTGCGGGTCCAGCACGTGGTCGCCGCTGAGCGCCCAGCTCGGGGCGGGGCGGCGGAAGCCGCACTCGCCGCAGAACCAGTCGTCGCCGGGGCGCTGCATCACGCCACCGCAGGCGGGGCAGGACCAGGCGTCGTCCTTCCACTCCTGACCGGCCGCCACCCAGACGACGTTGGCGGAGGACGACGCGGCCCACACCACCAGCGGGTCGTCGGCGTTGGCGATGACGACGGCCTTGGACCCGGACAGGCCCTCGCGCCACTTCTCGGCCAGCATCCGCGTCTCGGCGGCCCGGTCGAGCTGATCGCGCGAGAGGTTGAGCAGCGCGATCGCCTTGGGCTCGACGTCGCGCGCGACACCGGCCAGGTACTTCTCGTCGACCTCGATGACGCCGTACTTCGCGTCCGAGCCGCCCGCGAGAGCCGAGGTGATGCCCGCGGGCATGTTCGCGCCGAGCGCGTTCGAGACGACCGGGCCACTGGCCCGCAGCGCCTCGGCGATCAGCCGGGTGGTGGTGGTCTTGCCGTTGGTCGCCGACACCAGGACCACGTCCAGGTGCTGCGCCAGCCGTCCCAGCAGGTCGGGGTCGAGCTTGAGCGCCACCCGGCCGCCGATCACCGATCCGCTGCCGCGTCCCGCCGCGCGAGACACCGCCGCTGCGGCCTTGCCTGCCGTCACGGCCAGCTTGGCTCGCGGCGACAGCGGCTCCGAGTTGCCTGCCATCGTCCTTGTTCCTCCTAGCGTGGGTCCGGGCTCAGCCTATCGAGATCCGGACGAGGGCCCGAACCCCGCCACCTGCTGAAACGGTCGGGTGACGGCGCAACCGGTACGGAACGTACGCTGACGCCATGCGAAACCGCCCGATCCCCGGCAGTTCCGGCCGCGTCCGCACCATGACGCTGCTCGGCGAACCGGTGCTCCACACGCCCTGCGAGCCCGTCACCGACTTCGGCCCGTCCCTGGCCCGGCTGATCGAGGACATGTTCGCGACGATGTACGCGGCGCAGGGCGTCGGTCTCGCGGCGAACCAGATCGGTGTCGGTCTGCGGGTGTTCGTTCATGACTGCCCCGACGACGAGGACGTCCGGCACCTGGGCCACGTCGTCAACCCCAGGCTGGTGGAGGCGGACGGGGTCACGGTGCGCGGGGCCGAGGGCTGCCTCTCCCTGCCGGGCCTGGAAGCCGGCACGGAGCGCTTCGACCATGCGGTGGTGGAGGGCGTGGACATGCTGGGCGCTCCGGTGCGCGTGGAAGGGACGGGGTTCTTCGCGCGGTGCCTGCAGCACGAGTGCGACCACCTGGAGGGCCTGGTCTACCCCGACCGCCTCACCGGCTGGCGCCGCGCGAAGACCCTGCGGGCGGCGCGCCGGGCGTCCTGGGCGCGGGACCGCTGACGCCCCGCCGGACCCGGACGAGGCACCGGCCGGTGCTCCGGCCTCCCGTACCGGGTCCGTCCTCCGGCGCCGGGTCCGCCTTGTTCCGGCGCCGCGTCCCGGCCTCCGTGCCGGACGTGCCCCGGGGGTCCCGCCGGTCGGGGCGGGCTCGCGGCTCCGGCCCGGCCGGCGAACACTCCTGGATCGTGTCCCTAGAACCCCGCGCCGCCCGCGCGGTCGTCGACCTGTTCCAGCCGGCCCCACAGCAGGTCGGCCAGCCCGCGTACCAACTCCGCCCGGGTGCACGGGCGTTCGCCGAGCCACCAGTCGCCGGCCGCGTGCATCATCCCGACGATGCCGTGCCCCCACACCCGGGCCATCACCTCACTGGCGGGCCCGAGGTCGACGCGCTCGGCGATGACCTGCGCGAGCTCCTCGCCCATCCGGCGCAGCACGGGCGCCGAGTGCCGGCCTATGTCGAAGCCCTGCTCCGACTGGTGGCCGGCGTCCTCCGAGGGGTGCATCAGGAAGCGGTACACCTGCGGCCGCGCCTCGATCGCGGCGAGGTAGGTGTCGAGCGTGGCCTCGACCCGCTGGCGCCGCTCGGCCGGTGCGTCCAGCGCGGTGCGCAGCGCGGCCAGCAGGGCGTCGGTGTGACGCTTGGCGAGGGCCCGGTACAGGCCGCCCTTGTCGCCGAAATGGCGGTACAGGATCGGCTTGGTGATGCCGGCCTCCGCGGCGATGGCGTTCATCGACGCCTGGGGTCCGTCGCGGAGCACCACGCGGTCGGCGGCCTCCAGCAGCTCGCGTCGCCGCTGGTCGGCGGACCTCTGCTGATCGGTCCGGTGTGTGGTGTCCATAGCGTGTCTCCCCGCCCGTGCGAATTCCGTGACGCCTGCGCAACGTAACACCCGCCCTCCGCCCGCTGCTGGTTGACAGCGGCTACTTGCCGGTAACAGACTGCGGTTACCGCAAGTAACACGCCGGGAGGAACCATGGCCGAGTTCACGCTCGATCTCAATGACGACCAGAAGCAGGTCCGTGACTGGCTGCACGGCTTCGCCGAGGACGTCATGCGGCCGGCCGCCGCCGAGTGGGACGAGCGCGAGGAGACCCCCTGGCCGATCATCCAGGAAGCCGCCAAGCTCGGCATCTACTCCCTCGACTTCTACGCCCAGCAGTTCTTCGACCCCACCGGTCTCGGCATCCCGATGGCCATGGAGGAGCTGTTCTGGGGCGACGCCGGCATCGCGCTGTCCATCGTGGGCACCGGCCTCGCGGCCGTCGGAGTCCTCGCCAACGGCACCGAGGAGCAGATCGGCACCTGGATCCCGCAGATGTACGGGGACACCGACGACGTCAAGGTCGCCGCCTTCTGCTCCTCCGAGCCCGACGCCGGCTCGGACGTCGCCTCCATGCGTACCCGCGCGGTCTACGACGAGGCCAAGGACGAGTGGGTCCTCAACGGCACGAAGACCTGGGCCACCAACGGCGGCATCGCCAACGTCCACGTCGTCGTCGCGGCCGTCGACCCCGGCCTCGGCTCCAAGGGGCACGCGTCCTTCATCGTGCCGCCGGGCACCCCGGGCCTCTCGCAGGGCCAGAAGTTCAAGAAGCACGGCATCCGCGCCTCCCACACCGCCGAGGTCGTCCTGGAGGACGTCCGGGTCCCCGGCTCCTGCCTGCTCGGCGGCAAGGAGAAGCTGGACGAGCGGCTCGCCCGGGCCCGCGAGAAGGCCGGGAAGGACGGCGAGCGCGTGAAGAACGCCGCCATGGCCACCTTCGAGGCCTCCCGCCCGGCCGTCGGCGCGATGGCGGTGGGCACCGCCCGCGCCGCGTACGAAGTGGCCCTCGACTACGCGAAGACCCGCCGGCAGTTCGGCCGCCCGATCATCGACAACCAGGGCATCGCCTTCCAGCTCGCCGACATGCGCACCCGGATCGACGCCGCCCGCCTGCTCGTGTGGCGCGCCTCCTGGATGGCCACCACCGGCAAGCCGTTCACCTCGGCCGAGGGCTCCATGTCCAAGCTGTACGCCAGCGAGGTCGCCAGGACGGTCACCGCCCAGGCCATCCAGATCCTCGGCGGCAACGGCTTCACCCGCGAGTACCCGGTCGAGCGCATGCACCGCGACGCCGCGATCTACACCATCTTCGAGGGCACGAGCGAGATCCAGCGCCTGGTCATCGCCCGCACCCTGTCGGGCATGCCGATCCGCTGACGCGGACCGGCGGGGCGCCCCTTCCCGGTGGGGAAGCGGGCGCCCCGCCCGTAGCCGTGGCCTCACTTGACCGATCCCGCCATCACCCCCTGCACGAAGTGCCGCTGGAAGGCGAAGAAGACCACCACCGGCACCACCAGCGAGAGGAAGGCGCCCGGCGCCAGGACGTCGATGTTGCTGCCGAACTGGCGCACCTGCGACTGGAGTTCCACCGTCAGCGGCTGCGACGAGGTGTCGGCGAAGAGCAGCGCCACCAGCATGTCGTTCCACACCCACAGGAACTGGAAGATCGCCAGGCTCGCGATGGCGGGCCGGCCCACCGGCAGCACCAGCTGCGTGAAGATCCGCCACTCGCCGCCGCCGTCCATGCGGGCGGCCTCCAGCATCTCCCGCGGGATGTCGGCGAAGTAGTTGCGCAGCAGGAACACCGCGAACGGCAGACCGTACGCGACGTGGAACAGCACCACGCCCGGAATCGTGCCGAACAGCCCCAGCTGCCCGAAGAGCTTCGCCACCGGCAGCAGGCCCACCTGGACCGGCACCACGAGCAGCGCCACCACCAGCAGGAAGATCCAGTCACGGCCGGGGAACTCCAGCCAGGCGAAGGCGTACCCGGCGAGCGCCGCGATGACGACGACCAGCACGGTCGTCGGCACCGAGATCAGCACCGTGTTCCAGAACGCCCGGGTGATGCCCGCGTTGCCCAGCAGCGCCGCGTAGTTGTCGAAGGACAGCTGCCCCGGGTCGGTCAGCGCCGTCCACCAGCCGCTCGCCGCGCTGTCCTGCGCCGAGCGCAGTGACGACAGCAGCAGTCCCGCGACCGGGGTGACCCAGATCAGACCGACGACGGCCAGGAACGCCTGCACCACTCCGTTGCCCAGCCAGCGGCGCAGCCGCCCGCCGCCCGGCGTCGATACGGTCGCGCTCATGACTGACTCCTGCGGAAACGGCGGACGTTGAACACCATGGCCGGGATCACCAGCAGCAGGAGCAGCACGCCCAGCGCACTGCCGAGCCCCTGGTTGTTGCCGCCGCCGAAGGACACCAGCCACATCTGGGTGGCCAGCACGGTGGCGTCCTCCTGCACCGGACCGGGCGCGATGATGTAGATGAGGTCGAAGACCTTCATCACGTTGATGACGAGGGTGACGAAGACGACGGTCAGCACCGGAGCCAGCAGGGGCACGGTGATCCGGCGGAAGACCTGCCACTCGTTCGCGCCGTCCATCCGCGCCGCCTCCAGGCAGTCGCGCGGCAGCGACGACAGACCGGCGCCGATCAGCACCATGGCGAACCCCGTCCAGATCCACAGGTACGCACCGATGATCGCCGGGGTGACGAGGGCCGGACCGAGCCACGACACACCTTCGTACGGCGGCGCGAAGTTCTTCGCGGGCAGCCGGACCGTGTACGCGCCCGGGTCCAGGCCGGCGAAGCGGAACGAGCCGTCGGCCGCCGTGGTCGCGGTGGCGACCGCCGTGCCGTCCCGGACCGCCTCGACCGTCAGGCCCGGCAGTCCGCGCTCGGCGTCGTCGATCACGCCCGGCCGCCCCCCGCCACCCGGAGTGAAGTCCAGGTACACGGCCCCGCGCACCTCGCCCGGGCCCGGGGCCCCGCCCGCGGACGCCGGCTCGGCGTCCGCGGGAAGTTCCTTGGGCGGTACGCCGACGAGGCCGAGCGAGACCGACTGCCCCGGGGACACCGTCCCGGTGGTGCCGTACGAGCCGTCCGGAGCCTTGTCGAGGCCCTGGTCGTCGCGCGGCCGGGCCGCCGGGTAGGACGACGAGTCCTCGAACACGTCGTGCACACCGACCACGGCCGCGTTGAGCACGCCCTTGTCGGGGTCCTCCTCGTAGGCCAGCCGGAAGATGATCCCGGCGGCCAGGAAGGAGACGGCCATCGGCATGAACAGCAGCAGCTTGAACGCGGTGGCCCAGCGGACCTTCTCCACCAGGACGGCCAGGATCAGGCCGAGCCCGGTGAGCAGCGTCGGTGCGACGACGACCCAGATGGCGCTGTTGCGGATGGCCGTGAGCGTGGCCGGGTCGCGGAACATCTCCGCGTAGTTGCCCCCGCCGACGAACCGGGTCCCGGTCGCGTCGAAGAAGCTGCGGCCGACGGAGAACAGCACCGGGTACACCACCAGCGCGCCGAGCAGCAGCAGCGCGGGCAGGACGAACGCCACGGCGATGATCCGGCGTCGGCGCCGGGCCCGCAGCCGCGGGTTGCCGGCCGGCCCGCCGGGCGGGGCGTCGGCCCGCGGCTGCGGGGGAGGAGCGGTGAGTGTGGTCATGGCGTCCGCCTCAGCTCTTGTACGCCTTGGCGGCGGCGGCTTCGAGCTGCGCCGCCGTGGCGGCCGGGTTCGACGGGTCGCGCAGGAAGTCCTGCAGCAGCTTCCACTCACCCGTGCCCTTGGTGCCGCCGAAGGCCGCGGGGGCCTGGTCCGACATGTCGAAGCGCACCGAGTCGCCCGCGTCGATCAGCGACTTGGCGGCCTCGCGCAGGGTGACGTCACCGTACGCGGCGAGGTCGACGTTCTCGTTGGGGGACAGGAAGCCGCCGGCCTCCGCCCACACGGCCGCCGCCTCCGGCGTCGCCAGGAACTCCAGGAAGGCCATCGCGGCCTTCGGGTTCTTGCCGTCCTTCAGCACGACGGCCGCGTCACCGCCGCTGACCACCGGCTCCTTGCCGCCCGCGACCGCGGGGAAGGGGAAGAAGCGGGCGTCCTCACCGATCTTCTTGCCGAACTGGTCCTTGGCTATCCCGGCGACGAAGTCGCCCTCGTACACCATCCCGGCCTCCGGGTCGGGGCCGAAGACCTTCTCGACGGAGGCGGGGAAGTCCGTGGACAGCGCGCCCTTCTGGCCCCCGGCGATCAGCTTCTTGTCGGAGAACAGCGAGCCGAGCGTGGTCAGGGCCTTGACGACCGTCGGGTCCGTCCACTTGATCTTGTGCTGGGCGAGCTGGTCGTACTTCTCCGGGCCGGCCTGGGAGAGGTAGATGTTCTCGAACCAGTCGGTGAGCGTCCAGCCGTCCTCACCGGCGACCGCGAAGGCCGGCAGGCCCGAGTCGGAGACGGCCTGGGCGGTCTTCAGCATCTCGTCGTACGTGGCCGGCGGCTTGACGCCCGCCTGCTCGAACGCTTCCGGGCTGTACCACACGGTCGACTTGTGGGCCGCCTTGAAGTACAGGCCGTAGAGCTTGCCGTCGACGGAGCCGTAGTCCTTCCAGACCGGCGCGTAGTTCGTGTCGACGGACTTCTCGGCGCTCTTCGACAGCGGCGTGAGCCAGTTCTTCCGGGCGAACTGCTGGAGGACGCCGACCTGGGGGACCATCACCACGTCCGGGGCGTTGCCGCCCTCGATCTTGCTGCCGACGACCGTGGAGACGTTGTCACCGGTCGAGACGAACTGCGTCTTGGCGCCGGTCTTCTCGGTGAAGGCGTCCAGCACCTTCTGGAAGTTCTTCTGCTCGGCGCCGGACCACACGCCCGCCACGTTGAGGGTCTGCCCGCTGAGCTCCTTGCTCCCGCCGCCCGCGCTCACGGGGTCGCCGCCGCAGGCGGTGGCGCCGAGCGCGAGGGTGAGGGCCGAGCAGCAGGCCAGGGCGGTCCGACGGAGCATCGGTCGTCGCGTCATCTCTGGGTTCCCTTCGGGGAGGAGGTGAGGTCGTCACTGATCCACCAGGCGGCGGTGGATCCGGGCAGGACGCCGTCCGGGCATATCCCGCTGGACAGCAGGGGGGCGCCGGTGACCGGGGCGGGCACCGGAGCGGTGGAGAAGTTCACGGCGCAGACGAGTCCGTCGCCGCGCACGAAGCCGAGGACGCCCGGCGGGGTGTCCAGCCAGCGCAGGGTGCCTTCGCCCAGCTGCGGCAGGCTGCTCCGCAGCTGCAGGCCCTCGCGGTACAGGTGCCAGAACGAGCGGGTGTCGGCCAGCGCCCGCTCGGTGGCGTGCTCGGCGAACCAGCCGGGCTGCGGCAGCCACGGGCGTGCGCTTTCCGCCCCCGTGCTGAAGCCGAACGGCGAGGCGTGGCCCGACCAGGGCAGCGGCACACGGCAGCCGTCGCGGATCCGGGCGCGACTGCCGGTGCGCCGGAAGATCGGGTCGGTGAGCACCTCGTCCGGCAGGTCCACGACCTCCGGCAGGCCCAGCTCCTCGCCCTGGTAGATGTACGCGGCACCCGGCAGCGCCAGCATCAGCAGCGCGGCGGCCCGGGCCCGGGCGGCGCCCAGGCCGCTGCCCTCGGTGCCGGAGTCCCCGTACCGGGTGACGCTGCGGATCTGGTCGTGGTTGTTGAGCACCCAGGTGACGGTTGAGCCGGTGCCGGCGATGTCGCGGATGGCCTCGTCGATGACCTTGCGGAAGGCGTCGGCGTCCCAGGGCGCGCTGAGCAGGTCGAAGAAGAACGCCTGGTGCAGTTCGTCCGGGCGCACGTACTTGGCGTGCTCGCGGGCGGTCGGCACCGACACCTCGCCGACGAGCAGGCGCTCGCGGCCGTCGCGGGCCGTGTACTCCTCGCACACCGCGCGCCAGGCCCGCCACACGTCGTGGACCTCGGGCTGGTTCCAGGCGAGCGGGTTGACCGAGTCGCGGGTGCGGGCGTCGGCCTCGGGGTCGGGGGAGTCGGGCAGCTCGGGGTGCTTGAAGAGCCCGGCGGCCACGTCGATGCGGAAACCGTCGACCCCGCGGTCCAGCCAGAACCGCAGCACCTGGTCGAAGTGGGCGGGAACCTCCGGGTTGCGCCAGTTCAGGTCCGGCTGCTCGGGCGTGAACATGTGCAGGTACCACTGCCCGGGCGTGCCGTCCGCCTCGACGACCCGGCTCCAGGCGGGGCCGCCGAACATGGCGTGCCAGTTGTTGGGCGGCACGTCGCCGTCCGGGCCGCGGCCCTCGGCGAAGTGGAAGCGGGCGCGGGCCTCGCTGCCGGGGCCGGAGGCGAGCGCCTCGCGGAACCAGGCGTGCTCGCTGGAGCAGTGGTTGGGGACGATGTCCAGGAGCACCTTGATGCCGAGGCGGTGCGCGGCGGCGACCAGCCGCTCGAACTCGTCGAGGTCGCCGAAGACCGGGTCCACGTCGCAGTAGTCCGCGACGTCGTATCCGTGGTCGTGCTGCGGCGACGGGTAGAACGGGCTCAGCCAGATGCCGTCGACACCGAGCTTCTTCAGGTACGGCAGGCCGGCCCGGACCCCGGCGAGGTCGCCGATCCCGTCACCGGTGCTGTCCAGGAAGCTGCGGACGTACACCTGGTAGATCACCGCGTCGCGCCACCAGTGGCGGCTGCTGAGGGCTGTGAGCATCACCCGTTGACCTGTTTCTTCGTGAAGGGGTGCACGCCACCCAGAGCGGGTAGCGGTTATGCATGCATGTTAAGTAGCGATGACGAGAGGGTGTCAATGAATGTGCAGCAACGAAATGGGTGGCGGGGGTTCATGTCCTGGTTTGACCCGGCTTTTGAGGCGGGTCGGCCCGGATGCTGATACCTAACAGGTATGTATTGAGCCCTGGTGGAGAGAGCGGCGGCGCGAGCTCAGCGGCGGCGGGCGATCGCCGCGAGCTCGGCGGCCAGCCGGCGCACCGCCGCCTCGGGCGTCTGGTGCTGCGCCATCACGTCGTGTGCCACGGCCTGCACGGCCAGGCTCACCTGCTCGTAGTGCGGGCTCTTCGGGCGCGGCTCCGCCGCGAGCACGCTGGCCCGCAGCGTGGGCAGGTACGGGAACGCGCGCACCAGCGCGGGATCCGTGTACAGCGCAGCCCGCACGGGCGGCAACGCGCCTTCGGTCAGGACCCGGCGCTGCACCTGTTCGCTCGTGAGGTACGCGATCAGGTCGCGCGCCGACCTGGGGTGGCGCGCATGGGTGCTGACGGCCAGGTTCGAGCCGCCCAGCACGCTCGTCCCGGGCCCGTCCGGGCCCGGCAGCGGCACGGCGCCGAACTTCCCCGCGACGGCGGACCCGGGGCCGGAGGCGCCGGCGTACGCGTACGGCCAGTTGCGCAGGAAGAGCAGCCGGCCGTCCTGGAACGCCTGGCGCGACTCCTCCTCCTTGAAGGTCAGGGCCTCGCGCGGGATCCAGCCGTCACGGACGCCCCGGGCCAGGAAGCCCAGGCCGGAGCGGGCGGCGGCGGAGTCCACCGTCACCCGCTCGCCGTCGTCGCCCAGGATCGTGCCGCCCGCCGAGTACACGGCCTCCGCGGCGTTCACCGTCAGACCCTCGTACGGCAGGAACTGCCCCGCGTAGCCCGCCAGCCCGTGGCGGGGGGCGATCGTCCGCGCCTGCCGCTCCAGCTCGGCCCAGGTGCGCGGGGGGCGCTCGCCCTCGCCGTCGAGGACGTCCTTGCGGTAGAAGAGCATCCCCGCGTTGGTGACGTACGGGACCGCGTGCAGCCTCCCGTCGTACGTCGCCGTGTCCACCACGGGCGGCAGGAAGCTCCGCAGCGGGAAGCGGTCGCGCTCCAGCGGCGCGATCCAGCCCGCCGCCGCGAACTCCGAGGTCCACGCGACATCGATGTTGAGGACGTCGAAGCGGCCCCCGCCCGACTTCAGATCGGTGATCATCTGCGCGCGGGTCTCGTCCGCCGAATCCGGCAGCTCCACGAGGCTGACCCGCTCGCCGGGGTGCGTGCGGTTCCATCCCTCCAGCACGGGCCCCAGGTAACCGGTGAGGTCAGCGGCGGTGGCCAGCGTCATGGGCCCGCGCCCGTCGTCACGCCCGCCGTCCCCCGGCCCGGCCGAGGCGGCGTGACCGCACAGGACGACCGCCAGTACCAGGAGACCCCTACCGGCGGCGCGTATCCACCGCATAGGTTCCTCCCTGAGCACCACCGCCGTACACCTTCGTCCGGCATCAGGGCATGTATACCCGTTAGGCATGGGCGATACTAGAGCCCACATCACATTGGAGCACGCGGAGGAGGACAGCACGGGTGCGCCTTCCCCTCCTCGCGCTGCTGGCCCGGGGCCCCGCCCATGGCTACGAGCTCAAGCAGGACCTTGAGCAGCTGCTGGGCTCCGCGTACCCTCCCACCAATGTCGGCCAGATCTACGTCACGCTCGGCCGGCTCGAGAAGTCCGGGCTGATCGAGGGCGAGGAGATCGCCCAGGAGAGCCGGCCCAACAAGAAGATCTACCGCCTCACCGACGCCGGGCAGGAAGCGCTGCGCGCCTGGTTCGAGGAGACGGCGGACGAACCCCGGGTCCGGGACGAGTTCTTCATGAAGCTCGCCCTGGCACCCCGGACCGGTCTCGCCGACCAGATCGCCCTCATCAACAGACAGCGCCGCGAGTACCTCAACACCATGCGCAACCTGTCCAAGCTGGCCGCCACCGAAGACCGGGACAACCGCATAGCCCACCTGCTGATCGAGGGCGCCATGCTGCACCTGCAGGCCGACCTCGACTGGCTGGAACGCTGCCAGGAGGAACTGGAGGAGCTGCAATGACGGACGCCGCCCCCATACCCCTGCTGCGCGCCGAGGGACTCGTCAAGACCCACCACGGCGAGGGCGCGCCCGCGCACGCCGTACGCGGCGTCGACCTGACCGTCCGGCGCGGCGAGTTCGTCGCCGTCACCGGCCCCTCCGGCGCCGGCAAGTCCACGCTGCTGCACCTCCTCGGCGGGCTCCACCGTCCCGACAGCGGATCCCTGTGGCTCGACGGCGAGTGCACGGACGGCTACAGCGAGGCCCGCTGGGCCGTGGAGCGGCGCCGGCGCATCGGCATCGTCTTCCAGTTCTTCAACCTCGTGTCGAACCTGACGGTCGCCGACAACATCGAGCTGCCCGCCCTGCTCGCCGGCCGCACCGCCCGCCAGGCCCGCGCCGAGCGCGAGAAGCTGCTGGCCGAGCTGGGCCTGGAGGGCAAGGAGCGCAGCATGCCCGGCGAACTCTCCGGCGGCCAGCAGCAGCGCGTGGCCCTCGCCCGGGCGCTGGTCAACCAGCCCCGGCTGCTGCTCGCCGACGAACCGGCCGGCAGCCTCGACAGCAAGGGCACCCGCGAGGTGATGCGACTGCTGACCCGCTTCCACCAGCGCGGCCAGACCATCGTCCTCGTCACGCACGACGCACGGCTCGCCAGCGCCGCGGACCGCGTGATCAGCTTCTTCGACGGCCGCATCGCCGACGACGCCGAACTCGGCGGCGCCCCCTCGCGCGGCCGCGGCCTGTCCGGCGTGCTCGAACTGAACGAACTGAAGGACTGACCGGCCGTGCGGGCGATGCTGCGCTGGGCGCACGCCGATCTGCGGACGCACCGCGGCGAGGCGCTCTTCATGGTCGCCGCGACCGCCGGGATCGTCGCCTCGCTGCTGCTGGCGACGGCGCTCTTCGGCTACGCCACCAACCCCTGGCAGCGGATCTTCGCGCAGTCACGCGGCGCGCACGTCGTGATCCACACCGGGCCGTCGGCCGAGACGTCCCGGCTCGCCGCCCTCGACGGTGTCGACACCGTCACCGGCCCGTACCGCACCGCCACCACCACCCTCGCCTCGCGCGGCGCCCGCGCCGGCGTCGAGCTGCGCGCCGCCGGCGCCCAGCCCCCCGCGACCGGCCGTCCGCTCCTGGCCGCGGGACGGTGGCTCGACCCGGCCGTCCCCGACGGCGTCGTCCTCGAAACGGGCCTGGCTCGCGCCCTGTGGGCGGAACCGGGCGACCGCCTGACCCTGCCGGCCGGCACCGCCGCCGCGCGCCCGCAATCCGACGGGCCGGCGCCCCGCACCCTCACCGTGCTCGGCGTCGCCGACTCCGCCGAGCCGCGCTACCGGCCCGGTGAGCGGCCCGGCACCGTATGGGCCCTGCCGGGCACCGTACCCGGCGACCGCACCGGCGGGCAGGTCGTGGGACTGCGGCTGCACGACCCCGACGACACCGGCTACGCGGTGCAGCGCGCCGTGACCGCGCTCGGCGCGGGCGCCGTCACGGACGTCAGCACCTGGCAGCAGGCCCGGGCCGAGGCGCAGGGCGACACCCGGCTGCTCGGCCAGGTCCTCGGCCTGTTCGGCCTCGGTGCGCTCATCGCCGCCGCGCTCGCCGTGTTCGGAGCCATCAGCACCCGCGTCCGCGGCCATCTGCGGGACATCTCCGTCCTCAAGGCCATCGGCTTCACCCCCGGGCAGGTCGTGCGGGTGTTCCTCGTCCAGCACCTGGCCTTCGCGGCGCTCGGCGCGGCCCTCGCGACCGTGCTCACCCAGACGCTCGGCAGCCGTCTGCCCGGCCGGCTCGGCGACGCGGTCGCGGTCTGGCAGGGCCTGCCGGGGCACGCCGCGGCGCTGCTCGCGGTCCCCGTGGCGGCCGTGCTGTTCATCGGGGCGGCGACGTGCCTGGCCGCCTGGCGGGCGGGGCGCGTGGAGCCCGTACCGGTCCTGCCCGCGGGCGTGGCCCCCGGTGGGGGGCTGTCGCGGGCCGCCCGCTCGGCGCTCGGGCTGCGTGTACCGCCCGCGCTCGTCCTCGGCTGGCACCGGGCCTTCGGACGGGGGCGCCGCGCCCCCGCCACCATCGTCCGCCTCGCCCTGCCGCTGCTGCTGATCACGGTGGCGCTCGGCGCGTGGACCACCATCGAGCGCTTCGACAGCCGCCCCGAGCAGCTGGGCCTCGCCGCCGCGCTCACCGCCCGCCCCGACGCCGCCCTGACCGACCGCGAGGCGACCGCGCTGCTGAAGGCCGACCGGCGCGTCACGGCGGCTCACCCGGGCCTGGAGGTCGCGGCCCTCGTCCCCGGCCAGACCGGCACGATCGCGCTGCGCGGCCTCGGCACCCGCGAGGAGCCCTACCCGTACTCGATCGCGGAGGGCCGCCCGGCCACCGGCCCCGACGAGGCCGTGGCCGGACAGGGCCTGCTCGACCTCCTCGGCGTACGCGTCGGCGACTGGGTACGTGTCACGGTCGGCGGCCACCCCCAGGTGCTGCACCTGGTGGGCCGCAGCATCGAGCCGGAGAACGGCGGCCGGGTCATCTCCACCTCGCTCGACACCCTTCGCGAGAACGATCCCGCCCTGCGCCCCACCCTCTACCAGCTCCAGCTCGCCCCGGGCGCCGACCCGCGCGCGGTCCGCACCGGACTCGCCGAGGCATCGGCGGGCGGGCTGGAGATCCACGAGGTCAGCAACCCGGCCGACCGGCTCTCCGCACTGCGCGGGGTCGTCGCCGGACTGATCGGCGTCCTCGCCCTCATCGGGCTCACGGAACTGTCCACCGCCATCGGCGGCAGCCTGCGCGAGGGCGAACGCGACCTGCTCGCCCTCAAGGCGATCGGATTGTCGCCGCGCCAGATCACGGCCGTCACCGTGACGGCCATCGGATGCACCGCCCTCGCCGCCGCCTCCGTCGCGACGGCCGTCGGCGTGCCGTTCGCCCACTGGCTCATCGACCGCGAGGCCCACGCCACCGGCATCGGCGCGGGCATCGCCCACGCCCCGCCCCTGGGGCAGCTCGCGCTGCTGGCCGCGGCCGCCGTGCTCGGGGCGATCGCCCTGACGGCCCTGCCCGCGGCCCGCGCGGCCCGGCACCGCCTCGCGGACACCCTCAGCGCGGTCGCGTGAGCATCCTCCCGGTGCCGTACTGAAGGACGGACCCCTGAGGAGAGGGGAGCCATGCACCCTTCCTCATGGACCGCACGCCGCGGTCGGGGCCGGACCGGCGCCGTCGTCGCCTCGCCGGCGGCCGCCGTGGGACTCGTCGGCCTGGCGCCGCCCGCCGCGGCGCGGCCGGAACCGGCCCGGCAGCGCGGCGGGCCTGTGGTCCGCCCGCCCCGCCCGCTGACGCGCCCGCACCATCCGGCGCGTCAGGCGCCCAGCGCCGCCTCGACCGCCGCGACGAGCTCCGGCGACTCCGGGTCGGTGGCCGGACGGAAGCGGGTGACCTCACCGCGCGGGGAGATCAGGAACTTCTCGAAGTTCCACTGCACGTCCCCCGCCGCGCCGTCCGCGTCGGCCACCTGGGTCAGCTCCGCGTACAGCGGGTGCCGGTCCGGGCCGTTGACGTCGATCTTCTCCAGCAGCGGGAACGTCACGCCGTACGTGGCCGAGCAGAAGGTGGCGATCTCCTCGGACGAGCCCGGCTCCTGCCCGCCGAACTGGTTGCACGGCACGCCCAGCACCGTGAACCCGCGGTCGGCGAACTGCTTGTGCAGCCGCTCCAGCCCCGCGTACTGCGGGGTCAGACCGCACTGGGAGGCGACGTTGACCACCAGCACCGTCCTGTCCCGGTGGGCGGCCAGGCTCGTCGCCTCACCGGACAGGGTGCGCAGCGGGATGTCGTACAGGCTCATGTGGACTCCTCATCGGGGGTAACGGGACACGATGCCGACAGGCTCGATGAAAACACGCGCTCCGGCGGCACCGCGCCCCGATCCGGCCGATCCGTCAGACCCAGTCGGCGATGCGGAACACGCCCAGCATGTCGTTGGCCCGCGGGTCCGTGCCGCTGTACGGGTAGAACGACGCCTCGACACCCACCCAGCCGCGGAAGGTGCCCGCATCGTCGATGATCTGGAGCATCGGCTTCACGTGCGAGTTGCCCGTGTAGCAGGTCCGGTTCTGCTCCATCGCCAGGCACGTGCACCAGTGCCACAGCGTGTCGCGCCGGTCGGTGCTGGAGAGCTTCTGCAGGTAGTACTGGAGCGACGAGACGTTCGCGGTCGTGCCGCCGCCGTACGTCGGGCAGCCGCCGGTCGCCTGGCAGGCCCGCGCGGACGTCGGCTGCAGCATCGTCAGGCACCAGCTGGTGCGGTCGCAGGTCCTGAACGACGTGTGCTGGAACACGCCGCCGGCGGACGAGACCTGGTCGTGGGTCCAGGTCTGGCCCTGCAGGGTGAGCGGGTCGGGGTGCGCCTGCACGGAGGACATCGCCCGCCGGGTGCTCAGCGCGGCGTTGCTGCCGTAGCCGTAGCCGGTCGTGGCCTTGGTGGAGTACAGGAACGACAGCCGGGCCAGCCCCGGCGAGGTCTCCACCACCCACTTCTCGGTCCACGCCGTCGTCGTGTTCCAGGAGATCCACAGCACCGGCTTGGCCACGCCGCCGACCGTCTCGGTCCGCATCTCGAACGTGCCGGTGCGCAGGTCCTTCGGATCGGCGGTGAAGCCGCCCGCCGTCTGGATCTCGCAGGCGCGCACCACCGTGGCGCTCGTGGAGAGGGATGTCGTGGAGCAGGAGTCGCCGGGCACGGTCCCGGTGCCGACACGGGCCTGCGGCCTGGCGTGCTCCCACAGGTGCATGCGGGCGGAGACGGTGCCGTTCGCGGAGTCGAAGGCGTACGTGCCCAGACGCAGCCAGTTGGTGCGGGCGCCCGCGGTGAGGTTGCCGGTGGCGACAACGAAGTTGGCCTTGTCGCCCGGCAGCGCGGAGCCCGCCTGCGCCGGGACCGCGGACGCCAGGACAGCGAGGAGCGCGAGGCAGAGTATTCGGAGTGTTCTCGGCATGACCTTTCCGACCATGGGAGGGACGTGTACGGGGGCAGGGCACCGGATGCCGCCCGAGCGGCTCTCCGAGCCGCTGTGGATCCCGCTGGGCCGGTGGGACACGCACCAGGACCCGGAAACGAGCGAGGGCCACGCAACCGGTGAACGACCTGCAAGATCAAATATCGCGGCATCGTAGCAGGGCCGCGCCATGTCTGACGGTCCATCAAGAACGCTGCCGGGCAGGGGCCTTCATCAGGCGGCACTGACCGCACGCGGTGGTGCAACAGGGGCTCTCACGAGGCCGAGCGGGTGATCCGGGGCCCCGGACGTGATGGCGGACTGCCCCCTCGTGCCCGGCGTGCGAGGCGGACGCGCATCGCCCGTATCCACGGCACTCGCACTACCGTCATACGCGTATTACGATGCCTTCGTGGCGAAGACGCGGATCAGCATCAGCTTGGAGCAGGACCAGGCCGAACGCATCAAGCAGCACGCGGAACGCGCGGGCATGGACGTCTCGGCGTACCTGGTGCATGCCGCAACGCGCCAGATGGCCGAGAGCGATGCCATAGAGGAACAGTTCGCCGAGGTGGACGCACTCATCGCCCGGGCCGAGCGGGCAGCGGACGGGCTGCCCGCCGAACCCGCCCGGGAACCGGCCGCGGAACTGACGGAGCAGGAACGCCTCGAAGTCGAGGAGGCCCTGGGACTCGTCCACGGCCAGGACCGGCAGGGCCGCCGTCCGGGGCATGCCGCGTGAGCGCACGGGTGCCGGTCTACGACACCGGCATGCTCATCGCGCTCGCCGACCGCAAGGCGAAGGCGGTGGCTCTCCACGAGGGGCTGCGCACGGTTCCCCACCGGGCGCTGGTGCTCGGACCGGTCCTCGCCCAGGTGTGGCGCCCGCAGCCGGCGCTGGTGCACGCCCTGTCCGGCGTCCTGAAGGACTGCACCGTCCCTCAGGCCCGTACGTCCGAGCCGCCCATGCGGGAGACGAAGGCCGGCCGTCCCAAGTGCCTGGCCTGCGCGACGGGCCCGGACCTCGCGGACTGTCGGCGCATCGGCACCGCCCTGGGCCGGGCGGCCCTGCCCGCGAAGAAGCGGCCGGACGCGGTGGATGCCTGGGTGGCTCTGGCAGCCGCCCGGCACGGCAGCGCGGTGATCTTCACCACCGACCCTGCGGACATCCACGCCTACCTCGCGGTCCTCGCACCGACGGACGTTCATGTGGTCGCCGTCTGACGTGCTGGAGTCCCGCTCCGCCCCCGCCCAGACGGTCTGCAGCTCGCGGACGACCTGGTGGAGGCTCAGGCCGGCGCCGTGTCTTCTGTGGCACGGGCCAGTCGCCGCCGGGCACAGCACATGCGCGACACCTGATGCGGGCCTTCGTCACAGGTGCTACGAGGTCCAGCCGCCGTACGGCACGGTGATGAGTTCCATGGCGTGGCCCGCCGGGGACACGCGATGTCGCCGTAGATCATGGTCACTGTTGTCCACGCAGTGAGTCGGCCGTAGTCGACCAGGCTGCGGCTTGACGACCCGGCGGTGGCAGCCCAGTCGGCTCCGATGGTGTCGGTGTGGTTTCCGGTCGCGGCCGCCGGCCCGGCCTCGCGCCTGGCGTCGTCCGGCCTCGTCCGTACGGCCTCCGGCGCCCGCGCCGTCGGCCTTCGGCCGCCCGCTGCCCTTCCACCGCGCCGCGCCGCGCCCGCGGGGTACGTTGCGTCAGCGTACGAGCACATTCCGTGGACGTTACGACGGTTCATGCGCCGCGCTGGGTGTCATGCGGTGGGGACTGGCGATCAGCGCGTGTACGGAACCGGAGGTGGCCGCGGATGACCGGCGGCGGTGTGGTGGACGACGAGGACGTGCCGGGCGGTGGGGCGGAGCGTGAGCCCGATCCCTCGGACAGCCTGCGGACGTTCGGTGCGGTCGTGCAGGCACTGCGCGAGCACGCGGGTCACAGCAGAGCCGAGTTCGCGAACCTGGTCAGCTTCTCCAGGCACACGGTGGAGTCGGTGGAGTCGGGGCGTCGGATGCCCGACGTGGCGTTGGTCGAGCGCTCCGAGGTGGCACTGGGCAACACGGGCGCGCTGCGGAGGTCGTCGCAGTACGTGACACGGGGGCGCGGAGACGTGGGACTCGCGGCCTGGTTCCGTCAGTGGGCTCGGCTGGAGCGGGTGGCGGTGGGCCTGTGCACGTACGAGTGCCGGCTGGTTCCGGGGTTGTTGCAGTCGCAAGGTTATGCGCGGGCGGTGTTCGAGGGCACCGTTCCGGTGGCACCGTGTGCGTACGTGACTCCAAGAACGTGTCGCGGCCTCACATCTCCGTCAGCCGCGAGGAGTGGTCGCGATTCGTCGGGTCCGTGACAGAGGCGTGACGTTCCCTTCGAAGATGAGCGGTGGCCGAGGGCGGCCCTGATCAGGTCGGCACGGCCGGTCACGGTGGCGCCGGGACCGGGCGCGCCCTCAGCGGTCGGCGAAGGCGCGGGTCAGCCCAGCCTGCGGAACAGGCCTTCCTGCACCACCGAGACCAGCAGCCGGCCCTCCCGGTCGTAGATGCGGCCGCGCGCCAGGCCGCGGCCACCGGTCGCGATGGGCGACTCCTGGTCGTACAGGAACCATTCGTCCGTCCGGAACGGCCGGTGGAACCACATCGCGTGGTCCAGCGACGCCATGTCGAACCCCCGCGGCCCCCACAGCGGTTCGATGGGGATGCGGACCGCGTCCAGCAGGGTCATGTCGGAGGCGTACGTCAGCGCGCACGTGTGCACCAGGGGGTCGTCGCCCAGCGGGCCCACCGCCCGCATCCACACCGCGCTGCGCGGATCGGCGCCCTCGACCTCTTCCGCCGTCCACCGCAGCCGGTCGACGTACCGGATGTCGAACGGCATGCGCCGCGCCATCCGCTCCATCGCCTCCGGCAGCGCGCCCAGGTGCTCGCGCACCTCGTCCGCCACCGACGGCAGCGACTCCGGCGGCGGGAACTCCAGCCGCGGCGGCAGCTGGTGCTCGAAGCCCGCCTCCTCCGGCTGGTGGAAGGAGGCGGTCAGATTGAAGATCGTCTTCCCCTGCTGGATCGCGGTGACCCGGCGCGTGGTGAACGACCGCCCGTCCCGCACCCGCTCGACCTGGTACACGATCGGCAGCCCCGGGATGCCGGGCCGCAGGAAGTACGCGTGCAGCGAGTGCACCGGCCGGTCGCCGTCCGTGGTGCGGCCGGCCGCGACCAGGGCCTGGCCGGCGACCTGCCCGCCGAAGACCCGTTGCAGGGACTCCTGCGGGCTCGCGCCGCGGAAGATGTTCACCTCGATCTGCTCGAGGTCGAGCAGATCGACGAGTCGCTCGGCGGGGTTGGTCATCCACGGATCCTTTCAGAGCTGGCCGACGTCGGTGACGCGGACGACCGCGCGGCCCTCCTCGTCCGAGGCCGCCAGGTCCACCTCCGCGCTGATGCCCCAGTCATGGTCGCCGTTCGGGTCGGCGAAGGTCTGCCGGACGCGCCACAGCCCGTGGGCCGCGTCCTCCTCGATGGACAGCAGCTTCGGCCCGCGCGCGTCCGGGCCGGTGCCGAGGTCGTCGTACTCCTCCCAGTACGCGTCCATCGCCTCCGCCCACCGCTCCTCGTCCCAGCCGGACTCCGCGTCCATCTCGCCGAGCTCCCGCAGCTGGTCCAGCGCGGCCAGCTCCACCCGGCGGAACATCGCGTTGCGCACGAGCACCCGGAACGCGCGGGCGTTGGCCGTGACCGGCTTGACCTGGTCGGCCTTCTCCTGGGCCTCCTCGGCGGTCTCGACCTCCGGATTGGCCAGCTGCTCCCACTCGTCCAGCAGCGAGGAGTCCACCTGCCGCACCATCTCGCCCAGCCAGGCGATCAGGTCCTCCAGGTCCTCGGTCTTCAGGTCGTCGGGGATGGTGTGGTCCAGCGCCTTGTACGCGGACGCCAGGTAGCGCAGCACGATGCCCTCGGTCCGCGCCAGCTCGTAGAACGAGGTGAACTCCGTGAAGGACAGCGCCCGCTCGTACATGTCGCGGATGACGGACTTCGGCGAGACCGGGTGGTCACCGACCCACGGGTGCGACTTCTTGTACGTGTTGTACGCGTGCCACAACAGTTCCTCGAGGGGCTTCGGGTACGAGATGTCCTGGAGCCGCTCCATCCGCTCCTCGTACTCGACGCCGTCGGCCTTCATCGCGCCGACCGCCTCGCCGCGCGCCTTGTTCTGCTGGGCGGCGAGGATCTGGCGCGGGTCGTCCAGCGTCGACTCCACCACCGACACCATGTCCAGGGCGTACGACGGCGACTCGGGGTCGAGCAGGTCGAACGCCGCCAGCGCGAAGGTCGACAGCGGCTGGTTGAGCGCGAAGTCCTGCTGGAGGTCGACCGTGAGCCGGATCGTGCGGCCCTCGGCGTCGGGCCGTTCGAGCTGCTCGACCACGCCGCCGTCCAGCAGCGAACGGTAGATCGCGATGGCGCGGCGGATGTGCCGCAGCTGGTTCTTGCGCGGCTCGTGGTTGTCCTCCAGCAGCCGGCGCATCGCCTCGAAGGCGTCGCCCGGCCGGGCGATCACCGACAGCAGCATGGTGTGCGTGACGCGGAAGCGGGAGGTGAGCGGCTCCGGCTCGGAGGCGATCAGCTTCTCGAAGGTGTTCTCCGTCCAGCCGACGAACCCCTCCGGCGCCTTCTTGCGGACCACCTTGCGCCGCTTCTTCGGATCGTCGCCCGCCTTGGCGAGTGCCTTCTCGTTCTCGATGACGTGCTCTGGGGCCTGCGCCACCACGAAACCGGCGGTGTCGAAGCCCGCGCGGCCGGCCCGGCCCGCGATCTGGTGGAACTCCCGGGCGCGCAGCGTGCGCACCCGGCTGCCGTCATACTTGGTCAGCGCGGTGAACAGCACCGTGCGGATCGGGACGTTGACCCCGACGCCCAGGGTGTCCGTGCCGCAGATGACCTTCAGCAGGCCCGCCTGCGCCAGCTTCTCGACCAGGCGCCGGTACTTGGGCAGCATGCCGGCGTGGTGCACGCCGATGCCGTGCCGCACGTACCGGGAGAGGTTCTTGCCGAACTTGGTGGTGAACCGGAAGTTGCCGATCAGCTCGGCGATCCTGTCCTTCTCCTCGCGCGAGCACATGTTGATGCTCATCAGCGACTGCGCCCGCTCCACCGCCTGCGCCTGGGTGAAGTGGACGATGTAGACCGGCGCCTGCTTGGTCTCCAGCAGCTCGGTCAGCGTCTCCGTGATGGGCGTCAGCCGGTACTCGTACGACAGCGGCACCGGCCGCGTCGCCGAGCGGACCACGGAGGTGGGCCGCCCGGTGCGGCGGGTGAGGTCCTTCTCGAACATCGAGACGTCGCCGAGCGTCGCCGACATCAGGACGAACTGCGCCTGCGGCAGTTCGAGCAGCGGGATCTGCCAGGCCCAGCCGCGGTCCGGCTCGGCGTAGAAGTGGAACTCGTCCATCACGACCTGGCCGATGTCGGCGTCCTTGCCGTCCCGCAGCGCGATCGACGCCAGCACCTCGGCGGTGCAGCAGATCACGGGCGCGTCGGCGTTCACGGACGCGTCGCCGGTCAGCATGCCGACGTTCTCGGTGCCGAAGAGCTTGCACAGGTCGAAGAACTTCTCCGACACCAGCGCCTTGATCGGCGCGGTGTAGAAGGTCACCTGGTCGTTGGCGAGCGCCGTGAAGTGCGCACCCGCCGCCACCAGGCTCTTTCCGGAGCCGGTCGGGGTGGAGAGGATCACGTTCGCCCCGGAGACCACCTCGATCAGTGCCTCCTCCTGGGCCGGGTAGAGCGTGATCCCCCGGCCCTCCGCCCATGACGAGAAGGCCTCGAAGAGGGCATCGGGGTCGGCGTCCGGCGGCAGCTGATCGATAAGGGTCACGCCCCCATCTTGCCTGGCCCGGCCCCATGAGCGGGAACCGGCCGTCCACGGGAAGATCACCGAGCGATAGGCTGTCCCGTCAACTCGGCCGCGCGGCACGGAAAACCCGGCACGACGCGGTACAGGAAACAACGGGGCGGGGCACAGCATCATGATGGGACCGGCGCACTCACTCTCCGGCGCTGCCGCATGGCTGGGCGTGGGGGCCGCCACCGCGGCCGCGGGCCGTCCGATGCCCTGGCCGGTGCTCGTCGTCGGCGCCCTGATCTGCGCGGGAGCGGCGCTCGCCCCGGACCTCGACCACAAGTCGGCGACGATTTCGCGCGCCTTCGGGCCGATATCGCGCGGGCTGTGCGAGATCGTCGACAAGCTGTCGTACGCCGTCTACAAGGCCACCAAGACCCCGGCCGACGCCCGCAGGAGCGGCGGGCACCGCACCCTGACACACACCTGGGTGTGGGCGGTCCTGTGCGGGGCGGGCGCGTCGGGGCTGGCCATCTGGGGCGGCCGGTGGGCGGTCCTGGCGATCCTCTTCATCCACCTGGTGCTGGCCGTCGAGGGCCTGCTGTGGCGCGCCGCCCGGGTGTCCAGCGACGTCCTGGTGTGGCTGCTGGGCGCCACCAGCGCCTGGATCCTCGCGGGCATCCTGGACCAGCCGGGCAACGGAGCGGGCTGGCTGTTCACCGCGCCCGGGCAGGAGTACCTGTGGCTCGGGCTGCCGATCGTGCTGGGCGCGCTCGTCCACGACATCGGGGACGCCCTGACCGTCTCCGGCTGCCCGATCCTGTGGCCGATCCCGGTCGGCCGCAAGCGCTGGTACCCGGTCGGCCCGCCGGCCGTGCTCCGCTTCCGGGCGGGCAGCTGGGTGGAGCTGAAGGTGCTGATGCCGGCCTTCATGATCCTGGGCGGCGTGGGCGGGGCCGCCGCCCTCAACGTGATCTAGGCACCGGGTCCCGGACCGGGCGCGACGGCACAGGGGAGAACGGGGACACCGGGACACCAGGGCCCGAGGGCGCGCGGACGGGGGACACCGGCACACCAGTCGCCCGGGGCGCACGCGGACCGGGGACACGGAAGAAGGGAACGCAGCATGACCGCACAGGGGCCGGACGTCGACCGGGAACTGGTCGCCGCCGCCACCGAACTCGCCCGCACGCGCTGCCACGGCGAACAGCACACGATGGCCGCCGCGGCCCGCGCCCGGGACGGCCGCATCGTCACCGGGCTCAACGCCTACCACTTCACCGGAGGGCCCTGCGCCGAGCTGGTCGTCATCGGCACGGCCGCCGCCCAGGGTGCCTACGACCTGACGACCGTCGTCGCCGTGGGCGACGGAGGCCGCGGCGTGGTGCCGCCGTGCGGGCGCTGCCGCCAGGTGCTGCTCGACTACTTCCCTGCGCTGGGCGTGATCGTGGGGACGGGGGACCGCCTGCGGACCGTCGCCATCACCGACCTCCTCCCCGAGAGCTACATCTGGGCGGACCATCGGAACGCCGGCCACGGCACCGGCTGAACCGGATCTCCCTCAGGCGCCTGCGCCGCGCGCCGCCGCGGTCAGTTCCTCCAGGGTGCGCACCAGGTCGTTGGGGGTCGGCGCGGCGAGCATCTCCTGGCGCAGTCGCGCGGCGCCGGACCGGTAGGACGGGTCCTCCAGCAGCCGGGTCAGCCCCGCGCGCAGCGTCTCGGCCGTCACCTCCGACGCGTGCAGGTACGCGCCGCCGCCCTGCGCGTCGAGCAGGGTGGCCTTGGTCCACAGGTCCGAGAAGCGGACCGGGAGCAGGAACTGCGGCACCCCGTGCAGCAGGGCCGCCGACCAGCCGCCGAAGCCGCCGTGGTGGAGGAGGGCGGAGCAGCTCGGCACGAGCGTGTGCAGCGGCACGAAGTCGACGACCCGGGTGTTGCTCGGGATGCGCAGCACCGCGTCGGTCTCCCGGGCGGGCAGCGCGGCGACGAACTCGATGTCGAGGCCGTCCACGGCGTCCAGGATCTCCTGCACCGGCATGTACGAAGCGCCGATGACGGCGGCCGAGGAGTGCCCCGGGGTGAAGAAGACCCGGGGCCGGGCGGGGCGCTCCCGCACCCAGCCGGGTTCGACCGAGGGGCCGTTGTACGGCGCGTAGCGCATCGGGACGCGGTGGACGTCCAGCGCCAGCTGCAGGCTCCCGGGGGTCTGGTCGACGGTCCACTGACCGGTCGTGACCTCCTCCGCGAAGTCGCTGCCGTGCCGGGCGAGGTGTCCGGTGAGCCAGTCGGCGAGCGGATCCTCGCGCCGTTCCGGCGGCTGCTGCTCCTTCAGGCCGAGGAAGACGCCGCGCATCGCCGCGTAGATGTCCACGGACCACAACAGGCGGGCGTGGGCGGCGCCCACCACCCGGGCCGCCACCGGCGCCGCGTAGGTGAGCGGCGTCCAGATCACCAGGTCCGGCTGCCACGCGCGGGCCAGCTCCACCAGGTCGTCGACCATGCCGTCGTTGTACACGCGGTACATGTGCTCGACGCCCACGCGGTACTTGGTCAGGACGCTGTCCCAGGTCTCCCGCTCCGCGCTCGGCTCGGACCAGTCCGTGACCTCGTTCTCCAGCAGCGTGTGCAGGGTGCGGTACAGGGCCCGTGCCTCGGTGCGGTCGTCGCGCTTGCGGGCGTCGTAGATCCGCGCGACCAGGTCCTGGTGCGCGGCGAACCCGTCGTGCATCCGGTGATCGGTGCCGACGGGCGCCGCGGTCAGGCCGGTGCGGGTGATGGCGTCGGTGAGCGCCGGACTGCTCGCCACCCGCACCTCGTGGCCCGCCGTGGTCAGCGCCCACGCCAGCGGGACCATGCTGTACATGTGCGTCTTCTCGGAAATCGTGGCGAACAGCACGCGCATCGGTGATGTTCCCTTTCTCGTGAGTGCGACCCGCGCGCCGGTGCCGGGGCGGTGGCGCCCCGGCCGGGCCCCGGTCAGCGGCTGCGCTGCGTGACCAGGTCCACCAGGGACCGCAGACCGTGGGCGGCGTGTGCGTCGGGGGCGGCCTCGGTCAGCCGGTCCAGGGCCGCGGACTGCCGCCGGGCCGCCTCGTCGACGGCCCAGCGGCGGCCGCCGGCCTCCTCGACCAGGGCGGTCGCCCGCACCACGTCGGCGGCCTCCATCGGGCGTTCGTCGCCGTACAGCTCGGCCAGCCGCCGGCCGGCGGGCGTCCCGCTGCCGAGTGCCGCGACGACCGGCAGGGACTTCTTGCGCCGGCGCAGATCCGCTCCGACCGGCTTTCCGGTGGCACGGGTGTCGCCCCAGATGCCGAGCAGGTCGTCCACGATCTGGAACGCCAGGCCCAGATGATGGCCGAAGCCCCGCAGTGCCTCGACCTGCCGGGCGGAGCCCCCGGCGGCGATGGCACCGAGGCCGCACGCGCCGGCGAAGAGCGCCGCGGTCTTGCCCGCCGCCATGGTCATCGACTCGTCGAGCCCCACGTCCGCGCGTTGCTCGAAGGCGAGGTCGGAGCTCTGGCCGGCGACCAGCTCCAGCAGCGCGCGGCACAGCTCCTGCGCGGCCGCGCAGTGGTGGGCGGGAGGCGGGGCGGACGCCAGCTCCTGCACCGCCAGCACCAGCATCGCGTCTCCGGCCAGCACCGCCTGGGCGCTACCGAACACGGTCCAGGCCGTGGCCCGGCCCCGCCGGGTGGCGTCCTGGTCCATGACGTCGTCGTGGAGCACCGAGAAGTTGTGCACCAGCTCCACCGCGGCGGCCGCCGGGAGCGCCGCCCCGGCGTCGCCGCCCACGGCCCGGGCACCGCCCAGGACCAGTGCGCCGCGCAGCCCCTTGCCCCACCCCGCGTCGGCCGGCCGGCCGTCCGCGTCGCACCATCCGAAGTGGTAGCGGGCGACGGTACGGGCCGGCTCACCGAGCCGGTCGAGGGCCGTGCGGATCCGTGGACCGGTCAGCTCGCCGGCCCGCCGCAGCACCTCCCAGGCGTCCGACGTGTCCGTGGTGGTGACGGTCGTGGTCATCGGTCGGCCACCACCAGGTCGGGCTCCAGGTAGGCCGCGGGCTGCGGTACGGGCGCTCCGGCATCCGCCCGGTACCGCTTGGTGCGGCTCGACCAGTCGAGGTTGCCGCGGATCCAGGTCCTCATGCCGGAGACGTACGGGACGAGCACTGCGGAGTGCTCCGGATGGCAGTGCAACAGCCGCTCCTCCAGGCTCAGGTACCGGCGGGTCTCCGCGGACGTGGCCTCGCAGACGTGGTCCATCGCCTGCTGTGCGTCCAGCCCGCGGTGGTGCTGCACGACGTGCACCAGGTTGTGCACCTCACCGAGAGAACGTTCCTTCTCGAGTGAGTAGATGTCGTTGGTCCAGCAGACCACATTGCACGCCGCATCCAGCGCCTCCCGGAACGCGTCGCTGTCGTACAGTCCCACCGGCACGTCGAGTCGCTCCACGACGTCGATGAGGTCCATGCAGACGTAGATCGCCCCGGTGTGGCGCCGGTTCTCGATGTAGTCGTCCTCCTCGGGCACGATGCCGCGCACCCGGTTGCCCGCCTCCCACACCGCCGCGGCGGTGAGGCAGTCCTCCAGATGCCGCACGAAGCGGTGCCGCCACGCCGCGGGCATCCCGGGCGCGGTGCGCCGCCACAGGTCCGCGAGGGACGAGACCGCCGTCGGCAGGCCGGTCCGGCGCGCCGCGGCCTCACCGTGGTCCGCGCTCTCCAGGACGGCGCGCATCCCGGCGACCACCTGGCCCGCGTGCTCCGGGTTCCGGCCGAACGCGCCGTCGTCGAGCTGGTCGTCGACCAGGAACAGCCAGGCGAACCAGTCCGCCATCAGCGCGATGCCCTCCTCGTCGGCCGTCGGGTAGACCACCGAGGCGAACCAGCCGAAGTCGGCGTGCTCGAAACGCCGCCTGGCCGACTCCCGCTGGATGAGACCCACCGTCCCCACCCAGTGGCTCAGGTGCCGGCGGGCCTCCTCGGCGTGCGGGTTCACCCGGTGCGGCAGGGGGCAGTGGAGCTCGCGTATGCGCGTCCTCGCGGGGGTGCCCGTTCGCTCGGCGGTCATCGGCGCTCCTCCAGTCGCAGGTGGATCCCGCCTTTGGGGTGCAGGGTGATCAGGGCCTCGGGCACCACTTCGGTGGTGGCGTCCGGCAGGGTCAGCCGGTAGCGGCGGGCCACCGTGGCCAGGACGAGGATCAGCTCGGTCAGGGCGAAGTGCTTGCCGATGCAGATCCGGTGGCCGGCACCGAAGGGCGTGTAGACGTGCTTGGGGCGGGCGGCGATCGCCTCGGGCGTGAACCGCTCCGGCACGAAGCGCTCCGGCTCCTCCCAGAAGTCCGGGTGCCGGTGCAGGAAGTAACTGTTGACCAGGATGTTGGTGTGGGCCGGCACCCGGTACCCGCCGACGGTGTCCTCCTCGCGCGCCCGGCGCATGAACTGGTAGGCGGGGGAGTAGATCCGCAGCGTCTCGTCGATGACCATCCGGGTGTACGGCAGCGCGGGGAGGTCCTCGAACGACGGGACGGACCGCCCGCCCAGGGCGGCGTCCACCTCGGCGTGCAGCTTCGCCTCCACCTCCGGGTGCCGCGCGAGCAGGTAGAAGGCCCACGACAGGGTGTTGGTGGTGGTTTCGTAGGCGCCGATGCAGATGTTCAGCACCTCGTGGTGCAGCTGCTCCAGGTCCATCCCCTTGCCGTCCTCCTCGTCCACCGAGTGGAGCAGCAGGGTGAGCAGGTCGGCGTCCTCGCCCGCGGGGGTGTCCTCGGCCAGCCTCGCCCGGATGAAGGTCGAGACGAAGGTGTCCATCTCGTCGATCGCCCGGTGCAGCTTGCGGCTGCGGGGGGTGGGGACGTTCAGTGGCGGGAACGGGAAGCGGAAGAAGGCGCCCAGGATGGCATTGGCGGTGCCGAACGCCCGCTCGAACGCCTGCGCCGTGGCGCCCACTTCGGCGCTGAACAGCGACCGGTTGACGATGCGCAGCGCGAGCTGGCCGATCTCGTCGGTGACGTCCAGGACGTCACCCGGCCGCCGCTCCCAGCGCTGGAGCATCAGAGCCGTCTCGTCGGTCATGTTGCGGGCGAAGTTGCCGACCGTCCGGGGGGTGAAGTGCGGAGCCATCATCCGCCGCTGCCGGCGCCACAGCTCCATGTCGGCGTTGGCGATCAGGCCCTGCCGAAGGACCGGCCGCACCACGCGGAAGAGCACGGCGTCCTTGTCGTAGCTCTCCCCCTTCTCGACGAGGATGTGCCGGATGTGGTCCGGGTGGTTGACCATCACGATGGGGATGCCCAGCGGCCGGAAGCGGAAGATGTCGCCGTACCGCTCCAGTCCCGCCCCGAGGAAGTGCAGCGGGTCGTTGCGGAAGGCGAGCGTCCCGCCCAGTCCGTCCCTGCGGCGGATCGTCGGGATCTCTCGGGTGCCGGTCGGCCGGCCCACGGTGGGCGCGGTCGGGCGTGAGGACATCGGTTCCCCGTTCATCGATGTGGTCTGGGGGCCAGGGCCGGGCGGTGCCGGACGGCGGGTCGTGGGACGCTGCCGCGCGGGCGCGGCCGGTCACCGGGGGGTGAGGTGGAGCCGGATCCCGCCCTTGGGGTGCAGGGTGACGAGGGGCGCGAAACCGACGGGCGGCTGGCCCGCGGGCACCGACACGGTGAAGAGCTGCGCGAGCATCGCGGTGACGAGGTGGATCTCGGTGAGCGCGAAGTACTTGCCGATGCAGAAGCGGGGGCCGCTGCCGAACGGCTGGTACACGTTGCGGGGCCGCCGCGCCGAGTTCTCCGGGGTGAACCTCTCGGGGTCGAAGCGCTCCGGGTCGGGCCAGAAACCCGGGTGGCGGTGATAGGTGAGGAAGTTCAGGTAGACGCTCGACCCGCGGGGCACGCGGTATCCGCCGATCTCGTCGTCGCGCAGTGCCCGGCGCATCGTCTGCCAGGCGGGCGTGTGCAGCCGCAGGGTCTCGTCGATGACCATGCGGGTGTAGGGCATCCTCGCCAGGGACTCCAGCGTCGGTACCCGTCCCTCCAGGACCCGGTCGACCTCCTCCTGCACCCGGTGCTGGACCTCCGGGTGCCGGGCCAGCCGGTAGAACACCCACGCGATGGAATGGCTCGACGTCTCGTACCCGGAGACGATCGTGGAGAGGATCTCGCCGAGCAGCTCCTCCTGGGTGAACACGCCGCCGTCCGGGCCGTGCGTCCCGTTCAGCAGCGCCGCGAACAGGTCGCGCCGTTCCTGCGGGTCCGCCTGCCGGGCCCGGATCAGCCGGTCGACGAAGTCGTCCATCTCCTGGATGAGCGCCCGCAGCCGCGGGCGGCGCCCCAGCGGCGGGAAGGGCATCCGGAAGAAGTTGCCGACGATGGTGTTGAGCTCCAGGAAGTTCCGCTCGAACGCCCGGACGTCGGCTCCCGCCTCCACACCGAACAGCGAGCGCAGCACGATCTTCAGCGTCAGGTCGCCGATGTCGCCGGAGACGTCCACCACCGCCCCGGGATCGCGCCGGTCCGCCCACTTGCGCAGCAGGCCGCCGGTCAGCTCGGTCATCCCGGGCGTGAAGTCGACGATGCTGCCGCGGTTGAACGAGGGCTGCATCATGCGGCGCCGCACACGCCAGCGCTCCCCGCCCGGATTGGACACCAGTCCGCCGCGGAAGACGGTCTGCACCGCGCGGTAGAGGAAATTGTCCTTGTCGTAATGGGCGTGCGCGTCCACCAGCACGTGCTGGAAGTAGTCCGGGTGATTGATCAGCACCATCGGGAGCCCGCCCAGCCGCATCCGGACGATGTCCCCCTGGGCGGCCGCATACTGGATGAAACCCAATTGGTCACGGCGGGCGGCGAGAATTCCCGAGACGTTGTCGCGGAAACCCAGGGACGGTATCGGGGAATTACCCGATACGCCCTCGCTGCGCGTCGGCGCGGTCATTCGGTACCCCCCGTGCATACTGGCCGGCCTGGTCGCCCGACAGCCTGTCAGCCCGCACATTCGGGTGTCGACAGAAGGGCGGCCGGTATGTCAGGTGGGCCACCGGAAAAACGTCCCGACCTCCCGGGCGGCGGCGATCCGGGCATTTCGCCGCCGCCTGCTCCGGGGCTTTCGGGAAGGCGCCGACCGGGCCGGGACGTACGGCGGACGAACGCCCGGCCCGTGCCGGGAAACGAGGCCCGTGCGGATCGCCCGTGCCGGCAACGGCCCGCCCGTGCCGGGAAACGAGGCCGGAACGCCCTACCCGTGCCAGGAGCGCCACAGCGACGCGTACGCGCCGTCCGCCGCCACCAATTCGTCGTGGCTGCCCAGTTCACTGATCCGGCCGCCCTCGACGACCGCGATCAGGTCGGCGTCGTGCGCGGTGTGCAGCCGGTGCGCGATCGCCACGACCGTACGCCCGTCCAGCACCCGCGCCAGCGACCGCTCCAGATGCCGGGCCGCCCGCGGGTCCAGCAGCGACGTCGCCTCGTCCAGGACCAGGGTGTGCGGGTCGGCCAGCACCAGGCGCGCCAGCGCCACCTGCTGCGCTTGCGCGGGGGTGAGCGCCGCCCTGCCGGAGCCGACCTCCGTGTCCAGACCGTCCGCCAGCGCCCGCGCCCACACGTCGGCGTCCACCGCCGCCAGCGCCGCCCACAGCTCCTCGTCCCGCGCGCCCGCCCGGGCCAGCAGCAGGTTGTCCCGCAGGGTTCCCACGAAGACGTGGTGCTCCTGGTTGACCAGCGCCACGTGCCGGCGCACCTGCTCCGCGGGCATCCTCGACAGCTCGGCCTCGCCGAGCGTGACCCGGCCCTCGCGCGGGGCGTAGATCCCGGCGAGCAGCCGGCCCAGGGTGGACTTGCCCGCGCCCGACGGTCCGACCAGCGCCAGCCGCGTGCCGGGTGCCACGTCCATCGACACCCGGTGCAGCACGTCCACACCCTCGCGGTACCCGAAGCGCACCGCTTCCGCCCGCACCTCGCGCCCCTCGGGCCGTACCGTCGCGTCCCCGGCGTCCGGCTCGATCTCCCGCACGCCCACCAGGCGCGCCAGCGACACCTGGGCCACCTGGAGTTCGTCGTACCAGCGCAGGATGATCCCGACCGGCTCCACCAGCATCTGCGACAGCAGCGCGCCCGTCGTCAGCTGCCCCACGTCCAGCCAGCCGCGCAGCACGAAGAAGCCGCCGATCAGCAGGACCGCGGCGAGCACCGTCGTGTGCGTCACGCTGATGACCGGGAAGAGCACCGAACGCAGGAAGAGCGTGTAGCGCTCCCACGCCGTCCACTCCTTGATGCGCTGCTCCGACAGGGCGATCCGCCGCGCCCCCAGCCGGTGCGCCTCGATGGTGCGGCCCGCGTCCACCGTCTCGGCGAGCACGCCGGCGACCGCCGCGTACCCCGCGGCCTCCGAGCGGTACGCGGACGGCGCACGCCGGAAGTACCAGCGGCAGCCCGCGATCAGCAGCGGCGCCGCCACCAGGATCGCCAGGGCCAGCGGCGGGGCGGTCACCGCCAGCCCGCCGATCAGCAGCCCCGCCCACACCACACCGATGGCGAGCTGCGGCACGGCCTCCCGCATGGCGTTCGCCAGCCGGTCCACATCGGTGGTGATCCGCGACAGCAGGTCGCCCGTCCCGGCCCGCTCCAGCACACCGGGCGGCAGCCCCACCGACCGGACGAGGAAGTCCTCGCGCAGGTCCGCCAGCATCTCCTCGCCCAGCATGGCGCCGCGCAGCCGCACCAGCCGTACGAACACCGTCTGCACGACCAGCGCGGCGGCGAACAGGCCGGCCGTCAGGGGAAGATGCAGCTCGCGTGAGCCGTCCGCGAGCCGCTCGACCACCGAGCCGAGCAGGTAGGGCCCCGCCATCGAGGCGATGACGGCCACCGCGTTGACGGCGACGAGCACGGTGAAGGCCGTGCGGTGCCGTCGCAGCAGCCCGGCCACGTACGCGCGGACCGTCGCCGCGGTGCCGACGGGCAGCGTCGTCGCGGACTCCGGGGCCGCCGGGTCGTACTCCGGTGGCGCCATGCCGATCATGCGTTCTCCTCGATGTGCACCAGCTCGTGTCCGCGCACCGTCCCGGCACGCTCGTCGTCGGTCTCGCGGGTGACCACGGCCCTGTACCGCGGCTCGCCCGCCAGCAGTTCGCGGTGCGTGCCCACCGCCACCGCCTCGCCCTCATGGACCAGCACCACCCGGTCCGCCCGGTCCAGCAGCAGCGGCGACGAGGCCAGCACCACCGTCGTACGGCCGGTGCGCAGCCGTGCGACGCCGGCGGCGACCCGTGCCTCGGTGTGCGAGTCCACCGCCGACGTCGGCTCGTCCAGCACCAGCACCTCCGGGTCGGTGACCAGCGACCGGGCCAGCGCGAGCCGCTGGCGCTGCCCGCCGGACAGTGACCGGCCCCGCTCGGTGATCCGGGTCCGCATCGGGTCGCCGCCGCTGTCCGCGGGTCCCTGGGCGAGCGCATCGAGGACGTCCCCGCACTGCGCCGCCTCCAGCGCCTCGGCGGCGCTCACGGCTCCGGACGACGGCACGTCCAGCAACTCCCGCAGGGTGCCCGACAGCAGCACCGGGTCCTTGTCCTGTACGAGGACGGCGGTGCGCGCCTCGTCGAGCGGCAGCTCGTCCAGCGGCACGCCGCCGAGGAGGACCGACACATGGCCGCCGGCGCCGTCGGCGTCCTCGGCCGGGTGCCCGCCGAGCCGGTCGGCCAGCCTCCCCGCCGCATCCGGGTCCCCGCACACCACCGCGGTGAACAGGCCCTGCGGCGCGCGCAGTCCGGTCACCGGGTCGTACAGGTCCCCGCGCGGCGACCGGGGGTGGGCGTCGGTGGACGTCACCGTGCGCGTGAGGGACAGCACGCGCGCCACGCGCTTCGCGGAGGGCCGGGAGAAGGAGAAGGCCATCGCGATCTCCTCGAACGTCCGCAGCGGATAGTGCGTCAGGGTGACCGCGCTGTAGACGGTGACCAGTTCACCGACCGCGATCCGGCCGTCGAGCGCGAGCTTCGCCCCGTACAGCACCACGCCGATCAGCAGCAGGCCCGGCAGCACCACCTGGATCGCCGCGATCAGCGCCCACATGCGGGCGCTGCGCACCGCCGCTCGGCGGACCTCCTGGGAGGCCGCCCGGTAGCGGCCGAGGAACAGCTCCTCACCGCCGATGCCGCGCAGCACGCGCAGCCCGGCGACGGTGTCCGAGGCCAGCTCGGTCGCGTGGCCCGCCTTCTCCCGCTGGATGTCGGCGCGCCGGGTGGCGCGGGGCAGCAGCGGCAGCACGGCCAGCGCCAGTACCGGGATGCCGACGGCCACGACCGCGCCGAGCGCCGGCTCGTAGAGCAGCAGACCGACGCACACCACGATCAGCGTGAGGGCCGACGCGCCGAACCGCGACAGCGCCTCGACGAACCAGCCGATCCTCTCCACGTCACCGGTGGAGACGGCGACGACCTCGCCCGCGGCGACCCGCCGGGACAGCAGCGAACCGAGCTCGGCGGTCTTACGGGCCAGCAGTTGCTGGACCCGGGCGGCGGCGGTGATCCAGTTGGTGACGGCGGTGCGGTGCATCATCGTGTCGCCCACCGAGATGGCCGCGCCGAGCAGAGCCAGCACGCCGCCGGCGAGGACGAGGTCGCCCGGGGAACCGTCCACGACGGCCTGCACCGCCAGGCCCACGGCGAGCGGGAGCCCCGCGATGCCGAGCTGGTGCAGCAGGCCCCAGCCGAGGGACATCAGCTGCCCGCCGAGCTGGTTGCGCCCGAGCCAGAGCAGGAAACGCGTGCCCGACCGTACGTCGGGGTCACCTGGATCGGCGTACGGAAGGTGGTGGATCTGCATGACGCCCCAGGGATCTCATCGGCGGCCGGCGGGGGAAACCGTGCAAGGTTCGCCTCACGGCCGGGGCGTCGGCAATCGATTTTCCGGCACGACGCGCAGAACGCGCCAAGGTCCACCGCCCTGTCTGGCGGGCGGCGGTGGCGCACGCTTCACTCGCCCCCCATGAGACCACGGAACGTCATGAGCATGCTCGCGGTGCCCGCCCTCGCCCTGGCGGCCCTGTTCTGCCCCACCGCGACTCCGGTGGCGGCCGCCGCCACCCCCGCCACCGCAGCCTCGGACACCGGGACGTCCGCCGCCCCGCCGCGACAGCCGCCCGCCGAGTTCGGCACGGACTGGCACGATCCCCTCACCGCCGCCCCGCCCGTCGTCCGCCCGGCCGGAACCCGCTCCTGCGACATGACCGTCGCCCGGGCGCGGTTCCGCGACTTCACGCCGTACCGCGGCGCCTACGCGCCCCCGGAGGACTGCGGCGGGCGGTGGAGCGCGGTGGTCCTGCGACTCGACGGCACCGTCAAGGGCCGCCAGTACGACCGCCTCGGCCACCTCGCCATCGGCGGTGTCGAGGTCCTCCGCACCTCCACGCCCCAGCCCTCCCCGGAGGGCATCACCTGGTCGGTCGAGAAGGACATCACCCGTTACAGCGACACCCTGCGCCGGCCGCAGCCCGTCGAGATGCTCATCGGCAACGTCGTCGACGACACCTACACCGGCGTCATCGACGTCACGGTGACCCTCACCTTCTACGCGGGCCGGCCACCGGCCGCCGCCGACGTCCCCGACCGGGTGATCCCGCTCGCCACCCCCGCCCTCACCACCCCGCGCAACACCGAACGCATCCTCGCCGAGGTGTACGCCACCGGCTCGGGCGGCGGCTGCGAGGAATACTGGTACATGACCGTGCCCGACGCCGCCCCCTACTCCTGCAAGGCCGCCGGCGGTCCCGACCGCCACGTGCGGATCAGCGTGGACGGACGGCTCGCGGGCATCGCCACGCCCTTCCCGACGGTCTGGACGGGCGGCTGGTCCAACCCGTTCCTCTGGTACGTCACCCCCGGCCCGCGCGCCTTCGACGTCAAGCCGGTCGTCTACGACCTGACGCCCTTCGCCGCGCGGCTGAACGACGGCCGGCCGCACCGCGTCGAGGTCTCCGTCGCCGGTGTCCCGGCCGGACAGCCCGGCTGGTCCACGCCCACCAACGTGCTGGTCTGGCAGGACGAGGGCCGCGCCGTCGTCACCGGCGCCCTGACCCGCCACGAGGAGAGCACGCCCGCCGGCTCCTCGCTGTACACCCCCGGTACCGAGCACCGCGTCGACACCACGGCCCGCCACCGCCTCACCGTCGCCGGACACCTCGACACCTCGCACGGCCGCGTCACCACCACCGTGACCCGCGCGCTCGCCCACACCTCCGCCCACCGCTGGACCGACGGGGAGAACCGCGACGCGCTGACGGCCCGCTGGAGGGACGACGAGACCGTCACCCGCGGCGCGACCAGCACGCGTACCCACCGGACGTACACCATGGACGGCGAGACCACCCTGGGCGCCGGGGACCGGCTGCGCACCGTCCTCGCACTCGGCGACCGCGCCGGCACCGTGACCCTGCGGGGCGGCAGGCCGCTCGCGTGGTCCCGGCTCGACGACGCCTACGCGGGTGACGCGACGTACACCGCGAACGTGCCGCGCGACCAGCGGCACGCGGTGGGCACCACGTCCGAGCGCTACCGGCTGCACGGCTCGGCGGGCTGCCACGACCGGACCCTGCAGACGGCGCAGGGCATGCTGACGGAGGACCGCCGCCGCTGCTGACGGCGCCGGTGCGCGGGGCCCCGGGCGACGACCGGGCCCCGCGCCCCCGCTCACCCGGGCTTGACGGAATCCAGCCCGGACCGCGGTTTCCTCCACTCGCCCCGCGTGAAGTCCGGGATCTGCTGCGGCGCGCCCTTCGCCCTCAGGGAGGCGTGGCTCAGCGGCACCGGCGCCGTCCAGGTCGCCGCGTCGTACACGTCGAAGTCCGGGACCAGACCGAGCCGCATGCACTGCATCAGCCGGAAGACCATGATGTAGTCCATGCCGCCGTGCCCGCCCGGCGGATTGGCGTGCTCCTTCCACAGCCAGTGGTCGAACTCGGCGGCGTACGCCGAGAAGTCCCCCCACTGGTGGCCCTTGTGGTCCGGCTCGACGTAGATCCGCGCCGGGTAGTCCTCGAAGACGCCCTTCGTGCCGCCCAGGCTGTTGATCCTGCTGTACGGGTGCGGCGTCGACACGTCGTGCTCCAGCCGGATCACCCGGCCCTTGGCCGTCCGCACCATGCTGACGGTGCGGTCGCTGCTGACGTACGTCTCCTTCCAGCTCGGATCACCGGGCGGCATGTGCGCCTCCCGGTACTCGGCCAGACCGAGCGCGGGCGTACCGAAGCTGCTGATGCTGACGGCTCGGTCGCCGCGGTTGACGTCCATGTAGGTGGCCACCGGGCCGAACCCGTGGTTGGGGTAGAGGTCGCCGCGCAGCCGGGTGTGCCACAGCCGCCGCCACGGCCCCTCGTAGTACGTGGGCGAGAACATCAGCTCCCGCAGGTCGTGGTTGTACGCGCCCGCGCCGTGCAGCAGTTCACCGAACACCCCGGCGTGTGCCATCCGCAGCACGCGCATCTCGTTCCTGCCGTAGCAGCAGTTCTCCAGCTGCATGCAGTGGCGGCGGGTGCGCTCGGACAGGTCGACCAGGGCCCACAGCTCGTCCAGACGCATCGCGACGGGGCACTCCACGCCGACGTGCTTGCCGCCCAGCATCGCCGCCCGCGCCATTTCGAAGTGGGAGTCCCACGGGGTGGCCACGTACACGAAGTCGACGTCGCCGCGCCCGCAGAGGTTCGCGTAGTCGTCCTCGCCGGCGGTGTAGACGGCCGGCGACGGCTGGCCCGCCTTCACCACCTTGGCGGACGCCCCCTCCGCCTTGGCCCTGACGGGGTCGCAGACGGCTACCACGCGTACCCACGGCAGCGCGAGGAAGAGGTCGATCATGCTGCCGCCGCGGTTGCCGAGGCCGATGATCCCGACGCGTACGGTGGAGCGCCGCTCGAAGGGCACATCCGCCATGGTGCGGCCCTGGCGCGGGGGAGCGGGTGCCCCGGCCGGACCGTCCGCGGCCGCGGCGCCGCTCGTTGCGCCGAGGCCCAGTCCGGCGGCGCCCGCCACCCCGGCCGTGCTCCGCAGGACGGAACGGCGGCTGGGCGCGCCGTGGTTCCCGGGTGCTGCGTCGTTCATCGAACCTCCAGTACGTGAGGTGCGTGCGTGGCTGGTCCATGAATTCCGCACAGGACCCTGTCCGCCGGGACGGGTGGTGCGCAAGTGCGCCGGTTTGGACTCTCGTCGCGAGCCCATGGACAAACATCGGCCGTCCGCCGTCACCGGCACGGGTGCCCCTTCCAGCCTTGGTGCCCATGACCGACGCCTCCTCCGAGGGCGCGGAGCCGGCCGTGGCCCTGCGCGCCGCCTACGAGGCCCTGACTGCCGTGCTCGCACCCCTCGGTGACGAGGAGTCCCGGCTCCCCACCGACTGCACGGGCTGGGCGGTCCGCGACCTGGCTTTCCACTGCCTGGAGGACGCCCGCCGCGGGCTGGTCGCCCTGCACACCCCGGCCCCCGGCCCGGCGGACCGCGACGCGGTCACCTACTGGCGGGACTGGCGGCCCGGCACGGCGGGTGCCGCGAACGGCCGGCGCTGGGTCCGGGTCAGCGCCGGCATGTTCCTGGACTTCGCCCAGCTCCAGGAGCTGTGCACCGGGACGGCCGCCGCCACCGTACGGGCCGCCGCCGCGGCCGACCCCCGGCAGTTCGTGTCCACCCAGGGCCATGTACTGACCGCGGCCGACCTGATGACCACCCTCACGGTGGAGGCCACCGTCCACCACCTCGACCTCGTCCGCGAACTGCCCACCGCCGCACGCCCGTCGGCCGCCGGCCCGGCCGCGGTCCGCGCCACCCTCGACGGGCTGCTCGGCCGCCGGATGCCGCCGGCCTGGGACGACGAGCACTCTGCGCGCGCCGCGACCGGTCGCGTCCCCCTGACCGCGGCGGAACGCGACCTGCTGGGCCCCGACGCCGCCCGCTTCCCGCTCTTCGGCCAGGGCTTTCGCCTGGATCAGGGTGCGTCACGAGCCCGGCGCGATCCGAACGAGACGCCCTCTGGAGGGCCGCGCACAGCAGCGCCGTCCGCCCGTCGGGCGGACGGGACTTCGCGGGGACGACCCTGGGGACGCACGTGCCGAACAGCGCGAGTCGGGCAGGGGCCGAAGAGCAGGACCGGCCCGAGGGCGCGGCCGCCCGCCGGGCAGGCCGCCTCCGGTGAGCCCTCCTGGCATCCGGGGCCCGGCCGGTCAGCCGGGCCGGGTCGCGCGCTCCAGAGCCAGCAGCGCCGAGTGGTACGGACGGCCCGTCGCGTGCTCCATCCCGATCTCGCACATGCGGTTCGCGCTGAGGTACGCGTCGAAGGGGCGGGCCCTCACCTCGGCCGCCTCCCGGGCCGTCGCCGACTCCGTCAGCTCCGGGTGCAGCAGGCCCCGGTCGCCGGCGAAGGCGCAGCACCCCGCGTCGTCGGGCACCACCACCTCCTCGGCGCACGCCCCGGCGAGCACCGTGAGCCGGTCGTCGTCGCCGAGGTGCCGCATCGAGCAGGTCGGATGGACCACCGCCGAGCCCGCCCTGCGCAGGATCCGCAGCTGCGGCAGCAGCTCGTCCGCGGCCCAGACGAGCGAGTCGACCACCGTCAGCTCGCCGTGCAGCTCACGGTTCGAGTCGGTCAGGTACGGCACGATCTCGCGGGCGAGGCCCAGTGCGCAGGACGAGGCGTCGACGACGACCGGGAGCCGCCCGCCGGCCGTCCACCCCCAGGCGGCCTCGACCACGCGGTTCGCCATCACGCGGGCGCCCTCCTCGTACCCCTTGGAGTGCCAGACGGTGGCGCAGCAGGTGCCCGCCACGTCGTCCGGGATCCACACCGGCCTGCCCGCCCGCGCGGACAGCGCGACCAGGGCCTGCGGCAGCGACGGGCCGTCGACCCCGTCCGGCTCGCCGAAGATCCGGTTCACACAGGCCGGGAAGTAGACGGCGACCGCGGGGGTGCGCTCCGTACGCGGCAGCCGGGCGGGCGCCGCGCCGGGCACCTCCGGGAGCCAGGCGGGGACGACGTCCGGCCGGACCACCCTGCGCGCCAGGCCCGTGACCGTCGCCGTCAGCCGGTCGCCGGCGCCTCCGGCGGCCGACAGGGCGACCCGGGCCGCGGCCTCCACCACTGCGAAGTTGCGGGCGGCCAGCGCCGCCACCCGTTCCTCGCGGGCGGAGTGCCGCCGGTGCCGCAGCCGTTTCATCAGCGCTCCGGTGTCGATGCCCACCGGGCAGGCCAGCCGGCAGACCCCGTCACCGGCGCAGGTGTCCACGGCCTCGTAGCCGTACGCCTCGACCAGGGCGTCCTCGACCGGTGAGCCGGCCGGCTGCCGCATCATCTCCCGGCGCAGCACGATCCGCTGACGGGGCGTGGTCGTCACTCCGGAACTGGGACAGGCCGGCTCGCAGAAGCCGCACTCGATGCACGCGTCGGCGAGCGCCTCGACCCGGGGGATGGTCTTCAGCCCGCGCAGGTGCGCGCGGGGGTCGCGGTCGAGGACGACCCGTGGCGCCAGCACCCCTTCGGGGTCGAAGGCCCGCTTGATGCGCCACATCAGCCCGGTGGCCTTCGGCCCCCACTCCAGCTCCAGGAACGGCGCGATGTTGCGGCCGGTGGCGTGCTCGGCCTTCAGCGAGCCGTCGAACCGTTCGACGGTCAGCCGGCAGAAGGCGTCCATGAAGGCGGCGTAGCGGTCCACATCGGCCGGGTCGGCGGCGTCGAAGGCCAGCAGGAAGTGGAGGTTGCCGTGGGCGGCGTGGCCCGCGACGGCCGCGTCGAAACCGTGCTCCGACTGGAGCTCGAGGAGCGCCTCGCAGGCCTCGGCCAGCCGCGCCGGCGGGACCGCGAAGTCCTCGGTGATCAGGGTCGTCCCGGGCGGGCGGGCGCCGCCGACCGCGGTGACGAACGCCTTGCGCGCCTTCCAGTAGCCGTCGATGGCCACCGGGTCCCGGGTGAACCGGTTGGTCACCGAGGCGACCGGCGCCACGAGCTCCAGGCCCGCCAGCACCTCCTCGGCCGCCCGCTCGCGGGACTCCAGGGCCGCCAGGTCGGGGGCGCGGAACTCCACCAGCAGCGCGGCCGTCCCCGGGGGCAGTTCCGCCCAGTCGGCGGGGACTCCCGCCACGCTCACCGAGGCGCGCATCGCATGGCCGTCCATCAGCTCGACGGCGAGCGCCCCGGCCTCGGTGAACAGCGGCACGGCGGCCGCGGCTGCCGGCAGGGAGGGGAAGAACAGCAGGGCGGTGGCCGTCTCGCGATCCAGTGGCAGCGTGTCGAGGACGACCTCAGAGAGGAAGCCGAGCGTGCCCTGGGAGCCCACCATCAGCCGGCGCAGGATCTGGACGGGCGTGGCGCCGTCGAGGAACGCGTCCAGCCGGTAGCCGTTGGTGTTCTTCAGCCGGTACTTCGCGCGGATACGGGCCGTCAGCTCCGCGTCGGCCTCGATCACGGCCTTGACCGCGAGCAGTTCCGCGCACAGCGCGGGCTCCGTCCGTACGAGGTGCGCGTCGGCGGCCGGGTCGGCGGTGTCGACGACGGTGCCCGACGGCAGGACGGCGGTGAGCGAGGAGAGCGTGCGGTACGCGTTGCGGGCCGTGCCGGCCGTCATGCCGGAGGCGTTGTTGGCGACGACGCCTCCCACGGTGCAGGCCACGGCGCTCGCCGGGTCGGGGCCGAGCACCCGGCCGTAGCGGGCGAGGGCGGCGTTGACGCGGGCGACGGTGGTGCCCGGCCGGACACGGGCACGGGCGCCGCCGTCCAGCACCTCGACGCCCACCCAGTGCCGGCGCACGTCCACCAGGATGTCCTCGCCCTGCGCCTGTCCGTTCAGGCTCGTCCCGGCGGCCCGGAAGACCACCTCACGGCCCTTGTCGTGCGCGTAGGACAGGACGGCCGCGACGTCGTCGCGGGTCTCGGCGACCACGACGATCTGCGGCACGAAGCGGTACGGGCTGGCGTCGGACGCGTACCGGACGAGGTCCGTGATCCGCCACAGCACCTTGCCGGGGCCGAGGAGCGCGCCCAGTTCGTCGCGGAGCCGTCCGGGTGAACCGTGCGCCACCAGGTCGGGCACCCGGTCGGCGGCCGGCGTGCGCCGGGCACGGGGGCGCAGAGCGTCCGGATTCGGCTCCAGCAGCGGCATGACACGGTCCCCTCACGTCGAACCTCGCTTCACCGCTGCCGCACCGGGCGCCGGGGCGTGCGCCGCGACGTGCGCCGGCGGTGGAGCGTGCGGGGCCCGCGATCGCTCAGGACCTCCGGACGGTCTCCTCCTCGCCGCACGCCCGCGCCGCAGCCTGATCCCCGTCGACCAGGGCGGACAGCAGCCCGCCGAGCTCCTCGCGCTGTTCGGCGGTCAACGGAGCCAGGATGTCCTCTGCGGCCGCCCGGCGCGCGCTGCGCAGCCGCCGCAGCGTGTCCCGGCCGGTGTCGGTCAGCTCGATCCGTATCACCCGGCGGTTGTCCGGATCGGGGGCGCGCCGCACCCGGCCGCTCGCCTCCAGCCCGTCGACCAGGCTCGTCACGGCCCGCGGCACGACTTCGAGCCGCGCCGCCAGGTCGGCCATGCGGGGCGGGCGGTCGTAGTGGGCGAGGATCCGCAGCAGCCGGGACTGTGCGGGGGTGATGGCGATGCCGGCCGTCTCCAGCTGTCGCTGCTGGCTGCGGTGGAGCCGGCGGGTCAGCCGCAGCAGCTGCTCGGCCACCACGCCGTCGGCGTCGGGGGAATCCATGACGGCAGACTATCAGGATCACGCTCATTGTGAAGTCAGGTAACAATGAGCTATGCTCTGAAACGCTGACCGGGCGTACGTGAAGAGTCTCGCCGCGTCCGCCCACACCCGCGACTGCGCGTCTCGCCCCGTGCGGCCGCGCCGGCCCCGAGGAGCCCATGCGCATCCACGCCGAGTCCACCTGGACACCACCACCGCCCGATCCGGAGCAGCCGCCGGCCCAGATCCGGCGGATCCTGCGGCTCTTCCGCCCCTACCGCGCCCGGCTCGCCGTCGTCGGGCTGCTCGTCGCGGCCTCCTCGCTGGTCACGGTCGCCTCACCGTTCCTGCTGCGCGAGATCCTCGACACCGCCATCCCGCAGGGCCGCACCGGTCTGCTCACGCTGCTCGCGTTCGGCATGATTCTCACCGCGGTGGTCACCAGCGTCTTCGGCGTCCTGCAGACGCTGATCTCCACGACGGTCGGCCAGCGCGTCATGCACGACCTGCGCACCGCCGTCTACGACCAGCTCCAGCGCATGCCGCTCGCCTTCTTCACCCGTACGCGCACGGGTGAGGTGCAGTCCCGGATCGCCAACGACATCGGCGGCATGCAGGCCACCGTCACCTCCACGGCCACCTCGCTCGTCTCCAACCTCACCGCCGTGGTGGCGACCGTGGTCGCGATGCTCGCCCTGGACTGGCGGCTCACCTGCGTCTCCCTCCTGCTCCTCCCGGTGTTCGTGTGGATCAGCCGCCGGGTCGGCCGTGAGCGCAAGAGGATCACGACGCAGCGCCAGAAGCAGATGGCCGCGATGGCCGCCACCGTCACCGAGTCGCTCTCGGTCAGCGGCATCCTCCTCGGCCGCACCATGGGCCGCGCCGACTCCCTCACCCGTTCGTTCGCCGCCGAGTCCGAGCGCCTCGTCGACCTCGAAGTGCGCTCCTCGATGGCCGGGCGGTGGCGCATGTCCACCATCGGCATCGTCATGGCCGCCATGCCCGCGCTGATCTACTGGGCCGCCGGGCTCGCCCTCCAGGCCGGTGGCGCCGCCATCTCGATCGGAACGCTCGTCGCCTTCGTCTCGCTCCAGCAGGGGCTGTTCCGCCCGGCCGTCAGCCTGCTGTCCACGGGAGTCGAGATCCAGACCTCGCTCGCGCTCTTCCAGCGGATCTTCGAGTACCTCGACCTGCCCGTCGACATCACCGAGCCCGAGGACCCGGTCCGCCTCGACACCGTCCGCGGCGAGATCCGCTTCGACGACGTCGACTTCCGGTACGACGAGAAGAGCGGCGAGACGCTCCGCGGCATCGACATCACCGTCCCGGCGGGCGGCAGCCTCGCCGTCGTCGGCCCCACCGGCTCCGGCAAGTCCACGCTCAGCTATCTGGTGCCCCGCTTGTACGACGTCACCTCGGGCCGCGTCACCCTTGACGGCGTCGACGTACGCGACCTGGACTTCGACACCCTCGCCCGGGCCGTCGGCGTCGTCTCCCAGGAGACCTACCTCTTCCACGCCTCCGTCGCCGACAATCTGCGCTTCGCCCGCCCCGACGCCACCGACGAGGAGATCCACGCGGCCGCGCGGGCGGCGCAGATCCACGACCACATCGCGTCGCTCCCCGACGGGTACGACACCCTCGTCGGCGAGCGCGGATACCGGTTCTCCGGCGGTGAGAAGCAGCGCCTCGCCATCGCCCGCACCATCCTGCGCGATCCGCCGGTCCTCATCCTGGACGAGGCCACCAGCGCCCTCGACACCCGGACGGAGCACGCGGTGCAGCAGGCCATCGACGCCCTCTCCGCGGGCCGCACCACCCTGACGATCGCGCACCGCCTCTCCACCGTCCGGGACGCCGACGAGATCGTCGTCCTCGACGAGGGCCGCATCGCGGAACGCGGCACCCACGACGAACTCCTCCGACTGGACGGCCGCTACGCCGCCCTGGTCCGCGGCGACGCGGAACTCGCCCCCGCGGCACCGTGACTCTGCCGGGCCCCGGCTGATGATCCTCGGCCGGCCACGGCCCCGGCGCCGGCCCCGGCGTCGAACCGATCCGGGCCGAGCCTCCCAAAGCGGCAGCCGCTGCTCCCTGGGACGGGGAAGCAGCGGCTGCTGTGTGGCGAGTGGTGTCAGACCAGCCAGCCGACGAAGTGGAGGAAGCCGGCGAGCAGATCGGTGAGGACGTTCATGATGGTGCGTTCTCCTTGCGCTTCGTGCAGGTGTGGGACGACGCAACCGAGGTCTGCAGCCCGTCGCTTGCGCACCCTCAGCATCATGTGCCGCACCCGCTCGCGGCACGGAAAACCCGATGCGATCACACGTTCCGGCGAACATCCGATCCCGCGTTCGTCTGTTCAGGGCCGACCCGGTGGTCGAGGGCCACGGGCACGGCAGGCTGCCGGGTTCGGCGGACGTCGCGGGTTAGCGTGCCCGCATGGTGAACGAGTCCCCGCAGGGCACGCCCCGGCGCCGGTTCCGGATGACCCGCCGCGGCTGGCTGACCCTCGCCGCCGGCCTGGTCGTCGTCACGGCCGCTGCCGTGCTCGTGCCGCTCCTGCTGCTCAGGGAGCCCCCCGCACCGCCGCCCCCGGAGAAGCCGAAGATGCTGCTCATCCCGGAGGGCTGGCGCGCCACACAGGTGTACTCCGCGGTCGACAAGGCACTCGGTGCACCCTCCGGCACCACGCGCCAGGTCGCCGAGAGCGGCCGGCTGAAGCTGCCGGCGGACGCGCAGGGCAACCCGGAAGGGTTCCTGTTCCCGGCCACGTACCCGGTGTACAAGAAGACGACCCCGCGGGGCCTGCTGGACTACATGGTGCGCACCGCCCACGAGCGGTTCGGTGTGGACCGCCTCGGCGCCGGGACGCAGCGCAACGGGGTGAGCCTCTACCAGATGGTGACCATCGCGAGCATCGTCCAGGCCGAGGCGGACACGGTGGAGGACATGGGCAAGGTGGCCCGGGTCGTCTACAACCGGCTGACCCAGGGCATGGCCCTCCAGATGGACTCGACACTCAACTACGCGCTGGGCCGCTCCACGCTCGACACGTCGCACGCCGACACCAGGATGGACAGCCCGTACAACACGTACAACCGCCAGGGCCTGCCGCCCACTCCGATCGACAACCCGGGCGAGCAGGCGATGGACGCCGCGATCGCCCCGCCGCCGGGCGACTGGCTGTACTTCGTCACCGTGCGGCCCGGGGACACGCGCTTCACCGCCGACTACGCGGAGCACCAGCGCAACGTGCAGGAGTTCAACGAGGCCCGGCGCGGCGCGGTGGCGGGCTGACACCCCGGGTCACCGGCCCCGCACAGGGCTCAGGCCGCTGCCGGGGCACGGTCGCGGCGGTCGCCGTCGCGGTCGAGCAGCCGCCGGATGTCGCGGACGGCGGCCCGCCCGGCGCGGTTCGCGCCGATGGTCGAGGCTGACGGACCGTAGCCGACGAGGTGCACCCGCTCGTCGCGCACCGCGCGGGTGCCCTCCACCCGGATGCCGCCGCCCGGCTCGCGCAGCCGCAGCGGTGCGAGATGGTCGATGGCCGCACGGAAACCGGTGGCCCACACGATGACGTCCGCGTCGACGGTCCGCCCTCGCTCCGGCTCTCCGTCGCGCCCGGGGAACCGGTCCCAGGCCACGCCCGTCGGGGTGATCCGGTCGAACATCGGCAGCCGGTCCAGGATCCCCCGCTCCCGCGCCCGCTCGACGGCGTCGGTGAGCGGCAGCCCGGTCACGCTGACCACGCTCTGCGGCGGCAGGCCGCGGCGTACGCGTTCCTCCACCAGGGCGACCGCCGCCCGCCCTTCTGCCTCCCCGAACGGCCCCTCGCGCCAGACCGGCTCCCGGCGGGTCACCCAGGTGGTCTCCGCCGCGACCTCCGCGATCTCCATCAGGTGCTGCGTCCCGGAGGCCCCGCCGCCCACCACGATCACCCGCTGCCCGGCGAACTCCTGCGGACCGGGGTAGCCGGCGGTGTGCAGCTGCCGCCCGCGGAAGGTCTCCTGACCGGGATAGCGCGGCCAGAACGGCCGGTCCCAGGTGCCGGTGGCGTTGATCAGCGCCCGGGTCGCGTACGTCCCCTCGGAGGTCTCCACGAGGAGCCGGCCGCCAGAGCCGTCCCGTACCGCCGTCACGTCGACGGGTCGGTGCACCCGCAGGTCGAACGCCTCCTCGTACCGCGCGAAGTAGCCGCCGATCACCTCCGACGAGGGGCGGCCTTCGTCGGCTCCGGTGAGCTCCATGCCCGGCAGCGCGTGCATGCCGTGGACCTTGCCGTACGTGAGCGAGGGCCAGCGGAACTGCCAGGCGCCGCCCGGCCGGGGAGCGTGGTCCAGGACGACGAAGTCCCGGTCGGGCTCCAGGCCGGCGCGCCGCAGGTGGTACGCGGCGGAGAGGCCGGCCTGACCGGCGCCGATGACGACGACGTCCATGTCCACGTAGTAGTTCACGGTTCTACCAACCAGTGCGGGTCCGGGGATCTTCCCGGCGGGACCGGTGAGCCCCGCCGCGGGCGTCGCCACCGGCCGCCCCCCTGACAAGGGCTCGCCCTCACGCGCCACGCCCTGACAAAGGCACGCCCTCACGAGTCCACGCCGTGACAAGGGCTCCCCCTCACAGGAAGTGCACGCCCTGGGCGAGCGGCAGGTCCTCCCCGTAGTTCACCGTGTTCGTCGCCCGCCGCATGTACGCACGCCACGCGTCCGAACCCGACTCCCGGCCGCCGCCGGTCTCCTTCTCGCCGCCGAACGCCCCGCCGATCTCGGCACCCGAGGTGCCGATGTTGACGTTCGCGATCCCGCAGTCCGAGCCCTCCGCCGACAGGAACCGCTCCGCCTCCCGCTGGTCCCGCGTGAAGATGCTCGACGACAGGCCCTGGGGCACGCCGTTGTGCAGGGCGATCGCCTCGGCGAACGTGCGATAGGTGAGCACGTACAGGACCGGCGCGAAGGTCTCCCGCCGCACGACGGCCGTCTGCGCCGGCATCCGCACCACCGCCGGCCGGACGTACGCCGCCTCAGGAGCCGCCTCGGCCAGCAGCCGCTCCCCGCCCGTCAGCACCTTGCCGCCATCGGCCTGCGCCTCCTCCAGCGCCTCGCCCATCGCCCGCAGCGCCCGCTCACCGATCAGCGGGCCGACCAGCGTCCCGGCGCCGAACGGGTCGCCCACCGCAAGCTGCCCGTACGCGTGGACGACCTTCTCCACCAGCTGCTCGGCCACGTCCTGGTGCACGATCAGCCGGCGCAGCGTGGTGCAGCGCTGGCCGGCCGTCCCCGCCGCCGAGAAGACGATGCCCCGCACGGCGAGGTCGAGATCGGCCGACGGGGTGACGACGGCCGCGTTGTTGCCGCCCAGCTCCAGCAGGCACCGCCCGAACCGGGCGGCCACCCGCGGCGCGACCTCCCGCCCCATCCGCACCGATCCGGTGGCACTGACCAGCGCCACCCGCGGATCGTCCACCAGCCGCTCCCCGGCCTCCCTCCCGCCGAGGACCAGCCGGTGCACACCCGCCGGGGCGCCCGCCTCGGCGGCCGCCCGCGCCAGCAGCGCGTCGCACGCCAGCGCCGTCAGCGGCGTCAGCTCCGACGGCTTCCAGACGACCGTGTCGCCGCACACCAGCGCGACGGCGGTGTTCCAGGCCCATACCGCGACCGGGAAGTTGAAGGCGGAGATCACCCCGACCACGCCCAGCGGGTGCCAGGTCTCGGAAAGCCGGTGACCGGGCCGCTCGGACACCATCGTCCGGCCGTACAGCTGGCGGGACAGACCCACCGCGAAGTCGCAGATGTCGATCATCTCCTGGACCTCGCCGAGCGCCTCCGAGCGGATCTTGCCCGCCTCCAGTGTGACCAGCTCCGCCAGGTCCTCCCGGTGCGCCGCGAGCAGCTCGCCGAACCGCTTCACCAGCCCGCCCCGGACGGGCGCCGCGACGGCACGCCACTGCCCGAACGCCTCGGCGGCCGCGCCGACCGCCGCGCCGACGTCGTCCGGCGACGCTGCGGGCAGCACACGCAGGACCCCGCCCGTCACCGGCGTACGGACGACGATCCCGCCGTCCGCGTCACCCCCGTCGGGGAGCGGGGCGCCGCAGCGCCGCAACGCGTCCTCGGCGCGGGCACGCAGGTCGTCGGTGCTCGGCAGCACGGTCGAACGGGTCATACGAGGTCCTCCGGGAGGTCGAGGGCGTGCAGGGCGCGCGCCAGCGAGGGATCCTGCTGAGCGGCGCAGAGGGCGAACGGGTCGTGCACCGGCCGTTCCAGCGCCCCGCCAGCCACGCCCGGTCGTACGCGGTGGCCCGCGCCCCGGCGTCACGGGCCCCGGCGTGGTCGAGGTTCGACCGGAAGATGCCCGCCGCCGAGCGCGGCAGGAAGTCCTCGTGGACGATCGGGTGCGCGGCGAGCCAGCCGCCGCCGAGCAGCCCGGCGAGGTCCCGCGGCGGCCGGGCCCCGTCCCGCGGCCGGCCGGCGACCGGCTCGTACGTGAAGAAGGCCAGCCGCTCCACGGCCAGCTCGTGTTCGGTGCGCGGGAAGCGGGCGGCCCACACCCCGGCCGGTTCGGCGGCCAGCTCGTCGTACAGCGCCCGCCCGGCCCGGGTGAGGGCGACGCCACGCGCCTCCACCTCGCCGAACCGCACCCGCAGCGACCCGCGCGTCACCGTCCCGTCCGGCTCGCGGAACGCGCGCGGCTCGGCGAGCGCCCGGAACGACGTCTGACGCAGCAGCACCTCCGGTCCCTCCCGGAGCGGCGGCCCCTGGATCCGGTCGATCATCGCGATGCCGCGGTCCGTCATGCGCCGGTACAGCTCGTCGATGTCGAGCACCCGGGGCGTGAGGTGGTTGAGGTGGGTGCTGGCGACCCCGCCGATGTCGGACGCCACCGCCGACACCCGCGCCAGCTCGCCGTACCAGGCCCGGTCCACGGGCTCCGGCGACAGCTCGAACGCGGCGACCGCGAGCGTCAGGAACCGCTCCGCCGCCTCCTCGGGCAGTCCGCCCTCCCGCTCGCCGGCCTCGGCCAGCTCCAGCAGCTCCGGCGGGAACAGCCGCCGCCGCGCCAGGAACCCCTCGAGCCGTGCCTGCAGCCCCGCGTCGAAGAACCGCCGGTCGCCCGTGGTCAGCAGCGAGGTGAAGACCCGGAAGGGATTGCGCGCCAGCTCCTCGGCCCGCACCGGCCGGAAGGCCGTGGACACCACCGGTACGGCGCCGTCCGGCGCGTCCCGCAGGTCGTAGAACCCGACCGGCTCCATCCCGAGCGCGGCGAACACCTGCGCGACCTGCCGCAGTTCGCGCAGCGTGCCGACGCGGATCGCGCCGTGCCGCTCCGCGGTGACCCGCTCGATGCTCCCGAGCCGCTCGGCCGCCGCCCCGCTCGCGCGCAGCACGCCGTCGTTGACCCGGCCCGCCACCTGCACCAGCGTGCGGTACGCGGGGACTTCGGCGCCGTACATCGCGGAGAGCCGGCGGGCGAACGCGGCGCGCAAGCGCCAGGCGGGGACCACGGGAACCATGTGCACTCCTCAGATGACGTGCGCCTCCGTGCGCATCGCGGTGGCCGGGCCGGCGAAGCGCTCGGCGGTCAGCGGCCCCACGTCGACCACCGGGCTCCTGCCGAGGTACAGGTCGCGCACCACCTCCCCGACGGCAGGCGCCTGCAGGAAGCCGTGCCCGGAGAACCCCGTCGCGTACAGGAACCGGCTGACGCCCCGCGCCTCGCCGATCAGCGCGTTCCGGTCGGGTGTCATCTCGTACAGGCCCGCCCAGCCGCCGGTCACGGGCACGTCCGCGAGCGAGGGCGCGCGCCGGGCCGCGGCCCCGCGGAAGAGCTCCAGCCACTCCTCGCCGACCTCCCGCCCGAACCCCGGCTGTTCGCGCGGGTCGGACATGCCCAGCACGAGCCCGCCGGCACCGTCGTTGTGGAAGTACAGCGTGGAGCCGTAGTCCAGGGTGAACGGCACGCGCGGCGGGGCCGGCTCCAGCGGCCCGGTCAGCGCGATCTGCCGCCGCAGCGGGGTCACCGGCAGCGTCACGCCCGCCATCGCGCCGACCGCCCGCGACCAGGCGCCCGCCGCGCAGACCACCGCCCCGGTGCGCACCGTCCCGGCGGTCGTGCGGACCGCGCGGACGGTCCCGCCGGACGTCTCGACCCCCGTGACGGCGCACCGGGTGCGGACGGTCACGCCGAGCGCCTCCGCGGCCCGAAGATAGCCGCGCACGGCCGCGCCGGGCAGCGCGTACCCGTCGGCGGGGGAGTGGGCGGCCGCCACGAACGACGACGGGTCGACGTACGGGCACAGCGCGTGCGCCGCGCCCGGCGACAGAAGCCGGCTCGGCACGCCGTACGCGTGCTGCACCTCCATGCCCCGCCGGAACGTCTCCACCTCGGCCTCGTCCGCCAGGAGGAAGAGATAGCCGACGCTCTCCAGCCCCACATCGGCTCCGGGCCGCTCCCCGAACGCCCGCCACGCCTCCAGACTGCGCTGCCCCAGCCGTACGTTGACGGGGTCGGAGAACTGCGCCCGCACGCCGCCGACGGGCTTGCCCGAGGACCCCGACGCAGGCGTGTCGCGCTCCACCAGCAGCACCCGCCCGGCGCGCGCCTCGGCCAGGTGGAAGGCGATGCTCGCCCCGATGACACCCCCGCCGACGACCACGACGTCGACGGCCGCGGGCAGCGGTGCCGTACCCGGGCCGCCCGACGCGGCGTCGAAGGTCATCCCCCCATCGTGAGGCCGACGCCCCGTCACGTCCACGGCGCCTCGCGGGAGACGCGCCGGCACGGTGACACCATGGGGGGTATGAGCGACGCATTCACCACTCGTACGCTGCGGATCACCACCGGCACCAGGGAAACGGTCCACGACCTGACCGGCGCCTGCGCCTCCTTCCTGCGGGAGGTCGCGGCGGGCCGGGACGGCCTGCTGAACGTCTTCACCCCGCACGCCACGACCGGCGTGGCCATCCTGGAGACCGGCGCCGGCAGTGACGACGACCTGCTGGCCGCCCTGCACACCCTGCTCCCCGCCGACGACCGCTGGCAGCACCGCCACGGCAGCCCCGGCCACGGCCGCGACCACGTCCTGCCCGCCCTGGTCCCCCCGCACGCCACGATCCCTGTCATCGGCGGCGAGATGGCCCTGGGCACGTGGCAGTCCGTCTGCGTGGTCGACACGAACAAGGACAACCCCGACCGCCAGGTGCGGCTGAGTTTCCTGAGCTGATCAGCGCCTTGCAGACGTCCCGCGCCTGACCACGACACACCGCTCTCCTCGTGCTCGGGCGACGGAGAGCAAAGCGGCGGTCCCACCACGGACGAGATCGAGCGCTCGTACGGTGGCTGCGGAGGGGCGCCTGCTCGGGGTCGCCGACCGGCGCGATGCAGGCGGCGGCGCCGGGCTCGCCGTCGCGCAAGCGCGAGGGCGTGCTCACGGCCGCCGCAGCAGGGTCCGGCACATCACGCCCGGGCCGACGGCCGGGAACCTCCCCGGGTGAGTGCGGCCGGCAAGGACGGCTCCGCGCCGGTTGGGACGAACTGCTTCGTAGGGTGACCACGGCGATGCATACTCGTCCTCCGAGCCGTCGGCCCCGGCCGCACGGCCTGCTGAACGGGTGCTTGGGGGGCACGTGGGCTTTGGTGACAGTCGATTGGTCAAGGTCGCCGTGCTCGGCAGCCGGACCTCTGACCAGCCAGTGATCTTACCGACTGCGCACGATGACGCGCTGCGACTCAAGAAGCGCTTCGGCTCCGACGCTTTCTGGTGCGGAAGTCTCCTTGGCGGATGCGGCGGCATTCTGACGGTGAGGATCTGCCATGGCAAGGTCAGTCACTTCGCGCACCGCCCCGGGGAGGTGTGCATGCGGCGCCGTACCGACGAGGACAGTGCTGATCACTTGTACCTCCATCGCGAGGTCGGCCGCTGGCTGGACAAGTGCGGGCTCGACCACCGGCTCGAACTGCGCGGACAGACCGATGAAGACTGGACCAGCCTGGACGTCTTTCTTCCCTCGCCCGGAGTACGACTGCGTTTCTACTGCTCGTACGCGGAGGGCACGTTGCCGCAGTCCGCGGTGGAATTCGCGCTGAGTGGCACATACGACGACGTGCTGCTCGGAGAGCACACCCCCGTGCCCCGGGAACTGTTCGCCAGGCGGGGGCACGTGCTGCGGCTCCGGATGGTGAGCGATCGACGCGAGGACCTCTGGCATCGGCGCATCCAGGTCGGTACCGAGCTTCCTGCACGCAGGACCGAGTGGCGGAACCTCGACGAATGCTGGATCACAGCGAGAGGCGTGATGACCCCGGTCGCGGCGAAGTCAGCTCCGAAGGGAAGCGTCGTCGAGCGATATCGGCAGCCGACTCCTGTCCACGCCGCCAAGCATCAAGGGGTCGTGACAGAGGGCGCCCCGCGCCGACGCGGGCCCGCCGGGCCGATCACGCCGTGGCAAGAAGCTGTGTTCGTTCTTCGGGACTATCTGCGGCATTGCGCCGCCCATGGGGAAACCACGACCTGGGGCGACCTGGCAGGGATCACCAGGCTCGACCTCCGCGCGTTCGGCGATACTCGCTGCCAGGTGCTTCTCGGTGCCGTGGACGCTGCCACACCCCTGTCGGAGCCGCCGCTCTTCCTGTTGGTCCGGAGAGGCAACGGACGACCGCTCCCGTATCTGGGTGAGCTCGCGAAGCAGCTCGGCCGCAGCATTCCCCCGGGGCACGCCCGCCACAAGTGGTGCGAGGAGCAGACCCGGCGGCTCTTCGCCCTGCACAAGGCCGCGCGCACGAGCGGCGGTGACGTCCGACTCGACTCTGTTCGGCGAAGCCTGAAGCGCATCGGTACGCTGCTGGCCAGGGCTCAGGATCAACTTGACTTCGCCGACAAGCCCGAACGCCGGGCGTTGGACAAGGCGATGAGGCACGCTCGTTCCTGGCAGGACCAGTGGCAGGGGGCCGGGCGGCGAGGAGTTGCTCACCGCACGTGGTGGGCCGGGCGCGAGGGAAACGAGATCACAGGCGCTGTCGCCCTCGAGCAGGCCATCCAACGGAGTGGCGCGGTCCTGGAAGCAGTGCAGCGGCGGCTGATCGAGGCGGCATGCCACGGTGACACCATCACGGTCGCCGACCTGTTCGGCCCGCAAGGCTGCGCGGCACAGAGTCCTCCACCTGCGGGTCTGGTTCGCACCCTGATCCGTGCGGAAGGCGCAGTGACCGACGAGGTGCCCGTTCTCAGCGCACTGATCACTACAGATGGCGGCGACCCTCCTCCAGAGGCTCGCGACATCCTCGCCGGTCTGGGCTTCGTTCGTCCCGTTTCGGATGAGGTACTCAAAATCGTCTGGCGGCACGAGCAACAGCGCTCGTGGGCGGCGCACGCCACACCACCGACGGAGATGCCGCCCCGTCGCATCCCCCGGTCGTCCCGGGGTTCCCGGTAGTCGACGGCGGGCGGAGCAGGCCACCGTGTCCGGGTGCCCAAAGGCACCCGGACAGACGGGCGTCGAGCCATCCTCCCCGCCTCGGCTACGTGACGACGTCCCGGAGCGGCTTGCCCGACAGGTGGTCGGTGACGTTCTGGACCGCGGCCAGGGCGATACGGACCAGGGTCTCGCGGGTGACGCCCGCGACGTGCGGGGACAGCACGACGTTCGGGGCCTTCAGCAGGCGCAGGGCGGGGGTCGGGGGTTCGGGGTCGAAGACGTCGATGCCCGCGCCGGCGAGGGCGCCGGACTCCAGGGCGTCGGCGAGGGCGTCCTGGTCGATCAGAGCGCCGCGGGAGGTGTTGATGACGAACGCCGTCGGCTTGAGGAGGGCCAGCCGCCCGGCGTCCAGGAGGTGGCGGGTGGCGTCGGTCAGCGGGGCGTGCAGCGAGACGTAGTCCGCCGTGCGCAGCAGCTCGTCGAGAGCCACGTGGCGGGCGCCGCCCAGGCGCTCCTCCGTCGCGGCGGAGGCGCGCCTGGGCGACGCGTACACGACGGTCATGTCGAACGCGACCGCGCGGCGGGCGACTTCGGTGCCGATGTGGCCCAGGCCGATGATGCCGAGCGTCTTGCCGGACAGTTCGGTGAGGGACCGCTGAAGCCGTGGCAGGGCCCAGTCGGCGTCGACGAGCGCCGTGTGCGCGGGGATCAGCTGCTTGGCGAGCGCCAGCATCAGCGCGAACGTCTGCTCGGCCACGTTCTGCTTCTCCGCCCCGCTGGAGCCGATCGTGCACACGGGAACACCTTGTGCACGGGCGGCGGTCACGTCGACGTAGTCGTGACCATGGCTGGCGCACTGCACCAGCTCCAGCCCCGGCGCGGCGGCCAGGTGAGCCGCGGTCACCGGGCCGAGGGCGGTGACGACGACGTGGGCCCCGCCGAGGGCGGCCGGGTCCTCGTCGGCCGTCTCCACGACGGTGACCCGCGCCTGCGGGGGGAACACCGACGCGAGGGCGGCACCGGCGGCGCGGCCCCCCACGTGGGGCGGGATCACGGCGAGCACGTTCTTCGGCGCGGTCATGCCGTCTTCTCCTCGACGAGGTCGCCCGGGCCCGGGGTGGTGGGGCCCGCGTGTCCGGACAAGGCCAGGGTCAGGTCCAGCTCCGCCAGCAGGCACCGGATGACGTGCTCGACGCCCGCCTGCCCGTCGAGGCCGAGCCCGTACGCGTACGGGCGTCCCACCAGCACCGCCTGCGCGCCCAGCGCGAGCGCCTTGAAGATGTCGTCGCCCGTGCGTATGCCGCTGTCGAACAGCACGGTCAGCCGGTCGCCGGCCGCCTCGACGACCCGCGGCAGGGCGTCCGCGGCGGCGATCGAACCCGCCACCTGCCGGCCGCCGTGGTTGGACACCACCACGCCGTCCATGCCGGCTTCGGCGGCCAGCAGGGCGTCCTCGGGGTGCAGGACGCCCTTCAGCACGATCGGGCCGTCCCAGTTCTCCCGCAGGAACGCCAGGTCCGGCCAGGTCTTCGCCGGGTCGGCGAACATGCCGACGAAGTGCATCACCGCCGCGTTCGGGTCCTCGTGCACCGGTTTGACGAGACCCGCCTGGAACGCGGGGTCGGTGAAGTAGTTCGCCGTGCCCACACCGTGCAGGAACGGCAGGTACGCCTGGTCCAGGTCGCGCGGCCGCCACGCCAGCAGCGGCGTGTCCAGCGTGACGAACAGCGCGGTGTAGCCCGCCGCCTTCGCCCGCCGCAGGAACGACCGCGTGACCTCACGGTCCTTCGCCCAGTACAGCTGGAACCAGCGCTCGCCCTCGCCCATCGCCTCGGCGACCTCCTCCAAGGGCGTACTGGACGCGGACGACAGGATGTACGGGACGCCCTGTGCGGCGGCTGCCCGCGCGGCGGCCGGCTCCGCGTCCGGGTGCATGATCGACAACACGCCCACGGGCGCCAGTGCGAGCGGCGCGGGCAGTTCGCGGCCCAGGATCCGCACGGACAGGTCCCTGTCGTGCACGTCGCGCAGCATCCGCGGGACGATGCGCCGCCGGTCCAGCGCCGCCCGGTTCGCCAGGGCGGTGCTGCCGCTGCCCGCGCTGCCGGCCACGTAACCCACCGGACCGGGACCGAGGCGCCGCTCCGTGAGCTTCTCCAGCCGCGTCAGGTCGGTGGGCAGCCGCGGTACGGCGCCGGTCATGCCGTTCAGGTAGATCTCGTACTGGAAGTCCGCCCAGTGCTGCGCCATGCGTACCGTCGCCCTTCGCCCGGGAGCCGTGTGTCCTCCGGGATCCTCGCGACCGCGGCCTCGTCCCGTCCACCGTCGTGCACCACCGCGTACGCCCTTTCCGCCAACCGACACGACGTCGTAGTCGGCGCCCTGCCCTTGTGCACGGCGGCACACGACCGGGCGGGCGGGCGCCCCTAGCCTCGCCGGAACATCACCAACGAGGGGCGGTACCGGTGAACTGGCTGATCCATGACTACCGCGAGAGCGATCTCGCGGCCGTCGTCCACCTGATCGACACCACTGCCGAGCTGGGACAGGAGTCCGTGTTCTCGCTCGCCGAGTGCATCGGCGCGCTGACCTCCCGGCAGCCGGCCGTCGTCGCCGTGCACCAGGGCGTGCCGATCGGCGCCGCCCTCGCCTGCGTGGCGGGCGAGCGGGCCTGGGTCATGCGCATCGCCATCGCGTCGGCCTGGCGCGGCCGGGGCCTGGCGAGCGCGCTGCTCGTGGAACTGGAGCGCCGGCTCCTCGCCGCCCGGGTGGGCCGCATCGCCTATGTCCTGCCCGAGGAGGACCTGTTCGGCGAGGGTCTGATCAACGCCGGCTACACGCGCCGCCCCGCCGTCGCGTACTTCGAGAAGGTCGAGCCGCTGCACGGCCCCGCGGCCAACCTCCTGGAGGACCTGGGCGGGCGGTTCCTGCCGGCCGCTCTGTGGGGGAAGGTCGCCGGCATGGAGGCGGAGAAGGACCTGATCGAGCGGCGCGTGGTGCTGCCGCTCGCCGAACCGGAGCGGGCGGCCCGGCACGGGGTGCGACCGCCGCGGGCCATCGCGCTCTTCGGGCCGCCCGGGACCGGGAAGACCACGTTCGCCCGGGGCATCGCCTCCCGGCTCGGCTGGCCCTTCGTGGAGCTGCTGCCCTCCCGGCTGGCCGACGAGGGAAATTTGGCGGCGGCGCTGCGCAGCGCGTTCGCCCGCATCGCGGAGCTGGAGCGGGTGCTCGTCTTCATCGATGAGGTCGAGGAGATCGCCCCCGTGCGCGGCGAGCCGGCGCAGCCCGGCGGCATGCACGGCGTGACCAACGAACTGCTGAAGCTGATCCCCGGCTTCCGCGAGGGCGACGAGCGGCTGCTCGTGTGCGCGACCAACTCCATCCGGTCGCTGGACCCGGCCTTCCTGCGCCCGGGGAGGTTCGACTACCTCATTCCGATCGGTACGCCGGACAAGGAGGCACGCGCGGCGATCTGGTCCCGCTACACGCATGGCCGGGCCGATATCGACGTCGCGGTCCTGGTGGCGGCGAGCGACCTGTTCACGCCGGCGGACATCGAGCACGCGGCGCGGATCGCGGCGCAGGCCGCGTTCGAGCGGGACCTCGCGGAGCGGGACCTGCCCGACCAGGGCGGGGTGCCCGGCGCGAGCACCGAGGACTACCTGGAGGCCATCGCCCAGTGCCGGCCGACGGTGACGCCCGCGCTGATCGAGCAGTTCCACGCGGACATCACGGCCCACGCCCGGTTCTGAGGGCCCGGGCCGGGCGGCCGGCTACCCGGCCCGCAGGTAGCGTGCGCCGTCCCTGGTGCGGACCAGCAGTCCCGCCACCACGAGGTGGCGGCGCAGCGCGGACCAGTCGTCGTGCACCGTGCGCAGCGCCTCGTTGACGTCGGGCTCCGTGTACGGCCGGTCCCGCTCGAAGAGACTCTCGGCGAGGTGGGTGAGCAGCTGTTCACGACGGGCCTGCTTGCGCGGCACGGCGGTCAGCCGCCCCTGGGAGAAGAGAGCGGCCACTTCGCGCGCGCCGCCCGTGCGGGTCTCGGACATGACCGGCAGCCTCCCGCGCCGGCCGGCCGCCGGGCAACGCGTTTTCGCCCCCGGGCTGCCAGGGCACGTGCCTCATCCGCCCGCCGCCGGTCAACGCGCTTGCTCTCGTGGGTCGTTGGCCAATGCGCCTTCCCCCGCAGGCTGGGGCTGTCGGCCAATGCGCCTTCCGTCGCGGGTCGCCGGGCACGGCGCTTTCCCCTGCCCGCCGCCGGGCGACGCGTGCTTCCATCCCTGGGCACCGTCGGCCAACGCGCCTTGGCCCGCGAGGCCGTCGGCCAACGCGCCGTCACCCGCAGGATGCCGGGCAACGCACCTTCACCTGCATGCTGTGGCTGCTGGCCATCACTTTCGCCCTCCGGCCGCCGGGCACCGCGCCGTCACCCGCCCGCCGCCGGGCACCGCGCCGTCACCCGCCCGCCGCCGGGCACCGCGCCGTCACCCGCCCGCCGCCGGGCACCGCGCCGTCACCCGCCCGCCGCCGGCGCCCGGTGCCCCGCCATGACGAAGTCGTACGCCGCCTGCGCCGTGAACTCCGCCTGCCCGCCCCGCAGCAGCAGCCCCGCGCCGCGGAAGGCGGGGTCGTCCACCGTCGCCGGCACGTACGGTACGGCGATGCACCGCATGCCCGCCGCGTGGGCCGCCGCCGCGCCCGGCGGGGCGTCCTCGAGCACCACGCAGTGCGCCGGCTCCACGCCGAGCCGGCGCGCCGCCTCCAGGAAGACGTCCGGCGCGGGCTTGCCCCGCTCCACCTCCTCCGCGGAGACCAGGGTGGCGATGTACGCGTCCAGGCCCGTACCGCCGAGCACCGCCTCGATCGCGGCGCGCGACGAGCCGGACGCCACGGCCATCGGCACCCCCTCCCGGTGCAGCAGCTCCACGAACGCCCGCATCTGCGGGAACACCTCGGTCGCCGCGCGCGCCAGCTCCAGGTAGTGGCGGTTCTTGCCGGCCAGCAGCTCCTCGATCGGCGCGGCGAGTCCGTACTCCTCCTTCAGCGCCTCCAGGGTCTCGCGCGTGCCGATGCCGATGAAGTCCGTGTGCCGCTCCCAGCTGAAGTCCGTGACGCCGTGGCTCTCCAGCAGCCGGCGTCCGGCCTCGTAGTAGTTGGGCTCGCTGTCCACCAGCGTGCCGTCGAGGTCGAAGACGACCGCGGTACGTGAGGTGCTGCTCATGGAACCAGCATGCCGGGCCGCCGCTCCGGACCGGTCAGCCGCCCACCCGCTCACCACGGCGCACGGACGCCCGGCCGACTGCCTCCACCAAGGGCAGCAGGCGGTGCGGCACCCGTTCGCGCAGGGCCATCTCGGTCCGGGTGCGCACCACGCCGGGGATCTGGATCAGCCGCTGGATGACGTCCTCCAGGTGCCCGTTGTCGCGGGCGACGACCCGGGTGAGCAGGTCGCCGCCGCCGGTGATCGAAAACGCCTCGACGATCTCGGGGACGGCGGCCAGCGCGTCGCCCACGTCGTCCAGATGCCCCTGCGTCACCTCGATGTGCACGAAGGCGAGCACCGGATGCCCGAGTGCTGCGGGGGAGAGCACCGGCCCGGTGCCGGTGATCACGCCGTCCCGTTCCATCCGGTCCAGCCGCGCCTGCAGCGTGCCCCGGGCGATGCCCAGGATGCGGGCGTACTCGCGCACACTGGTGCGCGGCTGTTCGATCAGCAGCCGCAGGATGCGGGTGTCGAGTTCGTCCACTGCCATCGTCGATCCCGTTCTGATCCCATTGTGGTGGGGTGATCCGGATCGTGACAGTACCAATGGCACAGCACGTGGCGTGACCGCTCGTCACCCGCCGTCCCGCAGCGGCCCCCGGCCTACGCGACCCCCTTCCTCAGCCGAGGCCCGCCAGCAACTCGTTGCACGCCTGCTCGCACCGGCGGCACGCCTCGGCGCACAGCCGGCAGTGCTCGTGCATGTCGGCATGGCTCCCGCACTCGTCCGCGCAGGCCTTGCACACCGTGGCGCACGCCTGCAGCAGCGCGCGCGTGATGTTCGCGTCGTACCCGGTGTGGCGGGAGAGCACCGCGGCGGTCGCGGTGCAGATGTCCGCGCAGTCCATGTCGGTCCGGATGCACTTGGTCAGATCGCCGACCATGCCCTCGGACAGGCAGGCGTCCGCGCAGGCCGTACACGCCTGCGCACAGGCGACGCACGCCTCGATGCAGGCGGCCATCGCATCCTGGTCCACGCCGCCGAGGTCGGCCGGGTAGGTGTTCAGCATGTCCTTGACGGATGTCGTCATCGTCATCGCCTCCTCGCCACGACGGGTTGACCCGCACGGCTTCCGCAAACGCCCGCCGGCGCGCCGTGCGCCACTCGGGTGGGCGGCGCGCCGGCGACATGGCGCAACGGGAGGCGGGTACGCGGCAACGGACGGGAGGCTGCGATGGAGGTCACCGAGGAGCGTCCCTACCGCTTCCGCATCGCGCCCCGCCGGGACATGCGGGTCCCCGGGGTCGTGTTCGCGTCACGGCGGCTGCTGCGGGACGCCGAGAAATCGCTGGAGCAGGTCGTCAACGTGGCGACCCTGCCGGGCATCGTCACCGCCTCGTACGCGATGCCCGACATCCACTGGGGCTACGGCTTCCCCATCGGGGGCGTGGCCGCCACGGACGTCGACGACGGCGGCGTGGTGTCGCCGGGCGGGGTCGGCTTCGACATCTCCTGCGGCGTACGGCTCCTGGCCGCCGACCGCGACCGGCAGGAGCTGGCACCGGTGCTGCCGGCCCTGATGGACGGGCTGGGGGCGGCGACCCCGCACGGCCCCGGGCGCGGCGCGGTGTGGCACCTGGGCAGCACGGCACGGCTCGAACGGGTCCTGCGGGGCGGATCGCGGTACGCGGTCGACGAGGGCCACGGCGAGGAACGCGACCTGCTGCGCTGCGAGGACGCCGGGGCGGTGCCGGACGCGGACGTGGACCAGGTCGGCGAGCGGGCGATGCAGCGGGGGCTGGAGCAGGTCGGGAGCCTCGGCGGCGGGAACCACTTCCTGGAGGTGCAGGAGGTCGCCGAGGTGTACGACGAGTCGGTCGCCGCCGCCTTCGGCCTCTCCCGGGGCCAGGTCTGCGTGATGATCCACTGCGGCTCGCGGGGCCTCGGGCACCAGGTGTGCAGCGACCATGTGCGGGCGATGGACAAGGCCATGCCGCGGTACGGCATCACGGTGCCCGACCGGCAGCTCGCCTGCGCCCCGGTCGGTTCGCCGGTGGGCCGTGCCTACCTCGGGGCCATGGCCGCGGCGGCCAACTACGGACGGGCGAACCGCCACATGCTGGGCGAGGCGGCGCGCCGGGTCTTCCGCCGCGCGGCGGGGGCCCGGCTGGCTCTGGTGTACGACGTGTCGCACAACCTGGCGAAGGTGGAGCAGCACCTCGTGGACGGGCGTCCGCGCACCCTGTGCGTCCACCGCAAGGGGGCCACGCGGGCGCTGCCGCCGGGCCACGCCGACCTGCCCGACGACCTGCGCGCGGTGGGCCAGCCGGTGCTGATCCCCGGCACCATGGGCACCGCGTCGTACGTCCTGACCGGCGTGCCGGGCGGCGACGCCTTCCACTCCACGTGCCACGGGGCCGGCCGGGTGCTGAGCCGGCACGCCGCGCTGCGCGCGGTCCGCGGCGAGGAGCTGCGCTCCCGGCTGGAGTCCCAGGGCATCGCGGTGCGCGGCGCCTCCGGACGCGGCCTGGCGGAGGAGGCACCGGAGGCGTACAAGGACGTCTCCGAAGTGATCGAGGCGAGCGAAGGCGCGGGACTCTGCCGCAAGGTGGCCCGCCTGGTCCCGCTGGGCGTCGTCAAGGGCTGACGAACGGCCGAGGTCCTCGCTCCGGGTGCCGTCCGTCGGATGCGCGGTCCCGCGCGGTGCGCAGCGGCCCGCGTCGTCCCACGGGCGCACGGGGCCGCGCCGACCGCGCGCGGTGAGCGGCTCTGACGTCGACCGCCCCCGCGCCGACCGCGCGTGGTGAGCGGGGCTCAGACGTCGACCGTCACCGCGCAGGACCAGCCGCGCGGGCCCGGAGCCAGGTGGAGGTCGCTCCACGAGACCGCCTTGGGGGCCGCGCCGACGAGCCGGACCGCGGTGAGGTCGGCCACCGCGAGGCGCACGTCCAGCCCACCGTCGGTGAGTTCGGCCTCGACGTCGAGGGGCACCTCGCCGTGCACGTCCAGCCGGAAGATGATCTCGTCGAGGAGCGCCGCCAGCAGGTCGTCGTCGTCCGTCGCGGCCACCCGCACCTGCCGCACGGCCGCCGGCCGCACCCCGGAGACGTCGGCGAAGCACTCGACCATCCCGATGACCGCCTCCGCGAGGCACAGCTCGCGGCTCGGGCCCCACGCCTCGATGCGTACGTCCGCCGTGTGCGGAACCGTCCGGTGGCCGCTGTCTCCCGGACCTCGCCCCTGCCCGTCACCATCCGTGTCGCCGATCATGCCGATCACCTCCCCCCATGATGCCGGACATATGCCCGACAGGTGGACAATTGAGGCCAGGCGTCCGAGGTGTCAGGAGCTGACGATGAAGGGCTCGGTCCGGCTCGGAAGTGTGACCGGTGTGCCGCTGCGGATGCACTGGAGCGTTCCGCTGCTCGTGGTGCTCTTCGCGTACGGGCTGGGCCGCCGGACCCTGCCCGCCTGGGCTCCGGGGGAGTCGGACGCGGCCTACACCGCCGCCGGTGCCGTCGGCGCGCTGCTGCTCATGGGCAGCCTCCTGCTGCACGAGGCGGCGCACGCCGCCACGGCGCACCGGAAGGGGATCCCGGTGCAGGACGTCACGCTCTGGGCGCTGGGCGGGGTGACCCGTATGGACGCGCCGCGGACCGCGGGCGTGGCCTTCGCCGTGGCCGTCAGCGGACCGCTGACCAGTCTGCTCGTCGGAGGCGCCGCACTGGGGGCGGGAGTGGGGCTGGACGCCCTCACGGACTGGGTGGTGCCGGCCGGCGTGCTGGTGTGGCTCGGCTGGATGAACGTGCTGCTGGGCGTGTTCAACCTGCTGCCCGCCGCTCCGCTCGACGGCGGGCGGGTGCTGCAGGCGCTGCTGTGGTGGCGCACCGGAGACAGGGGGCGGGCGGAGCGGGTGTCGTCGCGCGGCGGCCAGATCATGGGCGTGCTGCTGATGGCTGCCGGCTGGATCTCCGTGCTGCGCGGGACCACCGGCGGTCTGTGGCTGGTGGCGATCGGACTGTTCATCACCCTGGTCGCGGGCGCGGAGCGACAGCAGGCCGTGCTGCGCACCGCCCTGCAGGGGGTGCGGGTGTCCGACGCCATGTCCCGTCCGGTGATCACCGGTGCCGACTGGCTGACCGTCGGCGCCTTCCTGGACGAGGTGACGGCCCGGTCCGGTCACTCCGCCGTACCGCTGCTCGACTTCGAGGGCCGGCCGAGCGGCATCGTCGAGATGCGCCGCCTCGCCGCGATCCCGCCGGAACGCCGGGACGAGCTGCGGGTACGGGACGTGGCCGTCCCGCTGGAGCGGTGCGCGGTCGCCGCGCCCGAGGACCTGCTCACCGACGCGCTCGAGCGCGTGCGGCCCGGCGCGGGCATGCGCGTCCTCGTCGTGGACGCCGGCCTGGTGGCCGGGATCGTCACGGCGAAGGACATCTCGCGGCTGGTCCAACGGCACACCCTGCGCGGGCGCGGCACCGGCTGACCTCGTACCGCCGGAGGGTGATGCCCGAGGTCTCGGCCGTTGGCCCGCCCGGCGGCAGTGGGAGCGGCGATGTGCTGTACCAATGGCCCAGTCGAACCGGCCGCGCTTGTACCAGTGGGGAACGGGATGGTCTCATGGACCGGTCGATGGCGCTGCGGATTCCGCGGCGCCTTTTTCATGCCGGGCCATGCCGGGCCCATGCCGGGTGCGGTGCATGCCGGGCCATGCCGGGCCCATGCCGGGTGCGGTGCATGCCGGGCCATGCGGCTGCATGCCGGTCCCGTGCCGGCGCACGCCGGCGCGTGGCAGGAACAGAGTGCGTACGGAGAAGGGGCGGGAAAGCAGTGCTGAAGAGGATGTTCGTGGCTCCGGACCCGGGGAGGCTGCGACTGCGCAGCGCCGTCCGGGCCGTCCTCGGCATCAGTACGGCGGTGGCCGCGTGCGGTCTCGCGGGGCATGCCCTCTCCGCCGTCATCACCGGCGGTCTCGCCGCCCTGCTGGCACTGTTCACGGTCACGGACGCGACGGTCCGGGCCCAGGCGGTCACCACCGCGCTGCTGCCCGCCGTCGGTTTTCCGGTGCTCGGTCTCGCGGCCGGGCTCCAGGGCCACGCGCTGCCCCGGGACCTGGCGTTCGTCGCCGTCGCTGGCGGCGCGGTGTACGTCCGCCGCTGGGGGCCGCGCGGCCACGCCCTGGGCGTCTTCGCGTTCATGATGTTCTTCGTGTCGCAGTTCCTGCGCACCGTGCCGGGCCAGCTGCCGGAGCTGTATGCGGCCGTCGTCCTCGCGCTGCTCGCCTCGTCGGCCGTCCGGTTCGGCCTGTGGTGCTACGAGCGGCGCCTGCCACCGGCCGCCGTGCCCGCCCTGCCGGGCGGGAGGGGCCTTGCGCGCACCACCACCCGCCAGGCGGTCCAGGCGGCCTTCGCCGCCGCGTTCGCCCTCGTCGCCGGGCAGTTCCTCTCCGGGGAGCGCTGGTACTGGGCGGTCGGCGCCACGTGGTGGATCTTCGTCAACACCGCGTCGCGCGGCGAGACGCTGGTCCGCGGCTTCCGCCGCATCCTCGGCACGCTGGCCGGCATCGCCGTGAGCCTCGTGGCCGCCGTCCCGCTGGACGGCGCGCTCGCGCCGACGGCGGCGCTGGTCGCGGTGTGCGTCTTCGGCATCTTCTACTCCGCGCCCGTGTCGTACACCTGGATGATGCTGGCCGTCACCGTCATGGTCGGTCTGCTGTACGGACTCCTGGGCGTGCTGGAGCCGGGCCTGCTCGCCCTGCGCCTCGCCGAGACCGGAGTGGGGGCGCTGGGCGCCGCCCTGGCCGTGCTGTTCGTGCTGCCCGTCACCACGCACGCCACCACGGACGCCTGGATCGCACGCGCCCTGCACTGCGTGCACGGCTGCACCACCGCCGCCGCACGGCGTCTCGCGGGCGATCCGGAGGCGGACCCGGCGCCGCTCGCGGCGGAGCTGGAGGTGCTGATCGGCCGGGCGCGACTGTCGCTGGCCCCGCTCCTGCACCCGCTCAGCCCGCTGCGCGCCCGCAAGGCCCGGGCGCGCCGGGTGCTGGCCCTGCTGGACGACTGCGCCCGCGAGGTGCGGGGTCTGGCCTCGGTGGCGGCGGACCCGGTCGCCTCGCACGACGCCCGGCTCGCCGCGGCGTGCCGGCGTGTGGAGATCGCCCTGGGAGCCCTCGTGGCGCCGGACGCGGAGCCGGTCGCTCCGCAGCCCGCCGCCGCGGCGGACGACGCGTCCCACCACCCGGTCACCGAAGCCGCGCTCCGCCACCTCCACGGCCTGGAGAAGGTCCTCGTGGACCTGGCCGTGCCGCTGCGCAGCTCGCGACCGTCCGCGCTCGTCCGCTCCTGAGGCCCGCTCCCGCCCGTATCGCCTTCTCCCTTGGTCTAGACCTGCTAGCGTCGCCCGCATGACCGGCGGCCGGCTGACGGCCGGCATCGGAGAGAGGCAGCGCGATGGGGTACGGAGGGGGCCACAGGGCCTTCATCGGGTCGTTCACGTCCGCCGGAGGGCACGGGATCACCGCTGCCGCCGTCGATCCGGGGACGGGCGCCCTGACGATCACCGGAGCGACGGCCGAGGTCCCCGACCCGTCCTTCCTCGCCCCCGCCCCCGGCGGCACCGTGCTCTACGCGGTCTCCGAGACGCCGGACGGCGCCGTCGCGGCACTCGACATCACCGGCCCCGCCCCGCGCCTGATCGGCGGACCCGTCCCGGTGCGGGGCGCGGGTCCTACGCACCTGGCGCTGGCCGCAGGCCACGTGATCACCGCCAACTACGGATCGGGCAGCGTCAGCGTGCTGCCGCTCGGCGCGGACGGCGCGCCCGGGGGGCCCGGTGCACGCGGCGCCCTCACGGTGCTGGAGCACGCCGGCGCGGGCCCTGACCCGGAGCGGCAGGAGGGTCCGCACGCCCACCAGGTGGTGGTGGCGCCCGGCGGCCGCTGGCTGCTCGCCGTCGACCTCGGGACCGACTCCGTGCACGTCCACGACCTCAGCGGCGGTGCCCCGGCCCGGCACGGGGAGACCGCGCTGCCTCCCGGGACCGGTCCCCGGCACCTCGCCTTCCATCCGGCGGGCAGCCACGTCTACGTCCTGGGTGAACTGGAACCGACGCTCACGGTCTGTCGCTGGGACGCCGCCGCGGGCACCCTGGAACCGCTCCACCGGACCGGCGTCCTCTCAGGCGCCCTCCCGGGCGTCCCGCCCGCGGACGCTCCCTCCCGGAACTACCCCTCCGGCATCGCCGTCGCGCCCGACGGGCGCTTCGCCTGGGCCGCGGTGCGCGGCGGCGACTCCCTCGCCGTGCTCGCCCTCGACGACGGCCGCGAGAAGCCGGAGCCGGTAGCGACGGTGCCCTGCGGCGGTCATTGGCCACGGGACCTGGCCCTCGACCCGGAGGGACGGCGGCTGTACGTGGCGAACGAGCGCTCCGGCGACGTCACCTGGTTCGACCTGGACCCGACGACGGGCGTGCCGACACGGGCCGGGGCCGTCGAGGCACCCGCGGCGTCCTGCGTGGTCTTCGCCTGACCCGTCGCGGCCGGAACGGGACCGGGTTCACGGCAGCCGCCGTGCGGGGTCCGTTCGGGCGGCGGCCGTACGGAGGCCGTGCGAGTGTCCTTTCGGGCGGTCGTACGGGGGCCGTGCGCGAGCCGGGGCGCGCACCGTACGGGCGCCGTACGCGGGCTGCCGTGGCTTGCACCGTACCGGGGCTGAGGGCGTGCACCGTACGGAACCCGTACGCGAGGCCGGGCCCTCCCGTAGGGGCGCCGTACGCGGGCTGCCGGGAGTCCCGCACCGTAGGGGCGCCGTACCGGCCGCCGGGGCGTGCACCGTACGGAGGCCGTACGCGGGCCGGCCCGGTGCACCGCAGGGGAGCATCACGCCGACCGCACGCGCGACGCGCGAAGGCCCGCACCGGTGTGCTGCGCGGTGCGGGCCTTCATGCGTCGTGGTGGCGCGGTCAGCGGACCGGCGCCCCCTGCGGCTGCTGGGCGAGGCCCAGCGCCGCCGAGTACTGCGACAGCACCAGCTTGCCGACCGCCGGGTAGGCGCCCAGCGCCTCGGCCGCCGGGCAGTTCGCGGCCCGGGCGGCGTCCTCCAGCAGGCCCTCGGCCAGCTCGGGACCGATCAGGTACGGCGCGAGCGCGAGCTGCTGCGAACCGGAGCCGCGCAGCTGCTCGGCGACCGCCGCCACCGAACCCTCCTGGTCCAGCGCCGCGGCCATCACCGGCACCGCGAGGCGCGCGGCCAGCAGCATGCCCGTGATGCCGGCCGCCTGGACGGCTTCCTCGCCGCCGACCGTCGCCAGCACGATGCCGTCGGCCGCCGTGGCGACCGTGAACAGCCGGGCCCGGTCGGCGCGGGCCAGCCCCGCCTCGGACAGCCGGACGTGCACGGCCTCCGCCAGCAACGGGTGCGGGCCCAGGACGTCGGTCAGCTGGGCGGGCGCGCCGCTGTTCGCGACGGTCTCCCGTATGCGGTCCATCAGGGCGTGGTCCGGGCCGGCGAGGAGCGGCACCACGACGGCGGCCGGGCCCTCGGGCTCGGCGACCTCACGCCCGGCGGCCCGGGCGAGGTCGTACCGCTCCGCCCGCAGCGCGGCCGCCTGCTTCACGACGCCCGAGAGCGTGGGGTACTCGGCGTCGTCGCCGTCCAGGAAGCCGATCGCGGCCTCCAGACCCGGCAGCTCGGCACGGGCGATGCTCACGACCTCTTCGGCCAGACCGCGCACGGCGGCGGAAGGGACGCCGGGAACGGCGAGGACGAGCACAGGTGCGCCCTCGGGCGCCGCCACGGGTTCAGGGCGACGGTGCCGCCCGGACTGTCGGGGTCGCGGCATTCGTACAGGCAGGCCGGAAGCAGGCCCAGTGGGGGAGCTCATGGCCCGGCATGCTACTGGCTTTACCTGCTCCGTTGCTTGGGGAGGGTCCGGTCGGGAGCCCTCTGTCCGGCTATGTCCCAAGCATCCGCTACGCAGGGGTTGTCTCCAGCATGCCCGGCTCGCGAGGCAGCCGGAGGGTGCCCGTGGCCAGGGCCGCGGCGACGGTCAGCGCACCCGTGAGCGGGTCTCCTCCGGCCGTCACCGGCCGGGCGTGCGGCAGTTGCTCCGCCAGTTCGGCCCGCAGCGGTACGAGCAGGGGGTCGCCCATCCCGAACAGGCCGCCGGTGAGGGCGACTACGTGGCCCCCGGAAGGCGGGCAGACGGCCGCCGCGGCCTCCGCGATGTGCCGCGCGGCCCGTGCGAGGACCGCGGCCGCCACGGGATCGCCGTCCACGGCGCACCGGGCCACCTCGGGGGCGAACGAGGCCAGCACCGCGGGCCGGTCGGCGCGCGGGTAGAGCTGCCCCGGCAGCGTGGCCGGCTCCCCGAACACGGCCCGGACGCGCGCCAGGAGCATGCCGGATCCGCCGCGCCGCCCGTCGTGGGCGCGCAGGGCGGCGTCGAGGCCGGCGCGGCCGATCCAGGCCCCGCCGCCGCAGTCGCCCAGCAGGTGGCCCCAGCCGTCCGCGCGGCGCCACGCGACGAGGTCCGTGCCGAGTGCGATCATGCCGGTGCCCGCCGCGACCACCGCGCCCGGCCCCTGCCCGAGCGCACCGGCGTAGGCGGTGACGGCGTCGGCGGCCAGCGCGAGGCGCTCCACGCCGAGAGAGCGCCGCAGCGCCGCGGGCAGCTCGGCGCGCAGGTCCTCGCCGAGCGTCGCCATCCCGGCCGCCCCGACGGCGACGGCGGCGAGGCCGCCGGCCCGGGCCCGTGCGAGCAGTGCCTCCGCGGTCGGCACCAGCCGCGCCAGCAACTCCCGGGCCTCGATGCCCCGCTCGCCGGTCGGCACGGGCTCGTCGAGCGTCACGACGTCGACGGCGCGCACGACGTCCTGCTGGTCGCCCCCGGTGCCGCGGTCGGCCCCTGCCGGGGTTCCGGCCGCACGGCCGAGCGCCACGCGGAGCCCCGACCCCCCGGAGTCGACCCCCAGCACCCACGGGTGGGTGCTCACCCGGCACCGTCCCGCCGCGGCGTCACGGCAGGCGCCAGTCGATCGGCTGGGCCCCCTGCTGGAGCAGCAGTTCGTTCGTACGGCTGAACGGGCGGGAGCCGAAGAAGCCCTTGTCCGCCGACATGGGGGAGGGGTGCGCCGACTCGATGGCGGGAAGCCTTCCGAGCAGCGGGCGCAGAGTGCGGGCGTCGCGGCCCCACAGTACGGACACCAGCGGCTTGCCGCGTGCGGCGAGCGCCTTGATGGCCTGCTCGGTCACCTCCTCCCAGCCCTTGTTGCGGTGAGCGCCGGGCTGACGCGGTGCCGTGGTCAGCGCCCTGTTGAGCAGCAGCACCCCCTGCCGGGTCCACGGTGTCAGGTCACCGTTGGACGGCCGGGGCAGCCCCAGGTCGGCGTGCATCTCCCGGTAGATGTTCTCCAGGCTGGGGGGCAACTGCCGCACCTCGGGCGCGACCGAGAAGCTCAGCCCCACCGCGTGCCCCGGCGTCGGGTACGGGTCCTGGCCGACGATCAGCACCCGTACCTCGTCGAACGGCTGCTGGAACGCACGCAGTACGTTCGCTCCGGCCGGTAGGTAGGTGCGTCCCGCGGCGATCTCCGCGCGGAGGAAGTCGCCCATCGCGGCGATGCGTTCGGCCACCGGCGCGAGGGCATGCGCCCACCCCGGCTCGACGATTTCATTCAACGGTCGTGCTGCCACGGCCGTCACTCTACTGGCGCAGCGAGCCTCCCCTCACCCGATGGCGGCGGCCCGGACGCACAGCACGTCCGGCAGGTGCGAGGCCAGCAACTGCCAGCTGTCGCCCTCGTCCGCGCTCGCGTACACCTCGCCGTTGCGGTTGCCGAAGTACACACCCGCCGGATCGGCGTCGTCCGCGCACATCGCGTCGCGCAGCACCGTCCCGTAGTGGTCGCCCTCGGGCAGGCCGTCCGAGAGCGCCTCCCAGGACTCGCCGGCGTCGGTGGTGCGGTAGACCCGGCACCGGCGGCCGGCCGGGACCCGGTCCGCGTCGGCGGTGATCGGGAACACGTACGCCACGTCCGCCCGGTGCGGGTGCGCCACGGCCGCGAAACCGAAGTCGGAGGGCAGGCCCGCGCCGATGTCGGTCCACTTGGCGCCCGCGTCGTCGCTGCGGTACACCCCCCAGTGGTTCTGCAGGTACAGCCGGTCGGGATCACCGGCGTCCTGCGCGATCTTGTGGACGCACTGCCCGAACTTCGGGTGCTGGTCCGGCAGGAAGACCGCCGACACGCCGTCGTTGGAGGGCGACCACGTCGCGCCGCCGTCCCTGGTCCGGAACACCCCGGCCGCCGACACCGCGACGGTGACGGCGTCGGGGTCGCGGGGGTCCGTGACGACCGTGTGGACCGCCTCCCCGCCGCCGCCGGGCGTCCACTGCGACCGGGTCGGGTGCTCCCACAGCGGGCGCACCAGCTCGAAGGTCTCGCCGGCGTCGGTGGACCGGAAGAGGGCGGCGGGTTCCGTCCCCGCGTACACCACTCCGGGAGCGGCGGGGCCCGCCGGGTGCAGCTGCCACACCCGCTCCAGCGAAGCACCGGTGTCCTTGGGGAACTTGACCGGCGGCTGCCGGGGCTCGACCCAGGTCTCACCCAGGTCGTCCGAGTGGAACACCGACGGTCCCCAGTGCGAGCTGTCGCCGCCCACCAGCAGCCGGGGCGTGGTCCGGCGCGTGTCGATGGCGATCGAGTACACGGCCTGCGCGTTGAAGTGCGGGCCGCCGAACTCCCATCGGCCGCCGCGCCTGCGGCCGATGAAGAGCCCCTTGCGTGTGCCTACGGTCAGCAGTACGTCGTCGGTCATGGCCGACACCTCCAGGACGCCGTTGTCGCGGATACGGGCCAGTGTGCACCCACCCACTGACAGTGGCGCCCCGATGCGCGTTCTCCCAGGTCAGCGCCGTGTCCGCACCGCGCCGGACGGCACCGCCGCGCCGGACGGCACCGCCGCGACGCCGGACCCCGGCTGGACGGACTCCGGCGGGGCCGGACCCCGATGGACCGGGACGTCACGGAGCCCGACCGGAACCGTCACGGAGCCCGACCGGAACCGCCCCGGACGCCGACCGGTGCCCCCGCCGGCCGACGGCGGCGTCAGACCGACCGGGACCGTCACGGAGCCCGACCGGTGCGCCCGCCGGCCGTCGGCGGCGTCAGACCGACCGGAGGTACTGGTCCGGCACGTGGACGTCGCCGCCCAGTTCGCGCGCCGCGTGCCGTGCCCACGACGGGTTGCGCAGCAGCTCGCGGCCGAGGAGCACCGCGTCCGCCTCGCCGTTGGCGACGATCTTCTCCGCCTGCCCGGCCTCGGTGATCAGCCCCACCGCGGCGACCGGCAGCCCCGTCTCCGCCTTCACCCGCGCCGCGAACGGGACCTGGTAGCCGGGGCCGACCGGGATGCGGACGTGCGGAGCGTTGCCGCCGGTCGACACGTCGAGCAGGTCCACGCCGTGCTCCGCGAGGAGAGCGGCGAAGCGCACCGTGTCGTCGGCCGTCCAGCCCGCCTGCTCCTCCAGCCAGTCGGTGGCCGAGATCCGGAAGAACAGCGGCAGCTCCTCCGGCCACACGGCCCGTACCGCGTCGACGACCTCCAGGGCGAAGCGCGTCCGGTTCTCGAAGGAGCCGCCGTACGCGTCGGTGCGGTGGTTGCTGTGCGGGGAGAGGAACTGGCCGATGAGGTAGCCGTGGGCACCGTGGACCTCGACGACCTGGAAGCCCGCATCGAGGGCGCGCCGGGCCGCGGCCGCGAACTGTCCGACGATGTCGCGGATCTCGTCCCCGGTCAGCTCGTCGGGCACGGGGTGGCCGTCGTCGAACGGTACGGGGCTCGGGGCGACGGGCTGCCAGCCGTGCGCGTCGGTGCCGACCGGGGCGCCGCCCTTCCACGGGCGGTCGGTCGACGCCTTGCGGCCGGCGTGGGCGATCTGGATGCCGGGCACGGTGCCCCGGGCCTCGAGGAACGCGGTGATCCGGCGCAGCGCCTCGACCTGGGTGTCGTTCCAGATGCCGAGGTCGTACGGGCTGATCCGGCCCTCGGGGGACACCGCGGTCGCCTCCAGCAGGATCAGCCCGGTGCCGCCCGCGGCGCGGGCCGCGTAGTGGGCGAAGTGCCAGTCGTTCGCGACGCCCGCACCCGGCCCGAACGCCTCGGCGCTGTACTGGCACATCGGTGCCATCCAGACGCGATTGGGGACGGTCAGCGACCGCAGGGTGCGGGGCTCGAACAGTGCGCTCACGGCGGACTCCATTCACGGCGGGGCCGGGGTACTGCTCGTACGATAACCGTCGTAGTACGTCGGCTGTCAAACTACGAAGCCCCTCGTACAATAGGGGAACCCTGATGAGTCTGGAGCCGCCGTGACCCCTGTGACCCCCGCGACCGGCCCGCGCGAGCTCGCCCATCCCGCGCGCGCCGAGATCCGCCTCGAAGACGTGCTCCACGCCCTGTCCGACCCGATGCGGCTGCACGTGGTCCGCGAACTGGCGGCGGCCGGCGCCGAAGTGGCCTGCTCGTACGTCGAGCTGCCCGTCACCAAGTCGACCACCACCCACCACTTCCGCGTCCTGCGCGAGAGCGGCGTCATCCGCCAGACCTACCGCGGCACGGCCAAGATGAACGGCCTGCGCCGCGACGACCTCGAAGCGCTCTTCCCCGGGCTGCTGGACACGGTCCTCGCCGCCGCCGCGCACCAGTCCGCCCGCCTGGCGGGCTCCTAGGGGACGCCAGGGCTCCGGTCCGACCGGCGTGCTCCTGGGGGACGCCAGGGCTCCGGATCCCGGTCCGACGTCGGCCAGACGTACGGGAGGTCGTCCGGCACGCCGGGGAACTGCCCCCGGTAGTACTGCGGGTCCTTGCGGATCAGCGCCGACCGGTGGCTGCGGTGGAACGCGGGGTCGCCCAGCCAGGGCGGCAGGTCCCCGTCCGCGGCCAGCCGGTCCTGCGGCCGGACCTCCGTCCCAGGGCTCCAGGTCCGGAAGTCGCGGACCAGCGTGGAGGCGCACGTGTCGGACCGGCCCTCCGCCGTCCAGACCAGGCAGACGTCGAGGCCGTACCGGACGAGGGCCTCCTCGTAACCGGCCCACATGCGGACCGCGGGATGCCTGCGCCACCCGTAGCCGGGCACGGTCAGACCGCGGAACACCTGGAGCGCCTCCACCCGCTGCTTGCCCAGCCGGCGCGGGTCCAGCGCCGTCGCCGACCGGGTGAAGCCGGAGAAAGGCAGGAATGTCTGCATACGATCTGCCTACCACGCGCCCCGCGCGGCCGAACGGAGCGGCGCATCGACGGGCGCCGCGCGGGCCGTTCCCCGACCGGTGTCCGGTACCGGGATGGCACCCGACGCCGCTCGCGGATCCGGCCCGATCGACCGGACGGCCCCTACGGTGCCGGCGCGTCCGCCGCCTCCAGCAGCCCCGCCCAGTCCGCGATCTTCACCGTGGAGCGCCCCAGGGTGCGGCCCAGGTCTGCCTCCGCCTGCTCGATGGAGAGCCACCCCGGCCACTCCACCGGGTGGTGGCCCCAGGCGCGCAGCGCGGCCACCGGGTCGTCGGCCACCGGTCGGCGCAGCAGCAGCGCGGCGTCGTCGAGCAGCGAGGTCGCCGTCTCCTTAGCGCAGGGCCGGTTGCTGCCGATCACGCCCGTCGGTCCGCGCTTGATCCAGCCCGCGACGTACTCGCCCGGTGACGGCGCCCCGTCGCGCAGGACCCGGCCCGCCGCGTGCGGCACCGTGCCGCGCGACGCGTCGAACGGCAGGCCCTCCAGCGGCACACCGCGGTAGCCGACGGCGCGCAGCACCAGCTGGGCCTCGATGTCCTCGTACGCGCCGGTGCCCCGGACGCCACCCATGCCGTCCGGCACGGTCCGCTCGAAGCGGACCCCGGCCGCCCGGCCGTCCCGCTCCAGCACTTCCACCGGCCGCAGGAAGAATCGCACCCGGATGACCCGCTCCCGGGGGGCCGGGGCGGTTTCCGCCGCCCAGGCGCGCACCACCTCGACGTTGCGGCGGTTGACCGCCGGCAGCCCCGCCGGATCCGCGTACGCCGGGTCGAGCGCCAGATCCGCGGGATCGACCTCCACCCGCGCCCCCGGCATCGCGCCCAGCTCGCGCAGCTCCTTGGTGGTGAACTTGGCCTGCGAGGGGCCGCGCCGGCCCACCATGTGCACCGCGCGGACCCGGCTCGCCGCCAGCGCGCCCAGGGCCGCCTGCGGCACATCCGTGGGGTGCAGCTCCTCCGGACCGCGCGCCAGGATCCGCGCCACGTCCACCGCCACGTTCCCGACGCCGATCACCACCGCCGAGCGGGCGGCGAGCGCGACCCCGAAGCCGTTCCCGACGGCGTCCGGGTGGGCGCTGTACCAGGACACGAAGTCCGTCGCCGAGCAGCTGCCCGGCAGATCCTCGCCCGGCACGCCGAGCCTCCGGTCGCGCGCCGCCCCCACGCAGTAGACCACCGCGTGGTAGAGCTCCAGCAGTCGCGCGGGTGTCACGCCCCGGGTACCGACCTCGACGTTCCCGACGAAGCCGATCCGCTCGTGCTCCAGCACCGTGCGGAGGTTGTTCTGCAGGGACTTGATCTTCTCGTGGTCCGGCGCCACCCCGTACCTCACGAGTCCGTACGGACAGGGCAGCCGGTCCAGGACGTGGACGCGGACGTCCGGCACCCGGGTCTGCTCCACCAGGGACTGGGCGGTGTAGACCCCGCTCGGGCCGGAACCGACGACGGCGACTCGAAGCACGGCTGCGCTCCTTCCCGCAGGGACCTCCAGCATCGCACCGCGGGGCCCGCCGCGGGAGACGACGGGCCGGGGACGGGGCCGGTGTTCCGGGAACCTACGCCGACGACACGGGCGGCGCGGACGCCGGCTGCGGATCCGGTCCCGGCCGGGGCGACTGCGACCGTGACCGGGATCGCGAAGGGGACTGGGGCCGGGGCCGCGACGCAAGGTCCGGCTCCGCGGGTGCCGACCCGCCCGGCCCGTCGCCCGGCGGCACCCCCAGCTCCCAGTCCAGCCCGTACCGCTGGAACAACTCGGCGCGCAGACGCGCCCGCGGCATCGGCGCGCCCGGCACGACCACCGCGAAGACCGCGCCCATCAGCAGGGCCCGGAGCAGCGGGTAGTCGGCGTCCACGTCCCGCGCCCCGTACCGGGCCACCGTGTCCCGCAGCAGGAAGGCGAGCCGCTGCTGCTCGGGGCACTGCACGAACCCCTCGGCCTGGAGGATCCCCGCCATGTGGGTCCGCATCAGCCGCGGCTGCTCCATCGCCAGCCCCAGGATCGCGTCGATGGCGCGCGCCAGCCGCTCCCGGCCGTCGTCGGTGCGCGGTTCGCGCTCCAGGGCCGCCTCCAGCGTGCGGTGCATCAGCCGGTGCACCGCCGACTGCAGCAACTGCCGCTTGCCGGGGAAGTAGTACGAGACCAGGCCGCGTGCGGAGCCGGCCCGGTCGGCGATGTCGCCCAGCGTCGTGGCCTCGTACCCCCGCTCGCCGACCAGTTCCACCGTCGCCTGCAGCAGCCGCTCCCGGGAGCGCCGCCGCAGTTCTTCATTGACCGATGCGCTCCGCGGGGACATGCTTTAACTCCTGCGTTGACTGGCTCTGAGCCAATATACTCAGGGAGTGCCCGCTGCGAAGTACTGCGGTGCAGGTCAGCGGGGTTGGTGTCATGCGGACCGGGCGACGCGGGGGATCGCCCGGTCCCTTGGCGCGTCCGTGTGCCCCGGCCGTCACAGAAGTCCCAGGACCGGGCGGAGAGCCGCCGGACGCGCGAGCGCCGGCAGGTGGTCCACGAAGTGCACCGCGCAGCCCACCCGCGCCGCGCCCCCGTCCGCATTCCGGTCGTCACCCACCATCAGCGCGCGCCGCGGGTCCTGGCCGAGCGCCGCGCACGCCGCCAGGAACAACCGTCCGTCCGGTTTCTGGATGCCGTGTTCGTACGACAGGACGTACGCGTCCACGAAGCGGTCCAGCCCGTGCGCGCGGAACACCGGGCGCAGGTCCCAGCCGATGTTGCTCACCACGGCGACCCCGACCCCGCGCTCGCGCAGCGCGGCCAGCACCTCGGCCGCATCCGGGTACGGCTGCCAGGCGTCCGGTGACATGTGGCGCTCGTACAGCGCGTCGTACAGCCCCGGGTCCGGCAGCTCCACCTGGCGGGCCAGTGCCGTGTAGGCGGCGCGGTGGTGCTCGGCGCTCAGGTCCCGGGAGGCCCACAGCCCGGCGAGGTGCTCGGGGAGGGACCGTGGTGCGGCGCCGCCCGGCAGCGCCCCGGCGATCTCCAGTTCCCCGGCCCAGCGGGCGACGTCCGCCGGGGAGGCGGCCGTTCCGGAGCCGGGCGATCCGTAGTCGGCCAGGACAGCGCCCAGCCACGCCTCGGTCGATTCGATGCGGAACAGGGTGCCGGAGAAGTCGAAGAGCACGCTCTTGATCGTCATGCGGGGATCCTTCCCCGCTCAGCCCCGCCGGGACCCTGCCGTCCGCTCGTGGGCCAGGACGGCGACCGCCACCAGGCACACCCCGAGCAACCAGCCGCCCAGCACGTCCGACGCCCAGTGCACGCCCAGGTACATCCGGGTCAGCCCCACCCCCACCGCCGACACCGCGCCCGCCACCAGGACCACGCGCCACGCGCGCGTGCCGGGGCCCCTGCCGTGCCGCGCCAGCAGCCACAGCAGCAGACCGCAGGTGAGGGCCGCCGTCATCGCGTGCCCCGACGGGAACGCCGCGAAGTGCGCGTGGTCCACCGGGTCCTGCCACTGCGGCCGGTCCCTGCCCACCACCGCCTTGAGCATGTGCTGGAACGCCGCGCCGACCAGGCCGACCGCCGCCGTCCACAGCGCGAGCAGCCGCTCCCGGGCCCCCCACCACAGCCAGGCCACGACCACGGCGATCAGCGTCCGCATCGCCCACGGGTCCCACACCCAGTCGCTGAGCACCCGGTTGACCCGGGTGAGCCCCGGGCTGCGCACCGCCGACGCGTGCAGCCCGTCCGCCACCATCCGGTCGAACGAGGCGAGCGGGCCCCACTCCACCGCGACGAGCACCAGCAGCACCCCTGCGGGGACACCGGACCACAGCGCGACGGCGCGGGCGGACGGTGTACGTGTGGGGGGAGGGGGTGTGAGGGTTCGCATGCCACGATCCTTACCGGGAACGGGGCGGCTATCCCGCGCCTGCGGGGGTTCCCGGAATCCGTCCTACCGCAGTCCCCGCAGCGCCGGTACGAACGCCACGAGCGCCGGTACGAACGCCACCATCAGCGGCACCACCGGCACCAGCGCCGCCGTCGCCGTCAGCCGCAGGCGCCGGCCCGCGGTGAGCCGGGGCGCCGCGGCCAGCAGCCGGTTGACCCGCTGCGGGAGCTGCGCGTCCGGAGCGGGGGAGGGGCCGAACACCCCCCGGTCCTCGTTCAGTTCCACCAGTGCCAAGGCGATCGTCAGCCGCCCGAACCGGCGGGAGGCCACGTCGTCGGCCGCGAGTTCCACCAGCCGGTGCATCTCGTCGCGGAACGCCGCGAACACCGGGACCTGCGGGAAGCCCGTCGCCAGCGCCGCGGAGCAGTGCAGCAGCCAGTCGTGCCGGGCACGCGCGTGCCCCTGCTCATGAGCGAGCACCGCGTCCAGCTGGCGCCCCTTCAGCCGGTGCAACGCCGCGGTGGTGACCACCAGTTGCGGTGTCGTGCCCGGCAGCCACCAGGCGTCCGGACGTTCCCCCTCCAGCAGCACCAGCGGCTCCCTGCCGGGCTCCTCACCCGGCAACAGCGGCGCCCGTACGAGCAGTTCGGCGCGCCGGCGGCGGCCGCGCGCCCGGGCCCGGCGGATCTCCCGCGTGAGCATCGCCGCGCTCCACAGCCCACCGCAGGCCAGCAGCACCGCGAGGACCGCTGACCACGGGCCGTGCGCCGCCAGCGCGTACGCCTCCACGACCGCCTGAGGCGCCGGCGCGAACACGTGCCCGCGCACCGCCTGCCAGGCGGCCGCCGCGCTGAGGGTCATCGACAGCCCGAAGCTGATGAGCACCGAGGCCACCACGCATTGCCACACCCACAGCGCCACCACCGGCTCGCGCTCCGCCCAATCGGCCCGGGCCAGCAGCCGCGGAGCCGTCAGTGCGGTCAGAACGCCGAGCGTGAGCAGCGTGAGGGAGACCACCATGGGCCTCACCTTATGAGCGCGGCACTACTCACCGGTATGGTCTCGTCGGCCAAGTGACGCATGACACGGTTTGACAAGGCACCCCGGTCGTGCTTCAGAGCGTCAGGAGCATCGCCAGCATCGCCGTTCCCATCGACACGCGGCAGGCGACCGCCACCCCAGCCCCGGCCGCCACCGGCCCGTCGGGGCCCGGCCCGCCGACCGCCACGGCCACCGGCACCAGCCGCGTCCCGGCCAGCACCACGTAGACCGCGTAGTACGCCAGCAGCGCCCCCGTCACCAGCGGAACCCCGCCCGGGTCCGCGAGACCGTGGCCGCCGTGCGTCCCGGAGCCCGCCCCGGCCATCGCCACCGCCATGTAGACCATGGCGAGCGAACCCACCAGATGGTGCAGGTGGTGGCCCCCGCGACGGGCCGGCCACGCGGCGTGCAGGGACGCGGCACCGAACACGGCCGCGTACGCCACCCACCCCTGCGGTACGGAGACCGGCACCGCCATGGCCGCCATGCCGAAGCCCATCAGGGCCTCCCCTCCGGCCGCCGTCCGCTCCGCACCGGCGCACCGGCGCATCCGCACCAGGCAGGACGCTCCGGTCACTCCGCACATCGCCACCAGCAGCCAGCCGGTCATCGCGGGTCCGTGCACGGCGTACCTCCCCGTTCGGCGAGACGGCTCGGCGGGAGGATGCCCGCACGGATCCGGCGGCACGCGAGCGCAGGGTCGTACGGCGGGGGCGTACGGGGGAGCGTGAGCCCGCTACGCCCCGCGCGTTAGGCTCCCTGGCGAGAACCCAGGACCGAGGAGAGCCCCATGGACACCGCACCGCCCCGGGACCGGCTGGAGCTGACCTACCGCGACGCCGTCGAGGCCGACGTGCCCGCGCTCGTCGCCCTGGTCGAGTCGGCGTACCGCGGAGACTCCAGCCGCGCCGGCTGGACCACCGAGGCGGACATCCTCCAGGGCCAGCGGACCGACCCGGACGGTGTGCGGGAGGTCATCACCGCCCCTGGTTCGCGGCTGCTGACGGTCGAACGCGACGGGGAGATCATCGCCTGCTGCCAGCTCGAACACCGCGGCGAGATCGCCTACTTCGGCATGTTCGCCGTCCGCCCGGGGCTCCAGGGCGGCGGTGTGGGGCGCCGCGTGATCACCGAGGCGGAACGGCTGGCCGCCGCCGAGTGGGGCGCGCGCGAGATGCACATGACCGTGATCTCGGTCCGCGAGGAGCTGATCGCCTGGTACGAGCGGCGCGGCTACCGCCGCACGGGGAGGACGACCCCCTTCCCGTACGGCGACGAGCGCTTCGGCCTGCCGCAGCGCGACGACCTGCGGTTCGAACTCCTCGTCAAGGAACTGGGCCGGGACCTGTCCTGAGAGCGGGCGCGGGCCGGCCTTCCCGACGGGATGTGCCGGTCCGCCGCCCGCCGGGGCAACAGGGCCGCCCGCCGGGGCCGGTCAGGAAGGCCCCGGCTCCGCGGGCTCGTCCGTGTGGAACGCCAACTGCCCGTTCCCCACGGTGACCCGCACCCGCGCGCCCGCCGGCAGGCGCCCGTCCAGCAGCAGCCGGGACAGCCGGTTGTCCACCTCACGCTGGATGGTGCGGCGCAGCGGCCGCGCCCCGTACTCGGGCTGGTGGCCCCGCTGGGCGAGCCAGTCGACCGCCTCCGGGGCGAACTCCACCGTCACGTCCTGGGCGCGCAGCCTGCGCCGCGTCTCCTCCAGCAGCAGATCGGTGATCCGCCGCAACTGCTCCTCGTCGAGACGCCGGAAGATGACGATCTCGTCGATGCGGTTGAGGAATTCCGGGCGGAAGTGCTCGCGCAGCGGCCGCAGCACCCGCTCGCGCATCGCCTCCTCGCCCGCCTCGGCGCCGGTCGCCCCGAAGCCGAGCAGGCCGCGCGCGCCGCCGATCGCCTCCGAGCCGAGGTTGCTGGTCATCACGATGACGGTGTTCTTGAAGTCGACCGTCCGCCCCTGGGAGTCGGTCAGCCGGCCGTCGTCCAGCACCTGCAGCAGCATGTTGAAGACGTCCGGGTGGGCCTTCTCCACCTCGTCCAGCAGGAGCAGCGAGTACGGGTGGCGGCGCACCGCCTCCGTCAGCTGCCCGGCCTCCTCGTGGCCGATGTACCCGGGGGGCGCGCCGACCAGACGGCTGACCGTGTGCCGCTCCTGGAACTCGCTCATGTCCAGGCGCACCATCCGTTCCTCGCTGCCGAACAGGGCGTCCGCGAGCGCCCGCGCGAGCTCGGTCTTGCCGACGCCGGTGGGCCCCAGGAACATGAAACTGCCGATCGGGCGGCTGGGGTCGGCGAGCCCAGCCCGCGAGCGCAGCACCGCCTCGGAGACGGCCGTGACGGCCTCCTCCTGGCCGATGACCCGCTTGTTCAGGTGCTCCTCCAGGCCGAGGAGCCGCTCCCGTTCCTCCTGTGTCAGGCTGCTCACCGGGATCCCGGTCTGCCGGCTGACCACCTCGGCGACGGCCTCGGCCGTCACCTCCAGGACCTGGCCGTCCCCGGCCTGCGGCTCGCCGCGCCCCGCCTTGATCCGTTCCTCGATCTCCTGTACCCGGTCGCGCAGCTCCGTGGCCTTCTCGTACTGCTCCGCCGCGACGGCCTGGTCCTTGTCCCGCAGCAGCTGTTCGCGCTGCCGTTCCAGGACGCGCACGTCGGCGTCGCCCGAGTTCGAGCGCAGCCGCACCCGGGCCCCGGCCTGGTCGATCAGGTCGATCGCCTTGTCGGGCAGGAACCGCTCCGTGAGGTAGCGGTCGGACAGCTCGACGGCCGCGATCAGCGCCTCGTCGGTGTACCGCACCTGGTGGTGGGCCTCGTACCGGTCCTGCAGGCCGCGCAGGATCTCCAGCGCGTCCGCAGGGCTCGGCTCGGGGACCAGGATCGGCTGGAAGCGCCGGGCGAGAGCCGCGTCCTTCTCGATGTAGCGGCGGTACTCCTCCAGCGTGGTGGCTCCGATGACGTGCAGCTCCCCACGGGCGAGGGCGGGCTTGAGCATGTTGCCCGCGTCCATGGAGCCGCTCTCGGAGCCGCCGCTGCCGGAGCCCGCGCCGACCACGGTGTGGAGCTCGTCGATGAAGACGACCAGCTCGTCGGAGTGAGACCGGATCTCGTCGATGATCGCGTTCATCCGCTCCTCGAAGTCGCCCCGGTAGCGGGTGCCGGCCACGACCCCCGTCATGTCCAGGGCGACGACGCGGCGGTCGCGCAGCGTGTGGGGCACGTCCCCTTCGGCGATCCGCTGGGCCAGCCCCTCGACGACGGCCGTCTTGCCGACACCGGCGTCGCCGATCAGCACCGGGTTGTTCTTGCCGCGCCGGGAGAGCACCTCCACGGTCTGCTCGATCTCCGTCTCACGGCCGATCACCGGGTCGATGCGGCCCGCCCTGGCCAGGTCGGTCAGGTCGCGGCCGTACTTGTCGAGGGTGGGCGTGCCGCGCTGGGGCAGCGGCCGGTGGTCGACGCCGGAGTCCGCCCAGCCGCCGGGCGGGACGCGCGGTGCGCTGCCGCTGCCGGGGACGGCGCCCGGGTCGAAGCGGGCGGCGGTCAGGATCCGCCCGGCCGCCGAGTCGGGGTTCGCGGCGAGCGCCGCGAGCACGTGCTCCGGCCCGATGTAGGAAGCACCGGTGTGCCGCGCCAGGTCATGGGCGTCGAGCAGGGCCCGCTTGACGGCGGGTGTCACGGCGATGCGCGACTGCCGGGGGCCTTCGCCCGCGGTCCGGTCGATCTCGGCGGCCAGCGCGTCGGGATCGGCGCCCGCGCGGGCGATCAGGTCACGGGTCGGCTCGGTGGTCAGTGCCGCCCGCAGCAGGTGCTCGGTCTCCAGGTCCGTACTGCCGTGCTCGGCCGCGTACGAGGCGGCGTCGCCGACCATCCGGCGGGCCGGCTCGCTCATCAGGCGGCCGATGTCGATGTACCGGGGCCCGGACCGGCCCGCCCCGCCGGGCGATCCCGCCCCGCCGCCGAAGAAACGGGCCAGGAACTCGCTGAAGGCGTCGGGGCCGAAGCCTTCCGGGCCCATGAAGCCGCTGCTCATATGTGTCCGTTCCGGTGTCCTGGGGTGGCTTGGGGACACGTCGCGGGTTCCCGAGCGCATTCTGGTTACACCTGTGGCGGACGGGACGGAGCAGCGGCTCCCACCAGCTCCGGCGGGGCGGGTCAGGCGGTGAAACGGCCGGTGCGCCGGATCTCCGGGAAGTCGGTCGTCGCCCCGTCCAGCTCCAGGGCGCGCACCAGGCGCAGGTGCTGCGGAGTGTTGACGACCCAGCCGATGACCCGCAGGGAAGCCGCCCGCGCCCGTTCGACGGTCTCCAGTGTCAGACGGCGGATGTTCAGCGCGAGCGCGGCGGCTCCCACGGCCTGCGCCCGCTCCACGACGTCGGGGCCCCAGTGGCTGGCGATGAGCACCGTCCGCACCCCGGGCACCAGCCGGGCGATCTCGGCGACGGCCTCGTCGTGGAACGACGACACCTCCACCCGGCCGGCCGGATCGTGCCGCCGCAGCACCTCGGCCAGCGCGCGGGCGGCGGCCACGTCCTTGATCTCGGCCTGGACCGGGACGCGCACCGCCTCCAGGACCTCCTCGAACACGGGGATCCGCTCGCCGAGCCCGGCGTCGAGGCCGCGCAGCTCTTCGAGGGTCTTGTCGGCGATCGGACCGGTGCCGTCGGTGGTGCGGTCGACCTCGGCGTCGTGCATCACGACGAGGGCGCCGTCCTTGCTCAGGTGCAGGTCGAGCTCGACGAGGTCCATGCCCGCGCGCTCGGCGCGGCGGAAGGAGCGCAGGGTGTTCTCGGGCTCGACACCCATGACTCCGCGATGACCGATGATGAGGAAACTCATGATCTTCCCGCTTCCGTCGCGTGGCCGGATCCGTGCGGACGGCCGCAGCCTAACGGCCGCCCTGCCGGGTGCGACCGGTCCCGCCACGCCGGAGTGGAGCATTCCGCTCAACTCTCCGGCGCACGTTGCCGGCCCGCGCCGCGGCGCTGACCGGGAGGTCACCTCACCCGTTCGGCCCTGGGCTACCGCCGATGCATGCGCATCAGCAGTCCGGTACAGGAAAAACGGCGGTTGCGACGGGGGGTCGGCAGGATAATTTCTTCCGGCTCTACTTGTGGCGAAGAACCGCCCATGGATACGGTGCCTTAACGCGAGGTTCTCCCGTGGAGGAAAGTGATGACGGAAATTCTTGTGCAGGATGCTGCTGCTGGGACTGTGGGGGCCGACGGGTCCGCAGCCACCGACGCCGGGGCGGGCGCCCGGGTGGTCGACCACCCGGCCTGGCCCGAGCTCAAGAATGCCGTGGAGGAGATCCGCGTCTGGCAGTCCGCGGACGGCTCCATAGACCTGGGCGCCGACGGAGCCCCCTCCCGTGCGACGGTCGACGCCGCGCTCGACCGCGTCGTCGCCGCCGTGGAGCAGCTCTCCCCGCTGGTGCCGCACGACGCCGCGTACCACCGTGCCCTCGTCGCCGACCTGCGCAAGTGGGCCGACAGCGGTTACGCCGTCCCCGACTTCCTGGACTCCCTGCTGGCCTTCCAGCCCGCGGCCCACCGCGTGGACGGCCTCCAGCACCTCGTGCTGTTCCCGATGTACACGCAGAACGGCAACCCGGACCGCAACCTCGAAGCGGTCGCGCTGCGGATGGTCTGGCCGGAGTGGCTCGCCGAGCTGGAGGCCACCCGCTACGACAACCCGCTCTTCTGCGGCATCACCTTCGAGGACTTCACCTCCGGCTACGACACCAACTCGGCCGTGCTCTTCCCGGAGACCATCGCCGTCCGTGAGGCCCCCGAGCGCTTCAGCTGGGGCGGTATCTTCTGCGACCGCGAGGCCGCCCGCTTCCGCCGCGTCACCGAGGCCGCCGTCGGCATCCTCGGCCTGGAGCTGCCCGACGACATCCAGCGGATGCTCGGCGACCAGGAGCGCTGCGAGAAGGCGTTCGTCCTCTGGGACATGGTGCACGACCGGACCCACAGCCACGGCGACCTGCCGTTCGACCCCTTCATGATCAAGCAGCGCCAGCCGTTCTGGATGTACGGCCTGGAGGAGCTGCGCTGCGACCTCACCGCCTTCAAGGAGGCCGTGAAGCTGGAGGCCGAGGGCAACCCGCACGGCCGTGACGTGCAGTACGCCGTGCTGTTCGACCGGATGTTCCGCTTCCCGGTCACCGGCGACCGCGTGCGCAACTACGACGGACTCGGCGGTCAGCTCCTCTTCGCCTACCTCCACAAGCACGACGTGGTGCGCTGGACCGACAACACCCTGCAGATCGACTGGGAGCGGGCCCCGCAGGTCACCAACGAGCTCTGCGCGGAGATCGAGAAGCTCTACCGCGACGGCATCGACCGCCCCAAGCTCGTGCACTGGTTCGCCGCGTACGACCTGGTCTCCACCTACCTCGCCCCGCACCCCGGCTCCCGCTGGGCCAAGGGCCCCGACGCCCTCGACCTGAGCCTGCCGCCGCGCAAGCTGGTGGACGACGTGCTTCCGGACGAGTTTCCGCTCAGCATGTTCTACGAGGCGCTTGCCAAGAAGCTGAAGAACGTGATCGCCTCCACCAAGGGCATCACGGCGGCCACCTCCGGTGCGGGCACCGCTTCCGAGGCCGCCGCGTGAACTCTCGTACGCAGGAGGAGGCGACGTCCATGAACGCCGAAGGTAACGGCAACGGGCCCCTGGAAGGTGCGGTCATCGCGGTGGCGGGAGCGGCCGGCCCGGCCGGGCGCGCCACCCTGCTGCGGCTCGCCGCGGCCGGTGCGACGGTCGTCGGCGCCGACTACGACCCGGAGCGCCTGGCGGAGGCGGTCGACGCGGCCCGGTACATGCACGGCGGCGCCACCGTCACCGGGGAGATCGTCGATCTGCTCGACCTGGACGCGACGCGTGCGTGGGCGGACAAGACCGAGAAGGAGTTCGGCCGGATCGACGGCCTGGTCCACCTCGTCGGCGGCTGGCGCGGCAGCGCCTCGTTCGCCCAGACCGACCTCGCCGACTGGGACCTGCTGGAGAAGCTGCTGATCCGCACGGTCCAGCACACCTCCCTCGCCTTCCACGACGGGCTGCTGCGCAGCGACCGCGGCCGCTACGCGCTGATCAGCGCTTCCGGCGCCACCCAGCCGACGGCCGGCAACGCCGCGTACGCCGCGTCCAAGGCGGCGGCCGAGGCGTGGACGCTCGCGCTCGCCGACGCCTTCCGCAAGGCGGGGGGCGAGGAAGGGCCCAAGGCGGCGGCTGCCATCCTGGTGATCAAGGCACTGGTGCACGACGCGATGCGCGCCGAGCGCCCGAATGCGAAGTTCGCGGGCTTCACGGACGCCAAGGACCTGGCCGACGCCATCGCCGGCCTGTGGGAGAAGCCCGCCCAGGAAGTGAATGGACAGCGCCTGTGGCTGACCCCCAAGCCGTGACCCCCGCCGTCAGGACCGACGCCCGGCGGCGCCACGACCCGACCGTACGCGGCTTCGCCAGCGACAACTACGCCGGCGCCCACCCGGAGGTCCTCGCGGCGATCGCCCTCGCAAACGAAGGCCACCAGGTGTCGTACGGCGAGGATGTCTACACCGAGCACCTCCAGCGGGTCATGCACAGCCACTTCGGCCCGACCGCCGAGACGTACCCGGTCTTCAACGGTACCGGCGCCAACGTCACGGCCCTCCAGGCGCTCACCGACCGGTGGGGCGCGGTCATCTGCGCCGAGTCCGCCCACATCAACGTGGACGAGGGCGGGGCGCCGGAGCGGATGGGCGGACTGAAGCTGCTGACCGTCCCCACTCCGGACGGCAAGCTGACGCCGGAGCTCATCGACCGGCAGGCGTTCGGCTGGGACGACGAGCACCGCGCGATGCCGCAGGTCGTCTCGATCACCCAGAACACCGAGCTCGGCACCGTGTACACGGTCGACGAGATCCGGGCGATCGTGGAGCACGCCCACGGGCTGGGCATGAAGGTCCACCTCGACGGCGCCCGGATAGCGAACGCCGCCGCGTCGCTGGACGTGCCGATGCGCGCGTTCACCAATGCGGTGGGCGTGGACCTGCTGACGTTCGGCGGCACCAAGAACGGCATGCTCATGGGCGAGGCCGTGGTGGTCCTGAACCCGGACGCGGTGCGCCACATGAAGCACCTGCGCAAGATGTCGATGCAGCTCGCGTCCAAGATGCGGTTCCTGTCGGTGCAGTTCGAGGCGCTGCTCGCCAAGGACCTGTGGCTGCGCAACGCCCGGCACGCCAATGCGATGGCACAGCGGCTGGCGGAGGGCGTCCGGGCGGTCGACGGCGTCGAGATCCTCCACCCCGTCCAGGCGAACGCGGTCTTCGCACGCCTGCCCCACGCGGTGACGCTGCGGCTTCAGGAGCGCTTCCGGTTCTACTTCTGGGACGAGGCGGCCGGAGACGTACGCTGGATGTGCTCCTTCGACACGACCGAGGACGACGTCGACGCCTTCCTCCTGGCGCTCAAGGAAGAGATGGCCCGCTGATCCGGCACGGATGATGTGCTGTCGGCTCACGTGATGGACTGCATGGGTATGCGGCCGGTTGGAAATTCATTGACTCCAGCCGGTCGCTTCCTTATGGTCGATACATATGGAGCTGATTCAGCACACCCCCGAACTCTCCGCCTATCTCGCGGCCGGCGAGGCCATCGATCATGAGCACTCGCTGGTGCGCGGCATCGCCGTCCGCCTCACCGTCGATCATCCTGATGCATACTCATACGCCAAAGCTGCCTTCGAGCTCGTCCGCGACACCATTGCGCACTCGGCGGACGTCGGCGACGCGCGCGTCCCGTGGCGCGCCTCGGAGGTGCTGCAGCAGGGTGTCGGCACCTGCTATGTCAAGTCCCACGCGCTCGTAGCGCTGCTGCGCGCCCGCTCCGTGCCCGCGGCCCTGTGCTACCAGCGGCTCGCCGAGGAGGACGGGAGCGACCCCGTGATCCACGGCCTGGTCGCGGTCCGGCTGCCCGGGCGGGGGGTGTGGGCGCGACAGGATCCGCGGGGCAACAAGCCCGGCATCGATGCCCAGTTCGCGCAGGACCGTGAGCGACTGGCCTTCTCCGTCCGCCCGGAGTTCAATGAAGTGGACTATCCGGTACTGTATGCTGAACCGCATCCGGTCGTACTGAATGCCCTGCAGGCTGCTCCCGACCGGGCGTACCTGTGGAAGACGCTGCCCACGGAACTCTGAACGGCGGACCATGACCCAGTCGCTGCCCCTGCCCCTCTCCCTGCCGCTCACCGTCGCCGCCGACGTGCAGGCGCTCGCCCCCGGCTTCACCCACTTGGCCGTCGAGGCGCGCGGCCTGGTCAACGGACCGAGCAACGCGGCGAGTTCCGCCCTCCTCGACGAGGCCGCGCGCCGTCTCACCGAGCGGCTCGACGGCCGCGCCCCGCACGAGGACCCCCACATCGCCGCCTGGCGGACGGCGTACGGCGCCTTCGGCGCCAAGCCGTCGCGGACCCGCAACTCCGCCGAAGCCCTGGCCCGGCGTGCGCTCGCCGACGGCGGGCTGCCCCGGATCAACCTGCTCGTCGACGCGTACAACGCCATCAGCGTCGCCCACCTGATCCCGGTCGGCGGCGAGGACCTCGACCGCATCCGGGGCGGGATGCGGCTGGTGCGCGCCACCGGCGAGGAGCCGTTCGCCACGGCGGCGGGCGGCGAGGAGGTGACCGAGCGCCCGGAACCGGGCGAGGTCGTGTGGTGCGACGACGAAGGCGTCACCTGCCGTCGCTGGAACTGGCGCCAGGGTGTGCGCACCCGCCTCACCGAACGGTCCGTGAACGCGCTCTTCCTGCTGGAGAGCCTCCCGCCCATGACCCACGGCGCCCTCGAAGCCGCGGGCCTCGAGCTCGCGGAGGCACTGGAGGCGCTCAGCCCCGGCGCACGGATCACCGTTCGCGCGCCCGGCAGCTGAGAGCGGCGCGAGCGGGACCGCTCGGGCGCCGGCGGCGCCTGGTGACGGGGGCACCGGCGGGCGTCGCGGGACCTCGGCCGGCCTTGCGGACCTCGGCCGGCCTCGGGGTGCCTCAGCTGGCCTCGCGGACCTCGGCGGGCGTCGGGGCCGTGCCGCCGAGGTGCGCGGGCACCCACCAGGTGTCGCTCGCGTCCCTCGGCCGTACGGGATAGGCGCGCTGCGCCGCCTCCAGCAGCTCCTGCACCCGCTCGCGCAGGCGCCGGGTGATCGCACCGGCGTACTGGTCGGTGGGCGCGTCCACCGGCTCGCCCACCCTGATCGTCACGGGGATGTGGCTGCGCCGGAAGTTGCGCGGCCGGCCCTTGGTCCACAGCCGCTGCGTGCCCCAGACCGCCATCGGGATCAGCGGGACGCCGGCTTCCTGCGCCAGGCGCGCCGCGCCCGACTTGAAGCTCTTCAGCGTGAACGACTGCGAGATCGTCGCCTCGGGGAAGACGCCGATGATCTCGCCGGCGCGCAGCGATTCGAGTGCGTGGCGGTACGCGGCCTCTCCCTGGGCGCGGTCGACGGGGATGTGCTTCATCCCGCGCATCAGCGGACCGGAGATCTTGTGCCGGAACACCGAATCCTTGGCCATGAAGCGCACCAGGCGCTTCTGGGGGAGCGCCGCGAGGCCCGAAAAGATGAAATCCAGGTAGCTGATGTGGTTGCTGACCAGCACCGCTCCGCCGCTGCGCGGAATGTTCTCCGAACCCTGTGTGTCGATCTTCAGGTCGAGCGCCTTGAACATGGTGAGAGCGGCGCCGATGACCGGCCGATAGACGAGTTCTGCCACGGAGAAGACCCTTCTCTCTGAACATGCCTGGGGAGGTTCTCCCGGCGGAAGTTACGCAGCCGTAGGTATCCGGCATGGGGCAGATCGTGCCCCATGTCCGCCCTTCAAACCAGTCCTGACGCCTTCGTGGGGCGAGATTCTCGTCACGTCGTGGCTGATCGGCGCCGAGCGGGAATCATCGGGGGCCGCGCGGACGCTCCATCTGACGGCGGTGCCGGAGGCGCGGCCGGCGGCTGTCCGGAGACTTTCCGGTCCGCCCCGGCGGCGCTCACGGCGCCGGCGGTGTCCTTCCCGGCAGGGTGCTCCGGTGCCCGGCTCGGGTGCTCCCGGCGCCGGGGGTCCGGCGGCGCGGAGGGACGCGGCGCGGAGAGGCGCGGAGAGGCGCGGAGAGGTGGGGCGGGCGTGACGGAAGACGCGACGGAAGGCGGAAGGGTGAGCGGCGAGGGCGGCGGCGCGGGCGAGGACCTGCTCGGACCGGACGAGCTGGGCGTCGCCCGCCTCGGCGAGCGGGCGACGCTCGTGCAGTTCTCCAGCGCGTTCTGCCAGCCGTGCCGCGCGACCCGGCGGACCCTCGCCGAGGTGGCGGAGATGGTCCCCGGCGTCACCCACGTCGAGATCGACGCCGAAGGCCGCCTCGCTCTCGTCCGCGCGCTGGGCATCGTCAGGACCCCCACCGTGCTGGTGCTGGACCGCGACGGCCGGATCGTGCGGCGCGCGGCCGGCCAGCCGCGCAGGGCGGACGTCATCGCCGCCCTCGGGCACGCGGTGTGACCGCCGTGACACATCTCGCAGTTCCCCGGACGCACTTGACTGTGCATGCCACGCATCGGAAGGCTGACGCCCCATGACCGTCTCGCCCGGCCTGCGCACCTCCACCCGGCCCCCCACGCCGGTGCCCTCCGCCACGCCCGAGCTGCTCCGTTCCGTCTTCCGGCGGCACGCGGCAGGGGTGGCGGTCGTCACCGCGCAGGGAGCCGGGCGGCCCGTCGGATTCACCGCGACCTCGCTCAGCTCGGTCGCCGCCGACCCCCCGCTGATCTCGTTCGGCGTGGGCACCACCTCATCCAGTTGGCCGGTCCTGGCCGAGGCGGAACACATCGGCGTCCACATACTCGGCGAGCACCAGCGGGAGCTGGCCGCCACCTTCGCGCGCAGCGGCGCCGACCGGTTCGCCCCGCCCACCCGGTGGCACGCCGGCCCCGAGGGCGTCCCCGTGCTCGACGGCGTCCTGGCCTGGCTCGTGTGCCGGGTCGTGGCGCGCGTCCCGGCGGGCGACCACCGCATCGTGGTGGCGCAGGTGGTGGACGGCGACCCGGACGGCGCCGGACGCCCGCTGCTGTACCACCAGGGCCGGTTCAACGCGCTGCGCGACTGAGGAAGCGCGCGTACAGCCCGGTTACTCAGCGTTGGCAAGGTCACAGTTCAAAGCGCTTGCTTACCGGGAACACAGTGGGTGTACTGACGAGTAATATTTCCGCTGGGGGCGGCACCCGCCCCGAGCGGAAACCGTCCCATCAGGCGCCTATGCTGCGTGCAACAAGGCAGCCCAGTTATGACGATGCAGTAGGAGAGCCGGCGTGAGCTTGAGGATCGTTGTCTGTGTGAAGTACGTGCCCGACGCCACCGGCGACCGGCACTTCGCCGATGACCTGACCGTCGACCGCGACGACGTCGACGGCCTGCTGTCGGAGCTGGACGAGTACGCGGTGGAGCAGGCGCTGCAGATCGCCGAGGACGCGGACGACGCCGAGATCACGGTGCTGACCGTCGGCCCCGAGGACGCCAAGGACGCGCTGCGCAAGGCGCTGTCCATGGGCGCCGACAAGGCCGTCCACGTCGAGGACGACGACCTGCACGGCTCGGACGTCATGGCCACCTCGCTGGTGCTCGCCAAGGCGATCGAGAAGACCGGGTACGACCTGGTCATCTGCGGCATGGCGTCCACCGACGGCACCATGGGCGTCCTGCCGGCGATCCTCGCCGAGCGCCTGGGCGTGCCGCAGGTCACCCTGCTCTCCGAGGTCTCGGTCGAGGACGGCACCGTCAAGGGCCGCCGCGACGGCGACACCGCGTCCGAGCAGCTGGAGGCGTCCCTGCCGGCCGTCGTGTCCGTGACGGACCAGTCGGGCGAGGCCCGCTACCCGTCCTTCAAGGGCATCATGGCCGCCAAGAAGAAGCCGGTCGAGTCGCTGGACCTGGGCGACCTGGACATCGACGCCGACGAGGTCGGCCTCGAGGGCTCCTGGACCAAGGTCGACTCGGCCACGGAGCGCCCGGCCCGCACGGCCGGCACGATCGTCAAGGACGAGGGCGAGGGCGGCAAGCAGCTGGCCGAGTTCCTCGCGGGCCAGAAGTTCATCTAGTTGCCGGGGTCCGGGGCCGTGCGGCGGAGCCGTATCCGCCGCCACCCCGGACCGGCCCGGCATCTGAGGCTCGCGCGAGCCACTCACCCGCCCAGATTTCTCGCACCGCAGGAGATTGAGTCCCATGGCTGAAGTTCTCGTCTACGTCGACCACGTGGACGGTGCCGTCCGCAAGCCCACGCTGGAGCTGCTGACCCTCGCCCGCCGCATCGGCGAGCCGGTCGCGGTCGCCCTCGGCTCCGGCGCCGAGGCCACCGCCGCCACGCTCGCCGAGCACGGCGCGGTGAAGGTCCTCACCGCCGACGCCCCGGAGTTCGGCGACTACCTCGTCGTCCCGAAGGTCGACGCGCTGCAGGCCGCCCACGAGGCCGTCTCGCCCGCCGCCGTGCTCGTCCCGTCCTCCGCCGAGGGCAAGGAGATCGCGGCCCGCCTCGCGGTCCGTCTCGGCTCCGGCATCATCACCGACGCCGTCGACCTCGAGGCCGGCGACGAGGGCCCGGTGGCCACGCAGTCCGCGTTCGCCGCCTCCTTCACCACCAAGTCCCGTGTCTCCAAGGGCACCCCGGTCATCACGGTCAAGCCGAACTCGGCCCCCGTGGAGGCCGCCCCGGCCGCGGGCACCGTCGAGGCCCTGTCGGTCTCCTTCTCCGAGAAGGCCACCGGCACCAAGGTCGTCTCCCGCACCCCGCGCGAGTCGACCGGCCGCCCCGAGCTGACCGAGGCCGCGATCGTGGTCTCCGGCGGCCGTGGCGTCAACGGCGCCGAGAACTTCTCGATCATCGAGCAGCTCGCCGACTCGCTCGGTGCCGCCGTCGGCGCCTCGCGCGCCGCGGTCGACGCCGGCTGGTACCCGCACACCAACCAGGTCGGCCAGACCGGTAAGTCGGTCTCGCCGCAGCTGTACATCGCGGCGGGCATCTCCGGCGCGATCCAGCACCGCGCGGGCATGCAGACCTCGAAGACCATCGTGGCCATCAACAAGGACGCCGAGGCCCCGATCTTCGACCTGGTCGACTACGGCGTGGTCGGCGACCTCTTCGAGGTCGTCCCGCAGCTGACCGCCGAGGTCCAGGCGCGCAAGGGCTGACCTGCGCCTTCCGTCACGGCCCGGGGCCGCGTGGTGATCTTCACCGCGCGGCCCCGTTCCGTTGGAGGCACCATTGACGCAGGTCAGGCCCACCGATTAACTTCGCTATGCGGATTGTTGATTCCGTGAAGCGGAAAAGCGGCACTGAGAGCGCGGAGGGTTCGGGAATGGGTCAGCAGGAGAAGGTGGCGACGAGTCTCGCCGGTGCGGTCAGCGACGGCATCAGCGCCTCGCTCGTGTCGGTGGACGCCGAACTCGCCCGCCGTTACCCGGGCGACCCCGGCACCCGCCAGCCCGTCCACACCGTCTACGTACCCGGCGACGCCTTCGAAGCCGGCACCATCCGCTCCTGGGGCGACCAGGCCCTCGCCATGCTCGACGAGCACGCGCCGGACGCCGCCTCCCTCGCCGCCGTCCTCGGCCTGTCCGACGAGCTCGCCGAGCCGGTGTACGCGCGCGTACGGGCGAAGCTGGAGCGCGAACCCATCGAGGACCTGCGCGTCGACTTCGAGGACGGCTACGGCGGCAAGGGCGGGGCCGAAGAGGACCGGGACGCCGCCCGCGCCGCCCGCCTGATCTCCGAGGCGTACCGCAACGGGACGGCCGCCCCGTACATGGGCATCCGCATGAAGTGCATGGAGGCCGCCGTACGCGACCGCGGCATCCGCACCCTGGACATCTTCCTCACCGGGCTCATGGAGGCCGGCGGCCTGCCCGCCGGACTCGTCCTCACCCTCCCCAAGGTCACCTATCCCGAGCAGGTCACCGCCATGGTCCGCCTGCTGGAGGAGTTCGAGAAGGCCCGCGGCCTGGAAACCGGCCGCATCGGCTTCGAGATCCAGGTCGAGACCAGCCAGGCCATCCTCGCCGCCGACGGCACCGCCACCGTGGCCCGCATGATCGACGCCGCCGAAGGGCGCGCCACCGGCCTCCACTACGGCACCTTCGACTACAGCGCCTGCCTCGGCGTCTCCGCAGCCCACCAGGCCAGCGACCACCCGGCCGCCGACCACGCCAAGGCCGTCATGCAGGTCGCCGCGGCCGGCACCGGCGTACGCGTCTCCGACGGCTCCACCAACGTCCTGCCGGTCGGCACCACCGAGAAGGTCCACGACGCCTGGCGCCTCCACTACGGTCTCACCCGCCGCGCGCTCGCCCGCGCCTACTACCAGGGCTGGGACATGCACCCCGGCCACCTGCCCACCCGGTACGCCGCCGTCTTCGCCTTCTACCGCGAGGGCTTCGAGCAGGCCGCGGCCCGTCTGTCCGCGTACGCCAACCAGGCGGGCGGCGATGTCATGGACGAGCCCGCCACCGCCAAGGCCCTCGGCTCCTACCTGCTGCGGGGCATCGACTGCGGCGCCCTCGACACCGACGAGGTCGCCCGTCTGACCGGCCTGAGCCGGGCGGACCTCGACGGCTTCGCCGCCCCCCGCCGCGGCGACCTGACCGCCACCGCCCCGTAAGCGGCCGGGACGGCCACCGGCGCCCCGTACTCTGTACGCCGTATCGATCGGCGTACAGGGGAACGGGGCAGCGGTGTCTTCGGGGGAGAAGGAACTGATCGCGGGGCGCTACCGGGTCGTCCGGCAGCTCGGCCGCGGTGGCATGGGCGTCGTCTGGCGGGCGTTCGACGAGGTGCTGGGCCGCGAGGTGGCCGTCAAGGAGCTCCGTACCTACACGGACTCCTCCGGCCACGAACTCGCCGACCTGCGGCTGCGCATGCAGCGTGAGGCCCGGGCCGCCGCACGGGTGCGCCACCCCGGGGTCATCGCCGTCCACGACGTCGCCGACCACCAGGGCCGGCCCGTCATCGTCATGGAGCTCGTCGACGGCCCGTCCCTCGACGACGTGCTCGCCGAACGCGGCGTGCTGGACCCCCGCGAGGCCGCCGCCATCGGCGCCGCGGTGCTGGAGGCACTCGGCGCCGCCCACGCGGTCGGCGTGCTGCACCGGGACGTCAAGCCCGGCAACGTCCTGCTGGACCGCACGGGACGGGTCGTCCTCACCGACTTCGGCATCGCCGCGATGGACGACCCCGGCGACGGCTCCGCCACCCACCTCACGCGCAGCGGCGAGATCGTCGGCTCCCTGGACTACCTCGCGCCCGAACGCGCCCAGGGCCACGACCCGGGACCCGCCTCCGACGTCTGGGCGCTGGGCGCCACGCTGTACGCCGCGGTCGAAGGCGCCTCGCCCTTCCGCCGTACGTCGACGTGGTCGACGCTCACCGCGATCGTCGCGGAGCCGCTGCCCGAGCCGCGCCGAGCGGGGCCGCTCGGCGCGGTGCTGCATCAGCTCATGCACAAGGACCCGGCGCAGCGTCCGGACGCCCTGACGGCGGCACGGCTGCTGGCGGCGGTGGGCGAGGGGCGGCAGGCCGCGGCGCCCGCGCCTCCGTACGTGCCGACCGAGCGGACCGTCCTGCCGCACCAGCCCCAGGGCTTCGGCCCGGCACCCGTGACACCCATGGCCCCCATGGGGCCCGTGACACCCGAACCGCCTGCGCAGGCGGCCCCCATGGCACCGGCGACCCCCGCACCGGGGGTGCCCGCGCCCTCCACCCGGACGGAGCGGCGCCGTAAGAGCCGGTCGCGGGTCATGGTGGCGGCGGCGATCGCGGCCGTGCTGCTGGCCGGGGGAGGCGTGACGTACGCCTTCATGGACCGCTCAGGCGGCGCAACGGACCAGGAACTGGCCGGCGGTCGGGTGGACGCCCCGACGGGCGGCACGCCGGACCAGGCCCGGGCCCTCGACCAGGTGCCCGGCGCCTCGGATCCCTCGGGGAAGCCCAGCCCCGAAGCCACGCGCTCCGCCCCGGGGTCCACCGACCCCGCGTCGCCCACGCCGTCGCGCAAGCCGTCCCTTCCCGCGGCCGGCACGGACGGGGGCAAGGGCTCCGGCGGTGACGGCTCGGGCTCCGGCTCCTCGGGCGGCACCACCGGCGGCGACACCTCCGGATCGACCACCACGACCGGGGGCGGTGGCGCACCGGCTCCGGCGCCCGTCTGCCACTCCATCGGCGGCGGCAAGTACAACTGCCAGGTGTGGCGCACCGCGACGTCGTACCGCGCCGACGGCAGCGCGGCAGGCACCCTCAACGCCGGCACCAACTACTTCTACTGCCAGGCCGACCTGGGCCGCCGCGAGACCCACGGCGAGTGGACCAACGTCTGGTGGGCGAAGACCGACGACGACAGCGGCAACACCGGCGTCTACGTGAGCGACGTCTACATCCAGGGCGGCGACAACGACGCTCCGCTCCCCGGCCTGCCGGTCTGCTGACCCGCCCGGCGGAGGCGGCGGCCCCCGCCGGGCACGGACCTGTGGCGCACCAACTCGTGGCGCACCACCTGTGGCGCACAACCCCTGGTGGTGGGTGCCCGCCCGGGCGAGCGCCGGTCCGCTCCGGGAGGTTCCGCGGTGGCGGGCCGGCGCCCGGCGAGGGGACCACGGCGCCCCTGACCTTCGGGGGCGCTACGGCGGCGCGGCCGGGGGCGCTACGGCGGCGCGGCGCGGCGACCCCAGGGGGCGTGGGAGCCGCAAAGCGGTGGGGTCGCACGAGCCACGAGCCACGAGCCGAGCAGCCACGAGCGGCAGAGGCCAGGAGTTCCCGGCAGCCAACAATCAGGAGCCAGGAGCCAGGAGCCAGGAGCCGCGCGAGCAGCCGTCAGCGGTCAGGACGGCCGGATCTCGCCCGAGCCGCGCGGGATCAGCGTCGTGTCCAGCACCACCCGCTCCGGAGCGTCGTCGCTGCCGTCCAGCCGGCGGAAGAGCCGCTCCGCGGCGGTGCGGCCCAGCGCGGCCGCGTCCTGGGCGATGACCGTGATACCGAGCAGGTCGGCGAGCTCGATGTCGTCGAAGCCGACCAGGGCGACCGGGCGCTCCCGCCCGGCCAGCTCGCGCACGACCGTCACCGTCACCCGGTTGTTGCCCGCGAAGATCGCCGTCACCGGGTCCGGGCCGGCCAGCATCGCCGCGACCGCGCCCCGTACCCGATCCGGGTCGGTCGAGCCCAGCGAGACCCAGGAGTCGTCCACCGCGAGCTCCGCGTCCTCCATCGCCGCCCGGTAGCCGCGCAGCCGCTCCACGGCCGTGTGGATCCGTGCCTGGTCGCCGATGAAGCCGATCCGGCGGTGGCCGTGCGCGATGAGGTGCGTCACTCCCGCGCGGGCCCCGCCGAAGCTGTCGGAGAGCACCGCGTCCGCGTCGATGCGCCCGGCCGGGCGGTCCACGAAGACGGTGGCGACCCCGGCCTTGATCTCGGGCTCCAGGTAGCGGTGGTCGTCACCCGCCGGGATCACGATCAGCCCGTCGACCCGGCGCGCGCACAGCGCCAGGGCCAGCTCCTGCTCCCGGTCCGGGTCCTCCGCGCTGGACCCGTTGATCAACAGCGCCCCGTGCGCCCGCGCGACCTCTTCGACGGCGCGGCTGAGCGGCCCGTAGAACGGGTCGGCGAGGTCTTCCAGGACCAGGCCGATCGAGGCGGTGCGTCCCTTGCGCAGTACTCGTGCGCTGTCGTTGCGGCGGAAGCCGAGCGCCTCGATGGCCTCCTGGACGCGCCGCTCGGTGTCGGGAGTGACGCCCGGCTCGCCGTTCACCACGCGGGAGACGGTCTTGAGGCCGACGCCCGCACGGGCCGCCACGTCCTTCATGGTGGGCCGGTTGCCGTAGCGATGATCGGGTCGGCGGGCGGTCTCGGCCACGGTGCGCTGTCCTGTCCTGTCGTACTGTCATCGATTGTGCAAGGGTGTGGCGTCGAGCATAGGCCCTGGACAACGTTGTCAGCGCCATGGAGACTGAGGCAGACTCTTCCCGAACCACCTCTGTATCCGCAGGTACTGACAGCTCTCACGGGGGACCCGCCACCGATGCACTCCGACCTGACCGCCGCGCTGGACATCGGTGGCACCAAGATCGCCGGCGCGCTGGTCGACGGCGACGGCGTGATCATCGTCCGGGCCCAGCGGCCGACCCCGGCCCGCGAGGACGGAGAGACGGTGATGCGGGCGGTCGAGGCGGTGCTCGCCGAGCTGGCGGCCTCGCCGCTCTGGGGCCGCGTCTCCGCCGTCGGCATCGGCAGCGCCGGACCGGTCGACGCCTCCGCCGGTACGGTCAGCCCCGTCAACGTGCCGGGCTGGCGCGGTTTCCCCCTGGTCGAGCGGGTGCGGCAGGCCACCGGCGGGCTGCCCGTCACCCTGGTCGGGGACGGCGTCGCCATGACGGCCGCCGAGCACTGGCAGGGTGCCGCCCGCGGCTACGCCGACGCCCTGTGCCTGGTCGTCTCCACCGGCGTCGGCGGCGGACTCGTCCTGGGCGGGCGCCTGCACACCGGACCGACCGGCAACGCCGGCCACATCGGCCACATCAGCGTCGAGCTGGACGGGGACCCGTGCCCCTGCGGATCGCGCGGCTGCGTCGAACGCATCGCCAGCGGCCCCAACATCGCCCGCCGCGCCCTCGGCAACGGATGGCGGCCCGGCCCCGACGGC